>JAWKZQ010000001.1:0-455302 GCA_041395865.1 Pseudomonadales bacterium
CGCATTATAGCGACACGCACCACAATAACAAGCTCCTTTTTAAACTATTTTCACACGGGCTATTTTCTTCTTGCCCGCCTGGATAACCTGCTCACTTCCTACGGCCAGTTTCAGGGTCGACTCACAGGGCTGACCATCCACATATACCGCGCCACGACCCAGCACATCCCGCGCCGCATTACTGTTAGGCACCAGTTTGGCCATTCTCAGCACAGCACTGATAGGCAGCGCTTCCTGACCATCGGCTGCAACCGCTACTTCCGGCAGGTCATCAGGAATCTCTCCCGCCTTTAGCGTGTTACCTGCACCTTTATGCGCACTTGCCGCCGCCTCCTTTCCATGAAACCGCTCAACAATCTCTTCCGCCAACTTGATTTTGACTGCCTGCGGATTGGCACCGGCCTCAACCTCCGACTTAAACCGTTCGACCTCCGCCATCGGCCGGAAACTCAACAGCTCAAAATAACGCCAGATCAGCTCGTCAGGCATTGAGATAATCTTGCGGTACATCTCACCCGGCAGATCGCTAACGCCTATATAGTTATTCAGTGACTTGGACATCTTCTGCACACCATCCAGCCCTTCAAGGATCGGCATGGTCATCACAATCTGCGGCGACTGACCGAAATGCTTCTGCAACTCGCGCCCCATTAACAGGTTAAACTTCTGGTCAGTTCCTCCCAGCTCGATATCAGCCTTAAGAGCAACCGAGTCATAACCCTGAATCATCGGATAAAGGAATTCATGAATGGCAATTGATTGCTGATTGGCATAGCGCTTCTTGAAATCGTCACGCTCAAGCATACGCGCCACACTCTGCTGAGCCGCCAGCTGAATCAACTCAGCCGCATTCATGCTACCCATCCATTCGGAGTTGAAGACAATCTGAGTCTTCTCCGGATCCAGTATCTTAAATACCTGCTCTTTATAGGTTTTGGCATTCTCAGCGACCTGTTCAGGCGTCAGCGGCTTACGCGTCACATTCTTGCCCGTAGGATCCCCGATCATTCCGGTAAAATCACCAATCAGAAACAACACCTCATGCCCCAGCTCCTGAAACTGGCGCAGTTTATTAATCAGCACCGTGTGCCCCAGGTGCAAATCCGGTGCAGTGGGGTCGAAACCCGCCTTCACTCGCAGCGGACGCCCCGTTTCCAGGCGCGCCACCAACTCATCCTCCAAAAGGATCTCATCGGTTCCACGTTTAATTATTTCCAGAGTTTCAGCTATTGATGTCATGACTCGTTGATCCCGCTCAATACCTACCAGCAAGGTTTAGTGCATCCTGACCCTTGCCCTCAAGCAAAAGACCAGCCTAAAAAGGCAGCGATTATAACACCAGGAACTAAGCGACCCCATGTCAAGGTGTACTTTATTATCAAAAAAATTCTATACTTCCACGCTTATGAACCATACTTACAGCAACGAGTCCAATTCGCGGTTCAAATACTCACTTCGCAAATAAACAGCTTTAGAACATCGAGCCTATGTCAAAACTTTACCCTAAAAGTCACCTTCTTATTATTAGCGCGGTGACCGCAATTATTGGCCTTCTCTTGCTGGTTGCCCCTTCCGAAGACGTCTCTGCCCGCCGCGCCGAATCGTTACCATTGCCAACCGACACAAAGCCATCCGAAGAAGTTGCAATCATAGATAAAGAACCCGCAAAGCCGGTCGAAAACTGGCATACGGTAACGGTGAAAAGCGGGGATTCGCTTACCACCTTATTCCTGCGCGCCAACCTGACGGCACGCGATGTTTACCGTATTACGGAAGCAGCCAAGGATCACGAAAGCACCAACCTGCACAAGCTGCGCCCCGGCCAAAGCATCTCGGTTGTCGTCAAAGATGGCCATCTGGAAAAACTGCGTCACCAGAAAAATCGCCTGGAAAGCACACTCTTCACTCGCACGGAGTCCGGATATGACGTTGAAGAAATTGTGCGCACTCCCGATATCCATACTCGTTTTGCAACCGCCGACCTTGAGAACTCGCTGTTCCTGGCAGGCCAAAAAGCGGAATTACCCCAGAAAACCATTATGGAACTGGCCAATATCTTTGGCGGCGTGATCGACTTTATTCTCGACCCTCGCCGCGGCGACAGCTTCACTGTTTTATATGAAGAGCAATACCTTGACGGCGAAAAAATCGGCGTGGGCAACATCATTTCCGCCCAGTACATCAACCAGGGCGACGTTCACACCGCCATTCGCTACATCAGCCAGGACGGCAAACAGGGCTACTATACGCCCGAAGGCATCAGCATGCGAAAAGCCTTCCTGCGCTCGCCTGTGGATTTCACCCGCATCAGTTCCGGCTTCAACCTGCAGCGCAAACACCCTATTCATAAAAAAGTCAAAGCCCACCGCGGCATTGACTATGCAGCGCCTACCGGCACCCCCATCGTATCCCCTGGAGACGGCCGCGTAGTTCGGGCCGGTTATAGCGAAGCCAACGGGAACTTCCTGGTTATCCAGCACGGCCAGCAATACACAACCAAATACCTGCACCTCTCCAAGCGTCACGTGAAACGAGGCGACAAGGTCAAACAGGGCCAGCTAATTGGCCGGGTTGGTGCCACAGGCTGGGCAACCGGCCCCCATTTACACTATGAATTTCTGGTGAATGGCGTGCATAGAAACCCGCGCACCATCCTGGACAAACTCCCTAAAGCCAAAGCGATCAGCGACGAAGAAATGCCAATCTTCAAGCAGATGATCCAACCTGCTTTGGCCCAGCTGGATGCTCACCAGGAGTGGTTGGCCTATAACCGCTAGCGCCCTCGGGCGCCTCGGGCTGAAATTTACACCAGCATGGACAAACCCTACTTTATCGGCCTGATGTCCGGCACCAGCCTGGACGCTATTGACGCCGCGCTCGTCGACTTCAGTTCAGGGCAACCCAGACTGGTTGCGGCCGCCACAAGCCAAATCCCTCAACAACTGCGTCAGGACCTTCTTGCCCTTTGCTCAAGGGGAGAAAATGAAGTCCTGCGCATGGGATGCGCCGACCACCAGGTTGGCCGACTCTTTGCCGAAGCCGTCAATAACCTGCTGGCGGAAACAGGCATCAAGGCTTCGCAGGTAAGCGCTATCGGCAGTCATGGCCAAACCATCCGCCATGAACCCTGCCTGGCCACGCCCTTTACCTTGCAAATTGGCGACCCTAATGTCATCGCTCAGCAAACCGGTATCACGACAGTTGCCGATTTCCGCCGTCGCGATATGGCAGCCGGCGGCCAGGGAGCGCCTCTTGCACCGGGATTCCATGCGGCCCAGTTTCACTCATTAGCCACCGATAGAGCCATACTCAATATCGGCGGCATGGCAAACCTGACGTTCTTACCCGCCAGCAAGCCAAAAGAAGCGAGCGGCTTTGACACTGGCCCAGGCAACGTACTGATTGACCATTGGTGCCAGCTTCATACCCAACAACCCTTCGACTCAAACGGCAGCTGGGCACGCAGTGGTACTGTTGACCAGGAACTGCTAAAAAACATGCTGACCACCTCCTACTTTCAGGAAGCCCCGCCTAAAAGTACCGGTCGTGAACTGTTCAACCCTCACTGGTTGAGCACTCAGCTCCAAGGTTACACCGCATCACTAAAAGCCAAAGACATTGCAGCAACACTCACCGAGTTGACGACCATAACGATTAGCCAGGCGCTACAACAACACTTCTCCGACTGCCGGGAAATTTACGTCTGTGGAGGCGGTGCGCACAACGGCTTTTTATTGGAAAGAATCGCAGCGCTCAACCCTGGCTGCTCAATCAGCACGACGCAAGCACTTGATGTACCACCCGACTGGGTTGAGGCAATCGCCTTCGCTTGGCTGGCGAAGCAAACGCTGGCAAGAAGCAGTGGGAACCTGCCCGCCGTTACAGGCGCGAACGAACCCTGCATTCTCGGCGGGGTGTATTACGCCTGATTTACAAGCATTCCCAGCCCCTGGAAATCAAAAATACTGATAACCCTTTTTTAGGAGCCGCGTCTTTTCATCCGGGCCGTAAGGAATCGTCTCGACAAAATGCGGCAGGTCGTTAATGGAAAGCCCCTCAACCGCCATCTGCACTTCACAGACCTGCACATTGATCACATTAAGCGCATCCAACCGCGCAGCCAAACCGACGATATCCTTGTACCGGCCATAATTACGCCGATTGAATAGCTGTAATTCCGGCCCATGCAGAATAACGACGATGGGCTCCTGATCGGGATAGTTTTCGCTCGCTTCCAGGTAAAGCTCGGCCCGTCGCAGCATCACCTCGATTTCTTCAGCGGTATGCAAGTCTATGCGCGCGACAAAGCCTTTGGATTGCGACGGTGGCACCGCATATTTAAGGGCAGGTTCTGCTGTCTCAGCAAAAACAGGGGGTGTAACTAACGCAAAAAAGCAGGCTAGCAGGAGGCAAGTTATTCGCGATACACACATACCCCCTCCACTGTAGCCAGCCCTGACAGGAATACAGTTGCTGAAAACTTGATCCTAAATGGAGAAGGAGGAACCGCAGCCGCAGGTTGTTTTTGCCGAAGGGTTACGCACCAGGAAGCGAGAACCCATCAAGCCCTCTTCATAATCCACTTCCGCTCCCTGCAGGTAGGGGAAGCTCATCGGATCAACCAGCATGATCACGCCGTCTCTATCAATGCGGGTATCATCTTCGGCAGCAGCGTCATCAAACGTAAAGCCGTATTGAAAGCCTGAACAACCACCGCCAGTGACAAACACACGCAACATCAGCTCGTCGTTTCCCTCGCTCTCCATCAGGGATTTAACTTTATTAGCAGCTGCATCACAAAAAGTGATAGGCATTTCGGACATAAAACCCATACCTCAACTCAAAAAACAAAACTCAACAACCGTTGATTATCGCTTTCCCTGAGTGTTTCAGTCAACTATTTGAAACACTCTTAATTTCAGGCTGCTCATCGGTAGCTCCACCCGACTCACTCACACCCTTGCCCGTTTCAGGTTCCTCCTGATGCACAAGGCTGCCATTAACCTGGGCGCCAACCACCATCTCGATCAACTTGTAATGTACCGTGCCATTAACCACCGCATTACCAGCTAATTCGACATGTTCAGATGAAAAAACATCACCATCGACTCTGCCATTAATAATCACATGAGGGGCCTTTAACTCGCCCTCAACCAGGCCGTGATCACTTACGCGCACCACGGCGCCTGAACCTGGTTCGGCAATAACACTGCCGTACACCTTTCCATCAATGTGCAGCCCACCCGAAAAGTACAAATCCCCTTTGATTTCCATTTGATTGGAAATCAAAGTGTCATAACGGTGCTGCTTACCCTGTTTGGCTTTATTCCACATCAACCAACATCTCCTGAACCACCCAGGCAAATTCCTGGGAAACGGTTTGCGCCTTTTTACCCTGAGAGGCAGCGGTCAACCGGACCTTTTCAGCCACAAACCCGTCCGGCAAACTCACCCGGACCGAAAAATTCTGGAAGTAACGAAACTTAAACTTCAGATCCGGCACTTCCTTAACCACATCTTTTAAAGATAGCACCTTTTTCTCTCCACCTTGAGAACCGAGCAGCTCAAGCTCTGTCTCGCCGGAAAGATACCGGGTATTCTTCCCCGCCTGCACCAACGACCAGCGGAGTTCAAACACCCCTTTACCGGACGCAGAGGCAACATTAAAGCGCGCCAGCCGCAGGCCATTCAGACCATCCTCAGGCGCCATTACCGCTTTATAGAAAGCAACTTCACGCTCCAGCTGGTCGATCTGTTGCCGTTTGTTACTTAAGCTTTTGCGAGCGCTTTCGAGGGCGACCTGATCGACCAGCCGATCCTGAGTCAACTCAGCAATCCTGACTTCCAGCTGTTCGCGGGTTAATCGCCCGCTATCGGAAACAACGGCACGATCACGCTCATAGTACTGGCCAAAAAAGAAACCGAGCAGCCACACCAGAAGAATAGCCAGCACTCCCCCTGCAAACCATATCATTGGCTGCATGGGCCGGCGGTGCTTGATAACCAGCCCATGGTGCTTACTTCCCTTAACGCTAGGCATCGAGCTCAAAGGCTTATGGCAGCAGGGCAGCCATCTCAAGCCCCCGGTCCTCGGGCAAGCCGAACATAATATTCATATTCTGGATCGCCTGCCCGGCCGCGCCTTTTACCAGGTTATCAATCACTGACAACACCACCACCGTATCACCGCCCTGCGGACGATGAACGGCAATTCGGCAATGATTCACACCTTTTACGGAACGGGTTTCAGGATGGCTTCCCGCCGGCAACACGTCGACAAAGGGCTCATCCGCATAACGCGCTTCGTAAAGCGCCTGCAGGTCTACAGACGTATCAAGCAAGGTTCCATACAGGGTGGCATGGATTCCCCGGATCATTGGCGTCAGGTGCGGCACAAAGGTCAAGCCAACCGGCGTCTCGCTACGCGCATTCAACCCCTGCATAATCTCCGGCAGGTGACGGTGGCCAGGAACGCCATAGGCCTTAAAGCTTTCACTGGCTTCACAAAGCAGGGTACCCACGGCCGCTTTACGCCCGGCACCGCTGACGCCTGATTTGGCATCGGCGATCAGGTGAGCCGGATCCACCAACCCTTTTTCCACCAAGGGGAAAAAGCCCAACTGTACGGCCGTTGGATAACAGCCAGGGTTCGCCACCAGGCGGGCCGTTTTCACTGCTTCCCGATACACTTCAGGCAGGCCGTAAACCGCTTCAGCCACCGCCTCGGGGCAGGTATGCGTCAAGCCATACCACTTCTCCCAATTGGCTACATCCCTGATACGAAAATCCGCACCCAAATCAATAATGCGGACACCGGCATCCAGCAGCTCAGGCACCATCGGCATCGCCACACCATGCGGCGTTGCGAAAAACACCAAATCACACTCAGCAAGTTTTTTGATATCCGGCACAGAAAAAGCGTGATCAAAATGACCACGCAGATTCGGGAACATGTCCGCAACAGGAACCCCCTCTTCCGAGCGAGAAGTAATGACCTCCAGCGACACCTCCGGGTGCGTTGCCAGCAACCGCAACAGCTCAACCCCTGTATAGCCTGTTCCACCAACAATACCGACCTTTATCTCAACGACCTCATTTTTTAACCAGGCAGCGCCTAAATATGCGCCCGGCTAACGGTTTAGTGGGATAGCCAGTATAATGAACAACTTCCCCAAAGAAAAAAGATAATCCAAGGATCCTCCTATTCCAGCATGAGCCGCCGCCGCTTTTCCCTGGACAATTTCCGCCACCGCGTCGCCAACCTTGAGGCCCTGCCTCAGTTTGCGTTGCTGGGTATTTTGTCAGGTATCATCTCAGGCCTGGTGATTCTGGCGCTGCGCCAAGCCATCGAAATTCCGTTGCGCTACTGGCTACCGAACAACAACCCGGAAAATTTTGAAGGCCTGTCAACGCTTTCCCAGTTTCTAGCGCCGCTTCTCGGAACCCTGTTGATCGGAATAATTTTCACGCTCCTGAAAAAAGAATACCGGGATGTGGGCGTCCCCCATGTCCTTGAGCGCCTTAACTACCACCAGGGCCACCTCAGCCTGAAAAATGCCGGCGCACAATTCCTTGCCGCAGTGACATCGCTATTAAGCGGGCAATCGGCCGGCCGGGAAGGCCCGGCTATTCACCTGGGCGCCGCCTTCAGCAGTTTTTTTGGCCGCCGCTTGAAACTCCCCAACAACAGCATTCGGGTTTTGGTGGGCTGCGGCGCAGCAGCAGCCATCTCCGCCTCCTTCAACACCCCGATTGCCGGCGTCATTTTCGCCATGGAAGTGATCATTATGGAGTACACCATCGCAGGATTTACCCCGGTGATCCTAGCCTCCGTCTCCGCGACGGTGATCACACGTCTCGTGTATGGTGCGGAGCCTGCTTTCCAGGTCCCGGCGCTCAGCATTAACTCGCTTTGGGATATCCCTTTCACCATCCTGCTCGGGCTTATCTTCGGCACGCTCTCCGCACTTTTCATCAAAATCGTACGCACCATGGGGCGCCTGCAGCGTTACCCCCTGATGGCGCGCGCTTTACTGGCGGGGCTGATTTCCGGCTTACTGGCAATGGCCGTTCCCGCTATCATGGGCGTGGGTTACGATTCGGTAAACAGCGCACTCAGCGGTAGCGGCACGCTACAGTTACTCATGGTGATAGCCTTTGCAAAATTACTTGCCACCTCCATTCCGGTTGGCCTCGGCATCCCCATCAGCCTGATCGGCCCCGTGATGGTGGTCGGCGCCACCGCTGGCGCAGCACTAGGCATTATCGGCAACATGCTGCTACCTGAATACGCCTCGGAAGTTGGCATTTACAGTATGCTGGGCATGGGCGCCATGATGGGAGCCACACTGCAAGCACCGCTGGCTGCCTTGATGGCGCTGCTTGAGTTAACCGCCAATCCCAATATTATCCTACCCGCGATGCTCACCATCATCATCGCCAACATCACCACGCACAGCGTCTTCAAGGAACCCTCCGTCTTTGTGGCAATGCTGGCCAACCAGGGCAAAGCCCTCAATGACACGCCGCTGCAGCAGGCGTTACGCCGCGCAGGCGTCAGCAGCCTGATGAATGAAAACTTTGTGCGTTACGACCAAAACCTCACGGCCGAGCAGCTTGAAACCATTTTGGGTAAACAACCCGAATGGATCGTCATCAGCGTGGACAATACGCCGTCACAGCTGATGCCGGCTGCCGACCTGGCCCGTTACCTGGAAGAAAACGAACTGCCGACACAGGCGCAGGCCGCCGAGCAGGAAGCGGAGCATCAGCCGGTCATTGACCTTTTATCGATCCCCGCCCGCCGCCTGGATATGACCAGCATCCCCCACGAAGCAACCCTGCAGGAAGCGCTGGAAGCTTTACATGGCAGCGGCTTCAAGGCACTCTACGTGGAACGCAGGGTAACCTCCACCATGAAATCCATCGCCGGTATCCTGACCCACGATGACATCGAAAACTTTTACCTACACAAACAGTAATGCTCTGGATTAAAGCCTTTCACATCATAGCCGTGGTCTGCTGGTTTGCCGGCCTTTTCTATATGCCTCGCCTGTTCGTTTATCACAGCATGAGCAAAGACGACATCAGCCGGGAACGCTTCAAGGTAATGGAGCGGAAACTCTACCGCGGTATCATGATGCCCTCAATGATCGCCACCCTTGGCCTTGGCAGCTGGCTGGCTGCGCTCAACTGGCAAGCTTATACCCAGCAATACTGGCTGATGATAAAAATCATCCTGGTTGCGATTCTGGTGGGTTACCACTTCATGTGCGGCGCCTACCGCAAAAAATTCCTGCAGGAGACGGTACAACCGGGGCATATTTTTTTCCGCTGGTTTAACGAGTTTCCGGTACTTATTTTGGTTGCGGTCGTGATTTTGGCCGTTGTTCGCCCCATTTAATGCTTTAAGAGATTTTATTAATGTCCCGATCTGAAGAACTTTTCCAACAGGCCCAGCAATTCATCCCCGGCGGCGTCAATTCGCCGGTTCGTGCGTTTAAAGCCGTGGGCGGCACCCCGTTGTTTATCGACCATGCAGAGGGCGCCTACATCTACGACGCTGACGGCAAACGCTATATCGATTACGTACAATCCTGGGGCCCCATGATTCTTGGCCACAACCACCCCGGCGTTCGCCAGGCTGTTATCGACGAAGTCTACAAAGGCCTCAGCTTTGGCGCGCCCACAGAAATTGAAACCGTTTTGGCGGCGCGTATCTGCGACATCATGCCTGTCATGGATCTGGTTCGCTTCGTCAACTCCGGTACCGAAGCCACCATGAGCGCGATCCGTCTGGCTCGCGGTTACACGGGGCGCGATAAAATTGTCAAATTCGAAGGCTGTTACCACGGCCATTCCGATTCACTGCTGGTAAAAGCCGGCTCTGGCGCACTGACACTTGGCGTACCCACTTCGCCCGGCGTGCCAGCCAGTCTCGCCGAACACACCATCACCCTAACCTACAACGACCTGGACAACGTTAAGGAAGCCTTCGCCCAGATTGGCGAAGAAATCGCCTGTATTATCGTCGAGCCGGTCGCCGGTAATATGAACTGTGTGCCCCCCGTTCCTGGTTTCCTCGAAGGGTTACGGGAAATCTGCGACCAATTCGGTACCCTATTGATTTTGGATGAGGTCATGAGCGGTTTTCGTCTTGGCCTGCAGGGCGCCCAGGGTTACTACGGCATCAAGCCCGATCTCACCACCCTCGGCAAAGTCATTGGCGGCGGCATGCCGGTTGGCGCTTTCGGCGGTAAACGTGAAATCATGGAACAGATTGCGCCGCTCGGCCCTGTGTATCAGGCTGGCACCCTCTCGGGCAACCCAGTTGCCATGGCCGCAGGCCTCGCCTGCCTGGATGCAATCAGCCAGCCCGGATTCTATGAGCCCATTTTCGCTCGCACGACCCGGCTTGCGGAAGGGCTGGAGGAACTCGCCTCAATCGCCGCGATTCCCTTCACAACCAACCATGTCGGCAGCATGATCGGCGGCTTCTTTACTGACCACCATCCGGTCACAAACTTCCAACAGGTCATGGCCGGCGATACCAACCGTTTCAATCAGTTCTTCCACGGCATGCTTGAAGAGGGTGTTTACCTGGCGCCAGCCTGTTATGAAACCGGCTTTATGTCGGCCGCGCACAGCGACGAAGATATTGAAGAAACGTTAGCGGCTGCAGACCGGGTTTTTCAACGCTTGAAATAATGGTTGGCCGCCCTTAACACGCACGATGCTAAAGGCGGCACCATGCATACCAAAAAGGATGTTACCCGGGCTTCAGGAGCTGAAATAACCCGGGTAACACCATCAAACACTACTTGTTGAGAGTCGGGTACCCCTCAATGTACACCCAGTCTGTTTTCTTGGCTGGCGTATGGCAGCCTAGACAGTCATTCTGGTAATCCGTAGAAACATTCACCGCACTACCTGGCTTAAACAGCGCCCAACCCCAGCCATCGCCCCATTGGGCAGAGTCGGCAAAACGGTTTTGACTGTCCTTTACCATGACGAAAGTCTGCAGTATTTTACCCGTCGCTCGATTAACCCCTTTCCCGGTAGTGTAATCAGCCGCTTCCGCCGAACGCAGCTCCTTTACCAGTACTGCGCCATCGGGAAACATGCCTGTTTTTCGATACGCTTCCACCGCTTCACGTTGCGCATAGACATCGTGAAAACCTGCCGCGCCTCCCTCAGGAACAAACCAGCTACCCAGATGCGCCATCTCTTGACGGAAATCTTCCGGCAGTGAAATCTGCCCCTTGTCAGACACCCAGGGCGACAAACCGGTTGCCATACCCGTCATTGAATCGGCCAACACTTGGCCTGTTAATACCGAAAGCCCCGCTGTCGCGGCCAGCGCACAACCTTTTAACCATTTAAACATTACGCATTTCTCCTTGGACAAGCCGAAACAAAGTATACCGATCTGTATACTTTAAGAAAGACTAATCCCTAACCATTAAAATTTCAAACCATTTTTTACAGACAAATCGGCTATAATTACAAAAATACGCCTAAAACAGGCTAAACAGCTTGGTTTATTTTTATGGATCCGGATCATGCCAGCCCTTTCAAAACGCGACCAACTCATCCACACGGCCCTTGAACTTTTCAACCAACACGGTTTTCACGCAACCGGCATCGACCTGATTGCCAAAGAATCAGGTGTTACCAAAAAAACGTTGTATTCCCATTTCGGCAGCAAAGACGACCTGATTGTCGCAACCCTGCGCGAGCTGGACGTCCAGTCACGCAGCTATTTTCTGAAGCATGTTAACGAGGCAGGAAACGATCCCAGGCGAAGACTGCTTGCCATATTTGACGCAGCCGCCTGCTGGTTCAGGGAGCAGAATTTTTTTGGCTGCACCTTCATCAATGCCATTGGCGAATATGCCGAAGGCAACCTGAGCATTCGTCAGGTCTGTGCAGAATACAAACGGCTGGGCCGGGAATTTATCAAGGGCCTGTGTGAACAGGCTGGGGCTCCGGATCCCCAGGCGTTGGCAGACGAGTTGTCGATATTACTGGAGGGTGCGATTGTAACCGCCCAGGTCTCCCCCCAGGTTGACGCAGCCAGCATCGCCAAGCGCGCCGCCAGCGTATTACTGGAGCACGCCCTGGAAAGAACCCCAACCTAGTTGGATTGCGCGGCCTTCTGGGCGCGCGCCATCAGCGAGCGACTGTTTGCCAACAAATCGTTATCGCCGGCCGCCAGGGAAATGGCCTTGCGACACAGTTGTTCGGCCTGATGGTAGTTGGCCTGTAAATAGCGCACCTGCGCCAACTGGTAGTACAGGCTACCGTCACGCGGAGATATGCGAATAGCCCTTTCCAGGGAGCCGGCCGCTCCCACGTAATCGCCACGCTGGGTTTGCTGCTCGGCACTACCCAGCAGCGACAGCACAGCATGATTGCTGTTATTGCCCGGTGCCGGCGCAACAGGCTCAAATTCATTGTCGCTCGCTGACGGGTAAGTACCGGACTGCGGCGTTACTGTGTTTGTCTGCCCTGCATCAACCACCGGGACATTGGTATTCTCAACCGTACTGGCGCAGCCGACGATCATCAACATGGCCCCAGCCAGAAAAACAGCACTTACTTTTTTCACACCCATCCCCCCTAAACGACACTCTAAAACCAGGACTTAATCCAGTTTCCGACACGCTCTCCCGGCGAGCAGCTGACCTTGCTCTGCGGCTCCGAACCTTTAATAAAAGGCACCTGCCGCGCACCTTCGCAGAGTTTACCACTGCGCGAGCCCGTTTCATCGTCGACCCAGAGATAATTAATATTTTCCGGCACAGCGCCTACAAAGGAATGGGGGTGAATACGCAACATCAGACTCTGCCAGACCTTCAAAGCCCCCGTACTACCGGAAAGACCTAACGGCGAATTGTCGTCATTACCGAGCCAGACCACCGCCAAGCGATCCCCGGTAAAGCCGGCAAACCAACTGTCCCTCAGATCATCCGTGGTGCCCGTTTTACCGGCAATACCGAGATTTTCCGGCAGGCTCCCGTAAACAGAGCGTCCGGTCCCCTCACGCATGGTTTCCTGTAGCGCGTAATACAGAAGATGAACGGCATCCGGGTCCACACGCTGCTCTAACTGCAGGGGATAACGGTTGAGCGGTTCGCCTTCGGCCGTAGAGACAGCGCGAATAGCCCGCAACGGTGTATCAAAGCCGCCTGCAGCAATGGTCTGGTACATCGAGGCGACCTCCAGCGGCGACAACGCCACAGCACCAAGCATAACCGAGGGATAAGCCGGCAGCGGGCGCTCGACGCCCAGTTTCCGGATCGTCTCCATCACGTTCGGCACCCCAAGTTCCATACCCAATCGCGCAGTTGCCTGGTTATAGGAGTGCGCCAGCGCCCGGTGCAAGGGAACGTTCCCGTGGTCTTTTTTATCCGCATTGCGCGGCTCCCAGACATCGCCATTTTCCAGCTCAATGGTAATGGGTCCATCGTCGAGCAATGTGGTTAACTGGTAGCGCTCGGGCTGTGCAAGCGCGGTGAGATAGACCGCCGGTTTAATCACGGAGCCGACGGGGCGAACCGCATCCAGCGCCCGGTTAAAACCTGAGTACTTGGTATCCTTACCGCCCACCAGCGCCAACACCTCTCCCGTGTCGGTACTGGTGACAACCAGCGCACCCTCCAACTTATCCAGCTTCTGCCCATACTGGCTTCTTAACCGCTTGGCCGTAGCGCTAAGGGACAATTCCGCATCGCGCTGTACCAGTGGGTCAAGGCTGGTAAAAATACGCAGCCCCTCGCTGGTCAGGTCCTCCGCCCGGTAATCGCGCTGCAGCTGCCGGCGCACCAGGTCAATGTAGGCCGGGTACACTGCCTCGGAGTAGGATGACTTGGCGGCCACCTCAAGCGGCATGGCTTTGGCGGCATTCGCCTCCTTCTCGGTAATCAGGCCATCCTCGGCCAGCATACCCAGCACCAGGTTGCGTCGGGCCAGCGCCCGTTCGGGATGGCGGCGTGGATTATAGTAGGACGGCCCCTTCACCAGCGACACCAGCAACGCGGCCTGGTGCAGGTTCAGCTCACTGATCGAGCGGCCAAAGTAATACTGGCTACCGAGCCCAAAACCATGGACAGCACGGCTTCCAGCCTGCCCCAGGTACACCTCATTCAAGTAGGCCTCAAGAATTTCATCCTTTCCGTAGTGGGCATCCAGCAGGATCGCCATGATAGCTTCGGTACCCTTGCGAAGCAGGCTGCGCTCACTACTCAAATAAAAATTTTTCACCAGTTGCTGCGTCAGGGTACTGCCCCCCTGCACGGCTCGTCCCGCTTTGGTATTGGCCCACAAAGCACGAGCGATAGATTTGGGGGAAACCCCATGATGCGAATAAAAGTTCTTATCCTCGACGGTGACCAGCGCATCAACCAGGAACTGGGGCACATCTTCCAGCTGGATAAGCAAGCGGTCCTCATTGTGTGACGGGTAAATGCCGCCGACCAGCAAGGGCTCAAGACTGAACAGGCCGGTACCGGGCTGACCCGTTTCAAGGGCAGACAAGGCACCCCCTTCCACTGTCAGGCTGACACGTTGCGCCGGCACCGCCTCATCCCAGAACCGGAAACTGCGGGTATAAATATCCAGGCGGTTGCCGGATAACACGTATTGTCCGGGCTTGGTGAGCTGGAAGCGTTTTCGGTAACCCAGCATATTCAACTCGGCCTGCACATCGCGCAAATCCAGCTGCCGTCCGACATACAGTTCCAGCGGGCGTGCATAAACCTGCGCCGGCAGCGACCAGCGCTTGCCTTCAAACTTATTGGTCACCCAGGCATCCAGGTAAACCACCAGTCCGGTCACCAATAACACAACGACCAGGGCAGTTTTAAACAACAGCCCGCGCCACAGGGAGGACGTTTTTTTACCTTTTCGAGCCGGAGCCTTTCGAGATTTAGGTTGCGCTGTTTTACCCTTAGCAGGTTTTTTCGGGGCTTTACTCGCTTTCTTTTGAACCATGGATGCGTCAAATGATAAATAGTGAAAATAAAATAACGGGTGTTAGACTACCCACCCTTGATTAGTGCCTTAAAAAGTGGAGAACTCTGTGAGCCAAGCTCTGTTACAAGCCCTGCAAAATCCAGCCCTGTTCGATCATAAAGTGGAATCGTTCCAACTTATCGAGACACATATTTCGTGGGTCATTCTAACAGGCTCCTATGCCTATAAAATTAAAAAACCCATGGATTTCGGCTTCCTGGATTTCACCACCCTGGAAAAGCGCAAACATTTCTGTGAAGAGGAGCTACGGCTCAACCGCCGCCTGGCACCCGAGCTGTACCTGGAGCTGCTCCCCCTTTACGGTGACGAGCAGTCTCCCAGTTTCAATGGTAACGGCGAGGTACAGGAATACGTCATTAAAATGCGCCAATTCAGCCAGGACAACCTGCTCAACAACCTGTTGGCCGCGGGCAAACTGACACCGGATCATATCAACGAGGTAGCCGTTCAGGTTGCCGACTTCCATGCCCATACCGAAGTTGCAGGCGCCGACACCCGTTTCGGCACCCCAGAACAGGTCGTGTTTCCTGTGCAGCAGAACTTCGACCAGATTCGACCGCTGCTGACGGAAAAAGCCGATTTGCAGCAACTCGAGCAAATCGAAGCCTGGGCACAGGATACCTTCACACTGCTGACTCCCGCCTTCGAGCAACGCAAGGCAGAGGGGAAAATCCGCGCCTGCCATGGCGATCTGCACCTCGGCAACATCACCCTTTTCGAAGATAAGATCCGTCTTTTCGACTGCATCGAATTTAACGATGACTTTTACTGGATCGACGTCATGCGCGAAGCCGCATTTTTCGTGATGGACCTCGAGGATCGCGGCGAAGATTATTTTGCCAACCAGTTCCTCAACGCCTACCTGGAACTCACCGGCGATTACGCAGGACTGAAGCTGCTGAATTTCTACAAAGCCTATTACGCCATGGTGCGCGCCAAGGTGGGCCTGTTCCGTCTGTTCGACGAGAACATCAGTGACGCAGACCGCGAGGCGGTGCTCAAACAGTACCGCAGTTACACCGGGCTGGCCGAGCACTATATGGAAATCCCCTGCCCCTGCCTGATCCTGATGCACGGTTTTTCCGGTTCAGGGAAATCCACCGTCGGCAATACCCTGATGGAGCACCTGCACCTGATCCGGTTGCGTTCCGACGTGGTGCGCAAGCAGCTATTCGGTGAGCAGTCAGGCGGCAATAAAGATGATCTCGACGCCGGAATTTATTCAAGGGAAGCCAGCGACAAAACCTTCCAGATGTTACGCGACACCGCCGAAATCATTCTGAAAAGCGGCCACTCCGTGCTGGTGGATGCGACTTTCCTGAAGGCCGGTTACCGCGACCTGTTTCACGAACTTTGCGAACAACACGCGGTAGCCCTGCAAATTGTCGCCTGCTCTTTGGATGATGCCGTTATCCGCGAGCGACTGGAGGCAAGGGAAAAAGCGGGGATCGACGTGTCAGACGCCACCGTCAAGGTCTACGAAGCGCAGCTGGCCTCAGCAGACCCTTTAACTGACCATGAAGAACAGCATACCCTGCACATCAATACCGCAGAGCAGGTCGCCGTAAACACCTTCATTGACAGGCTGGATCGCTGGGTTTACAGAAACAGCTAGCCCCCTGGCGTTAGTTTGCTGTGGCTGCCGTCGCACAGAGGCGGGTTCTTTGTGTGTTTGCAGCCACAGAAAAACACCCGACCGGTTTTTTCCGCGACATATTCGACCGGGGTAAAACCTGTATCCTTGTGCGAACCGTCGCAGAACGGCTGATTGGCACTGCGCCCACAGGCGCACCAAAAGTACTTCTTACCCGCCTCCACCTCAACGGCAAAGGGTGCTCTTCGGGCAATTTTAGGTTCCGGCATAGGCAACTCCTCAGGCGTTAAAGCCCCAGCTCACTGCGCCACTGCTTGTAAAGCTTGCGCTCAAACAGGGAAGGGAAAAACTTCCAGTAAAACCAGCTCGTTTTACTCATTTTCGAATGTATCACGATGCGTTTGTGGTGTTGGGCGCCATCGAAGATGGCATCGGCCAGTTCCTGGGGCGACGCCAGCTTCTTATCGGGCGAGACCGGAATACTGGTAATATGCCCATCGCCGGCCAGCATGCTCTTATGCATCTCAGTGGCCGTGGCTCCCGGACAGACGATCATCACGTGAACCCCTTTTTCCTTGAGTTCGACACGCAATGATTCAAAAAGCCCATGCAACGCATGTTTACTGGCACTGTAGCCGACCCGCCCGATCATGGGCGCAAAGCCTCCGGTGCTGGAAAGGGTAATAATCATTCCCCGACGCTCGATCAATGAGTTCAGCGCTGCCTTGGTACAATGCAATGCACCGAAGTAATTCACCGCCATAACCTTTTCAAACACTGCCAGGTCGGTATGTTCAAAACTGCTACAGTGAGAAACGCCTGCATTGTTAATCAGCAGGTCAATGCCGCCAAAATGCTCAATCACCTGCTGCATCGCAGACTGGCACTGCTCAAAATCGGAAATATCGCAATTGATGCTCAGCACATCCGCACCTGAGCGCTCGATCTGGTTCTGCACGACCGGAAGCTGCTCGTCATCCACATCCACCAGTACGATTCGCGCGCCCGCCGACGCAAAACGCCAGGAAAGGGCTCGCCCGATACCGCCGGTGGCACCGGTCACGACAACAACCTTGTGCTTGAAATCGACTTTCATCTTCCCCCCTTAAACACACGACTTTTTTATTCTATGGAAAGATCGTGCGCGCATAAAATGATACTATCCGCTTTTTACGGCAAACAACATAACGACGAGGTGATTTATGCCCGCTTATCGCTCTAAAACATCCACCGCGGGACGCAATATGGCGGGTGCCCGCGCACTGTGGCGCGCCACCGGCATGAAGGATGAGGATTTTCATAAGCCCATTATTGCGATCGCAAACTCCTTCACACAATTTGTGCCCGGCCACGTCCACCTCAAAGACATGGGCCAGCTGGTCGCCCGCGAAGTTGAAAAGGCGGGCGGCGTCGCCAAAGAGTTCAACACCATTGCGGTAGACGATGGCATTGCCATGGGCCATGACGGCATGCTGTACAGCCTGCCAAGCCGCGACATTATTGCCGATTCCGTGGAGTACATGGTCAACGCGCATTGTGCCGACGCCCTGGTGTGTATCTCCAACTGCGACAAAATCACACCGGGTATGCTGATGGCCGCCATGCGCCTCAACATTCCAGTGATCTTTGTCACTGGCGGCCCGATGGAGGCCGGCAAGACCAAATTAGCCGACCATAACCTCGACCTGGTTGACGCCATGGTAATTGCCGTGGACGACAGCGCCTCCGACGAAAAGGTTGCCGAATACGAGCGCAGCGCCTGTCCGACCTGTGGTTCCTGTTCCGGCATGTTCACGGCTAACTCCATGAACTGCCTGGCCGAAGCACTCGGCCTGGCCCTGCCGGGCAACGGTACCGTTGTCGCGACACACGCGGATCGTCGCCAACTGTTTGAGCGCGGTGGGCAGATGATTGTTGAGCTGGCCAAACGCTATTACGAGCAGGACGACGAAAGCGTACTGCCGCGCAGCATCGGCAGCCTGAAAGCCTTCGAAAACTGCATCACGCTGGATATCGCCATGGGCGGTTCCACCAACACCATTCTGCACCTGTTGGCGATTGCCCAGGAAGCCGGCGTGGACTTCACCATGAAGGACATCGACCGCCTCTCCAAGACAGTGCCGCAGCTGTGTAAAGTGGCGCCGAACACGCAGAAATATCACATCGAGGATGTCCACCGCGCTGGCGGCATCATGGCCATCCTGGGCGAACTGGACCGTGCCGGTGTGTTACACACCGATGTACCCACCGTCCACAGCGCTACCATGAAAGAAGCCCTCGACAACTGGGATATTATGCGCAACCCCAGCGACGCCGTGCGCGAGTTCTATAAAGCCGGTCCGGCGGGCATTCCAACCCAAACCGCCTTCAGCCAGGCCACACGCTGGCCCAGCCTGGACACCGATCGCGAGACCGGCTGCATTCGTTCCATTGATCATGCCTTCAGCCTGGAGGGCGGTCTGGCCGTGCTGCACGGCAATATCGCCGAAGATGGCTGCGTCGTGAAAACCGCCGGGGTTGACGACTCCATTCTGGTATTTGAAGGCCCTGCCCACGTGGTGGAAAGCCAGGACGAAGCCGTTCAAAACATCCTCGACGACAAGGTGAAAGCGGGCGATGTGGTGATTGTGCGTTACGAAGGTCCGCGTGGCGGTCCCGGCATGCAGGAAATGCTCTACCCGACCTCCTACATCAAATCCAAGGGACTGGGTAAAGCCTGCGCGCTGCTGACCGACGGCCGCTTCTCAGGCGGCACCTCGGGTCTGTCCATCGGCCACTGTTCGCCAGAAGCGGCGGCCGGCGGTGCAATCGGCCTGCTTCGTGATGGCGACCCGATTCGCATCGACATCCCCAATCGTACCATCGACGTATTGATCAGCGATGAAGAGCTGGCCACACGGCGCGCCGAGCAGGACAAGATCGGCTGGAAGCCAGCCAAGGATCGCCCTCGTCGCGTAACGGCGGCACTGAAAGCCTATGCCAAGCTGGTAACCAGCGCCGACAAGGGCGCCGTCCGGGATTTATCCTTACTGGATTAAACAAATCCCGCGTAAAGCTTAAAGCCGGCGCTGCCCTGCAGCTGCCGGCTTTTTTATGTTCAAAAACCACTGCGGGACAGGTCTGGCGCAAGTATGCTAAGTTATGCCCACACACCCTGAAAAAGGAGAAAAACATGGGTATTCTGTCCTGGATCGTTTTCGGCCTCATCGCAGGCATTCTTGCCAAATGGATCATGCCTGGTCGGGATGGCGGCGGTTTCATCATGACCATTATTATCGGTGTTGCCGGTGCTTTTGTCGGCGGCTTTATCGGATCCCTGATTGGCTTCGGCGGCGTCAGCGGTTTCAATATTGGCAGCTTTATCACCGCCGTGTGTGGTGCGCTGTTATTGCTGTTTATTTTCCGCAAACTGAAAGGCTAACCTGGACGTTCAAAAACAAAAAAGGGGCATTAAGCCCCTTTTTTATTCACGATTAGCGGTTATTTACCGGCAATACGCCGTTTCAAATAAGGGGAAAAATACTCGCCATAGCGCGCCTGTAATTCGGGCCGCTGCCAATCGGTTCCCTTAACCTCACCGCGACAATGCGCCGTCCCGCAGGCACACTGAAACTCGTCGTAGTCGGTGCTGTCGCTCATGGCATAATCAAAACAAACCTCTTCGCCCGCCTCGATGTCACGCATCGCTTCCAGGGAAATAGGACTGCACAGACCCGCATTGGGCGTACAGCTGTGGTTGAAATAGTCGGCGGGTGCCGGGTCTTCGTTATCCCGGTAGGACACCTGAAACAGGTCATCCCAAACCTGAATGCTGTGGGACTGCTGCTCTTGGGATTTAGCCTTTAGCTGCTCGCCGTTAACAATATCTCCGCCCCACATGGCCAGCAGTTCGCCTTTCGCGACCGGCGCCTTGGCAAACACCGCATAACCGCCCGTTTCAGGACTGTTACGGGCTTCGAGCTTGTCAGAAAAAAAATGTTGGGTGAGGTTTTTCATCGTATTCATTCCAATGTGTCAATAAAGGCCGGTCAGCTGTTGCGCTGAACAATGCCCATCATTTTGTAAATCAGCATCGAGGCGGCAAAATCATAGGCATGAAAGCCAGGTATGGGCGCAAACTCCATGATATCGAAGCCGACAATACGGCGCTGTTTCGCCACCGATTCAAACAAGCTGAGGCTCTGATACCAACCCAACCCGCCCGGTACGGGCGTACCGGTTGACGGAAACACCGACGGGTCCATGCCATCGATATCCAGCGTAAAAAAGACGTTCTCGGGAAAATCATCCGGCAGCTGGATTTCAGTGACATTGCCCGGCACCAGATCATCGGCATCCAGGTAGTGCACACCGTGCTTTTCACGGGTCGCCATTTCGGCTTCGCAGTAGGCGCGATTACCCAGCTGGAACATCGGGATGCCCATATCCACAATGCGCTTCATGGCACAGGCGTGGCTGTAGGGCGTTCCCTCAAAGCTGTCGCGCAGGTCTGCATGGGCGTCGATCTGCACCACACCGATATCCGTAATCCCCGCGTCGATAAAGCCGCGCAGGACACCATAGGTTACCGTATGCTCACCGCCGATGGTGATCGGCATTTTACCCAGTTTCAGTACCTCGGCATTGGCCTCGGCAATACGCTGGATCACCTGTTCCGGTTCACCACTGCAATCCACCGGCAAACGGGTGTGAATGCCCTCCGCACAGGGCTTGCTTTTGCCTTCCCACTTTTCCAGCTGCCAGGACGCCTTGAGAATCGCAGACGGCCCCTCAGCCGTACCGCCTCCGTAGGAGACCGTATGCTCGTAGGGTACCGGGATAATATGAAAACGCGCCTGCTCGGGTGCTGCCTGGGAAATCTCGGAGCCCAGGAAATGCGGGTAGTCCGACTCAAATTCGTCTTGGTAACTCATCAGGAAAGCCTTTGCTTAAAATCGTCATAACCAAATTCACGCACCAGCCGCAGGGCATCGGTTTGTGAATTCCACACCGCAATCGCGGGCAGGCGGATACCGTTAAAAGTGGTGGTTTTGACCATGGTGTAGTGCGACATATCCATAAATAACAGGCGCTGCCCAACCTGCAGCGGTTCGGCAAAACTGTAATCGCCGATCACATCACCCGCCAGACAGGTCATGCCGCCAAGCCGGTAGGTATGGTTATATTCGCGACCCTCGCCAGCCCCCCTGATTTCCGGTCGGTAGGGCATTTCCAGCACATCCGGCATATGACAGGTGGCCGAAGTATCGAGAATCGCCTGATTGATGCCCGTATGCGCCAGGTCCAGCACTTCGCTGACCAGCACGCCGGTGTGAATCGCCACCGCCTCACCCGGCTCCAGGTACACCTGCACGTCGTAGCGCGCCGAAAAGCCTTTGATCGTTTCGATCAGTTCATCCACCTGATAATCCGGGCGGCTGATATGATGACCACCGCCGAAATTAACCCACTCCATCTGTGCCAGCAAATGGCCGAACTTTTCTTCCACCGCCGCCAGCGTGCGCTGCAACGGCGGCAGATCCTGCTCACAGAGGGTATGAAAGTGCAGGCCGCTGATACCCGCCAGCGACTGCCCTTCAAACTCAGCCAAAGGAATCCCCAAACGGGAACCTTCCGCACAGGGGTCGTAAATGGGCACATGCCCTTCCGAATGTTCCGGATTAATACGCAGACCGAATTTCAAGTGCGGCCGGGCGCTTAACGCCTCCTGAATCAACGGCTGGAAGCGCTGCCACTGAGAAAAGGAATTGAACACCACATGGTCGGCAATTTTTAAAATTTCCCGCAAATCCGCCTCAGTAAAGGCCGCCGAAAACACATGCACTTCGCCCCCGTATTCCTCTCGTCCCAGCGTGGCCTCATGCAACCCGCTGGCGCAGGTGCCACTCAGGTAACGCGATGTCAGCGGGGCCAAATCCCAGAGTGCAAAAGCCTTGAGCGCCGCCAGCACTTTGGCGCCGCTTTCCCGTTGTACCCGGTTGAGGATTTTCAGGTTGGCTTCAACCGCCACCTCGTCCACCACAAAACAGGGTGAAGGAACGCGGCTCGGGTCGAAGCGCTCAAAGTTTGAATCGGACAAAGTCTGCTCGTTACTTCAGGTCAAAGCCGGGTTCTTCGATGACCTGCCAGGGCAGCCCATAGGCATTCATATCGGCCATGAAGGGATCGGGATCCATTTGCTCCATGTTCCAAACACCCGGTTTCATCCACTTGCCTTCCAGCATCATCTTGGCGCCGATCATGGCGGGCACGCCGGTGGTGTAAGAAATCGCCTGTGATTTCACTTCCGCAAAGCAGGCCTGGTGATCACAGATGTTATAGACATAAACGGTTTTTTCCTGACCATCGTTGATTCCACGTACCACACAGCCGATACAGGTTTTGCCCTTGGTGCGAGGCCCCAGGCTGGCGGGATCCGGCAACAGCGCCTTGAGGAACTGAATCGGCACAATCTGCTGACCTTCATACTCAATGGGCTCAATACCGGTCATGCCGACATTGCCCAGCACCTCCAGGTGCTTGAGATAGCTGTCGCCAAAGCTCATCCAGAACTGGGCCTTTTTCAGGCTCGGATAATGCTTGGTCAGCGACTCCAGTTCCTCGTGGTACATGCGGTAAATGTTGTAGGTACCCACTTCCTCCGGGCAGGTGAAAGACTGCTGCAACGACATCGCAGGCGTTTCCACAAACTGACCGTTTTCCCAGTGACGGCACTCCGCCGTGACTTCTCGGATATTGATTTCCGGGTTGAAATTGGTAGCGAAGGGGTAGCCGTGATCGCCCCCGTTCACGTCGATGATGTCGAGGGTATGAATTTCGTCAAAATAGTGTTTCGCGGCATAGGCGGTAAACACATTGGTCGCGCCCGGATCGAAACCGGAACCCAGCAGCGCCATCAGACCCGCTTTCTCGAACTTCTCCTGATACGCCCATTGCCAGTGATATTCAAACTTGGCCGTATCCAGCGGCTCGTAGTTGGCCGTATCCATATAGTGCACGCCAGCTTCCAGGCAGGCATCCATAATCGTCAGGTCCTGGTACGGCAGGGCTACGTTAATGACCAGATCAGGTTTTTCCTCCCGTAGCAGGGCAACCATTTCCGGCACATTGTCGGCATCCACCTGAGCGGTTCTAATCGGACGGTCAAGCTGTTCCGCAATCGCGTCACATTTGGCCTTGGTGCGGCTGGCCAGCACGATTTCCGAAAAAACTTCGGGTAACTGGGCACATTTATGAGTCACAACACCACCGACGCCACCGGCGCCGACAATCAGTACTTTTGCCATCAATTGATTCCTCTGACTTGGATAGCGCGGACCCATCCGGCGCTATTTTTCAAAATAGGTATAACCTCTCAAACTGGCTGAGAACGCTTCCATCATCTGTTTGCGCACAGCTGCACTGATTCGTCCGCTCCGAACGGCCTGCTCGGCGGTATTGCGGAAACGCTCAACCAGCGCCTGCGGGTAATACTCAACATAATTGAGTACGTCCGCAATGCTGTCGCCTTCAATTTCGCGCACGAAATCGTAGCTGCCGTCACGATTGATCCGGGCACTAACCACATGGGTATCGCCAAACAGGTTATGCAGGTCACCGAGCGTTTCCTGGTAGGCGCCGACCAGGAAAATACCCAGCATGTAGTCCTCATCATCTTTCAGCGAGTGAACCGGCAAGGTGCTCTGGCCATCGATAAAACGGTCTATTTTGCCGTCACAGTCACAGGTCAGGTCGGCAATAATGGCCCTGCGCGTCGGTTTTTCCCCAAGCCGGTGTACCGGCATGATGGGGAATACCTGTTCAATCGCCCAGGAGTCGGGCAAAGACTGAAACACGCTGAAGTTGCCATAGTAAATATCAGCCAGCGATTCATGCAGGTTTTCAAGCTCAGCAGGAACCCGCCTGGCTTCAGGCATGCACTGGACAATGCGCTGGAGAATAGCCAAAAACAGGTTTTCAGCCAGCGCCGTCGTACGCAATTTGACTTCGCCACGGCGGAATTCCTCGCGAATTTCATCGCGATAATAAAGCGCATCGTTATAGCACTCCTGCAGGTTGTCCGGCCGAACCGTCTCCAGCACCCACAGCAGGTTTTTCATCAGCTCAGGACTGTCCTCCGGCAATTCAGGCGACAGCGGAGCCGGGTCAAAATGCGTTACGCTCAGGCAGTTGAACAGCAATACCGAGGAGTGTGCAACCGTGGCACGTCCCGACTCGGTGATAATCACCGGGTGCTCAATACCCAAAGGATCGAGGATATCCATGATCGTTTCGACGATATCGGCACAGTACTCGTCGAGCTGATAATTCTTGCTGTGGCAGGTATTGCTGCGCGAGCCGTCGTAATCCACCGCCAGGCCACCGCCCAGATCCAGATAGCCCAGCCCGGCGCCTTCCTGTTTCAGGTCGACATAGACGCGACAGGCCTCCTGCAGGCCACTCCGGACATTACGGATGTTGGTAATCTGCGAACCCAAGTGAAAATGCAGCAACTGCAGGCAATCAAGCTTATTGGCCAGTTTGAGCTGATCCACAATATCGATCAGTTGTGCAGTGGTCAGCCCGAACAGGCTTCGATCACCGCTGTCCTTGCTCCAATGACCATCGACCTGAGTCGTCAGCTTCAGGCGCAAACCGATCATCGGCGAAACGCCCAGCGCCTCGCTGCGCTCAAGAATCAACGGCAGTTCATTGGGTGTTTCGATCACAAAAAAGCAATTTACACCCAACTGGCAGGCCATCAGGCCAAGATCGATAAATTCCTGATCCTTATAGCCATTACAGACGATACAGCTGTCATCATCGCGAATATTTGCCAATGCAACCAACAGCTCAGCTTTACTGCCCGCTTCCAGGCCGTGATGATAGCGGCTGCCAAAGCGCGCGATCTCCTCGATCACATGGCACTGCTGGTTAACCTTGATGGGAAATACGCCGCGATAACAGCTCTGATAACCGGCCTGTTCAATGGCCGCCGCAAAGGCTTCGTTCAGGCGTGAAAGACTGTTGTCCAGCAGGTTTTCGATGCGCAACAGCACCGGCATATCCATGCCGCGGTCACGAATACCGGAAATAATATCGACCAGTGAGACACAAACAGCAGGATCATCAGCAAAAGGACTGACCTGCAATTCTCCCTTTGCCGAAACGCTAAAATATCCGGCGCCCCAATCGCTAACGCGATAGAGCTCGGCAGCATCCTGAGCGCTCCAGGAAACAGGCGACAATTTGTTCAATAACGGGTTTCTCCAGCCAGGGAACCGAAGTCAAAACCATAAAAAAACCGCCAAGCGCAGGCACGCCGACGATCAAACCCAAAAGGACCCCATCATGGGGGTGCGCAAGCATAGTCCTCTTTTTTCTGGCGAACAAGCGTTTATTTAAACGCGTTAAGCTTTTCTTTCCAGCACCAGAAAGCTGTAATCATAGGGATTCGGGCCTTCAGCCTGATAATCCTCTCGCCCCACCTCATTCCATTCGCTACGCTCAATCACAGGGAACCAGGCATCGCCCACGACCTCTGCATGAACTTCAGTGAGATAAAGGCGATCTGCATCGGCCAAGGCCTGTTCGTAAATCTGGGCCCCGCCCATCACAATCACCTCATCGCCCCCGTCAATCAGGCAGATACTTTCAGCCAGTTCAACGGCCTCCGGCAAGGAATGTACCACTCGGCAGCCCTCGGCCTGGAAAGAAACGTCACGGGTAATCACTATATTGGTGCGGCCCGGCAGCGGCTTACCAATCGACTCATGGGTTTTTCGCCCCATAATCACCGGCTTGCCCATGGTGGCGGCTTTGAAATATTTCAGGTCATTAGGCAGGTACCAGGGCAGGTTATTATTAATACCGATCACGCGGTTCTGCGCCATGGCAACGATCAATGCGAGTTTCAAATCAACATTCCTAAATGGGTAGGTCAGAAGCAGCGCCAAGCATAACACAAAGCCGGCAACAGAATTCACTATGAACTAACCGAGATAACAGCCCATCCACCAGCCGGCATGGCCACCGGCCCTTCAATGTTGCTCAAGGCGCCTGATTCCCCGGTCATGGCAACGCCTCAGCAACAATTGCGCCAGGCATGCACCAATCAGCGCCATGAACATATCCGATTGCGTATCCCAGACATCGCCCTGAGTACCCAGAAATTCAACAGCCCCCTGCTGAGCGGCAATTGCCACCCACCACTCGATGAGTTCGTAAAAAGCACTGATCGCCAAACACACGCAAAGCACGATAAAAAACAGCCACTTGCCTGCCTGTAGTGGGGATCGGCGGATCAAAATTTCCCGCACCAGCATCGCCGGCACAAAACCCTGCGCCAGGTGCCCGAGCCGATCGTAATGATTGCGTGCCAGATCAAACCAGTCCTGCACCCAAAAGCCAAGCGGTACGCGGGCATAGGTGTAATGGGCACCGAGAATCAGGATCAGCGCATGAATCAGCAACAGGCGATACACCAGGGGCGTCAGCGGGAACTTCTTAAAGGTAATCAGGAGAATCGGCAGCCCCAGCAGCACCGGGAACGTTTCCAGGAACCAGGTCAGGCCATCATAGGGTTTCACCGCAGACAGCATGAGCGCAACCAGAAGTATCGCCAATAGCAACCAGCGTTCTGCTGTTGAAATCATGCCTTACTCCATGCAATGAGCCTGTATATGCTCAAGTCTCAGCTAATACGCCCTTTCATCAGTGCTTCAAGCCCAACCAGAACACTCTGGTCAACAGGCCTTCCCCGTACTCGACCCACAAACTCCACACCGAACCAGTAATCATTCGCCCGGCTGCTCACATGACGCACCACTCCGCGAATATTGGTCACATGCTCACTGGGCGAAAAGATACCGAGTATCACCCGGTCGCCCACCCGGAACTTTTCCTTACAGCAAAAGCAGGCGCCTTCGCTATGGTAATCGATCACTTCCGCCGGGAAAGGCTGCATAAAACGGCTGACGCCTCGCAGCCTTTTCACCTCGGCACGGTAAGCCACGGCAGGATAACGAATCGTTTTACGGCGCTTTTCAGCGGGCTGTTGTATCAAATGGGCTTCTCAACTGTACAGGGTTATGAATAACGCGCTATACCGCAATCGGCGCCTTGATGGTCGGGTACGGGTCGTAATCGAGCAACTCGAAATCTTCGTAGCGGTAGTCGAAAATCGACGCCGGTTTTCGTTTGATGTTCAACGTCGGTAACGGCCGTGGGGTGCGGCGCAACTGCTCGTAAACAATATCGTCAGTCATGTGATTGTGGTAGAGGTGGCAATCACCGAAGGTATGCACAAACTCACCCACCTCAAGGTCCGCCTGTTGCGCCAGCATATGAGTCAGGATGGCATAGGAGGCGATATTGAAAGGCACCCCCAGAAACAGGTCGGCCGAGCGCTGGTAAAGCTGGCAGGAAAGTTTGCCGTTGGCGACATAAAACTGGAACAGCGAGTGGCAAGGCGGCAAGGCCATCTCATCGGCAACACCCGGGTTGTAGGCCACCACCAGCAAGCGGCGACTATCGGGATTATGCATGATATTGTGCACCAGGTTGCCGATCTGATCGACGGTACCGCCATCAGGCTTGCGCCAGGAGCGCCACTGTTCACCGTAGACCGGCCCCAGGTCGCCGTTTTCGTCCGCCCACTCGTCCCAAATCGTAACACCGTGTTCACGCAGGTAGCCGATGTTGGTATCGCCCTGCAGGAACCAGAGCAATTCATAAATAATGGATTTCAGGTGGCAGTTTTTCGTCGTGATCAACGGAAAGCCGGCACTTAAATCAAACCGTACCTGCCGACCAAATACCGAGCGTGTTCCCACACCGGTGCGGTCACTTTTATCAACGCCGTTATCAAGCACATCCTGCATTAAATCGAGATACTGCTGCATAATTCCTCGCTAACGATTAAGCCTGACGTCGATGCGCCAATAAAAACAGGAGCATCCCGGCAGCCACCATGGGTAAGGACAATAACTGCCCCATGGTCACCCAGTCCAGTGCGACGAAGTTAAGGTGCGCATCGGGTTGCCGAACGAACTCTACCATAAAGCGGAATATGCCGTAGCAAATCAGAAACAGTCCGGAAACTGCCATGGTTGGCCGCGGCCTGGCTGAATAGAGCCAAAGAATGACAAACAGCGCGACGCCCTCCAGCACCAGCTGGTAGAGCTGTGAGGGATGGCGCGGCAAATCGCCGGCATGCGGAAAAACCATGCCCCAGGGCAAGTCGGTCACACGCCCCCACAATTCTCCGCCGATAAAATTACCCAGCCGCCCCGCACCCAAACCAATCGGCACCAAGGGGGCGACAAAATCGGCCAAAGCGAAGAAACGAACCCCCAGTTTACGGGCATAAAGCAGCATGGTGACAATGACACCGATCAGTCCGCCGTGGAAGGACATGCCGCCCTCCCAAACCGCAAACAGCCACAAGGGGTCTTGCAAAAACTGTTCAAAGTTATAGAACAACACGTAACCGGCACGCCCGCCCACAACCACACCAAGCGCGCCATAGAAAATCATGTCGGCAACCTGTTCAGGCTTTAAAGGCGAGCCCGGACGCGCGGCACGGCGTTTGCCCAGCCACCAGGCCGCCGCAAAACCAATCAGGTACATAATGCCGTACCAGTGCACCTTGAGCGGGCCCAGTGAAACAGCGATAGGATCGATATCAGGGTAAGTCAGCAAAGAATTTTTCTTTTAGTTTGAGTTTTCGATGGTGGTTCCAAAGTGCTCGATGCCCATCTCCTTCAGGGCGTTATCGAGGTGCTTTTCAACCAATGCAGCGGAATCGATGGTCATCACCTCTTCCAGTAGTTGCTTAGCCTGTTTCAGCGTCACCGAGCGCAACGCCGATTTAACGGGCAGAATATTGGAAGCGCTCATGGACAATTCATCGTAGCCCATCGCCATCAACAGAATCGCGCCGCTTGGATCGCCTGCCAGCTCACCGCAGACACTGACCGGCTTGTTTTCCAGGTGCGCCTTGTTAACCACCGACTTCAATGCCTTGAGCACCGCCGGGTGATGCGTATGGTAGAGCTCCGCCACATAGGAGTTATTGCGATCCACCGCCAGCAGGTATTGGGTCAGGTCGTTACTGCCGACAGACAGGAAATCCACCCGTTGCGCCAATTCGCGCGCCTGGTAAACGGCTGCCGGCACCTCAATCATCACACCGACCGCCGGCATGATCACGTCGTAGCCCTCTTCGCGGATCTCGTAGTAGGCCTGGTGAATATGGTGCAGCGCCTCCTCCACTTCGGTGACATTGGATATCATCGGCAACATAATACGCAGGTTATCCAGCCCTTCACTGGCCTTGAGCATGGCCCGCACCTGCACCAGGAAAATTTCCGGGTGATCGAGGGTGATACGAATACCCCGCCAGCCCAGGAATGGGTTGTCGTCCTTAATGGGGAAATAGGGTAATTCCTTATCCCCGCCCACATCGAGGGTTCGCATGGTCACCGGGTTCGGCGCAAAGGCTTCCAGGTGCTGCCGATAAACCTCTTCCTGCTGCTTCTCGCTCGGGAAGCGGTCGGTCATCATAAAGGGCACTTCGGTGCGGTACAGGCCAACGCCTTCCGCTCCACGTTTGATCGATTTGGCCACATCGGACAGCAACCCGGTATTCACCCGTAACGGAATGCGGTGCTTGTCCTGGGTTTCTCCGGGCAGGTCACTGAAAGCCTCAAGTCCGCTGACAATGGCCTGCTCTTCGGCCAACACCTCATTGAAACGGTCCAGCAGCTCCTGTGAGGGGCTGGGAAACAGCTTGCCCTGATAGCCGTCAATAATAATCTGCAGGCCATCGATACGGCGATAGGGCAAGTCCACAGCCGCAACCACGGTAGGAATTTCCATCGCCCGTGCAAGAATGGCCACATGGGAGTTTTTCGAGCCGCGCATACTGATCAGGCCGACCAACCTGTCACGCGGCACTTCGGCCAGATTTGCCGGCGTCAGCTCTTCACCAACCAGCACAACCTGATCCGGCCATTCCCGCTCTTCCTGCCGCTGATCCTGCAGGTAGGTGAGAATACGGCGGCCCAGATCGCGGATATCGGTGGCGCGTTCACGCAGGTAGGCATCGTCCATGGACTCAAAGACGCCCACGTGCTGGTCGATGACCTCTCGCAGCGCCGCCTGCACCCACTTGCCAGAACGGATCTGCGCCACAACTTCGCCACCCAGCGCATTGTCGTTGAGGATATTCATGTAAACATCGAATAACCCGCGCTCCTCGGCACCCAGTTTGCCAGAAAACTTGGCGCTGGCCGTTTCAATATCCCGCTTAACCTCATCGACTGCCTGGTGGAACTGGCGGATGTCCTCCTCGACATCCAGCGTCAACCTGTCCGGAACGGCATCCAGGTCTGCCAGTGGATAAACCACGACCGCAGTGCCCACGGCAACGCCTGGCGCACCACCAACCCCCTCAAACTTAATCATATCGTGGTGGCCCGGCTGGGAAAGCTCGGCAATGGCGCCGGTTGCTTTGGCATGAGCCAGAACGACCGCCAGCTGTGAGGCCAGGGTTATCATAAAGGCTTCGACTTCTTCATCGAAGCGACGGGGCAGCTTGCTCTGGATCAGCAACACGCCCAAAACACCGCGGTGGTGCACAATGGGCACCCCCAGAAACGAGCGGTATGCTTCTTCCCCTGTCTCAGGGAAATACTGGAAACTTTTGTGTTCTGCGGCGTTTTCCAGGTTAATCGGCTCGGCTCGGGTACAAACCTGGCCAACCAGCCCTTCGGTCTTTTTCAAGCTAACACGGTCGACCGCATCGGGGTTCAAACCGTCCACGGCACGCAGCACCAGCCGCCCCTGTTCAGGGTCGAGTAAATAAATTGCACAGGCGCTGGTATGCAAAGCGCCCTGCACGCGCTTTACCACAATATCCAAGGCCGTTTTCAGATCCTTGGCGGCATCCACTTCCTGTACGATACTGCGTAAAACGCCTAACATCGATTCTCCGGTTAATGACAGCTGAAGTTACTGGTTGACCAGTTGTATTGTCGGGGCCAGCTCGCTGAGCGCACGGCGATAAACGTCGCGTTTAAAAAGCACAACCTGGCTGACAGGATACCAATAGCTTACCCATTGCCAATGGTCAAACTCGGGGGTGTCCGAGTGGCTGAAATTAACACGCTCATCCGGACTTAACATCTGCAATAAAAACCACTTCTGCTTTTGCCCGATGCACATCGGCTTGGATTTATGGCGTAACAAATGCCTGGGCAAGCGATAGCGCAACCAGCCCTTGGTCCGGGCCAGAACTCTTACGTCGCCGGGAAGGAGTCCTACCTCTTCCTTCAGCTCACGAAACAACGCCTCTTCGGGCGATTCGTCGTGTTTAATCCCCCCCTGGGGAAACTGCCAGGCCTGCTGTCCAATTCGGCGAGCCCAGAGTACTTGCCCCCTGGGGTTAGCCAACACAATGCCAACGTTAGGGCGAAATCCGTCTGAATCTATCACTTTTTAATACCTGATCTTCGGCCTGGTCTCTCGCAGGCCACTGGCTCGAATGTACCGTTTTATCCGCTTCGCCGCAAACGCCTTGATAAAAAATAATCACGCCAATAGGGTATCCCGCAGGGTATAATTCGCCGCTTTGAACCACCGACTTATTCAAGGATTTACTATGGCATTGGCAATTTTTGATCTCGACCACACACTACTGGCTGGCGATAGCGACCTGGCCTGGGGTGAGTATCTGGTTGCCAACAGGCTGGTGGATGGCGACGAGTATGCTCGTAAAAACGAATACTTCTATTACCAGTACACACAGGGCGTCATGGATATTTACGAGTTCCTGGAGTTTGCCCTGCAACCGCTGGCCGCCAATGACATGGCGACACTGAAGGCCTGGCATGCGGACTACCTGGAAACCAAAATCAAGCCCATGCTGCAGCCCAAAGCCAACGCGTTACTGCAAAAACACCGCGACCAGGGCGACACCCTGCTGATCATTACCGCTACCAACAGTTTTGTCGCCGGCCCCATTTGCGAACTGCACGGTGTCGACGATTACATTGCCACTATTCCCGAAATGGCTGAGGGCCGTTATACCGGCAAGGTGCAGGGCACGCCCAGTTACCGCGAGGGCAAGATCACCCGCCTGCACGAATGGCTCGAACAGCACAAGGTTTCCCTGCAGGGCAGCTACGGTTACAGCGACTCCTACAATGATCTGCCGCTGCTGCAGGCCGTTGAGCACCCGCATGTGGTTGACGGTGACGACACACTGACAGCCCACGCAAAGGAGCATGGCTGGCCCTGTATTAGCCTTCGCGACTAATGCCGGCCCTCAACAGGCTTTTCAAACCCTGCCTGGCTGCGCTGTTATGCAGCCAGCTACCGCTCGCCAACGCAGAGAGCGCACACCCCATTAGCGCGGCAAACTTTTCTTCTGCCACACAGAAGCAGGTTTTTGAGCATTGGAAGCCCTACCGTTTCGGGTTATTTACCCGCGAAACCCGGTACCACCTTATCCGGGATGAAGGCAAACAGGTTTTACAGGCAACCAGCGATGACTCCGCCTCGGGCCTGATTCGCAGGCTGCCGATTCAACTGTCCGATTACCCAATCCTGACATGGCGCTGGAAAACCGATGCATTGCCTCGTAACGCCGATGATCGCAGCAAAGAAGGTGACGACCACAGCACTCGCCTGTACCTGATTTTCAACGCACCCGAATCCGGACTGTTAAACTGGATCGCAAGCGCCACCGGCTGGGGAAACACGCACGCCCTAAACTATATCTGGGCTAACGAGTCGCCGGTGGATACCTTCCTACCAAGCCCCTACACAGCCCGCTCCGTAATGATTGCTGCCAGCTCAGGCACCCAGCGCGCTGGAGAATGGGTTGAGATCAGCCGGAATGTCTACCAGGATTACCTCAAGGCCTTTGGCACCGCCCCGCCGCCACTAGCGGCCATTGCGCTGATGTCCGACAGCGATAACACCGACAGCAAACTGGTCAGCTATTACAGCGACATTCACTTCTATTCTCTCGATAACGGGCGCATCGACTAAGTGCACACACTTGCACTGGCCGCTAACCAGCCCTTACCATGACACCATGAACCTCACCTCTCGAATTCTGACAGGCATGGGCCTGGGTTTACTGCTAGGCCTCTGTATCAACGGACTCAACCAGTCCACCCTGATGCCTGTCGCCGCCATGGAGTGGATCCAGTGGGCCCTCATTGACGGCGTGCTGGACGTGATTGCCACCATTTTTATCGCCTCCCTGAAACTGCTCGTTGTGCCACTGGTTTTTGTATCGCTGGTATGCGGCTGCAGCGAACTGGGCGATAACGCCCGCATGGGCGGCATGGCCATTCGCACCCTGGTGCTCTACATGCTCACCACGGCAATTGCCATCAGCCTGGCGATGCTAATGGCCGGCCTCATTGATCCAGGCGCCAACATGAACATGAGTACCGACGCCGTCTTCAACCCGGCCGAGCGCCCCTCCCTCAAAGAGGTACTGATCAATATCTTCCCCAGCAACCCCATCCAGGCCATGGCCGAAGGCAATATGCTGCAGATTATCGTCTTCTCCCTGCTGATGGGCGTAGCCGTCTCACGCAGCGGCGAACCGGGCAAAAAGGTGCAGCAGGTTTTCAGCAGTTTTAACGCGGTCATTATGAAGATGGTGGTCATTCTTATGCACCTGGCGCCCTACGGTGTGTTTTGTATGCTCACCCGCCTGTTTGCCAACCTGGGTTTTCCCGCCATCGCCGACCTGTCGCTTTACTTCCTGACCGTTGTGCTGGTGCTGCTGTTACATGGACTGGGGGTTTACTCGCTGCTGCTGGCCCTGTTGACCCGTTTGAGCCCACTGGCCTTTTTCAAGAATATCCGCCCGGCAATGCTGTTCGCATTCAGCACGTCCTCCAGCAATGCCACCCTGCCGGTCACCTTGAATGTCGCTGAAAAGCGCTTGGGCGTCGATAATTCAGTGGCATCCTTTACCCTCCCATTGGGCGCAACCATTAATATGGACGGCACAGCCATTATGCAGGGGGTGGCGACCGTTTTCATTGCCCAGGCCTTTAATGTGGATATCGGACTGACCGGTTACTTGATGGTCATCCTTACGGCGACCCTGGCCTCTGTCGGTACGGCCGGGGTACCAGGGGTCGGCATGATCACATTGGCAATGGTACTGCAGCAGGTGGGACTGCCGGTGGAGGGGATTGCTCTGATTCTGGGCGTTGATCGCCTGCTGGACATGATACGCACCGCCGTTAACGTGGCGGGGGATTCCATGGTCACCACGGTGATCGCCAAACACGAGCAAATGCTTGATAATGAGCGCTTTAACGACCTATCGGATCGCGACGAATATCAAAACAACGCGTCCCCGCTGGCAAGCAAAGAAAAAACGAGTTCCTGATGACACCACTGTGCCATATTGATGAGATTGAAGAGGGGAAAACCCGGGGCTTTGAGCTGGGCGATTTAAAGCTTTTCGCCCTGAAAAAAAACGGCGCCATCTACCTCTATGAAAACCGCTGCCCCCACCTGGGGCTGAACCTGGAATTCCAGCCCGACGACTTCCTCAATTACGACGAAACCTATATACAGTGTTCGACTCACGGCGCCATGTTCGCCCTGGAAACGGGTGAGTGCGTGCTCGGCCCCTGTAAAGGGGATACCCTAAAGGATATTCCCTTTGAACTCGACGACGGCCAGATCCTCGCCAAGGTCGGGTAAGCGGAGGCCCGCCCCCTAATCCGCAATAAAGGGCAAAGCGTCCTTTAGCTCGATTCCGTCGGGTGAAATCGCCGTGTTATAAACCAGCACCTCAACCCCCTGCGCCATGACTTCACGCAGCGTCTGTGTGTAGTTGGCGTCAATTTCAGCAGCAGCCGCGACCCGCTGAATCGCGGTATTCTGCACGCAGAAAAACAAAACGGCGCGGTGCCCCTGCTGCTTCATAACCGCCAGCTCACGCAGGTGTTTACTGCCGCGTGCGCTCACGGCATCGGGAAACAACCCCAAGCCGTCACCGGCATGCAGGGTGACACATTTAATTTCCACAAAACACTGTTCATCGGCACGACTCAACAGCAGGTCAATCCGGCTTTTTTCTTCGCCGTAACGCACTTCACTCTGTATCCGCTCATAGCCATCAAGCTCAGGGACTTTACCGGCAGACAAGCCTTCTTTAACGACATAATTAGCCAGTGCCGAATGGATACAGGCTATTTCACCGGGGCGGTTTTGAACCAACTGCCAGGTATAGGCGTATTTACGCTTGGGATCGTCGCTGTAGGAGAGCCAGACCGGGCTGCCCGGTTCAGCGCAGTTCAACATACTTCCCGTATTGGGGCAGTAAGCGGTAAGCTCACGACCGCCTTCCAAAACGACATCGGCCAAAAACCGTTTATAACGCTTAACCAAGCGGGCAGGTGTTAAAGAGGTAAATATCACAGATTATCCAAGGGTTTTTAGTGGCAAAAAAACAGGCCTGACAGCATATCAGTCCTGCGTTACAATGCCAGCCCCGGCAAAAAGAGAGTGGCACGACAAGCAAGCACTCCCCACCAACGAGAATGAAAACCGCTTAAACAGGCTCAACTATGGATTCAACCATTTACCAGCTGCCAGTCATTGCTGAAGCGCACCAAATCAAACCCTACATTGGTCACGAAAAACTGCTTATTGTTGACCTGAGTAGTGAAGAAAACTATCAAAAGGGACACATCCCCGGCGCGGTTCATGTACCCCCTGCGGCAATTTGCGCTGGCGATGCGCCCGTCACGGGCCTGTTACCAGACGAGTCCGCACTCAAAGAGCTGTTCAGTTCGCTGGGGCTGGAAGAGAAAACCGTTGTGGTTGTCTATGACGACCAGAATGGCACCTGGGCAGGCCGTTTCATCTGGGTACTGGAAATGATCGGCCACTTCCGATACTCCTATGTACACGGCTACTCGTTCATCAACGGGGGCCTGTCCGCCTGGCAGGAAGCCGGTTACGAGGTTGAAACAACGCCGAACACCGTTGAGCGCAGCGATGCGCTGATTAATATGCAAAGCTCCCCGATTGCCGACCTGGATTACCTGATGGCCCACCTGGATGCCCATAAAACCTGCATCTGGGATGCCCGCTCGCCCGCCGAGTTTTCCGGCGAAGACAAAAAAGCAGAGAAGGGCGGCCACATTCCCGGTGCCTTTAGCTACGAATGGAAACGTTGCCTGGATGAAAACGGTAAAGTACGTGACCTCGAGGATATCCGCGAAGAACTTTACGAAATCGGCATCCACGGCAACAAGGAAATTATTACCCATTGCCAGACCCATCGACGTTCCGGTCTCACTTACCTGGTCGGCAAGGCACTCGAGTTCCCGCATGTCAAAGCCTACCCTGGCTCATGGGCCGAATGGGGCAACCATCCCGACACACCCGTGGAAAGTTAAACCAAGGTGAACGCAATTAAAGAGATGCTATTTATGGTGGCGCAGTATTTACTGCCTCACCACTTGCTTTCGCGCCTGGCTGGCTGTATCGCAGAATGCCGCTGGCCCTGGTTCAAAAATCCGCTCATTACGTGGTTCATCAAATCCTACCGGGTCAACATGGCCGAAGCCCAGGTCAGCGACCCGAAGACCTTCAAGCACTTCAACGACTTTTTCACCCGCGCGCTAAAGCCGGGCGCACGTGAATTTGTGAGCGAAGCAGGCAGTGTTGCCAGTCCCGTTGACGGCGCCATCAGCCAGATTGGCGACATTGAAGAGGGCCGTATTTTCCAGGCCAAAGGCCATGAATTCTCCACCTACGACCTGCTAGGCGGTTCCAAAAAACTGGCCGAATGCTTTGAGGGTGGCAAATTCACCACCATTTACCTCTCGCCTAAAGATTACCACCGGGTACACATGCCAATTAGCGGCACCCTGCGCGAGATGGTTTACATTCCCGGACGCCTGTTCTCCGTCAGCCCCCTGACCACGAGAAAAGTGCCCAGCCTGTTCTCCCGCAACGAGCGCATGGTCGCCATTTTCGACACAGATTTTGGGCCAATGGCGATCGTCATGGTAGGCGCCATGATCGTTGCCAGCATTGAAACCGTGTGGGCCGGATTGGTTACCCCGCCAAAACGCCAATTACAACGGCAGCATTACGGCGCGCCTGTCCGCCTGGAAAAAGGTGAGGAGCTAGGCCGCTTCAAGCTGGGTTCAACGGTGGTTATGCTATTCGGCAAGGACGCAATGGACTGGGAAAACAGCCTGGTGCCGGACCAGAGCGTTCAAATGGGGCAACTGCTGGGAAGGGCGGACTAGGGCCTGTTAACAGGCTCTAGGCGATATCGGCGGGGAAAGCGATCACCTCGCGAATAGACGCCACCCCCATTTTCAGCATCAACAGCCGGTCCAAACCCAGCGCCACACCGGCGCAATCGGGGAGACCGGCCTGCAGTGCCGCCACCAGGCGCTGGTCCTGCGGCACTATCGGCAAACCGCGGCGCTGCCGCTCAGCAACATCGGCCTCGAAGCGCTGCTGCTGCACCAGGGCATCGCTCAATTCCAAGTAGCCATTGGCAAGCTCCACACCCTCAACATAGAGCTCAAACCGTTGTGCCACCTCCACCCCTTCGGCATCACTCGACACCCTGGCCAAGGCACATTGACTGGCAGGATAATCGTAAATAAAGGTCAACTCATTCCGCCCCAGCCGGGGTTCGACAACCTGCGACATCAATAAATCCAGCAGGGTGTCTCGGTCCTCGTCTTCACAGCGATACCCGCAATGCTGATACGCCAGCTCAACCAACGCCGTATCAGCGACGTAATGGGGGTCAATCATCAGCGCGTCGCTAAACGCCTCTCGATAACTCACACGACGGACACGGCTGATTCCGAGTATCGAACCTACCAGCTCGGCCACCTCGTCCATCAGCCGAAAATGATCGAAGCCCGGGCGATACCATTCGAGCATACTGAATTCGGGATTATGCCGCCTGCCCGCCTCGCCTGCCCGAAAGGCCTTGCAAATCTGGAAAATCGCGCCACTGCCTGCAGCCAGCAGGCGTTTCATCGCGAACTCCGGTGAGGTTTGCAGATAACGGCTGTCGCCAGCGCAGACGCTGGCCAGGTGTACATCGGTACTGGCAGCCAAACCTAACAGGGGCGTCTCGACCTCAAGGACATCTCGCTGCTGGAAAAATTCGCGAATCTGGCGGTATAACCCTGCGCGCAACTGCAGCGCATCAAGCGTGGCGGTGGGCTGCCAATCGGGGGGATGCAATGGAAACAACCTGGAGAAATGTGGCCCCGCAAATTCAGGGCCACGAACATTTGCCTACTTGCCAGCGCGGCCTTGATACTCACCGGTACGAGTATCAATTTTCAGAACATCGCCAATATTGACAAACAGGGGAACACGCACAACCGCGCCAGTGGTCAGGGTCGCCGGCTTAGTGCCGCCTTGCGCGGTATCGCCCTTAACGCCCGGATCGGTTTCCACCACTTCCAGTTCAACAAAATTAGGCGCCGACACCGCCAAAACAGCCCCGTTCCACAGGGTCACGGTATAAACATCCTGCTCCTTGAGCCAATCGGTCACGTCCGCGACAGCATTCTTATCAGCGGCATGCTGCTCGAAGGAACCGTCGGTCATCATAAAGTGCCAGAACTCGCCATCCGTATAGAGGTACTCCATATCCAGGTCCATGACATCGGCCCCTTCGAGCGATTCACCGGACTTAAAGGTACGTTCCCAAACACGCCCCGTTTTCAGGTTACGCATTCTTACACGGTTGAAGGCCTGGCCTTTGCCCGGCTTTACAAATTCATTCTCAAGAATGCTACAGGGGTCCCCTTCCAGCAGAACCTTAAGACCTGAACGGAATTCATTGGTAGAATAGCTTGCCATATTATTTCACACCCTACGGACTAAAAAATGTGCCCAATAATACCCCGAAGCGAGCAACTTATACACACCATAAGTTGGCAATCTGAGCTTTCCGGGGCGATTAACGATCTAGGGACGCTGCTCGACTATACCGGCAACCGCGCCGACCAGATCCAGGGGCTCGACACCGGGGCACTGAGCTTTCCGCTTCGTGTTCCCCGCCCCTTTGCCGACCGCATCGAGCCCGGCAACCCCGAGGACCCGCTACTGCGCCAGGTGCTACCGCTTGCCGCGGAAAACCAGCCTGCACCCGGTTATGTCAGCGACCCGCTCGATGAGGCCAGCAGCAATATCACGCCAGGCATCATTCACAAATACCAAGGCCGGGTACTGCTGATCCTCACCGGCGCCTGCGCCATCAATTGCCGCTACTGTTTCCGTCGCGAATTTCCCTACGGCGAAAACCAGAACAGCATGGCGCAATGGCAACAGGCCCTGGATTATATTCGCCGGGACAGCAGTATCAGTGAAGTCATTTTCAGCGGCGGCGACCCACTGCTAAACAGCGACAAAAAGCTTACGGAATTAACCCGGCTTATTGCTGCGATCCCGCATGTACAGCGGCTGCGCATCCATACCCGTCTGCCCATCGTACTGCCGCAACGCGTTACCCAGGAGCTCATTGCCTGGCTCACAGAAACCCGCCTGCGCCCCGTCGTCGTCGTTCACAGCAATCACGCCAACGAAATCGATAATCAAACCCTGGCCGCACTGGAAAAGCTCCATGCCCAGGGCGTCACCCTGCTAAACCAAAGCGTGCTGTTAAAGGGCGTCAACGACTCGACCGATGCGCTCGAACAACTGAGTGAGCGCCTGTTTGAGGCACACGTTTTACCCTATTACCTGCATCTGCTGGACAAAGTTCAGGGCGCTGCCCATTTCGACATCAGCGAAAACCGGGCTCGCCAACTGGTCGGCGAACTGGCCGCCCGCCTGCCGGGTTACCTGGTTCCCAAACTGGTTCGGGAAATTGCCGGCAGGCCTGCCAAGACACCGGTATTACCGCTATTATAGTCGCCCTAATTTATTTACGCCTTTGCTGGCCAAAGCACGATGTTGGTCTATATTTTAAGCATCTGTGCCGAATTACGCACGAAATGCCCATAAACAGGCACACTGCCGGCTAGAGCAACAGGTTTTTCCTTTGCAGTATTTTTGAACGGTTGGATCACTGAATGTCATCAAATACAAGCCAGGAACAATTCACTATTCCTGAGCAAACGTTACGGACGCTGTCCTTCTGCGAACCCACGCCACGCCACTTGGCGGAGTGGGTCGGCAATCTCCCCATGATCAACCTGGGTGAATCCTCACGCCAGCTCTACCATGCCATTATCGAACTGAACCAACTGATCACGGATCCGGAAAACCGTCTTAAATTGATTGAGGCAATCCGCCCGTCAATCCAGCAGGTTAGCAAAAGCCTGTCCAAGCATTACCTGAACCAGCCTGTTTTATTACCCGGCAAGGCCCGCAAGGTTTCCCGCCTTGCCATGGCACTGGATAACCACCTGATGGTGGCCTACAAGTGCGTCCTGAATGATCGCAAGCGCCTTGGTCAGTCGCTGATGTCCAGAAAACCAAAGAAAATCACTGCGCTGGCGGTGTATCACGCCATGACCATCACCACCCAGATGATTCTGCGTGCTTACCACCTGTATAACCCGGCGCCGGAAAAGGCCTGGCATGAACTGCACCAGCTTTACCTGATTGCCGAAAGTAACGGTTTGCTGAATTTCGACATCGAAGACAAAAATAACCATTACATGCAGAAAACCAGTATCGCCGACGCCTACAAGCGTGCATTGATGATCGGTTGCTGCAAGGCCAACCAGATTCGACAACGCGATATCACCAGCGTTTTCGAGGCAACCGAGCTATGGAGCAAGTACTGTCGGTTGGTTGAGGCCAAGAACAACGCCAATTTCATCGTCAACCTGAATGAGGATGCCGGCCCCGTCTACAGCGAACTGGCATCGGGCAGAAATTCACCCTTCGGTCGCGGCATCGACCTCGACCAACTCCTTGAACAGCTTAAGGATCACCTCCTGCAGAGCGAATCCAAAGACGCTTTCAGCCGGGGCATCAGTATCCCCAAGGGCATGAGCAAAAACCTGATCAACTACTTGATCAAGGCCTGGGAAACGCTATCGGAACGTTCCTCCAAACGCTTATCCAGCGATAAATCCGTCAGCATTTGTATCGGTTTTAGCGCAACGCATTACTATTTATCAGGCGGCGTCGATTTCGAATCACAGTTACAACGCTCCAGCGAGGAGACCCGCGCCAACAATAGCCACTTCCAATCGCGCGATGTAAAACCTGCCTTTGACGCCAGCGATCCCTGGTCCAACGCCTTCGACACCGAAAGAAACAGGCAGAATCCGGCCAGCGGTACCGGAGTCAACTACCTGGCCGGCGGCACGGCCGGACAGGCAACGCCAAAGGGAGTTGATACGCCCAAACATAACGCTTACCCGAAATACACGGGGAGGCTGCTCGACATCAGCCCCAACGGTTACTGTATTAAGTGGAGCCGGGAAGTGCCCTGTGAAGTCAAGGCCGGAGAAATCGTGGGCATCAACGAACAGGGCGACCATAACTGGATCGTCGGCGTTATTCGCTGGATTTCACACAGCAAAACGGAAATCACCACCATGGGTGTCGAATTGCTGGCGAGCGCTGCCATCCCCTGCGGCGCCAGGGTCGTGACCGAAGGCCGCCAGAAATCCGAATATATGCGCGCCCTGTTACTGCCAGCACTGGAAGCACTGGGGCAACCCGCAAGCTTTATTGCACCCAACATGCCTTTCAAGGAAAACCTGTCGGTCATCCTCAACCAGTATGGCGAAACCTCGCAGGGCCTGCTGGGCGACTGTACCCAGAGTACCGGCAGCTTCAGTCAGTTCATCTTCGAAACGGAGTCGCTCAGCACACCGCTGCCCGAAGACGAGCACGACGATGACGATATCTGGCCGGATATCTGACAGCCGGTTAACCGAAACACCAAATTTGCCTGAAACCAGCACCGAATACAGAGATCATGCAGAACAGCACAGACACCATCAGATTATTGATTCTTGATACGTCCAGGAACGAAGCCGAAGAGCTCGTAAACCTGTTACGCAATGCCGGTCGCGCAACTCAGGCGAAATTTATCGAGTCGGAAGAACACCTGCTGGAATTGCTAAACAGCAAAAGCTGGGACCTTTTCTATGCCTCGGAGCGCTCGGAATCGCTTACCGCGGAGCAGGCGCTAACCCATATCAAAAAACTTGAACTGGATATCCCGCTGATATTACTCAGCGACAGCTATGACAGCGAAAAATCGCTCGCCGCACTACAGGGCGGCATTAACGATGTGGTGCCAATGTCGGAAAGCGAGCGCCTGTTGCTGGTCAGCCTTCGGGAACTGGACAGCCTCTACCAGCGCCGGGCGCGGCGGCGCGCCGAAATCAGCCTGCGCGACGCCGAAAAGCGCTGCCAGCTGCTGCTCAACAGCTCGAGGGATGCCATCGCCTATGTGCACGACGGCATGCATATTTATGCCAACCAGGCCTATGTCGAGTTATTTGGCTACCAGGACTTCGAGGAACTCGAAGGCATGCCGCTTATGGATATGGTGGCGGCCAAGGACCAGGCTGACCTGAAAACGTTTTTACGGGATTACGATGACAACAGCAGCGAGTCCGACGAATTTTCCTGTACCGGTTACCGCGACGACGAGAGCGAATTTGAAACAACGCTGCTGTTTTCCTCGGCCCGCTACGACGGCGAGCACTGCACCCAAATCCTGATCCGTGCCGCCGGTGCTGACGCGCAGGCGGCCAACATTGCCGCGCAACAGGACACACTGACCGGACTGCAAACCCAGCCCGCCTTCGAGGACAGCATTAGCAAGGCCATTCATACCGCCAGCGAAACCGGGCAAAAATTCGCTGCCTTCTATATCCAGCTGGACGACTTTATCCCGCTGAAAAACCGCCTTGGCGCAGCGCCCACCAACCTGGTGCTTGGCGATGTTGCCAAAGCCCTTAAGCAGGTTGCCGTTAATCCGGAGCGGCTGGCTCGCGTCGATGAGTTCAACTTTGCTTTGCTGGTATCCGATATGGAAGCGGAGGCGGCCGTCGCCCATGGCGAAAAAATCTGTCAGGCCATCGCGGCCAACCACTGCAATGTTTCCAGTGAAGATATCGAAATCACCGCCAGCGTCGGCATCGCTGTGGTCAACGAAAACAGCGAAACAGCCGGAGCAGTGCTCCATAAAGCCAAGGAAGCGGCAGCCTTCGTCAAACAGCACCAGCAGGGTGACGGCGCGCACCTGCACAGCGTTAACGAGCAGGATGCGGCCCGTAATGAGCAAATGGCCCAACTGCTTCGCCGGGCACTCGACAAAAACCTCTTCAAACTGGTGTTCCAGCCGATTGTCAGCCTTCGTGGCGATTCAGGCGAGCACTATGAAGCCCTGTTAAGAATGCCCGACGAAGACGGCAGCGATATCTGTCCTTCAGAATTTATGCAGGCTGCCCATGACCACGACCTGACTCGAGACATCGATTTTTGGGTCATCGAAGAAAGCATACGCCGCCTGAAGAATCACTTGGAAAAGGGCCGCAAAAGCCACCTGTTACTGAACATCACCAAAGAATCGCTGTTTGATGCGGCACTGCTGCCTAAAATCAGCGAACTGCTGAACGAGGCGCGCATGCCTGGCGACAGCATTATCTTCCAGTTCAGCGAAACAGACGCAACAGCCAATATGGCCGAGGCGAAAACATTTATCCGCGGAATCAACGAACTGCACTGCAAAGTGGCCATCACTCACTTCGGCCGCGCCCTGAACCCCTTCAACACGCTGAAACAGCTTCCGGCCAGCTATGTAAAAATTGATGGCTCCTTCATCGCCGAACTGACCAAGGATGAAGACAGCAAGGACGACCTGAAAAGCCTGGTCAGCTCCCTGCACACGCAAGGCAAGCTGACCATTGCCCCCATGGTGGACACCGCAAGCCTGCTCCCGATCCTCTGGCAAGCCGGCATCAACTACATCCAGGGTTACTATATCCAGCAACCCAGCGATGAAATGGACTACGATTTCACCACCGATGACGACGACGAAGAGGAAGAAATCAGCTACTAGGCATTTTGTTTTAATTCCTTAACAAAAGCCCTTCAAACTCGCTATTGGCTCCGGGTTACAGGCCCTGATACCTGTTTACCCGGAATACCTATAAGGGTATAGCCATATTGTCCAGAAAGTTATACACTCGCCAGCTCAACCGGCTTTTTGCAGCCCGGTTGACGTTGAATTTAGTGGTCGCCCGACGCCATAAACATAACAACGAGAGTTCGGCGCCTTAAGGTTCTGTATTTATCTAAAGTAGAGGAAATTAAAAAAATGGGAAATCGTGTATCTGTACTGACTAGCCGTCACGAAGCGCTCGGCGCAACTATGGCTGACTGGAACGACATGGGCGTAGCTTGGACTTATGCTACTGATCCAGACAAAGAAGCTGATGCTTGTCGTAGTGCTGCGGCTCTGATCGACCTGTCAGGTCTGCGTCGTGAGCACATCAAAGGCCCTGACGCTTCTGCGGTTGTTGACTATCTGCTGCCACGTAATATGGACGTAATCTACCCAGGCAAATCCGGTTACTCTACCATTCTGACAGAAGAAGGCGGTGTTGCTGATGACGTGATCATTTACCGTCTGGGTGACGACCACTACCTGATGGCTTCTGGTACTGGCGATTCTGATACCGCCATGAAAAAAGCCATTGCCGGTAAAGACGTAACGGTTGAAGAAGACGATAACCTGCACATCATCGCTCTGCAGGGCCCAATCGCTCACGAAATTCTGGATGCAAACTCGCCAGACAACATCGCTGATTTAGCGTTCTTCCACCAAATCGAAACAACTATCTTCGGCAAACCAGCTATCGTTTCCCGTACTGGTTTCACCGGTGAGCGTGGTTACGAAATAATCGCTACAGCTGACGTAGTTGGCGACCTGTGGGACGACATTCTGGAAGCGGGTAAAGACAAAGGCGTTATGCCACTGTCTTTCGTTGGCCTGAACATCCTGCGTATCGAAGCAGCTCTGCTGTTCCACCCATTCGACGTTTCTGAAAATGAATCTGTTTGGGAAGCAGGCCTGGGCTGGTCTGTTGGTAAAGAAAAAGGCGACTACATCGGTAAAGCGGCTAACGAAGCGCGCAAAGGCAAAGAAACCAAGAAATTCTCTGGTATCGTTGCTGATGCAGATGTTGCTGTTGGCGAGCCAATTGCCGGTGGCGAGAAAATCTACCAAAACGGTGAAGAAGTGGGTTACGTTACAGCGGCGCTGTACTCCACTCGCCTGAACAAGTCTATCGCCCTGTGCTACCTGAAGCCAGGTCTGAATCCTGGCGACAAAGTAGAAGTTAAAGGCGCTGTAGAGTGTTCTGCAACTGTTTCAGAAATTCCTTTTATGCCAGCTAAAACAAAATAGAGGCAATTCTGCTCTATCGAAAAAGGGGCCTTAGGCCCCTTTTTTGTGCCCAGAAAAAACTAATCCACTAACTCGTAAACCACCACAAACAGACAATAAAAAAGGGGCCAGAGGCCCCTTTCTATATAAAGCATTAAGTAGCCGTTAGGACTGAACCTGATGCATATACACATCCTGCTGCGGGAAAGGAATGCTGATACCCTCGGCATCGAAGGTCTTCTTCACCGCTTCATGCATATCGAAATAGACGCCCCAGTAATCGGCCGCATTAACCCACAGGCGCAGGGTAAAATTGACCGAACTGTCAGCGAGCTCTGAAAGCAGCAGCGCTGGCGCAGGGTCTTTAAGTACCCGGCTATCGCTGTCAATCAGCCGCTGCAGCACGCTTTTCGCCTTATCAATGTCATCGCCGTAGCCAATGCCAAACACCATGTCGCAGCGACGTGTGGGCTCTGTGGAATAGTTGACAATACTGCCGTTGGCCACGGGGCCATTAGGAATAATAATCGTTTTGTTATCGGGCGTTTTCAGCACCGTGGTAAAAATCTGGATAGAGTGAACGGTTCCCGTGTGCCCCTGGGTTTCAATCACATCACCGACCTTATAGGGCTTGAACAGCAGCAACAGTACGCCGCCGGCAAAGTTGGCCAGACTGCCCTGCAATGCCAGGCCAATTGCCAGACCGGCCGCACCCAATACCGCGATAAAGGAAGTCGTTTCAATACCGACCATCGACGCCACTGAAATCAGCAACAGCGCCTTAAGCATGATGCTGGTGAGGCTTTCCAGGAAGCGGGACAGCGTCACCTCGACACCTTTTTTATCGAGGGCTCGATCCAGCAGCCGCACGACCCGTTTGATAATCCAAAAACCAACGATGAGTACCAGTATGGCCAATAACAACTTGGGGCCATACTGCATAACCATTTCGACAATCGTCTGAGAATGCTTCTCGACAAACTCCATAATTTAGCTCCTTGCTAGGGTAAGATTTAAACCTGTGGATACCACGTCAGGCCGATTTGACTAAAATCAAAGCAAGTCTATCTCTTAATAATCATTTTCCGCAATCACTATTCCAGTGACAATTCAGCTTCCGCCCCCAATGACAACTTACGTTCCACCTCAATACGGTCAACCTTTTGAAAACCGCGCGGCAGCTTATTTCCGCGACGGCCACGCTCACCCCGATACTGTTCCAGCTCGGAGAACTTGATCTTGATATAGCGTTTGCCGGCATGCACAACCAATAGGTCTCGCTCGCTCAGCAGGGCTATACCCACCACATACTCATCCCTGTCGACCACCCTCTGAGAAGGAATCTGGATGATCTTGTTCCCCTTACCCTTAGCCAGCTGCGGCAAGTCCTTAACGGGGAAGACCAGCAAGCGGCCCTCATTGGTGACCACGGCCAACCATTCCCGCTCCAGGTCATAGATGGGTAACGGTGTCATCACTCGCGCCCCCTTGGGAATGCTGATCGCCGCTTTACCGGAGCGGTTTTTGCTGACCAGCTCCGAGAGCTGCGCCACAAAGCCATAACCGGCATCGGTGGCCATCAATAGTTTTTGCGCCGGAACACCCACCGCAACGCCCTCCACCTTGGCTCCGCTGGGCATATTAACGCGGCCGCTGAGCGGCTCACCCTGCCCCCGTGCTGACGGCAAGGTGTGGGCAGGCACTGTGTAGGCCCTGCCACTGGAGTCGAGGAAAATCACGTTCTGGTTACTGCGCCCGCGGGCTTCCGCAAAGTAGGCATCGCCTGATTTATAGGACATTCCCATCGGGTCGATATCGTGCCCCTTGGCGGCGCGTATCCACCCCTGTTGCGAAAGCACCACGGTGATCGGTTCACTGGTCAGCAGGTCGGTTTCACTGTAGGCCTGGGCTTCGCCACGCGCCACAATGGGCGATCGGCGCTCATCGCCGTATTCCTCAGCATCGGCCAGCAACTCCTTCTTGATCAGCGTTTTCATACGCGCCTTGGAGCCTAGGGTTTTTTCCAGATTGGCCCGCTCTTCCTCCAGCTCGGCCTGCTCGCCGCGAATCCTCATTTCCTCCAGCTTCGCCAGATGGCGCAGTTTCAACTCAAGAATCGCCTCGGCCTGTACGGAGGAGAGATTAAAGCGCTCCATCAACACCGGCTTGGGTTCATCCTCAGTGCGGATAATGTGAATCACCTCATCAATATTCAGGAAGGCAATCAACAAGCCATCGAGGATATGTAAGCGGTCAAGCACCAGATCCAGGCGGTGCTGCAGGCGCCGGCGCACCACGTTAGTACGATACTCCAGCCACTCCTGCAAAACCTCCAGCAGGCTACGTACACGAGGTCGCCCGTCCAGGCCGATCATATTCAGGTTCACCCGGTAGGTGCGCTCCAGGTCGGTGGTTGCATAGAGGTGCGCCATGAGCTGCTCGCTGTCGATCCGGTTCGAGCGCGGCGTAATCACCAGCCGTGTCGGGTTTTCATGATCCGACTCATCGCGCAGGTCCGACACCATCGGCAGTTTTTTCGCCTGCATTTGGCTGGCGATCTGCTCCAGCACCTTGGCGCCGGACACCTGGTGCGGCAGCGCTGTAATCACGATATCGCCGCTTTCCTCGATATGAGTAGCGCGCATACGCAGGCCGCCCCGGCCGGTCTCATAGATTTTCAGAATTTCTTCACGCGGCGTAATAATCTCTGCCGAAGTAGGATAATCCGGCCCCTGCACCTGCTCACAAAGCTCCGCTAATGTGGCATCGGGGTTATCCAGCAACTGAATACAGGCGGCCGCAATTTCCCTGAGGTTATGGGGCGGGATATCGGTCGCCATACCGACCGCAATACCCGTACTGCCGTTAAGCAGCACATTAGGCAACCGCGCAGGCAGCACCTTCGGTTCACGTAGGGTACCGTCGAAATTCATGGTCCAGTCAACGGTGCCCTGCCCCAGCTCAGACAGCATGACCTGTGCGTACTTCGCCAGCTTGGCTTCGGTATAACGCATCGCAGCAAAGGATTTAGGGTCATCGGGCGACCCCCAGTTACCCTGCCCGTCCACCAGTGGGTAGCGATAGGAAAAAGGCTGCGCCATCAGCACCATGGCTTCATAGCAGGCACTGTCGCCGTGCGGATGAAACTTACCCAATACGTCACCAACGGTACGCGCCGACTTTTTATATTTCGCCGTGGATTTCAGGCCTAATTCCGACATGGCGTAAACGATCCGCCGTTGAACCGGTTTCAGTCCATCGCCAATATGCGGCAACGCCCTGTCCAGAATGACGTACATGGAGTAATTCAGGTAGGCATCTTCGGTATATTGCTTCAGGGAAATTTTTTCAATGTCATCCCGTGTGGCAGTGATATCGGTCATCAAACGAGCCCCAGTTAATCATGGCAAAGCGGTAAAGATACACTATTCCAAAATCAGCACCTACAGGATCGAAATAAAATCTGCCTCAACTCACAAAAAAACCTTATGTACTAAAGGGTTAATAACATGGCAAAATTAGATGCGTACCCAATAGGAAATACTCATAAATGGATAATGAGTACTAAACTCCATGGATTTTAATCAAGTTCGCTATTTTCTGGCCCTTGCCGACACCCTGAATTTCACTCGAGCCGCCGATAAGTGCTTCGTAACCCAGCCCGCCCTGACCCAGGCCATCAGGCGCCTGGAAGACGAACTGGGAGGCCAGCTCGTCCATCGAGACGGGAAAAATACGGAACTGACAAAGCTTGGCAAGTCCGTACGCGGGTACTTTGAACAAATCGAACGTGCAAAACGACTGGTCCAGTCTTCCGCCAAAGCAATGGCATCCGATCAGACAGCTGAAATAAATATTGGCTTGATGTGTACGGTCGGCCCCCTAGGGCTCATGAAATTCCTGGATTCCTTTCAAATGGAAAACCCGTCCGTGTCCTTCACCCTGCATGACGTAACCCCCGCCGCGATACCGAGTTTACTGTCCTCCGGCATGCTGGATTGCGTATTTTGCGCACGCAGCGGACCGCCGATTCCCGGTTTCCGGCGGATTGAGCTGTTTAAGGAAGATATGGTTGTCGCGTTTCATCCGGATCATGCTTTTTCCGCCATGCAGGAAGTTCCCTTGCCTGCCATTGCCCAACAGCGTTATATCGACCGCCTTCACTGCGAATTCCGTGATAAATTTTTTGAGCTATGCCGAGACTTATCCCTCGACCTTAAAATAGTCTGTCGCAGCCAGCGGGAGGACTGGATTCAAAGCCTGGTTCTCGAGGGCATCGGTGTCAGCGTGATACCACGCCTTTCAATACTCCAGCCTGACCTTGAGTTCCGGCCGGTTACGCAGCCGAACCTGTCCCGCACCATTGAATTAATCGTTGGCGAATCCATGACATCCGCCGTCCTGGAACAACTTATTTTACACACGCGCAATTACAATTGGCCCGCCAGCAGCAGCGCCGAGACCTGACATGCCCAAAGCCTATAAACGATACTTATCATCGCTCATTGCAAATTTATTTCACGCGACTCTTACCCTCCTTTATATTGGGCCGCTGACTCAACAAGCACTATTGCGCGCGCAGGAAGTTACCTGGCTTCGCCAGCCAGGCACTGTTGACCGAAGGCGTTATCAGTTTCAGCCTCTTGGCACTCGCAAAAAAGCAAGAGATAGGCTCTTTCTATAAAATTAGTATGGATTTTAACCAAGTACGCTACTTTCTAACCCTTGCCGACACGCTGAATTTCACACAAGCCGCCGAGAAGTGTTTTGTTACGCAGCCCGCCCTGACGCAAGCGATTAAACGCTTGGAAAAAGAGCTCGGGGCCGAACTGGTGCACAGAGACGGCAAAAACACTGAATTAACGAAATTCGGGGAATCCCTTCGTGGGTATTTTGAGCAAATAGAGCGTGCCAAGCGGCTCGTCCACTCCTCAGCCAAAGCCATTACCACCAGCCAGCGCCCCGAGCTGAACATTGGCCTGACCAATACCGTGGGCCCTCGAAGAATCATGAAATTCCTGGATTTTTTCCATATCGCGCACCCAGGAATTTCAATCACACTCCACGACCTGAGCCCCGAATCCATTCCAAGCATGTTGGCGTTAGGGGAACTCGACTGTGCATTCTGTGCACGCGGCCGTCATCTTACCCACGCCTTAATTCATATCGACCTGTTTGAAGAGGAGCTGATCGTTGCCTTTCAGGCCGGTCATCCATTCGCCAAGATGGACAAAGTGCCCATTGCCATGCTTGCCGAACAGCGTTACATCGACAGACTGCATTGCGAGTTCCGGAAAGAGCTTCTTGCCCTGTATTTCGAAATATCACTGGAACTCAACATCATCTACCGAAGCCAACGGGAAGACTGGGTTCAAAGCATGATACAACAGGGCCTCGGTGTCAGCATTATGCCCCGCAATTCATTACTCTACGACGGTCTCGAATACAGGCCCATCACCCAGCCAGACATCTCTCGCACCATTGGATTCGTAACAGCCAGCGGAGCCAAAACGTTCCCCGTACTTGATCTGTTTATTTCGCTCGTACTTGACTATGACTGGGAATCAGGCCACTAAGCCGACACCGGAGAATACGCCCGGATACCCATAAACCGGAATCATAAACCTCACTTATAGTTCGCCAGAGCAAATCTATTTCCACCCTGCCTCCCCCTCTTTTACCATTTATCAACAGGCGCGGTTTGCCGAAGAAACAGGCTAAAAACCCACCCAAAGGGGCGCGCAATGAAGGTAATAAGAACATTTGTACATACAACAACCCTGTTGACCTCGCTGACCAACCGGGAAAGGCACCGCTGGCGGCACGCACTGACGTGGGTAAAGCCCCTCAGATGGTTTATCGTTCTGACCCTTTTACCCCTTGGCGCCCCAATGGCATCGGCTGAGCCCGGTTTCTCACCTTACGTCGACGCAAAAGGCAACATAAGTCTCCCGAAGGCGTTTCGCCTGCAAATGGTACATTTGGGTTCCTGGTTTGTTCCCGAAGGCGATGCCAGCGGTTTTCATGATGTGTTCACTGAAAAAGAGTCCGTTGAAGCTTTTCGTAAAACCGGTGTATTCCCTGATGGCGCCACACTGGTAAAAGAGCTTCGGCCCTCGCATGCCGATCACTACACCACGGGGAAAGATGTCCATTATTCAGAAGCGAACGTAAAACAGTGGTTCGTGATGATCAAGGATCAAAAGGGCCGTTTCAAGGGGCATCCGGCTTGGGGAGATGGCTGGGGCTGGGCACTTTTCAGCCCCGGCCAACCCTTTCAGAACCTCGCAACAAATTACAAACACGATTGTTTAAGCTGCCATGTGCCGGCTAAGCAAAAAGACTGGGTTTACACGGAAGCCTATCCGGTTCTTCAGCACGACTAAGGATGAACCTAACGAAAACCCGAGTGAATAAAACGATTAATAAATCTCACCGTTCAGTAATAAGGGGAAACCGTATGTTCAAAGGAATTCTGATATTAATTACCGCCGCTTCAAGTTTCTTCATAGCCGCAGCGCAGGCCGACGAATCATCCATAGCCAATGAAAAACTCGGCATCACAGCTAACGGCTATGTCTATCAACAGCGTTTTATGCCGACGGAGACTCTTGATATTGATCTCGATAAAACAGCGATTTTCATTACCGACCCGCAGAATGATTTCATTTCAGAGGGCGGTGGTGCCTGGCCGCTGGTCGGTGAAAATATCATTTCAGGAAAGGTAGTGGAGCACCAGATTCAGCTGCGTGAAGCCGCGAAAGATGCGGGCATCAAAGTTTTTTATTCGCCCCACATGTATACCAAAATGGATTACGAAAACTGGTCCAGCTTGAATGGCATCGACAAAATCATGTTCGCTAACAAGATGTTTATCCAAGGTACCTGGGGGCATGACTTCCACCCCAAAATGAAACCGGACGACAACACCGTCGTGCTTAATTCGCACAAGGGGCTCAGCAACTTCTGGACCGGCGACGCCGCCCTGCAGTTACGCCAATACGGTATTGATACCGTTATTATGGCCGGAATGGCGGCCAATATGTGCGTCGAGTCGCACGCCAGGGATGCCATCGAAAATGGTTTCGATGTCATTATCGTTGCCGATGCCACCGCAGCGGCCGGGCCGTATGCCAAAAAAGCGGCGTTGATCAACTATGAATTTCTCGCCCATGAGGTGGTAACCACTGACCAGATTGTGCAGCGCCTGAAAAAAGCGAAAGCTGACAAGCAACGCCATAGCCACGGGATGTAACCCGGTCAAAAACGGGTTCATAATAAACACGGCAGGTGTTGAGGCAAGCCTTTACACCCCAACACCTGCCCATGGCGTGATTGTTCCTAGCAGGAGCAGACGCAGGTTTACAGCAAGGGTACAACCCCGGGAAACATGTCTGTGCGCGCTTGCCTGGCCGGAAACTCACCGCCACATGACGCAGTCTCTCGAAGGCCCATGGAAAAGGGTCGCTATAAGCAATAACCCCGGGTTTACGACAACTCGAAGGTGCCGGACATGGAGAAAAGAGACGTAACTGACACTGTCTTATTATTGCGCTTTTTTTCAAGGCGCTCTCTGCCGTACAGATCACGGCCACCGTTAGCTCACCCACACGTTTTTCACTCGGCGCGCCCGCCCGAATCACTGCATTTCCAACCACGCATAAACAAGCGGAACCTGCACACACCCACTCAGGGGCATGGATTCCGGGTAGGTTTAACCGCCCTGATTCCTCCAACCGATTCCGTTGCTTCCTCCCCCCAACCAAAACCCAAGGTGATTATCATGACTAAAAAAATGCACGGCCTGCCAATCTTCAAAAAAGCTATCCGCATCGCAACGTTCGTGATTATTGCGACAGCGCTCCCTAGCTGGGCATCGCAAGACCAGGTGACGCCACCGTCGTTCAACGCCGATAACACGGTAAACCTGCCAACGGGCTACCGGCAATGGGTTCATGTCGGTACGCGCATCAATACCCAGGGCAATAACATCATCGACAGCAAGCCTATCGCGCAACCGGAAATTTTAAACGCCTACGTAGAACCGTCAGCGTTTGAGCACTTCAAGAAAACCGGCCAATGGGCTGACGGCAGCCAAATCGTCAAGGAGTTCTCCAAGGTTAAAACCGGCGAGGACTGCAACCCAGCCAACTTCACCTGCAAAACCAAAATAGGAACGGCCATATTCCAGGCAAACTACACAGGCCTGGGGATGATGATCAAGGATAGCCGCCGGTTCTCGAAAGAGAACGGTTATTGGGGCTATTTCCATTTTGGCCATCACGAACAACCCTATAACGCCACCTCCGAACTCAGGCCGACACAACAGTGCGCCGCCTGCCATAACGCAGGCGCTGCCGACCAGGATTATGTGTTCTCAAGCGCTCATGCCGGCCTGCGAGCCCTCCTTCAAAACCCATAACGGTATTTGAAGGAGAAAGCGTCACACTTATTCATCTTCAAGAGGATTAAAAAATGGACCATTTCATTAAGGTTTTCCTATCCATTTTGTTGAGTTTTTTCTTCGCCGTCTTGCCCGGCATTGCATCGGCCAGCCACCACTTCGAAACGCCAATGGCCAGGATGTATCCTGCTTTCGATTTGACCGATCTCTATGTCTTTGAATCAACCCGGCCTGGCTATACGGTGCTGATAATCAATATGAACCCGAAAACCGACGCTGACCGTACCCCGAACTTCAGCGAGCAGGGTTTATACAACATCCATATTGCTTTCGACCCGTCCCTGTCAGAAGGCATGACACTCACGGCCAGGGCCTCTGGCAATCGACTGGTTTTAGGCCTGCTCGATTCAGCAAATCCTGAACTCGGTGCCGAGGGTGAGAAAATTGGTGAAGCACCCTACGTCACGGACACGACCCTGAAAAATGGTATCCGTGTTTGGACAGGCGCCAGCCGCGATCTGTTTGTGGGCAATGCAGCGGGCATAAAACAGTTTCGTAACCGCCTGGACGAAGGCGTTTTTGATCCCGGCGCCTATGACAATGCCCAGGACTATTTCAGCCAGCTGAACTCCAGTACGCTCGTGCTGGAAGTCCCGAATAAAATGCTCCCTGAAAAAATCTACGTGTACGCCTCAACGGCCCTAAAGAAAGAAGGAGAGTGGATACAGGTGAACCGGCTGGCTAACGTGCTCATGACCCACCTGTTGATGTACAACAACAAGCCCGAGCAGTCCGAGCATGTTCATCACCGTCCCGACATCGATCACGAACAAATCTATGCCATTGCCTCGACGGTTTTACGTGCTGTCAGTCTCGCCGGCTCGCAAAAAAATCCGGTTGCCTATGCCGACCAGGTGGCCAAGCGCATGCTTCCCGACCTGATGCCGTACCAGGTCGGCACAAAAGCCTCCTACGGCGTTGAGCGCATCAATGGCCGCGCAACAACCGATGACGCGATGGATGTGATGTTATCCATTTTCTCAGGCAAAGCCATGACCGATCATGCCAATACCTTCGACCGCCACCCCCAGGAGTTTCCCTATGTCGTGCCTTTAAAATAACAAGGTTTCGCAGACCAACGATCAACGTTCCTATTTGACGTTTGGTCGTATTCAAACAGCAAACGGCACACGAACAGGCGGCATACCGCTTATCGCCCCGTTTGCTGTTTTTTTATCTACCGGGCGTTCAACCGGGCGGCAAAGGGATTCACAGAGTTAGCGGCTAGTCCAGCCTGAAATGCCTCTAGGGGCGTACCGTTCTCTTTAAGCGATTACTGGGCAAACAGCCTCATTTAAGAAGGTCACGACTACGTATTAAAAATAAAAAAATGCCCCTATCCCTATACTTCCTCCTGCGAAGGATTTCGCAACATTGACGATGGATCACAAAGGACTCAAGGAGAGAATTGTGAAAAAACTGCTAGTTCCTGCCTTTATTGCTGCCACATCCATTGGTTTAACTGCCCATGCCGCCGAAGATTCCGGTTGGTTTATTGGGGCCGCTGCCGGTCAATCAGACGTTGATATCAGTGCTTATGACGAATCAACAACCTATAAGGTCGTTGCCGGTTATGACTTCAACAAAAACTGGGCGCTGGGTGTTGAATATATCGATATGGGCGACTTTGATATCGATGGTTTTCCCGGCGTAAACGCCGATGTCGAAATTGACGGTTTTAACTTCTTCGGTATGTTCACTCTTCCGGTCAGCGAAACCTTCGATCTTTTTGCCAAAGCGGGCGCTTTTCACTGGGACGCGGATGCATCGGTTTCGGGAGGAGGTTTATCCGTTAGCTTGAACGATGACGGAACGGACTTTAGCTGGGGTGTCGGTGCCGCGTTGAACGCAACCGAAAATGTCGCCTTGACACTGGAATTCCAGCGTTTCGATATAGACGGGGACGACATCGACACCATTACCGCGGGCCTTAAATTCAGTTTTTAAAACCCCGCAACACAAGACTGACGTTGAGAGGCCGGCTTAAGCCGGCCTCTTGATATTAAGCCTCAAGGCTAACCAGGTTGCCGCTTTCCTCCAGCCATTGCTTACGATCCTGGGATCGCTTCTTGGCCAACAGCTTGTCCATCACCTCATGGGTGTCATCACCGGCATCCAGGGTTAACCGCACCAGGCGGCGGGTATCGGGCGCCATGGTGGTTTCGCGCAGCTGCATGGGGTTCATCTCACCCAACCCCTTGAAACGCTGCACATTCACCTTGCCCTTTTTCTTCTCCGCGGAGATACGGTCCAGCACACCCTGTTTCTCATACTCGCTGAGCGCATAATAAACGTCCTTGCCCACATCGATCCGGAACAGCGGCGGCATGGCGACATAAACATGGCCGGCAGCCACCATGGGCTTGAAATGCCGGACAAACAGCGCACACAGGAGCGTCGCAATGTGCAAACCGTCAGAGTCCGCATCCGCCAGGATGCAAATCTTGCCATAACGCAGCGCGTCCAGATTGCCTGAACCGGGGTCAACGCCCAGCGCCACGGAAATATCATGCACCTCCTGGGAAGCCAGTATCTCGTTGGAATCCACTTCCCAGGTATTCAGAATCTTACCGCGCAACGGCAGAATTGCCTGGAATACCCGGTCACGCGCCTGCTTGGCTGAACCGCCTGCCGAATCGCCCTCCACCAGGAACAGTTCGGTCTGGTTGACGTCCTGGCTGGAACAGTCCGCGAGCTTGCCGGGCAGCGCCGGTCCGCTTGCCACCTTTTTGCGCACCACCTTTTTGCTGGCACGCAAACGCCGTTGCGCATTACTGATCGCCATATCGGCCAACTGCTCAGCGGCAGCTGTATTATTGTTCAGCCACAGGCTGAAGGCATCCTTGACCACCCCGGACACAAAGGGCGCACACTGACGCGACGACAGGCGTTCCTTGGTTTGGCCCGAGAACTGAGGGTCGCTCATTTTCACCGACAGGATATAGGCGCATCGATCCCAAAGGTCTTCGGCCGAGAGTTTCACGCCGCGCGGCAGCAGGTTACGGAATTCGCAGAACTCGCGCATGGCGTCAATCATGCCGGAGCGGAAGCCGTTAACATGGGTTCCGCCCTGCGCGGTGGGAATCAGGTTAACATAACTTTCCGTGGTCAATTCCCCGCCTTCGGGCAACCACTGCACCGCCCACTCGGCGGCCTCCTCTTCGCCGCTCAGCGAGCCGGTAAAGGGCTCGTTGGGCAGGGTTTCAAAACCCTGCGTCGCCTGCACCAGGTAATCCTGGAGCCCGTCCTCATACCACCAGGTTTCACGTTCACCGCTATTATGATCCGTGAAATTCACCTGCAACCCGGGACACAGTACGGCCTTGGCACGCAGCGTATGCTTGAGACGCGACACCGAAAACTTGGCGGAATCAAAATACTGGGCTTCCGGCCAGAAATGCACCCGTGTGCCGGTATTGCGCTGACCGACCGTATCGATCTGTGTTAATTCTTCGGTTTTTTCACCGCTGGCGAAGCCGATGCGGAATTTTTTCCCCTCTCGCTTGATCTCTACCTGGAGTCGGTAGGACAGGGCATTCACCACCGAAACACCCACCCCGTGCAGACCGCCGGAAAACTGGTAGTTCTTGTTGGTAAACTTGCCGCCGGCATGCAACCGCGTGAGGATCAGTTCAACCCCGCTGACGCCCTCCTCCGGGTGAATATCCACCGGCATACCCCGACCGTCGTCGGCAACAGAAAGCGAACCGTCATTATGCAACTCAACGTCAATACGCTTGGCGAAGCCCGCCATGGCTTCATCGACGCTGTTATCAATCACCTCCTGGGCCAGGTGATTGGGACGCGTGGTTTCGGTGTACATGCCCGGGCGGCGCTTGACTGGATCAAGCCCGCTCAACACTTCAATGGAATCGGCGTTATAAGTTGTGCTGCTCATAGGGAATCTATCAAGGCTCTAGTCGTGCAAATTGCAAAATTTGCGGTATTACTCGTTCAAAATTATCAAAACTGTGCGAACCGCCCGGCTCAATGATCAGCTGCGCGTCGCTGAATTTCTCGGCCGCCTCCCGGTAATCGAGGGTTTCATCGGCGGTTTGCAACAGCACCAGGTAGCGCTCGGGCCGGCTAATCCGGGCCACCTCCATATCCAGCAACTGCTGCATATGCTCAAGCGTTATCTCATACTCGGCGCCATTATAATAATTACGATTCACCCCAAGGTAATCCTTTAACAACCGATAGGGGTAAACGGCCGGGTTAACGAGCACCGCTCGCAGATCATAGCGTTCGGCCAAACAGGTAGCATAGTAGCCCCCAAGGGAGCTGCCGATCAAGGTAATATCCGCTTCATCAAGACGGCTTTCGATCAACCGCTGCACGCTCTGTAAAGCCGCTTGCGGTTCGTGGCTCAGCGCGGGCACCAGGTAGTGCTGCCGGAGGTTTCGCTGTTGCAGGAAGTCGCCCAGAAAGCGGGCTTTAAAGGAGGCTGGAGAACTGTTAAATCCGTGCAAATAGAGAAGGAGCGGCGATTTACTTTCGGGCTTATTATCAGGCGCCGGCAAAGCTGACTTCCTCTGCGACCTGCCCGTGTTGCAAGCAGTAACACAGCCACTCGCCTAAATATAAATTGCGCTGCAGTTTTTCATCGACATGGTGCATCTGCTCGTTGGGATAGGGGTACACGCCCTTCAGCTGGCGCATATGCTCGGCGTTCACCACCTCCGCCATGCGGGCATCGTGATAGAGGCGCACCGCCATGCTGGGCAACTCCAGCCAATGGTTAGAGGCAAACTGGGAAATACGCACGCTGGTCGTGTAGCGGAAATTATCCAGCACCTCGATCAGGATCGTCACGACCTGCCCGTTGGGGTAAGTCACCCGCAGCTCGCGCTCGCCTTCGGCGGGCAAAAGCTTCAACAGACGCGCGTAATTCGCCTCACATTCCGCCATCAGGCCTGTTACATCGGGCACATAGCGTGCTTCATTGACTGCCATAAATCTCTTCAACTGTGAGTGTCGAGCGCCGTCCAGCGTTGCTGCAGCGCCGTTTTATTTAATTGTAGCCACTGCAAGGCAATGACGCTCGCCGCATTGCTGATCAAACCGGCCTGCAACGCCTTGAGGGCCGTATCGAATGAAACCACTTTAACACGAATATCCTCATGCTCGTCATCCAAGCCGTGCACGCCTGCCGCTGAGGAGGCGTCAACCCGCCCGCAAAACAGGGTTATTCGCTCATCACAGCCACCCGGCGTCATCCAGACAGACATGATCCGCTCCAGGTCCAGCACTTCGCATCCAGCCTCTTCCAGGGACTCCCGTCGTGCAACCTCCTCAAGCGACTCACCCGGTTCAACCAAACCCGCCACCATTTCAAGCAACCAGGGACTGCGTTTGTCCGCAAGCGCCCCGACACGAAACTGCTCAATCAGCACCAGTTTATCCCTTTGCGGGTCGTACAGGGCCACCATCACCGCCGGATGCTTTACCAGCAACTCCCGCTGGAAAGACGGGCTCCAGCCGCCTTCGAACAAACGATGACGCACCTGTAGCTGCTCAACCCTCAGAAAGCCCTGATAAACAGGCGTTCTTGCCACCTCAACCGCTTCAGGGCCAAACTCAGGCAGTAATGTTTGCAGCGCCTCATCATTCAACAGCCAAGCGTTTTCCAGTTCAGCAATAAAGTCCTTAAGCGCCGTCTTGATGGCGTCCCGGGTAACCCTGAATGCCTGCCGTCTTTCATCGTCACGCTCGACTTTGGCGGGATCAGCAAAGCGCCAGTGCCGCCTGTTTACACGTGAGGGAACCTGGGGACAATGTGCATTAGCATGATCGCAGAGCGTAATCACCCAGTCTGCCTGCGCGAGCACCTGCTCCTCAAGCAAATCCGAGGTCTGCCCGCTGATATCCACCCCTGCCGCCTGCATCGCGGCGACAGCCTCCGGATTCAGGCCGTGTTGCTCAAGCCCCGCCGAAACAATCCGAATATCAAATTGCGACGCCAGCAGCGAAAACTGAAACAGGTGCTTCGCCCAGCCCTCGGCCATTTGCGAACGGCAGGCATTCCCCGTGCAGAGAAACAAAATCGATAAACCCGGCTTATCCGAACCCATAACCTTTCATGACATCATGCCGTATAAAGTGAGCCGCCAGTGTAGGTAGGTACTAGACTCTTGTCCATAAAACCCCTATGTTAAGTCCACTCTACAGGTCGCATGGACTAACAAGAACGGACCCCTGCTGTGAAAACACCCCTTTTTAAGGTACTCGGACTCCTGACCCTTGGTCTTTTACCGCTGTCCCCGATACAGGCTGCCAACCTGCTGGAAATCCTTGAACTCGCCAAGCAAAACGACGCCACCCTCCAGGCCGCGTTGGCGCAGCGTAATGCCGATGCGGAAGTGCTGCCACAAAGCCGGGCCACATTACTGCCTAACCTGACAATTACTGCAAACACTCAAACCATTGACCGCGAAACCTCCGGTGGCGCCAACAATCTGGATGAACGTTTCAATTCCAATGGCTACGGAGCCAAACTGACACAACCACTGTTACGCGCCGACCGCTGGTTCCAGACCAGCGCCGCAAAAGAAAGCAAGCAACAGGCGGATGCCCTCTATCGGGATGCCGAGCAGACCCTGATGGTGCGCGTGGCTACGGCCTATTTCAATATCCTGCGCGCCGAGGACAACCTCAAAGCGGCCCAGGCCAGGGAAAACGCTTTCCGGCAGCAGCTGGAGCAGGCCAACGAACGTTTCCGGGTTGGTTTGATCGCGGCGACCGATGTCTACGAAGCCCAGGCCGGTTTTGACCTGGCCAAGGTGGAACGCATCTCCAGCCTCGAAGCGCGCAACAACAGCTTTGCCACTTTGGCGACACTCACCGGCCAGGCCTTTGACGATGTCAGCGAGCTGAATAAAAACATGCCAATCGCAGGCCCCACGCCAGCACTGCTACAGGACTGGATTAACACCGCACTGGCCAACAATAGCCAGCTGGCGGCTCAAAAACACCAGATGCAGGCGGCCAAAGAGCAAATTAAAGCCGAAAAATCCGGCCATTTACCCACCATTGACGCCACCGCAAGCTATTCGCATGCGGAGGAAGGCGGCACCTCGTTCCTGGGAAATGAGTCCGATACGGAAATTTTTGCCCTGGAATTTACCCTGCCCCTCTTTGAGGGTGGTGGACGCAGCTCCAAAGTCCGGGAGGCCCGTTACCGCTACGAGCAGACACAACAGACCTATGAGGGCGCTTACCGCACCCTGAAGGAAAATGTACAAACCCAGCATCGCACCGTCACCACTGACGTGCTGCGTATCCGGGCTCGCAAAGCGGCTCTGAAATCCAGCGAAGCCGCCCTGGAAGCCACGCTGGGCGGTTACGATGTCGGCACCCGCAACATTGTCGACGTGCTGCAGGCCCAGAACACTACTTTCAATGCGCAACGGGATTACGCCAACGCCATTTACGATTACATCATTAATTTACTGACGCTCAAGCAACTGGCCGGTACGCTGAACCAGGCCGATCTGGCTGAATTTAACCAATGGCTCCGGCAGGAAAACCAACCGGAAGCCACGCCTAGCTGAGGTAGCGCGACACCAATTCAAACAGGCGCTGCTGGGCACCCCGATTGGCTTCCACCACGGATCTTGCAGCCTGGCCGACCTGGTCACGCAACGCCGGGCTTTCCAGCCATTCACTGACCTGCCGGGCAAGCTCATCGGCACCGTCAAGCTTCAACATGCCCCCCGCCGCTACCAATAACTGACTGATATCCGCAAAATTAAAGACGTGCGGGCCTGACAGCACCGGCAGCGCCAGGGCGGCAGGCTCAAGAAAATTATGCCCGCCCGAGGGCACCAGGGAACCTCCGACAAAGGCGATATCGGACGCAGCGAACAGCAGCATCAGTTCGCCCATGGTGTCACCCACCAGTACCTGTGTTTGCGGCGTAACGGTCTCGCCACTGCTGCGCCGCACGCTTTTGAAACGCGCCCGGCACAACTCCGCCACCATAGCAAAACGCTCCGGGTGGCGGGGAACAAGGACCAGCAGTGCCTCTGGGTGCGTTTCCAGCACCTGCCCAAAAGCCTCAAGAATGGGTTCATCCTCGCCCTGATGCGTACTGGCGGCAACCCAGACCGGGCGCTGCGCGCCCCACGTCTGGCGCAGTGTTTTACCCGCCTTCAACAGCGGGTCAGCGACCTGAATATCGAATTTAACACTGCCGGTAATGTGCAGTTTCTCCGGCGCCAGTCCCAGGCCGGTGAAACGCTCTCCGTCGGCCTTCCCCTGGGCGGCAATGGCGCTGATTTTCCCCAACATATCGGCCGTCAGGCCGGCAAAACGTCCGTATCCCCGCGCCGAACGCTCGGACAGGCGCGCATTGGCAATCAGCACGGGAATCTGCTGACGGGCGCAGTGATGCACCAGGTTAGGCCACAGCTCCGTTTCCATGATCAGTGCCAGTCGCGGCTTTACACGCCGAAGAAAACGCTTAACAGCGCCCGGCGTGTCGTAGGGTACGTAGACATGGAACACCGATTCGCCAAACAGGGCTTTTACCCGTTCCGACCCGGTGGGTGTCATGGTGGTAACGGTAATCGGGAGCTCGGGATAGGCCTGCTGGATTTGCTTGATCAGCGGTGCGGCGGCAATCGTTTCGCCGACCGAAACGGAATGAAGCCACAGCCCCCCCGGTTGCTCAGGCGCCTCGAAAAAACCAAGCCGCTCTTTCCAGCGCCTGCGGTAAAGCGGGGCTTTTCGTCCCCGCAGCCAGAGCCGCAAAAAAACGACCGGCAGCAGCAGGTAGTAAAGCAGTGTATAACTGATACGGCTCATTGGCTGGAGTCAGGCCAGCGTGCGGCGCGCTAGTCCTGATCCTTGATCTTTTCCACAATCGCCGTGGTGGAGAGTTCATCGATAAAGCTCAACACCTTGACCTCACCGCCCCGGGCCAGAACCAGGTCAGCGCCGACAATTTCGTCAATGCCGTAATCGCCGCCCTTAACCAGCACATCCGGCTGAACCTTTTCCAGCAGTTCACGGGGCGTGTCCTCGGCAAAGGGCACCACCCAATCGACGGCCTCAAGGCCGGCCAAAACGGTCATGCGCCGTTCAACCGGGTTAATCGGACGCCCCGGTCCCTTTAGACGCGATACCGATTCATCGGTATTCACCGCAACAATAAGGCGATCGCCCAGGGCTCCGGCTTCCGCCAGGTAACCGACGTGGCCTGCATGAATGATATCGAAACAACCGTTGGTAAAAACCACCTTTTCGCCATGCGCACGTGCGTCCTCAATCGCCATCAGCAGTTGATCGACCGTCATTACACCGCGCTCAGAGCCATGTTCACGCTGAATGGCGCGGCGCAACTCCGGTGTACTGACCGTCGCCGTGCCCAGTTTAGCCACCACCAGCCCTGCGGCCAGGTTGGCCAGCGCCACCGCCTGCGGCAGTTCTCCGCCCGCCGCCAAGGTGGTTGCCAGCACCGAAATCACCGTATCGCCGGCACCGGTAACATCGTAAACTTCACGCGCCCTGGCCGGCAGGTGCAGCTCGGGCTCGCCATCACGCAGCAATGTCATGCCGTGCTCACTGCGAGTAATCAGCAAGGCATCCAGGCTCAATTCCTTCAGCAGGGCAATGCCTTTATCCACCAACTCCTGTTCGGTTTTGCAGGGCCCAACCACCTGTTCGAATTCCTTCAGGTTGGGTGTAATCAGGGTGGCACCGCGATATTTGCTGAAATCGGTGCCCTTTGGGTCCACCAACACGGGAACCCCGGCGGCACGCGCCAGCGAAATCAGTTTCTGCGGTTCCTGCAAGGCACCCTTGCCATAGTCGGAAAGAATCACTGCGCCGGCATTTTCGAGCTGCACCTTAAGGCGCGCCGGAAACTCCAGCACATCCTCGGTTAAAAAACCCTCTTCGAAATCCAGCCGTATTAACTGCTGGTTCTGGCTGATCACCCTTAACTTGGTAATGGTGGGGCGTTCTTTGGAAACCTGGAAATCACACTCTACGCCCACCGCATCAAGGCGCATCTGTAAGGAACGGGCATGCTCGTCATCGCCGGTCGCGCCGATCAGCGCCGCCTTGGCGCCAAGGGCTGCGATATTCAAGGCAACGTTAGCGGCTCCGCCAGGGCGTTCATCGTTATGCTTGATATTGACCACTGGAACCGGTGCTTCCGGCGAGATACGCGAAGTGCCGCCGTGCCAGTAACGGTCCAGCATGACATCCCCGGCAACCAATACCCGTGCCTGATTAAAACGTGGCAATTCCAGCTTCATGATAGCTTCCTGTTACTCAATCAAGGTTGTGATTCGCTAAACTGCAGGCGATGGAGCTGTGCATAGGCGCCCTGTTTGGCCAACAGTTCATCGTGGCTGCCCACTTCGACAATTTGGCCGCGATCCATGACGACGATTTTATCGGCCCTTTCGATCGTCGACAGGCGGTGGGCAATGACCAGCGTCGTCCGGTTGCGCATGACCTCGTCAAGCGCCTGCTGGATATAACGCTCAGACTCGGTATCCAGCGCCGACGTGGCCTCATCGAGAATCAGCAGCGGCGCATCCTTGAGGATTGCGCGTGCCAGGGCAAGGCGCTGGCGCTGGCCACCGGACAGCATCACGCCATCCTCGCCGACCTGGGTTTGCAGGCCTTCCGGCAGTTTCTCAATAAACTCCATGGCATGGGCCGCTATCGCCGCCTGGACGATTTCGTCCTCTGTCGCTCCGGCCAGGTCTCCATAGGCGATATTGTGCGCTACGGTATCCTGAAACAGGACGATTTGCTGGTTCACGATCGCCACCTGGCGACGCAGGTCACTCAGCCGGTAATCCTCAAGCGGCACGCCATCAAGCAAAATCTGCCCACCGGTCACATTGTTGAAGCGCGGCAACAAATTCACCAGGGTCGTTTTGCCGCTGCCCGAGCGGCCAACGAAAGCCACCGTTTCACCCTGTTCAATGGTCAGGCTGATGCGATTCAGGGCTTCCTGCTCACTTCCGGGATAACGGAAAGTGACGTCCATCAATTCAATACGCCCCCTGGCGCGTTCCAGGGCAACGGTGCCATGGTCAGCTTCGGCCTCTTCATCCATCATGTCGAAAATGCTTTGGGAAGCGGCAATGCCCTTCTGGATTTTACTGTTCACCCCGGTCAGTTGGCGCAACGGCTTAGCGATGAGGCTTGCCGCCGTCAAGTAGGAGAGGAAATCGCCGGTATCCATGCCCGCCCGAATGTCGGTACTTAGTCCAATCCACAACAAAACGGCAATGGCGATAAAGGTCAGCACCTGGATAAAGGGGGTACTGATTTCATCCACTTTTGCGAGTTTTAAGCTCTGTTTGAGGTTATAGATACTGGCTTTGGCAAAACGCTGCTGCTCATAATCCCGGCCGCCAAAAGCGCGCACCACCTCAACCCCCTTGAAGGTTTCCGACGCAACGTGAGTCACCCCGCCCATGGAGTTCTGGATACGACGGCTGTATTTGCGGAACATTTTGGAGGTCACACTGACCACCAGCCCGATAATGGGGCCCACCACCAAAAACACCAGCGACAGCTTCCAGTTCATCCAGAAGACATAGCCCAGCAATACCAGTACGGTAATGCCGTCACGGAAGATGGTTTTCAGCGCGTCCGTACCGGCTCCCGTCACCTGCTCGACATTAAAAGTCAACGCGGAAATCAAGTGCCCCGAGGCATGACGGCTATAGAAGGATCCAGGCAGCATAAGCAGGCGGTTAAACACCCCTACACGTAAACTGTTAACCAGGTGTCGCGCCACAAAAATCAGATAATAGGCGCCCAGAAACGACCCCATGCCTCTCAGGGCGACGATAGCCACCAGCATCAGGGGCACAAACAGGTAAAAGGACTCCGGGCTATCCGGGCGGATAGTTTCGGGCAGGAACATCAGGGTTGCCTGTTCTTCTGCGGCCTCGGCCTGCATGGCAACAGGATCCCCCAGCACAACAGGAATGAATTTCGTCATCCAGGCAAAACCCGCCTGGGTAGCGGCATAAATGGCAAACCCGAACAGACTGACAAAGAATGCCGGCCAGTAGGGGCCGACATAGGTGAGCAAGCGTTTATAGGCCTGCCATGCAGAAATTTGCGGGCTTTGGTTCAGGGGCTCACTCATGTTTGTACTTATCTTAGCGGCAAGATGCCAGCAGGATTCGAGTCACCGATGCAGAAAACCCGGCACCGGCTCATGTTTGACAGGAGGCAATAATAATAGAGATCGGGTCCGGTTAATAGTCAGGACTTGCCTGACAGCCAAGTCCTGTGCGATCGGCCGTCATTTAGCCGGCAATCAAAGTTTCTCCTGGCGCTGCTGGCTAAGCAGCATGGACTGGCGCCTGACGATATGCTGGATTAACTCCTCCTGCACATGCGTATCCATACGGGTGAAATCAATGCGCAGGAAGTAGGGTTTCTCGCTACCGGCTGGTGCATGCTCGCAGGCCGTCACAAAGCCCTTCAGCTTGAGGCGTGTATTGGCGGGCTTAAGCAGGACATGCAGCTCCAGCACTTGTCCAGTCGCGTAGTAGGCCTCACTCTCGAATGCCATGCCGCAGGCGCTGATATTAACCTGGGTCGGCTCGTGCTCGACATCCTGCGCAAAGGCATCAAGCCCCATTTCTGCCCCAATAAAATCGATCTTGCGGTTAAGCAACCCCATCACATTGGCCGCGGCCGGGTTAGCTTGCCACAAATGACTCAGGGCATCAGCAAGCTCCTGATTGATCGATTCCAGCAACCGCTGTGCGGCGATCTGCACGTTACCGCCATCGACCAGCCCGCCAACCGCCTCATCCTCTTCCACGGGGCGAAAGCTTAACCCCACCAAATCATTAATGCGGAAATAACGCCTGCGGTCCTGATGTTCCATTGCCTACCCCTGCTGCTAAAAAATTTCGTCGGGCGCCAGAATAAAATTCGGGTCCAGGTTAAATTCCTTGAAGAATCCCGGGTCAGCCTCCTGCATTTTACGGATTTCTTCACTGTCTTCATTCTCAAGCGACTGATGAATAATAATTTCCACGCGCCGGTTTTTCGACCGGTTGGATTCACTGTCATTAGCCACCAGCGGTCTGGCATCGGCAAACCCGGTCACCATAAACCGGTTGGTATCCAGTACCCCGCCCTTAAAAAGCTCATGTGCGACAGAGAGCGCCCGGGCAGAGGATAAATCCCAGTTGGAGCGAAATTGCCGCGTCGAAATCGGCACACTGTCGGTATGCCCCTCGATGGAAACCTTGCCCTCAACTTTCTGCAACACGCCCCGCACCGTCGCCATGACAGGAACAAACTGGCGCTTCAACTCAGCCGATCCGGACGGAAAGGATCCCTGCTCCCGCACCCGGATGATAATACGCCGTCCGCGCGTTTCCACATCCACCTTGCCGCTGCTGATTTCCTTTTTCAGCGCCTGCGCGAGCGCGCGGGCATCGTCCTGGGTTTCGGCTATCAAGGCTTCGATCTTTTGTTTGAGCAGTTCCTTTAAGGCCTCCTCCGTGGCTTCACCGCTTTCGGTGACGGGCGTAGGACTGCGATACAAGCCTTCCCCCGACTCCTGGCTCCCCGTATCGTCGACGTCAATATCCAGGGTGTTTTTGGCGATCTCTGTGGTGGACTGGCGCACCTCGTTAATCGGCGTCGGCTCCGGCCGCCCGGGACTGAACTCCTGGGCAATGATGCTGGTGCCCTTGGGAATATCCTTAACGTTAATCTCGCTTTGAACCCCGAAGGCATTGCGCATTGATCCCGCCAGCTGTTTGTACTTCAACACATCCATTTCGGAAAAGGCCAGCAGCAACACGAAAAAGCACATCAAGAGCGACATCAGGTCGGCAAATGTCGCCATCCAGGCCGGGATTCCGGCCGGGCATTCACATTCTTCTACAGTGTCTGACATAACAACATCTCACCCGCCTTCATCACTATCAGGCTTCAGCCCCTTTAGCCTCGCGCTTATTTGGCGCCAGATAGGTTTTCAGCATGGACTCAATGACACGAGGATTCTGGCCGGCCTGAATCGCCATCAACGCATCGATCACCATGGACTTAAGGCGACCCTCCTCGGCTCTACGCAAATTGAGCTTGTCCGCAATCGGGATCGCAAACATATTCGCCATAATCGCACCATACAGGGTGGTAAGCAGCGCCACCGCCATGGCCGGACCAATGGCCTTGGGATCATCCATGGCCGACAGCATCTGCACCAACCCCACCAGAGTACCGATCATACCCATGGCCGGCGCCACATCGCCCATGGCCGTAAAGACGCGGGCACCCCAGGCATGACGCTCGGTGGCCTGGCGCATATCCTTGATCAGCACTTCCTTGACCACTTCGCCGTCATGGCCATCCACCAGCATCTTGATGCCTTCCTTAAGAAATTCGTTGCTGACCTCCTTTCCCTCCAGCGCCAGCAAACCGCCTTTACGAGCCACATCGGCCAGCTCAACAATCGAAGGAATCAGCTCTTCCATCTTATCGAGTTTGAAAATGAAGGCTTTCAGGGCAACCTTGAAAGCACCCAGGCACTGGCCGAGGTTGAACTTCATCAACACCACCATCAGGGTGCCAATGATCACGATCAGCAGCGACGGCACGTTGATAAACACCATAATCGAGCCGCCCAGCACCATTGCCACCACGACAATGCCGAAGGCCCCGAGAATACCTATTAAGGTTGCTAAATCCACTTGTTACTCCAAAAATCAGAAACCGCTTTTTATCTATCGGCCATATTTGAGCCAGCTGAAGAGCTGCCTGTCATAATTAGCAAAATTGGATATCCTAAGCTTAGCCATAAAACTGCAAAAATCTTGCCGATCTTACCGAATTTTTCAAAGGTTTTTTATCGACCGATTCTTTGATTTAACGCACAAGATCATTGACCCGACCACCCGCCTTGGTTACCGTGTGCCTGCTCATTAGCCGGTGAACTTAACATGCCAAAAAAGAAACAGAGTTACGATTTCGAAGGCGCCCTAAAAAGCCTGGAACAACTGGTCGAACAGATGGAAAGCGGCGATCTCTCGCTGGAAAACGCACTGGAAACCTTTGAGCAGGGCATCCAGCTGACACGCGAATGCCAAACCATGCTGAATGAGGCCGAGCTCAAGGTGCAGAAACTGGTCGACAATAACGGATCGCTTGAATCCCAGCCCTTTTCTCCCGAAACCTCCGAAAACCAGTGACCATTAAAACCTATATCGAACACTGCCAGTGCCGGGTCGATAACGCACTGGAGCAGCACCTGCGGAACCTCAACGGCATTGCGCCGCAATTACAAGAGGCCATGCATTACAGCGTATTCAACGGCGGCAAGCGGGTTCGCCCGGTGCTGGTGTATGCCACCGCAAAAGCCCTGCAATGCGACAACAGCCTGTGCGACAGCGCCGCCTGCGCCATTGAGCTTATCCACGCCTACTCGCTGGTCCATGATGACCTGCCCGCCATGGACAATGACGACCTGCGCCGCGGCAAGCCGACCTGCCACATCGCCTTTGACGAAGCAACGGCCATTTTGGCCGGAGATGCGCTGCAAACCCTGGCCTTCGAGGTATTAAGCAATGACGCTTACGGACAGCAAAAACCAGGTCGGGTATTACAGATGATTCAGTGCCTCGCCCAGGCCAGCGGGAATAACGGCATGGCAGGCGGCCAGGCGTTTGATCTGGCCAGCACTGGCAAACAGCTCAGCCTTGAGCAGTTAAAAATGATGCACCGACATAAAACCGGGGCGCTGATTTCCGCCAGCGTCACACTCGGTGCCCTGGCCTGCGAAACAGTCACCGAGCCCCAGCTGACTGCCCTGCAGCACTATGCGGCCTGTATCGGCCTCGCCTTCCAGATCAAGGACGACATTCTTGATGTGGAATCCGACACCCAAACTCTTGGCAAGCAGCAGGGTGCCGACCTGACCCTCAACAAGGCCACCTACACCTCCATCCTGGGGCTGGATGAAGCCAAACAGGCAGCCCAGGCGCAACACCGACAAGCCTTGGCCGCATTGGACATCTTTGGGCCTGAGGCGGATAATCTACGGCAACTGTCATCCTATATTATCGAGCGCAACAAATAGAGGCAGAAGCCAACCTCTTGGTGTAAAATGCGCCGCTTGCCCAACTTTCAAAATGCTCTCAATGTTCCACGAAATCCCCAGAACACGGCCCTCAACTCCTCTGCTCGACAAGGTTGACAACCCTGCCGACCTGAAACAGCTGGATGAAAAGCAGCTGCCTGAGCTCGCCAACCAGCTGCGCGAATACCTGCTCTACAGTGTTGGCCAGTCGGGCGGCCACTTTGGCGCCGGCCTCGGTGTCGTGGAACTCACGGTTGCCTTGCACTATTTGCTCAACACGCCAGAGGACTACCTGGTCTGGGACGTGGGCCACCAAGCCTACCCCCATAAAATCCTTACCGGCCGCCGTGAGCAGATGCCTACGATCCGCCAGAAAGACGGTTTGTCCGCGTTCCCAAACCGGGCCGAAAGCCCTTACGACGCCTTTGGCGTAGGGCACTCCAGCACGTCCATCAGCGCTATCCTGGGCATGGCATTGGCAGCCCGGCAACAGGGTTTGAAACGCAAAGCCGTCGCGGTTATCGGCGATGGCGCCATGACGGCCGGCATGGCCTTCGAAGCCCTTAATCATGCCGCCCACACCAAGGCCAATATGCTGGTCATCCTTAACGACAATGACATGTCCATTTCCCGCAACGTCGGAGGCTTGTCTAATTACCTGGCTAAAATCCTGTCCAGCAAGACATACCAGGGCGTGCGCGAAAGCAGCAAGAAAATGCTCAGCGGCCTGCCCGGCGCACTCGAAATCATGCGCCGGACCGAAGAACACATGAAGGGTATGGTCGCACCGGGAACCCTGTTCGAGGAGCTGGGCTTCCATTACATCGGCCCCATTGACGGCCACAACCTGTCTACACTGGTGCCGACCATCCGTAACATGCTGTCCCTGCCGGGCCCCCAGTTCCTGCATGTCATCACACAGAAAGGAAAAGGCTTCAGCCCGGCCGAGGCCGACCCGGTCGGCTATCATGCCATCAACAAGATTCCGCCGATACCGGAGGTAGAGCCGGTCGATACAAAGCCCAAGCAGCCCAGCTACTCCAATATTTTTGGCCAGTGGCTCTGCGACATGGCCGAACAGGACGAGCGCCTGGTTGGAATCACCCCCGCGATGGAGGACGGCTCCGACCTGGTCGCTTTCGCCAAGCGTTTCCCTGAACGTTACCACGATGTCGCCATTGCCGAACAACATGCTGTTACACTGGCCGCCGGCCTGGCCTGTGGCGGCGCCAAGCCGGTAGTGGCCATTTACTCGACCTTCCTGCAACGCGGCTATGACCAGCTCATTCACGATGTCGCTATCCAGGATCTGGACGTTCTGTTCGCCATCGACCGCGCTGGCCTTGTGGGCAGAGACGGCCCCACACACGCCGGCAGCTTCGACTTATCTTTCCTGCGCTGTATCCCCAAGATGCTGATTATGGCGCCCGCCGATGAAAACGAAACCCGCCAAATGCTTTACACGGGCTTTGTTCACGAAGGCCCGGCTGCGGTTCGCTATCCTCGCGGCACCGGCCCGGGCGTGGAAACCGTTGAAGAAATGCAGGCCCTGCCGATCGGCAAAGGCGAACGGCGCCGCGAAGGCAGCCAGATCGCCATCCTCGCCTTCGGAACGATGTTAACGCCTGCCCTGCAGGCGGCCGAACAGCTCAATGCGACCGTAGCCAATATGCGGTTTGTGAAGCCGCTCGATGAAGCACTGATTGCCGAACTGGCGGCCAGCCACGAACTTCTGGTGACCATTGAAGAGAATTGTATTGCTGGCGGTGCAGGCTCGGCAGTTAACGAAGCACTCGCCGCACAGGGTTATGAGGGAATGGCGTTAAACCTGGGGCTGCCGGATCGCTATGTGGAGCACGGTGCGCCGGAGGAAATGCTGGCGGAATGCGGTCTGGATAAAGCCGGCATTATTAACGCCATCGAGAATCGATTAAAGCAACGCCAGCAAAACGGCCAAAAGAGCACCGCCTAAAGGGCCTGCCCTGACCAAATAGAAAGAATGATAAGAGGCGCTGCCAAAGCTGGCAGCCTTTAGTCGTTCAGATCGAAGAGGTGGCCCAATTTGCCCACTTTGGTCTGGAGGTATTTGGCGTTGTGCGGGTTCTCGCCCGTATTCAACGGCACGCGCTCCACCACATCGATACCCGCATCCTGCAGGGCTTTTACCTTAACCGGGTTATTCGTCATCAGGCGGATTTTTTCGATACCCAGATGCGAAAGCATTACTTCCAGCATGCTATAATCACGCATATCCGCACCGAAACCAAGCTGTTCGTTGGCCTCAACCGTATCGGCGCCGGCATCCTGAAGCTTGTAGGCCTTGATCTTGTTGGACAGGCCGATACCACGCCCTTCCTGGCGCAGGTATAACAGCACACCGCGGCCTTCCTCGGCAATTTTCTTGAGCGCACGGTGCAGCTGGTGGCCGCAATCACAACGCAGGCTGAACAGGGCATCACCTGTCAGGCACTCGGAGTGCACACGCCCCAGAACCGGTTCGCCATCGCCAACATCGCCCATGGTCAGTGCCACGTGCTCCTTGCCTGTTTCGATTTCTTCAAAGCCATGGATGGCAAATTCCCCCCACTCGGTGGGCAATTTCGAAGAAGCGATGTAACGAACAGTCACCAAAAAACCTCAAGAACAAATTAAATGGGGCATGGATTTTACCAGTATAAAGCGGAAAAAAGCCATGACGGGAAGCCAATATTCCTATTTATTCGGCAAAAATAGCTCAGTATTTCTTGGTCAAGGTAAGCAAACCTGCATTTTCCACGATCTCAACCTGGGAAAGGAACGTCATCCCCAGCAGCACATAGGTTGGATACACCCCCTCAAGCACCGCCGCCTGTACATTACGAACCTCGATATCGCCAACTTTGACGCGATCAAGCGTCACACGCCAGGCGTTAACAACACCGCCGGCCGTGCTGGATTGGCCCCGCTGACCAGCGGCGAAGTCAATGCCCAGAATACGCGCCATCTCTGAATTCATGGCCACCGAGGTTGCACCGGTATCCACCAGAAATGTCACGCTTCGCCCGTTGATCGCGCCCGGCGTAATGTATTGGCCACGTTCATTGATATCAATTTTCAGACTGGCGACTTCCCGTGCCTGATAGCCTCCACTTGGATCACGGCTTAACGTCATCCGGTATTCCCGCCCGTCGATCACCAGCGTCGCCGTGTGTGCATCAGCATGTCGCAACTCAACACCTTCCGGGCTCGTTTGCCCGACCTTCAACAGGTGCTGTTTCCCCAGAATCTTCACAACGGCCGTATTACTGAACAGCCCGACCACGCGCACATCCTGCGCCTCCAGCGCATACGCCGACAGGCTCGAACCCAGCGAGCACAGGAGCAAGACACCCATCCTTAGTCGTTGTAGCACCCTTACTTACCTAAAAAAACCACGCTAAAACCTGCAGACAAAGCAGCGCATACAAACCCGCCACCACATCATCAACCATAATACCCAAACCGCCCTTCACCTGTTTATCCAGCACGGAAATGGGCCAGGGTTTGACGATATCAAAAAAGCGGAACAGCACAAAACCGGTCACGATCCAGCCCCACCCCTGGGGAGCGAACAGCATCGCCAGCCAATAGCCGACAAATTCGTCCCACACGATACCGCCATGGTCATGCACACCAATATCCCGGGAGGTGCGCTCACAGATCGCCACACCAACGACAAAGGCGACCACAATCACCAACAGGTAGCTGAACCAGTGCAGGTGCTGCAGCGGCAAATAAAGCAACACCGCCGCCAGGGTTCCAAAGGTGCCGGGGGCAACTGGTGCTGCACCGCTGCCAAACCCGAAAGCGGCAAAATGCACGGGGTTACGCCAAACGCTGGCAGGAACTTTATTCATCATCAATCCTTTCTTCAAAAGTGCTGGTAACCCTGCTTTGCAAGGACAACCTCCCGCCCTTCGGCATCGACTACCCGCAAGCCCGACTCGGCCTTGATCACCCCAACCGGACTCAATCGCACGCCGGTTTGCGCAGCAATGACTTCCAGCCTGGGCACGTTTGCAGCCGGTACGCAGAAGCATAGCTCATAATCGTCTCCCGCACTGCAGGCTAACGCCCTGGCGCGCTGCTCACCCACGGCCGCGCGTAAAGGTGCGGAAATTGGCAACCGGTCAATCTTTAGCTCTGCGCCAACGCAGCTGCGCTGCAGGATATGTCCAAGGTCAGCCAACAGGCCATCGGAAATATCGATCGCGGCCGTCGCTACACCCAACAGCGCCTCGCCAAGTAACACTCGTGGCGAAGGGTAAATAAACCGCTGCACCAGTTCATCATGCGTATCAAAGCCTTCGCCAAGCACGCGCTCCAGACCGGCACCGGCATCACCCAGCGAACCCGAGACAAAAACAAGGTCGCCGGGTTTGGCGCCATCGCGCCTTAATGCCTGTCCAGCGGGCGCATAGCCATGCGCCTGAATCGTAATACTGAGCGGACCACGCGTGGTATCCCCACCCACCAGACTGATTCCGTACTGTTTGGCGAGCCCGAACAAACCCCTGCAGAAACCGGTTAGCCAGGCTTCATCCGCTTCCGGCAATGTCAACGCCAGGGTAAACCAGGCCGGCCTGGCACCCATGGCCGCCAGGTCACTGAGATTGACCGCCAGGCAGCGGTAAGCAATCTGGTCAGGGGGTAAATTTTCAGGGAAATGGGTACCCGCAACCAGCGTATCCACGGTAGCGAGCAAATCCAGTCCAGCGGACGGACTGAGGATGGCGCAATCGTCACCGATCCCCAACCGCACATCGGGATGAAGGGACGTCGCCGCCTGTGCTGCAAAGCAGCGTTGGATCAATTCGAACTCAGACAGCGACATAAGAGATTCCTGCAAGACCAGGAAGGGTTATAACCTGGCCTCCAGGCGCAGTTCACGGGCCAGTTTATCCAAAATACCGTTCACGTACTTATGGCCGTCCGTCGCACCAAAAGTCTTAGCCAGTTCGACACCCTCGTTAATAATAACGCGGTAAGGGACATCCGGGCGTTTTAACAGCTCATAGCCACTGAGACGGAGAATCGTCAGCTCAACCGGCGTCAACTCACCGATATCGCGATCCAGCAACGGACGAATCAAATCGTCCAACTCGCTTTTCATAGCCGGCACCCGGTGCAGGAGTTCACTGAAATAATCCGCATCGACCTTTTTCATGTCGTTGTCTTCACGGAACTCCAGCTCAATCGCCACCAACGATGCGCTGGCCAGCTCCCACTGGTAGAGCGCCTGCATCGCCAATTGCCGGGCCTTACGACGCAGCGACGGGTTAAGCCGCTGCTTTTTTGGTTTCGAATCGTCGCTCATCAGGCGTCCATCAGGCCTCTAAGCTGCGCAATACGTTGATCATTTCCAAAACAGACAGGGCCGCCTCAGCACCTTTGTTCCCCGCTTTGGTACCGGAACGCTCGATCGCCTGCTCAATGGTATCCACTGTCAGGACGCCAAAGGCAACTGGCACACCCGTTTGCAGGGAAACCTGGCCAATACCCTTAACGCACTCACCCGCCACGTATTCGAAGTGCGGCGTTCCGCCACGAATCACGGCGCCCAAGGCAACAACAGCATCGTAATTTCCGCCTGCGGCGACTTTTTGTACCGCCAACGGAATTTCAAAGGCGCCCGGCACACGGACGATAGTGATATTGTCTTCAGCAACGCCGCCCATCCGTTTCAGGGCGTCAATCGCACCATCAACCAGGCTTTCAACAACAAAGCTGTTGAAACGCCCGACCACCAGCGCTACGCGCGCATTGCTTGCAGAAAAATCACCTTCGATTGTCTTGATCATAATATTGGTTTCCAAACGATTCGTTATAGATTGTTCGCTCCACCCCGTCAGGCAAAGCCGTTATCCTTCAAAAAAGCCATATCAACACCCTTGGCGCCGGGTTCTGCTGCCTTTTCACCCAGCATCAAACGCTCCAGGTAACGGGCAATCTGATCCACTTCCAGATTAACCTTGGTGCCCGGCTTGTAAGCGCCGATGATGGTTTCCTGTATGGTATGCGGCACAATATTCAGCTCGAACTCGGCACCGTTCACCGCATTTACGGTCAGGCTGGTGCCATCGATGCAAATCGAGCCCTTGTGGGCGATATATTTTGCCAGCTCATTCGGCGCTCGCACCGTAAAGCGTACCGAGCGGGCGTCATCATGGCGGCTGACGATTTCGCCCAAGCCGTCCACGTGGCCACTGACCAGGTGCCCGCCCAATCGCGTCTGGGGCGTAAGCGCCTTTTCCAGGTTAACGCGAGCGCCGGTCTTGATAAAGGCAAAGCAGGTCAGGCTAATGGTTTCCCTGGAGACATCAGCCCAAAAGCCGTCCCCGGGCAACTCAACCGCTGTCAGGCAAACGCCGTTCACAGCAATACTGTCGCCCAACGCCACATCGCTCAAATCGAGCGCGCCAGTTTTCACATAGAGTCGCACATCGCCATCGCGGGGCTGGATGGTGTGAATTTCACCAACGGCTTCGATAATACCCGTAAACACCTTTGATCTCTCTTTCTCTGGGCCCTACTATCGACTAGAAGGGCAGTTACCTTTGAGGACCGCGAACTATAGCATTAATCCGCCAGTCATCACCAACGCTACGCATCTCCGTGATCTGCAAATTCACCTGATCGGCCATTTTATCCATACCCGGCAGCGCCATTAAGGGCCTGGCGGCATCCCCTAACAACTTAGGGGCCATGTAAATAACCAGTTCATCAACCAGGCCTGCCTGTAAAAAGGCGCCACTCAATTCAGCACCGGCTTCCACCAGCACTTCATTGCATTCGCTTGCCGCCAGCGCCTCCAGAACCCCCTTCAGGTCAACTCGCCCTGCGGCATTGGCAATGCATTTCAGCTCCGCATCGCCAATCGTCCGCTCCGGCCGGGAAGCCCCGACGATCCAGGTTCTAGCGGGCTGATTGACAATTTTGGCCGTGGGCGGCGTTTGGAAGGCGCTATCCAGCACCACTCGCAGCGGTTGACGGCGAGTCACATCGGCCACATCAAGCTGCTCGGAAACTAGCCCCTCAAACAGGCCCAACTGCTCGGCACGCACCGTCATGGAAGGGTCGTCATGCAGCACCGTTCCAACACCGGTCACAATTGCTGAACTCCGGGCACGCAGCTTCTGTACATCGCTGCGCGCCGCCGCGCCGGTTATCCACTGGCTTTCCCCGGACGCCATCGCAGTACGGCCATCAACGCTCATGGCCAGCTTGATACGCACGTAGGGCTGGCCGGTTTCCATCCGTTTGATAAAACCAGGGTTCAATGCCCTCGCCTGAGCTTCGAGCACCCCCTGCCGAACCGCTACGCCAGCCTCTTCAAGCCGCCTGAAACCTCGACCCGCCACCAACGGATTTGGATCCTGCATTGCGGCCACCACCCGGGACACACCCGCCTTGATAAGGGCATCACAGCAGGGCCCGGTTTTACCCTGGTGACTGCAGGGTTCCAGGGTGACATAGGCCGTTGCGCCCTGCGCCTGGTTATTAACGGCTGCCAGCGCCTCCACCTCCGCATGCCCTTCACCGGCGCGCCGATGCCAGCCTTCAGCAATAACTGCGCCGTCACGTACCAACACGCAGCCAACCCGCGGATTCGGCTCGGTGGTGTAAAGGCCGCGTTCCGCCAATTGAAGGGCGCGCGCCATATAAAACTCGTCGCGTTCAGGCATTAGTTTTCCTTGGAAAGGCGTTCGATCTCTTCACGAAACTGGTTTAAGTCTTCAAAGTGCCGGTAGACAGAGGCAAAGCGGATATAGGCAACGTCATCCAGCTTTTTCAACTCATCCATCACCATTTCACCCAGCACCAGCGATTTGATTTCACGCTCCCCCTTGGCTCGCAGTCTGTGCTTGATATGACTCACGGAGGCCTCAATTTCTTCCACGCCTACGGGACGCTTTTCCAGGGCTCGCAGCATTCCGTTACGCAATTTTTCCTCATCAAAGGGCACCCGGCTGCCATCGCGCTTCACCAGTCGCGGCAGCCAAAGTTCGGCGGTTTCAAAGGTGGTAAAACGCTCACCACAGGCATTACATTCACGGCGGCGACGCACCTGTTCACCCTCGGCAACCAGGCGCGAATCGATCACCCGGGTATCGGCATCACTGCAAAAAGGACAATGCATAGAGAATTCTCTTTATTTTTCATCGGCTTATAACGGCGGCATTGTACCCCACCCGGACTTTACCCACAAAACAATATTGCACGCCCATCTCTCGCGACAGATTGAGTTAGCCCGGCATTTGTTTTACCCTTAGCCGCCTTCAATAACCCCTTTTAAATCAGGAAGTTTCCGTATGGCGCAATACGCATACACCCTTAGCCGCTTATCAAAAACTGTCCCACCAAAACGCCAGATCCTGAAGGATATTTCCCTGTCCTTCTTCCATGGCGCCAAAATTGGTGTGCTGGGCCTCAACGGCTCCGGCAAATCCAGCCTGCTAAAAATTATGGCGGGTGTGGATAAGGATTTTGACGGTGAAGCACATGCCTCCCCGGAGCTTTCTGTCGGTTACCTGCCGCAGGAACCGGAACTCGACCCCAACAAGGATGTAAAAGGCAATGTCGAAGACGGCCTGCGCGAAGCCTTTGACGCCCTGGCCGGGCTGGACAAAGTCTATGCCGCCTATGCCGAGCCTGATGCGGACTTCGACAAACTGGCCAAGGAGCAGGCGCGACTGGAAGACATTATCCAGGCAACCGATGCCCACAACATTGAGCACAAAATGGAAATCGCAGCCGACGCGCTTCGTCTTCCACCCTGGGATGCCGATGTAACCAAACTCTCCGGGGGCGAGCGCCGCCGTGTTGCGCTGTGCCGCCTGCTGCTATCCAGCCCCGACATGCTGCTGCTGGACGAACCAACCAACCACCTGGATGCCGAGAGCGTCGCCTGGCTGGAGCACTTCCTGCAGGAGTTTAACGGCACCGTTGTGGCCATCACCCACGACCGCTATTTCCTCGACAACGCGGCCGGCTGGATTCTCGAACTGGACCGCGGCCACGGTATTCCCTATGAGGGCAATTACACCAGCTGGCTGGAACAAAAGGAAAAGCGCCTCGCTATCGAAGAAAAACAGGAAGCGGCGCACCAGAAAACCATTAACGCTGAACTGGAATGGGTGAGACAAAACGCCAAGGGCCGCCAGGCTAAAAGCAAGGCACGTCTGGCCCGCTTCGATGAACTGAACTCACAGGAATTCCAGAAGCGCAACGAGACGCAGGAAATCTACATTCCACCCGGCCCTCGCCTGGGGGATGTTGTCATTGAAGTGGATGGCGTTAGCAAAGGCTTCGGCGACCGCCTCCTGGTCGACAACATGAGCTTCAATATTGCGCCAGGCAGCATTGTCGGCGTGATCGGCGGCAACGGCGCGGGTAAATCAACCATGTTCAAAATGCTGGCCGGCATCGAACAGCCCGACAGCGGCAGCATCCGCATTGGCGAAACCGTTGAGCTTGCCTACGTGGACCAGATGCGCGACCTGGATGGCAGCAAAACCGTGTTCGAGGAACTGTCCGACGGACAGGACATCTTACAGGTCGGCAGCTACCAGATTCCTTCGCGCGCCTATGTCAGCCGCTTCAACTTCCGTGGCAGCGACCAGCAGAAGTTTGTGAAGGACCTGTCCGGTGGTGAGCGTAACCGCCTGCACCTGGCTAAGCTGCTGAAGCAGGGCGCCAACGTACTGCTACTTGACGAACCGACCAACGACCTCGACGTGGAAACGCTGCGCGCCTTGGAAGAAGCCCTGCTGGCTTTCCCCGGCTGCATCATTGTCATTTCCCACGACCGCTGGTTCCTTGATCGTATCGCCACGCATATCCTGGCCTTTGAGGGCGACAGCCAAGCCGTTTTCTTTGAAGGGAACTATACAGAATATGAAGCCGACCACAAAAAGCGTACCGGCGGGGATGACCAGCCAAAACGCATGAAGTACAAACGACTGGCCTCATAACCAGACGTTACCAGCCGTTCTTCAAGCCAGGCGGGCACGCTTTGACAGGCGCCCGCCTGGCTAGGAATGCCCAATCAAATCGCCGCTAGCGCCTCGGCCAGCTTATCGACAGCGACAACCTCCATTCCAGGAATCGCTGCTTTTGGTGCATTCCCCTTCGGCACAATTGCCCGCTTGAAACCATGCTTGGCGGCTTCCTGCAAACGCTCCTGCCCACTGGGTACCGGGCGGATTTCTCCCGACAGACCGACTTCGCCAAAGGCTATCAGATCATGAGGCAAAACCCGATCCCGGAAGCTGGAGACCACCGCTAATAACAGCGCCAAGTCGGCACTGGTTTCCAGCACCTTGACGCCACCCACCACATTCACAAAAACATCCTGATCACCGGTGTGCAAGCCACCGTGGCGATGCAACACGGCCAAAAGCATGGACAGGCGATTTTGCTCCAGCCCCACCGTGACCCGACGCGGATGCCCGAACTGGCTTTCGTCCACCAATGCCTGAATCTCCACCAGTAACGGCCGCGTGCCCTCCCACACCACCATCACCAGGCTGCCGGCCGCCAACTCCTCCGCCCTCGACAAGAAAATGGCACTGGGGTTTTTTACCTCTTTCAGCCCAGTTTCAAGCATGGCAAAGACACCCAGCTCATTGACGGCACCAAAACGGTTCTTAATACCGCGCAACGTCCGGAAACGGCTATCGGCCGTTCCCTCCAGCATAATGGAGCAGTCAATCATGTGCTCAAGCACCTTGGGTCCCGCCAAACTGCCATCCTTGGTGACATGCCCCACCATTAGGATCACGGTATTGGTTTGCTTGGCAAAACGGGTCAGCACCGCCGCACTTTCGCGCACCTGGGAAACACTGCCGGGTGCCGACTCAATATCGGACAGATGCATCACCTGAATACTATCGATGACCAGAATACGGGGGCCATGCTGCTCCGCCGTGGAGCAGATGGTTTCCACGCTGGTTTCGGAGAGGAGTTTCAGGCCATCGACCGGCAGGCTCAGTCGTTTGGCGCGAAGCGCCACCTGTTGCAGCGACTCTTCACCCGTGACATAGAGGGTGGCTTCGGTTTTTGCCAGCTGACAGAGGGTTTGCAACAACAGGGTACTTTTACCGGCACCCGGGTGGCCGCCGATCAAAATCACCGACCCCGGCACCAGCCCGCCGCCAAGCACCCGGTCAAACTCGCCGACCCCGGTACTGATTCGGGGCACATCGGTGAGATCGATGTCGTTCAGCGCCTGCACCTGAGAGACACTGCCAGCGTACCCCGCCAGGCGCCCGGCAGGCGACTTGGCTGCACTGATTTTAAATTCAGTGACCGTATTCCAGCCTTGGCACTCGGTACACTGCCCCTGCCACTTTGAGAATTCAGCGCCGCAGTCGGAACAGACAAAAGCGGTTTTATTCTTGCCCTTGGCCATACTCTGCTCCCTGCGACCTAACGGTTATTTATGGTACGGCTCACTCAATTCGTGCACTGCATCCACGAAGACTTTGGCATGCTCCGGGTCGGCGAATTGCGAAATGCCATGCCCCAGGTTAAAGACATGACCGCCCCCCTTGCCGTAACGCTCCAGAATATAGGCTACTTCCTGGCGAATACGCTCCGGCTTCGCGAACAGCATTGATGGGTCCATATTACCCTGCAGGGCAACCTGATCGCCCACCTGTTGACGGGCGACGCCAATATCGGTTGTCCAGTCCAGCCCCAGGCAGTCAGCGCCCGCTGCGGCCATTTCTGGTAACCATTGCCCGCCACCCTTGGTAAACATAATAACCGGCACACGACGGCCTTCGTTTTCGCGCAGCAAACCGGCCGCAATTTTCTGCATATATTTGAGCGAAAACTCCTGGTACAGAGGTCCGCTCAATACGCCACCCCAGGTATCGAAAACCTGAACCGCCTGCGCACCTGCCAGAATCTGGGCGTTCAGGTACGAAATTACCGAGTCAGCCAGCTTATCCAGCAGTTCATACATCGCTTCTGGCTGAGTCAGCATAAACTCCTTGGTGTGACGGAATTCCCGGGTGGAGCCACCCTCGATCATGTAAGTTGCCAAGGTCCAGGGGCTACCGGAGAAACCAATCAATGGCACCCTGCCGTTTAACTCCCGGCGGATCGTGCGGACCGCATTCATTACGTAACCCAGGTCTTTGTCGCCATCAATTACACTGATGGCGTCAACATCCTTGGCCGTACGGATGTTTTTCTCGAATTTAGGGCCTTCACCGGTAATGAAGTACAACCCCAGCCCCATGGCGTCGGGGATGGTCAGAATATCGGAAAACAAAATCGCTGCGTCCAGCTCAAAACGCTCCAGGGGCTGCAAGGTCACATCACAGGCAAATTCGGCGTTTTTACACAGATCCATAAAACTTCCAGCCTCAGCGCGACGTTCACGGTACTCAGGCAAATAACGACCCGCCTGGCGCATCATCCAAACGGGTGTGCGATCAACAGGTTGGCGAAGCAGGGCTTTAAGGAAACGATCGTTTTTTAATTCCGACATAGAGGTATCACACTACTGAAATTTCAAGATGATTGGCGCACGCAAGGCGCTCAGCGAAAGGCGAATGATACGGTAAATCCGTGTTGTCGACCATGCCCTTTAAAAAGGCGATCATTCGGCAGGTAAAATCACTTCCTTCTGGATGCCAGCAACGCCACGCACCCAAGGCTTTAACTTACCAAGCGGCTTGGGCAAATTGGCAGCCGCTTGATCAGCCGCCGCCCGATTAGGATAGTTGCCATAAATCAGCACATACCAGGGCGCGCCTTTATGCGTCTTCTCGAAGTACAGGAGGTCTGGGTCGCCGGGCAGTTTACCCATCATTGCAAGAATGCTCTCCTCCTTGCGGGATCCCAGCAACTGCATGGTATAGGTTGCATTATCGAAGGCCAGAATCCGGCGTGCATGCTGCCTTAATAACGAATCTTCAGCTGGTTCATCCGTGTCAACAGAAACCACATCGATAGTCTCAACCTGTTCAGGGCCAGGCTGCAAACCTTCAGAAGCAGACTCTAGTATGCCCGCGTCATCAGCCACTTCGGCAAGGACTGATTCAAGTCCCGGGTTTGGCAGCAGGCTCTCGTCATCGCTTAACCCAGGGGTATTTTCCTTCTCCAGGTCAATCGAATCGCCTTTGTCCGCCAACGCCAATACAGGACTTTCCAGCCCAGAAGCGTCTACGGCATCTCCAGAAACGTCCGATTCGCCAGCACCCTGAATTTGCTCCGGCAATGAATCAACAAAGACCTCTTCTTCACTGGGTTCATTTTCTTCCGGCGCTTGGGCTCGCTCGATCTGCCCGGTTAACTCGCTGGCAAGCAAATCCTCCGATTCGGATTGTCCTGTGTTTTGCCACCAAAAAACACCACTGACCACGAGCAACACGACAACTAAAGCCAGGGCAAATAACGGCGGCTTTCGACGCCCTTCACCTCCTTCGACTAGCCCGTTGACGCCATCGATCATCACTTGCCTGGCAGCCTCATTAACCCGACCGGGCAGCCCCCCGGATTCCTGATAGATACGTTGATACTCCATCTCGGCAAAGGGTGGTTTGCTGTGTTGCGCATTTTCCCGGAAATGCACTTGCAAGTACTGCTGCGTTTCCTGACTCGTTAAAGGATTGATCGGTTGATGAAAAAGGGTCTTATCAACCGCTTCAGGGGGAACAACACTGCGCAGCTTTTCTGCGAGATTTTTTTCGCCGCACAGCAAAAGCCGTATTGAGCAACGGGATTGCGAGTCTTCACAGGTTAGCTGGTAGAGTTGTTCAAGCACCGACGAATTAAAAAGATGCGCATCATCAATAACCACAATGCAGCTTCGTCCTTCATCCAGGCGGGACAATGAAAAACCTTTAATCGCCTCAACCATCTCAGCAATCGGCAACTCATGGTCAGCGGCATCCAGCTCCAGCTGATCGGCGATCTCGCGCAAAACCTGCTGGGGGGTATCGGTTTCAAGCGCCGCAAAATAGCACACCAGGTCCTGCGGATGCTGATCCTCAACGAAATGCTCAAGCAAGACGGTTTTACCTGCACCCGCCTCACCGGTCACCACAACCAACTTACGACTGAACCGTGTCAGGTAATTAAACAACCGATGCAGTTTTTCAAGGTGCGGCGTGGAAAAGAACAGGGGTTTATCGGGGTCAAAAGGATCCCCTGCCAAGCCATAATAATTGACGTATACATCAGAGTCTTGGGGAATTCCCTGCTCTGGAAAATCAGTCTTCGAAGTCATTTCCATGATCGTCAATTATCGGTTCATATCCCTGTATAGCTAGCAGCAAAGCTGATCAGCCGCAGCAAACGTCTCGGCCAGGGCGGATCGATCAAAATCGCTGGTGACAATGGCTTCGCCGATTGATTTAAGCAGCACCAAGCGCAGATTACCATCCAGCACCTTTTTATCAACCGCCATCAGTTCGGTAAAACGGGCGGCGCTCATATCCTGTGGAGGCAATGCTGGAAGCTGTGCATGCTCTATTAGGGCGCGGGCACGCCGGGCGTCGGCTAAGGAAATCCACCCCAACCGGGCCGACAAATCTGCCGCCATCACCATGCCAGCTGCCACCGCCTCACCATGCAGCCATCGGCCGTAACCCTGGGCTGTTTCAATCGCATGGCCAAATGTGTGCCCCAGGTTGAGGATCGCGCGAATACCTGACTCCAGCTCATCCTGGGCGACAACCTTCGCTTTATTCTGACAGGAGCGCTGAATCACATCAGACAGGGCCTGGAGATCACAGTCCAGTACGGACTGGTAATTGTCCTCCAACCAGTCAAAAAATTCGCGATCACAAATTAAGCCGTATTTAATGACCTCGGCAAATCCAGCCCTCAGCTCACGTTCAGGCAGCGTACTCAATGTTTCAGTATCGGCAATGACACATTGCGGCTGGTGAAAAGCACCGATCATATTCTTCCCCAGCGGATGGTTAACACCGGTCTTGCCACCCACGGAAGAGTCCACCTGTGAAAGCAGGGTTGTGGGTATCTGGATAAAGTTGACACCACGCTGGTAACAGGCAGCGGCAAAGCCCGTGATGTCGCCAACCACACCGCCGCCAAGCGCAATCAAGGTAGTTGTACGATTTTGGCGCTGCTCAAGCAACGCATCAAAAATAGCATTAACGCTATCGAGGGTTTTGAAGGCTTCCCCGTCGGGCAGGATAACTTCTGCACATTGGTAGTCTCGACAGGATGCCTTTACCTGCTCAAGGTAAAGAGGCGCAACTGTTTCATTACTGACAATCAGGACCTGCTGCCCCTTTATGTGGGGCTTAATCAGGTCAGGATTACTTAACAATCCTGCGCCAATATAGATGGGGTAACTGCGATCCCCCAGATCAACCGTTAATTCCTGCATTTAATCTCTCTTTAGGATATGAACCCAAAGCAGACATTATAAGGAATTCGGGAAAAATGTGAGCCCGCTTAACCAAATATTTAAAAGGGCAATGAAGGCTGGTTACTGATCAGGCTTCGCTTAGGTAGGCACATATCTTTCGCACCACTGCCTGGGGATTGCCAAGGTGTGTGGAAACGATCAAATCCGCCGTGGACCGGTAGAGCGGGTCGCGAACTTCCAGCAACGATTCAAGCACTTCCCGCGGGTTTTCCTGCTGTATGAGGGGACGGTTTTTATCGCGATAGGTACGCTGGTATTGCTGATCCACGGAGGTTTCGAGATACACAACCGTTCCCCTGGACGCCAAATTCTGGCGATTCTCTTCGCGCAGGATCGCACCGCCACCTGTCGCCAGCACCACCCGGGGAAGCTGGGTTAACTCGTCAATAACTGCTACCTCGCGGTTACGAAACCCCTCTTCACCCTCCATGTCGAAAATCCAGGGAATATCCGCACCGGTGCGCTCTTCAATTTCGTGGTCAGAATCCTTGAAGGGCAAATCAAGCTCTTTCGAAAGCAAGCGCCCGATGGTGCTTTTACCAGCACCCATCGGGCCAACCAGAAAGACGCGATTACGGCTGCTCACTAGCGAACGGCCACCGTGTCTTTGATTAATTTAGGAGTAATGAATATCAGAAGTTCGGTTTTTTCATCCTGCTTACTAGTGCGTTTGAACAGAGCTCCTAAGTAGGGAATGTCGCCCAAGAAAGGAGTCTTATCAACACTCTCAACCTTTTCACGCTCGTAAACGCCACCAAGTACAATGGTTTCCCCATTTTCTACCAACACCTGGGTTTGTATTTCACGGGTATCAACACTTGGTACACCCAAGAAAATTTCACCCACAGAGTCCTTGTTAACCTTCAAGTCCATAATTATCCGATCATCAGGTGTAATTTGCGGCGTTACTTCGAGCGACAACACAGCATCTTTAAATGTGACTGTGGTAGCTCCACTTGAAGAAGCCTCCTGGTAGGGAATCTCGACACCTGACTCAATGCGAGCAGTTTGTCCATCTGCGGTCACGAGTTTAGGCTGGGAAACAACTTCACTGACACCATCGCTTTCAAGAGCCGAGAGGGTAAGATTCAAGTTTTCATTGTTTCTAACGAACCCCAGCTCGAAAGCTGAAGTAGCCCCGCTCACACCTAGATCAACAGCGATATCACCCAAACCACCGCCACTGAGCGTGGTTGTAGAATCACCATGATCTTTGACAGAAGAACCACCCCAGCGGATACCCAGCTGTTTATCAAAATCGGTTGATGCAACAACAATGCGAGCTTCTACTTGAACCTGTCTTACCGGCACATCCAGATATCGGAGCGCGCTTCGAATTGCATCAAGTTTAGCAGCCGTATCCTGAACTAACAGTGTATTAGTGCGCTCATCAACAGACACTGAACCTCGAGAGGAGAGCAATCCTTGTTCAGCAGACATTAGCCCGGCAACATCTACTGCTTTTGCATAGTTCACCTGAATAAACTCAGTCCGCAGAGGTGCTAACTCAGCAACCTGACGGCTGTTTTCCAATTCAAGGCGTTCGCGATTGGCAATTTCGTCGGCAGGCGCAACCATCAGCACATTACCGACTTGGCGTTTATCCAAGCCCTTGGTTTTCAAAATCAAATCCAGTGCCTGATCCCAGGGGACGTTTTGCAGACGCAGGGTGATACGGCCATCGACAGTATCGCTCGCTACCAAGTTCAGGTTGGTAAAGTCAGCAATCAACTGAAGTACGGAGCGTACTTCAATGTCCTGGAAGTTAAGGGACAACTTTTCACCAGAGTAGGGGAATTTTTCCTTACGACGCCTTTCAGCATCCTCTTCACTTACCGGCTTAAAATCCAAAACCAGTTTATTGTCCGCCTGATACGCCAGGTAGTCATACGAACCGTCAGCTTCAATCATAATTGCACTGCCGTCGCCTTCCGGAAGCGCATCCACAAAATGAACAGGCGTAGCAAAGTCAATCACATCCAAACGGCGTTGCAGCGACTCAGGAAGCGTTGCATTGGGAAGCGTCACTCGGACATTGTTACCGGTTTGGGCAATATCAATTTCCACATCAGGTTTTGACAGGTCAATTTCAACACGGCCTTCGCCCTGCTCACCACGCCGGAAATCCACACCGGTCACACCACGAAGCGTCGGATCAACAGCAGGCTGGGTATTAGCCGCGGAAGCAGGTATCGCACCCACAGCCTCCTGCGCCGCTTCCTGTTGTGCGAAGCCAGTACTTCCAGCGCCTAGCATCACATAAAGGCTGCTGCCTTCAATGCGAGTGGCATAATTCACCATATCGGTCAGGCTGACCACCAGCCGTGTGCGCCCGCCGGCCTCAAGTACCGTCACACTACGAGCATTACCATTCCCGAGGCTATGATATTTTTCATCCAAACCACTGGAAACCTCAAAAAGATCAAGTGTAATTCGGGCAGGCTCGTCAATGGTATAACTGCGGGGCGCTGGTGGAGTGCCGTCAAAATCCAGGCGCATCTCAACACGATCACCCGGCAATGCAGCAAAGTCAATATTCTGTAAAGTAACCCCGGCGCTGGCAACCCCGCTAACCGTCAAACCCACAACCAGTGCGACCGCACCTATTACAGGGCTAATCATTGCTCGCAACGATGTCCACATGCTTACCTGGCCCATTATTATTTTCATTAGTAACGTCTCCACTGATACCTATGTTCCGTCCTGCAGTTTGATCGCGCGAGGTCTTTCCAGCCAACCACCATGCCCGTCTGGCACAATCTCGATAATATCAACTGACCCTTTATTAATACTCACAACCTTGCCATGGTTGCGCCCCACATAATTCCCCGGTTTCACCCGGTGAACACCGCCCTCAGCATCATCCAACAAGGCCCACAGTTCATTGTTGGACATGGAAAGCGTACCCACCATGGTAATAGCATCAACACTGAAGCCTTCCAAATATTCCTTGGGTCGGTTGAAGTCAGGCTTGATATTGCTTTTCGCCCGCTCCTGCTGGTACTTGATCAGCTTAATTTCAACCGGTGCCGTAAAGGGGCCTCGTAAACCCGCAGCGCTATACTGGAAGCTCTCATAGGGTTTAAATTCAGGCAACGGCTCAATGCGGCCTTTCGGTCGCGCCTTTACTTCAGTCACATAAGCCTGAAGATCTTCGAATTCATTGCTGCTACAACCCGCCAGCAGTGAAGCCGAAGCAATCAGAGGAAGAAGACAATGATGCAACTTAATTTTCTGCATTACTCTTCCTCCTCATCACTGTACCGATACGTTTTGGCTGTAATGGTCATCGCTAATAAACCACCAGACTCCGTAGGTTTAATTTCAAAATCGTGTAACGTCACGATTCGCGGCAGGCTGGCTACGCCACTGACGAATGAGCCCAAATCGTGGTAGCCGCCGCGCACCTGGATTTCAATGGGCAATTCCACATAAAATTCAGCGCGTTGTTCCGGTTGCAACTTGATAGAGTCAATCTCAAGACCACTGCCAAGACCTGTATGGGTAATATCTTCCAGCAGGCCCGGCACCTCGGTGTCGCTAGGCAGCTGCCTAACAAGTGCGCCGAAGGATTTTTCCATCTCCTCCATCTGCTTGCGATAAACCTCAAGATTGGCGGCCTTAAACGCCTTGCTCTCATACTCCTGCTTGAGCGCCACTTCTTTTCGCTCTTCTCGCGCCTGCTCGTCCAGTTTATCGTTCAAGTGCAGGTAATAGCCCAGGAAAATCACGATACCCAGCACGAGCGCCCAGACAATAACCTTGACAAGAACTGGCCATGACCCAGCGTTCTTAAAATCCAGGTCATTAATATCAAAATCCTTCAGCCCATCTGTTAATTCAGAAAAGTTCACGAATTAACCCTCCTGATCTTCGGTAGCAACATAACGTTTGACGGTAAGGTCAAAGTCATTGGACTTATCGCCACCATTTTGGCCTTCAACAGCTTTAACCGCTGTCAAATTCGGGTCAGTAAACCACTGCGAACCGTCCAGTCGGCGCATCAAGCTCGAAATACGGTTATTCGACTCGGCGCGCCCTTTAATAGAGAGGGCATCCCCTTTCCGCACCAGGCTGCTGTAATAAATGCCGTCAGGTAAAGTTCGTACGATCTCATCAAACATATGTACAATAACGGGACGGTTACCCTGCAACTCCTGGATAACCCGCATCCGTTCGATCAACTGGTCACGCTTCTTCTTGAGCTCATCAATCTCTTTAATCTTCCGCTCAAGGGCCGCAATTTCCCCTGAAAGATAGTTATTCCTGGCTTGCTGGCTTTCAATATTGCTGGCAATGACCCGGTCATGCAGGAAGATAAACAACACTCCAGCGATTGCGACTGCCGCCAGAGCAATGAGGAATTCGCGTTGCTTTTCCGCCCGGCGTTCCTCACGCCAGGGCCTCAGGTTAATCCGTGCCATTAATCAAAACTCCTCATCGCCAAACCGCAGGCAATCATCAGTGAGGGCGCATCATTGCTCAATGCCGTCGTATTCACCTTAGGTGACACCGACATACCGACAAAGGGATTTGCCACCACTGTCGGGGTATCCGTCTTTTCCCGGACCGCTTCATCGAGCCCAGGAATACTGGACGTCCCTCCCGCCATCACAATGTAATCCACCGAGTTGTGCTGGCTGGAAGAATAGAAGAATTGCAACGAGCGGGTCACCTGTTGAACAGCAGCATCAATAAAGGGCTTTAACACTTCCGACTCATAATCATCCGGCAAGCCACCCTGTTTTTTAGCCAAACCGGCTTCCTCGGCAGACAAACCGTAACGACGTTGAATTTCTTCTGTCAGTTGCTGCCCGCCAAATAGCTGCTCGCGAGTATAAATGGTTTTACCCTCACTGAGTACGCTCAGTGTTGTCATGGTCGCCCCAATATCAACAACGGCCACTGTCTGGCTGCTCGGGTCTCCTTTCAGCTGGTCGGTAATCAGCTCAAAGGCGCGTTGCATCGCATAGGCCTCGACATCAACCACCTTGCACTCGAGGCTCGCCACATCACACACATCTTCTCGGAGCTCAACATTGTCACTTCGACAAGCTGCCAACAATACTTCGGCCATTTCAGGATTCGATGTGGAGGGGCCCTGCACCTCAAAGTCCAGTGCCACCTCATCCAGCGCATAGGGAATATACTGGTCAGCCTCCACATTAATCTGGCTTTCCATTTCACTCTCCGAAAGAGAGGCGCTCATCTCGATCGTCTTAGTGATTACCGCAGAACCGGCAACAGCCACGGCGACATCCTTGGACTTTGTTTCGGAGCGCTTAACCGCGCGACGGATAGCCTCGCCCACAGCCTCAACATCCGTAATATTGTTTTCAACAACGACACCGGCAGGCAACGGCTCGACGCCGTAGCTTTCAACCCGGTAACGGCCACCAGACCGGCTCAATTCCAGCAGCTTGACCGAAGTCGAGCTGATATCGATGCCCAGAATCGGGCTGTTTTTCTTTTTGAATATTCCCAGCACAACAGTAACCCCTTTATGCCCCAAACCATCCAGTGGGTAATTCGACTAACTATCATTAAAGTCTATAAAACTGACTAGCGCAAATAGATAACGGACAATAATTCTGCTTATAATAGACAGCCGTTTCTCAGGCCAGGCGCGACTTTCAGCCAGCCTCCAAGTTGCTGCAAACAACAGGCCCGGACATGGTCGAATAAAATCGTTTAACAACTGTCATAGTTCCCGCAGGGCCAGCAGATACAGGCAAGTCTAGCCGCCTTTTACCCATTTACCAGAATTTAGCAATGAAGTTATCGAACCGATTCACCAAGCTTATTTTCCGCAGCCTACTCCTCATGTCCTGCCTGGGAGTTATTTTGGTGACAGGCCTGACCCTTTACCTCAATCCGCGCCTGCCCGAAATCGAAACACTGAAAAACATCCAGCTACAAACCCCTCTGCGTATCTATTCCGCCGATAACAAACTGCTCGCCGAGTTTGGCGAAAAACGTCGCCAGCCAATCGACTACCTAGAGGTGCCCCCCCTGTTCATCAAGGCTATTCTTGCCGCAGAAGACGACCGCTTTGAGAAACACCATGGTGTAGACATTACCAGCCTGCTGCGCGCCGCAGCCCAGCTGATCAGCACGGGCCACATTCAAAGCGGCGGCAGCACCATTACCATGCAGGTCGCCAAAAACTATTTCCTGACCCACGAGCGAACCTTCAGCCGCAAATTTAACGAAATCTTACTCGCCCTCCAGATCGAGCAGGAGCTCTCAAAGCAGGAAATCATGGAGCTCTACGTTAACAAGATTTACCTCGGCAACCGCGCCTATGGCATCCAGGCCGCCGCCCGGGTCTACTATGGTAAAAATATTGACGAATTAGACTTAGCCCAGCTGGCAATGATTGCCGGGCTGCCCAAAGCGCCCTCGAGCTACAACCCCCTGGCCAACCCCGAACGCGCCCTGGAGCGCAGAAACTGGATTCTGCAGCGCATGCTGAAACTGGATTATATCGACGGGGCCAGTTACGAAGCCGCCTCCAGCCAGCCCGTTTCCGCGCTTCACCACGCTCTAAAACCCGAAATTGACGCCGCCTATGTCGCCGAAATGGTGCGTTCCGAACTGCTCAAAAATTTCTCAGCCGAACAAATTTACACCTCTGGCTTAAAGGTTTTTACAACCATCCAAAGCGACCTGCAGCAAAGCGCCAGCCAGGCCGTGCAGTCAGGCATTCTGGCCTATGAGAAGCGCCACGGCTACCGCGGGCCACAAGAGCGCTCAGATATCAGCACCCCCGAAAAAATGGACGCCGCCCTACACGCACTCAAGCAGCGCAAGTCTGTTGGTCCTCTGCAACCGGCACTGGTCACAGCAGTTAAAAAGCAATCCCTGTCAGCCACCCTGGCATCCGGCGAACACGTTGTCGTACCTTGGGACGGCATTAGCTGGGCTCGCCGCTTTATCAACGTCAATGCCATGGGCCCCAAACCGGACCAAGCAAGCGATGTCGCCCAACCCGGCGACCAGGTTTACCTGATTAAGGAAACCGGCGAAAACGACACGGATAAATGGTCTCTCGGCCAAACGCCCCAAATTCAAAGCGCCTTTGTGTCGCTAAACCCTGATAACGGCGCCCTGTTGGCACTGGTTGGCGGCTTCAACTACCACTCCAACAAATATAACCGCGCCACCCAGGCGGCACGCCAACCCGGCTCAAACTTCAAACCCTTTATTTACACCGCTGCCCTCGAAAACGGCTATACCGCCGCCAGCATCATCAACGATGCCCCGGTTGTCTTTGACGACAACCAGTTGGAAAATGCCTGGCGCCCGGAAAACTACAGCGGCAAATTCTTCGGCCCAACCCGGCTGCGTACCGCCCTGTACAAATCCCGCAACCTCGTATCCATTCGCCTGCTGCGGGCTATCGGCATCCCTAATGCCGTCAATTACGTCCAGCGCTTTGGCTTCAACCGGGCCAGCCTGCCCCGGGACCTGTCCCTGGCGCTCGGCAGCGCAGCTTTCACCCCCCTGGAAATCGCCACCGGCTACGCCAGCTTCGCTAACGGCGGTTATAAGGTCACGCCCTTCTTCATCGCCAGGATTGAAAACGACCAGGGTCAATTACTGTATCTGCATACCCCCGAAACCGCCTGCCTGGACTGCCCGGCAAATGCGCCCATCATAAGCAGCAACCAGGAAACTACCGTCGACAGCAGCACAGACCGCACCCCAGAAAACACGGGGCGCTTGATAAAAGAGGACGGAGAGCTTGCTGAAATAACGCTACCGCCTATTTCCAAACGCCTGCTCGAAGCAGAGCGAATCGTCGAACCGCGTGCGCTTTATATTATGGACAACATCCTCAAGGACGTTGTGAAACGAGGCACTGCACGCCGAGCCCAAGCCTTGGGCAGGAACGACTTGGCGGGCAAAACTGGCACCACCAACGACCAAAAGGATGCGTGGTTTTCAGGTTACCAGAGAACAATTGTCGCAACCGCCTGGATGGGCTTCGACCAACCCCAACCCATGGGTCGGCGCGAAACAGGCGGGTTTGCCGCCCTGCCAATCTGGGTTGACTTCATGCGCGACGCCCTGCAGGGCGTACCCGAGTCACGCCTTGCACAACCCGAAGGTCTGGTGACAGTACGAATCGACCCAGCCACCGGCTTACGTGCCGCGCCTGGTAGCGAAGACGCTATTTTTGAAATTTTCCGCAGCGAAAAAGCCCCCGAAGAGAGCGTCAGTCACACAGAACTACCGCCCGTATTCGGTGAGGACGAAGAAAGTATTCCAGAGCAGCTCTTCTAACCGTCCTAACCCCAATCACCAGACATAAAAAAACCCCTGACGTCGCCGTCAGGGGTTTTAAGAACTGCGTTCGAGCAAACTTACTTAACGCGGCTACCGAAACGCTTGTTGAAGCGATCAATACGTCCGCCACGATCAACCACTTTCTGCTTACCGGTATAGAAAGGGTGGCACTGCGAACATACGTCGACATGCATATCCTCAGCCAGGGTTGAGCGGGTTTGAATTTTGTTACCACAGCTGCAAGTTACTGTGATGTCTTCGTATTTAGGGTGGATGCCCTGTTTCATGTCGTTCACCTCTGTATATAATGCACCGCCACCTGGGCCCCGCCAGGCACCGTACATATTGATATCATTGGGCCCTGTTTGAGGCAGCACCCAGAATCGGGACGCGCAATCATAACAGAACGCACTATAGAATCAACAGAAACTTGGGTTAGACTACGCCGAATGAACTCGCCCCCCTGCATACTCAAAGTTGCACTGCCCACGCCGTTACGCGCGCTCTTCGACTACCTGCCCCCAAGCAAGACTGACCCGCAACAGCTCGTCCCGGGAATGCGCGTCAAGGCACCCTTTGGCAAGCGAACCCTGATCGGTTTCATTGTCGATATCAGCGATCACTCAGACTTCGCTGCCGACAAACTAAAATCCGTCAGCCAGGTTATCGACCAGGAGCCGGTTATTGCCTCCGATATGCTGGCCCTGTATCGCTGGTGCGCGCACTATTACCAACACGCTATTGGCGATACGCTTTGCACTGCATTGCCAGCCTTATTGTGCAAGGGCGAATCGTTTCAGCCACACCGCGAAACGCTTTATCAACTCACCGAAAGCGGCCGGCAAATATCGTCCACAACCCTAAGCAAAGCACCGAAACAGGCCGAAATTCTGCGCCTGGTCCACGAACACAATAACCAGCTCGGTGAGCACGTATTCAAAACACTGGCGCTCTCCGACAGCGCCTTAAAGGCCATGCTCGACAAAGGCTGGCTAAGCAAAACATTTATCGACCCCGCCGTTGGCCAGCGCCCGCCAAAGTTGCTTGCCGAGGCCCCCTTTAAACTCAACCATGAGCAGGAGGCGGCCGTAACCGCAATCAATACCGCCAGCGGCACCTTCCAGAGCTTCCTGCTCGATGGCGTCACCGGCAGCGGCAAAACCGAAGTTTACCTGCACAGCATTGAGCACACCCTCAACCAGGGGCAGGCAGCCCTCATATTGGTGCCTGAAATTGGCCTCACGCCGCAAACCGTCGCCCGCTTCAAGCAGCGTTTTAACGTGCCTGTTGCGATCCTGCATTCCGGCCTCACCGACAAACAACGCCTGCACGACTGGGTAGCCGCCGAACAGGGCCGAAGCCCGATCCTGATTGGCACCCGCTCGGCGATATTCGCCCCCATAAAAAAGCTCGGCCTGATCATCGTCGACGAGGAACACGACCTGTCCTTCAAACAACAGGACGGCCTGCGCTACCATGCCCGCGACGTTGCCGTCATGCGCGCCAGCCGTGCAAACATTCCGGTCGTGCTAGGCAGCGCAACCCCTTCACTGGAAAGCCTGCATAACGCCAAAACCGCCCGCTACCAGCATTTAACGCTATCCCAACGGGCAGCAAACGCCCAGCCGCCCCGCTTTGAGCTGATCGACATCCGCAGCCGCCCGCTTGACGAAGGCTTTTCGCAACCACTGGTTCGCCTGATCAAATCACACCTGCAAGCCGGCCAGCAGGTACTGGTGTTCCTTAACCGTCGCGGTTTTGCTCCGACCCTGATGTGCCACAGTTGCGGCTGGATGGCCGAGTGCCAGCGCTGCGAAACCCGCTATACCCTGCACCGCAACCCCCAGCAACTGCGCTGCCACCATTGCGACGCACAACGCCCCGTTCCAGAGCAGTGCCCCGAGTGTGGCGACATACAATTAAGCCAGGTGGGCATTGGCACAGAACGAAGCGAAGATTTTATCAGCAGGATTTTCCCTGACGTCCCAACCCTGCGCATTGACCGCGACAGCACCCGGCGCAAGGGCGCCCTGCAGGACATGATCAACCAGATTCAGGAAGGCAAACCCTGCATCCTGGTTGGCACCCAAATGATTGCCAAAGGGCACCATTTCCCAAACATCACCCTGGTCGCCATTCTTGATGCCGACGGCGGTTTTTTCAGCGCCGATTTCAGGGGCCTGGAGCGCATGAGCCAGCTTATTACCCAGGTCGGAGGCAGGGCAGGGCGCGCCGAAAAACCGGGAACCGTCGCCATACAAACCCACCAGGCCGATCACCCCTTGCTGCAACTGCTTGCCCAGCAGGGCTATGGCCAACTTGCGCAACAGCTGCTAGAGGAGCGCCAGCAAGCCCAACTTCCACCCTGCCAGCATGCAGCGATACTGCGCGCCGAGGCTGCCCAGGAAGAAGCGCCTTTCGCTTTTTTACAGCTGGCCCGCGAACTCGCCGAAGAAAACCACTCCAGCCAATCGCGCGTCGAGGTTTTCGGCCCGATTCCAGCCGTCATGTTCAAGCGAGCCGGCCGTTACCGGGCTCAGCTTTTGTTGCAAAGCCCGCAGCGTAACGTCCTCCAGGCTCTCTTAACCCGCCTGGCGCATCAGCTGGAGCAAAACAAGCTGGCGCGTAAAGTGCGCTGGTCCATTGATGTCGATCCACAGGAAAGTTTTTAACCCTACCCATTAACACGCGACAATCCTGCCTCTACAATAGGCGCTGCTTTCTGTATCAAAAGGCCCCGCCAGCAATTCAATATGCACGATTACGCCCGTAGCGTTCAACGCAACAAACAAAGCCAGAAGAAAAAGCCGCAAAAAGCCGCTTTGCCCAAGTGGTTAATTCCGCTGACACTGCTACTGGTTGCCGCCCTGGTCTTTGGTCTTTATAAACTGACTCGCGTGCCACCCGCCGAGCTGCCTGCAAAAATCGAAGCGCCAGCCCAGAAAAAGGAAAGCAAGCCGAAGACGGTCACTAAGCCCCGTGAGGTTAAGGAAGATTACGACTTCTACAACCTCCTGCCCGAAAGCGAGGTCATCGCGCCTAAAGTCGAGGAGTACTCGACAAAAAAAGCGGATGCAACCGGCAAACAGTACACCTATATGCTTCAGGCGGGCTCATTCCGAAGTGCCGCCGAAGCGGACCGGTTACGCGCCAAATTACTGCTCGAAGGCCTGACCGTAAACACCAGCAAGGTGACAAACCAGAATGGCGACGTCTGGCACAGAGTCATCGTAGGCCCCTTCTCCTCACGCTCCAAACTTAATCGCGCCCAGGACATTCTGGCCAATAACAACACCGATTCCATGCTGATCAAGGTGGAGCGCTAACGGCCTGCAAGGCAACACCTTGAATTCTCGCTCGGCACCTCCATATTGAGCAATTCACCCCAGCATTAAATTAAGGCAAGCGCATGACTACTATTGTTTCTGTTCGAAAAAACGGCAAAGTTGTACTGGGCGGCGATGGCCAGGTTTCCCTGGGCAACACCGTCATGAAAGGCAATGCCCGTAAAGTTCGCCGGCTCTACCGTGACCAGGTGATAGCCGGATTTGCCGGCGCCACTGCCGACGCCTTTACCCTGTTCGAACGTTTCGAAGCCCAACTGGAGAAACATCAGGGCCATTTAATGCGTGCCGCGGTGGAACTGGCAAAGGACTGGCGTACCGACCGCTCGCTGCAACGCCTGGAAGCCCTGCTGGCCATCGCCAATAAGGACCACTCCCTGATCATATCCGGCAACGGTGACGTCATCGAACCCGAACACGGCCTGATCGCCATCGGTTCCGGCGGCCCCTTCGCCCAGGCCGCAGCGTTGGCATTACTTGAAAACACCGATCTCAGCGCCAGGGAAATCACCGAAAAAAGCCTGGAAATTGCCGGTAACATCTGCGTATTCACCAACCAGAACCGCACCATCGAAGAACTGGACTCCAACAGTTAGCCTCAGCCTGAAGAGAATTCCTCATGTCTAATATGACCCCCCGTGAAATTGTTCACGAACTCAACAAACACATCATCGGCCAGGACGCCGCCAAGCGCTCCGTGGCAATTGCGTTACGCAACCGTTGGCGCCGCATGCAACTGAACGAAGAGCTGCGCAACGAAATCACACCGAAAAACATCCTGATGATTGGCCCCACCGGGGTGGGCAAAACCGAAATCGCACGGCGCCTGGCAAAACTGGCCAACGCGCCTTTTATCAAGGTGGAAGCCACCAAATTCACGGAAGTCGGTTATGTAGGCCGAGATGTAGACTCCATCATTCGCGACCTGGCCGACATGTCCATCAAAATGCTGCGTGAAAGCGAAATGGAAAAGGTTAAGCACCGCGCCGAGGATGCCGCCGAAGAGCGCGTGCTCAATGCCCTGCTGCCGCCTGCACGCAACAGCGCCGAAGAGGCCAGCGGCAGCGAATCCTCAACCCGTCAGGTTTTCCGTAAAAAGTTGCGTGAAGGACAGCTCGACGACAAGGAAATTGAAATCGACATCAGCGATGCACCGATGGGCGTTGAGATTATGGCGCCCCCCGGCATGGAGGAGATGTCCAGCCAGCTGCAGAACATGTTTTCCAACATGAACACCGGACGCACCAAACCCCGCAAACTGAAAATCAAGGAAGCCCTCAAACTGATTCGCGACGAAGAGGCCGCCAAACTGGTCAACGAAGATGACCTGAAAGCCCGCGCCGTGGAAGCCGTGGAGCAGAACGGCATCGTTTTCCTCGATGAAATTGACAAGGTAGCCAAGCGCAGCGGCACCAACAGCGGCGAAGTTTCCCGCGAAGGCGTTCAACGCGATCTGCTGCCACTGATCGAGGGCAGCACCATCAGCACCAAGCTGGGCATGATCAAGACCGACCATATCCTGTTCATCGCCTCTGGCGCCTTCCACCTCAGCAAGCCTTCTGACCTGATTCCGGAATTACAGGGCCGCCTGCCAATCCGCGTCGAGCTGAACGCCCTGTCGCCGGAGGATTTTGAGCGCATCCTGACGGAACCCGATGCCAGCCTGACCGAGCAGTACCAGGCACTGCTGGGTACGGAAGGCTTTAAACTGGAATTCAACCCGGAGGGCATCAAGCGCATTGCCGAGGTGGCCTGGCAAGTCAACGAGCGGACCGAGAACATTGGCGCCCGCCGCCTTCATACCGTGATGGAGCGCTTGCTGGAAACGGTCTCTTTTGAGGCCTCCGATGCCAACAGCGATGAGGCGACCCTTGTCGACGCCCAATACGTAAATGATCACCTTGGCGAACTGGTTCAGGACGAAGACCTGTCCAGATACATCCTATAAAGGAAGAAACTATGAAAGGCCCAACACCAACCGCCCTTAAGCTGCACAAAGCCTCGCGCACACTGGAGCTGGAATATGAAACAGCGGGAAGCTTCACCCTAACCGCCGAATATTTGCGGGTTTACTCCCCCTCCGCCGAAGTTCGCGGCCACAGCCCGGAGGAAGCCAAACTGCAAATCAATAAAATTGACGTGGGTATCGATAAAATCGAACCGGTCGGCAACTATGCCATCAAGCTCTTCTTCGATGACGGGCACAACACCGGCATTTACCCCTGGACCTACCTCTATGAACTCTGCGCTAACCAGGAGCAAAACTGGCAGGATTACCTGAAGCGCCTGGATGAGGCCGGCGCCAGCCGCGATGGCTCACAGGTGGTGCAGATTATGCCTGCTCAGCCCAAATAAAAGGCCTGACAAATAAAAAGGGAGCCTCAACGGGCTCCCTTTCACGGTCTTCCTCCGGCCTGATATAAACCAGCCTAGCCCAACCGTTCGAAATACTCCTCAACCGCCGCTTCGATTTTCGATTTGAAGGGCGCTGCCAACATCCCCAGTTCCAGGCGCAAGTCCATAACACTGTCTTCAACTTTTACCGAGCCATCCACACTGGGCCCCCGGATTGAGGCGTGATTATCCAGCCAGGTAATAACCAACCCATACTTCTCAGCCAGCTGGTCTGCCGCCTCCTCCACCTTCAGCAACGCCTCATCGTTACTCATATTCAGTTTTCTTTGCATACTCACCGTTGGCATATTCACCTCTCAAACCTGCCCATTGAACTGATAGCCATCCTCTCATGGGTTCGCCGATTGCTCAACGAGAATTTTAAACCGGCTTTGCCGCCCCAAACCGCCGAAACCTGATCATAATCAGGGATTGGTCACCGCAACATGGATTAATGTATGCCGCAAAGATGCCTTTTCAGGGAAAATCGCAGATAATAGCGCGCTGGTACCGGGTTCCCCGTTAGCACAAACACCTCACACAAATGGCAAGTTAAGATGGCAGAGCACAGGGCAGAAAAAGACACCACCCACTTCGGCTATAAGGAAGTTCCCAAGGAGGAAAAGGCGAATCGCGTTGCGGACGTTTTCCATTCGGTCGCTGGCAAATACGACATCATGAACGACCTCCTGTCGATGGGTATCCATCGCGTCTGGAAACGCTTTACCATCGAAGTCAGCGGCGTACGCACCGGCAACAAGGTGCTGGACGTTGCTGGGGGCACCGGCGATTTAACCCGTTATTTTTCCCGCCTGGTGGGGCCAACCGGTAAGGTCATCCTCTCGGATATCAATAGCTCCATGCTGAACATGGGCCGCGACCGGCTGATTGACCAGGGTTATACCGGCAATGTGGAGTATGTGCAGGCCAACGCCGAATGCCTGCCCTTTGCCGACAACACCTTCGATTGTGTCAGCATCGCCTTTGGCCTGCGCAATGTAACCGATAAGGACGCTGCGTTGCGCTCCCTGACACGCGTGCTCAAACCCGGCGGCCGGCTGTTAGTGCTGGAGTTTTCCAAACCCGGCAATCCCATGCTCAGCAAAATCTACGACACCTACTCCTTCTCGGTACTACCCAAACTGGGAAAATTGGTGGCCAACGACTCCGAAAGCTATCAATACCTGGCCGAATCCATCCGCATGCACCCCGACCAGGAAACGCTGAAGGCCATGATGGAGGAAGCCGGCCTGAGCGACTGCACCTACCACAACATGACCGGCGGCATCGTGGCATTACACAGGGGTGTCAAACCCTGATTTAACGATTCCCACTATGGACCAGGATTTGACCTTAACAGGCCTGTTTGGATTGATGGAAGCTGCCATCAACCATGCACTGCAACTCGACCCCGCCACGCTAAAGCGCCTCGGCAAGCTCAGCGGACAGGTCATCGAGGTTGACTGCAGCACGCCGGCCTTCCGTATCTTTTTACGCCCGCATGCCCAGGGACTGATCCTGCAAAGCCACTTCGAACATGATGCCGACTGCCGCATCAGCGGCAACGCGCTGGCGCTGCTAAGGCTCATGACGGCTGACAATAAAAGCGAAGCGCTCTTCGATCAGCAAATCAGCCTATCCGGCGATATTGAGCTCAGCCAATCCCTGCAGGCTATCCTGGCCGACCTGGATCTGGACTGGGAAGGGCGCCTGGCCGAGTACATAGGCGATATTGCCGCCCACCAAATCGGCAACCAGGTACGAAATCTGAAAAACTGGGGGCAACAGGCCAGCCACAGCATGCTGCAAAATATCGAAGAGTACCTCCACGAGGAAACCCGGACCCTGCCGCCGCGTGCCGAACTGGAGCCCTTCTACCGCGATGTCGAAGCCCTGGCGCTGGATACCGACCGGCTTGCAGCCCGTATCGAACGCCTGCAGAACACCCAAAAGGATAAAGCCAAATGAATCGGCTGCTACGCCTGCTGAAAATCTTCGCCATCTGCAACCGTTATCGGCTGGATGAATTTTTACATTTTGCACCCGGCCCCCTGCGCTGGTTTTTCTTCCTGTCGCCCTGGCGACTACTACCCAACCCCAAAAAATCGCGTGCTGAGCGCCTACGCCTGGCACTGGAAGCACTGGGGCCGATTTTTATTAAGTTTGGCCAGATGCTTTCAACCCGCCGCGACCTGCTGCCCGAGGACATCGCCGACGAACTGCGGCGCCTGCAGGACCAGGTTCCGCCCTTTTGCGGTGCCGAAGCCACCCGCCTGATTGAGGAAGCGCTGGATAAACCAGTGAGCGAGATGTTCGCCGAATTCAGCACCGAACCGCTCGCTTCAGCCTCCGTCGCCCAGGTCCACAAAGCCACCCTGCACAGCGGCGAAGCCGTGGTGGTCAAGGTTATCCGCCCGAAAATACACAAAACCATCGAGCAGGACATCCAGCTGCTGCACACCCTGGCCCAGCTGATTGAACGCTATTCGGAAGACGGCAAGCGCCTTCGCCCGATGGAAGTGGTCAGCGACTACGAAAAAACGATTTTCAACGAGCTGGACCTGCTCATCGAAGCAGGCAACACCTCGCAGCTACACCGCAATTTCGAGAACTCCGAGTTACTCTACATCCCTCAAATCCACTGGGAGTACTGTCGCCGGAATGTGTTGGTGATGGAACGTATCCACGGGATTCCGGTGGCTGATATTCCGGCGCTAGCGGCCCAGAACACCGACATGAAAAAACTGGCCGAACGCGGGGTAGAAATTTTCTTCACCCAGGTCTTTCGCGACAGTTTTTTCCATGCCGACATGCACCCCGGCAATATTTTTGTCTCCAGGGAGAACCCGGCCTCACCACAGTACATCGCCATCGACTGCGGCATCGTTGGCACGCTCAGCAACGACGACAAAAATTACCTGGCGCGCATCCTGCTGGCCTTCTTCCGACGCGACTACCGCAAGGTTGCCACCCTGCATATTGATTCGGGATGGATTCCCGACGATACGCCCGTCGCGGAATTTGAAACCGCTATTCGCAGCGTATGCGAACCCATTTTTGAAAAACCGCTGAAGGAAATATCCTTTGGTCAGGTGCTACTGGGACTATTCCAGACAATTCGCCGCTTCGATATGGAAATCCAGCCACAACTGGTGCTCCTGCAAAAAACCCTCTTGAACATCGAAGGCCTGGGGCGTCAAATTTATCCTGATCTCGACCTCTGGAATACCGCCATGCCGTACCTGGAATCCTGGATGCGCGAACGCAACGGCCCCAAAGCCCTGCTCAAGAACCTGCGCGACCAGGGTCCTGATTGGCTGGAACAAAGCCACGAGCTCCCGCAATTAATTTTCGATACGCTGCAGCAATCGCGACACATCAAAACCCTCGGCGAACAACAGGCGCATGCCTTTGCCAAACTGCAGCAACAGGAGCGCCACCAGCAACAGACCAAGCGCCGCAACAACCGCCTGGGCTGGCTGGCTACCGGCGCCCTGGCCTTGGCCGCGATATTCGCAACCAACCAGGGAAGTAACGTACTGGCAGAAATTCCGCCTATCAGCTGGGTTTTGGGGGTTGCTGCGCTAGTACTGCTGTTAAACCGGCATTAAAAAATGTGCTGAGATCGCCCCTGGCGGCGACTATAGCCCACTTCCCGCGAATCAAGTATGCTTAGCGAGCGGAGCACCTCTGCAATCTCCGCGAGATATGAAAGAGAGATAACTCAATGACAGAAAGCTGGCTTGACCAGATCAAGTGGGACAAAGACGGCCTGGTTCCGGCCATTGCGCAGGACCACCAAAGCGGCCGCGTCCTGATGATGGCCTGGATGAACCGCGAAGCGCTCAAACTGACGATCGCCGAACAGCGAGCCATTTACTGGTCCCGTTCGCGCAACAAACTCTGGCGTAAAGGCGAGGAATCCGGCCATATCCAGAAACTGCATGAAATCCGCACCGATTGCGATTCAGACGTCATTTTAATGCAGGTTGAGCAAATAGGCGGCGTTGCCTGCCACACCGGCCGGGAAAGCTGCTTTTACCTGCGTCACACGGCTGGCGAATGGCAAGCCACCGATCCGGTCCTAAAAGACCCGGATAACATCTATAAAAAGTAGATAGCACTATGAGCGACATTTTAACGGAACTCGGCAATATCCTGGAGCAGCGCAAACAGGCCAGCGCCGACGACTCTTACGTTTCCAGCCTCTATCAAAAGGGGCTAAACAAGATCCTTGAGAAGGTCGGGGAAGAAGCCACCGAAGCCATCCTGGCAGCCAAGGATGCCGAAACCAGCGGCGATAACAGCGATCTAATTTATGAAACAGCCGATCTGTGGTTTCACAGCCTGATCATGCTTTCCTTCCTGGGCGAATCGCCCGATGCCGTGCTCAAGGAGCTGGAGCGCCGTTTCGGTCTATCCGGTCTTGACGAGAAAGCGGCGCGCGGATAGTCTCGAGACTTTCGTGTTTTATCGACATTGCAACATACTGACATTGAGGAGATACACATGGGTTTAGGCGGCATCAGCATTTGGCAGTTACTCATCGTCCTGGCCATTGTGATTTTATTATTCGGCACAAAACGCCTGAAAAACTTCGGCGGCGACCTGGGCAATGCGGTTAAGGGTTTCCGCAAGGCCATGGACACCGACGAGGATAAAAAGGACGACAAGGCCCAGCAGAAAATTGCTGAGGACAACAATGTCATCGACGGCAAAGCCGAGGATGTAACCTCCGAGAAAAAAGACAAGCAAGACCAGTCTTAAACCTGAGAACGAGCTTTCATGTTCGATATCGGCTTTACTGAAATCATCATCATCGGCCTGGTGGGGCTGATTGTTATCGGTCCGAAACGCCTGCCGGAGGCCATGCGCACCTGCGCAATGTGGATAGGCCGCATCAAACGGACCATGTCCAATGTGCGTCGCGATCTCGAAAACGAGATCGGTATCGATGAAATACGCCGTGATCTGCGTAACGAGCAGATCATGGCAGAACTGGAAGCCGACAACCTGGCTGACGAACGGGAACGCCAGGAGAAGGAAAGAGCCAAAGCGGAAAACCCGCACGGCAATAGCTACCTGGACAGTGCCTACCAAAAAAGCCAGCCTGAAGAGCGCGCGGAAAAACCTCAATCCAGCGCCCAGCAAGCCGAGCCCGATGCTACGCCCCAGCCAAAAGATAACAATAATCCGGCGTCATGACAGAACAACACAAACCTGATAATGCGGAAGAAGCGCAGCAACAGCCCGAACAGGCGGCCAACCCGGACATTGGGGTTGAAAAAGAACTGCCTTTTGTACAGCACCTGATAGAGCTCCGCGCCCGTATCCTAAAAAGCGTCGTCGCCATCCTGGTGATTTTCCTGGGACTGTTTTATTTCGCTAACGACATTTACTCTTTTATCGCCGAGCCGCTCAAGGCCCATATGCCGGAAGGCACCAGCATGATTGCGACGGAAGTGGCCTCCCCTTTCCTGACCCCTTTCAAGCTGACAATCGTGCTGGCAATCTTCATCAGCATGCCCATCACGCTCCACCAGGCCTGGTCCTTTATTTCGCCAGGCATGTACAGCCGCGAAAAGCGACTCGCTTTCCCGATACTGGTCTCCAGCGTCGTCCTCTTCTATGCCGGCATGGCCTTCGCCTACTTTGTCGTGTTTCCGCTGGTATTCGGGTTCTTCACCAGCGTCGCCCCGGAAGGGGTTAGCATCATGACAGATATCAACAAATATCTGGATTTTGTGCTCAAGCTGTTTTTCGCCTTTGGCATGGCCTTTGAAATTCCGGTGGCCACCTTCCTGCTGGTTGCCTCGGGGGTAACCAGCGTTGAGAAACTGTCTGCCAAGCGCCCTTACATCATCGTCGGTTGTTTCATTTTCGGTATGCTGCTGACGCCACCCGATGTCATCTCCCAGGCGCTGTTAGCACTACCCATGTGGCTACTGTTTGAGGTGGGCATTCTGCTGGCCCGACTGAATCGCAGGAACCGGGGCAAAAATACCCGTGAAGCCGAAGAAGAAGAGGCAAAAGCAGAAGAAAGTGGCGAAAAGCCTAAGGGCTGACCTCCAGCAAAAAAGTAACCGGACCGTCGTTGACCAGGCCAACTTTCATATCCGCCGCGAACTCGCCCGTCGCCACTTCGGCATAACGCGCCTTGGCCTGCGTTACGAAGTAATCGTACAGCGCTTCAGCATCCGCCGGTGAAGCGGCACTGGAGAAGCTCGGACGAGCCCCCTTTCGCGTATCTGCCGCCAAGGTGAACTGGGACACCAGCAACAACCCGCCTTCAACCTGCTGCACATTGAGGTTCATTTTCCCTTCGCTGTCGCTAAAAACCCGGTAGGTAAGCAGCTTTTCCAACAGGCGATCCGCAACGGCCTCATTATCGTTTCGTTGCACGGCGAGCAGCACCAGCAGGCCCTGCCCGATAGCGCCAACCGCCTGTCCCGAAACCGTGACGCTTGCCTCGCTGACACGCTGAATTAAAGCTCTCAAGAGTACCCTCTACTGGTTTTCTATCAGGTCCCGGAAACGGTAGCCCATTTCCTGGGTGGCACGCACCAGCGCATCGATAATGCCCGGCTCCAACGCCGAATGCCCGGCATCGCGAACGATCTCCAACTTGGACTGAGGCCATTGCTCATGCAATGCAAAGGCATTATCCAGCGGACAAATGATGTCATAGCGGCCATGCACAATAATCCCGGGGATATCGGCCAGCCTGCCGGCATCCTCCAGCAGCTGGTTCGGCCGCATAAAAATACCGTTCACAAAATAATGCGCTTCGATACGAGCCATCGACATCGCCACATGCGGATCGGCAAAGTACTCGACGACATTAGGGTTAGGCCGCAAGGTCGCGCAACGCGCCTCCCAGGTGGACCAGGCTTTGGCGCAGGCCATGCGCATCACATCATCGTCACCCACCAGCCGCTTGTAATAGGCGGCCATAAAATCGTCACGCTCAGGCTCAGGAATCAGGCGCACATAGTCCTCCCAGTAATCCGGGAAAACATGGCTGGCGCCATCCTGGTAGAACCATTTCAGGTCCTGGTCTCGGCATAAAAAGATGCCGCGCAAAATCATCGCCAGCACCCGCCCAGGGTGAGTCTCGGCGTAAGCCAAACTCAGGGTCGAGCCCCAGGAACCCCCAAACAGCATCCAGCGCTCGATACCCAGTCGCTCGCGAATGGCCTCCATATCGCCAATCAGGTGCTGGGTAGTGTTATCCTCCAGTTCGGCATGAGGCGTAGAACGGCCGGCACCACGCTGATCGAACAAAATAATGCGGTAATGAGTGGTATCAAAGAAGCGTCGCATGGATGCATCACTGCCAGCTCCGGGGCCGCCATGAATAACCAGCACCGGAATACCATGCGGATTGCCGCACTCTTCAACATAGATTTCGTGGAGTGCGGAAACCGGCAGACGGAATTTATTGTAGGGTTTAACTTCCGGGTAGAGGGCTAACATCCAATGCTCCAGGCACAGTGCAATTCATCAAAAGATGATACCGATTTCTGCGCAAAGAAGTAATAGCCAGGGCGCGCTTGAGGCCGCCTCAACACTCACCAGGGGATTTCAGCGCCGTCAAAGGCATAAAAACGCCCGCTTTCAAATAGCTCCGGCTCCGATAACACCCGCCGCATCCCAGCGACACTTTGCGCCGTATCTATCAGCGCATTGGGGCCGCCCATCTCCGTTTGTACCCAGCCGGGGTGCAGGGCTAAAACCCTTACCCCCTTGGAGGCCAGGTCAATAGACAGGCTTTTCACCGCCTGGTTAAGCGCTGTCTTTGAGCTGCGATAATAGTAACTACCGCCGGATTGATTATCGGCAATGCTTCCCACCTTGCTACTGATCATGGCAACGGTTTTTCCCTGTCCGGCCAACAGGTTAGGCAGCAAGGCCTGGGTAACCATCAACGGAGAAATCGTATTCACCTCGAGAACCTCCCGCCATATCCGGCGATCCAGCGCCCCAATTTGATTCGGCTCCCCATAGATACCGGCATTATTAATCACCAGGTCGACAGGTTTTCCTTCCAGCTGGCGGCTGAGTTCGCCAATCGACTGATCGCTTGCGACATCCAGCGGCCACAGGCCCACCGCTTTATTCGCCGCAGCCAAGGCCTGTAACGCCTCACTTTTACCTGGATCCCGGACGGTAGCAATGACCTGCCATCCCGCCTGGGCGTACTGTTTAACCATCTCCAAACCAATGCCCCGGCTACAACCGGTAATAACAACACGCCCGGATGAATTCATACCACCACGCCTCCAATGTATTATCAATTCGGCGGCGCCTCAGGATGCCCTGCAGGCCACCTCGACACCCGTCCCGCCGATTTCTGACGGCGAACCGCCCGTGAACTTTTTTGGCTGCCCAACAACAAATCAACAACGCATTTTTAAAGGAGTAATTATGTGGATGTCAAACCGGCCCAGACTTTTCAGCCTGTTATCGCTACTGTCATTACTACCCCTATGGACCACGCCCTCCTGGGCCGCCGACGGCAAAGGCACGCTGACCCTGTCATTGGAAAACGACCTGTTTGCCACCAGCCGGGACCGCCACTATACCCACGGCACCGAAATCAATTTCGTCAGCGATACCTATGTACCCCACTGGTTCCAGACACTGGCAGCCTGGATGCCTTTCTATTCCACAAATGACGACACCCGCTTCAGCTGGGCGCTCGGCCAGCAGTTTTTTACCCCGACCAACCTACAGGCTTCGGCGCTGCAAACCGATGACCGCCCCTATGCTGGCTGGCTTTACACCAGTTTCGGTCTGCTCACAGACCATCATGAGCAAGGGCGCCATGTGGATAGCTTTGAGTTGATACTCGGCACGGTAGGCCCCGATTCAGGCGCAGAAAGTACGCAGCGCGAGGTGCACGAATTCATCGGTAGCGACGTTGCCCAGGGGTGGGATAACCAACTTCACAACGAAGTCACCGTGGACATCAGTTACGACCGCCAATGGATGCTGCCGATCATTGAAAACCATTTGGATCTCGTGCCCCACACCGGTTTTATGCTCGGCAATTCACAGCGTTATATTGGCGCGGGCTTTTCGCTGCGGATAGGTTCCGGGCTCGACGCCGATTTTGGGCCGCCCCTGATACGTCCCGTCACCTCAGCAGCCCGCTACTTCAAACCAAGCCAACCCTTCTTCTGGTACCTGTTTATCGGCACTCACGGGCGCTATGTCGGCCATAACATTTTCCTGGATGGGAATAACGACGGCGACAGCCACAGCGTAGACGCCAGGGAATGGGTCGGGGATGCACAGGCGGGATTAATTATCGGCTACCAAGACTGGCGCGTGACCATGACTCACATCGCCCGCAGCCGCGAGTTTGAAGGGCAAAAAGAAACCGACAAGTTTGGCTCCCTGTCGATTTCCTATCGCTTTTAAAGCAGGAGGAGCGGAACGCCCGCGCCTCCTGAATGGCCGACTCTAAGCGCGGCTGGCGCGCTTGCGCTCGTTTTCTTTCAGCAGTTTTTTGCGCAGACGAATGTGGTTTGGCGTCACTTCCACCAGCTCATCGTCCTCGATAAACTCCAGCGCCTGCTCCAGGGTGTGGCGCACAGGCGGAGTCAGCGTCAGCGCTTCGTCCGTACCGGAAGCGCGCACGTTGGTAAGCTGCTTCCCTTTGGTGGGGTTAACCGGCATGTCATTGCTACGCGAGTGCAAACCGATAATCTGGCCTTCGTAGATATCCTCAGCATGCCCCATGAACAAACGCCCGCGGTCCTGCAGGTTGTATAACGCGTAAGCGGCTGTTTTTCCATTCACCATGGAAACCAGCACACCGTTGCTGCGAGTGGTCATTTCACCAGCTTTCACTTCTCCGTAGTGATCGAAGGTGCTGCTCATGATGCCGGAACCCGATGTCAGGGTCATAAACAAACCACGGAAACCGATCAGGCCTCGCGCTGGAATGGTGAACTCCAGTTTCACACGGCCTTTGCCATCAAGCTCCATGTTGGTCATTTCGCCCTTACGCAAGCCCAGCTCTTCCATAATGCTGCCCTGGTGCTGGTCTTCCACGTCAATGACGACATGCTCGTAGGGTTCCTGCAAGACACCGTCGATTTCTTTTTTAACCACTTCGGGGCGAGAAACCGCCAGCTCGAAACCTTCGCGGCGCATGGTTTCAATCAATACCGACAGGTGCAGTTCTCCACGTCCGGACACAATAAACTTGTCAGGAGTCTCGCCCGGCTCAACGCGCAGCGCCACGTTGTGAATCAATTCCTGCTCCAGGCGATCCTTGATGTTTCGTGTGGTTACAAATTTCCCATCCTGGCCCGCAAAAGGCGAGTCGTTAACAATGAAGTTAACGCTTACGGTTGGCTCGTCCACGGACAGGGCGGGCAGCGCTTCCACATGCTCTGGGTCGCACAGCGTATCGGAAATACTCAGGCCGTCGATACCGTTAATACACACGATATCACCTGCTGTCGCCTGTTCGGTATCAACACGCTCAAGCCCCAGGTAACCTTTCACATTCAGCACTTTGCCCTTGCGCTCTTTACCGTCAGCGCTTTTCACAACAACCTGCTGGTTAGGCTTGAGGCTGCCGCGTGTGATCCGGCCGATACCGATAACACCCACATAACTGTCGTAATCCAGCGCGGAAATCTGCATCTGGAAAGGTGCGCTGGGGTCAACGTCTGGCGCAGGCACATTTTTGGTGATCATTTCGAACAGCGGCGTCATATCATCAGCCAGCTCGTCGGCCTCAAAACCGGCAATACCATTCAACGCAGACGCGTAAATAATCGGGAAATCCAACTGCTCGTCGGTCGCACCAAGACGGTCGAAGAGGTCAAACACCTGGTCGATCACCCAGTCTGGACGTGCGCCGGGGCGATCCACCTTGTTAACCACAACGATAGGTTTCAGCCCCTTTTCGAAGGCTTTGGTGGTCACAAAACGGGTTTGCGGCATCGGACCATCTACAGCGTCCACCAGCAGCAGCACCGAGTCCACCATCGAGAGTACGCGCTCTACCTCACCACCAAAATCGGCGTGTCCGGGAGTGTCCACAATATTGATATGGTAATCATTCCATTCGATAGCAGTATTTTTTGCCAGAATGGTAATGCCACGCTCTTTCTCCTGATCATTGGAGTCCATGATGCGTTCGGCGCCCTGATCCTTGCGGTCCAGTGTGCCCGATTGCTGTAAAAGTTTATCAACCAAAGTCGTTTTACCATGGTCAACGTGGGCAATGATGGCAATATTACGGAGTTTTTCGATCACAACAGTGTCCAGAGTGAGTAGTAAATGAGGCGCGGATTATACACGCCTTTAATGACTTGGGCAGCAACAACCGCTATAATCTGCGCCCATTTTTTCCAGATATGACATAGAGTTATGGCACCATCAAAACCACAACCCGGACAACGCAAAGCCGTCTCGCTGATTTCAGGCGGACTTGATTCAATGCTCGCTACCAAAGTCATCATGGATCAGGGCATCCATGTTGAGGGTATCAACTTTTTCACCGGGTTCTGCGTGGAGGGTCACACCCACGCTATCCGCAAAAAGGACAAGGAAAAGCAGAAGCGCAACAACTCGCTCTGGGTTGCCGAGCAGCTGGGCATCAAACTGCATATCATCGATATTTCCGAGGACTACAAGGATATCGTGCTCAACCCGAAACACGGCTATGGGCAAAACCTCAATCCCTGCCTGGACTGCAAAATCTTTATGGTCAACCAGGCCAAAGCCTGGGCCTTCATGGAAGAGAACGGTTTTGATTTCATCATCACCGGGGAAGTTATCGGCCAGCGCCCCAAATCCCAGCGCCTGGAAACCATGCCGATTATTGCGCGCGAGTCGGGTGCCGAAGACCGGCTGTTACGCCCGCTGTGCGCCAAACACCTCCCGCCAACGCTGCCGGAACGCGAAGGCTGGGTTGATCGCGAAAAACTCTTCGACTTCCATGGCCGCAACCGCAAACCGCAAATGGCGCTGGCAAATGAACTGGGCATCGACGAATATTCCCAACCCGCCGGCGGCTGCTGCTTCCTGACCGATGAACATTATTCGCGCAAACTTGCCGACCTCTGGGATGCCCGCGGCGAACGCCGTTACGAAGTCGATGACATCATGTTGCTGAAGGTCGGCCGTCACATCCGCCCGGCCAACAACTTTAAGGTGATTATCAGCCGTGAAGAGGGTGAAAACAATTTCCTCTCCGGTTACAAGCGAGAGTTCACCACCATTAAGTGCCTGAGCCACCCAGGCCCCCTGGCCCTGGTGGACGGCAACCCCAGCGACAGCGACCTGGAATTGGCTGCACGCCTGGTGGCCCGCTACGGCAAAGCCCGCAGCGCCGACAAAGCGACCCTGCAAATCGAACCCAAGGGCGGCGAAGGCTTTGTGATTGAAGTCGCCCCCTACCCGGCCGAAGAAATCCCCGAGGAATGGTACGTATGACCGAGCAAGCCACACACCAACTCAACACCCGTCGCCTGCTTTGCCCGCTGCCGGTTATTCGCACCCAGGAAAAAATTCGAGAATTACAACCCGGCGACATTCTCGAGGTCACCTGCACCGACCCCGGCGCACTGCATGACATCCCGGCCTGGTGCCGGGTGCATGGCCACACGGTATTGGGCAGCCGGCAGGACGATCTGGATATCATCATTACCATTCGCGTCGAGGAATAACCTTTAGCACCATGTTGGTGCAAAAATCCGGCTCGACGCACCAACATCGCTCACTTCTTACCAAAAACCTGGTCGCCCAGCCCGCAACCTCTTGTAATCAGGCACCATTAAAACTGGCACACCTTTTGCTTTTACAGTCGCAACTCAATTTCTTAAAGTTATCGGCCCAAAGCCATCACGACGGAGAAGCAACATGTCAAAAACCCTTGAACTGATCGAAGAACACAGCGTTCGCTGGATTGACCTTCGTTTTACTGATTCACACGGTAAAGAGCACCACGTCTCTATTCCTGTTAGCGAAGTGGACGACGAATTTTTTGAGCAGGGCAAAATGTTCGACGGTTCCTCGATTTCCGGCTGGAAAGGTATTAATGACTCCGACATGGTGCTGATGCCCGACGACGAAACGGCCGTTATCGACCCGTTCACCGAAGAACCAACCCTGAACATCAGCTGCAGCATTGTGGAACCCAATACCATGCAAGGCTACAACCGCGACCCTCGCTCAATCGCGCTACGCGCGGAGGAATACCTGAAATCTACGGGTATCGGCGACACGGTATTCATGGGCCCGGAACCCGAATTTTTCGTCTTCGACGAAGTTAAGTGGCACGACACCATCGGCCGTTGCGGATTCACCATCAACTCCGAAGAAGCAGCCTGGTCCTCCAGCGAAGCCTTCGAAGGCGGCAACATGGGTCACCGCCCGCGCGTTAAAGGCGGCTACTTCCCGGTTCCTCCGGTTGACTCCCTGCACGACCTGCGTACAGCCATGTGTTCCGCCATGGAGCAGATGGGCCTGGACGTTGAAGTACACCACCACGAAGTGGGCACCGCTGGCCAGTGTGAAATCGGTGTTAAATTCAACACCCTGACCCACAAGGCCGACGAAGTTCAAATCCTGAAATACTGTGTACACAACGTGGCGCACGCCTACGGCAAGACAGCAACCTTCATGCCCAAGCCACTGGTGGGTGATAACGGCAGCGGCATGCACGTTCACATGTCCATCAGCAAGGACGGTAACAACCTGTTCTCCGGCGACGGCTATGCCGGCCTGTCCGAAACAGCGCTGTACTACATTGGCGGCATCATCAAGCACGCCCGCGCCCTGAACGCTTTCACTAACGCGTCCACTAACGCCTACAAACGTCTGGTGCCCGGTTTTGAAGCACCGGTGATGCTGGCTTACTCGGCCCGCAACCGCTCCGCCTCGATTCGTATCCCTCACGTTGGCAGCCCGAAAGCGCGTCGTGTTGAAGTCCGCTTCCCGGACCCCTCTGCAAACCCGTACCTGTGTTTTGCAGCGCTGCTGATGGCTGGCCTTGACGGCATCCAGAACAAAATCCACCCTGGCGATGCCATGGATAAGGATTTGTACGACCTGCCACCCGAGGAAGCCAAAGACATTCCGACCGTTGCACCAAGCCTGTCGGCAGCCCTGGAAGCCCTGGATCAGGACCGTGCCTTCCTGACAGCCGGCGGCGTTTTCAGCGACGACATGATTGACGCCTACATCGACCTTAAACAGGGCGAAGTGGATCGTCTGAACATGGCTGTTCACCCGGCTGAGTTCGAGCTCTACTACAGCGTATAAAACAAAGCCGAATAATCGGCCTTAAACGCTGTCCAAACCCCTGTCCTGTAGGCGAATTCGCAAACGGGGCAGGGGTTTTTTGTTGCACCGCCTTTTCCCGCAGGTAAAAATAAGCCAAACAAACAGGAAGGAAACCTTTATGTTTAAAGCCGCCAGCATTCTACTTTCAGCCGCACTGACGGCATCGCCAGCCTATGCCGAAGAGGTCTACAAAAGCGTCGATGAGCATGGCGTGCCAACCTTTTCGGACACCCAAACCGAAGGGGCAAAAAAAATCACCGTGGAACCTGTCAACGTCCAACCGGCGCCCGAGCTGGCTGCACCACCGACAACCAATTCTGCCCCCAAGACCGAAGCAAGCCACAGCTACACAAAACTGCACGTTATCTCTCCCGAAGACCAGGCCAGCCTGCGTGACGAACACAGCATCCTATTTCGGGTAGCGCTTGAACCAAGCCTGCAAAAAGGCCACAAAATAGAATTCCTTGATAATGGCAAGCCCCTGCAAGCTGCCGGAGAGAGCGCCAGCATGGAGCTGCTAAATTTTGATCGCGGCACCCATCAGCTGAGCGCCCGTGTTATTGACAAGCAAGGCAAAACAATCAAAACCAGCAACACGATCACCGTTTATATTTTCCGCACCGCTGCCAAACCCAATCCCCCGAAGAATGGCGGCTGACGGGTAATAAACCCTTCCGAGATGCACCAACTTAGTGCATACTGATCACTTTAAGCGGTACGCCCCGAAATGGGGCAGACTCCACCATGACCAGCCACCCCGATTTAGCCCAGCTCCTGCTCAACCACCAAACGACAGCAGCCCTTCTGCTGGACGAACACCTGCATATCTGCCTGCTTAACAGTGCCGCCGAAGCGCTGTTTTCTGTCAGCGGAACACGCGCCCTCGGCCAACCTCTTCGCCAGGTTATTCAGGACTTTAAGCCCGCGGAACGCGAACTCGGCGATGCACTGCTCAGCAACCAGCCTTACACCAAGCGCGAAGCACTGCTAAAGCCCAGTCACGGCAGCAGCGTCACGGTAAACTACACGGTAACCCCTATCGTCGACGAAAGCGGCAGCCACCTGTTGATGGAATTCTATTCCATGGATCGCTGGCTGCGGATCTCACACGAAGAAAGCCTGCTCTGGCAACAACAGGCCTCCAAAATACTCAGTCGCGGCCTTGCCCACGAAATCAAAAACCCGTTGGGAGGTATCCGCGGGGCCGCACAACTGCTGGCCATGGAATTGAGCAGGAAACTCAGCGATACGCCGCTTAACGAATACACCGACATTATTATTGGCGAAGTGGACCGCCTGTCCCAGCTGGTCGACCAGATGATGGGACCCAATCAGCCCCAGACATTCAGCCAGGTAAATATCCACGAAGTCCTGGAACGAGTACGCCAGTTACTGTTATCGGAATCTCAGGGCGAAATCAAAATCGAGCGGGACTACGACCCGAGCATTCCTGAAATCGAGGGCAACAAGGAGCAACTCATCCAGGCCCTGCTCAATATCGCCCTGAATGCCCAGCAAGCGCTCACAGACGCCGAAACAGCGGACGCGAAAATCACCATCCGGACACGGACTGAACGTCAAATCACCATAGGCAACCAGCGCCACCGCGTTGTGTGCCGGGTCGATATCTGTGATAACGGCCCAGGCATTCCACCCGCCCTTCGCGACACCATTTTTTACCCCATGGTCAGCAGCAAAGCCAGCGGTACCGGCCTCGGACTGACCATCGCCCAGCATATCGTCAACCAGCATCACGGGCTGATTGAGCAGCACAGCTCACCAGGTAACACCTGCTTTACCATCTACCTTCCGCTACCGTCACAACAGAGGGTCAAGCTATGACATCGAGCAACCTGGTGTGGATCGTTGATGACGACCATGCCATACGCTGGGTGCTGGAAAAGGCGCTATCCCAAGCCCGAATTGAAACGGAAAGCTTTTCCCAGGCCGATAGCGTCATGGCGGCCCTGGAAAAACGCACACCGTCAGCCATTATCAGCGATATTCGCATGCCGGGGCTGAGCGGGCTGGACCTGCTAACCAGCATCCAGCAACAGCACCCGGAGCTTCCGGTCATTATCATGACCGCGCATTCCGACCTGGATAGCGCTGTCTCCTCTTACCAAAGCGGGGCATTCGAATACCTGCCCAAGCCCTTTGATATCAATGCCGCCACGGAAATTGTCCAGCGCGCACTGGCTCACAGCCGGGAGCAGGCCAGCAACCGGGAGACCGCAATGCCTGCGCTTCAGAGCGGTAACATTATTGGCGAAGCGCCCGCTATGCAGGAAGTGTTTCGTGCCATTGGCCGCCTTTCCCATTCGGATATCAGCGTGCTTATCAATGGCGCCTCAGGCACCGGCAAGGAACTGGTCGCCGGTGCGCTTCACCAGCACAGCCCCCGCGCCAAAGGCCCTTTCATTGCACTCAACATGGCCGCTATTCCCGCCGACCTTATCGAATCGGAACTCTTCGGCCACGAGAAGGGCGCGTTTACAGGCGCCACCGGGCAGCGCAAGGGGCGCTTTGAACAGGCCGACGGCGGCACCCTGTTCCTGGATGAAATCGGCGATATGCCAGCCGATGCCCAAACCCGCCTGTTACGCGTGCTGGCGGACGGCGAGTTCTATCGTGTGGGCGGCCACACGCCGGTCAAGGTCAATGTGCGCATTATCGCCGCGACACACCAGGATTTGGAACAACGGGTCCGCGAGCACCGTTTCCGCGAAGACCTATTTCACCGCCTGAATGTGATCCGCATCCACCTCCCCGCCCTCAAGGACCGCCGGGAAGATATCCCGGCACTCGCCCGGCATTTCCTGCACAAGGCGGCTGCAGAGCTGCATATGGAACCCAAAGTGCTGACAGAGCAGGCCAGCAACTACCTTTGCTCGCTCGAGTGGCCCGGCAACGTCCGCCAATTGGAAAACACCTGCCACTGGCTGACCGTCATGGCCAGCAGCCGCGAAGTGCAAATCAACGACCTGCCTGCAGAGCTACAGCAGCACAGCCAAAATAAGGAAACCGCCAGCAACAACTGGGAGCAGGCCCTTGCACTGTGGGCATCCCAGCAAATCAGTAGCGGGCACCCCGCACTTCTCCACGAGGCACTGCCCAGCTTCGAAAAGGTGATGATCAGGGCAGCGCTTGATCATGCCCAGGGACGCAAGGGCGACGCCGCCAGGTTACTTGGCTGGGGCCGTAATACCTTGACACGCAAAATGAAAGAACTGAAACTCGACTCCTGACAAACGGGATATCGCAAGCCGTATCCCGCAGGTACCAAACAGAGAGGATCCAATGAAAAAAACTCTGGCAGCACTCAGTAGCCTGCTCTTCGCCACCACCGTTTATGCAGGCGGCACCCCCGAATTCGTAAAACTGCCCGAAGGCTATCAAAAACAGATCAATTACATGACCCAGAACAGGATCGGCCAGGAGCAAATTGCGAAAATCTATGCTCGCGAAAGCTTCCTGCAAGCCATCGCCGCGGACGAACCCGTTCCCGAGGGCGGAACCGTGGTGATGGAAATCTTTGAACCCAAGCGCGACCCGAATAAAAACCCCGTCAAAGGCAGCGGGGGCCATTTTTTAATTGACCGTATCAAGGCGATTGCCGTCATGGAAAACCGCAGCGAATGGCCAGCGGAAATGCCGGAAAGCGAACGGGCCGGCAACTGGGGATTCGCGCTCTACACGCCCGACGGTAAACCGATGGCAAATGAACTCGATTGTGCCGGCTGCCACTGGCAATTGCGTCGTGTGAACTACCTGTTCACAACGGTGCCCATGAAGAACTACGTTTACAAACACTAAAGCGCCAGCCACCCTGCCGCTTTGGCCAAGGCCGGAGCGGCCCTTCCCATAAAGCGAACCCTCTGCCCCGGATTGCGCTGTAATCACACCCTGATCCGTCCCCAGTAGACACAAACAATATGATCAACATCATCCTCTACGAGCCGGAAATCCCGCCCAATACAGGCAATATTATCCGCCTGGCGGCCAACACCGGGTGCCTGCTCCATATTATCAAGCCGATGGGTTTTGAATTCGACGACAAACGCCTTCGCCGCGCGGGACTGGATTACCACGAATGGGCAAAAATCAGGTTTTATGAAAATTTTGAGGCGTGTCTAAACAGCAGCGGCCTCAACCGCATCTTTGCCTTAACCACAAAAGCCAGTCGCCATTACAGCGACGTACAATTCTGTGCGGACGATGCCGTGCTGTTCGGCCCGGAGTCTCGCGGGCTACCCCAGCAGGTACTTGAGTCAATGCCGGATGAGAGAAAACTGCGCATTCCCATGCTGCCCGAAAGCCGCAGCATGAATCTTTCAAATGCAGTTGCTGTGGTGGCCTATGAAGCGTGGCGACAACAGGGCTTTGCAGGCGGCAACTGAAGGCGCCGCCTGCCACAAACCAGCTCGATTAATGGGTTGTTTCAGCCTGTTGCTTTTCCGCTCCTCGGCTTTCAGCTTCCGCATAAAGGGCATCGAAGTTAATCGGCGCCAGGTGCAATGGAGGGAAGCCGCCACGGGTGGACAGGTTATCCACGGTTTCACGCGCATAGGGGAACAGCGTGTTGGGGCAAAGCGTACCCAACGCCCGTTTTTTCACACCATCCTCCACATTTTTCATCAGGAAGATGCCGGCTTGCTTAGTCTCCACCAGGTAAGCCACCTTACCCGCATTTTCCACGGTCACGGTCACGGTTAGCACAACCTCGAAGAGGTTATCCTGAAGCGCTTTGGCACCGGTGTTCACGTCCAGCTTAACCTGAGGTTCCCACTTGTTCGTAAAAACCTGCGGTGAGCTGGGTGACTCAAAGGACAGATCCTTCAGATACAGGCGCTGCAGCGCAAACTGCGGTTGGTTTTCGGCATTCTGCCCTTGCTCTTGTTCAGCCATGATCCTTCCTTAAAACGACAAATTAAAGTTACGAATTCTGATTGAGCAGTTCGTCCAGCTCACCGCGGGATTCCAGCTCCCACAGGTCGGAAAATCCGCCAACATGCTTATCTCCCACCCAAATTTGCGGCACTGTGTGTCGCCCGCTGCGCTCTTCCATCGTCACCCTGAGTGACGGGTCCAAGTCGACACGAATATCCTCGAACTCAACGCCCTTGGCTTCGAAGAGCATGCGGGCACGCGTGCAGTAAGGGCAAATGCCGGTGCTATACATAACAACCTGTGACACGATCTACCCCTTGGCGCCTTTAACAACCGGCATATTGGCATTACCCCACTCGGTCATGCCACCGTTCAAACGCTTCACATTGCCAAACCCGGAGTCACGCAGCACTTTGCTCGCAGCCCCCGAGTGCTGGCCTGCTTTGCACACGAGAATAACCGGCTTTTCCCTATGCTTGTCCAACTCATTAAGGCGGGAAGACAGGTCAGGATAAGGCACGTTAAGGGCGGATGTGATATGCCCTTCCTTGAATTCATTTTCAGGACGCAGATCAACCACTACACCATTCTCCTGGTTAATCACACGCGTAGCTTCGTGCAGGGAAATTCCGGCACCGCGTTTCAGGTTTTCGGTATAAATCAGCGTAATAACAAGACCGATCAGCAGACCGACCAGCACCCAGTGATTAATAACAAACTCGAGATATTGATCCATAAAGCGATTTCAGTGGTATTAAAATAAAGCTGGCAGTATACACGGGTCGCCGCTGGGACTGAATATAAGGAGACAAGATATTCAAGATGCCTGGCGATTGACAAAAACTCCGCCAATTCGGTGGCGACTCCCATGGCAGCTGCTAAAATAATTGCTCACAAATCGCCACAACTGATAGGCATTCTCAACTTGAGCGGTTAGAATTGCCCCAACTTTAAAGCGCTTCCCCAAACACACGAAAAATCTGTTTGGTTACGCAAAAAACTGGCACACGACACTGAGTTAACGCGACGTATGCAGCAGGTACCAAAACCCATTGTTCTTGTGATTCTCGACGGCTGGGGACACAGTGATACCACCGTTTCCAATGCCATCAAGGCCGCCCAGACCCCCGTGTGGGATACGCTCTGGGAAAACAGCCCCCACACCCTGCTGAATGCCTCCGAAGAAAGTGCCGGCCTGCCCGCTGGCCAGATGGGCAACTCTGAAGTGGGTCACATGATTATGGGTGCCGGGCGCATTATTGCCCAGAACAGCACCCGCATCGACAGCGCCATCGCCGACGGCAGCTTTTTTAAAAACCGCATCCTTTGCTCTGCCATCGATAAAGCCAACGCGGCCGGCGGAGACATACACATCCAGGGCCTGCTTTCAGACGGCGGCGTTCACAGCCACGAAAACCAGATTCATGCCATGGTGGAAATGGCCGTTGCGCGCAGCGCCAACAGAGTTTACGTACATGCCTTCCTGGACGGGCGGGACACGCCTCCCCGCAGCGCCGCCAACTCACTGCGCAAAATGGAAGAAAAGCTCAAGGAAACAGGTCGCGGCAAAATCGCCACGATCATGGGGCGTTACTTTGCCATGGACCGCGATAACCGCTGGGATCGTATCCAGCTAGCCTACGACGCCATGACCACCGGCAAAGGCAAGTTCCGCGCCGACAGCGCAATGGATGGCCTCGAGCGAGCCTATGCCCGCGGCGAAGACGACGAGTTTGTACAAACCACGGTGATTCATCGCGAGAACGAAGCCCCGGCCTGCATCAAAGATAATGATGCCGTGATCTGCATGAACCACCGGGCAGACCGCAGCCGCGAACTGACTCGCGCGTTCGTGGACTCCAGCTTCGAAAGTTTTTTACGCACTGCACGTCCCAGGTTATCCGAGTTTGTCATGCTCTCTGAGTACGCCGAAGACCTGGATGCCAGCTGCGCCTTCCCAACGACACAGCCTGAAAAAGTGCTCGGCCAGTACATTTCCAGCATGGGAAAAAGCCAGCTGCGAATTGCCGAGACCGAAAAGTACGGACACGTCACCTTTTTCTTTAACGGCGGAAGCGAAGAACCCTTCCCCAATGAGGAACGGGTACTGATTCCTTCACCGGACGTCCCCACCTACGACCTGCAACCGGAAATGAGCGCATTCCAGCTCACCGACGAGCTGGTCAAAGCCATCGAAAGCAGGCGCTTCGACCTGATTGTGTGTAACTACGCCAACGGCGATATGGTGGGGCATACCGGCAACTTCGGCGCTGCCATCAAAGCCGTCGAGGCGCTCGACAAATGCCTGGCACGGATCGTTACGGCCATCGGCAACGTCGGCGGCGAATGCATTATTACGGCCGATCACGGCAATGTAGAACAAATGAGTGACCGGGACTCCGGACAACCTCACACGGCCCACACCTGCGAACTGGTTCCCTTCGTGCTGATCAGCCAGCGCGACATCATGGTCGAGCCACGCGAAGGCGGCCTGGCTGATATTGCGCCAACCCTGCTGCACATGATGGGACTGGAACAGCCTGAGGAAATGACCGGCGAATCCCTGGTGCGCTTCCTCTAGGAAGCCCTGCTGGGGATGTCTGTTTCCCGTTCAAGCCTGCTGCGGCACACGCTCCTTTCTGTACTGGCAATTCTGGCGCTACAGATACCCCAGCTTTATGCCGAAGAAGCCAGCGAAAAACAGCTGAACACCCTTAAAAACCGCATCGGCAAACTGGAAAACTGGCTCAATTCCGCCAAGGGAGAGCAAACCAGCCTGCAAAAAAACCTGCGCCAATCGGAGCAACAGATTGGCCGCATCACCCAAAAACTCAGCGCCCTGACGAACGAACTTAAAGCCACCCAGAAAAAGCTGGATGCCCTCAGGAAAGAGCGCAACGAGCTGCAGGCAAAAAACAACCAGCAGGCAAAAAAAATTGCCGAACAGGTACGCGCCGCCTACAGCATTGGCCGTAATGAATACCTCAAGGTTTTGCTAAACCTCGAACAGCCTGCTGAGCTCTCCCGCACGCTGCATTATTACGACTACTTTAATCGGGCACGAGCGGCCCAGATCGAGCAATACATGGAAACCGTGCGCCTTCTGGAACAGAACGAAGTCCAGACCAACAGCCAGGTACTGGGCCTGCAACGCGCCAGACAGGCTCTCGAGGAACAGCAGCTGGCCTTGAACAAAAGCAAAACACAGCGCCAGGCGGCGCTGGTCGACCTGCAAAAAGACATCTCCAAGAAGGGACAACAACTCAACCGGATGCTGGCCGACCGTGAGCGTCTCGAACAGCTCTTGAACTCCGTCGAGCAGGCCATTGCCGACCTCGACCTGCCTGACGCAACCACCCCGATCAAAAGTCTCAAGGGGAAATTACCCTGGCCGACGCAGGGCAAGGTGGTTCGCAGTTTTGGCTCGCAGGATTCACAAACCGGCAGCCGCTGGAACGGGGTACTGATCCGTGCCAAAGAGGGCAATCAAGTCCGCGCCGTTCATTATGGCCGCGTGGTCTTTGCCGACTGGTTACGCGGCTTTGGCCTGCTCCTTATTATTGACCACGGCAATGGCTATATGAGCCTGTATGGTCACAACCAATCCCTCTTTAAGGAAACCGGCGACTGGGTCAGCAGCAACGATGTCATCAGCAGTGTCGGTAACAGTGGCGGTCAGGATCAAGCAGGCCTGTATTTTGAAATACGCCGTAATGGCAAACCGGAAAACCCCAAGAGCTGGATACTGGCGATGAAATAGGCGTATGACAAAACCCGCCTCTTCATACTAGAATGCTGAAAAACCATTGGTTCAGGGAAGTTATCATTTGAATATCTCACGCAAGCGTCACGGCTTTAGGCTACTCGCCAGTGCGCTACTCGCTCTAACACTCAACCCCGCATTCGCCGAAGAAGTCCAGCCGCAAGCGGAGCAAGGGCCGTTGCCGCTCAAGGAGCTGCGCACCTTCACGGAAGTTTACGACCGCATCAAAAAAGCCTATGTGGAGCCCGTGGATGACGCCACGCTGCTGAATAACGCCATCGACGGCATGCTTAATGGCCTGGATCCCCACTCGGTCTACCTGAGAAAGGACGCCCTGGATGAGCTGCAGGAAAGCACCCGCGGCGAATTTGGCGGACTGGGTATCGAAATCGAAATGCAAAACGGTTTTGTGCGCGTCATTACCCCGATCGACGATACACCCGCCCTTAAGGCCGGTGTCGAAGCCGGCGACCTGATCATCAAAATCGACGACCAAACGGTCAGCGGCCTGAGCCTGCAGGAGGCCGTCGACCTGATGCGCGGCAAGCCCGGCACCAAGGTCACACTCACCGTGGCCCGTGAGCCCCAGCCTCAACCCGTGGAAATCACCATTGTCCGCGACATTATCAAGGTCGCCAGCGTCAAAAGCCGTTCGCTGGAACCCGGCTACGGCTATATCCGGCTGACCCAGTTCCAGGTTAAAACCGGCGCAGACACCCTCAAGGCGATCAAAAAGCTCCAGCAGGAAAACCAACCCCTGAAGGGCCTGGTACTGGACCTTCGCAACAACCCCGGCGGCGTGCTTAATGGCGCCGTCGAAGTCGCCGACGCCTTCTTGACCAAGGGCTTGATCGTTTACACCAGCGGCCGCCGGCCCAACTCTGAATTACGTTTCAATGCCACCCCGGAGGACCCCAGCCAAAATGTTCCCCTGGTGGTTCTGATTAACGGCGGCTCGGCCTCCGCGTCGGAAATTGTGGCCGGCGCCCTGCAGGATCATCACCGAGCCGTGATCCTCGGCACCGAGAGCTTTGGCAAAGGCTCCGTTCAAACGGTGCTGCCCCTAACCGATGAAAGCGCCCTGAAACTGACCACGGCCCGCTATTACACCCCAAGCGGGCGCTCCATCCAGGCCGAGGGCATCACGCCTGATCTGTTTGTTGAAACGACCCGGGTCACCACCAACAGCGATCCCGCCCTGCGCATCAAGGAAGCCGATCTCAAGGGGCACCTCAGCAACGGAAACGAGCAGGCCCGCGAGGAAATCAGTCATGACGAGATCGCCCTGGCGGAACGAGACTTCCAACTCTACGAGGCCCTCAACCTGCTTAAAGGGCTGCACATTATCAACAAGTCATCTGCCATCACGGCCGACTAGGCATGTTTCGCACTTACCTGCTGTTTTGCCTTGCGCTATTCGCCCCTGCCGGGGCGTTAGCCGATTCCATTGAGCAGGCATCCATCACCATCATTATCGACGACCTGGGCAACAACCTGCGCGACGGGCAACGTGCCCTCGCCCTGCCCGGCCCGGTGACCTATGCCATCCTGCCCTTCCTGCCACACAGCCGTAAACTGGCGGAACAGGCACACCGCCAAGGCAAAGAGGTGATGCTGCATATGCCGATGGACAATAGCCATGACCGGCCCATCGGCCCCGGTGGCCTGACCCTGAAACAGGGCCGCCAGGATTACCAGGCGCGTTTCCAGCGCGCGATTGCTGCCACCCCCCATATCAAGGGTATCAACAACCACATGGGCAGCCGCCTGACCACCAACCCGGAACGCATGCAATGGCTGATGCAGACCCTCAAGGAATACCCCCTCTACTTTGTCGACAGCCGCACCAGCGCCGCATCGGTTGCCGCAACGGCGGCGGCAGACAACCAGATACCAAACCTGGAGCGTGACATTTTCCTGGATCACGAGCCCAATGTGGACTTTATCGACCGGCAGTTTAAAAAACTGATCAAGGTTGCCCGCAAAAAAGGCAGCGCTGTGGCCATTGGCCACCCGTATCCAAGTACGCTGGGTTATCTGGAGAACGTGCTCCCAAAGCTGGATGCGATGGGTATTCGACTGGTGACGCCCTCGGGGCTGATCGCGCTTCGAAGCCCCCCTTCACCAGAAAAAAATGCTACGCAAGTGGCGTCCAGCCGCGAGACTGCCCCCAAAGCCCTGCTCGCCAATGCACCACCAGAGAAGGCTAATCGCTGCCAAATAACCGAGCTTGCCGAATTCACTCGGGTCAAATGCAGCTAAACCCGCTTTTTAATCAAAATACACAGCCAAGGCCACCCACGATGATTGACCAGGAACTTCAACAAATCCAGCAAGTTTACGACCTGCTCACCGAATTTTTGGTGAATTACAGCTTCCAGCTGGTAGGCGCCATTATTATTTTCCTGATCGGCCTGTTTGTGGCCAAGAAGGTTGCCAAGCTGATTTTACGCCTCTGTGAAAAGCACCAGCTGGATATCACCCTCTCGAACTTTATTGCCAATACCCTGCGCATCATTGTCATTATCATGGCCGCCGTGATCGCGCTCGGCAAAGTCGGTATCAGCGTCACCCCGATGGTTGCCGCTATCGGCGCACTGTCTCTCGGTGCCGGGCTGGCCGTTCAGGGGCTGCTTTCCAACTACGGCGCCGGTTTGACGATTATCGTCACCCGCCCCTTTGTCATCGGCAATACCATCAGCGTGCAGGGCGTCACCGGCCTGGTCAAGGACATCAGCCTCGGTTATACCATCCTGACCAACGAGGACGGCGTGGAAATCACCATTCCCAACAAGCATATTGTCGGCGAAATCCTGCACAACTCCTTCGCCAATACCCTGGTGGATAGCAGCATCGGTATCAGCTACGACGCTGACCCCGATAAGGCCATTGCGGTGATTCAGCAATGCCTCAAGGAAATGAATCCGGTATCGCAGGACCCAGCACCACAGGTCGGGATTGATAACTTCGGCGACAGTGCCATTGAAATCGGCGTGCGCTATTGGGTGCCGACCGAAACCTATTTCAATAACAAATACCAGACCAACCTGAGAATCTTCAAAGCCCTGCAACAGGCCAATATCACCATTCCCTTCCCGCAACGGGAAGTACGCCTGCTTAACCAGGAAAAAGCAGCGAGTTCTGATGTATAAGCTCACAGAAATTTTTGGCTGGCTGAACCTGGTGGCCGCTGCCGCCGGGCTCGTCGCCACGCCACTGGTTCAGCTACCTCAGAAACTGAACCCAGGCGCGCTGGTGTTTATTCTGGTTTTGATGGGGATTGTATCCGCCGCGATGATTTTTGCTTCCCGACAGAAAGCGGCCGGTACAGATATAGGCGACAAGGCCTACCCGGCAACGCTGGCGGCCTATGTCTTATGGGCGGTGCTGGCTTTTAACTGGTTCGGTTAAAACCGTTACTGCTTCATCGCGCGGATAAATTTATCGGACTCCTGAATCGAGCGCTGCATATCGGTCACCAGACGGTCGATATCGGCTTTGATGCCCGCAAACTCGCCTTTCAGCAAGCCGATTGCCCGGGCGTTCAGGTTATGCTTCAGGTACAGGGTATTATCCAGCAATGCAGATAATACCGGCTGCATACGCGACTCGGCCCGTTTCAGGCTTGTCCTGAGTTCCTTATAGCGGCTTCGGGTTTCAGCCAGGGCTCTGGCGCTTTCTGCACGCAGACTGGTGCTGGTGTACTGGCCCAGCTCCTCTTCCCACTCATCAAACAGGGCGTCGGCCACATCCTCAACCTTACGGATATGTTCACTCACCTCGTTGGCCGCCGCTTCGCTGCGGTCATATTCCTTCTGCAGCTTATTGTAGGCTGCCTCCAGCTCGCCGCCCTCAAAGTTCACCACAGAACGAAACTGATCCAGCGCATTAAGGAATTGCGCCTGCGCTTCATCCTGCGCATCGCGCGTATCTTCTACCCGGTCGACAAGGATGTCACGCTTATGAACGCCCACCTTTTCCATTGCAGAGTAATAGGCACTCTGGCAGCCCGCCATTAGCAAAGGCGTTAGGCCTAACGCACAGATTAGCAGTAATTTCCTCATCTTATTCCTTAACCTTCATTGAGTTGTGATCCGTCATGACGTAACCATAAATAATCCTTTGCGGAGCCGCAATCCCCCTTTACGCAGCCGAGGATTACGGGTTTCAGCCGGAAAAAGGCGAAGACTGTTTGAACCTGAAAGGCGAGCTCCGCCGCGCCGGCTGAAACCCAAACACGCAGGGCATCCCGCAAAGCGGGACAAGTAGCAGGGTCGAGGAGTGATTGATAAGGGTGGAAACCAAGCCCCTCCCTTATCTCGTATGAATGCGAGACTGAGAAGACGTTAGAAGTCCTCGCGAACCTCAATGCCCTTTGATGCCATATAGGCCTTGGCCTCGGGAACCGTGTGCTCACCAAAGTGGAAAATACTGGCGGCCAGCACCGCATCGGCCTTGCCTTTGGTCACACCTTCAACCAGGTGGTCGAGATTACCGACACCCCCGGAAGCAATAATCGGCACGTGCACAGCTTCGCTGATGGCGCAGGTCAATTCATTATCGAATCCAATTTTGGTGCCGTCGCGATCCATACTCGTTAGCAGGATTTCACCGGCACCGTAGTCGACCATCTTTTTGGCCCACTCAATCGCATCCAGGCCGGTTGGCTTGCGGCCGCCGTGGGTAAAAATTTCCCAGCGGTTAGGCTCGCCTTCGGCGCTGACCTTTTTTGCATCAATCGCCACCACAATGCACTGGGCGCCGAATTTCTGCGAGGCTTCACGTACGAATTCTGGGTTCACAACCGCAGCAGTGTTGATACCCACCTTATCAGCGCCAGCATTCAGCATACGGCGGATATCTTCCACCGTACGAATGCCACCACCCACAGTCAGCGGGATAAACACCTGACTGGCAATATCCTCGACCACATGCACCATGGTGTCGCGATCTTCATGGCTGGCGGTAATATCCAGGAAAGTGATCTCGTCGGCACCCTGCTCATCATAGCGCTTGGCAATTTCCACCGGGTCACCGGCATCGCGGATTTCCACAAACTGGACACCCTTAACAACGCGTCCGTTATCCACATCAAGACAGGGAATAATACGTTTTGCCAAACCCATGAGATTGCCTCTCTTTCAAATCTTAGGAAGTGAGCTCATCGCTCAGTTGCTGGGCTTCAGATAAATCCAGCGTGCCTTCGTAAATCGCCCGACCGGTAATCGCACCGCAAATCCCGGTATCAGCCACCTTCGCCAGCGCGCGAACATCGTCGATATTGGTAACACCACCGGAAGCAATGACGTCAATACCACACTCCTGTGCCAGGCGCGCGGTGGCTTCCACGTTAACCCCCTGCATCATGCCATCACGGCTGATATCGGTATAAACAATGGCGCTCACGCCTGCTTCCTTGAATTGCTTGGCCAGCTCAATCACATCAACGTCGGTCACTTCCGCCCAGCCATCGATCGCCACTTTGCCGTCTTTGGCATCCAAGCCCACGATGATATGCCCGGGAAAACGTTTGCAGGCTTCAAACACAAATTCAGGCTCTTTAACGGCTTTGGTGCCGATAATCACATACTGCACACCAGCATCCAGATAAGCTTGAATGGTTTCAAAGGAGCGGATACCGCCACCAATCTGAATGGGTAGCTCCGGATACGCCTCAGCGATTGCTTTCACGATGCCACCGTTTACCGGCTCTCCGGCAAAGGCACCGTTCAGAGTCCACCAGGTGCAAACGACGTGCGCCAGCGTTAACCCGGTCTGCCAACGCCATCGCAGCAGGGTCGTCGGAAAATACCGTGGAATCTTCCATGCGGCCCTTGCAGCAGACGCACGCATTAGTAGGCCGTCCTTTAAATCAATCGCAGGAATAATCAGCATTAACAGTTACCATCCCAATTTACAAAATTACGTAGCAGTTGCAGGCCCGCACGCTGGCTCTTTTCCGGGTGGAACTGCACTGCAAAAATATTATCGCGATAAATCGCTGCCGCGAATTTTTCGCCGTATTCGCCTTCACCCGCCACTTCATCCGGGTTTGCTGCTTTCACATAATAGCTGTGCACAAAATAAAAACGCGAATCGTTGGGAATCCCGGCCCATAGCGGGTGCGCTACCGTTTGATGCACGCGGTTCCATCCCATATGCGGCACTTTAAGCTTGTTCCCCTCGGCATCCTTAAGGTCGTCGCCGAAGAACAGGCTGTTGCCCTTGAATAACCCCAGGCAATCAACGCCGCCGTTTTCTTCACTGTGCTCCATCAGCGACTGGATACCCACGCAAATGGCCAACAAAGGCTTTTGCCCGGCCACTTCGGCGACCAGTTGATCAAAACCCTGGCGGCGAATTTCAGCCATACAGTCGCGGATCGCACCAACACCGGGCAGCAGAATGCGGTCGGTCTGGCGAATCACATCCGGGTCAGAACTTACCACCACCTCAGCACCGTCAGCCACATGCTCCAGGGCTTTGCCCGCTGAGTGCAAATTCCCCATGCCATAATCAATCACGCCGATACGACTGGTCGCCATTTGATTTCCTCGCCTGATGTTAGTCTTTGTGTAGGGTCAAAACAGAAAAGGCACCCGTTACAGGGTGCCTTTCGTGGAAGGCATTTTACCCGCCATCCGGGGATCTTCCTCAAGCGCCATGCGCAGTGCGCGACCAAAGGCCTTGAACACCGTCTCGGCCTGGTGGTGGGTATTCTTGCCACGCAGGTTATCGATGTGCAACGTCACCATGGCGTGGTTTGTGAAACCCTGGAAGAACTCATAGAAAAGCTCGCAATCAAAACCGCCCACACTGGCGCGGGTGAAAGGCACATCCATAAACAGGCCGGGACGCCCGGAAAAATCAATCACAACCCGAGATAAGGCTTCATCCAGCGGCACATAGGCATGCCCATAGCGGCGAAGTCCCTTCTTGTCGCCCACCGCCTTGGCAAAGGCCTGGCCGAGGGTGATTCCCAGGTCTTCAGCTGTGTGGTGATCATCAATGTGCAGGTCGCCCACCGCCTTGATTTTCAGGTCAATCATGCCGTGACGCGCCACCTGGTCAAGCATGTGCTCCAGGAAATGCAGCCCGGTTTCAAAATCCGACGTTCCGGCACCGTCAAGATTAATCTCAACCTCAATCTGGGTTTCAAGGGTATCGCGTTTTACGCTGGCCTTACGTTCAGCCATGATTTTCTCCAATTGCGCGCCCTCAGCACGGGCTCCGACTAAAAGCGCGTATTATAAGGCCTAGCGGCAAATCAAGGCTAGTGGCAATCCCGGGTTATCACCGCACTCGGGTGCCGAATCAGTATCGAAGCCCTGTCTTTCTGCCAGGAGACCCAGCCGCGTACCTCCAGCTCACACCCCAGGTAAGCATCCAGATCCGGGAAATAACGGAGATTAGACTTGGCGATACGGACATCGACGCCAGAGCCTGCGGCAAGACGGGCATATTTACGGCTGTACTTGATCGCCTCTGGAGTAAGCCGCACCCGTTGCCAGCCCTGGCGCTTTTCAGCCAGCAATTGTGGTAACAGCAGCGGGCGGTAATCCGGCATTCCCCAGATACCCAGCTCTTTTGCTTCGGCCTGTCCTTCAGCCAACTGCAAGCGCGCCTGGTATTTAAGGTTAGGCGGATGAATACTCAGCACAGCCAGGCCGTTGGCCAGCAGTCGCTCATTCAGCAAGTCGCCATCCCGGTCAAACAGGTAATAGAGCCAGCGTCCGTATTTATCCCGTTTTTCCCGATCCTCTTCAAGGCGCACCCGCTGTCCTTCGATACGCTGTTTCAGCCAACGTTTTGCCGCTTCGCCGCCGGGTTCGGCCGCCCGCTTTTTACCGGCCACTTCGGGCGTGTTAATCGCCAGCAAACGCACATGCCGCCGATCCTCAAGAATAACGGTATCGCCATCCAGCACATGCGCAACGCGAGCCCACTCCGCCTGTGCGGCGCTACAGAAAAGAAGAAAAAGCCAGATATAGCGGCTTGCAGACAAAACCGTTCTGGTTCGGGTCATTTAAAAGGTGGGATTAAAGTAATCGGGTCTGGCGAGTCCAGGCAAATCGCCACTCAGTCCCATGGCATTGGCAGCCACCCGATTCTTCAGCGGCCCCTGATCATTCAGACAGCTCATGCCCGTATTACGCAGCCAGCGCACCGGCAGCGCGGTTTCGCCAAACAGCAGTTTAAAGCCGCGCATCGTGCTCATCATCAATGCATTATCGCCACGACGCCGGCGCTGGTAGCGCTTCAATACGCTGAGATCTCCGGGGGACAATTCACGCTTGAAGGCACGAATTAACTCTTCGGTTAAAACCGCTGCGTCCAGCATACCCAGGTTCACCCCCTGCCCGGCCAGCGGGTGGATGGTGTGGGCGGCATCACCGACCAGTGCAACCCCTTGTTTTACGTAGGTTTGCGCGTGGCGCTGGCGTAACGGAAAACTAAAGCGCGGGTCAACGTCACGAATTTCGCCCAGTCGGGATTCGAAGGCTCGCTGCAAAGCGGCTTTAAACGCCTCGTCATCCAACGCCATGACATCTTGTACCCGCTCGTCATCCAGGGACCAGACAATCGAACAGTAATGATCATCCCCTCCCGTCGTTCGCAGGGGCAAAAAGGCCAGCGGTCCCGTTTCCAGGAATCGTTGCCAGGCCGTATGCTGGTGGGGCCGCTCGGTCCTTACGGTGGTAACAACGGCACTTTGCTGATACGCCTTTTCCTGCAACAGGATTCCGGCCATGTCGCGTACTTTGGACATCGCGCCATCGGCGCCCACCACCAATGCGGCCGCAAGCTCTTCACCGTTATCCAGCCGTACACGCCTTAATCCATCGTTCTGCGGCGGGCTAAGCTCGACAATCGACGCGGGCGCGACCAGCTCGATGTTCGGGAAATCCTGCAGTCGTTCGAACAGGCAGGAAACCGTAATACGGTTTTCAACAATGTAGCCCAATTCGGACTGCCCCAGATCTTCGGCCTCAAACCTTATCTGCCCGGTTCCGTCGGCATCCCAGACACACATATTTTTCATCAGGCCAAAACGCTGCCGGACAATCGCAGGCCAGACGCCAATGTGTACCAGCAATTGCCTGGTGGCCTGCGTCAAGGCGCTGACCCGCGGTTCAAAAGGTGTCTCTTCATCCATACCAGGCAGCCCTGCGGGCTTGCGCGCCTCGACCAGCGCAATGGAGATACGCTCTCCCAATGCCACAGCCAGGGCACAGGCCAGCGTCGTTCCTACCAGGCCACCACCGACAATAACGATATCGTACTGTTCTACTGTTGCGCTTTGCTTCATTGCTGCTCCCCAACCGCTATGCGCGGCAAGCGGTCGCCGAGCCCCATCGCCTGTCGGGCAAATAGCTGTTTAGCCGGGTTAAAAAACTCCAGTGCCAGCAAGCCGCGCCCGCGCGCCTTCTTCACCAGCGTACTTTGGCTGCCGAACAGTTTCAGCAGCTGATCGGTAAAGGCGATGGTTTTATCCTGATCCAGCTGCTGACGCTGCAAATAGCCCTGTAAAAGCCCCATATCGCCAGGGTTCTGGCCCTGGGCAAAGGCTTCATTGAGGGTATGCGACAGTGCCATCAACCCTCGCAACGCCAGGTTAAAGCCCTGGCCGGCAACGGGATGTAGCGTATGAGCGGCATTACCAATCACCGCCAGGCCTGGGCGCACCTGCTCCCGAACTCGCTGCAAAGTCAGCGGATAGCTATCGCGCCTGCCAATGGCGGTAAAAGGCCCCAGGCGATAACCAAACCGCTGCTGGAGCGCCTCCAGAAAAGCCTGGTCGCCCATCGCCATTAACTCACCAACCTGCTCGGCAGCGACCGTAAACACCAGTGCTGAGCGGCTCTGCCGATGAGCATCCTGCTCATGCAGCGGCAGCAAGGCCACCGGGCCCTGCGGCGTAAAACGCTCATAGGCAACATTGTCATGGGGCAGTTCAGTGCTGACATTGGCAACAATGGCATGCTGCCGATAATCGGTTTTTTGTACCTCCAGACCCAGCTGCTCGCAGACCTGGGAACGTCCGCCATCGGCAACAACCGCCAGCCGCGTCATCAGGGTGTGCACACCGTCCTCCTGTTGCAGCGTGAGCCGCTGACAGACAGCACCGTTATCATCGAGCACTCGCTTTACGTCAGTCACCGAGGCAGGCGAGATGCAATGCACAAGCCCGCTTGATCGTACTTTTTGCAGCAGGACACGCCCAAGCCAGGCATTTTCCACAACGTAACCCAAGGCATCGATACCGTGCTCCGCAGCATGCAGGCGAGCCGCACCGAAACGGCCCTTATCGGAAACATGGATATGCTTGATCGGCGTGACATGCTGGCTCAGCTTTTCCCACACGCCCAGTTGCTGCAACAGGCAACGGCTCCCGTAGGAAAGTGCCGTGGACCGGTCATCGTAGCTGGGCTGGTAAAGCACCTCATCGGATGTTTCCGGGGTTTCGCAGACCGGGAAGGGGAAGCTTTCGACCAGCGCCACTCTCATGCCCTGCTCGGCGACTGCCGGCAACAGGGCACAGGCCAGGCTGGCGCCGACCATACCGCCGCCGATAATGGCGACATCAAAGAAATCCTCTTGCGCCTGTACTGGATCCATGGCCTATGTTGCCGCCATCAGGGCTTCAATTTCATCCGCCTGCTTGGGCACGGCATCCGTGAGTATCTGGCAGCCCTCTTTGGTAACCAGCACATCATCTTCGATACGGATACCAATGCCCCGCCATTTTTTATCCACATCACTGGCGCCAGGAGCGATATAAAGTCCCGGCTCTACGGTCAGGACCATGCCCGGCTCCAATTCCCGCCACACCTCGCCGACCTTATATTCGCCAACATCGTGCACATCCAGCCCCAGCCAGTGCCCTGTTTTATGCATATAAAAGGGTTTGTAGGCCTCCGCTTCGATCAGCCTGTCGACCTCCCCTTCCAGGATGCCCAGCTCGACCAGCCCCGCCGTCAAAACACGGACGGCGGCTTCATGCGGTTCATTCCAGTGATTACCCGGTTTCACCTGTTCGATTGCCGCCAGCTGCGCGGCCAGCACCAGGTCATAAAGAGCCCGCTGCTCAGCACTGAATGTTCCGTTCACGGGAAACGTACGGGTGATATCGCCGGCATAAAGCCGGTATTCGCAACCGGCGTCCACCAGCACCAGATCACCGTCAAGCAACTCACGGTTATTATCGGTATAGTGAAGAATGCATGCGTTGGCACCACCACCCACAATGCTCGGGTAAGCCTGCAAACGACACCCCTCGTTCATAAAGTGGTTCACATAAACCGCTTCGAGCTGGTATTCCCACATACCGGGCTTGCAGGCTTTCATCGCAGCCACATGGGCATCAGCGGAAATGCGCCCCGATTTAGCCATCAGCTGCACTTCCTTTTTACTCTTGAACAAGCGCATTTCGTGCAGCAAATGGTCCAGCACCAGAAACTCGTTGGGTGGCTGTGCGCCGTTGCGGGCCTGCGACCGGATAACCTTGACCCACTCCATCACCTTGCGGTCGAATTCCGGGTTACTGCCGATCGAGGAATAGACCTTGTCGCAACCCTCCAGCAGCCCCGGCAAAATGTCGTTTATATCCGCGATCGGGAACGCGTCATCGGCGCCATATTGCTCACAAACCCCTTCGGGACCGGTAATAAAGCCCGTCCAAAGCTCTTTTTCCGGATCACGCTCACGACAAAACATGACGAACTCGCCATGCTCCCGGCCCGGCTTCAAAACAATCACGGCATCCGGCTCGTCAAAACCGCTCAGGTAATGAAAGTCGCTATCCTGGCGAAAGGGGTGCTCCACATCCCGGTTACGGGTTAACAGAGGCGCTGCCGGCAGCAAAGCGATTGAGTTCTCGCCCATCTGGGCCATCAAGTCGTCGCGACGACGTTTGTATTCACGTTGGGTGACTTGCATGTCGTAAATCTTTTAATGAAGTGAAGGTTGCGGTTTGTCGCCATCCGCTTCGCCGGGCGTATGAACTTCGGTATAAAGCATGATTGCCGCCATGCGCACATATTCCACCAACTGCATCATATCCTGTTCACTGTCCTCGTCAGCTTCCAGCCCCTCGTCGTCAATCTGGCTGATTTTCTCCAGGTCTTCGAGGGTTTCACGCCCGTCCCCGGAGAGCTTGCCCCGAGCCGCGCCAAAGCCGGTAAGGAACCCCAGGCACCACCGCCCCAGGCTACCCGCACGTTCACCGATATCCACATCATCGTCAGGCAGCAACATTAACAGGTTAAAACCATCGGCCTGGAATTGCTGACGCGTCGTTGCGTACATTTCCAGCAAGAGTGTTTTAGCCTCATCGCTCTCAAAGCGCTCCTGCTCCAGAAAAGTTGCCGCACCGATCAGCCAGGTATTTTCATCGAAACTTTTTTGCCCTGCCAGTTGTCCACAAAGCAGGCCATGCAACTCGGACGGCGAGGAAAACACTTTGAGCTCCACAAACAGATCGGCCAGCTCATCAAATTCGACCGGATCCAGATCCAGCTCTTGCAGGTTATCCATAAATTTCTCTTTGTGTATTGGGGACTTGCCGCAGATTTATTAAGGTCTTTGTAATTGACCGGTTCGGGCGGCACAACTATAGTAATATATCATCATCACCATTGCGGATTAAGAATAATATTGTCATGAGCGAAATGGACTACAAGGCACTTGAGCTCAAGGTCAACCAACTGATTGACCTATGCCGCCAGCTTGACGCACAAAACAAAACCCTGATGCAGGAAAAGGCCAACTGGAAAACCGAGCGCGCCCAAATCCTGCAGCAGAAGGAAGACGCCCGCAACAAGGTTGAAGCCATGATCACCCGCCTTAAAGCAATGGAGAATTAAAGCGTGGCCGACACAACCAAAGTACAAATCCTTGATAAAGACTACCTGATCGCCTGCCCGGAAAGTGAACGCCAGGCACTGACGCAGTCTGCCAGTTACCTGGACGGCAAAATGCGTGAAATTCGTGCCTCCGGAAAAATTCACGGCCTTGAGCGAATTGCCGTAATGGCCGCCTTGAACATCGCCCACGAGTTCCTGCAAAAGGACAATGCCAACAGCACAGGACAAGACACCGCACTACGACTGGCAAACAAAATCGACGATCTATTACAAGAGCTCTCTTAAATCAATTCTTGTTATCAGCCGCCCAACTCAATCCAAAAGATTCTAAATATTACCCCTGTCAAGCCCTGACAAAACAGGCCAATAAGATATACTAGCCATACGACTCTCTGCTGTGTTCGCCAGTTGGTAACGTCCTCGAGCCTATAAGTTTTTCCCCGGGGGCTGCATTGAAGTAAATGTGCGCAAGTCCGCTTGATCGGAAAGCCTGACTTACTCCAGAAGCTCCCACCTTGAACCTTCGGTTCAAGGTCGACACTAACGACGGCACGGCGGAGAGTTCTTATTTTTCCCCTCCCCGCTTTTACCTTATAATCCGCGCAACTGAACCAGAACCCAGGATTGTTGACGCTGATTATGGAATGCAAAAAAGAACTCCGCCGCACCCTGCGCGAAAAACGCCGTAACCTGAGTGCGGATATCCGCGAACAGGCGGCCCAGGCCATTTGCGACTTCGTGAGCCCCCTCACCGTTTTTGAAAAAAGCCGGCACGTTGGTGTTTATCTCGCCAGTGACGGCGAAATCAACCCGCACAGGCTGGTAGAACTAGCCTGGCAACAGGGTAAATCCTGCTACCTGCCGATTATCGACAGCAAGGGTGAGAACCTGATGAAGTTTGTCCATTACACGCCGGACACCGAATTTTTCCTCAACCGCTACAATATTCCCGAACCGGTTCACGAGCCCGAGGACCTTCTTGATGCAAGCATCCTCGACCTGGTGCTGACTCCGCTGGTGGGCTTTGACAACCAGGGCAATCGCATGGGCATGGGGAAAGGCTTCTACGACCGCACCTTTGAGTTCGCACGCGAAACGAAAAAACCTTTCCTGATGGGTCTCGCGCACCACTGCCAAGAGGTGGACTACCTGGAGCCGGCTGAATGGGATGTGCCGCTGAACGGACTGGCGACAGAGGAGCAGTTACTGCTGTTTTAATAAGTGCGTGCCGGCTCTGGAGCCGGCAGCGTTACCCGGATTACCCCAGGAAGATTTGATAGGCGGGATTATCCGTCTCTTCCTTGTAGGGATAGCCGATCTTGTCAAAAAACTCAGCCGCGAGCTTTTTCTCATCGGCTTCCACCTGGAAGCCAACCATGACTCGCCCGTAGGCGGCGCCGTGGTTACGGTAATGGAACAAAGAAATATTCCAGCGTTGGCCGAGGGTTTGCAGGAACTTCATGAGCGCGCCGGGGCGCTCCGGAAATTCAAAGCGGAAAATCACCTCGTTTTGGTCCCTGGGCGCATGGCCACCCATCTGGTGTCGCACATGCAGCTTGGCCATTTCATTATCGGTCATATCCACCACTGGATATTCCTTTTCGATCAGGCCATCGATAATTTCACGACGCTCTGCATCACCCTCCCGCAACTGCACACCGACAAACACATGGGCATCGGTATCATCGGCATAGCGGTAATTGAACTCGGTGATATTGCGCTTGCCCAGCGCTGCACAAAACTGTTTAAAGCTGCCGGGTTTTTCCGGAATGGTGACGGCCAGGATGGCCTCGCCCTTCTCGCCCAGCTCGGCGCGTTCGGCGATATGCCGCAGGCGGTCAAAGTTAACATTGGCACCGCTATCGATCGCCAATAACGTCTGCTCCTTGACGCCAGTCTCCTCAACGTACTTTTTCAAACCCGCAATTGCCAAGGCACCGGCAGGTTCGGCAATCGAGCGAGTATCGGTAAAGATATCCTTGATGGCGGCACAGATTTCGTCGGTACTGACGGTGATCATACCGTCCACGCATTCGCGAATGACCTTAAAGGTTTCCTTGCCGGCCTGCGCAACCGCCACACCGTCGGCAAAAATGCCCACTTCGGGCAAGGTGATGCGGCGATTTTTTTCCAGCGCCCACTTCATGCAGGCGGAGTCCTCGGCTTCGACACCGATCACCTTGATTTCCGGACGCACGTATTTGATGTAAGCCGCCACGCCAGCCAGCAAACCGCCGCCTCCGACGGGAACGAACACCGCATCCAGCGGCCCGGTGACCTGGCGCAGAATCTCCATACCAATGGTACCCTGCCCGGCAATTACATCGGGATCGTCAAAAGGGTGCACATGCGTCATTCCCTTTTCCTTGGCCAGCTTCTTGGAGTGCTCGCTCGCTTCGTCGTAGGTATCGCCATGCAGCACAACCTTGCCGCCACGCGCCTTGACCGAATTCACCTTGATGGGAGGTGTTGTTCTGGGCATTACAATAACCGGCTGAATACCGAGTTTTTTACCTGTCAGGGCCACACCCTGCGCATGGTTTCCGGCCGATGCGGTGATGACTCCGCGTTTGAGCTGCTCTTCGGTAAGCTGGGAAATCTTATTGTAAGCCCCGCGCAGCTTGAAGGAGAAAACCGGCTGCAAATCCTCACGCTTGATAAGAACCCGGTTGCCAAAGCGCTCCGAAAGCACCTGTGCTTCATCAACAGGCGTTTCTATGGCCACGTCATAAACGCGCGCCTTAAGGATTTTTTTTACGTAGGTTTCTAGCATAATCGGCTTCAAATCGTGTTTTGGCTGGCTATTTAGCGGGAAACCGGGGTTCCCGGGCACTGGCGGCTATGATAATGACTATTCCCTGATCACGTCTATAAACAATACCCGCTTGGGCTTATAATTTACGCCTTTATCCATCGTTGACTATCGAATTTCAGCCATGACCCAGGACGAACTAAAACAAGCAGTCGCCAAAGCCGCTGTTGACCATATCAAAAGTAAACTCAAAAACGACACCATTGTCGGCATTGGCACCGGTTCCACCACTAATTTTTTTATTGATGAACTGGCAAAAATCAAGCATACCTTCGACGGCACTGTTGCCAGCTCAGTCGCTTCCGCCGAACGGCTCAAAAGCCACGGCATTCCGGTCTACGAACTCACCGCCGTAGACCGCGTCAGCGTTTACGTTGACGGCGCCGACGAAGCCAACGACTACCTGGAACTCATCAAGGGCGGCGGCGGTGCGCTAACTCGCGAAAAAATTATCGCCGCCGTCGCTGACGAATTTGTCTGTATTGTGGATGCCAGCAAACAGGTGGGCGTACTGGGCCGGTTTCCCCTGCCTGTCGAGGTAATCCCAATGGCACGCAGCTATGTCGCGCGTGAACTGGTTAAGCTGGGCGGTATGCCCGAGTATCGCGAAGGCTTCACCACTGATAACGGTAACATCATCCTTGATGTCTACAACCTGGAAATCAACAACGCCATTGAACTCGAGCAAAAAATAAACGGCATCGTCGGCGTTGTCTGTAACGGCCTCTTCGCGGCACGCCCAGCCGACCTGCTGCTGGTCGGTAACGAAAACGAGGTTGTAACCCTGACACGCCCCGATTAATGCCGATTTTCGGAATCCATCGGCAAGTGCGCTGTCTATTCCCTGTACCTGTTAGCCCTGATAACTAAGTACCCACTGGAATTCTGCTCACCATGTCACTGTTCTTGAAAATTCTAGCCGCCGTCATCGGCCTCCTGATCCTGATCATTGGAGGCCTTGCCATTTACCTCTTTGCGATTTTCGACCCTAACGACTACAAAGCCGAAATCCTGGCCCTGGTCGAGGAGCAAACAGAGCTGAAGCTGGATATCCAGGGCGACCTTCAGTTATCGGTTTTTCCCTGGCTCGGCGTTAGCGTTGAAAAAATCACCGTCGACACACCGCAGGGGGCGCTCGCGTCTGCCGGTTACGCACGGGTTTTTGCTAAATTTGCCCCCCTGCTGAAAGGCGAGCTGGAGGTGGACGGCGTGGCATTACGCGACCTCAAGCTCAATCTGGTAAAAGATGCAAAGGGCCGCGCAAACTGGCAAATCTCAACCCCGTCGAAACAGCCGGAAAACAAACCGGGTTCAGGTTCAGAAGCTGTCAATCTGCCCCTGGCGGCCTTTGCCTTCGGGTATCTCAAGGTGGAAAATGCCGAGATCAGCTACCGCGACCTTACGAGCAATGCCTCTCACCAACTGCAGAACCTGAACTTCCAGGTGAGCAACGTTAGCGCCACCAGCAGCTTCCCGGTGAGCGCCAGTTTTGGCTACCGCAATCCGCAATTAAAAAGCCCGGTTCAAGCCCACTTTACCAGCAAGATAAACCTGAACCTGCCGAAAGAGCAGGTCAGCCTGAATGACACGGTACTGGATTTGGACAATGCCCGAATCCAGGCCGACATTGATATCGACCAATTGCTGAGCAACCCTGTGGTTGAAGGCATCGTCAAAGTGCTGGAGGTCGTTCCCGCCGATTGGGCCGCCCTGCTGGGCCAGGACTCATTAAACAATATCCAGGCGCGCTTCGATCTGCAAAGTGAGCTGCGTCTCGACACGGGAGCAGGTGAACTCACGCTCAACAAACTTGCGCTCAGCGCGCCCGAGTTACAATTAAATGGCGATATCAAAGCGCAGGGCCTAAACAGCGGCATGACTTATTCGGGTCAATTAAAGCTTGGCAAGGCGGATCTCAAAACCCTGCTCCCCAAGCTGGCTATCGACCTGCCGGATAGCGCGGACAAACAGGTACTCAAAAGCTTAACCGGCGAAGTAGCTTTTCAGGGTAGCGAAAAACAGTTCGATATACCGAAAATCGCCCTGCGACTCGACGACAGCACCCTAAGCGGCAGCCTCAAGATTAACGACTTTGACACGCTGGCCAACCGTTTCGACCTGACTATTGATCGCCTCAACCTCGACCGCTATCTGCCAGCCGACACCGGCAGTGAATCGCCGTCATCCAAGAGCAGCCAGCCCACCAGTGCTGACGCACTGCTGCTCCCCCTGGCTCTGCTGCACGAAATCAACACCAACGGCCGACTGCGTATCGGGCAGCTGGAGGCATCCGGCCAACAGATCAGCAACCTGGATGCCAGCGTCACGGCCAATAACGGTTTTATTAACCTGAAAAGCCTGACCGGTAATCTTTACGAGGGCAGCATCAAAGCCAATGCCACCATTGACGCCCGCAGCAACACCCCGCAAATCAGCGTAACCCAGACGCTTTCCGGCATCCAGGCGGCACCGTTACTCAGCGCACTCGCCGATGTGGACTACCTGCTGGGCAAGCTGAACCTGAATCTCAACCTTAGCGCCCGGGGCAACAGCATTGACCAGATCAAACGCAGCCTCACCGGAACCGCCGACTTTGCCCTGCTCGACGGTCTCCTGAAAAACACCAACATCGAGCAGCTGGTGTGCAAAAGCGTCGCACGTATCCGCGACCGCAGCTATATCGCCAGCGATGAAAGCCCGGATACGCCATTCCAGCGTTTTGATGGCCGCATGAATATCGTCAACGGCGTCATGCAAAGCGAAGGCTTGCAGCTGGTACTGAAAACCCTCAAGGTCACTGGCGGCGGCCTTGTTAACCTGCCGGAAGAAACCCTGGATTACCGTATCCGCGCCACCATCACGGGCGACCTTGAAAACGAATCCTGCGAAGTCCATGAGCGTTACCGCAATGTCGCCTGGCCACTCCGTTGCCAGGGCGCACTCACCGACGACCCCTCGCAGATGTGCGGGCTCGACCAGCGCGAGCTACAGAATATCGCCGCCCAACTGGCCGAGCAGGAAATAAAACGCAAAGCCAGTGAGAAAATCGAAGAGAAACTGCAGAAACAACTTGGCGACGACGCCGCCCAGCAGCTCAAAAACCTGTTGGGCCTGTAACCCCGATGAGCGACTTTAATTTCGGCGCCGCCGTCCTGGGCTGGTTCCAGCTGCATGGCCGTAAAAACCTGCCCTGGCAGCAACACATCAGCCCTTACCGGGTGTGGGTGTCGGAAATCATGCTTCAGCAAACCCAGGTCGCCACGGTTATCCCCTACTTCGAACGCTTTATGCAGGCCTACCCAACCGTCCGTGAGCTCGCTGACGCCAGCGAGGACGATGTCCTGCACCTGTGGACCGGGCTTGGCTACTACGCCCGGGCTCGCAACCTGCACAAATCCGCTAAAATCATCGCCAGTGAGCACCATGGCCGCTTTCCCGGCACACTGGAAGCGTTAGAGCAATTGCCGGGCATTGGTCGCTCCACCGCCGGCGCCATCCTGAGCCTGAGTATGCAGGTCCGTGCGCCGATCCTGGATGGCAATGTCAAACGGGTGCTATCGCGTTTCCAGGCGGTTGAAGGCTGGAGCGGTCAAAGCCGAACACTTAAGAAACTTTGGCAGCTGGCTGAAAACCTTACCCCGCAACAACAGGTTGCCGAATATACCCAGGCAATGATGGATCTGGGCGCCACGGTCTGCACACGAACAAAGCCCCGCTGCCCCGACTGCCCACTGCAACTTCACTGTGTTGCCCATGCAACAAACTGTACGGATCAATACCCCCAGCCCAAACCACGCAAAACACTGCCGACGAAAACGGCTTATTTCCTGTTACTGCAGAATCCTGCTGGTGAAGTCTTGCTGCAAAAACGACCCTCCCAGGGCATCTGGGGCGGCCTGTGGAGCCTGCCGCAGCATGAAGACTCGCAACAGCTATTAGTACAGCTTGCGGAAAGCGTTCAGGGAGACATCGAACCCGGCAAGAATTTGCCCGAACGACGCCACACCTTCTCGCATTTTCACCTGGTCATGCACCCGCAACTGGCCCACCTGCATCGCAGCCCGGGACAGGTCATGGACGGCGGCCAATGGCGCTGGTACCACCCCCGCAAACCGCAGGGAATCGGCCTCGCAGCACCGATCAAGAATTTACTCGACGAGCTCTGACACGGCACCGCTAGAAATACACCCGACCGGCCATTACAATACCCCCCGCATTTATGAATATCTGATATCGGGAACAACCATGACTCGCACTGTATTTTGCAAGAAGTACCAACAGGAACTGGAAGGCCTGGACAACCCTCCCTACCCCGGCCCCAAGGGTCAGGAGATTTTTGACAGCGTTTCAAAAAAAGCCTGGCTGGAATGGCTGGCACACCAAACAATGATCATCAACGAACGCTCCCTGAACCTGATGGATACGGAAACCCGCAAATACCTCACCGAGCAAATGGATAAATTCTTCGCCAATGAGGACTTTGAAAAGGCCGAAGGTTACGTACCGCCCAGCGAATAATTCGCGGTTCTGAATAAATCCGCCATTCGTGACATTTTTGGCTTGACTCGCCATCTATCAAACGGTTTAATAGCCGCCCTGTTGCCGGTTACCAGTTAACGCTGGCCCGATAGAGAAATAACAAAGCAACAGGAAAGCCTGCCCAGATAGCTCAGTCGGTAGAGCAGGGGATTGAAAATCCCCGTGTCGGCAGTTCGATTCTGTCTCTGGGCACCATATTTAAAAAGCCTCGCACCTCGTGCGGGGCTTTTTTGTTTGTCCCCTTTCATTTTTTATACATCACTCTGTTTTCACCCTATCCGGCAGGGCTGCAGCCATTTACGCCCGACGTTCCCGATTTGGCAAAACAAATACCGGGCCGTGTTAAAAACCCTCAATAACAGGGGCGTAACACTTCACCAGAAGCTTTCCGCCCCCTGTGTTTCAGCTCCAAACGGACCGTCAGTAATTTTTACAAAAACACCCCGGCTCAGCACTTTTTTAACCGTTCTTTTTAAAGTTTACGGGCACCTCGTTCCAGGCATTTGATTATTCAGCAAAATAAATAAGCAGGCACAAATTTTGCTGACATCTCCTACGTGTGGGGGCCTTGCTATAAAACGGGAGGCCTTGCTATGAAAAGATACGCTAACCTTGCGCAGCTGCAGGATACACGCTACTGGCTACTGATAGCTGCGATCCTCTGTTTACTTGCCGGCGCACTGACCGGCACCTCTCAAGCACTAGCCCAGGACGGCACCGGCGATACGATTATCGATAGCTGTATGGATGACCTGTTTCCGGGAAATCTTGGTTGTACAGCCAATGACGTCAGGGTATCCGGTGTCGCCGATGTGACAGGTGACGGCATCGTTAATGAAGCGGATATTACATTCGAGCCGGTCTGTGATGTCGGGGCGTCAAACGCTGGTGCAGACTGCAGCCTTGACCCCAATACTTGTCTCGACGGCAACGGAAATGCAGCACCGGCTTTATGCGGGGACAAGTGTGCCTTTCCGGGTGACACGACCAGCTTCGCGGCCACCTTTGAGGTGCTGCTCAGCGCCCAGGAACGCTACGACATCGGTCTTTATTTTGGCGTCGATGGCGATCCGAATGGCGACGGTGCGTTGACCGGGATTTGCTCCATCAGCACCCTGCCTGAAGTGGGAAGTTTTACCCGCCCTGACGGCACCTCCGGCGACTTTGTCGATCTCGACACCGACTGCAACGGCGGCAAATGCCCTCAACCCGAAGACCTGTGCGGCGACATCGACAACGCCAACAACCCGATCTTCTACGATCTGAGCCAAACGGGAAATTATATTACCGCCGTATGCGTGGACCTTGACGACAACGGCCTGCTGAACTTGCCCAGTTGTACAAGCTGGCGTCAGTCAGGCGCTAACGAAGTCTGTTTAGAGCCCACCGATGCATTCCCTGGCTCGCCTTCGAAATGTAATTGTGATCCTGACTTCGAGGTGCCGATCAACATACCGCCGGCAGAACTTCTGGTGGTGAAAACCGCGACACCGGTCACGGTTAATGAGCCGGGCGCAGCCGTGAAGTTCGATGTTGCAGTGACCAACACAGGTATCGACCCCAACAACGATGTAACCTTGGACGATCCCAACGGATTACTGGATGACATCTATGGCGATATCACGCAGGTGCAAGGCGATATTGTGAGCACCACCTGCTCAGTACCCCAGACCATCACACCCGGCGGTACCTATACCTGTTCCTTCACTGCCAATGTGGCCGGAGAAGGCGGTGATTCAGAAACGGACACAGTCACTGCCAGTGGTGAGGATGACAACGGCAATGACATCAGCGGCTCTGACGACGCCACGGTGGGTATCATTGACGTGCTGCCTGCCATCTCGGTGGTCAAGACCGCCACCCCGACCTCTGTCAAAGAGGGTGCTGGCAAGCTGGTGACCTTCATGGTAGTGGTGAACAACGATAGCGTAGCCGACGCCCTGACCCTGACCTCGCTGACGGATGATATTCATGGTAACCTGAATGGCCGTGGCGACTGCTCGGTAACCCAGTCGATTGCCTTGAATGGCAGCTATTCCTGTTCATTCACGGCAGTCGTAGATGGCCCGGCGTTTAGCTCAGAAACCGATACGGTAACAGCCGTCGGTCAAGACAACGAGGGCAACGAAGTCATGGATACCGACTCGGCGACCGTTACCATCCTTGATGATGTGGCGATGATCGAGCTGATCAAGACCGCAAATCCAACCTCCTTCAATGAACCAGGTACCGACGTCACCTACACCTTTACGGTGAACAACCTGTCCAACGTGGATGCGGTGACGATCAACAGCCTGACCGACTCCATTTATGGAGATCTGGATGGCCAGGGCACCTGCTCTGTGCCGCAGGTACTGCCGCATACCACAGGCACCTATACCTGCTCAATTACGGTATTCGTGGCAGGCGACGCCGGTGACAGCGTACTCAACCTGGCAACGGCCAAGGGCGTTGACGATGATGGCCAACCTGTCATGGCCTCAGACGATGCAACGGTAAATATCCTTGATGTGCCACCGGCTGCGTCGCTGAGCAAAACCGCAACCATGGTGGTAACAACCTATGATGTGAAGGTAACCAACGATTCGTCAGCAGAGGCATTGTCCCTCGATGCGCTCAATGACGACCAGTTTGGCGACATCACCATCATTGATGGCGTGACAATCCTGAGCTCAACGTGCTTTGTACCGCAAACACTTGAACCCAATGATGGTCTGCCAGGCGGTTTGGACGAGTACACCTGTACCTTCGATGCCAAAGTCAGCACGTCACCGCACACCAATATATTGACAGGTACGGTGTCGGATAACGAAGGTGGAGCAGTAACGCCATCCGACAGCGCGACGGTGACCTTTGAATAGAAGGACAATCGACTCAAACGGACTGAACCACGGAAGGTCGATCACGGGGCCGGGACGAGCCGGTCCCGTGTCAGGGTAGCCATTTCAACAGCCTGGCATTTTGTGCGGGGCTTTTTTGTTTGTACCAAGCCAGACTTCTCGTTACAGTCTACGGAGCCAACGGATATGGCGTCTAACGATAACAAGGAGTGTTAACCATGCGTAGTTTCGTTTTTCTACTGGCGCTTTTTCTCTGCCAGGCCTCATTCGCCTTGCCGCGGGCCACCCCCGAGCAATGTAAAAGCTGGACGGCCCAAATCGACAAATACAACGACTTGCGTCGCAAGGGGGCTTCGCTGCGAAAAATGGAAGCGTATCGCAACAAGGTGGATCAGTACCACGAGAAGCGCAAACTGGGCCGCTGCCGGACTCGCCTGAACTAGCGCCCTAGGCACGCCCCTTGCGTTTCTGGATATCCGCAGCCGTCGCCGCGCTCACGTTAAAAATCCCCCGCGACGATACCGACGGAATCATGATGTGCGCCGGTTGTGCCAGTCCGGAAATAAAAGGCCCCACCAGCATCGCGTCCGCCACCGAGCGGATCATACCCATGGTGATGTTCGCCGCATCCAGGTTCGGCATCACCAACAAGTTTGCCTGGCTCTTCAGCATGCTGTCCTGATAAGCCATGTCGCGCATACGACTGTTCATCGCCGACATCGCGTGCATTTCGCCATCCAGCTCGATATCGGGCAGGCGTTCGCGCAAAATTTCGGCGGCCTTGCGCATTTTAATCGCCGAGGGGAGGTTAGATGTCCCGAAATTAGAATGCGATAACAGCGCCACTCGCGGTTTGACGCCAAAACGCTTTACCCGGTCAACGCTCGCCTTGGTGATTTCAACGATCTCCTCGACACTCGGGTCGTGATTGATAAAGGCATCGGTAATAAACAACGGGCCGCGCTCCAGCAACAGCACCGCAAGCGAGGATATAAGCTGCCCCGGTACGCGCGGCCCGATCACATCGCGAATATCCCGCAGGTGGTAATCGAAACGCCCCACTTTCCCGCAGATCATGCCGTCGGCCTTGCCCTTTGCGACCATCACCGCTCCGAGTACCGTGGGATTCGTAAGAATGGCCTTTTTAGCTGCCTCCACTGAAATGCCCCGGCGCCCAACGGCAGAGTGGTAGTACTGCCAGTAATCCTCGTGATGCTCCCCTTCCTGCGGATCAAACAGCTCGAAATCGACACCGGCGCGGATACGCAGCCCGATTTTATCAATCTGCCGTTGTATGACCTCAGGGCGGCCGATCAGAATAGGAAAGCCGATCTTTTCATCCACCACACCCTGCACGGCCCGCAGCACATCGCCATTTTCGCCTTCACTGTAAACCAGCCGCTCAGGTTCAGCCTTGGCGACTTCGACGATCGGCTGCATAAACAGGCCGCTACGGCATACTGAGCGGTGCAGTTTGGCCCGATAGGCCTGCAGGTCATCAATCGGGCGCGTTGCCACACCACTCTGCATGGCCGCCTCCACAACGGCGACGGGCAGCTCCTCAATCAGGCGCGGATCAAAGGGTTTGGGAATCAGGTAGTCCGGCCCGAATTTCAGCGCCTCGCCCTGATAAGCCTCGGCAACTTCTCCGGCGGACTCCTTGAGCGCCAGATCCGCAATGGCTTTGACGCAGGCCTGCTTCATGGCTTCATTGATCGTCGTCGCGCCGCAATCCAGCGCCCCCCTGAAAATAAAAGGGAAACACAGCACATTATTGACCTGGTTGGGATAATCGGAGCGCCCAGTGGCGACAATGGCGTCTGGCCGAACAGCTCTGGCGACTTCAGGCAGAATTTCCGGGTCCGGATTAGCCATCGCCAGGATCAGGGGGCTTTCCGCCATCTTTTCGACCATTTCGGGCTTCAACAGTCCGGCGCTGGATAGCCCCAGGAAAATATCGGCCCCGTCCATCGCGTCATCGAGGGTACGCCTTTCGGTTGCCCGCGCATACTTCTCCTTGTATTCGTTCATTCCTCCTTGACGCCCCTGATAAATCACACCCAACCGGTCACAGACCGTTACGTTTTCCTTGCGCAGCCCCATGCTCACCAGCAAGTCAATACAGGCGATACTGGCCGCGCCGCCACCGGAGGCAACCAGCTTCACCGCTTCGATCTGCTTACCGACGATGCGCAAACCGTTATAAACAGCGGCCGCAGCGACAATCGCCGTGCCATGCTGGTCGTCATGGAAAACCGGAATTTTCATGCGCTCGCGCAGTTTTTTCTCCACCTCAAAGCATTCCGGTGCCTTGATATCTTCGAGGTTGATGCCGCCAAAGGTAGGCTCCAGGGCGGCAATAATATCGACCAGCTTATCGGTATCCGTTTCATCCACCTCAATATCGAACACATCGATATTGGCGAACTTCTTGAACAACACCGCCTTCCCTTCCATCACCGGCTTGGAGGCCAGCGGACCGATCGCCCCAAGCCCCAGCACGGCCGTTCCATTGGTCACAACCCCCACCAGGTTGCCTCGCGCGGTAACGTTAGCGGCCTCATTGGGGTTTTCCGCAATCAATTCGCAGGGGTAGGCAACACCCGGCGAGTAAGCCAGCGCCAGATCCCGCTTGTTGGCCAGGGGTTTGGTCGGCGAGATAGACAGCTTGCCAGGTGACGGTTCGCGGTGATAACGCAGTGCGCCTGCTTTAAAATCCTCAGCCATACTTTCTCCATCCTGTGCGATCAAAGTGCCTGTTCCCATGAGTATACCCTTCACTCCAGGGGCTGCAGCCTAAATTTGCAAAACATCAAAAAGACGAAACGACAACCTTCGCCGTGCTAGTGCCAACCCTGCATCCCTGTTAAAATCGCAGGGTTTTCCCCATGCCGGGTGAATCACTTTTGTTCCTTAACAGTCCAGGTTTCCGATCATGCAACCCATGCTAAACATTGCCCTGCGCGCGGCCCGCAAAGCCGGCGAAATCCTTATTGACGCCGTAGAACGTGCCAACCCTTTAACCATTGAAGAGAAAGGCCGTAACGATTACGTGACGGAAATCGACAAAGCCTGTGAACAGGAAATTATCTACCACCTGCGCAAAGCCTACCCTGACCATTCGATTCTCGGTGAAGAGGGTGGCAGCGATATCGGTAACGACGCCGAATACCAATGGGTCATCGACCCGCTGGACGGTACCACCAACTTCATTCACGGCATTCCCCATTACGCCATCTCCATTGCCTGTAAACACAAGGGCCGCGTTCAGCATGCCGTCATTTACGACCCGGTCAAGCGCGAGGAATTTACCGCCAGCCGTGGCGGCGGCGCCCAGCTGAACGGCAAGCGAATCCGTGTCCGTGAAAACAAAAGCCTGGACGGCTCCCTGATTGGCACCGGCATTCCGTTCAACGGTTTTGCCTACGCCAACGTCGATGCGTTTCTGGCCTGCATGAAGGAAGTTGCCGGAAAAACCGCCGGCATTCGCCGCCCTGGCTCCGCGGCGCTGGACCTGGCCTACGTTGCCGCCGGCCGCTTCGACGGTTTCTGGGAGATGAACCTCAAGGAATGGGATATTGCCGCCGGCACACTGCTGGTCACCGAGGCTGGCGGACGCGTTAGCGACTTCAAAGGCGGCAATGATTTTTTGAAATCCGGCCATATCGTCGCGGCATCGCCTAAGGTTTTCAAACCGCTGGTGCAGATTGTCGAAAAACACATGGGTTACCTGCAGAAATAATCCGCTAAAGCCTGACGCCTGCGCTGGTTTTCGCGCAGCAGGCGCGTATATCCCCGGTATCAGCGGCCACCTCGGCCTATGGCATCGGGGATAGCAGCGTTGCGAACCCCGGGTGCGGCATGGTTTTTCATACCTGGCATTGATGCCCCCACAATCAAGCAAACTCCCGCAACTTGCTTTTCGGCACCGCCCCACACTACCCCCCCTAAGCCCCTGTTTTAAAAGGGCCAAAGCAGGCTTTATCCAGCAAATCCATTGACACCCGGACGGGTTATTGCTATCACAACCCTCAGAAGCGTAACCGGTATAATCCTCCACTGAGCTCAACACAGCCCTTCGAAGTGAGCCCGATGGACACAAGCCCCTTCAACTTTCGCCAGAGGTTGCATCCCCCTATGAAAAACACCCTGCTGACTTTTTTCATTTTCAGTGTATCTGCGGCGTTTTCGATACTGCCGGCCCATGCGCAATCGGTTGCCAGCATCTCGAAAGAAATCGACGCCTTACCCAAGAAAAAATATACCGTAATGGGCTTTTACCCCGGCATGCCGCGCTCAGAAGCCTTTGCCGTAGCCAATGCCCTCAGTAACGGTAAAATCAAAAGCATGGCCGACTCGCAGGGGATTTACTACGCGCAACGAACACCCACGCATTTAAAGATCACGGTCAATTTCCCTGATTTTGCGGACGGTTCGGGCAACGCCTGGAATGCGCAAACCGCCCCGGCCAATCAAATTAAGATAGAAACCAAACTGCCGGACAACCAAACCGTTGTATCCGATCAGGTAAGAGCCGAGATGATTGAAAAATACGGTCAGCCTAATGTTGCTGACATGGCGACTCGTGTCGGCTTTTCTCCGGTAGATACGAAAAACAGCACCCAAATTGCCTTCGAATGCAAAAGAACCATGAGGCAAAACGGGGTAAGGGAAAACACCAGGGAACTGTATGCGGCAACAAGCCAGCTGTCGGATAACTCGATTGGTTATTTGCAGGAAAACTGCCCGGCTCTGCTGGACGACTTTATCGATACAAAACGGCGCCAACTCGGCCCGCTGTTAAATGTCCATTACAAACCGGGCTATCAATACATCACCTACCACCTGGATTATGAGGCCGCTTCGCGCTTTTCAAAAAAAGGGCAGGCACGCTGCGAGATGCATCCGTCTTCATGCTAACCATGACGGTGCCGCCTCATTTATGCAATGATTAGCAAAAGTGCCGAAGAAAGTAGCGGCCGGGCTGTTCAAAGAACACCGGCCTTGACTGATTAGGGAACAATGGCGCGCGTTAACACACAGGAGGATAGCGCTACATCATGCTGACACGGCTTTCCGAGTTTGTCTCTTCAGTGACCCGTTCCATCTGGTTAACGGAGCTTTCCAATACCCCAGGCTGGAAAACCCGCCTTATCCAGGCGGCACGGGTATTATTTGCCGTTTTTCGTGATCTGCAGCAGGGGCAGCTTACCCTGCGCGCCATGAGCCTGGTATACACCACGCTGCTCTCCCTGGTGCCCCTGCTGGCCGTCAGCTTTTCGGTACTTAAAGCCTTTGGCGTGCATAACCAGATAGAACCCCTGTTGCATAATTTGCTTGCGCCACTCGGCCCCAAGGGGGCTGAAATCACCACCAACATCATCGGTTTTGTCGAAAACATGAAGGTGGGAGTGCTGGGCGCAATTGGTATGGCACTGCTGTTCTACACGGTGGTGTCACTGATGCAGAAGATCGAAGGCGCCTTCAACTATACCTGGCGCGTTTCTCAAGCCCGGCCACTCTACCAGCGGTTCAGCGATTACCTATCGGTCCTGCTGATTGGCCCTGTCCTGATTTTTTCCGCCATCGCCCTGACAGGCAGCATGATGAGCAACAGTTTTGTTGCCTGGCTCTCCGGTTTTGCCGTGTTCGGCTCGCTGATCGAGCTGCTCACCCGGCTGATGCCCTACCTGCTGATTATTTCCGCCTTTACCTTCATCTATATTTTTATCCCCAATACCCGCGTGAAAATCGGGCCAGCCCTGTGCGGCGCACTGGTGGCAGGCTTTTTATGGGATTCGGCCGGGCGGGTGTTCGCCACGGTGGTGCTGACCTCCACCAACTACGTGGCAATTTACTCGGCCTTCGCCACCCTGATTTTTTTCCTGATCTGGCTCTATGTCGGCTGGCTGATCCTGCTGATCGGCGCCAACATCGCCTTCTACATCCAGAACCCGGACTATGTCGCCTCCCCCAGGCGCGAACTCGACCTCAGCAACCACATGAAGGAACGCCTGGCGCTGGCCATTATGCTGAACATAGGGCGCCATTTTTACCATGGCCGCCATGCCCTGACCGGCAAGCAGTTAGCTACTTTGCTGCACATCCCTTCGGATATTATTGAGCAAGTGCTCAACGCCCTGGAAAAGCAGTCGCTGATCAGTCAAACCAATGACAAGATTCCCTGCTACCTGCCTGCCAAACCGCTGGATGAAATGGCCGTCGTGGACGTTCTGCAGGCCATCCGTCATGCCAACGAAGACCAGCACCTCAACCCGCAAATGTTACCGGCCGATGCGCAGGTGGACAGGGTGTTTGGACAAATGCAGGAAACATTGAACAGCGCCTTTGCATCGCAAAGCATCAAGGATCTGGTTAACCAGGAAGATCAGGGTGCCTCGTAGCGCACATGGATGATTTCGTAAAAGACCATGCCTGATGGCGCGCGTACCTGGACCTCATCGCCAACCTGCTTTTTCAGCAGCGCCCTGGCGGTGGGTGAATCCATACTGATATAGGCCGGTTCGCGGTCAAACTCATCCGGCCCCACGATACGATACTCCACCTGCTCGCCGCCTTCGTCCTCCAGCGTTACCCAGGCGCCAAAAAACACCCGCCCACAATCGGCAGGCAGGCGGTCGACAACCTTGAGGTTTTCCAGCCGCTTGGAAAGGAAACGCAACCGCGCGTCAATTTCGCGCAGCTGCTTTTTCCCGTAGATGTATTCGGCGTTTTCCGATCGGTCGCCCTGGGCAGCCGCTTCAGAAACGGCCTGGGTCACCTGCGGGCGCTTTACCCGCCAGAGTTCGTCGAACTCTTCTTGCAGGCGCCGCCGCCCTAGCGGCGTGATGTAATTGGACCCCGGTTTACGGGGAGCCCGGTATCGCCCCATCTCAATCGGCCCGAAACGCTTTATTCGACGGTAATGGTGATTTTTTCAGAGACCACCGCAGGGTCATGCGGGATATGGTGCTGGTCACCCAACAGCAGTTGCAACGTGTGCTGACCGGGTTCAAGCTCCAGCTCGACCTCCGTCTGGCCGCCTCCGAAGTGACGGTGATTGGCGTCAGCAGGCACCGGCTTGTCCAGGTCAGGCAATGTGTCCACGTCAATCAGCAGGTGGTGATGCCCTGTGCCCGCTTTATCGGTACCCGCTGGCGCCACGCCCATACCACTTAAGCCAAAGCGAACCAGTACGGGGCTCGACACGACCTCGCCATGGGCCGGCGTAATAATATAGGCCGAGGGGTGCTCAGCGTTAGCAGCACCACTGATCAGGGTAGCCAGGCAAAAACCGGTGGCAAGCGTCAAAGTTCGTTTCAACATGGGATGCATCCTTCATTCAGTTCATTATGCGGGCTGCAGCAGTTTATCGCGCAGCGCCTGTTGTTGTTCGCTGGTCAGCGCCAGTGTGTGCTCGAAATAGGCCTGCAAAGACCCCACTTCGGTTTCAATGGCATTGAGCGCCGTCTGCAGATAGAAAGTATCAACCACGATCAGCGGCTGCAATACCTCCATCCTTGCGTCGATATGTTCAACCTTGTGACCAAAACTCTCAACAATATGTTCCAGCTTTTCTCGCGAGGCAAATCCCTCGTTACTGAGCAGGTAATCCTCGCAAATCAATTCGGTGGGCATACCCAGAACCGCCTGCAACAGGGCAATCACCAGGCCTGTGCGGTCTTTACCGGCCGTACAATGGATGACCACTGAGCCGGCATCGGGCTGCAGCAGGTAATCGAACAGCTGCCTGAGCAGCGGCGCAAACTCGAAGGGCATACGCGCATAATCATCCCACATATGCGCCTCAACCTCATCACGGGAAATCCGGCCGTCCAGGATTTGCTGGAAGAGGTCCGCTTTGGGGTCGGAATCCAAGGGATGCAGGTCGATGGTAAAGAGCCGGGGCTGTCGGGCACAGGTCCAGGCTGTCGGAAAGGTTTGCCGCTCAGTCGGTGTTCTCAGGTCAAAAATCGCCCCGATTTGCAGCGGATCGAGACACGCTCCGTCGGCTGGAGTCATGTCCATCAAGTGCCCACAGCGGAACACTTTCCCCCAGCGAAGTTTGCGGCCATCCCGCGTGGCATAGCCGCCAATATCGCGAAAATTTTCAATACCTTCCATGCTCACCACATGGGCATCTCGTAAATGCAAAGGGTCACGTTCCATCACTTTTCCTGTTGCGCGCACTGTTGGTGTCGAACCAATAACACATAAAGGAAGGCGGTGGCCAGCGCCGCGCTTAAATGTTTCAGCGAATGGCCGCTGACGGTTTGTGCTGTCAGCTCAAACACCCAGCCATCAAAATGCTCGAATAACTTGGCGGCCACGTAGCATACCAGCAGCCCCGCATAGACACCGTAATCGCGACGCGGCGCCGGATAAAGCACTAAAATCAGAGGAATCAGCAGCATTGGTAAGAATTGCACCAGGGCGTAGGGCCGCAAATCCCCTTTTCCCAGACCTTCACTCCAGCCCCAGTAGCCGACGCTGGCAACACCAACCAACAAAAATGGCAGCAACGCATAACGCCAGCGCAGGTCTATCCGGTCTGCAAGCACCAGTGTAAACAAGCCCATAAAAGCAATGGTCATCGGCAAACGGTCCCACACCAACGTGCCATTGGCGGGAGCCCAGTGATACCAAGCCGATCCGAAGGCCGTCAGGAAAACCCCCGTGAACATCACCCTAAAAAGCCCGCGTAAGGGCGTATCAGGCTGCGCCCAACAACGGCGCAGGCCTAACAAGCCTGTCACAATAAAGGGGACATTGGATAAAACATCCAGCGAATTGGGAATCAGCCACCACTGCCGACGGTCGGCAAAAAGATGGTAAGCCGGATCCTGCGGAATCGGGTTCGAAAACAGCATGGCCAAAATGGCCGCCAGGCTGACAGCGATTAATATCCAGGCGGAGCGACTAAGCACCATAGGTTACCAGGGCATGATTCAAGGCGGAATGGATTTCGTCGCCGAAAGCACACAGGTAAATGCGTTCAAAGCGATGGGCTGAGCCTAACAGGACATCGGCGATACTCTGCACCGCAATCGTGCAAGCCTGGTCAATGGGGTAAGCGTAAACGCCGCAGCTGATGGCCGGAAAAGCCAATGTATGCAGGTTATTCTCACGGGCCAACGCCAGGGATCGCCGATAGCAGGAAGCCAACAGCGCAGCCTCACCTTTTGCGCCGCCCTGCCAGACAGGCCCCACCGTATGAATCACATAGCGGGCAGGCAAATGATAGGCGCCGGTTAATTTGGCTTCGCCGGTCGCGCAGCCATTCAGCGTCCGGCATTCAGCCAATAACCCTGGTCCCGCCGCACGGTGAATGGCGCCATCCACACCGCCGCCGCCCAGCAGGCTGTTGTTGGCAGCATTTACAATGGCATCGACCTGCAAACGGGTAATATCCTCCTGGATAACGGTAACAATATCCTTCATTCAAACCTCGCCGCGATCAACCAATAAGACAGCACAAAGAGACGTCCGTATCACCGTAACAGTCAGCCATCATGATGACGCCTGCCTGGTTGCGCATCAAACCCCTCCGCGGCAGTCACCACCTTCCTGCCTTTCAACAGGCGCTCCACCACCAGCGTTCCCACCATATCGCCCTGCACATTGACGGCGGTTCGAAAGGTATCCAACGGACGCTCAACCACCAGCAGGATAGCAATCGCTTCCAAAGGAATGCCGACCGCCAGCAACACCATCTGCATACCAGACATGGAGCCCGAAGGCATGCCTGGCGCGCCAATAGAGGACACCATCGCCATAACAAAAACCGCCACCATGGCCGCTTCGCTCAATTCAACGCCAAACAGATAGGCCAGAAATACAGCGGCGACCCCCTCAAACAACGCCGTACCGTCCATATTCATGGTGGCGCCCAGGGGCAGGACAAATCCGGCCACCGGCCGGGAAACGCCGAGATCATCCTGACAGCTTTTAATGGTCACCGGTAAAGTGGCAGTACTGGAGGCGGTGGTAAAAGCGACTAACATCGGCTGCGCCGTTCTGCGCCACAGCTGCCAGGGAGGGATGCCGCTGGCCAGCCAGGCTATGCCGGGCAATACAATGAGGGAATGCACCGCGGTTACCGCAAACACGACCAGCGCAAACCAGAATAACTGGTCAACAATCGCTCCGCCGATTCGAAGCGCAAAATCAAACATGATGGCAAACACACCGATTGGCGTCAGCCAGATCACCCAGCCCAGCACCCGGTGCATACCGCGGCTGAGCCTATCCACCACCTTAAGCAGCGGATGCTGCTCCGGGACCAGCAGGGCCAGTGCGAACCCCGTCAACAGGGCATAACAAACGATGGCCAGCACGTTAAGCTGAGAAAAAGCGGCGAAGGGATTCACCAGCGTCCGCTCCAGCAACTGCATGAACACCGCACCCAGCGACGAGCTTGCCGAATCAATAAAGCGCAGCGAATCCACCCCCGGCCCGCTCGCCATGTCCATGATACCGGCACCGGCAATCACCGCACCCCCCTCCCAGGGGTGTACATACAGCACCGTGAAAAGCCCCAGCATCACGGCAATTGCCGTGGTCAGCAGGTAATAGGCCAGCGTACCAAAGCCAAGCCGTTGCAGGTGCGTAATACTTCGCAGGTTCACCAATCCGGCAACAATGGAAATAAAGACAACGGGAGCCACCAGCAGGCGCAGCAGCTTAATAAACAGCTCTTTGATCGTCAGCAGTGCGTCATAGAAAGGCGGAAGCGTCGCAGAATCAGCCAACCAGGCCTTATCGCCAAACAGCAACGCCAATGCATAGCCTGCCAAGGCCATACAAAGGACCCAGAAGGTCATATTCCTGCAAACTTTCGCCACGTTACTGCTTCGATCCTGAACAGGGGTGTCGCCTGCACCCTGATTACCCATACCTGGCGCCCATGGTAATAGGCCCGGAGCACAATTACCACTCACCGCCACTGGATACGTTGATTTACCCGGCACAGCAGCTCAAAATAAGCTGGCCCCACACCGGAAGGAGCTCAACATGCGCTTTAAATCCCACTATGTAGCCGACTTCAGCGACCGCAACCCCGAACCCATTACCGATAAACTCTTTACAGAGCGCTGGTCGCCGCGCGCATTCAAGCCGGCCGACATACCGGAGGTGGCACTTGCCGCAATCTTCGACGCAGCGCGCTGGAGCCCCTCCTGTTTTAACGAACAACCCTGGCAGTTCATTACCGCCCGCAATACGCCTGACAGTGCCTTTGAGCAATTTCTGGGTTTATTGGTGGAGGCCAACCAACAGTGGGCAAAAAATGCCAGCCTGCTGGGTTTCATCGTCGCCGGAAAGCACTTTTCGCGTAACGGGAAAATCAATGCCACCGCCAGCTTCGACTGTGGCGCAGCCTGGATGGCGATGACACTGCAGGCTAATAAATTCGGCCTGTTCACACACGGCATGGCAGGCATTAAATACTCAGAGGTGTATAGCGCCCTCGATATCAACCCGGAAACACATCAGGTCATCTGCGGTTTTGCGTTGGGGGTGCTGGACGCACCTGACACCTTGCCTGACGATCTCCGCGCCAAGGAAAAACCCTCGCCGCGCAAACCGCTCGCAGCAATCTGGCAGGAACGCTGAAAATACAGCCTCGATGAGCAAACTCATTCTCGCAGACTACCGGCGCTACCGGCGGCCCATACTGGATATCCGTAAACGGGTGTTTATTGATGAACAACAGGTGCCGCCAGCGCTGGAAGTGGATGAATTGGATCCGCTTTCGCAGCACCTGCTCCTGTTCGATAACGCCAACGCTGTCGCCACCGGACGGTTGACCCCGAACGGCCAGATCGGGCGTATTGCTGTTTTGAAAGAAGCGCGCGGCCGAGGGTTTGGCCGGCAGGTGATACTAGGGCTGGAAAGGCTTGCGCAACAGCAGGCGTTCAACGAAGTTGTGCTGGGCGCACAACGGCCAGTCATCCTTTTTTATGAAAAATTGGGTTATCAGGCCTTCGGCGAATTTTTTATGGATGCAGGCATCGAGCACCGCATGATGCGTAAAATCCTGCATTCATAAAATAAAAAACCGGGGCCAGCCGATGCCGACCCCGGATAATCAAGCCTTAATAGACAATCAGGGGTTTTGCAGCGCAATCTTGCCGCTGAATTCGACACCCCGATGGGTGAACTCCATTTTGACCTGCTCCTGATAATCAATATTCTTGATGGCTTCGCTGAAGGACACCAGCTGGGCTTTTTCCTGCTCGTCCATTTCAGCACTGGCTAGCGACGCATCCATGACGCCGCTTAGCAGCTTCATGTATTTGCCGTAATCCATGCTGAAGAACATCAAACCGTCACTGTTCAGCTTTTCATCCAGCACTTTCCGGTACTGGCTGGTGGCGGTGTCGCCCACGAACAAAACCGCCTGATTTTGTGTCATCGCCACCTTCGGCTGGATGTTATTGGCTGTTTTTTCAAGCATTTGTGGCGGCAACGGCAAGTCCACAGGTGTACCGTCGGCCGGAATAGTGATCATACCGGCACCGCCACCCATCGCCATCATCATGTTCACCATGGAAGGGATCTGTTCGCCCGAAAAGGTAATCATGCCGTCAACATCAGAGACCTGTCCGGCAGCCACATCCCCATCAATATCGAACAGGCTGAACCGCATCCCCTTAAGGCCGCTGGCCATGCCCGTGGACATTGCAATCATGGGGCGCGCCTGGTTAATGGCTTCGTCCATCCCGTTGAGCGACTGCAGCAGGTCGCACTCATACTGCAGGCCCTGAGCGTGTCCGGCCAGCTCGCCGAGTATTTCATTCAGGCGGCTCATATCAAGGCCCACCGCCATACTGACAATCTGAGGCACACCGGAGACCAGGTCCGCCGGGATATGGCCACGGATCTTCTGCAGGGTACCGGTCAGCGGCTGATGATTAATTTCAACGTTCAGATGAAACTCGCCGGAAAATCCTGCCTCGCTGAAATCCATGCTGTGATAGCCTGTCACCATCCGCGGCCAGACCTCTGCAATACCGGCAAACTCTGCGGCACAAACCGGCGAGTGCATCTGGCTGAACCACGCCGAGCTTCCATCATCCAGCGCAGCCAGCGCCTGTCCGGCCAGGTTATCGCTGCTGGTCAACGCCGAGATAATTTCCTTGAAACTGACATAACCGATTGAGTCCGGCAGGTAATTGTATTCATTTTTAATCGCTTCAACCGTACCGGTATCCCGAAGCGAACGTTCCGGCTCAGTCAACCCCAATGCAACGGCGAGCCCTCCCTGGTCAGCGGCATCAGAAAGCGCCAAGGTGAAAATAGCGTCGCCGCCGAGATACGCGACCACCAGTTCCAGGTTCCGTTGCTCCTCGTCAGTTAACGCATAACTGCGGTAACTGATGCCATCAATCTCTTTTTGCGTCGCAGCAACGCCTGCGTCAGCTTCCAGTCCGGCAATAAACTGGTCGAAACGCGCCTGGTCTGCCTCGTAACGCAGCACCGGCATCAGACCGACGGTATAAGCGGAAGAAAACAGGGTATCCTTGGCGCCCGTCGCACTGTACATCGCCAGCGGATCCGAGACGCCCTCCAGGAAAAAGTTAAGCATACTGAGCACCAGCTTCGCACCAGGCGTCCGAGCCTTGGCGGACAGCTCCTGCATGGCATCCTGATTCATCGGGTTGAAGACGGCTGGATCAATCATCTGGTAAAGAGACGCCATGCTGCCCATCATCTCCTTGGCGGCGACAGGCTCCAGACTGCCCATATAAAGCAGGGTATCGGCGGGAATCAGTGCCAGATGGTCCGAATGCGAGGCAAGGTCTACAACCTCACTGCCCGGCATATCACTGTTATCCCCCAGCATTAAATAGCCCGCACCTGCTCCCGCAGCGGCCAAGGCTGCAACCATCACTAACTTTTTCATAGGATTTCCTGTTCCTGGATTACAAATTCATTGTCAAGATGACCCAAATATCCTCTTTCTCGCCAAGCGGGAAAATCGAGCCCCCTCCAAGTGTAGCTGATGACAGCATACGCGCTAGCAGATTTTCACCACAGGTATTGCTAGACTAGGGCTTGCACAGATATCCGGAGCTTTACTATGGGTTACACTTGGTACGACTTCATCGGCAACGTCGGCGTATTCCTGCTACTCGCAGCCTACCTGCTGTTACAGCTCAACAAAATCAGTAGTAACCAAATCAGCTATTCATTAATGAATGCCCTGGGCGCAATTTTTATCCTGATTTCACTGATTTTCGAGTTCAACCTGTCAGCCTTTGCCATTGAGTTTTTCTGGCTGTTAATCAGCCTGGTGGGGATTGTCGACTATTTGCGTACCAAAAAACGAGCCAAAGCGCCCGAAAACAGCGCCTGAAACGCTAGCCATGGATATCTACACCAGTTTCCAGCAACTCCATGAAGAGGAAGGAGCCGAGGCTTACGAAATTGCACTGCGCGACCGCCAATCCCATATCAGCATTATTGCCCCGCATGGCGGCAACATAGAGCCCGGCACCACCGAACTGGCTAAATTAACCGCCGGCACGGATTTCAATTTTTATTCCTTCATTGCTCGCAAACCGCAAAACAGCCCCGACCTGCATATCACCAGTCATCGTTTTGACGAACCCCGCTGCCTGGCGCTACTGGCGCGCTCCCGCCACGTTATCACGGTGCATGGCTTTAAATTTGACCGACCCATGATCTACCTGGGGGGACTGGATGAATTATTGAAAACCCAGATTTTTCGATCGCTTCAGGCCGCCGACCTGCCCGTCGCCGATAATCACCCCAAATACCAGGGCATTAACCCGCGCAATATTTGCAACCGTTCGCAAACCGGCATGGGCGTTCAACTGGAGATATCCCGCCATCTGCGAGGCTGCGACGACGCTCGCCGAGTAATCGCTCGCGCCATCCAGACCGCTCTTCTTCATCACAATCCCTCGCCTGTGGGCCGCTAAATGGGTACTATAGGAAGGCTTTAACTGTCGCGCTGTAAATTATGCTGGACTGGAATCAAATAGACACGGTGCTGCTGGACATGGACGGCACACTGCTGGACCTGCACTTCGACACCTACTTCTGGCTGACCCACGTGCCGGAAAAATTTGCCGAAAAAAACGCCCTCACCCATGAACAGGCCTACCGGGAAATTCTGAAGCGGGTACGCGCCCACGAGGGCACCTTAAATTTTTATTGCCTGGACTTTTGGTCCGACAACCTGCAGCTGGATATCGCCGGCCTTAAGCACGATGTCAGCCACAAAATTGCCTATCGCCCGCAGGTGACCACCTTTTTGGAGCAGGTCCGGGAACACCGCAAGCGCTGCGTCATCGTCACCAACGCCCACCGCGACAGCCTTGACCTGAAACTGGCAAAAACCGGCTTGCATGAAAACGTTGACGCCATCTTCTGTTCGCATGATTTTCGCATGCCCAAGGAGGCCCCTGACTTCTGGGAAAACCTGCAGCATCAGGAACCCTTCCTTCCCGCCGCCACGCTACTGATCGATGACAGCGTCGCCGTTTTACGCTCCGCCCGGGAATACGGCATTGCCCACCTGCTGACCATCAGCCAGCCTGACAGCCAGCAACCGCGCCGCGATTGCGACGAATTTCCGTCGCTGGACGACTTTGGCGACATTCTCCCTAACCGGAACGAGGTGCCTGCCAAATGAGCGATAAGGCCATTCGCTTTGATAAGTGGCTTTGGGCCGCGCGCTTCTTTAAAACCCGCGCGCTGGCCAAACAGGCCATAGAAGGCGGCAAAGTACATTACAATGGCGCCCGGGCCAAGGTCAGCAAATCAATAGAAGTCGGCGCCATACTGACCATACGCCAGGGCTGGGATGAAAAGACCGTGGAAGTCAAGGCGCTCTCGGACCAGCGGCGCGGCGCGGCTGAAGCCTGCCTCCTCTACGAGGAAACCGAAGAGAGTATCGCCAAACGTTCACTGAATGCCGAACAACGCAAATTGCAGCGGGCGGCGACGGCTTCGCCCGAACACCGCCCCAATAAAAAGCAACGCCGCCAAATTGTGCGTTTCAAGCATATCAGCGACCCCGGATAAGGGTTGCTGTTCTCGCATTCGGCAGGACGCTCACTTATAATTTCGGCCTTCGCAAGCCCCCATCGAGACCCAGATATTTCATGAGCAGCAAAGACCAAGTCCAGCGTTTTATGTTCGATCAACTTGCCGCCCGCGGCCAGCTTGCTGGCCTGCAGGACAGCTATCAGCAGGCAATCGCCAATCACGACTACCCGACCGCCGTGCAAACACTGCTGGGCGAATTTATGGCCGCGGCCACGCTGCTGAGCACCACCATCAAATTCGAAGGCACCCTGTCGCTGCAGGCACAGGGCGATGGCGATGTCAGCCTGATTATGGCGGAATGCAGGCACGATCAGGACCTCAGGGCTATCGCCCGCTGGGAAGGCAACCCCGGCAACGCCGATCTTAAAACCCTGCTCGGCAATGCGCGCATGGCCATCACCATCACGCCTGACAAGGGGCAGCGCTACCAGGGCATTATTGCGCTCGAACGGGAAACCCTTGCGCATTGCCTGGAGGACTACTTCGAACAGTCCGAGCAGCTGCCGACGCGTGTCTGGCTGGCGGCGGAACCCGGTATCTGCGCCTCCGGTATACTGATTCAGGTACTGCCCGCCGCATCAGACACAGACGCCGACCCCGATGGCTGGAACCGTATCTGCCAGCTTAGCGACACCTTGAGTACGGAAGAATTGCTGGGCCTGACAAACGAAGACATCCTGCACCGTCTGTTTCATGAGGAAATCGTCAGGGTTTTCCCCGCCGAGGATGTCAACTTCAAATGCATCTGCTCGACCTACCGTACGCTTGAAGCCATCGTATCGATGGGCCGCGAAGAGGTGAATGAAATATTCAGTGATCAGCCCCAAATCACGGTTCGCTGTGAATTTTGCAACAGCGCCTATGAAGTTACCCAGGCTGATGTTGAGCAGCACATCCGAGCCCAGGAGGGCCCTGACACGCCTCAAACTCTGCACTAACAGGCCTATTGAGAAACCGCACAAAGTCCAGAAAACGGGCTAGCCACCCATTAGGGGTACCCACTTTGCCGTATTTACCCTTGACCAGGCATTTGCTTAACTAGTAGGCCATTGAATAGATCGCTGATGTCTGGACGACACGCTGGCGGTACGCTTCACAGCAGACCAGCACCGTATCATGCGGAATCCCACACATTCGTAGAGATGCTTCACTGACTGCCGTCTCCAGCGTCCGTTGAGGCATCAGCGATTTATTCAAGCACTCCGGCATAGCCAACAGGGTTTGTTGTTTTGCCTGATACAGGTCAGTACCTGTTCATATTCAAAGGTTATACTGGTTTGGTTTAAGCAACTTCGCTTTTCTTCAATAATTCAGGAGCTTATCGATATGAGCAAAGGGTTAGTGAAAGACCATATGACCACCCCGGTTATTTCAATCAGCAGCGACACAGACCTGTCTGAAGCACATAAAATCATGGCCGAAAACAAAGTGCGCCGCCTGCCCATCGTGGACAACAATAAACTGGTGGGTATTATATCCCTGAACGACGTACTCGAAGCCAAACCATCCAGCGCTTCATCGCTCAGCATCTGGGAACTGAACTACCTGGTGGCCCAGCTAAAAATCAAAGACATCATGTGCAGCAATGTTTTTTCACTGTCCCCGGATTCCACGATCGCAGACGCCGCCAGAATGATGCTGGACAAAAAATTCAGCGGTATCCCTGTCACAGAAAATGGAAATGTCGTGGGCATCATTACCGAGTCCGACATCTTCCGGATGCTTGCCGCCGAATAATTCCTGTACTCGCCGGATTTCACAAATCCGGCGTTTCCTTTATATCAAGCCAGCCTTTTCAGGAAAAAGCGCTTCAAGTAGGGCGGGGTTTTGATTATGATCCCCCCTTTCAGGACACATCAGGATTCTCAGCTTGGCGGATACATTTCAACAGCGCTTAAGCCTCTTACGGGGCGCTAGCCTCCTGCCACAGCTGGCTCATATTGTTCGCGGAATAGAAAAGGAAGGGCTGCGCACAACGCCCAGCGGCGAGCTGGCACAAACCCCGCATCCGAAAGGACTTGGCTCAGCATTAACCCACGACAGCATCACCACGGACTACTCCGAAGCACTGCTGGAGTTCATCACTCCGGCGCTGGAAGCCCCACAGGCAGCCGTTGACTGCCTGAAGAATATTCATAGCTTTGTTTACAAACACATTGATGACGAGCTGATCTGGCCTGCCAGCATGCCCTGCATCCTGCATGGCGAAGACAGCATTCCCATCGCCGAATATGGCAGCTCTAATACCGGCACCCTGAAACACGTTTATCGCATTGGTCTCGCCCATCGTTACGGCAAGACGATGCAGGCTATCGCCGGGGTTCATTACAACTTTTCGCTGCCTGCCAGCTTTTGGCCACTGTACCAAAGCGCACTTGGCGGCACGCAGGATGACCAGCATTTCCAGACTGAGCAGTACTTCGCCCTGATTCGCAATTTCCACCGCTACTCCTGGCTGGTGCTCTATCTGTTTGGTGCATCACCCGCGCTCTGCGCCTCATTTATGGAGGACCGGGACACACACCAGCTTGATGCGCTCGATGATCACACCCTGTTCATGCCCGAATCGACCTCACTGCGCATGGGCGACCTTGGTTATCAGAATAATGCACAGCAGGGCATTGATGTCTGCTATAACTCGCTGGAGCGTTATGTGGAAGGGCTTGGCAAAGCCATCCACTCACCGCACCCCGCCTATCAGGCAATTGGCATTAAAGTCGACGGAGAATACCGCCAGCTCAACGCCAATGTACTGCAGATTGAAAACGAGTATTACAGTGATATCCGCCCCAAACGGGTCACCCCCTCCTGCCAGAAACCCCTGCACATTCTGGCTGAACAGGGCGTTGAATACATCGAAGTCCGCAACCTGGATATCAACCCGTTCCTGCCCGTCGGCATCGACGAGCAGCAAATACGATTTATGGACAGTTTCCTGCTGTTTTGCCTACTGGAGGAAAGCCCCTCCTGCGAAGAAGCGCAAAGCCGCTTAAACGTTCGCAACAAAAGCTTGGTGGTTAACACGGGGCGCCAACCGGATATCAGGCTTTTCGTTAACGAAACCCAAAGCCGGACCCTGCAGGACTGGGGACAGGAACTGCTGGATAAAATCGCCGCTGCCGCAGACCTGCTGGACCAGGCGCACGGCAAGACTGAAAAGGGGCTATACAGAGCGGCAGCCGAAGCGCAGCGGGAAAAGCTGCTGGACCCTTGCCTTACGCCTTCGGCGCAAGTGCTCGCAGCCCTGAAAGAGGGTCGCTCCTTTACAGAGCTCTGCCTGGAGCTGGCCTGCCAGCACAGGGACTATTTCGCCAGCCATCCGCCGTCCGACGAAGTCTTGGTCAGCCTGGCAGAACAATCCCGGCAATCGCTGTTACAACAGCAACAGCTTGAGGTCAGCGATAAGGAAAGCTTTGACGATTTCCTGGCCCGCTATAACGCGCAGTAAGCAATCGCCTTAACATAAAAAAAACGCCCTTCAGGGCGGTTTTTTTATAGCAGAACAATCGCTAGCGTTGTACGAAGAAAGAGCTGAACAGCAAATCGTCAATCATGGGCTCACCCTCTTCAGCTTCCATCACCGCCTGAAGCTCGGCCAACGCCGTTTGACGCAGTTGCTCCTTCGCCTCACCCGCCGCTATCGTCGCATCGGTCTGGCGACTCAACAACATGACCAGGGTATGCCGCAAAGCGAGAATATGATGCGTAATGGCCTGCCACTCCTCATGCGAATCCACCTGCAGCGACACCTCCGCCTTGATATATTTCATCCGGCCCGGACCGCCGAAGTTCGTCACAATGGCAGGTTTTATTTCCAGATACCGGATTTCAGGCGTCTCTTCCGCCTCCTCTTCGGCCTGCGCTGGGAGCACCAGCAACTGTGCCAGCAAAAACATCAATAAAATTTTTATTTTCATACCCAGGGGAAACCTTTTTATGAGCTTATCGTTCCAATTGCGCCGAGCGCGCCTATAATTCGCAATAACCTGTACAAGTATAGATGCCAAACCGGACCCCTCAAGCACTTTATGACGATTTTAGCCAAGCCCAGATCTTTAAATTTTATTGGCCTTGCCTGCTGTATCGGCCTTATCGCAACCGCACTCTACATGCAGTATGTACAAGGGCTCGAGCCCTGCCCGCTCTGTATGATGCAACGCCTTGTCATTTATGCCTTGGGCGCCCTGTTCCTGATTGGCGCGCTGCATAAACCCCAGCTTATCGGGCAGCGTATTTACGCAACGCTGATCACGCTGGTCAGCCTTTCAGGCGTCGGCTTCGCAAGCCGCCAGCTTTGGCTGCAAAGCCTGCCCCCGGAAGAGGTTCCCGCTTGCGGCCCCAGCCTGGAGTACATGATTGATGTGTTGCCCTGGACCGAAGTGTTGAGTGTCATGATGCGCGGCACCGGCGATTGCGCTGAAGTCCAGTGGACCTTTTTATCACTGAGCATCCCCGGCTGGACGCTGATCGCCTTTATCTTTTTTGCCCTGCTGGGCCTTATGCAATGGCACCGCCCGCCGATCTAACCTGTAAATACAACAAGATTGCCGTCATGACCGCCACAACGAAATACCTCCTGCGTCGCTTCTCGATACTGCTGCTGGCCGCCCTTGTGGCAGCCTGTGACAATGCCGACGGACCCAGTGACACCTGGGAAAACGCTGTGCAAGGCCTTTATACCGCCGCTATCTCCTACGACGGCAAACAGGGTATTGTCGGCTCCATCCACCATGGCGGCAGCCTGTGGGACATGAAGCGCAAAGAGCGCCTTTTTAACTGGAATCATGCCGAAGGCGACTACACCCTGCTGGTCAGCGCCGCCTTTTCCCCCGACGGGCGTTATGCCGCTACCGCCTCGGATCGCACCATCGTACTTTGGGAAGCCACCACCGGCGCGCCCGTCTGGTTCTGGACCGCTCCAGGCAATATCCTGAGTATGGCCCTGACGCCCGACGGCCATTATGCGGTGCTGGGGCTCGCCAACCACACAGCCGTACTGTTCGATATTAAAAACGGCGGCATCAAGCGTACCTTCACCCATCAGGGCAAAGTACGCAGTGTCGCGCTCAGCGGCGATGGCAAGCTACTCCTGACCGGCTCCGACGACCAGACAGCCAGGCTCTGGGATTTGCAAAGCAGCGAAGAATTGCAGCGCTGGAAACATGATAACCAGATCATCACAACCGCGCTCTCGGCAACGGGGAAATATGCCTTTACGGCAGCGCAGGCCGATAAGGCAACCATCTGGGATACGCGCTCAGGCCAGCCACTACAAACCCTACCCATCAAAAAGGGTTCCTACATTGTCGGCGCCGCCTACACATCGGCACGCTTTTCTGAAGATGAGAGACAGCTGTTAACAGGCACGAACAGCCAGCTGGTACAGCTGTGGGATATTGCATCCGGCAAACAGGCCCGGCGCTGGATGATCAGCAAAAGGGAACAGTGGAAACCAACCTCGGCCGCCGTATTGGCAGTCGGCTTCAGTGCGGCCGGGCGCGATTATGTCGCCATCGGCTCAAACGGGCTCAGTTACCGCTTGAAATAAGGCACAACGGCGAGCGCTAAAGCCGTCGAAAGAGGCAGCCATCAGCCGGGTTCGTCCAGGAAAAGTTCACAGGTCAACTGCTCCGAAAGCTGCGCCAGCCGTGCTGGCGGAAGCGGCAATGTTGCCAAATACACGCGCAGGTTCTCGTCAGCCAGCTGAGGTACAGACAGCTCAAGCGGCGCCCGATCAAACCGGGTTTCCAGCTCAAACAGCCTGTCCTGCTCAACACGCTCCACCTGTAACTCCGCTTTTTTAAGCACCTCGTAAACTTCGCTGCGCCCCTGTAAACGCTTGACCGCACAGCGCGACTGCCGTAACGGCAATACCACCTGTCGGCGCCATTCTTGAAAAGGCTCGCATTCACTCACCACAACAGGCCTGAATATTCGCCGCTCTGCCGCCAACCAACCACTGAATAAGATCAGGTTTACATTGGCGCCAACCGTCTCCTGCAATTCCAGGCACAGACCCTGCACAACAGCATTCGTATAGTGTCGCAGCGAAAAATCCCAGAAGCGGTTGTTATCCACGCGCAGAACATGCCGAATCAGGATTCGGACGGATAAAACTCAGCAGGAATTTCATGCACCCAGCCTGCCGGGCCTTCGGCACGACGCTCCTGGATATCGAGCAGGCGCTGCTTGAGGGCAACAGAAATATTGCCTTCGGGGTTTGCCAGCTGGTAGCGGGTTCCATCGTGCTCACCCAACTCCTTAATCGGGTTAACAATCGCCGCCGTGCCGCAACAGAAGGCTTCGCTGCAACGACCGTCCCTGATTTTTTCGATCAACTCATCGATATCCAGTGCCGTCTGCATCACCTCTAGCCCCATTTCTTCAGCCAGCTCAATAATCGAAGCCCGCGTTACCCCTTCCAGCAATGAACCGGTCGGCGTGGGTGTCAGTAACTTACCATCAACAACCGCAAAGAAATTCATCACCGAAAGCTCTTCGATATTACGGCGACTGTTTGGGTCCAGCCACAGCGACTGATCAAACCCGAGGTTTTTCGCATGGGTGCGCGAAGCGAAGCTGGCGGCATAATTGCCACCCGTTTTAACCCCGCCCGTACCGCCCAGCGCAGCCCGGGTAAAGTCACGCTCAATCAACACACTCATCGGCGCCAGGTGAATCGCTTCCGACGGGCTGGCAATGACCATAAAGGCGAAACGGTCAGATCCTGTAACCTCCAGGCTGGGCTCCGTCGCGAACATAAAGGGGCGCAGGTAAAGCGACTGCCCGCTTTCACCCGGGATAATGTTTTCGCAATACGCCGCAACCCGGTAAACCCCTTCCATAAAAAGCGCCTGTGGAATTTCCGGCATAGCCATACGCCGGGCTGACAGATTAAAGCGTTTCCAGTTACGCTCCGGGCGAAATAAGCTTGCCTGCGCTTGCCCGACCCGGTAGGCCTTCATCCCCTCAAAAATTTCCTGCCCGTAATGCAGCACTTTAGCGCTGGGTAGCAGTTCAATTTTGCGGGTAGGCTCCAGTGTGCCGGGCCCCCATAGTCCATCCATATATTCCGCCCAGAACATGATGGGTCCGGACAAACGGCCAAACCCCAATTGCTCGGGCGTTTCATAACCGTAAACAGCAGCCATTGTGTCAGGATGGATATGGCAATCAGTCATTTTTTTCTCCGTATAAATTAAGCGTTCAGGGGCTGTATCATAAGCCTTTCCATGTTGATTTCAGACTAAAATCTAATCATCGGCATTAACAGACAGCTGTCACAATAGTGTCACATCTTCCGGCTGTAATGTACCATTCCGTTTAAAAGGTAAAATTCAAGAAATATGGCAAACAAAACAATACTCATTGTTGATGACGAAGACTCCATTCGCGACATGATAAGCATGTCGCTGGAACTGAATGGCTACCAGTGCCTGCACGCTGGCACTGCGCTTGAAGCTCACACAACGATCACAGAACAACGCCCCGACCTGATACTGCTGGACTGGATGATGCCAGGCATCAGCGGCATCGAACTGGCGCGCCGCTTACGCCGCGATAACGCAACCAAGAATATCCCCATCATCATGATCACCGCCAAGGGCGAAGAGAGTAACAAGATTGAGGGGTTCGACAGCGGCGCCGATGATTACATTACCAAACCCTTCTCCACCAAGGAGCTGACCGCCCGCATCAAAGCCCTGCTGCGCCGGACCGGCAGCGGTGAAGAGGCCTCCCTGGAATATAATGGCCTGGCCATCGACCCTGTTGCACACCGTGTCAGCATTCACGGCGAACCCATTAAGCTGGGCCCTACCGAATATCGCCTGCTGGAGTTCTTCATGGCCCACCCGGAGCGCGCCTATACCCGCGAGCAACTGCTGGATGGCGTGTGGGGCGGAACGGTTTACATCGATGATCGCACCGTAGACGTGCATATCCGCCGCCTGCGTAAAGCACTGTCGGACTACGGCTTTGATAAATACATCCAGACCGTTCGCGGTACCGGCTACCGATTCTCGACCAATCCGGAAAGCCCCTGAGGCTGCAGGCACCGTTGAAAGGCTGACACTGATCTGTGAACTACGACCCGTCCTCTGAAATACGCCAGATCACCATTATCCTGGTCATCAGCCTGACTTTTGGCCTGCTCACAGGCACGCTGGCCTGGACTCTGGTGGTCAGCCTCAGCGGCTATCTCATCTGGAACCTGCGCCAGTTGTTTCGTCTTTATGACTGGCTCAAGCAGGAGAAATTGAGCGATCCGCCCGCCAGCCATGGCCTTTGGGGCAGCACCTTCGATCACATTTACCAACTCCAGCAGCGCCAGCTTAAATACCGCGCCCGGCTGAAAAAAGTCATCAAGCGCTTTCGCGATTCCACCTTCGCACTCAAGGATGGCTTTGTGATGCTTGATGACCAGGGCAACATCGATTGGTGGAATCCCGCTGCGGAAAAGATGCTCGGGTTACGCTCGCCCATCGACAGCAACCAGCTCATCACCAACCTGATCCGCCATCCCAAGTTCAAGGGGTATTTCGAAAACGAAAACCATGAGCGCCCGCTGGTCATCCCCTCCCCGCTTAACAACGACATCATTCTGGAATACCAGATCACCCGTTTCGGCAAACAGGATCAGCTGATTGTGGTGCGAGACATCACCGAACTCAAGCAACTGGAGAAGGTTCGTACAGACTTTGTCGCCAACGTTTCCCACGAGCTGCGTACCCCTTTGACGGTCATTGACGGTTACCTGGAGACCATGTCGGATAATCGCGAAATGCTCGCACCGCCCTGGCATAAGCCTCTGGACCAGATGACGGAACAAACGCGCCGTATGTCGAACCTGATAAACGACCTATTGCTGCTGTCGCGGATTGAATCTCGCGACAACCAGGGCCGTCACACCCCGGTTGATATGGGGGCGACGATCCACAGCATCCGCAACGACCTGAGCAGCAATCTGGAAGAAAAACAGCAAACCCTGGAAATCATCCTGCTCTCGAACAAACAACTGCTGGGCCCCAAGGAACAGGTCTACAGTTTGGTCAGCAACCTGGCCAGCAATGCCAGCAAATATTCCGAGCAGAGCGCGCATATCGTCATTAGCTGGCTGGATACAACGACCGGCGCACAACTGCGCGTCGAAGATAACGGTATTGGCATTCCAGCCATGGATATCCCCCGCCTAACCGAACGTTTTTACCGTGTGGACCGGGGACGCGCGCAGGCCATTAAGGGCACAGGATTAGGGCTGGCAATCGTTAAACACATCCTGGTCAACCTGGATGGCACGCTGGAGATTGAAAGCAAGGTAGGCATCGGCAGCACCTTTATCTGCAACTTCCCATCCCACCGCCTGCAAAGCACCAAACAAAAAGCCAGCTAGCCAGAAAGGACAGGCAATAAAAAAGCACCCTTAGGGTGCTTTTTTATTGCCTGCGGGAAGTTAATGCCTAGTCGGCCATGACCTTCCGTTCCATCTGTTCGTAGCTGACGTGACGCACATCCTTGCCCTTCACCAGATAAATCACATGCTCCGCAATATTGCGGGCATGGTCACCGACACGCTCCAGCGAACGCAGCGCCCAGATAACGTTAATAACGCGACTGATCGTACGCGGGTCTTCCATCATGAAGGTAATCAGCTCACGCATCGCAGTGACGTACTCCCGATCCACCGCATGGTCGGCACGGGCCACCTCAAGCGCCAGATCCACATCGAAACGGGCAAAGGCATCCAGCGCCTTATGAAGCATGTCCCTCACCAGTCCGCTGATGTGTCGCACCTCAACATAACCGCGTGGCGACTGGCCATTTTCCGACAACTGGATCGCCAGCTTGGCAATACGCTTGGTTTCATCGCCAATGCGTTCCAGGTCAGTGTTAGCCTTACTGACAGCGATGACCAGACGCAGGTCGCTGGCCGCCGGCTGGCGACGCGCCAGGATACGGGCACACTCCTCGTCGATGGACACTTCCATACGGTTAATGTCTTCATCATTGCTCATCACCGTTTCTGCCAACTCGCTGTCAGCATCAACCAGGGACTCCATGGCATCGTTGATCTGGTTTTCAACATGCCCGCCCATTTCCAGCAGGTGTTTTTTTACTTCTTCAAGGTCTTCGTTAAACTGCTGGGAAATATGGTGTGAATAAGTGTCTTGATTGACCATGTCTTCTCCATGGGCCTGAGCCCAGCTTAAATTTTTATCTGTGTTACCGGTTAGCAAGGGGTTAGCCCTTGCCTGTCATGGCGAAACTTAGTCGTGCCTTATCCGTAACGGCCCGTAATATAGTCTTCCGTCTGCTTTTTAGTTGGGTTAGTGAACAATGAATCCGTGTCACCAAACTCAATCAAATCACCCATGTACATAAAAGCAGTATAGTCAGACACGCGAGCGGCCTGCTGCATATTGTGGGTCACGATCACAATCGTAAACTTGGACTTAAGCTCGTAAATCAGCTCTTCGATTTTCAGTGTTGAAATAGGATCCAGTGCCGAGGCCGGTTCATCCAACAGCAGCACTTCAGGCTCAACGGCAATGGTTCGGGCAATGACCAAACGCTGTTGCTGACCGCCGGACATGCCCAGTGCGTTCTCATGCAAACGGTCCTTCACCTCGTCCCATAAAGCGGCGCCTCTCAGCGCCCACTCCACGGTCTCGTCCAGAACGCGTTTTTTGTTAATACCCTGGATGCGCAAGCCGTAGGCAACATTCTCGTAAATACTTTTCGGGAAGGGGTTAGGCTTCTGGAATACCATGCCCACGCGACGGCGCAGGTCAGCCACTTCAACTTTCTTATCGAAAATGTTTTGCCCTTCCAGCTGAATTTGACCCTCAATACGCACCCCATCAACCAGGTCATTCATGCGGTTGAAGCAACGCAGCAGCGTTGACTTACCGCAACCACTGGGCCCGATAAACGCGGTGACGCGCTTCTTGGGAATTTCCATGTTGATATCGTGTAATGCCTGTTTTTCACCGTAAAAAAGGTCCAGGTGATCAACCTTAAGGCACTTTTCTTCCTGCTCCAAAGAAAGGTTCTGGCCTTCTCTGTTGAGTGCAGACATGTCAATGGCATGTGTTTTGGCTCGGTCGCATATATCCTCGGCCTGTCATGTGTATCGTTGCTTCATTCATAATTCATTGCCAGCTTTAAACAGTTTGTGACTAAAGAGTTAGACTTCCAGCGCTTTTATGCTTTTCTCGCAAGCGGTTACGGATTGCCACCGATGTCAGGTTAAGCCCGCCAATCACCAGCACCAGCAGCAGCAATGCCGGCGCCGAACAAGCGGAGCGCGCGGCCTCGACGTTAGGGCTTTGGAAACCCACATCGTAAATGTAGGAAGCCAAGGTGCATATTTCTGGATAAAGGTGCAGGTAGGTATTCATCCAAGAACGCTTGGTGCCAGCTTCCGCAACACCGACCAGCATCAGCAGAACAACCTCGCCGGCTGCACAGCAGCCGCCGGGATCAAACCGGTCATCATGGCCGGGCTGGACATGGGGATAATCACCCGCCACAGGGTTTCGGCTTTGGTGGCGCCCAGCGCCAGGCTGCCCTCTCGAATCGAGCGCGGGATGCGTGACAACCCCTCTTCGGTGGCGACAATCACAACCAATGGCACAGTCAACAGTGCCAGTGTCAGGGACGCCCACAGCAGACCCAGCATGCCAAAGGTTGGCGCGGGGAAACCTTCAGGAAAAACGAGCTTATCGATTTCGTCGCCCAGGAAGTAGATAAAGAAGCCAGACCGAAAACCGTACACAATGGAAGGAACGCCCGCCGTTGTTCACCGCAATGCGGATGAGTTCGCGTCAACGGCCCTTGTTTGGCATGACCACGCAGATAAACCGCAGCAATCACACCCAAATGGCGTTACAAAAATGGACATCAGGATAACCATCAGGACGGTACCGTAAATCGCAGGGGAAAATCCCGCCTTCGGTATTCGCCTCCGCGCGCTCGTCGAAACGAACTCCCAAATCTTGGCGAAATAAAAGCCGGTTTTGTCCAGCAAGCCCATTTGGTTAGGCTGGAAGACCCACACTACATTCGCCAGGTTGATTTCGACCTGGTGCCCATCGGCGGTACGGGCAATCAGGCTATCGCGATTGATATCGCGGTAAAGGTTACCCAAACGCGCCTGCAGCTCTTCATATTCGGCGTTAAGCTCATCACGTTGCGCATTAATCGCAGCAAATTTCTCCGGCGCCGTCACGCCATCCAGCTCAAGCCCGCGCTCCTTTAAGCGAAGGCGCTCAATACCGTAGTTAATGGCACCAATGTCCCCTTTCTCGATGGCATAAATCTCATCGTGGATATCCAGCACCCGCGCCATCATGGCTTCAAGTTGCTGCCAGGCATCAACACCGCTGGCAATAACCTGCCCGTCCTTTTTGACCGCGTCCAGATAACCGTAGAAATTACCCCACTCGCGGCGCTCCAGCACCATCATTTCCGCTGGATAGTGCTGATTGTTCATCATGCGATCCAACGCCCAGGCAAAATCGCTGCCGGTTACATCCCGGTTTCCCACCTTAAGCAGGTGCCGATCGGCTGTTTCCAGCTCTGCCGGCAGATTCACACCGGAAGAACGCAGCTGCGCTGCCGATACTGTTTCGGTTTGTACAATTTCTCCGGCGATCATCCGCTTCGAGCCATCCTGGGCCAGCAGCTCGGCCTCTACCACCGAGGCAGGCCAGAAATGATCCAGACCTCTCACCGCAATCAGCGCCAGCAGTCCAACCACCATAATCGTGCTGATCGACACCGCACCGGCATTCAACCAAACCCAGGGGGCTCCACTTCTAAACCAGTCTTTTACTGAAAGTCGCATCTCTACTAAACCCCGGATAATTAAAGTGAACCGTAGCGCTTACGTAAACGCTGTCGAACAATTTCAGCGGCCGTATTCACCGCAAAGGTAAACATGAAGAGCACCAGCGCAGCCAGGAACAACACGCGGAAGTGGGTACTGCCAACCTCCGACTCCGGCATTTCAACCGCAATATTGGCCGCCAGGGTCCGCATGCCTTCAAAGATATTCCAATCCATGATTGGGGTATTACCGGTAGCCATGAGTACGATCATGGTTTCACCAACCGCCCGTCCGAAACCGATCATCAGTGCCGAGAAAATCCCGGGGCTGGCCGTCAGCAGTACAACGCGCGTCAGCGTCTGCCAAGGCGTCGCACCCAGCGCCAGGGAACCGTTGGACAGGTGTTTCGGTACACTGAAGATGGCATCCTCAGCGATGGAGAAGATGGTTGGAATCACCGCAAAGCCCATGGCCAACCCAACCACCATCGCATTACGCTGGTCAAAACTGACGCCTAGGGAGTCGCCCAGCCAGCTACGCATATCGCCGTCGAAGAAGACCTGCTCCATCGGCCCGCTCATAGACACCGAGAACCAGCCCACCAGCAACACAACAGGGATCAGCAGGGCCGCCACCCAGCCCTCAGGCACGGTATGGCGAATACGGGGGGGCAGCTGCGCCCAGATATAGGACATCAGCAAGATACCGATCGGCGTTAAGATCAGCAGGCTGAAAATGCCCGGCAAATGCGTTTCCACAAAAGGAGCCAGCCAGAGGCCAGCCAGGAAGCCCAGGATCACGGTCGGCAAAGCTTCCATCAGCTCCACCAGCGGCTTAATCTTGCGACGCATGCTCGGCGCCATAAAGTGCGCCGTATAAATCGCCCCGCAGATGGCCAGCGGTGCAGCCAGCAACATGGCATAGAAAGCCGCTTTCAAGGTACCGAATGTCAGCGGCATCAGGCTCATTTTGGGCTCAAAGTCATTCGTCGAAGCCGAGGACTGCCAGATATAGTCCGGCTCGGGATAACTTTCATACCAGACTTTCTGCCACAGTGAAGACCAGGAAATCTCAGGGTGTTCATTTTCGATGCGCCAGTAGTGCATCTGACCCTGCTCGTCCTCGACCAGCAAGGCATTGGCGCGCGGTGAAATACCAATCCCCCTAACGCCCTGGTCTGCAATAGTTTCGGTGTAAACGGTGCGTCGGGCGGTGGTGTTATAAATGGCCAGTTGCCCCTGGTCATCCACAGCCACAAAGCCTTTACGACGATGTTCCGGCTCAATATGACTCACGCTGCCGGACAGCGAATCAAAATCGCGGATAAACTCCAATCGCCAACCCTGCTGCTCATCGCGCACCAGGAACCATTGGCTCAGCTCACCCGCAGCATCGCCGACCAGCAGGGAAATACCGCCCAGCAGGAACGTCATGTCGGTAACCTTAGCACCGCTGCTCAGCTCAAGCTGGCTATGCAGCTCAGGTTCGTCAGCCAGTGTAAAAACCGTTAACCCATTCGCATCATCAAGGGCGTACAACCAGCGCTGGTCAATACTGAGCGCCACGCCGGTGGTCGCTTTAGGCAGCGGAGGAAAATCCAGAACCTGCTCTTCAAGCACGACTTCTTCCGTCAGGAAGTCTTCTTCTTTATTAAAGCGTACGGCCCTGATTGCTCCCGCCTTGTTAACGCCGGCCACCAGCAAGGCCCTTTCATCATCACGCAGGGTAAGCTGGGTTAGAGGCTGCCCCATGGCATCAACGACAATCGCTTCGCTGCCATAGGGGTATTCAATAAACGGCGCAATATGGCGCTGGTCGTTCGGATAAGTGATTTTGTATTTATGGCGGAACAATAAAGCCGTGCCATCAGACAGGGCCAGGGCCAGCAAGCCCGAAGCGCTTTGAGAGGCCGTAAAGCCTGTTACCTCAACCCCCTCAGGGACATCCAGTGCCACGTTTTCAACCACCGAACCGTCGCTGGTCGAGAAAAATACGGCCTGCCCCTGATCGGTGATACGCAACCCGATTTCAGCCTGCTCTTCCATGGTCAGGAAAAGGGTTTTTCCTGCTTCCTGCTGCGGGATGCTGTAATCCGCTTTTCGCTCCATGGAGGCCCCTTCGAACAACGGCGCCACTTCGGCCAGCAGGTAGAAGAAAATCAATACAATGGCAATGATTACTGCAACACCACCGACGGCGATACCGCCCGTGGCCGCTTTATCCTTCAGCATGCGCATCTTGCGTCGATGAGCGAATTTGCTGTCAGAAAAGTCTATACGGGATAACTCTGTCGAGGGTTGTGCCTGTTCCTGGCTCATGCTGCCACCACTAGCAAAATAGTATTACATCTTGATTAAAATTTTATCTTTCTATGTCCGACAAAAGGCGCATCACTTACGCGATGCGCCTTCGTAGCCGTCGGCTCGGGATTATACAGGCCATTTAGTTCAAGGCCTAACCCGACTTAGTGCTGGGCGATAGAGTTTTCCAGGCCCAGTTGGCTCATTGTTTTCGCAACAACGTTGGCAGGCAGCGGGATGTAACCGTCTTTAACAACCACTTCCTGACCTTGGCGAGACATCACCAGTTTCACGAACTCACGCTCCAGTGGAGACAGCGCCTTGTTAGGAGCTTTGTTCACGTAAACGTACAGGAAACGAGACAGTGGGTAAGCACCCGCTACAGCATTGTCTGGCGTCGCATCAACAAACTCGCCGCCGACTTTCTTGGCCAGAGGCACCGCGCGAACGCTGGATGTTTTGTAACCAATGCCGGAGTAGCCGATACCGTTGATGGAAGCACTTACAGACTGAACAACAGAAGCAGAGCCAGGCTGCTCGTTTACGTTGTTTTTGTAGTCGCCTTTACACAGCGCTCTTTCCTTGAAGTAACCGTAAGTACCGGAAACTGAGTTACGGCCGTACAGCTGGATGTCACGGTTAGCCCATGCACCTGTCATACCCAGATCGCCCCACTTGGTCACGTCTGCAGCAGCGCCACATTTGCGAGTGGAAGAGAAAACCGCGTCAACATCAGCAATGCTCATGCCTTCGATTGGGTTGTCTTTGTGTACGTAAACAGCCAGCGCGTCGATTGCAACGGGAATGGCAGTTGGCTCATAACCGAATTTCTTTTCGAACGCTTCGATTTCTTTGTCTTTCATCTTGCGGCTCATTGGGCCGAAGTTGGAAGTACCCTCAGTCAGTGCAGGAGGCGCAGTGGAAGAACCCGCAGCTTGAACTTGGATGTTAACGTTTGGGTAGTTACGCTTGAACTCTTCAGTCCACAAGGTCATCAGGTTTGCAAGCGTATCTGAACCTACGGAAGACAGGTTGCCAGAAACACCGCTGGCTTTCTGGTAATCGGTCAGCTCTGCATCAACCTTAGCAGCGGCAACTGCGACAGATGACACACCAGCCATTGAAAATGCAACACAACCGGCTGCGATAACACGTTTGATGGAAAGCATAGTTTTCTCCTGTAATAGATTCACCATCATTCGAACTTGGCGCCACTATAGTTACGGAATATGACAAAAACATGACAATTTGAAATATTTGGGCGCCCTCGCAACCTAAGCCTGAAATACAACAATCCTTGCTTCCTTAATATGGCCAGCTCACTAAAAATCCAAAAATAACAAGCAGGTTGTTTAAACCTCTTCATCCGCAATCGTAATTTTTTACCTTGTCACAAAACTGTCATATACCCGTCATAACCCTGTCACATTCCCCGCCCACAATCGCCTTCGATTTCAGAGCTGTATCCAATCAATAAAACTAAAAAAACCCGATTAATCATTAGCTAAACATTTGGGAAATATTATGAAAACGAAACTGATTACTCTGGCCGCTGCCGGCCTGATCGCCAGCCAGGCAAACGCCGGCACTGTGACAACTGACGGTGCTGACATCATCATTAAAACCAAAGGCGGCTTCGAGGCGAAAACTGCTGATGGCGATTACGGCTTCAAAATCGGCGGTCGTATGCAACTGGACTACAACAGCTACGACGGCGTCATGAACGCTGGCGCCGCTGATCCAGGTGAGAACGGTAGCGACGCCTTCTTCCGTCGCGCACGTATCGAAATCAAAGGCCATGCCAAAGACTGGAAATACGGTCTTTCCTATAACCTGACTGATAGCGGTTCCATTGACCAGTTAAATACTACTTACACTGCTTTCGGCAAAATGGCCAACCTGACCTTTGGTCAGCAAAAAGAAAACTTCGGCCTGGAAGACACCGGCTCCTCAAAATGGATCACTGGCCTGGAACGCTCTCTGGTGGCCAATGCCTTCGATACCGGCAACAACATCGGTGTTAAGCTGCACGGTGCCAACGACTTCCTGACCTACAGCCTGGGTGTATTTAAAGAAGGCGTAGACAGTGATCGTAACCTGGACACTGCTGTAACTGGCCGCGTCGTTGTTCGTCCAATCTACAGCAACGATACTGTTCTGCACATTGGTGCCGGCATGACAAAACGCGATGCCGACGAAGGCTTCGACGACTTCGATAGCCGCCTGGGTGTTCGCGGCGGTTCTGATGGCGGCGCGACTCGTTACTCCCCTGAATTTACTACAGGTGACGGCGATGAGAGCACAGCCTACAACTTGGAACTGGCATTCGCTACCGGCCCATTCCACCTGATGGCCGAATACTACGAAGGCGAAATTGACGCGCCGGACGCTGTAGTTGGCTCTGACGACCTGGAAGTTGATGGCTACTATGTACAAGCCGGTTACATCCTGACTGGTGAAAGCCGTGAATACAAAACCTCCAGCGCTGCCTTCGATAAGGTTAAGCCTGGCAAAGACGGTGCCTGGGAAGTGTTCGCTCGCTATGACGTGATGAATGCTGACATGGGCAATAACATCACGCTGGAAGGTGGTGAAGATGCCGAAGTGACTACGCTGGGTGTTAACTACTACATGAACTCCAACGTAAAAATCGCTGTGAACTACGTTAAAGCCGAAACTGATGAGGAAATCAGTGGCGAAGACGATGGTGACGCGATTGTTGGTCGTCTGCAGTTCGTATTCTAAGAATCGACTGTAACAGTCTCCTCGTCCTATTGGCCCATCCCCCCCAGGGCACTTTAGGAAGGAAAGCCCCGGTCATGTATGTGATCGGGGCTTTTTTATTGCCTGCACGAAAACCCGCCTCCTCAACCCTCAGTAGCCCATTTATGACTTTGAGGTATAATTGGCCTCAGGTGTGCCTGGCACACAGTTTTCAGAATGGGAGTGAATTATCATGGCTGGCGGCTGGTCCCGCGATGGAGCGGTTCAAGATCAAATTGATGCGAGCGTTGAAGACGCAGTAAACCTGGCGAGAAGTCGCCTCGGTAAAGGCGAAAGCCTGACCCACTGCGAAGAGTGTGACGCGGAAATACCACAGGCACGGCGGGAGGCTGTACCCGGCGTGCGTTACTGCGTGACCTGTCAGGCTGAGCTGGACAAGCAGCAAGTGGCCCAGTCCGGTTACAACCGCCGCGCCAGTAAGGACAGCCAGCTCCGTTAATCAATTAGCAATCCGGCAAATACTGGAGGCCGGACATGGAAAAACCCCGATACAGGCGCATTCCCCGGCTTTTCCTTTTTCCTCGCTATTTGGGCTGGGCCTACTTTCTGGTCACCAGCAGCCCTTCCGCCAAGGCGTTTGAACCCCATGCAAGACAACGTCGATAAAAAAGGCCCAGGCGTAAAAATCCCGCCACCCCTGATTTTTCTTTTCTGCCTCATCCTGGGCTACGCACTGGAAAGTGCGCTCCCCGTGAACACAGGCCCCGCCCTTTGGGGTAAGTTGGTCGGCGTCTTTCTGGTAACAACCGCGGCCGTAGTCCTGCTCTACCTGTTGATCACCTACCTGCGCGCAAAAACCAGCATCGAACCCTGGAAACCGACATCACATCTCATTACCAGCGGGCTCTACGCTTACTCCCGGAATCCAATTTACACAGTCTTTTGCCTGCTTAATATCGGCGTGGGTTGTTACCTGAACAGCCTGTGGATCACATTGAGCTTTTTACCTGCTGCCGTTTTGGTTTACTACACAGCGATTCGCCGGGAAGAAGCCTACCTGGAAAACAAATTTGGTGAGCAGTATCTCAGTTACAAGCGTAGCGTTAGACGCTGGCTGTAAGCTCAACACCGCAAGTGGATTTCCGTAAACCCTAGCAACCGGAGGGCCAACCGATGACTCTTCTCCTGGCTATATCAACCTTTCTTGCCGGCTTAGCGCTGGGTGCCCGTTTCCTGTCGCGAACCAAGCCCCATACGCCCTTTCATCCGGCAGCAACCCGCAAGTCGTTATCCAAAAAAGAGCTTGCCGGGCTTTTCGCCTCAGTACTGGTACAAAAAACCCCCTCCCTGATTCCCCGCGTTATTGCAGAAACAGATCGAACTCTCGTTTTCGAACACCCGCGCCCCAAACATAAACTCCATTATATTTTTATGCCTAAGACCGATATTCAGGATCTGGGCAAACTCGGCGAAGAGGACAGGGAAAGCCTGCTTGATCTTTTTTCAGCAATCGTGTCTCAGATCAATAAACAAAAACTCCACAACTATAGAGTTTGGACCAACGGCCCGGGCAGACAGGATGTGAGCTATCTGCACTTCCACCTGGGTGCCGATTAAACAAATGCCAAACATCGTTATCAGGAGTTTGTATGAAATTCACCCCGTGCACGGGAAAATGCACCGAAGAGGGCACCCATTGTGAAGGTTGCGGGCGCGACCACGAAGAAATCGCCGAATTTAACACCCTGGTGAAAGCACTCACCTGTTTCGCCGAAAGAATGGAGTACGAAAACGTTGCCGACTTCGCTGATGGCGTCGCCAGCGCCATCAAATATAAAATGGGGCTCGGGCACTGATCGCCAGCCCCTTGCCAAAGATAGATTAGCGTGTGATAAAGGCATCTCTCATATCCAGAGGACGTACCATGCCTTTTCCACTTCGCGCTCTCCTTTCATTATGTCTGCTACTCAGCCTGCCGGCAGCCGCTGACACCACGGTTTATCAAACCGGCCCCAAAACAACGGGCTCGCAAGCGCCACGGGAAATATGGAGTGCCCCGGTCATTTCTGTCGATCCCAAAACCGGCAGAACACGCGTTTTTATTACCCCCGACGGATCTTTCAGTAACAACCTGGCGTCCCACGGAGCGCCGGTATATCATGCGCGGACGTTACACGAGCCCACACCCGCCGGCATTCAAGCCGGGGTTGGCAGGCTGCATCAGCAAATGGCCGACACCTGCCCGCAAGGCTGGATAAAGCTTCAGGAGTGGGCACGCCTGACAACCGACACGCCTGAACTCCATTACCAGTTCCAGTGTTTAGGAACCCACTGACCCGCCTTCAATGATTGCTGAACTCTTTACCATTATTGCACCGGTTTTTATCTGTGCTGCAGCCGGTTTTATCTGGGCGCGGCTGGGCGTGCACTACGATTCCGCTTTCGTTACCCGGATTGTCATGTATATCGGCATGCCTTGCCTGGTGGTGTCCGGTCTCAGCAAAATCAGCGTCGATCCGGCCGTTCTCTTCGACGTCATGGCCATCGCCCTGGGTATCATTGCCTGCCTGATCCTGCTGGTCTGGCTGATCTTGAAGTGGCGCGGCCATGCACCCTCGGTGTATATGCCGTCGCTGATATTCGTTAACAGCGGCAACATGGGCATTCCACTGGCTTTCATGGCCTTCGGCGACGACGGTCTGGCGCTGGCGCTGTGCTATTTCATAGCCCAGGCCATCCTGCATGTCACCCTCGGCATCGCTATTGTTAACGGCCAAACCGGCACCTTTGTCTCCCGCATCAAAGATCTTTTTAAACAACCCTTGCCCTACGCCGCCGCCATTGGCTTTAGTCTGATTATGACCGGCTCCAGCATGCCGCGCTGGCTTTCTGCCACTGTCGAAATGTTAGGCGACATGGCCATTCCCCTGATGTTGATAACGCTGGGCATCTCCCTGGCAAGCCTGAAGGGGGGCGACTGGCAGCGAAGTCTCTTCTACAGCTGCATTCGCCTGGGCTGTGGATTTTGCCTGGGATTAGCCGTGGTCACCCTGCTGGAACTGGAGGGTGTCATCCGCGGTGTCGTGCTGATCCAGGCGACCATGCCCGCCGCCGTCCTCAATTACCTGCTGGCCCTGCGCTATGATCGACAGGCGACTGACGTTGCAGGTATTGTCGTCACCTCGACTGCCCTCTCCTTCCTCACGCTGCCTTTCCTGCTGGCCTTTGCGATAGGCGGCTAGGGAATCAACCCGAAAAACACACGTCTAATGCTCTAAATCCCAGAAAAATGGTTGAATATGAACAAACTCAGCAAAATCCAGCTTGAGCAACTTAAGCAGTGCCTGGCCGAAACAGAAACGCAGTTACACAAATACTTGAACCTTGACGAGGTTGCCGCAGAAACCGTGGAACTGGATCAAAGCAAAGTAGGCCGTCTGTCACGCCTGGACGCCCTGCAGCAGCAGGCCATGGCGCAAGCCAGTAGCGAAGCGCACCGCCAGCAGCTCAGCCGCGTACACCGTGCCTTCCAGAAAATTAATGAGGGGGAGTATGGCTGCTGTGAAGACTGCGGAAAACCGATACCCTTTGCACGCCTGCAGATACAGCCCGAATCGGAGCTGTGTGTCGAATGCCTGCAGGCGCTGGAAGATGCGAGCTAGCGGCTTATTCCTCAGTGACGATCTCATAGCCGGCGTCTTTCCAGCCACGAAAACCGCCATCCATGGAAATAGCGCGGGTATAGCCCATTTTAATGAGGTTATCCGCGGCTAACGCGGAACGGTAACCGCCGCCGCAATAGAGGATCATTTCGCGGTCCAGCTCCGGCACCTTCGCTTCAATATCGCGCTCAATCACGCCTTTGCCGATATGAATCGCGCCTGGCAGGTGCCCCTTGTTCCATTCGCGGTCTTCCCGCGTGTCAATTAACAGGAAATCATCGCCCCGCTCTAAGCGGGCTTTGACGGTTTCCACATCGGTTTCTTCGATGCGCGTACGGGCATCTTCACAAATCGCTAAAAATCTTGGTGGGTGTTCCATGATACAAACTCCTAAACAAATAAATGATTAACAACAACCGGAACCCTTGGCGGCACCGCCATGTTGAGCGCCTTTGCTTTCAGCCGCGGGGCGCTGGCTACCAGCCGGTAAACAAAAACATCCCTTATCGACGGGTGACGCAGGCTCAATCGCAATAAAATCCCTTTGATAAGGGCCGTTGGCAATCAGCCTGAAGGTTCGTTTTGATACGGCAATGCGCTCACCGCGTGGGTAATAATTACCCAGGTCATCCTGGACTTCGGAATAGGGCCCTTTGTAAATGACAGCATGCCCTGCATCCACCAGCCCGGAGCGCTCTGGCTTCACGGCTACCAGGGTGACAGAACGAAATTCGATCCCCTCCACCACCTGCCAGGGCGCCTCATCCCATTTATCATAGGCAACAGCAACAAAACCGGCCGCCAAGAAAGCATCCATAAAGCCTTTTTCCTGGAACGCGCCGGAAATACAACCCGACCAAAGGGTCGCATCATCTTTCAAATGCTGAGGCACGGTTTCGTCACAGACAATATCGGAAATCGCGACGCGCCCGCCCGGCTTAAGAACCCGAAAAATATCCTCAATCATCTGCCTGCGGTCAGCTTCGGCAACCAGATTCAACACACAGTTGGAAATCACCAGGTCCACCGATTCGCAGGCAATCAAGGGCTTGCTGCTACGCTGTTGCTGTTTCCAGCTTTCCAGCGCGCTCAGGCTGATATTATCCGTCACCGGGTTGGCAGCCAGGTACGCATTCATGGCCTCAACATCCAGCGCCAGATCCTGAATATAGCCCTTACGAAAATCCACTCGGTCGGCACCGATTTTTTGAGCCATTTCAGGCTGGTATTTTCGCGCCAACGCCAACATTTCATCGGTCATATCAACACCGATGACTTTACCCTGCGGCCCCACCAGCTGCGCGGCCATGTAACATATCTTGCCGCCGCCGCTACCAAGGTCCAGCACCGTATCGCCCTCCTGCACATAGCGCGAAGGGTCGCCGCAGCCATAATCCCGTTCAATAATTTCAGTCGGCAGGATTTTCAATAGCTGCGGATCGTAATCCACCGGACAACATAAGGCCGCTTCGCGTTGCTGCGCCCCTGCTGCATAACGCTCCGAAACATTACTTTCAACACTACTCATCAAGCTCTCCTGGCCTTAATGCCCGAACCGGCAAAGACCGCAATTCATTATAGCGGCCTAATGTAGACCGCATTCATCCGGCATGGCAACCGCCTGACGCTAATTTCCACGCCCCCAGGCGTGGAAGCGCTCAACATACCCCAACAGTTTTTCCGGTTTATGCGCTTTCTTCCAATTGCCGGCAGCATACTTATTGGCTTCGCTGAAGGTCGGGTAAATATGAATGGTGCCAAGAATCTTGTTCAAACCGATGCCATGTTTCATGGCCAGGATATATTCCCCAATCAATTCCCCGGCATGGGGGCCGACAATGGTCACACCAAGAATCTTGTCTTTGCCCGGCACCGTCAAAACCTTTACAAAACCTTCTACCTCACCCTCGGCAATGGCGCGATCCAGGTCATCAATGCCATACTGGGTTACTTCGTAAGGCACTCCCTGTTGCTCCGCATCCCTTTCACTCAAGCCGACCCTCGCCACTTCCGGATCAGTAAACGTAGCCCAGGGAATCACGGAGTAATCCACCTTGAACTTTTTAAAGCGGCCGAACAGGGCATTCACAGCCGCATACCAGGCCTGGTGCGAAGCCGTATGGGTAAACTGATAAGGTCCGGCCACATCGCCACAGGCATAGATATTGGGAAAACGGGTCTGTAAGTACTCATTAACGTCCAGGGTACCCTGGGGGGTTGTTTTGATACCCAAGGCTTCCAGCCCAAAACCGGCTGTATTGGCGCGGCGTCCAACCGCCACCAAAACCTGGTCAAAGGCGACTTCACCCGGCTGCCCCTGATGCTCAAACAGCAACACCTTACGCCCCGCTTCGCAGATAAACCGGACAGGCTTGTGTGATAGCCTTAAATCAATGCCGTCGGCCACCAGCTTTTTACTGACAAACCCGGAAACATCGCTATCTTCTCGCGGCATCACCTCATCGGCCAAATCGAGCAGGATTACCTGCGAACCCAGTCGCGCAAAGCTCTGTGCGAGTTCACAACCAATAGGGCCCGCGCCGATGACCAGCAGTTTTTCCGGCTGGCTTTCCAGCTGCCAGAGAGTATCCGACGTTAAATAACCGCTGTTTTCAATACCCTTGACCGGCGGCACAAAGGGTCGGGCACCACTGGCGATGATGATGTTTTTAGTGCGAATTTCTGCGCCATTTACCACGACCGTCCAAGGTGACGTAATGCATGCTTCGCCTTCGATGCAATCCACGCCCAGCTCGGTATAACGCGCCACGGAATCATGGGGCTCAATGGTCTTGATCACCTGCTGCACCCGTTTCATGACGGCGGGAAAATCAACACCCGAGGGCACAGCTTTCAGCCCAAATTCATTGGCACGCTTGAGGTAATGGTTGATTTTGGCGGATCGGATCAATGTTTTGCTGGGTACACAGCCGGTGTTCAGGCAGTCGCCGCCCATGCGATGTTTTTCAATCAGGGTGACTTTGGCTTTCACCGCGGCGGCAATGTAGGCTGAAACCAAACCGGCTGAACCTGCACCAATGACCACCAGGTTGGTATCAAACTTTTTTGGCTTTTCAAAGCCTCTAAAAACTTTCCGCGCCTTGACCAGATCAACCAGTTTTTTTGCCAACAAGGGGAAAATGCCAAGCAGGGCAAAGGACAGCAACAGACCGGGCGACAAAATACCTCCCAACGACTCAATTTGAGCAAGCTGGGTGCCGGCATTCACATAGACAAAGGTACCCGCCAGCATTCCTACCTGGCTGACAAAGAAAAACTGTAAAACGCGAATCGGGGTTAAGCCCATCACCAGGTTAATGACAAAGAAAGGGAAAATCGGAACCAGCCGCAGCGTAAAGAGATAAAAGGCCCCCTCTTTTTCAATCCCGCGGTTAATCGCCTTAAGGTTCTGCCCAAATTTTTCCTGCACCCAGTCCCGCAGCAATAGCCGGGAAACCAGAAAAGCAACGGTCGCTCCCAGCGTGCTCGCAAAGGAAACAATTAAAACGCCCCACCAGAGACCAAAAATAGCCCCGGCGGCCAAAGTTAAAACCGCCGCCCCGGGGAGCGACAGGCCTGTCACAGCGACATAAACCAGGAAAAAGATCAGTGCCGCTTGTAAGGGATTCGCCGTTTGATAAGCGCCGATGGCATCACGCTGGCTTTTAAAATAATCAAGCGTGAGGTACTGGCCGAGGTCAAAAAAGAAAAACGCGGCGACAAACAGCAAAACGATGGCAAAAAGCAGTATTTTTTTATTCTTCATTTTTCGGAGCCTAATAGACTGACGGGTATGTACCGATTTTGTGCAACCCTATTGGAACGGCTGCTTCAGCATCCACACTAATGACCCCGTCTGCTGCGTATTAGTTTCATTCAGCCCCAATCGCATACCTTGGTGTCCGTGCCGTGGTTGGGCATGGTAACTGCCAAACCAGCGATCCCAGCAACTCAGGTTAAAGCCAAAATTTGAGTTGTGCTCATCGCCAATCACACTGTGGTGTACTCGGTGCATATCCGGCGTAACCACGAGTTTCCGTAGCATTGCATCCCAGCGTTGCGGCAAATCCAGGTTGGAATGATTAAACATCGCCAAGCCGTTCAGGATGACTTCAAAAAGCAGCACCGCCAGTACCGGCGCGCCCAACAGCCAAACCGCACCGGACTTGATAACTAATGAAAGCCCGATTTCCAGCGGATGGAAACGTAGCGCAGTCGTCACATCCACCCCCGTATCCGTGTGATGCATGCGATGCAAACGCCAAAGCAACGGAATACGGTGAAAGAGCCGGTGCTGCCAATACACCACCAAATCCAGCAAAAGCAGGCTAACGGCTATCTCCAGCCATAACGGCAAGCTCCACTGGTTAAACAGGCCAAACCCATCGAGCGATGCCTGTTGGGCCACCCACACAGGCACAAGCCAGGGCAATAAAAATCTCACCATCAGGCTGTCCAGTAGGGCGACTGACAGATTACCTGGCCAGCGTTGCGATTTTGCGTTGCCAGGACTGCGTTTTGGCCGCCAGATCTCAAGCCCCGCCAACAGCGCAAAAAGCCCCAGTGTGATCAACAACCTGAGTGCGGCATCGTCACCCATGGCATCGGCTCTTTTGTGTGTCGCCGTTCATTGCGCGCTCCTCGAATATTCTTTTTGCTATAAACATGATAACCTAGCGCGGCATTTCCTCGTGAGTTTTATAACAACCTGATTTATAAAGTTTTTTGGAGTCTTCCGTGTCCTATAAAACCGTTAACCGCCAATACCCCGCCACCCGTATGCGCCGCATGCGCGCTGACGATTTCTCGCGCCGCCTGATGAGCGAAAACACCCTAACGGTTAACGACCTGATTTTCCCCATGTTTGTGAAGGAAGGTCAGGGGCTTCGCGAACCCGTCGACTCCATGCCCGGCCAATTACGTTTCAGCATCGACGAACTGGTCAAGGAAGCCCGGGAATTGGTGGCGCTGGGCATTCCCGCCATTGCCATCTTCCCCAATATCGACCCGTCACTGAAAAGCAAAGAGGGCTCCGAAGCCTTCAATCCGGAGGGGTTGGTACAACGGGCCGTAAAAGCCGTAAAAGATGCCTGCCCGGAACTTGGCATTAGCACCGACATTGCCCTCGACCCCTATACACTGGACGGCCACGATGGCGTGACCGACGACCAGGGTTACGTGCTTAACGACATCACCGTCGAGACACTGATCAAACAATCCCTGTCACACGCCGAAGCAGGTGTCGATATTGTCGCCCCTTCCGACATGATGGATGGCCGCATCGCCGCCATTCGGCAAGCCCTGGAAACCGACGGGCACGTTAACACCCGCATTCTGGCCTACTCGGCCAAATATGCCTCCAAATACTACGGCCCCTACAAAGATGCTATCGGCTCCAGCGCCAACTTTGGCCAAAGCCATAAAAAAGGCTATCAAATGGACCCGGCAAACACCGATGAAGCCTTGCATGAAGTAGCGCTGGATATCGCCGAGGGCGCCGATATGGTGATGGTCAAACCCGGCATGCCTTACTTGGATATCGTGCAACGCGTCAAGGAAACCTTTCGCATGCCCACGTATGTCTATCAGGTAAGCGGAGAGTATGCCATGCATATGGCGGCCTTCCAGCAAGGCTGGCTGGACGAGGAAGCAACCATCCTGGAATCATTAATGTGCTTTAAACGCGCTGGCGCCGATGGCGTACTGACCTATTTTGCCAAGCAGGCCGCCGAGATACTGAATCGTTAAAGCTGCTCAGCAATGGAATAAATAAGGCCCTCGCGCAGAGAATCGACGCTGGTTTCTATAAAATCGATGTTTAGCACCTGAAAAACAGCCAGCATAATTGCCACACCGGCAGTGACGATATCAAAACGCTCTTCGCCGAGGCCTGGTAACGCAAGGGCTGCGACGCTTTTACCCTGGCAAAGCAGGTTAGCCAAGCGCTCCAGCCCCGCCAGGCTGATCCCTCCGCTTGTCCACCCTTTTGCTAACAGTACCGACTCAATGGCCAGCGCTGTTCCTGCGGTACCAATGGCCTGCTGCCAGTTTGCCGACGAGTAAGCCTCCTGCATAGGTAACAGCACGGCTCTCAACGCCGCCAGTGATTGCTCAAAGGTATTTGGATCACAAACCTGGCGGGGGAAAAATTGCTGGGAATAGGCAACGCAGCCCAGCGGCAAGCTGGTACAGGCAACAATCTGGTCATCAGCTCCCAATACCAGCTCGGTGCTGCCGCCACCAATATCAATAATCAAGGTCGAGCCAGTGATGGGCTGGCGGCGGGCTTTTTTCCCGGCGACGACCCCCTGGTAAATAATATGCGCCTCCTGTTCACCGGAAGCCACCTGCACCGGCACCCCAAGCAACGCTTCAATTTCAGCAACAAAAACGGCACTATCGGCAGCGCGCCGCAGGGCATCCGTGCCAACCACACGTACCTGTTCCTCAGGCACCCCAGCAATCGCATCGGCAAACCGTTGCAGGCAGGCCCTGGCCCGCTGCTTCGCCGCCTCACTTAAACTGGCCTGCTCCCGAAGTCCGTCAGCAAGCTGGATTTTTTCTCCCCAGCAGTGAATCGGTATCACACGTCCGTCGATAATATCAGCGACCAGGATATGAAAACTGTTTGACCCCAAGTCAATGGCCGCCGCACGCTTTGCGTCCGGATGCCCACTGTGCAATACCCCCCCTTGAGGGACAAGTCCTACCTGCATTTTGATCTCTACGTATCCCTTGAATTTGAGATTATCAGCCCCATATGTAAGCATAGCAAACGCTTTGGATGTTTTCCGTAGCCGTCAGGGCTTCTCCCAAACCGGCACCCGCGTTATAGTATCGAACCAAATTGAATCCATCAGGAATTATTTTCACATGAGCCAAATTGTTAACGTAACCGACAGTTCTTTTGACGAAGACGTATTGCAATCCGATATCCCCGTACTGGTGGACTACTGGGCTGAGTGGTGTGGCCCCTGTAAAATGCTGGCCCCTGTGTTAGACGAAATTGCCCAGGAATACGCTGGCCGCATGAAAGTCGCCAAATTGAACATCGACGAGAACGAAGCAACACCGCCAAAATACGGTATTCGCGGCATTCCTACACTGATGCTGTTTAAAAACGGCGCTGTTGACGCCACCAAAGTCGGTGCTTTATCGAAGTCCCAGCTGGCTGCGTTTATCGACAGCAACCTCTAAGCAGGCTTTAAAATCCCCGCTCCGGCGGGGATTTATCCCAATTTCGCCTACAGGAACTGGACGCCCTCCGAATTGGGTGTTATCTTTACCCCTCAAAGCACGCCCCTTTGTGCTTTTTCTCCGTTTTAACTTTCCCGAAATATCTGACGACAAATCAAGTTAACCCTGCGCCATTGCTCCCTGAACGGTTCCATCGCGCACCTAGCCACACCACATCCCCATATGAATCTATCAGAATTAAAGCAAAAACCCGTCCCTGAACTTTTAAAAATCGCCTCTGAAATCGGCCTCGACAACCTGGCCCGCTCCCGAAAGCAGGATGTTATTTTCTCTATCCTTAAGCGTCACGCTAAAAGTGGCGAGGACATCTTTGGCGACGGCGTGCTGGAAATTCTGCAGGATGGATTCGGCTTCCTGCGTTCCGCCGAGGGTTCCTACCTGGCCGGCCCCGACGACATCTATGTATCGCCCAGCCAGATTCGTCGTTTTAACCTGCGAACCGGCGATACGATTGCCGGCAAAATTCGCCCGCCTAAGGACGGAGAGCGCTATTTCGCTCTGTTGAAGGTCAACACGATCAACTTCGACAAACCGGAAAATGCCAAAAACAAGATTCTGTTCGAAAACCTGACACCGCTGTTCCCAACCGAGCGCCTGACGCTGGAACGCGGCAATGGCAGCACCGAGGATTTGTCAGCCCGTATTCTGGATCTCACATCTCCAATCGGCAAAGGGCAGCGCGGCCTGATTGTATCGCCACCAAAAGCCGGTAAAACCCTGATGCTGCAAAATATTGCTCAATCCATCACGAGCAATGCCCCCGAATGTCACCTCATCGTACTGTTGATTGACGAACGTCCCGAGGAAGTCACCGAAATGCAGCGCTCGGTCCGCGGCGAAGTGGTTGCCAGCACCTTCGATGAGCCACCGGCACGCCACGTACAGGTGGCTGAAATGGTAATTGAAAAAGCCAAACGCTTGGTTGAACACAAGAAGGACGTAGTGATCCTGCTTGACTCCATCACCCGCTTGGCACGCGCCTACAACACCACCATCCCTTCATCCGGCAAGGTATTAACCGGTGGTGTTGACGCCCACGCCCTGGAGCGCCCAAAACGCTTCTTCGGTGCAGCCCGTAATATTGAAGAGGGCGGCAGCCTGACAATTCTGGCAACCGCACTGGTAGATACGGGTTCCAAAATGGATGAGGTCATTTTCGAGGAATTCAAAGGCACAGGTAACATGGAAACCCACCTGGACCGCAAGATGGCGGAAAAACGTGTTTATCCTGCCATTAACGTACGCCGCTCCGGCACACGTCGCGAGGAAATGCTGACCACCGAAGACGAGCTGCAAAAAATGTGGATCCTGCGAAAACTCCTGAATTCCATGGAAGATATTCAAGCCACCGAGTTCCTGATCGACAAACTCAAGGACTTCAAAACCAACGAAGAATTTTTCCTGTCCATGAAACGCAGCTAATCACTGCTTTTCAATTCAGGAACTTAGGCCATGCAATACAAGGATCTGCGCGATTTTATCGCTGCGCTTGAAGAACAGGGGCAGCTAAAACGTATCCGCGCGGAAATTGATCCCGTATTGGAAATGACGGAAATCAGCGACCGCACGCTTCGCAGCGGTGGTCCCGCATTGCTGTTTGAGAATCCCAAAGGCTCTGCGATCCCTGTACTGGCCAACCTTTTCGGGACACCTGAGCGTGTTGCCATGGGCATGGGGCAGGACAAGGTTGAGGATTTGCGCGAAGTCGGCAAACTCCTGGCCTTCCTGAAAGAACCCGAGCCGCCCAAAGGCATGAAAGACGCCTGGGAAAAGCTGCCCATATTCAAGCAAGTGATGAATATGGCTCCCAAGGTCGTGAAAAAAGCCCCTTGCCAGCAAAATATCATCAGCGGTGATGACGTCGACCTGTCAAAACTCCCCGTTCAAACCTGCTGGCCCGGGGACGCGGCACCACTGATTACCTGGCCACTGGTCATTACCAAGGGCCCGCATAAGGAACGCCAAAACCTGGGCATTTACCGCCAACAGGTCATTGGCCGCAACAAGGTTATTATGCGCTGGCTCTCACACCGTGGTGGCGCGCTTGATTTTCGCGAATGGCAGCAGGAGCACCCAAACGAGCCTTTTCCTGTCGCTGTCGCACTTGGTGCCGATCCGGCAACCATTCTTGGCGCCGTCACCCCGGTGCCGGACACCTTATCCGAATACAGCTTTGCCGGCCTGTTGCGCGGCAACAAAACCGAAGTGGTGAAATGCGTAAGCAATGACCTGCAGGTGCCTGCCAGTGCAGAAATTGTGCTGGAAGGTTATCTGGAACCTGGCGAAATGGCTGATGAAGGCCCCTTCGGCGATCACACCGGTTATTACAACGAGGTCGAACGTTTCCCGGTTTTTACCATCACGCACATTACCCATCGCGATAACCCCATTTACCACAGCACCTATACCGGCCGCCCGCCTGACGAACCCGCCGTACTGGGTGTCGCGTTAAATGAAGTGTTTGTGCCTATTTTGCAAAAGCAGTTTCCGGAAATTGTCGACTTCTATTTACCGCCCGAAGGCTGTTCATACCCTTGGCCGTGGTAACCATGAAGAAGCAGTACCCTGGTCACGCCAAGCGCGTCATGATGGGCGTCTGGTCGATTTCCTGCGCCAGTTTATGTATACTAAATTTGTTGTCGTAACCGACGATGATGTCAACGCGCGCGACTGGAAAGATGATGGGCAATGACCACCTGGATGGATCCGGGAGCGCGTCACGATCATTGATAGCACCCCCATCGATTACCTGGATTTCGCCTCCCCTGTTGCGGGCCTTGGCTCAAAGATCGGCTTCGATGCCACAAACAAATTCCCCGGCGAAACGGATCGCGAGTGGGGTACGCCTATCACCATGGCCGAAGATGTCAAACAACGTATTGACGACATCTGGGACAGCCTGGAAATAGGCTAATTGCTCATTAGTTACTGGATTGTTTAATGGTTGTTAACTGCTTAGTCACTCTCTGCGTACCGGTCAACGCATCCGTGTACCGTATCGTTTTACAACCTGGCGAAGACCAGGGGGTTAATTTCAAGGCCGGCCAATACCTCAACATCCAAAAACCGGACGGCAGCAGCAGCCCTTTTTCCATTGCCAGCACTCCGGATCAAACCGGCACACTGGAGTTGCACATTGATCGTCACGACACAACCGATGCGATCATCCGCCACTTACAGGACGAGCGCTCCATCAAGGTTGACCTGCCACTGGGCGACTGCCATCTGCCAACGCCCCTGAATTTTGCACCAGATGCCCCCATTATCCTGGTTGCAGCCAGCACCGGCTTTGCCCAAATGCAGAGCATCCTGTTAAAGCTCTTCAACAGTGCTACAACAAACCCCATTCACCTTTATTGGGGCACCAAACGGGCAGAGGGTTTTTACCTGCTTGATCAGATTGTCCAATGGCAGGAAAAGCACAACCACTTCCACTTCACGCCCGTGGTCAGTGATGCGACGGAAAACTGCCAATGGCAAGGTCGAGAGGGACTGTTACACCAGGTGATCGTAGAAGATTTCGATGACCTGTCCGATGCGCAGGTGTATATCAGCGGTTCGCCACTGATGGTTTATGCCACATTGGATGTGCTGGTTGAAAAGGGACTGCCCGAAGAGCAGGCCCATTCCGATGTTTTCAGCTACGCGCCGCGGGTTGCCAACCAGGGCTAATAAATCCTTCCGGTTAGCTTTGCGCGGCCATCTGCGCGAGCTGGGTATGCTGCTCATCCGGCAGCGGCAAATGGGGTAGCCCCACAGCAACCAGATCAAAGCCCTTTTGCATATGCTCCTGGCAGGCTTTGTGCTCGCCCAAATGCTTAAGCAGGCGTGCAAGCTCTGCATGAGCCTGCGCCGTTTCCTTGAGCGCCAGGCTTTCCATGAAGTACTCCCTGGCCCTGCCCCAAATGCGGTTGCGCAGGCACAAGCGCCCCAGCGTCAACTTCAGTGCAGCACTGTCATTGTGTTTACGCTGCCAACTTTCGGCGGTTTTCAGCTGCCCCTGGTAGTCTTTAACCGCCAGCAGCCCATATTCCTCCGCCAGCTTCTCGCTCCACACCTGTTCCAGGGCCTCACGTAACGCCTGCTCAGCGGGCTCTGGTTGATTGAGCCCGAGCATAAGCTCGGCATAGGCGGCCGCCACATCCTCTTCACGCTTAACTCTCGCCGGCACACGCTGCCAGGCTTTTTGAAGGTCGTGGGCGCGATCCCGCTCGGAGCGGTCATCCTGTTCCCTGGCGGCCCGCTCAAGGACTTTCAAGACGGTGCTGTATTCGATCTCATCGAGCTTGGAATCGGTCACAATGCGTAATTTATGCAGCAACGGCATCAGCTCCTGCAAAGCCTCCCAGTCTTCAAGCTCCATATAAACCTGCTTTAACAGCTGCGCCACATGTTTGTTACGCGGGTAATCCTGGCGCAGAACCAGCAAGGTCGCACGCGCCTGCTCAAACTGGTTTTGCTGAACTTGAATTTCTGCCTTGGTGATTCCAATCGCCAAACCAGCACCCGGCGTACTCTCATGGGCTTTCTTCAGGAAGAGTTCGCTGCCATTAGGGTCGCCCCCCGCGGCAGCCGCACGGGCGGCAGAAAGGTAATTAACGAGCGGGGTTTCTGACTGAGGAGCGGCCTGGCTGAGCTTTTTCTGCGCTTCCTTCCAGTTACCTTCCACCAGGTCCATTAAGCCCTGCGTCGTCTTGGAAACACTGCGCTTATGCTTAAAATTGTAGGTCCAGCGCCGCACCGTATCGCGGCTACCCAGCAACCGAATAAACAGCCAGATGCCGAAATAAACCACCACAACCGCCGCCAGCAGCAACACCAAGCCGACCCACACGCTGGTCTCAAGTGTCGTGTTTTTATAGGACAACAGCACATAGCCGGCATCCTCAGCGATCAGGTCTGCAACCCAGTAACCGGCAACCAACACCAGCAGAATGAGGATAAACAAGCGTTTCATTGTATCGCTCCCGCTTCGGCCTCAGGCTCCTGTGCCTTTTCCCCAGGCGCCGGAAGCGTAAGGTAGGCCTTTAGCAGGCCCAGCGAAGCTGAAATATTCGGCAGCTCAGGGTTAACATTAACCCCTTTCAAATCCTGCAGGGCATCCAACAGCGCCTGCGCATTGGTATTCAACTGAAAATAGGATTTCACCCAGCCCTGCGCCTTCTCAAGGCTATGGCTGTAAACACCCGGCTTGCGTTGCAACAGCGCCAACTGGGCCTGCTCCAGCATCAAGCGCAGGTTCTGTTGCACATAATAGTGCTGTTCCGGGGTAAGCAAAGGTTCAAGTGGCTCGTCACGGTGTCTCACGATAACCATTTCACTGAAGTGCTCCAGCGCCGAAGAGAAGACGCCACTGCTTTGCTCGCCTTCGTTAACAACTTCGGAAACCTGTGGGACAGGCTCGTCCGAAGCTCGTTCCGGTGTCAGTAGCGCCAGGTTTTCAACCTGTCCGCCCAATGCCGCCAACTGCACAAAAATGCCTTCGACATCCAGCCGGGCCACGGCCCGCAAAGCCGCAACCTCACGGGCCAGCTGTTCGCGAACCTCAAAAAGGCCCGGTTCGGCAACGGTCACCAGTATCTGGTCTGCCGAAGTTAACAGGGACAGGGCACTGCCCGTGTCACGCTCCATCAGTAAACGCTGATTGGCAAGGCGCAGCAGGTATTCCGCTTCAGCCAGCATCCAACTGCGGCGACTGACCTGAGTTACTTCACCGATCTGGCGATGGGTTGCCTGCAACAGGGTTTGCATTTCAGCAATTTGACGTTGTTGGGCTTCGCTCTCGCTGGCTACCCCTTCAATCTGTCGGGTCAGTGCCTGCGTACGGCTGTTAACTCTGTCCGCCAATTGTTCCTGGGACTGGTTCAGGCGCGTCTGTTGAGCCTCCTTGGCCTGCTCTCCCTGCTGTTTCAGCCACCACTCATAGCCCACACCGGCAAGGGCAACAAGCGCCACCAGCAAAGCCAGGAAGGCAAGCGCTCCCCCTGAGCGTTTTTGCTTTTCGGGTTTTTGTTTAGGCGGCGGTGGCTTTTTCTCGCCACCGGTACCGGCGCTGCTTTTTGGCTCCGGCTTGGAGGCGGGGGTGACAGTGTCGTTTAGAACCGGGGGCTCCTGTGTGGAGCTTCCCTTTGTTTCCACACGGCTAGGGGACTCGTTTTTTTTAATCGAGGTTTCTGTTGAGGTTTTTGAGGCCTCTGGGTGTGCTTTTTCAGCAGCTTTGGCGTCGTCTTTATTTTCCGTGACCATGGCGTGTTATCAGCAAGTTCGGAGTAGGAGAAGGCCACCTGACCCGTTTGGGCAGTGCAGCGAATACCTCCTTATCCTATTACATTTAACGTCGCGACGATACTCTGATCTGACGCGCTGTCAGCTGTAAAAATTTGCTGGTATCCCATCGCCTTTGCAGCCTCTGCAATACGCTCGCTGGCGACCACCAGCGGCAATTCAGCCCGAGCCGGCAGGCACTCGCCCAACAGCTCATCGAGGGCACACAGAATATCCACACTGGTTGCCGTAAGCGCATCAGGAGCTACTGCCAGCCGCTGCGCAAGTTCAGCCTGGGAATAGCTGATCGGGCAACGTCTGTAGAAATACAGGCTATCAACCTGCGCACCACGCTGCCTGAGGGTTTCAGCCATGAGTTCTCGCCCGCCCTCGCCTTTTATAATCGCCACCCGATGGCCGGCCGGCTGCGCCAAGTCCGGCAACGCAAGCAGCGCCTCGCTATTAAAACCGCTGGCAGGCGCCAGTGCTTTTATTCCGTGTTGTTCCAGCAGGCAGGCAGTCGCCTTGCCAACAGCAAACCAGCGCAGATGAGGGGGCAGCTGAGGCCAATACGGGTCTATCGCTTCGAGGCCTAACTGCACGGCATTAGGGCTGGTTAGGATAATCTCGTCATAATGATCGAGGTTGATAACCTTCTGCTTTCGCTCAGCATTCTCAGCCAAGGCCTCGATACCAATCACCGGCAACGTAACCGCGATACCACCCTGCGCTTCAATTGCCGATACGAGGCCTTCTGCCTGGGCAGCAGGACGAGTGACAAGCACCCGCTTTCCCTGCAGCCAACGGTTATTCGCCATGATTGGAGTAAACAGCGTCCAGGATAGCCTGCGCACCCTGCGCCAAAAGCGCCTCGGCCACGTCGACGCCAATGCGTTCAGCCTGATCAGCCGGGCCGCGCAACTCGGCTCGCAACACCTCGTCGCCATCCGGGTTAGCCACCAACCCGCGCAAATAAAGCTGGTTATCCGCTTCAAGCACCGCATAACCGGCAATCGGCACCTGGCATCCGCCGTTCAGGTGACGATTCATGGCCCGCTCGGCAGACACGCAAGTGGTGGTTTCTGCATGATGCAGCACCTGCAAAAGCGCCAGCGTCTCCTCATCGTCAATGCGGCATTCCACGCCAACGGCACCCTGTCCCGCCGCCGGCAGACTCTGCTCGACGGAAAGCTGCTCGGTAATGCGATCCGCCAATCCCAGTCGGGTCAATCCGGCGGTCGCCAGGATAATGGCGTCGAACTGGCCGTCATCAAGCTTGGCCAACCGAGTGTTAACATTGCCGCGTAAAAACTCAATTTTCAGATCCGGTCGCATACTGCGGATATGGCACTGACGGCGCAGACTCGAAGTACCCACACAGGCACCTTCCGGCAGGCTGTCGAATGAGGCGTAGTTATTCGAAACAAAGGCATCCGTGGGCGTTTCCCGCTCGCAGATCACCGCCAAACCAAGCCCTTCCGGAAATTCCATCGGCACATCCTTCATCGAATGCACAGCGATATCCGCCTGCCCCTCGAGCATGGCAGTCTCGAGTTCCTTCACAAACAGGCCTTTACCACCGACCTTGGCCAGCGGCACGTCAAGGATTTTATCGCCACGGGTCTTCATCACTTTAAGTTCGACCTGCAGGTTTTCGTGAGCGGATTCCAGTCGCGCCTTCACATATTCGGCCTGCCATAGGGCCAGTGCGCTACCGCGCGTGGCAATTCGTAACAGCTTGGTTGTCATAGCAGTTCAGTAGTCAATTAAACGAATGCGCTATGGTGGGATATTCAGGGGGGAAAGTAAACCGCAAAGCCAGCGGTCAAAACCAAATGCCTGGCTAAAGCCGCTGCATGATCGCCTTTACCTGCGCCAGGTGACGCCGGCTGATAACCTGCGGCTCCTCGACACCTCGCAACCGCAGTTGGCTCTGCCCGGACCGGGTACGCTGAATAGCCTCAATATGGCCGACCGAGACCAGGCAATTACGGTGAATGCGTATCAACTGCTCGCCAAATTTCGTCTCCAGCGCCTTTAGGGACTCGTCCACGACTCGCTCACGTCCGCCGCAAAAGGCAATGACATATTTCTGGTCGGCACGGAAATGGCTCACCGCCTCCAGCGGCAACAACTCAAGCCCTGCCGGCGTGCTAACGGACAGGTGGCTGTTAGGCGACCCTTCCGACAATGTGCGCGCTGAATTCAGTGTACTAAGCTGCACCCGGCTTAAGCGCTGCGCGCGAACCAGGGCCTCCAACAGGGCCGGCTTGCGCACCGGCTTTAACACATAGCCAACGGCCTGTACGTCGAAGGCGCTAACGGCATATTCATCATAGGCCGTGCAAAAAATAATCGCCGGCGGCGTTTCCATCACGGCCAGCTGTTGCGCCGCCTGCAACCCGTCAACGCCCGGCATGCGAATATCCATCAGAATGATATCGGGGCTTTCCTGATGCGCCTGCAGGACCGCTTCTTCACCATTGCAGGCCTCCGCAACAACCTGGTAACCCGTTTCCGGCTCCAGCATCCTGCGTAAACGATCCCGCGCCAGCGTTTCATCGTCGACCAGCATGACTCGTAACATCAGCGCCCTCCCGCTAGCATGGTAGCGATATCCGCGTGATGAACCGGTCGTTTTCGCTCAACTGCTCAACGGCGGCCCGTTCCCCGTACAGCGCAGCCAGCCTGTCACGGATATTTGCCAGCGCCATACGGTGGCCATTTCCGCTATCGCGCCTTGCCCCGGCTTGCGGCATCGGATTCACGACCTTAATTCTCACGGTTTCGGCATCGGCTGCGATCACCACCAGAATAAGCCCGCCTTCAGGCAAAGGCTGTACGCCATGATAGACGGCATTTTCCAGTACTGGCTGTAATGTCAGCAACGGGATTCGAGCTTGCTCCGGCAACTCTGCCACCTGCCATTCGACATGCAGCCGATCGCCCAGGCGCAGGCGCTCTATCGCCAGGTAACGGCGGCAAAGCTCAAGCTCCTGCTGCAAAGGGACGGATTCCGCCGAGTCACGCAGACTGGCCCGAAACAGCTCGCAGAGATCCTCTACCGCCTTCTCTGCCGTCTCCGGCTGCGTTGCTATCAGGCTGGCGATACTGTTCATGCTATTAAATAAAAAATGCGGATTGATACGCGACTGCAAAGCCAGAATCCGCGACCTCAGCTCAGCCTGCTCCTGCCGCCGAAGTTGTGCCTGCACGTAAAAATAGCGCAACACCAGGCCCGTCATCACAGCACTGACCAGCAGGTTTCGTAACAGCCCGTATTCATCAACCTCAAACCGGGTGTTGTGCAAACTGCCGCCAGCCAGGACCCAATCGGCCAACAGCGAAAAAACGGCTGTTACAGCAAGTATGAGCACAAATACCGCCGTCACGGCCCACTGCAAACCCAGCCGGGCCAAAAATTTTCTCAAACTGCAGAGCAGCGCGGCGCTGGACAGCACGATCCAAAGGACAAACAACGACAGCAGCGCAAAGCCTTCCCAATCGAACGCCCGAATACCGGATACCGCCACCATCATCGTCAGTACCAGCAGTTCCGTGACCAGCACCAGGCGCAGCACAGCACTGCCCTTGCAAAGATCCGGCAAGAAGTAATCCCCCCCCGCGGGGCTTGGTGTTACAGCAGCTTTGTATTCCAGCGTTCGCTCCCGGGATATTTTCCAGCACTCGTAGAGTAGCAGTGGTATAATCGGCGCTTTGCTTGCCCGCCCCTTCCCAGGCGGCAGAAAGGCAGGCCGTTTCTCAACTTTTACTATAGTCCAAAGTCAGTCATTACGTTATGTCGAACAGCCAAGAAAGAAAGCAAAACCAATCCTGGGGCGGCCGCTTTACCGAAGCGACCGATGCCTTTGTCGAGGCCTTTACGGCTTCGGTCCAGTTTGACCAGCGCCTGTATCACCACGATATTGCCGGCTCCATTGCCCACGCGACCATGCTGGAAAAAGTCGGCGTGCTCACAACCCAGGAGCGCGACAGCATTATCCAGGGATTGGAACAGGTTCGCAGCGAAATCGAAGCCGGCAACTTCGACTGGTCCATCAGCCTCGAAGACGTACACATGAATGTCGAGTCCCGCCTGACCGCACTGATCGGCGACACCGGCAAAAAACTCCACACGGGCCGTTCTCGCAACGACCAGGTCGCCACCGACATGCGCCTGTATCTCCGTGACGAAATCGATGTCATTGCCAGCGAGCTCAAACGTCTTCAGGCAGGGCTGCTGGACCTGGCCGAGCGCGAAGCCGATACCATCATGCCGGGGTTCACCCACCTGCAAACGGCCCAGCCGGTCACCTTCGGCCATCACCTGATGGCCTGGTTCGAGATGCTGTGCCGCGATGCCGAGCGCCTGCAGGACTGTCGCAAACGGGTTAATGTGATGCCGCTGGGCGCTGCCGCGCTGGCCGGCACCACCTACCCTATTGACCGCGACTATACGGCAGAACTGCTGGGCTTTGATCGTGCCAGCCGCAATTCGCTGGATTCGGTAAGCGATCGCGATTTTGCCATTGAGTTCTGCGCCTTCGGCAGCCTGTTGATGACCCACCTGTCCCGCTTCTCCGAAGAACTGGTGCTGTGGACCTCCGCGCAGTTTAACTTTATTGATCTGCCGGACCGCTTCTGCACTGGCTCATCGATCATGCCGCAGAAGAAAAACCCGGATGTTCCCGAACTGGTGCGCGGCAAAACCGGTCGCGTCAACGGGCACCTCATCGCCCTGCTGACATTAATGAAATCCCAGCCGCTTGCTTACAATAAGGACAACCAGGAGGACAAGGAGCCTCTGTTTGACTGCATCGACACCCTGAAGGGCTGTCTGCGCGCTTATGCCGATATGGTTCCCGCACTGCAGGCGAATAAAGAAAACATGCGTGAAGCGGCTATGCGTGGCTACTCGACTGCCACCGACCTGGCCGACTACGTGGTTCGCAAGGGTATTCCTTTCCGCGATGCCCACGAAGTGGTCGGCAAGGCCGTTGCCTACGGCATTCAGCAGCACAAGGACCTGTCCGAGCTCAGCCTTGAGGAGCTCAAGCAATTCAGCGATATCATCGAACAGGATGTATTTGAGGTCTTAACGCTGGAAGGCTCGGTGAATGCACGCAATCATTTGGGTGGCACAGCGCCCGAGCAGGTCAGGCTGGCGGTCTCCGCCGCCCGAAAGCTCATCTAGGCAAACGCCACCCGGCAGTCACAAGAAAGGGAGCCAACGGCTCCCTTTTTCTTGGCTTTATTTTGAGGTGATACTCAGCACCAGCTTAACCCACTGGTCATCTTCGGGTTTCACTTCCTCGGTACCGACAATACTGATACGGCTGGCATCAAGCTCATTCGCCAGGAACGCGGTCTGAATCGCCTCCGCGCGCGACTGCGCAAGCGCTTTCAACTCGGCTTCGCCAATCACAATGGTTTCCAGCAATCGATCCCTCAAACTGGCAGAGTAAGCGAGTTTATCCAATACCGGCCGCCCCTCCGGATCGTCAGCGGGAGGCGTCATATTGTCAGTTTTAACACGCTTCAAGGGCTCATCCGGAACGCGCTCTTTGTACAGTTTTTCAAGCGTACGCCGCACATCATCATCCAGCATGTTAATGTTTTGCGCCTCGCCAGGTTCAGCACCGCCCTGTCGCTCTATCAGGATAGCCTCCAGCACCTGATATTTAAGCGCCGGCACATCAATCGCAGGAGCCACCACTCCCTTGATTTCAAGCCCAAGCTTGGGGCGTTGCAACAGCGCCTGCTTGAGCTGGACAACCTTCTCCAGCTCCGGCGGCGTCAAGTCAGAGCGGCCCGCCAAAAACTGGAATTCGCCAAGGTCTTCAGATTCAACGCCGATCAAACTTCCCAGCAACGAGAAGGGCGATGCAACCACTTTAGTAATCAAGCCGGTAAAAGCCTGCCAGATGATACCGCCAATCCTGAACTCCGGATCATCGATGTTACCCTGGATAGGCAAGCTGATATCGATAACCCCGTTGACATCTTTTAACAACGCCACGGCCAGCCCCAGGGGCAGGTTGGCAGCCCCGGGATGCTCGACTTTATCGCCCAGCTTCAGGTCACTGATAACCACCTTATTATTGGCTTTCAGCCGGCTTTTCTCGATGTCATAACGCAGATCCAGATCAAGACGCCCCTCAGCGATTTTGCGTCCGGCAAACTCGACCGTATAGGGTGACAGGGCTGACATTAGCAGGTTACGAAACTCGACTTTGATACCCATGTGGTACAACGGATCCAACAGGTTAATGGCACCGTTAATGCGCGACAATCCGTATTCGTCAACCTGACCTTCCAGCTTGATTGCGGCAGGCTCTGTACTGCCAGAAGCAATAGTAGAAACCGTCCCATTCAGTTTTTTGATGGTGGTGGCAAAGTGCAACGGCAGGGAAAGGTCCGAAAAGTCCATCCCGCCATCCTTAATGCCAGCGCCGGCAATCACCAGGTTAAAATCCTGGTCACTTTTGCGCGCTGCCGCCTCGGAAGGCGGCGCTGCCTTTGTAACAGCCAGACCCGACAGGTTGGTGGTCTTATCCGGATAGATGATAATCCGCCCAAAGGGGCGATCGAACTGCAGCGGCGACAACTTCAACAGCCCGGCATCCAGATCCAGGTTTAACGTCTCGATACTCAGCTTATCCCAGGCCAGCAGGCGCTTACGCTCAACGGTGTCCTTGATTTCCAGGCGCGGGATTGCCAATGAACCACGGATGGATAGCTGTTTGCCCGCAGGAACCGCAACAACCAGATCGCTATCAAGGGTACCCTGCTCCACTAATAACCGCGCATATTGCTGCACATAGGGTTGCATCAGGTTAAGCGGTATACCACGCGTTGTTGTTGTACCGGTAAAGGAAAACGCCGGCAGCACCTGCAGCTCAGCCTGAACCCCAATTTCGCCGCCCTTGGCAAACGTTGCAGCCAGTTGTAACGGGATTTTTGCGCCATCCTGGTTAGTCAGGCCGCTGGCATTAATTTGCAAATCGGCAATGTCCAGCCGCCCGGCAGGCTTGATACTCCGATCCGACAGCTTGAGCTGGCCTTTGGCCAAATCCAGTTCACCCAGCCCCAATTGCCAGGGTTTAACGGGTTGCTCGGGTTCTTCTTCGCTCTCGTCATCCGATGATGCCGGAACCAGCTGGCTTAAACTGAGGGAACCATCCGGGTTGCGCCAGGCGGTCAACTCAGGTTCGTCAATTTTTAACGCCGCAAATTCAAGGCGTTGCTCCGGATAGCGTAACACCCCATCCAACAGCGCCAATTGCTTAAGCTTGAAAAACGCCTGGCCAGGGTTAAGTCCGCTGATCGCCACATCATCCAGCGCCACCGCTAATCCATCGATATCAAGTCGTAATGCGCCGGTTTCATCGGTCCTGATGTGATAACTAAAACCACTCGACAGTTTTGCGGCAATGGATTCCAACGGCATTTTGGTTTTTAGGTAAGCCGTGATCACGCCCAGATTGGCTCGCTCAAGCTGCAACTTGCCCTTTGAATCCAGCGGCGACAAAGCCAGGTTGCCCTGCCAATGCAACTTGGCATCATCGGGCAACTCAATATTCACGACCTGTTGCCCGTATTTATCCGGCAGGGTGCTGAACGCTTCCATCTCAATATTGATGGGGCCGAAAGGTATTTCAACAGGCGTTGCAGGCACGCTGTCTTTAAACAGGACAAGCCCGCCTGTTAACTGAAAATTCTGCACTAAAAGCCGCAGCAGTCCTCCGCCGTCGCCCTCCTCAACCGGCTGTTTTTGCGGGCTGTTTTTCGCCGCATCTGCCAGCAGGCGGCTGAGCCGCGAGTCGTCCTCAGCAAAGCGTTCATAGTACAGATAAGGGTTAACAAGCCTGAACTCCTTAAACGTCCAGGCCCAACGGAACAAGCTGGAGAGCTGGAAATTGATATAAAAATCATCCAGCGCGGCAAGCTTCACACCGTCACTATCGCGCATTTCCAACTGCTCGACGCTGAGGCTGAGCGCATAGGGGTTAAAGGCCACCTTCTCAATATCAAGGCTACGCCCAAGATCCTCTTCAACCAGGCCAACAAGGCTGCTTTTGATCACATACGGAACGGCAAAAAAACCCAACAGGGTATAAAGGATCAACGCCAGCAGCGCCCAAAACCGTTTACGCCGCGGGTTTAGCCAGACATGCTTAATCATGCCCGGAGGCGATGCGCCGTTTTTCTTTTCTTGTTCACTTGCTGTCATAGCCGGTATTTCAAATCCATTAATTAAAAGGTTGGTCCGCCACCCAAGGTTAACAAAAAAAGTGGCGAAGCCTCTAATCCAGGGTATTCAACCGCTGTCTAGCGACTGCTGCGAATCAGCACGTAGGTGGCACCCAATCCGCCGTGCTGTCCCTGGGCACTGTGGAACGCCAAGACATCAGGCAATTGCGGCAACCAGGTATTGATACAGCTTTTCAGTATCGCCGGCTGGGTGCGCCCTTCTCCCTTGCCATGGGTAATCAATGCAAAACGCACTTCGTGCTGACAACAGTCGCGGATAAACTCAAGGACTGTGGTTCTCGCCTGCTCCACCGTCATACCATGCAGATCGACCCTTGCCTCCATTGGCAACAAGCCCTGTTTCAGCTTTTTAAACAGGCTGTGCTGGATGCCCGGGCGCATGAAACTGAGCACCGCCTGCGCCTCCACCTGCTGCACATAATCCACAGTCAGCCCGTCGGCAGACTGCTCTCCGACCGACTGGGCCGCCTCGCGGCGGGCCTGCAAAACAGACCTGTCCTCTGTTTTGGTTTTCAAACGCACTTTCTGTTCATTTTTTATGGGTTTTACATCGCCCATCGCAGACCTGAACAGGTCGATATCATCGTCACTCACAAGAACCTCTGAAACACTTCAGCAGATACCGCCAACCGTAGGCAATCCAACTGCATCGGGTTATACTCGCGCCTTTACAACTATTCGGCACAGACCAATGAAAAGACTGCTACTCATCCTGGCTATCGGCACCTTTGCCCTGGTCGGTTGTGGCCAAAAAGGTCCATTATACCTTCCACAGGCCGATGAAGCGCCCAAACAAGAACCTGAAGCCGGCAACCGTTAAAACCGCCTGGCACCTGCAGCAATATTAATTTTCGAAGGCCTTAGTTTCATGGATTATTTTAACCAGCGCAATGGCGAACTCTACGCCGAAGATGTGCCTGTCGCCCAAATCGCCAAGCAATACGGCACCCCCTGCTATATCTACTCCCGCGCCACGCTGGAACGCCATTTTAACGCCTATGAAGACGCCTGCGGCGAACACCCGCACCTGATCTGCTATGCGGTCAAAGCCAACTCCAACCTCGGGGTGCTTAACCTGCTTGCCCGGCTAGGCGCCGGTTTCGATATTGTTTCCGTGGGAGAACTGGAACGGGTGCTGGCTGCCGGCGGTAGTGCAGGCAAAGTCGTCTTCTCCGGCGTTGGCAAACAGGCCCACGAAATCCGCCGCGCTCTGGAAGTGGGCGTCTTCTGCTTTAACGTGGAGTCCGAAGCCGAACTGGTGATGATCAATGAAATCGCTGGCGAAATGGGTTGTATCGCACCGGTATCGCTTCGCGTTAACCCCGATGTGGACGCCAAAACCCACCCTTATATCTCAACCGGGCTTAAGGAAAACAAGTTCGGCATCGATATCAAGCTCGCCCCCGAAGTCTATCGCCAGGCGGCTGCGATGGAGAATATTGAGATAAAAGGCGTGGATTGCCACATTGGCAGCCAATTGACCGAAATCCAGCCTTTCCTGGATGCCCTCGACAGGGTATTGGCACTGGTTGAGCAACTGGCAAACGATGGCATTAACCTCCACCACCTGGACCTTGGTGGCGGACTGGGTGTCACTTACAACGACGAAATCCCCCCGCACCCCAGCGAATATGCCGCCGCCATCGTTGAAAAGCTGGGCGAGCGCGACCTGACCCTGATTTTTGAGCCTGGCCGCTCCATCGCCGCCAATGCCGGCATTCTGGTAACCCAGGTGGCCCTGCTGAAGCACACCAAAGACAAGAACTTTGCTGTGGTTGATGCCGCCATGAACGACCTGTTACGCCCAGCACTGTATCAGGCGTGGCAAGCGATAGAGTCGGTTAAACCGCGCCAGGGAGACGTCTGCAGCTATGACGTGGTAGGACCGATCTGCGAAACCGGGGACTTCCTTGGCAAAGACCGCGAGCTTTGCCTGGAACCGGGCGACCTGTTAGCTGTGCGCTCATCCGGCGCCTACGGCTTTAGCATGAGCTCCAATTACAACTCCCGCAACCGCGCGGCGGAGATCATGGTAGACGGCTCCCAGGTGCATGTGGTGCGCCGTCGCGAAAGCTTTGCCGATCAAATCGCGCTGGAAGCCTGTTTACCGGCTGACCTGGATTAAAAGTTCGTTGGATAACCCGGAAAAATACTTTAGCCTAGACAGCAAACCTGCACGTACAGCGAAAATCGACCTTATTACTTAACGAGGCAAAATGCTTCTAAAATTCACCAAAATGCACGGATGTGGCAATGATTTCATGGTTATCGACCTGGTCAGCCAGTACATCAAACTAAAGCCACAGCTAATCCCCAAATGGGCGGACCGGCATTTTGGTATCGGTTTCGACCAACTGTTGATTGTCGAGCCGCCGCAATCGCCGAACGCCGACTTTCGCTATCGCATCTTCAATGCTGACGGTTCTGAGGTTGAACAATGCGGCAATGGCGCACGCTGCTTTGCCCTGTTCGTGCGCGACAAAAAGCTGACCAACAAAAAGCACCTGGTTGTCGAAACCAAAGGCGGTATCATTGAGCTGCACATCACCGACGACAACCAAGTCACTGTCGATATGGGCGTGCCCGTTCTGGAACCGGAAAAAATCCCCTTCAAAGCGGACCAAAAAGCCATCAATTACGCCCTGGACGTTAATGGCTCTCAACTTGATGTGAGCGCTGTCTCCATGGGCAATCCGCACGGCGTCACGCTGGTCGAGGATGTAGAGACCGCGGATGTGGAAACCCTCGGACCACTGGTGGAAGGCCATGCCCGCTTCCCCCAGCGCACCAACGCCGGCTTTATGCAGGTCATCAACCGCGGTGAAATTCGCTTGCGTGTTTACGAACGCGGTGCCGGCGAAACCCTGGCGTGCGGTACCGGCGCCTGTGCGGCCGTTGTCGCCGGTCGCCTGCGCGGCCTGCTCGACGAAGCGGTTACCGTGCACCTGCCCGGCGGCACCCTCAGCATTCACTGGCCCGGCGAAGGCCACCCCGTTACAATGACCGGGCCCTGTAAAAAAGTTTTCGAAGGACGTATTTACCTATGAATGACGCAGCCAGCAACCTTCAACATCCCTCCCAGGAAACCGAGGCAACCCCTCAACAGGTAGCTGACTACTTGGTAAAACACCCTGATTTTCTGGAAATCCACAGCTACCTGCTCACGGAGCTGACCGTCAAGCACCAGTCCGGCCAAAGCATTTCACTGGTAGAACGCCAGGTGGCTGCGCTCAGGGAGGAAAACCAGCAACTCAAGCAACAACTGGCCAGCCTGATCAACACCGCCCGCCAAAACGACGAGCTGTTTGAGAAGTCACGCGGGCTGGTATTGGGCCTCATCGCCAGCCGCTCTGGCGAAGCCCTCAAGAAACACCTGGAAACCGCTCTCATTAAGGATTTCGGCTGCAGCGCCGCCAGACTCTGGTTACTGGATGAAAGCGGGCGCGTTCCGACCCCTGACGGCCAAGCCGAGCTGACGCGCTTTACCGAAAAACAGCATCCTTACTGCGGCCTGCTGCGCGAACAGGAAAAGCAGCTACTTTTCGCCAATGACGCGGGAAAAGTCGGCTCAGCCGCCATCTTGCCCCTGCGCAAGCAGGAAAAAGTGATCGGGCTGCTGGCCATCGCCAATGCCGACAAGGATTATTACCGCGAAAACATGAGCACCAGCCTGCTGACCCATGTCGGACAGGTCACCGTTGCCTTACTCGACACGCTCAAATAGCAAATCCCATACCCCGTGACCCAGCCGCTCACCGCGGCGTTCGAATTTTGTTTCCGGGCGGTAATCCGGCTTTTCACTGTAAAGCCCTGACGCCGCCAGGTTTTTAAAACCTGGCACCTGCGCCATCACTTCAAGCATGTACCCGGCATAGGGCTCCCAATCCGTTGCTGCATGGAATACCCCCCCTACGACCAGTTTTTCACGAACCAGCGCCATAAAATCCGGCTGTACAAGCCGGCGCTTATGATGGCGTTTTTTATGCCAGGGATCGGGGAAAAACAGCTGCAACCGATCCAGGCTTTTATCCGGTATACAGTTTTTCAGCACCTCAACCGCATCATCACAATAAACCCGCAGATTGGTATTTCCCGCCTGCTCCACCAGGTGCAACAAACGCCCCACACCAGGTCGATGAACCTCAATCCCGATAAAGTTCTGCGCCGGTGCAGCCTGCGCCATTTGTGCCAACGAATCCCCCATCCCGAAACCGATTTCAAGCACTACCGGCGCGGCATTGCCAAAGACTTTTTCCGGCTCAATGGCCCCGTTCTTCAGCTCCAGGCCAAAACGTGGCCATAGCGTTTCATAGGCACGCTGCTGCCCGCCCGTCATGCGCCCGGCGCGGATAACAAAGCTGCGAATACGACGCTGTTTATCAGGATTTTTGCTCTCTTCGTTCATGCGTTTTTATCTTTTCTCATCATTGCCACTGCTAGCAGCAGCCAACCAACCATAAAACTCAATCCGCCAACCGGCGTTATTGGCCCCAGCCAGGGCAGCCGAATAAAGGTCAACAAATACAGGCTGCCACAGAACAGGAAGATACCGGCGATAAAAAAACCACCGCTCCATTTTAACAGGCGCTTGCCCGGAAACAGTCTCAGGAGAATTCCGACCGCCAGCAAAGCCAGAGCGTGGTACATCTGGTACTGGGCTCCCGTATTAAAAGCGGTCACCAGGTTCTCAGCAACACGCCCTTTCAGTCCGTGCGCCCCAAAGGCCCCCAGCATCACCGCCACAAACCCGACAAAAGCGCCAAACGCTATAAATAATTTAGACATCCCTAAGCACCCGAAACAAAGCGTCCATAAAAAAAGCCGCTGGGGCACGAACCCTAGCGGCTTTATTTGTTTAGCTGTGACGAATCAGGCCTGCATCGCAGCCTTGATTTTCTTCATTGCATTTTTTTCCAGTTGGCGAATACGCTCAGCCGACACCTCATATTTTGCGGCCAGCTCATGCAGTGTTGCCTTTTCCTCAGACAACCAGCGGGCATTGAGGATATCCTTGCTACGCTCATCCAGCTCATTCATCGCCGCCAGCAATTGGCGATTGGAGGTTTCCTGCCAATCCTGTTGCTCCAGGACGTCTATCGGATCGTAACGCTTGTCTTCCAGATAATTGGCGGGCGCTTGATAGGCATTTTCATCATCCTCATCCACACCCAAGTCAAAGGACGCATCATGCGCACTGAGACGGCCTTCCATCTGGCGAACAACCTTGGCGTCGACACCCAGGTCCTCGGCAATGGCGTTGACTTCATCATTACTTAACCAGGCCAGGCTCTTTTTTGCGCCGCGCAGGTTAAAGAAAAGTTTGCGCTGCGCTTTCGTGGTGGCCACTTTCACAATACGCCAGTTGCGCAGTATGTATTCATGGATTTCAGCTTTGATCCAGTGAACAGCAAAGGATACCAGGCGTACGCCACGCTCAGGATCGAAACGCTTCACCGCCTTCATCAGGCCAACGTTGCCTTCCTGGATCAGGTCACCCTGAGGCAGGCCATAGCCAGAATAGCTTTTGGCAATATGTACCACAAAACGCAGATGGGAAAGAACCAATTGTCGCGCTGCATCCAAATCCTGTTGGTAGTGCAGGCGTTCCGCCAGTTCTTTCTCTTGCTCCGCTGTCAGCACAGGGATGCTGGACACGGATGCCACATAAGCAGAGAGGTTCTGCCCGGGTACCATGCTATCCACAGTTGCCAAATAGTTCATAGGAGCTCCGATAAAAAAATGGTTAAGGATAGTAACACCGATCCTTAGAAGTGCCAATACCCTGAAAGTTCCGCTGATATCCCTTAGCTATAAAGAGATTACTCTTATACCGAAACCTTCTTAAAAGCCGTTAACGGGGCTCAATTTTGCTTAAATGACGCCCCACAGCCAGCCAGGCGCCCAACAGGCCAAGCGCCCCACTAAACAACCATAGCAGCAAGGTCGCCAATATGCCTAAGCCCGCCAGGGAAAATTCGCTGTTATAGGCCGCCACCAGCTCCGTCACAGCGCCGGACAGCCACAGCATGACCAGGTTAACCATCAACCAGGCCAGCAAACCACCCCCTAAACCATACCAGACGCCGGTATAAAGAAAGGGCCGCCGCACAAAGGCATCGGTGGCTCCGACTAATTTCACCACCACAATTTCAGCCCGTCGCGACTCAATGGCAAGGCGTACCGTATTCCCCACCACCAGCAAGACAGCAACGCCCAGCAAAAGCGCCAAGGTCAATGCCAACCGCTGCCCCAGCGCCATAATTCGAAACAGGCGATCCACCCACTGCAGATCCAGGTGCGCCTGCTCAACGCCCGGCAGCTCCTGTAACTGCTCAAGCAATGCGCGGGTGCCCTCAAGACTGGCACTCCCTGTACGCGGCAATACCACCAAAACGGCCGGCAAGGGATTTTCATCCAGGTATTGCAGGGCATCCCCAAACCCGGACGCACGCTTAAACTCCTCAAGGGCCTCATCAGCAGAGATATAACGCACCTGTTGAACTGCCGGCCAGCCTTCCAGCTGTTCGGCCAGCTGACGGGCTTTTGATGCATCCAGCTGCTGCTCCAGGTATACCGAAATTTGTGCCGCATCATCCCATTGCTGGCTTAACTGCTGTGCATTTTGCAAAAACACATAGAGACCAACAGGCAGCGTCAGCGCAATGGCAATCACCAGCCACGTCATCAAGCTCGAAACCGGAGTGCCCAGCAAACGGACAAAGCTCTCCCTGGCCACCTGTTTATGGTGATCAAAATAACTTTTGAAACGATCTCCACGCTTCAGAACGCCCTGCTTGGCCCCTCGCTCGCTACGCCGCCGTTCCGGCTGATTAGCCGGACGAGGTTTTTTTTGCTCGCGTCGTTCCTTTTGAAACCTCATGATCTTGCCGTCACCCCTGGTTATCGCTGATTAACCGCCCCTGCTGAAGGGTAAGGATACGTTGTTTCATTCGCGCAATAAGCGACAAATCGTGGGTAGCGATCATCACGGTCACGCCTACCTGATTAAACTGCTCGAAGAGGCGCATGATCTCTGCCGATAACTGCGGATCGAGATTACCGGTAGGCTCATCGGCCAACAAAAGTGCAGGGCGATTAACAACTGCCCGCGCAATACCCACGCGCTGCTGCTCACCGCCTGATAGCGCCATCGGCAACAGCTTTTCCTTGCTTAACAAGCCGACTTTATCCAGCGCCGCCCTCACCCGGCGGCCGATTTCACGGGGCTGGGCGCCGGAAATATGCAGCGGCAAAGCAACATTATCAAAAACACTGCGATCAAAGAGCAGCTGGTGATCCTGGAATACCAGGCCAATATTGCGCCGGTAATAGGGGATTTTACGCCGTTTGATGTCCGCAAGATTCCGCCCGGAAACCACAACCTGCCCCCGCGTCGATCGCTCCATCAACATAATCAGTTTCAGCAGCGTACTCTTTCCCGCTCCAGAGTGCCCTGTCAGAAAGGCCATTTCGCCCTGCTTGATATGGAAGCTCACTTCGTTCAGCGCATCAAAACCGTCGATATAACGCTTGCTGACCTTTTCGAACCTGATCATTAAAATTCAGACCTTTTTGCTACAAATCAGAGCAAAATTCAGATAGTTATGGTTTATTCAAAAAGCGCTTCAACAAACTCATCCGCATCAAAGGGGCGCAGGTCATCAATTTTTTCACCCACACCAATGAAACGAATCGGCAGCCCCATCTGCTTGGCAATTGCAAAAATAACACCGCCCTTAGCAGTACCGTCCAGCTTAGTCAGGCTAATACCTGTCACACCAACCGCCTCATTGAAAAGTGCCGCCTGGCTCAAGGCATTCTGTCCGGTGCCGGCATCCAACACCAGCATCACCTCATGGGGCGCACTTTCATCCAGCTTGGCCATGACCCGTTTTACCTTGGTCAATTCGGCCATCAGGTTATCCTTATTCTGCAAACGCCCGGCCGTATCGGCAATCAAGACATCAACTCCGCGGGCACGCGCCGACTCCACCGCATCAAAAATGACGGACGCGCTATCCGCACCACTATGCTGGGCAATGACAGGCACATCGTTTCGGGCTCCCCATTCCTGGAGCTGCTCGACTGCGGCGGCCCGGAAAGTATCCCCGGCGGCCAGCATCACACTTTTACCCTCAGACTGAAGACGTTTAGCCAGCTTACCGATGGTCGTTGTCTTGCCGGCGCCATTAACCCCAACCATTAAAATCACATAAGGCTGATTCGGCTTAACTTCCAGGGGCAGGGCGCAGGGACGAATAAGCCCTCGAAGCTCCTCCTTAAGGGCCTCATAAAGCACATCGGAGTCCTTCAGCTCCTTACGCTCCAGCTTCTCTGTCAAACTGTCGATTACATGGGCAGTGGCCTCAACACCCATGTCGGCCATCAGTAATTGTGATTCGACATCCTCGATGAGTTCGTCATCAACATCTTTTTTTCCCTTCAGCAGGCCACTGATACCGTCGGTTAAGTTGGAGCGGGTACGGCTTAAGCCAGCCTTCACGCGGGCAAAAAGGGATTTTGGCTCTGGCTCTGGCTCTGGCTCTGGCTCTGGCTCTGGCTCTGGCTCTGGCTCTGGCTCTGGCTCTGGCTCTGGCTCTGGCTCTGGCTCTGGCTCTGGCTCTGGCTCTGGCTCTGGCTCTGGCTCTGGCTCTGGCTCTGGCTCTGGCTCTGGCTCTGGCTCTGCAAGAGCCTGCGGCACCGCTGCCTTAACATCCAGCACTTCAGTTTCAGGCGTTTTTACAGCGGCAGGCTTTAGCGGCTGGGGAGCAGGGCGATCATCCTTTTTCTCATTGACCGCAACACCTTTGATAGACCCGATTTTTGGCCTGCGGGCCAAATCTACAATAAAGGCAACCACCAGGATCGCAAACAACAACAAGCCGATTAGTAATCCAGTATCATTCATCAAGGTGCTTTCCATCCGATCTTTTACTCCGCAACAAGCTACAGCCCATACTTGAAATCGGCTATCCTACCACTTGTCCCGTGAATTAGTAACGCACCGAGAGTGGAGATTATCCATGGCGCCCCAGCGACACCGTTTCAGTCGGCGTTTCCTGACAATTCTGATACTGGCAACCTGCATTGCCATCCTGCTGTTATCGCGCATGGACGGAGCCGAACAACCCGCCACCGGTAACGATGAAACCGCCCTCGAACAGTAACCGCTCAAGTAAAACCACGCCCATGTCGCGCAACGCAAAAAACAAGTCTCGTAATACACGCACCAACCAACTGCGCATTATTGGCGGACAGTGGCGGGGGAGAAAGCTGCTGTTCCCTGACAGCGAAGGCCTGCGGCCCACCAGCGACCGGATACGGGAAACCCTGTTTAACTGGCTTGCCCCCGTCATCCAGGAATCAAACTGCCTGGACCTGTTCAGCGGCAGCGGCGCACTTGGCCTGGAAGCCCTGTCGCGGGGAGCCGCCGCCACAACATTGATCGACACCAGCCCGAAGGTCTGCGCCCAATTGAGGGGCAACCTTGAGCAGCTTGACTGTAGTAAAGCAAAGGTGCTGACCGAGGACGCCATTGCCTGGCTTTCGAAAGGCGTTTCCGATGAAAAGCCCTTTGACCTTGTTTTTATAGATCCCCCGTTTAATCGCGACCTGGTCCAGACCTGCTGCCAATTGCTTGAGACCCAGGACTTTCTGGAGGAGGGGGCTTATATCTACATTGAAACCGAATTAGGCCTGCAATTTGAGGTTCCCGATAACTGGCAGTTGCATCGGGAAAAGAAAGCCGGGCAGGTCGCCTATTACCTTTATCTCAAACAGGCTTGATTGTGCCGAAAAGGCTAATTCGCTACCATTCAACCATTGCATACATGGCCACCAGGGCACTCCTTTATCAATGAAAAAAGTCGCTATTTACCCCGGAACTTTCGATCCCATCACCAACGGCCATACCGATCTGGTGGAGCGGGCCGCCAAACTCTTTGACCATGTCATTGTAGCGATCGCCGCCAGCACGCAAAAAGGCCCGATGCTGGACCTGGCGCTACGCATCGAGCTTGCCAGCCAGGTGCTTGCTCACCTGGATAACGTTGAAGTAACAGGGTTCGACTGCCTACTGACTCGCCTGGCTGAAAAGCGCGGCGCCAACATCATTGTTCGCGGTCTTCGGGCGGTTTCGGACTTTGAATACGAATTCCAGCTGGCCAACATGAACAGGGCTCTGAACCCGAACATAGAAAGCGTTTTCCTGACACCGGCCGAACAGTATTCCTTCGTATCCTCGTCACTGGTGCGGGAAATCGCGTCGTTACAGGGCAATATTTCAAAGTTCGTCCACCCGGTCGTCGAATCCGCACTGAGAAAACACTTAGGTTAGGTTATGGCCCTCAAAATTACCGACGAATGCATTAACTGCGATGTCTGCGAGCCGGAGTGCCCGAACGAGGCCATTTACCCCGGTGAGGAGATTTACGAGATTGACCCGGACCTGTGCACCCAGTGCGTCGGCCACTTCGACGAACCCCAGTGCCAGCTTGTATGTCCGGTGGAGTGCATCCCACTGGATCCCGACCATATGGAAAGCCAGGAAGAATTAATGGAGAAGTACCGGCTGCTAATGGCCGCCAAGGGACAATAGGATTAGCAATAAACAGAAGTTACGCGGCGCCGCAGCCCGGCACCGCGCTCAACAACGTCAATAAACATCACGCTCTAGCGCTGATAACCCGCCTTGCGACAACCGAGGCAACGGACAAAGGTGTTTTTGGCGGGACCAACCACCAGCGTCTGCCCCGCTTCCACAGCATTGCCGCCCAGCAAAGAGAAGGGCAGCGAGACCACATAAAGCCCGGCACCAGCCACTGTAGCCACTAACAGCAGAGGTCGCGCAACGATAGCATCGGCAACCATTGCACCCGCCGAGGGTTGCTCGTCAGTGTTTTTTGCCGCACTGACGGAAGGCATCAGCAGCAAGGCCGCCATTAAAGTCGCCAGCAGTGTACGCGAAGCGTTTGCAAAGACCCGTTTCATAAACCTGTTCCCTTTATGTTTGAGTGTCCCCTACGAATATAGCAGCAATTGGCCATTTTACGAATCCGGGATGGCATTTATCGCTGGCAGTCCGAACAGAAAACCGTACTGCGTTGACCTAACCGGATTTCCTTCAACAGCTGGCCACAGCGCAAGCAGCCTTGTCCCGCCCGCCCATACACTTTTAATTCCTGTTTAAAGTAGCCGGGCTTACCGTCACCGCCGACAAAATCCTTCAGGGTCGTACCGCCACAGGCAATGGCTTCGGCAAGCGTATCCTTGATCGCCCGAACCAAATCCTGGTAGCGAGACAAAGCAATTCGACCGGCAGCCCGCTTGGGGTGAATCCCGGCACGGAACAGCGCCTCGTTGGCATAAATATTACCGACACCCACAACCACCCGACTGTCCATAATGAAACTTTTTACGGGCAGCTTCCGTTGCGCTGCCAAATTATGCAGGTAAGCGGCAGAGAAGGCGTCATCCAGCGGTTCCGGCCCCAGCGACTGCAACAGCGGGTGCGAATAAGGGTCGCCCGCCACCCAAAGGAAGGCACCGAAACGGCGCGGGTCGGTGTAACGCAGGGTTGTACCACCACAAAACTCAATATCCACATGGTCATGCAGACCGTGGGGAAGACCTGTCTCGACAATTCGCAGGCTGCCTGACATACCCAAATGGACAAGCAGGGTGCCCTGGTTAGCCTGGAACAGAAGATACTTGGCCCGTCGCGATAAAGCCTCAACTGCGCTGCCCGACAGATGAGCCGGCAAATCAGCAGGAATCGGCCAGCGCAGCTTCGGCTGACGCACAATCACTCGCTCGATCCGCTTATCCACAACATGCGGCGCGACACCCGCTCGGGTCGTTTCAACTTCAGGCAACTCAGGCATATCAGTCTGTTTAAAACTCGCAGCAAAACCTACAGGCACAAAAAAGCCCAGCCAGGCTGGGCTTTTTACGAACAGCAAGGAGGCTATTTAATTTTCGCTTCCTTGTACACAACGTGCTTACGAACAACGGGATCGTATTTTTTGATCTCCATTTTGTCCGGCATGGTGCGCTTGTTCTTGGTAGTTGTGTAGAAATGGCCTGTACCGGCAGAAGAAACTAATTTGATTTTATCACGCATGACTCTATGACTCCTGACTCGTCAGCTTAAACTTTTACGCCGTTGGCACGGATATCAGCCAAAACCTGATCGATGCCTTTTTTATCGATGATGCGCATACCTTTCGTTGAAATACGCAGTTTTACGAAACGTTTTTCTGACTCAACCCAGAAACGGTGCGTCTGCAGGTTAGGCAAAAAACGACGACGCGTTTTATTGTGCGCGTGTGAAACATTATTTCCAGTTACTGGACGCTTTCCTGTAACCTGACAAACCTTGGACATGATACTGTTCCTACTTAATCAATCTGCTCTATAAATCGGGTATCTGCGAGAAACTTTGGCCGTCACCTCGCAAAAGGGGTCGCATTTATACCAGAAGCCGGCAGCCATGACAAGCTTTCCCCCGATATAAGGGAGCGAATTATAACGAGCCGACTGTACTTTACAACCACCCGCGCTCGGCAAAGGAAACAACTTCGCCGTCGCCAACCACCATATGATCCAACACCCGCACATCAACCAGCGCCATTGCCTTGCAAATTTGTTCGGTGATACTGCGATCAGACGGGCTGGGCTCGGCAACTCCGGAGGGGTGATTATGCGCCAGTATCAGCGCCGCAGCATTGCAGGCCAGCGCCGACTTGACCAGCTCCCTGGGGTAAACGCTGGCGCTGTCGATGGTGCCAAAAAAGTGCGGCTGGTAACGGATCAGCCGGTGCTGGCTGTCCAGGTACAAACAGGCAAACACCTCCTGCTGGCAACTGCGTAAGCGGGCCAGCAGGAACTGCTCCGTCTGCTGCGGGCTATTAATCACATCACCACGCTGCAGCTGTTCCGCCAAATGACGGCGTGCCATTTCCAGCACCGCCTGCAACTGAGCATATTTAGCCATTCCCAGCCCAGCGTGGCTGGTAAATGTAGCAAAATCAGCCTCCAGAATGGCGCGCAAGCCGCCAAAGGCTTCGATCAGCTGGCGTGCCAGGTCCACAGCACTTACGCCCGGCAAGCCGGTGCGCAAAAAGATCGCCAGCAACTCAGCATCCGATAAAGATTCTGCGCCACAGGCAAGCAGTTTTTCACGCGGCCGCTCAGCCGCAGGCCAATCCGTAATTTTCATGGGAACCTCCCTGTTCCGTTACACTCTATGCGATACACAATGTTATAGGAAAAAAAACGGCCCGGTGGTATCTTAGCCTGCAATTATTTTCAGGACCCTGAGCCGAAATCCTCTTTAAGAATGTCCTCGTTATGCAGCGATTAACCAACAAACACATCCTGCTCGGCGTTACGGGCGGGATCGCCGCCTATAAAAGCGCCGAGCTTGTACGCGCCCTTAAAGCGGCTGGGGCAAACGTACATGTGGTTATGACCCAGGGAGGGCAGGAGTTCATCACCCCGCTTACCCTGCAAGCACTGTCCGGCAACCCCGTACACACAACTTTACTGGACCCCGATGCCGAAGCGGGCATGGGCCACATCGAGCTGGCACGCTGGGCAGATTTAATACTGATCGCACCCGCCAGCGCCGATTTTATTGCCCGCTTAGCCCAAGGACAGGGCGACGACCTCCTGACAACACTCTGCCTTGCCAGCGAGGCCCCTGTCGCTATTGCGCCCGCCATGAACCAGGCCATGTGGAAAGACAGCCATACCCAGCGAAATGTCAGCGCCCTACAACGCGACGGCGTTGTCATTTTCGGCCCGGCTCACGGCGCACAGGCCTGTGGCGATGTCGGTCCGGGGCGCATGCTCGAACCCGAGGAACTGGCTCGGCTGACGGCTAACCAATTTGAATTTGACACCCTGACGGGGCAGCACCTGGTTATCACCGCCGGGCCGACCCGAGAACCTATCGACCCGGTGCGCTACATCACCAACCACAGTTCCGGAAAAATGGGCTACGCCCTGGCCGAAGCAGCGGCCGAGGCGGGCGCAAAAGTTACGCTGATCAGCGGCCCGGTCAACCTGGCAACACCTGAACGCGTCACACGGATTGACGTCACAACGGCGCAGGAAATGTACGACGCCGCCATCGCCATGGCGCCCCACAGTGACATTTTTATCGCCTCAGCCGCCGTTGCCGACTACACACCGGTCACGGTTGCAGACCAGAAAATCAAAAAACACCCCAACGCCATGACCATCGAGCTGAAACCAACCCTCGACATTGTGGCCAGTGTTGCTTCTCTTAAGGATAAGCCGTTCACGGTAGGCTTTGCGGCCGAGACTCAAAATGTACTGGGTTATGCGAAGGGGAAATTAGAAAAGAAAAACCTCGACATGATTGTGGCCAACGATGTTTCTGCCGAGGGCATTGGCTTCAACAGCGATGACAACGCCGTAACCCTCATAACAGCCGACGCTCAGGCCGAATTGCCCAGAGCCTCCAAGCGCCAATTGGCGCGCCATATCATCGCCATGATCGCCAACTACCGCGCTGACAGGAAACTGAATCCAGATGAAAAAATTACAGGTTAAACTGCTCGACAACCGCATCGGCAACGAAATCCCGCTCCCCCATTACGCCACTGACGGCTCTGCCGGGCTCGACCTGCGCGCCTGCCTCAATGAAGATATTCTGCTCAAGCCTGGTCAAACCGAGCTCATCCCCACCGGACTGGCCATTCATCTGGAAAACCCCGGTTATGCCGCCATGTTGCTACCGCGCTCCGGGCTCGGCCATAAACATGGCATCGTACTGGGCAACCTGGTCGGCCTGATTGATTCTGATTACCAGGGCCAGCTGATGGTTTCCTGTTGGAATCGCGGGCAAACGGACTACACTGTGAAGGTGGGCGAACGTATCGCCCAAATGGTGATCGTGCCTGTGGTACAAACCGAGTTCGATATCGTGGAGGAGTTTGAAGCCACTGAACGCGGAGGAGGCGGATTTGGTCACACAGGCGGGCACTAGATAACGCCAGCCTGGCAGCTTCGCCGATAACAATACACGAGAAAAATAATCAGGGGCAGATCTTGGCAAAACAAAACAACTCAGCACCCTCCGACATTCGCAAGGCTATCGAGCCTGACCAGAGTCTGTTCAAATTCAGCCTGCTCAGCCTGCTTGGCTCCTGCTTCGGCATTGCCGTCGCCGCCGTGATGCTTTATACGCTGGTCATCAGTGGCAGTAACCGTCAACTCGCCGATACCATTTTCGATGCCCACGCCACAGCCTATGCCAATCATATCAACCAATCCACCAACCAGCTGCAAAGCCACCTGGACCACCTGAGCGACTCGACCGCTGTCAGGCATGCTTTTGCTGATGGCTCAAGCAAAGCCCTAACGGCTTTAGAACAGCAATTGCTGGACAGCCTGCCCAACCTGATCGGCATCCGCCTGATCCGGGTTGGCGAACAGATACTGACCCCGGCGCAAACCGGGCTGAGCTTCCCGGAAATTGATATGGTCAACCGCGCCAGCCGCAATCAATCCGTAAGCGCAGAGGCACACCCCTTAAACCAGCAGCGAGTCATCCGTCTGGCAAGCCGTGTCAAAGAGTCCGACAACAGCCCGATTATTGGCGTCATCATCGCTACCTACAGCATGGACGTGATCAGCCAGCAATTATCCCTGTTCAATACGGCTAACGGCTCCATGAAAATCGAACAGACCTACAGCGGGAAAAAGCCACAAAGCTTCTTCCAGTACGGCGGCAACTTTAACAGCGAACAGCCGGTGCTCACCGTGCCGCTGCAAAACCCCCTTTGGCAGATCAGCTTTCAACCCTCAATCCAGCTGGCCAAAGCCAACAATCTCTCCCCGATCGCCTTTTGGACACCCATCGGGATCGCGCTGGGTATCGTGCTAATCAGCATTCTCTACGCCTACACCCGCCTGCGTAACAGCGTGCGCAATGACGCTATATCGCTGGTTAATTACTGCCGTCAGCTTATCCAGGACGATGCGGGCAGGCTCCCCAACTTCCGGTTGAGCCTGTTCCATAGCATGGCTAAAACCCTCACAATTACCGATCGCGAACAGGTGCTTGAAGAAAAGGTGGCCCCCAAGCAGGCTCCGCAACAACCGGCTGATAACGAACCGCCATCCGCCAGCGAAGCCATGCAGGTTAACGACAGCCTGCATGCCGAACTCGACGAAGAAGACCTGCTCGACCTGGATCTGGTCGGGGCCGAAGACAACGACTCACCGCCAAGCGCTTTCGAAGCGAATGCCACATCGCAAGCAGCACCCGCCCCGCAACCGGTTCACCGGGATATTCCGGCATCCATTTTCCGCGCCTATGACATACGCGGCATCATTGGCGATACCCTGGACACCGATATTGCCTACCGGATCGGCCAGGCTGTAGGCTCTGAGGCAACTGCGCAGGGCGAAAGTGGGGTGGTGGTCGGCGCCGACGGTCGCCTCTCCAGCCCTGAGCTCAGCGCAGCCCTAATCCAGGGTATCCGCGACAGCGGCCAGGATGTCATCAATGTCGGCATGGTACCGACACCGCTGGTCTATTTTGCAACCCAGTGCATGGAGGCAAAATCCGGTGTCATGATTACCGGCAGCCATAATCCCGCTGACTACAACGGCTTCAAAATTGTCATTGCCGGGAAAACACTGGCCAACGAGGAAATCCAGGCACTATACCAGCGCATCATGACCAACGACTTTAGCCACGGTCACGGCGAGCTCGACGATGTCGACATCGTCGAGCATTACATTGAGCACGTTAACAACGATATCGCCCTGGCAAAACCGCTCAGAGTGGTGGTGGACTGCGGAAACGGCGTAGCCTCTGTCGTTGCGCCACGACTGCTGGAAGATATTGGCTGTACGGTCATTCCGTTGTACTGCGAAGTTGACGGCACCTTCCCTAACCACCATCCAGACCCCGGAAAACCGGAAAACCTGCAGGATTTAATCAATGCGGTTGCCGAACATAATGCCGATATCGGTCTCGCCTTCGATGGTGACGGTGACCGCCTGGGCGTCGTGACCAATGCCGGCAGCATCATCTGGCCGGACCGTTTGATGATGCTCTTCGCAAAGGATGTCGCTTCACGCAACCCGGGCGCCGACATTATCTACGATGTTAAATGCTCAAGACGCCTGGCCGGCCTGATCAGCAGCTATGGCGGCCGCCCCATTATGTGGAAAACCGGCCACTCGCTGATTAAAGCCAAAATGGCTGAAACCGGCGCATTGCTGGCCGGTGAGATGAGCGGTCACATCTTCTTCAAGGAGCGCTGGTTCGGTTTTGACGATGGCATTTACAGTGCGGCCCGCCTGCTGGAAATCGTCGGCAGCGAAACCGTTGACAGCGAAACCCTGTTCGAAGCTTTCCCCGATGACATCAGCACGCCGGAACTCAACGTCAACGTCACCGAAGACAACAAGTTCTCTTTGATCGAACAGCTCAAGCAACGAGCCGACTTCAATGGGGCTGACGTTTCCACGATAGACGGCATCCGCGCCGACTTTGAAAACGGCTGGGGCCTGGTACGCGCATCGAATACCACCCCTGTACTGGTATTACGTTTTGGCGCGGAAGATGAGACCGTATTGTCGGACATCCAGGCCCACTTTAAACGGGAACTGCTGGCAATTGCCCCCGAACTGGAAATTCCCTTCTAGGCGTACGCGGGCTTGTCCGCAAGCCCCCTATCTGGCAAGCTATGCGCCTTTTCTGTCACCCACTTAACGGCATTAATCCATGTCCGAAGATAACAGCTCGCTGAACATCATTCCTCAAGTCCTCACCGAAGCGCTGCCCTACATCCAGCGCTTCAGCGGCAAAACCCTGGTCATCAAATACGGCGGCAATGCCATGACAGATGAGGCCCTCAAGGACAGTTTTGCGCGGGATATCGTTCTCCTGAAACATGTGGGCATTAACCCGGTGATTGTCCACGGCGGCGGCCCGCAAATCGGCCATTACCTGGAAAAGCTCAACATCGAGTCCCATTTCATCAACGGCATGCGTGTTACCGATACGGAAACCATGGACGTTGTGGAAATGGTGCTGGGCGGCCTGGTTAACAAGGACATCGTCAACCTGTTGAACAAAAACGGCGGCAAAGCCGTCGGCCTGACCGGCAAGGATGGCCACTTCATTCGTGCCGAGAAGCTCCATGTCACACGCAAAACTCCCGAAGTGGATGCCTCTGAAATTCTCGATATCGGCCACGTCGGCCATGTCGCAGAAATCAACACCAACGTGGTAGATATGCTGGTACACAGCGACTTTATCCCGGTTATCGCACCCATTGGGGTAGGGGATGATGGCGCCTCCTACAACATCAATGCCGACCTGGTGGCCGGCAAGGTGGCCGAAAAGCTGAAGGCGGAAAAACTGATCCTTCTCACTAACACTCCGGGACTTCTGGATAAAGAGGGCGAAGTGTTGACCGGCCTGGACCCGCAGCAGGTGAACAGCCTGATTGAAGACGGCACCATCTATGGTGGTATGCTGCCGAAAATCAACTGCGCCCTGGAAGCGGTAGCGAACGGTGTGCACAGCGCGCATATTATTGATGGCCGCGTACCTCACTCCACGCTGCTGGAAATCTTTACCGACAAGGGTATCGGCACCCTGATCCATAACAGCTAGGCTAACCGGATGAGCGCAGCCAAAACCTCCCGCCGGGAGGACATACTGCAAACCCTCGCGCATATGCTGCAAAGCCATCCCGGGGAACGCATTACAACCTCGGCCCTGGCTAAACAGGTGGGCGTTTCGGAAGCGGCGCTTTATCGTCACTTCCCCAGCAAAGCCAAAATGTTTGAGGCGTTAATCGAATTTGCCGAGGAAACCCTGTTTTCGCGCATTACCCGAATCCTGCAGGAACAGGGTTCAGCCCTGACACGCTGCCAGCAAATATTGCAGTTAACGATTGCCTTCGCCGACCGTAATCCGGGCCTGTGCCGGGTGCTCACTGGCGACGCACTTCAGGGCGAGCATGAGCGCCTGCGCAAACGCGCATCGCAAATTTTCGAACGTATGGAAACCCAGCTAAAGCAAACGCTGCGCCAGGCAGAAGTGGAGGAGGGGCTGGTGACCCGACAGCCTACGGCGGCAGTTGCCAACCTAATGCTGGCCAGTGTCGAGGGGCGGATTAATCAGTACATTCGTAGCGGTTTTCTCCGCTCGCCGAATGAGCATTGGAACGAGCAATGGGCGTTTTTTGCTGACAACCTGTTCAGCACCGAGAAGTTTATGATTTAAACCTCGCGTCAGGACTCCGAGTCATCCTCAACACTTGTCTGGGTATCGGCCTGGGCGTCCTCTTTCTTGTTCCCCTGCAACTCGTTCAAACGCTCAATATCCAGCTCGAAGGCCAGCCAGACACGTTGCTTTTCCTCTTCCTTGAACTCAATTGCCCGCTGTGCATCGGCTATTTTATGCTCAAGGGTATCCAGGGTTTGCAGGATATTGGCCGATATTTTTTGACCACTCAACTCCATTTCTGCCGCTTGAGCCTGCAGCTCAGCCACTCTTTTACGGTTAGTGTTGATATTGGCCCGCTGAATGTCGATAAAGTTGTCGAACTCCTGCAACTTGCGCTCCCGCACCCGCTCCACGTCCGCCGCAGAGCTGTAATAGCGCAATAGCGCCTCATCCTTGGCTGCCTGCAGTTCATGGCGATGGCGCTCTTCAGCCTGCTTGAGCATTTCCTTGGCACGCTCATCAAGCACGGTTTTTGGCAAGACCACATCCACCACGATACCCTGCTCATTCAGCACCTCATAGCCATTAACGACGTACTCGGGCGGTACCGAATAGCCGATATGGACGCGACCATCGTTATCCTGATAGCGATAATTGAACCCAGCAGCGGCGGCTTCCTGTAAAGCCAGGCCCGTTACGGCCAGTACCGCTAGCCAGTGCCATCTAAAACGCAACATAGTAGAGACCTCTAAACGTATCTCTAGAGTTTAGGACAGCTTCATCATGGGTCAACACGCTACACGCCATAGGCTTCACGGTAAGCGGTGATACGCTCAAGCAACGCCTCGTCATACTGCTTCTCCCGCAGGTATTCCAGCAGGCTTTCCAGGCTGATGATGCTGATAACCGGGATTCCATAGTCTCTTTCGACCTCCTGAATGGCAGAAAGGTCTCCTTTTCCTTTTTCCTGCCGGTTCAGGGCGATCACCACCGCCGCCGGTTTGGCCTGGTGCTGCTCGATCAGCGTCATCACTTCACGGACAGCCGTGCCAGCCGTGATCACATCGTCAATAATCAGCACCTTTCCCTGCAATGCCGCGCCGACCAGGTTGCCACCTTCGCCGTGAGTTTTTGCTTCCTTGCGGTTAAAAGCATAGGGCACATCCCGACCATGGTGATCTGCCAGCGCGACCGCCGTGGTGGCTGCCAAAGGAATCCCTTTATAGGCCGGCCCCAGCATGACGTCATACTCGACGCCGGATTGTTCGATCGCCGCCGCATAAAAACGACCCAGTTGTGCCAGCGCAGCACCACTGTTAAACAACCCCGCGTTGAAAAAATAGGGACTGATACGTCCGGACTTGAGCTCAAACTCACCGAAACGCAGGACATCCTGCGCCAATGCAAACTCGATAAACTCGCGTTGGTAATCCTGCATTAATTTGCTCCCCCGTCCTGTGCCAATGCAGCCTGTTGAAGCTCAGCCAGGCTGGCAACGCCCTGCTCAGCCAGCTTCAGCATCTCGGCAAGTTCGTTGGCGGAGAAGGGCTCCTGTTCGGCGGTACCCTGCACCTCAACAAACCCGCCCTGCGCCGTCATGATGACATTCAAATCCGTTTCGGCATTTGAGTCCTCGGCATAATCCAGGTCCAGGACCGGCTCTCCCTTATAAATGCCCACGGAAACAGCGGCAATAAGGTGTTTCAGGGGGTCTTCTTTAATTGCACCTTTGCGACGCAGTGCGTTAATCGCATCCACCAGTGCCACGCAGGCGCCCGTGATGGAAGCAGTCCGGGTACCGCCATCGGCCTGGATTACATCGCAATCAATCACGATGGTGTTCTCGCCAAGCTTTTTCATATCCACCGCAGCACGCAGGGAACGGCCAATCAAGCGCTGGATTTCAACGGTGCGACCACCCTGTTTGCCACGCGCCGCTTCGCGCCCCATGCGTGAGCCGGTGGAGCGGGGCAGCATGCCATATTCGGCCGTCACCCAGCCTTCGCCTTTCCCGCGCAGGAAACCGGGTACGCCGGTTTCAGCGGAGGCCGTACAGATGACTTTGGTATCGCCAAACTCCACCAGGACGGAACCCTCAGCATGCTTGGTATAGTTTCTTGTAATTTTTACCGGTCGTAACTGATTCGCCGCTCTACCGCTTGGTCGCATGTTTCCCCCTGTGGATATAATCGCCATAAAGTGCGGCATTATACCCCGTAATAACGCTATAATGCTGCTCAATTTTGATTGCTTAGCACTGGAAAACAGAGGCTTAAATGACTTCAAGCATGACCGCCTTCGCACGGCAGGAAGAGTCCACTCAGTGGGGCTCCATCGTCTGGGAAATTCGTTCCGTAAACCACCGCTATCTGGAAAATCATTTCAGATTACCGGAGAACTTGCGGGATCTCGAACCAAATTTACGCGAAAACCTTAGAAAAGAGCTTGCAAGGGGCAAAGTAGAAATCTCGCTAAATTTCCGCCCCGATGTTGAACAAACCCAAAACTGCTGCGTCAATACCGAGCTGGTTAAACAGCTCGGGCAAGCGCTTCAGCAGGTGCAGGATACCCTGGGCGATGTTGACAAGCCCAGCGCCCTGGAACTGTTGAAATGGCCTGGCGTTCTGGAAACCGCTGAAGTCGATTATGCCGAAGTAAAGCGCACCGCCCTGTCGTTATTCAAACTGGCCCTGCAGCAACTCAAGAGCATGCGCCAACAGGAAGGCGGTGCCTTGCAAAACTTTATTGAGCAACGCCTGGATCGCATCCGCGAAATTACCCAGGAAATGCGCACGCAGCTGCCCTCGATCATGGCGCAACAGAAACAGAAGCTGCAAACACGGATCGATGAGGCCAAAGCCGAGCTGGATCCGGGCAGACTGGAGCAGGAAGTTGTTCTATTATTGCAAAAAGCCGATGTCGATGAAGAGCTGGACAGGCTGCAAACGCATGTCGAGGAAGTCAGCCGCACGCTCAACCAGAAAGGCGCTATCGGTCGCCGACTGGACTTTTTAATGCAGGAGCTGAACCGCGAGGCCAACACCCTGTCGTCCAAAGCCATCGACACCGACATTACCCAAATTGCCGTTGAGCTGAAAGTACTCATCGAGCAGATGCGTGAACAAATCCAGAATATCGAGTAGGAAATAACAGGATGGACGCCATGCCAGCCAAGGGCACACTTTTTATCATTTCAGCCCCCTCCGGAGCCGGGAAAACCAGCCTGGTTAAGGCCCTGTGCGACGCGGATGCACAACTGCGCACATCCGTTTCCTATACCACCCGGCCCATCCGCCCCGGCGAACAAGACGGCGTTCATTATAACTTCGTCAGCCATCAAGAATTCGAAGCCATGCTGGAGCGCTCCGAATTCCTGGAATCGGCGAATGTCTTCGGCAACCACTACGGCACATCGCAGCGCTGGGTGGAGGATCAGTTGATGAAAGGCACGGACGTCATCCTGGAAATCGATTGGCAAGGCGCCCTGCAGGTGCGCAAACAACTCCCGGACAGTGTCAGTATTTTCATCCTGCCACCGTCACGCCAAGCGCTTGAAGAGCGCCTGCACGGACGCGGACAGGACGATCACGAAGTCATTGCCAAGCGGATGGCACAGGCAAAGGATGAAATGTCGCACTATAGCGAGTTCGACTATCTGGTGATTAACGATGACTTCGCCCTGGCGCTTACCGAGCTTCTGGCGATTGTCACCACCCAGCGCTTGAACTGTGCGCAGCAGGCCCAGCGCAACAACAAATTAATTGCCGAACTCTTGTCATAACCCTTGATTTTTAAGTAAAATCGCGGGCCGCGTCGAATTGGCGCCCGTTTCACTTATTGGTACGTAAAGGACATAAAAGATGGCACGAATTACCGTAGAAGATTGCCTGGATAACGTCGAAAACCGCTTCGACCTGGTCATGCTGGCCACTAAACGTGCCCGTCAACTGGCTACCGGCGGCAAAGACCCGCTGGTTAAGGAAGACAGCGACAAGGCGACCGTCATCGCGCTGCGCGAAATCGCTGAAGGCCTGGTTAGTGAAGAAACCGTTTCTGCACGCAACGTGGAAGAAGACATCGCGGACGTTTTCGAAGAAAGTGTAGATGACAGCGAAATCCTTGAAGCCATTGAAGGCGACACCAAGCACATTATCGACCCGGAAGCCCAGGTCGAAATCGACGCAGACATCGAAGACTCTGCCGAAGACGCCTAGCCATCGCTACCAGGCCATCTGTTAACGGCCTGACTACAATTCGTTGCACAGGACTGGAAAATCGCCACGCCCTTTGTTAACTTGCTAGAACGCAAGCCGGCAAAGGGTTCCGGCGATTTTTGTTTGTATGGAGAAGGCCTTGTCCACCATTGCCGATTTCGCGCAACAACTTACCAGTTATCTGGAATCAGACCAGATCAAGGACGTAGAAACGGCCTATTTTTTTGCCGAAAAGGCCCATGACGGCCAAATGCGCCGCAGCGGCGACCCCTATATTACCCACCCCTTGGCGGTAGCGCGTATTCTGTCTGAAATGCGCATGGATCACCAAAGCCTGATGGCGGCCCTGTTACACGATGTGATTGAGGATACGGGGGTCAGCAAGGAAGCCCTGGCCAGCGAGTTCAGTGACACCGTGGCGGAACTCGTGGACGGGGTGAGCAAACTGACCCATCTGGAGTTCGAAACGGTTGCAGAAAAGCAGGCCGAGAATTTCCAGAAAATGGCCCTGGCCATGGCTGAGGATATTCGCGTTATCCTCATCAAGCTGGCTGACCGCCTCCACAACATGCGCACCCTCGGCGTACTGCGCCCGGACAAGCGCCGCCGTATTGCCCGCGAGACCCTCGATCTATACGCACCGATCGCCAACCGCCTGGGCATGAACAACCTTCGCATCGAGCTGGAAGACCTTGGCTTTAAAGCCCTTCACCCGATGCGTGCTGCACGTATCACCCGTGCCGTAAAACGCTCCCGAGGCAACCGCAAAGAAATCGTTACCCAAATTCAAAAGGCCCTTTCCCAGCACCTTGAACAGGAAAACCTGCCTAGCCGGGTCATTGGGCGGGAAAAACACCTGGCGGGCATCTACCGGAAAATGCGCGATCAGCGCAAATCCTTCAGTGAAATCATGGATGTGTACGCCTTCCGCATCGTCACTGACAGTGTCGATAGCTGTTACCGCGTACTGGGTGCCGTACACAATTTCTACAAGCCGGTGGAAGGGCGCTTTAAGGATTATATTGCCATTCCCAAGGCCAATGGCTACCAATCCCTGCACACCACGCTATTCGGCATGCACGGGGTTCCCATTGAAATCCAGATTCGCACCGAAGACATGGAATACATGGCCAACAACGGTATTGCGGCGCACTGGCTTTACAAATCCAACGACAAGGCAAACCATAGCCATGCCCGGGCCCGCAAATGGGTTCAGGACCTGCTGGAGATGCAGCAAAGTTCCGGCAGTTCATTGGAATTTATCGAAAACTTTAAAACCGAGCTGTTCCCTCACGAAATCTTTGTCTTCACGCCGAAGGGCAAGATTATGGAACTGCCCAACGGGGCAACCCCGGTTGACTTTGCCTACGCCGTGCACACAGGCATTGGCCACACCTGCGTAGCGGCGCGCATTAACCGCCGACTTGCGCCGCTTAGCACCGTGCTGCAAAGCGGGCAGACCGTGGAAATTATCACGGCGCCCAGCGCTAAACCCAACATGGCCTGGCTTAACTTCATTGTTACCGGCAAGGCACGCGGCGCTATCCGCCACTACCTCAAGCACCAGAAGCTCTCCGAAGCCATCGAGTTGGGCAAACGCCTGCTGAATAAGGCCCTGATGGACAACAATACGTCGCTGCAGCAGCTCTCCAACAAACAGTGCGATCTGATCCTTACCGAGACACAAACGGAAAGCTTTGAACAGCTCTACGCTGACATCGGAATGGGCGAACGTATGGCATACGGCGTTGCCCGTTTGATCGCCGATGTCGACGCCGCGACTAACCAGAATAGTGCGGCCAGCAAATCAACCGGTCTTGCTATCCAGGGTACCGAAGGTTTGGTCATCAGCTACGCCAAGTGCTGCCACCCCATTCCCGGTGAGCCGATCATCGGCCACCTGAGCGTCGGTAAAGGCATGGTTGTACACCGTGAAAAATGCCGCAATATCAAGGATATCAGGAAAAACCCTGAGAAATGCGTCATGCTCACCTGGGGCGAAAAGGTCCAAGGCGAATTCAGCGTAGTGCTGCGCCTCGAAGTGGCCAACCAGCGTGCCATTGTCGCGACCATCGCCACGCTGATCACCGCGGCCGATGCCAGCATTGAAAAAATCAGCATTGAGGACCAGGACGCCGAACTCAGCCTGATCCATGTCGAAATCTACATCAAGGATCGCATGCACCTGGCCCGAGTCATGCGCCGGGCTCGAAATAATCCATTGGTCAATCGCGTTTCGCGCGTGAGAAGTTAATCACCCTTTTACTCATTGTTTAAGCAAGGAAACCCTATGAGCAACCGTTCAACCATCGCCACCAACAACGCTCCGCAAGCCATCGGCACCTACTCGCAAGCTGTTAAAGTGGGTAACACCGTTTACCTATCCGGCCAAATCCCACTGGTTCCGCAAAGCATGGAGCTCATCTCAGACAACATTGAAGAACAAATCCAACAGGTCTTTAAAAACCTGACGGCTGTTGCCGAAGCCGCGGGCGGCTCCCTAGCCGATATCGCTAAATTAAACATTTTCATGACCGATCTTGCCCATTTCCCGACCGTTAACGAAATTATGGCGCAACACTTTAATGAACCCTACCCAGCTCGCGCCGCCATCGGCGTTGCCAGCTTGCCCAAAGGCTCCCAGGTTGAAATGGACGCCATTATGGTACTGAGTGACTAACCAGGCACCCATTAGCCCTACGCCATGGTAATAAGCCCTGCTGTTGGATCAGGCCGCTGCTCAGAAAAAGCGGCTTATCCCAACAGCAGAATGCTTTAGCCTGACGGCAATCGCCATCCACTCCTCCTGCGCCGGCAATCCAGCTGACTTCCTATGAACGCAGCCAGGCAATTCCTGCATGAAATCAGCGTCGATCAGCTTAGCGGTGTCGGCAAACGCAGCGCCGAACGCCTGACAAAACTCGGCATAGAAAACCTTCAGGACCTCCTTTTTCATTTACCGTCACGGTATCAGGATCGCACGCGAATAACGCCAATCGGTGCATTAAGCGAAGGCACCCAGGTGTTAATCGAAGGCCGCATCCTGGCCTGCGATATTGTGCCCGGACGCCGCCGCAGCCTGTTATGCCGTATTGAAGACGGCAGCGGGATAACCAGCCTGCGCTTCTATTATTTTTCCAATGCGCAGCGTAACGAGTTGCAAAAGGGTCGGCTGATCCGCTGCTTTGGAGATGTACGGCGCGGCCGCAGCGGTCTTGAGCTCTATCACCCGGAATACGTATTGGATCAACAGGGCCGTCTTGCGCCTTTAGAAGAGCGCCTCACGCCAATTTATCCAACGACAGAGGGGCTCAGCCAAAAAAAAATTCGACAACTGATCGAACAGGCCCTGGCTTACCTGCCCAACAAGGCCGGCCTGGTAGAGCTTCTTCCTCCCGACCAGCATGCCTCAGGAGACTATGCCGACATTGCTCAAGCCCTGCATTTCCTGCACGAGCCTCCTGCCAGCCTGGTTTCCCATCAGGCATTACAGCAACTGGTTCAACGACGCCATCCAGCCCAGCTCCGGCTCGCGTTGGAAGAGCTGGTCGCCCACCAACTGAGTCTCCTGGATCTGCGTAATGCAGTAAGGCAGAGAAAAGCCCCGCAACTGACGGGCGATGTTCGGTTAACCGACGCATTCCTGTCATCGCTACCCTATGCCCTGACAGGCGCCCAGCAACGCGTCATCGGGGAAATAAACCAGGATCTGGCGCAGGCAAGCCCGATGCTGCGTTTGATCCAGGGCGATGTTGGCTCCGGCAAGACCCTGGTAGCCGCCATGGCAGCACTCACAGCCGTCGGGAGTGGATTCCAGGTCGCCCTGATGGCGCCGACAGAAATTCTCGCCGAACAACACTTCAATAACTTTTGCAGCTGGATGCAACCGTTGGGTATCCAGGTTGCCTGGCTGACCGGAAAGCTCAATGCGGCGCAGCGCCGTGAGCATCATGACGCCATTTGCAGCGGCAAGGCCCGCATCATCGTTGGAACACACGCACTGTTCCAGAAGGAGGTTCGCTTCCAACGATTAGCACTCATTATCATCGACGAGCAGCACCGCTTTGGCGTACACCAAAGGCTGGCGCTGCTCGACAAAGCCGGCTCCGACATGGGCGTCGCGCACCAGCTCATCATGACGGCCACGCCAATCCCCCGCACGCTGGCAATGTGCGCCTATGCCGATCTGGATACATCGATCATTGACGAACTGCCGCCGGGACGGACGCCCGTGGAAACCATCGCCATCGCTGCACAGCGCCGCGAACAGGTCGTCCAGCGCGTCCATGATGCTTGCCAGCAAGGGCGCCAGGCCTATTGGGTATGCACCCTGATTGAGGAATCAGAGGCCTTGCAATGCCAGGCTGCCGAAGTCACCGCAGCACAACTAACCGAACAATTGCCCGACCTCAGCATTGGTCTGGTGCACGGGCGCCTCAAAGGCACTGAAAAGGCCGCTATCATGAGCCAGTTCAAAGCTGGCGAAATAGACCTGCTGGTGGCAACCACCGTAATTGAGGTGGGTGTCGATGTGCCCAATGCCAGCCTGATGATCATTGAAAACCCCGAGCGGCTTGGCCTCTCTCAGCTTCACCAGCTACGCGGGCGGGTCGGCCGTGGCGCCAGGCAGAGTTACTGTGTGCTAATGTACAGCACGCCCCTGTCCAGACAGGGTAGGGAGCGCCTGAATATTATGCGCGAATCCAGCGATGGCTTTACCATTGCCGAAAAAGACCTGGAATTACGCGGGCCGGGCGAAGTGCTTGGCACACGGCAAACCGGCATCATGGATTTCAAAATTGCCGATTTCGAGCTCAGCAACAGCCTGCTTCCACAAAGCCAGGCCTGTGCCCAGGAAATTCTGCAGCATTACCCTGAGCGGGTTAAACCGCTCATCCAGCGCTGGCTGGGCACAAACCAGCGCTATGGAAATGTTTAAATAACTGTAAATTGCTGTCTCCCCCTTTACTGCTACACTTGGTAATTAATCCTTACAATAATTACCTTTGAAACTGCGGAAGGAGTCAGCAGTGACGATACCTCTTTGTGTACTGGAAATACTCAATAACGGGCAGATTGCCCATGAAGCCAGCGAAGGCGATGTTGAGGCAAAAATGACGGCGCTGCGCCAGCGCAATAACGATCAACAGCTTGCCCTGATGGTGTTACTTGAGAACGGTGACGGCGACCGAATGCAGGCGATTATTTCTGCAAACGCAATCCTGAACCTGGATGCCCTTAATGACTTTTCGAGCAAACAGCTCAAAGCCCTAAACACGGAAAGCCAGACCCAGCTGCTGGTCAGTAAGGGGCTGGAAACGTTACCGGCCATTCCCGACGTCACCGGTTATCCCACGCTCATTGATGAAAACCTGTTGAACGCCAAGACCCTTTACCTCGAATCGGGTAAGCGAGATACCCTGATCACCCTAACTAACAGTGGTTTTAAGACCCTGACCAAGGATTGCCAACCCGCAGAAATAGGTATTTCGCTGTTTGATCTGCCGCCGCTTTCCCATAACCGGGAAACTGACTGTACCGATATCTACGCAGCCATCCGCAACTACACATCCCTGCAAATCAAAAAACGGCTGGCCGACACGCTGGAAATCCCCCCTTTGTCAGGGACCGCAAAAAAAATCCTCAAGATCAGTGCAACACCCAATGCCGAAATTGAGCATTTAGTAAAAGCCATAGAAATGGATCCCAGCCTGGCAGCCCAGGTGGTTGGCTGGGCGGCATCGCCCTATTACTCGGCACCCGGCAAGGTAACGTCCATCGAAGACGCCATTATCCGGGTACTCGGTTTCGACCTGGTTTTAAATCTAGCCCTGGGGCTTGCCATGGGCCAAGCCCTTAAAGTGCCCACAAGCGGAATCTGCTCGGTTAACGAATTCTGGCGCCAGGCCGTTTACTGCGCACTAACCATGGAAAAACTCAACCGCCTGCTTCCGGTCAGCCATCGCGGCGAGGCCGGCCTCGCCTATCTCACCGGGCTGATGAATAACTTCGGCTACCTGATACTCAACCATGTGTTTCCCTCCCATTTCGCAACGCTGTGCCAATATAAACAGGCGAACAGGCATATCAATCCAGCCTATATTGAACAGCATTTGCTCGGTATTACCGGCGAGCAAATGACCGCCCAGGTTGCAGAGGTTTGGAACCTGCCCATCCAGGTCAATAACGCCATTCGTTTCCAGCAGGAAGCCAGTTATGATGGCCCGGATGCCCTGTATGCCAACCTCTGTTACCTCAGCAAACACCTGCTGGCTGACATTGGCATCGGCAACCTGCCCGGCGAGACGATCCCGCCGGAGTTACTGGAAAAGCTGGGGCTTGATCCGGCAAGTGTCGCAGAACTGGTGCGAAACCTGAGTGAATCGCAGGAAGAAATCGAACTCATGCTATCAGGTATGGCAGCCTGACATCCGTGTCCATCGACCCGAGCGAAGCAAGACTTTTGTTGCAGCGCTCTTTATAATCCAGGCTCGTTTCACAAACCCACCGCTCTACCCATGAGCGACTGTTGAGCTGCTGTATCTTGAACACGCCCCTACAGATCAATCTGAATCACTGGCATCACTACCAGCGCAACCCGGTTATCCAGATTGATCCGTTATGGCGCGCCTGGCTGATGGACCAGGGTTCTCTGACACAGCGCCTGATTGATGCCAGCCGTGGCGATTTCCGTGTCCGAAAACTGAGCCAGAGCTGGCAGCGCCCCACCCACTCGGAGGCTCAGTGCCTGGGGCTGCCACCCCGCCAACTGGCAATGGTTCGTGAAGTGGAGCTGGTTTGTCATGGAAAACCCTGGGTGTATGCCCGTAGTGTCTTCCCGCAAAGTACACTTACGGGGCGCTTACGCTGCCTGAAAAAGCTCGATTCCCGCCCGCTCGGCGCACTTTTATTCAGCGACCCGACGATGCAACGGACTCACTTTGAAATTGCCGCGCTTAGCAATGCCAAACTGGAAAACTATTTCACCGCAAGCGGGTGCCACTATGCCTGGGGCAGGCGATCGCTGTTTTTTCTTGATGAGAAGCCTATCCTGGTCGCGGAGGTTTTCCTGCCGGCACTGGAGCAGCACGCTCGCTCAAATTAAACTACACTGCATAAGATCATCCCTGACACTCATATACTGCTGTATCAATGCCACCCACCATGTTTAATACCCTTGCTTCCCAACTCAGCGACTATTACCGTTTGATGCGCCTGGATAAGCCCATCGGCATTTATCTACTGCTTTGGCCGACCCTATGGGCACTGTGGATTGCCGCCGAAGGCTTTCCGGATCAAAGTATACTGATCATCTTCGTGCTGGGCGTGACGCTTATGCGCAGCGCCGGCTGCGTGATCAACGACTTTGCAGACCGAAAAATTGATCGCCACGTAGCACGCACCAAAGAACGTCCGCTAACCAGTGGCCGTGTCTCCAGTATGGAGGCCTTGGCGTTATTTGGCATACTGACACTCACCGCCTTCCTGCTGGTGCTGATGACCAACTGGCTCACCGTGGCCTTGTCAGTGGTTGCCGCGCTACTGGCCGTCAGCTATCCCTTCATGAAACGCTACACCCACCTGCCGCAACTTGTCCTGGGCATGGCCTTCGGCATGAGTATTCCCATGGCCTTTGCGGCGCAGACAGGCGAAGTGCCCGCCCTGGCCTGGTTGCTCTATACCGCAAATGTGTTGTGGACGCTGGTTTATGACACCATGTATGCCATTACGGACCGGGAAGACGACCTGAAAATTGGCGTGAAATCCACCGCAATCCTGTTTGGGGAAAACGACCGCCTGATTCTGGCTGTGCTACAACTGTTGACGCTGCTCGCCCTTTACCTGATTGGGCACAGGCTGGAGCTTGGCGGTTGGTATCACGCCGGCTTATGGGGCGCTGCGCTGTTGTTTGCCTATCACCAGTACCTGATTAAGGATCGCGACGGCGCACGCTGTTTCAAGGCCTTTTTGCACAATCACTGGGTCGGTATGCTGGTATTCCTCGGCATCGCGCTTCACTTCGGTTACGCAGGCTGAGAGTCCGCTATTCGGAAAGCTTGATATCCACCATCAATTCGTTGGCCAGCTCTTCAAAGTCATCCTGCAGAAGCGCCAAGTCGACACCTTCGGGAACATGTACCACCGCGGAAGCAATAAACAGGGTTTCGCCGGACATGGAGGCGCTTTCAACACGCGATTCCCAGGCCTCCAGGTTAATCTGGTAATCCGCCAACAAATGAGTGATGTCACGGACGATGCCGGAACGATCCTGCCCTACCATTTCCAGGCGAAACTCGCGAAATACCGGCGACGTATGCGGCTGAATCTGCTCGATCACCACCCGGATGCCTTCCACATCCAAAGCCTTAACGGCCTCGCTGAAGGCCTGCTGCTCCGAGCAGGGGATTTCCACCAGTAAGATACCGGCAAACTTGCCTGCCATCGTCACCATTTTACTGTCCGTCCACTCACCGTCGTGAGCAGTAATGGTCGTTGACAGTTTTTCAATGATTCCGGGGCGATCCTCACACATCACGCCCAGCACAACTGAACACCTCATTGTCATACCCCGCCTTGTTCCGGTTGATTCACCGGATCGTAATCTGCTACCGGCGCACAGCTACAGAATAAATGCCGGTCGCCATAGACATTATCAACACGGCCGACCGGCGGCCAGTATTTACGATTTAACAGCCCCGCTGCGGGATAAGCAGCCTGCTGCCTGGAGTAGGGATGCGGCCAATCATCCGCAATGACCATCGCCGCGCTATGTGGCGCATTTTTCAAGGGGTTATCGTGCGGATCCAGCACACCTTCCTGCACCGCGCGAATTTCCTCACGAATCAAAATCATCGCCTCGCAGAACCGTTCCAGTTCGCCCAGCGACTCGCTTTCGGTCGGCTCGATCATAAGCGTACCCGTCACCGGGAAGGACATGGTAGGCGCGTGAAAACCAAAATCAATCAATCGTTTGGCAATATCCTCAACGGTCACCCCCGTTGCCTCTTTCAAGGGTCGTAAATCGATAATACATTCATGCGCCACGCGGCCATGCCTGCCGGTATACAGAATGGGGTAATGTGTACCCAAACGGCGCGCAATATAGTTGGCGCTGAGAATCGCCACCTGAGTAGCCGTAGTCAGTCCCAGACGGCCCATCATGCGAATATACATCCAACTGATGGGCAAAATGCCCGCACTGCCCCATGGTGCAGCGGCCACAGCGTGGCGGCCTTCTGTGCCAACCTGCCCCCGACCGTGCCCCGGCAGGAAAGGAGCGAGGTGCTTTTTCACCCCGATCGGACCAACGCCCGGTCCGCCGCCGCCGTGCGGAATACAGAAGGTTTTATGCAGGTTGAGGTGTGAAACATCGCCGCCAAACCTACCCGGGTAACAGAGCCCGACCATGGCATTCAGGTTGGCCCCGTCCATATAGACCTGCCCGCCATGCTTATGCACCAGATCGCACACCTCGGTCACCTGCTCTTCAAATACCCCATGCGTTGAGGGGTAGGTGATCATAATGGCTGCCAATTGCTCGCTGTACTGCTGGCATTTTGAGCGCAAATCGTCCAGGTCAATATTACCCTGCTCGTCGCAACTGACACCCACGACCTGTAAACCGCACATCTGGGCAGAGGCCGGGTTCGTACCATGGGCGGATGTCGGAATCAGGCAAATCCTGCGCTGTGCGTCCCCGCGACTTTGGTGATAACCGCGAATCGCCAGCAACCCGGCATATTCGCCCTGCGAGCCGGCATTCGGTTGTAATGAAACCTCATCGTAGCCGGTAATTGCGCATAACATCTGCTGTAGGCTGGATGTTAACGCCCCATAGCCCTCTAACTGCTCGAGCGGGGCGAAAGGATGAATAGCGCTGAATTCCGGCCAGCTGATGGGCAGCATCTCGCTGCTGGCGTTCAGTTTCATGGTGCAAGATCCCAGCGGGATCATGGCGCGATCCAGGGCGATATCCTTATCCGCCAATTGGCGGATATAGCGCAACATCTCGGTTTCGCTCTGGTAACGGTTAAAAACCGGGTGCGTTAATACCGGATCGATGCGCTGCAGCGTAGCCGGAATAACCAACGGTTCACTGTCATCGAATTCGGCAACATTGAATGCCACCGGCTTATCCAGCGCAAAAACCTGCCAAAGCCGCTCCACATCGGCCACTTCTGTGGTTTCGTCCAAAGAAATACCGATATGCGCGTGATTAACGTGACGCAAATTCAGGCCCTGTGCCTGTGCAGCCTGATGAATGGCAGCGGTCTCTTCGCCTGTTGAAACCAGTAACGTATCGAAGTAAGGCTCGCTGCCAAGTTGGTAACCCAGCTTGCGCAACCCGGCGGCCAGCAGCTCCGTCAGGCGATGTACGCGTTGCGCAATCATGCGCAATCCGCCAGGACCATGATAAACCGCATACATGCTGGACATAATCGCCAACAGCACCTGCGCAGTGCAAATATTAGAGGTGGCCTTTTCGCGGCGGATATGCTGTTCACGGGTTTGCAGGGCCAATCGATAGGCCGGCTGCCCCTGGCTGTCCACGGACACGCCAACCAGGCGTCCGGGCAAGAGGCGCTTCAGCTTCTCCCGAATCCCCATATAGGCCGCATGCGGTCCGCCACCGCCCAGCGGCACCCCAAAGCGCTGGCTGCTGCCCACCGCTACGTCCGCACCGAGCTCGCCTGGCGACTTAATCAGCATCAGGCTCAGCAGATCAGCCGCCATCACCACCAGGGCTCCCTTGTCATGGGCCTGTTCGATCATTTGTCGATAATCGCGGATCGCACCGTCTACCCCCGGGTATTGCAGCAGCACACCAAAACAATCGGTCGTCGGCAAATCCAGCAGCGGATCGCCAATAACCAATTCGATACCCAAGGGTTCAGCACGGGTCCGCAGCACGTCAATGGTCTGAGGCAAGCAATCTGCCGCGACAAAAAATCGATCGCTCTTGGTTTTTCCGGCATGATGGCACAGCGCCATGGCTTCGGCCGCGGCCGTCGCTTCGTCCAGCAGCGAGGCGTTAGCCAGATCCATGCCGGTGAGGTCGGTAATCAGCGTTTGATAATTAAGCAGCGCCTCCAGGCGCCCCTGGGAAATTTCCGGTTGGTAAGGCGTATAGGCGGTGTACCAGGCGGGGTTTTCAAGAATATTTCGCTGGATAACGCCCGGCGTGTGGCAGTTGTAATAACCCTGCCCGATAAAGGATTGAAACACCTTGTTTTGATCGGCAATCGCCCTCAATTCTGCAAGTGCCTGGGCTTCGCTGCACCCCTCGTCCAGGGGTAGCTGGTTAGGCGCGAGAATGGCGCCGGGAATAACCTCGTCGATGAGCGCCTTAAGGGATGGCAGGCCAAGTTGCGTCAGCATTTGCTGCTGGTCACTGGCGCTGGGGCCAATATGTCGGGAAGTGAATTCGCCCTGCGTGTCCAGATCGGTCAGCCTGAACAGACGATGCGCCATAACAGTATTCCTTCTACCAGATTAAAAGGCTTCCTTGATCAGTATGGCCGATTAAAGGCGGGGTTACCTATGTGGCAGGAAAGAAAATTTGCCGTTTCTTCCCTGCCCGCGATGCGTTGCGGTTAGCCCTCTTCCGTAAACGCATGATAAGCCGCCTCATCCATGAAGCCGCTGAGGTCCGGGGCTTCATCGGTGCGCACCTTGATCAACCAGCCCGCACCCAGCGGGTCTTCGTTGATGGTTTCCGGGGCGTCGGCCAACGCCTCGTTGACGGCCTCCACCACGCCATTGAGTGGCGAACCCACCTCACCGGCGGCCTTGACCGACTCAATCACGATCACTTCCTCGCCAGCGCTGAGTTGAGCGCCCACTTCAGGCAACTCAACAAAAACGATATCGCCCAACTCACTTTGCGCAAAGTCCGTAATACCCACGGTAATCAGGTCGCCTTCGGCCTGCAGCCATTCGTGTTGATCGGTATATTTACGCTCAGACATGCTTGTTCCTCTTTCAATCAAATTCAAATATATCGGTGGGCGACAAAGGGCAGCTCAACCACCTGGACCGAACGCTGCTTACCCCTCACTTCCGCAATCAATTCTGCCCCGGGTTTCGCGAATTCATTAGCCACATAGGCCATAGCGATTGCAGCGCCGGCAGCAGGGGAGTAACCGCCGCTGGTAACAGTGCCCACGCACTCGCCAGTTGGCGCTGTTAAGGCTGTTCCGGCGCGGATCGGCGCCCTTTCCTGTGAGCGCAATCCTACCCGTTTACGACTCACTGTGCCCGCTATTTGTTGCAAAATTTGCCGGTCACCAGGGAAACTGCCGGCTTTAGCACCCCCTTCCCGGCGGGAAGCCGCAATCACCCAATCCAGCCCCGCTTCAATGGGGCTAATCTGCTCACTCAGCTCGTGCCCGTAAAGACATAAACCCGCCTCCAGCCGCAACGAATCACGCGCCCCCAGGCCTATCATTTGCACCTGTTCAAAGCCCAGCAAACGTCGGGCAAAGGCCAGGGAATCCGTCGCCGCCAAGGAAATTTCAAAACCGTCTTCGCCAGTGTAACCGGAGCGTGTGACAAAACAGTGTATGCCCGCTATGTCACAGGCCGCCGCCTGCATAAAGTTGAGCGCCTTAAGTTCGGGCGCCAGGCTGCCCAAAACATCAATACTTTCAGGGCCCTGCAGGGCAAGCAGGGCGCGGTCCGCCAGCAGCTTCACGCAGGTTTCGCGGCCCACCTGCTGTTGCAAATAATGCAGATCGGCTTCTTTGCAGGCCGCATTAACCACCAGCAGGAAATCCGTTTCGCTACGCCGGCAAACCATCAGGTCATCACGCACGCCGCCCGCATCATTGGTCAACAGGCTATAACGCTGCTGGTTGATCGGCAGCATTGCCAGGTCAATCGGCAATAAACGCTCCAGGTCGGAGGCAGCCGAAGCCCCCTTCACCTCAACCTGCCCCATATGGGAGACGTCAAACAGACCGCTATGTTGGCGCGTATGCTGGTGCTCCTGGATAATACCCTCCGCGTATTGAACCGGCATTTCGTAGCCGGCAAAGGCGACCATCTTTGCGCCCAGCTCAAGATGCAGGTCGTGCAAGGGGGTGGTTAGCAGCTCATCGGCGGTCATAGACTGGGGACTTCCGGGTAATTACGGGTTAACACTCGATAATATTGACCGGCACGGCAACAACATTAACAGCCAATCCGCCACGTGCCGTTTCCTTATACTTTTCCTTCATATCCCTGCCGGTATCGCGCATGGTTTTAATCACCTTATCGAGCGAGACATAGTGCTTGCCGTCACCATGCAAAGCCATGCGGGCAGCCGCAATCGCCTTCACGGAAGCCATGGCGTTACGCTCAATACAGGGCACCTGCACCAGTCCGCCAACCGGATCGCAGGTTAACCCCAGGTTGTGCTCCATGCCGATTTCAGCGGCATTTTCCACCTGGGCAGGCGTTCCGCCCAGCACTTCGGCCAGGGCTCCCGCCGCCATTGAGCAGGCCGAACCCACTTCGCCCTGGCAACCAACCTCCGCACCGCTGATCGAGGCATTTTCCTTGTAAAGGATGCCTATCGCTGCAGCGGTCAACAGGAAGCGGATCGCGTCCTCGTCGGTTCCACCGCAAAAATTATGATGGTAATGCATGATGGCCGGCACAATGCCCGCTGCACCGTTGGTCGGAGCCGTTACCACGCGACCGCCGCCGGCATTTTCCTCATTCACGGCCAGCGCGTAGAGGGTTGCCCAGTCCATCGGGCTCAGTAAATCCGTCTTGTTCTCTGAGGCGCTATTCAACTGCCGCTTCAACTGGGGCGCCCGGCGTTTGACCTTGAGTCCGCCCGGCAAAATTCCTTCGGTTTTGCAGCCGCGCTCGACACAGTCCTTCATCACCTGCCATATTTCCAGCAATTTGGTACGAATTTCCGGTTCATCGCGCCACACCTGCTCATTCTTGAGCATGATACTACTGATACAGAGGCCCGTTTCCTCGCACAGGGCAAGCAACTCGGCAGCCGTTGTAAAGGGATAAGGCAGCTTGGTTTCATCGGGGACAATGCAGTCGGCATCCGTCGACTCCTCATCCACCACAAAGCCGCCGCCAACGGAATAATAGATTCGGGTTTTAAGTTCGTCGCCCTCGGCATTAAACGCGGTGAATTTCATCCCGTTGGAGTGATAGGGCAGGCTCTTGCGCTTATGCAGAATCAGGTCATTTTTTTCAACAAACTTAACCTGCTTTTTTCCCTTCAGATTCAGCTGTTTTGTCTCACGTACGCTTTCGACGATACCGGGAATTACATCCGTATCAATCTCCTCGGGAACTTCGCCCTGCAGCCCCAGAATAACCGCTTTGGTGGAACCGTGGCCCGCGCCCGTCGCGCCCAGTGAGCCGAACAGTTCCGATTTGACACGCGCGGTGTCAGTTAACAACTTTCCCTGTTCGAGTTCCTCCACAAAGGTCAAGGCTGCCCGCATCGGTCCCACGGTGTGGGAGCTCGAAGGGCCAATGCCTATCTTGAAAATATCGAAAACACTAATTGCCATTTTTGGTCGAATTCCTCACCGCTTAACCGTAAAACTCTTCAATACGATACTCCAATCGATACCACCGAAAAACAAATTTCACGCAAATAAAAGGGTTTATTTGCGCTTGCGAATTTGATTTGCATCACTAATAATCCGCTTTCTTTTATTTTCATGGCAAATAGAAAAGGGCGCTTTTTTCAGATGAAAAATCTGCCAATGGATGTGCTACGTTCCTTCGTCACAGTGGCCGAGCTGGGTGGCTTCACCCAGGCGGGGGAGTTGCTTGGACGCTCTCAGCCTGCGATCAGCCTGCAGATAAAACGCCTTGAAGAAATGACCAACACTCACCTGTTCAGCCGCAATGCGCAACGGCTCAAACTCACACAACAGGGCGAGACACTCTACAAGTATGCCAGCGAAATCCTGAGCCTGAATGACGAGGCTTTGAATACCTTTCTGAAACCTGCGCTTAGCGGCCGGGTACGTTTCGGTATCCCCAGCGAGTTTGCCACAACCCTGCTGCCTAAAATCGTTGGCCGCTTTACCAAAGCCTACCCGAACGTCACCCTCGAGGTGACCTGCGATTTAAGCAAAATCCTGTTGTCCGAGGATCGTTCCAACGAGTTTGATTTGATTCTGGCTTTACACGACAACCCCTCGAACCGACATCGGGGCCAGGTCAAGGAGGATGAACTGGTCTGGGTGACCAGCCCCGACCAGCACGCGCACGAAAAAGACACCATCCCGCTTATTGTCGCCCAGGAAGGCTGCATTTACCGTCAACGCGCACTCCAGAGTTTGAAGAAAATAGACCAGCCGCACCGCGTGGTTTACACCATCCCGGATTTAGCGGGCATCCAGGCTGCCATCGAAGAAGGACTTGGCGTTACCGTTCTTGCCAAAAGCACCGTGCCGGATAACCTGAAAATTATTAAACCATCCGACAAATATCCAAAGTTGGGCAGCGTCGGCATTAGCCTGATTTATGATCACAGGGAACCCAACGAGGCGATGAAACGCCTTGTGGAGTTCGTCGCCACCAGCCTGACATAAACTTAATTGACCTTCCGGAATTTTTTATGGACCCAAAAAGCAGCATCATTCTCGTCGGCATGCCCGGCGCCGGTAAAAGCACACTGGGTGTTTTACTGGCCAAGGAACTGGGACTGGATTTCCTTGATACCGATGTCTCTATTCAGGTTCATGAAGGCCGCAGCCTGCAGGACATTATGGATGCCGAAGGCTATATGCGGCTGCGTGAAATCGAAGAAATGGTGCTGCTCAAGACCGATGCCAGCGGCAAGGTCATTTCAACCGGCGGCAGCGCCGTTTATAGCGACGCCGGCATGCAACACCTTAAAGCGCAAGGCAAGGTGATTTTTCTAGATGTTACCCTGGATGAATTGAGGAAACGCATTCACAATTTTGACACGCGCGGTATTGCCCGTCGTCCTGATCAAAGCTTCGAAGCGCTGTTTGAAGAGCGCTGCGCACTCTACAACAAATATGCCGATATTCGTATCGACTGCAATGGATTCAGCCCGGCAGAACTTCTGGATAAGATCCAGGCAGCGCTTAATTCGGGAAACGCTTAATCACCTACCTGGCAGCGAAATAGTCCTTCGTCAGCTTAAAGACCACCGGGCTCAGCAGTAACAGGGCAATCAGGTTTGGCAGCGCCATCATGGCATTCAGTGTATCGGCCAGTAACCAGACAAAACCCAGCTTCTGCTGAGCACCCCAGAATACCGCAGCAACCCAGATAACCCTGAAAGGGAAAATAGACTTCACCCCAAACAGGTATTCAACACATTTTTCCCCATAAACGCTCCAGCCCAGGATAGTGGTAAAGGCAAACACCGCCTGGCCGATACTCACCACCTCCTGCCCGAAAGGAAGCGTGTGCGCGAAAGCGGCAGCGGTCAGCGGAGCTCCCGTATCGCCTGAAGTCCATACCCCTGTCACAATGATCACCAGGCCCGTAATTGTGCAAACGCACAGGGTATCGATAAAGGTGCCCAGCATGCCAATAACACCCTGGCGTACCGGATCATTCGTTTGCGCGGCCGCATGCGCAATAGGCGCGCTCCCCAAACCGGCTTCATTGGAAAAAACGCCCCTGGCCACGCCCTGCTGAATCGCCACCCAAATAGCCGCACCGGCAAACCCTCCGGCTGCCGCATGTCCGGTAAAGGCACTTTCCAGAATCAAACCGAGCGCCGCTGGAATTTCGCCCGCATGGACAAGCAGGATAATCAATCCCGCCAGGATATAGGTAATTGCCATGAAGGGAACCAGCTTGCCCGCAACATGGGCAATTCGCACGATCCCCCCCAAGATAACAGCGCCTGCCAGAAGGCTGAGAATAATAGCTGTCACCAGCTTGGAAACACCGAAGGTTTCCAGCATGACATCCGCAACGGAATTCGACTGCACCATATTACCGATACCGAAACCGGCAAAAGCGCCAAAGATGGCAAAGGCCGTTCCCAACCATAACCACTTCTTCGATAAGCCGTTTTTAATGTAGTACATGGGGCCGCCCACATACTGGCCCTTTTCATCCACCTCGCGATACTGCACCGCCAGCACTGCTTCGGCATACTTGGTCGCCATGCCCACCAGTGCTGTACACCACATCCAGAACAGCGCGCCGGGCCCGCCAATCACAATGGCAATCGCCACTCCCGCAATATTACCGGTGCCTATGGTCGCGGACATGGCCGTCATCAGCGCATTAAAGGGGCTGATCTGGCCATCCCCCGTTCCTTTGCGCCCCTGCCAAAGCATTCGAAAACCATACCCCAGCTTCAGCACAGGCATCAAACGCAAACCAAGGGACAGGAAAAAACCGGTACCCAGAATCAGAACCAGCATCAGGGGTCCCCAGACAACACCATTAATCTGGTTCACGATCGCGGTGACAACTTCCATCCAAAGGCTCCTGTTTTTAGTGTGGGTTTCGCTGAGTATAGGTTTGCGGCAGGGAAATCAAAAGATTGCTCTTTTAGAAGACAAAAAAAACCGGCGCCATCAGGCGCCGGTTTTAGACAAGCTCAGATTAACTAAGACTGATAATTAGTCTTGGTAAACTGGGAAGCGAGCGCACAGCGCTTTAACTTGCTCACGTACACTATCGATAACAGACTCGTCACCGATGTTGTCGATCACATCACACATCCAGTTAGTCAGCTCGATAACTTCAGCTTCTTTGAAGCCGCGAGTTGTGATCGCTGGCGTACCAACACGCAGACCGGAAGTCACAAATGGAGACTGTGGATCTTTGGGTACAGTGTTTTTGTTAACAGTGATGTAAGCACGACCCAGCGCAGCGTCAGCGTCTTTACCAGTCACACCTTTCTCGATCAGGTCAACCAGCATCAGGTGGTTTTCAGTGCCGCCGGATACGATTTTGTAACCACGCTCAATGAAAACGCCAGCCATAGCTTTAGCGTTCTTAACAACTTGCTCCTGGTATTCTTTGAAAGAAGGATCCAGTGCTTCTTTGAAAGCAACCGCTTTAGCAGCGATCACGTGCATCAAAGGACCGCCCTGTTGGCCTGGGAATACAGAGCTGTTGAATTTCTTCTCCAGTTCTTCGTTGGCTTTACACAGGATCAGACCACCACGTGGACCACGCAGTGTTTTGTGAGTTGTAGTAGTCACAACGTCAGCAAAAGGAACGGGGTTCGGGTACAGGCCAGCAGCGATCAGGCCGGAAACGTGGGCCATGTCAACCATCAGGTAGGCGCCAACTTCGTCAGCGATATCACGGAATTTCTGCCAATCGATCACTTGGGAGTAAGCAGAGAAACCAGCGATGATCATTTTTGGCTTGTGCTCACGCGCCAGAGAAGCCACTTCTTCGTAATCGATCTCACCAGTATCTTCATTCAGGCCGTACTGTACAGCGTTGAAGACTTTACCGGAGAAGTTAACTTTAGCACCGTGAGTCAGGTGTCCACCGTGGGACAGGCTCATGCCCAGCACAGTATCGTGTGGTTGCAGCAGTGCGTGGAAAACAGCCGCGTTTGCTTGAGAGCCAGAGTGAGGCTGTACGTTTACGTAATCAGCACCGAACAGTTGTTTAGCGCGATCGATAGCCAGTTGCTCAGCAACGTCTACGAACTCACAACCACCGTAGTAACGCTTGCCAGGGTAACCTTCGGCGTACTTGTTGGTCAGTTTGCTACCTTGAGCTTCCATAACACGACGGCTGGTGTAGTTTTCGGAAGCGATCAGCTCGATGTGCTCTTCCTGGCGAACACTTTCTTGCTGCATTGCTGCTGCCAATTCTGGATCGAAATCAGCGATTTTGTCTGGAGAACTAAACATTAACTGCTCCTACTCTCATCTCATAAGGGTTATTTATTTGCCCGAACCTCAGGTGTTCTCTAAGCAAGCCACCAATCAAGGCCCGGAAAAATTTTCGGTCGCTTATTCTACATGAATCCCTTAAAAATGGGATATCTAATCGGATTAAATTTACTTAGGCTTGATATAAAAATAATTAATACGGATATCACTGATTTCGCCCAGTCAGGCGATAGATCAACCCCGCATAATCATCGGAAATATAAATATCGCCGTCCGCCCCTTCCTCGATGCCTACCGGACGGCCCTGTACCTGCTCCCCCTGCAAAAAGCCGGTCATAAAATCCTTAGCCCTGATAGCCCCGTTCGCGCCCCAATGCAAAGAAACCACCTTGTAGCCATCCTTACTGGACCGGTTCCAGGAGCCGTGCAACGCAACCAATGCGCTATGCTGATAAGCCGCATTATCCTGATACCTTAAAAACCTGATACCCAAAGGCGCATTATGCGCCCTGAATTCAAAGGAGGGCGCGCGCGACTGCGCGATGAGCGCCTGCCGCCCCTCGCCAAAATCCGGATCGGGAATCTTATCCGCATTGGCGTAGGGCCAACCGTAAAAGCCGTCTTTCACAATTTTATTGAGCTCATCGGGAGGAAAGTCGTCCCCGAGCCAGTCACGGCCATTATCGGTCGCATACAGCCCGCCATCGGCAGGCGACCAGTCGAAGTCCACACTGTTGCGCAAGCCCGTCGCATACAGCTGCTTGTCGCTGCCATCGAGGCGCATTCGGAACATCGCCGCCCGTTCTGGCTCTGTCTCAATGCAGGCATTGCAGGATGAGCCCACGGTGACATACAGCCAGCCATCGGGGCCGATCTTCAAGGTACGGGTCCAGTGCCCTTTACCGTGCGGAAGCCCGGTGACCAGCCGCGTATATTCGCCATGCGTTGCTCCCTGGCGTGGATCAAACGCAATTCGCCCGACAGCGTCCGTTTCGGCGATATACAGCCAGCCCCCCTTGCTGTCGATACCATGCGGCTGCTTCAAGCCATCAACCAGGCTGATACGCTGCTCCGCCACGCCATCCTGATCATCATCCCGAAGCAGCAGGACACGCCCCTCATGAGGCAACGACACCAGCAAACCGGCATCGACCTTCTTCAGCATTCGCGGCGCCTTCAGATCATCGGCGAATAGGACTATCTCGAATCCTGCCGGAGCCCTCAGGTAAGTGAGTACTTGCCTATCCGTGCTCGTCAGCGCCTTCGGCAAGGGCGGGTTTACACCCAGCTGATGGCGACCGAACCAGAAGGCGGCAAATACACCCAGCAGAAGCAGGAGGAAATAAACAAAACGCCTTTTAATCATGTTTGACAGCTGGAGAGGACTGCCCATAGTGCTCATGCAGGTTAGCCAGGCTCGTCACGCCTAAATCAGTGTGTTCCGGCCAGGCAAAATCGCCATGCGTATCCAGGTGAACGGAACCGACACCCGCCGCCTTTGCCGTCAACAGATCATACAGATAATCGCCCACCATCACAGCGTTATCGGGCTCCGCTCCCCAATGATCGAGCAGGTGATGGATACCCTGGGGGTCAGGCTTGGGCAGGGTTTCCTCGCGCCCGAGCACACAGACATGATCAAAATAATCGAGCAACCCAATGGCTCCCAGTGTAATCAGGGCGTTATCCTTCGAGTTACGGGTCAGGATACCCATGGAAACGCCCCGTTCACTCAAGGTCTTAAGCAGGTCGTCAGCGCCATTCGCCTGCCTGGCGCGGCTGGCAATTGCCTCTTCGATCCGGTCCAGCTGCAACCGTTTGGCCCGCTGTTCCTCAGGCGGCAGTGTTTCCAGGTGCCGCAAAATATCGCAATCCAGCGGAAAACCCAGTTCGCGCTTGATGGCCGCAAAATCATGGGCGGGAATCGTGAGGGTGCCATCAAGATCAAAAATCCAGTAGGCGCGTTTGACCACATCAATATTATTCATATCGAAACCGATACGCCCTCCAGGGCGAGCAATTTACGTTTTATGTCCAGCCCGCCTGCAAAGCCCGTTAAATCCCCATTGGCACCGATAACCCGGTGACAGGGCACAACAATAGGCAAAGGGTTACGGCGGTTAGCCGAACCGACTGCCCGGGCCGCACCTTCACGGCCCAGCTTTTTCGCCAGCTCGGCATAGGAGCAGGTTTGCCCATAGGGAATAGTCTCGAGGGCATGCATGACCTGCTGCTGGAACTCGGTACCACTATACACCAAAGGCAAATCAAACTCGGTCAGCTTACCGGCAAAATAGGCATCCAGCTGACCGATGCACGGTTCAAACACGGCTTGATCTTCAACCCAGTCCGGTTCAAGCAAGCGCTGCTCCTCGCCTTCGGCAAAGCGGATTTCCAGTAATCCGCGGGAGTCCGCCAACAACAGCAAGGCACCAACAGGGCTTTGATAAAAGTGATAGTTAATCATCATGCTTTCCCATCAGTTCATTTTTTCCACCTAATCCACCTAAATAGTACCACCCAATCGCCAGCCACAGCATTTCGCTTTTACACCTACTTTTACATTACGGGGCCGCAACTTATAATTGCCCGCTATAACCCATAACGACACCCGATCCTTGATGTCTCAAGCCAACTCAAAAACCGAAGGGCTGATCCGGCTCAACAACCGCATTATGTCCGCCATTGGACACGGCATTTCATGGGCCACGCTGGCGCTGGTGTTAACCACCTGTTTGATCGTCATCATGCGTTACCTGTTCAATATCGGCTCGATAGCACTCCAGGAATCGCTGCTCTACATGCACAGCTTGATATTCCTGCTGGGGGCCGCCTGGACTCTGCAGGAAGACGGCCACGTCAGGGTCGATGTTTTTTACCGCCCGCTATCCGCGCGAGGAAAAGCCTGGATTAACGCCATGGGTACGCTGCTGTTGCTAATACCCACCTGCGGTTTCTTGGTGTGGATTTCCATGGAATATGTCGTTAGCTCCTGGTCCTATTTCGAAGGCTCTCGCGAATCCGGCGGGCTTGATGGCGTCTTCCTGTTAAAAACCCTGCTACTGATCATGCCGGTGATGCTGATCCTGCAAGGGTTGGCCAACCTCCTGTATAACCTGCTGGTCATTATCGGGCGAATTCAACCGGAAGCCGGTAACGGGGAGGCCACGCTATGATGGCATTGCTATTATTTCTTGCCGCTATCCTAATTTTACTGGCCGGTTTTCCCGTCGCTTTTTCCCTGGCCGGTGCCGGCCTGTTGTTTGCCCTGATCGGTGTCCTGACCGGCAGCTTCGACCCTGTTTTCCTGGAAGCCGTACCCAACCGGATTTACGGCATTATGACCAACGAAGTGCTGGTAGCCGTACCGCTCTTCGTATTTATGGGGGTAACCCTGGAGAAGGCCCGTATAGCGGATGACCTGCTCGACACCATGGCCTCCCTCTTCGGCTCCCTGCGCGGCGGGCTGGGCATTTCCGTCACCCTGGTTGGCATGTTAATGGCCGCCAGCACCGGCATTGTCGGCGCCACCGTAGTGACCATGGGTCTGCTGTCGCTACCCACCATGTTGAAACGCGGTTACAGCGCCCCCCTGGCCACCGGCACGATTTGTGCGGCCGGCACGCTGGGGCAGATTATTCCGCCCTCCATCGTGCTGGTATTGCTGGGCGATGTCATGTCCTCGGCTTATCAGCAATCGCAACTGGACCAGGGTATTTACTCCCCGGAAACCGTATCGGTCGGCGACCTCTTTATGGGCGCCCTGATCCCCGGACTGATACTGGTCATTCTCTACATTCTTTACCTGATCGCTGTTGCCTTCTTCAAACCTGAAACCGCTCCGGCCCACCAAACAGACGCAGGGCAGGGCAAAAACTTTGCCCAGATCTGCCTGGCACTGCTGCCTCCCTTGTTACTGATTTTACTGGTGCTCGGCTCCATCCTCACCGGCAAAGCCACTCCCACAGAGGCTGCATCCGTGGGAGCCGTCGGCGCGCTTATCCTGGCACTTTGCAAGCGTAACATTAACCTTCGCATGCTACGCGAAGTCATGCGCTCCACCACCAAGGTCAGCAGCATGATTTTTATGATTCTGGTTGGTGCCGCGATTTTTTCCCTGGTTTTCCGGGGTTTTGGCGGGGACGATCTGGTACGCGAATTTTTAAGCGAGTTACCCGGGGGCGTCGTGGGCGCGGTTATCCTGGTCATGCTGGTCATGTTCCTGCTCGGCTTCTTCCTGGACTTTATCGAGATCACCTTCGTCGTGGTTCCCATTGTGGCCCCGATCCTGCTCAGCATGGGCCTTGATCCGGTCTGGCTGGGTGTAATGATCGCCCTGAACCTGCAAACCTCCTTCCTGACACCGCCCTTCGGCTTTGCGCTTTTCTACCTGCGCGGCGTTGCGCCTGACTCCGTCTCCACCTCGCAGATCTATAAAGGTGTCATGCCCTTTATTGCGATCCAGGTCGCCATGCTGGCACTGCTCGCCCTATGGCCCTCCTTAGTAACCTGGCTGCCGCAATATCTCTACTGAGAATCCGAGAGCGTTATCGCGCTTCCTTTCGAAGCGCAACGCTCAAAACGGCTCAAAGGGCATAACAACTCATCTCCCGGATATTGAAAACGCGGCATATCAGTCGTAGCATAATCGCTACTGCGTGCAAGGAAGCCCCCCTCAACGCCACAGGAGAAACGGCGTCAGACACCCAGTCCAAACAACCCTAGGGTACGAGTCCAAAACTGTGCCTGCTGGCTTTTTTGTTCCCCCATTTCTTAACAAGAGAGAAACAACTGTGAAAAAACCCGATATATTGTTATCAAAAACCGACGTTGAGCGCCTTGAAAAGCTCATTGACTCCTTGCCTCCGGACCGTACCCCGCATTCAAAACCTGGAACAGGAACTGGGAACGCGGCACCCGGCCGACGCGCCGAATACGGTGGTTACCATGAACTCACGGGTTCGTTTCCGCGTCGACTCATCGAACAAGGAATTCTGCCTGACGCTGGTGTATCCAAAAGATGTAAAAGCTGACGGTAGCACTGTCTCTATCCTGGCCCCTGTCGGCAGTGCCTTGCTGGGTCTTTCAGAAGGGGATGCTATTGAGTGGCCCACCCAGAACGGCAAGCTTCAACACGTACGCATCGAAGAAATTCTCTACCAGCCTGAACGCGCCGGGGAGTACCACCGCTAAAGGTCACTCAACCAAACGGTATATCAAGCGGACGGCGCATCAACAGAGCGCGCTTAAGGCATAAAAAAGGGCTGCCGTCTCCGGCAACCCTTTTCTGCTCTTACTCGAAAGCGACACTTAAAACAGTTTTTTTGCCTGATCCATAGCGCCACTCAATCCACCCACACTATCCAGCAAATTCCCACCTGAGCTACTTTGATCAATAAGGTCAGGCAGAACACGGCTCAGCCCCTGGATTGCACTATTTTCATCAACCCCGAGATTGCCGGCAAAAGCCGATAACTTATCCTGACCAAACACCTCCATAAGCTGTGCAGGGTTAATCCCTTCATTGGCTCCATCACCTAACCACGAACCAACAATTGAGCCGAGACCGCCAGCGCCTGAAAACTTGCTCACCAGGCCGGCAATATCCAAACCACCCTGCCCATCGCCAAGCAAGCCCGACAGTGCTTTTCCCGCCTGCCCCTCAGACACTGAGCCAGAGAAATATTTAGTCAGTAGAGAAATACCAAGCTTCATAATATCCATAATAAAGCTCTCCTTTTTTCAGTCATAAAATGGCGCATTAACGCCCCTTGAATAGCGAGCCTAAAAGCCCACGCATCAACTTTCTGCCGACCTGGCTTCCAAGGCTCCTTGCTATACTTTTTAAAAATGTTTCACCGGCACCCTGCCGTTTTCTGCCCGGCGACTTTATTTTGGCAGGCGGCTTTTGGATGCGAGAACTTTTCAGTTTTTGTTTTTCGGCTTCTTCAGCGGCCTGCACTGAACGTCTATTCAATAGCTCATAGGCCGATTCCCTATCAATACTGCTCTCATATTTTCCATCAACAGGGCTTTGTGACTGCACTTCTTCCTTCTCGGCTTTTTTGGCGGGTCCAATCCGGGAGTAGGGCGGTTTAATGAGCACCCGTTGCACGACGCTAGGAGCTCCATTGCCAAGCAAGGTTGAAACCAGTGCTTCACCGACACCAAGTTCAGTAATGACATCGCTGGTTTTAAAGGCAGGGTTTTCACGAAAGGTATCCGCAGCGGCTTTAACCGCTTTTTGTTCTTTGGGTGTAAAGGCCCTTAAAGCGTGCTGCACACGATTACCTAGCTGACCGAGAACAGAATCCGGGATATCACTGGGACTTTGGGTAACAAAATACACACCCACGCCCTTGGAACGAATCAGCCTGACAACCTGTTCAATCTTTTCAGCCAGCGCCTTAGGTGCATCTTTAAACAACAGGTGGGCCTCATCAAAAAAGAACACTAATTTAGGCTTGTCGGGATCTCCCACCTCCGGCAGGTTTTCAAACAACTCAGATAACAGCCAGAGCAGAAAAGTGGAATACACCTTGGTATTTTGCACTAACTTATCGGCTACCAGCACACTGACATACCCACGCCCATCAGGCGCACATTTCATCAGGTCATCAAGCTCCAGCATGGGTTCGCCAAAAAACTGTTTGGCTCCGGCACGATCCAGCATCAACAAACGCCGTTGAATAGCCCCAACCGATGAGGCCGATACGTTGCCATAGAGTGTTCGTAGCTCTGCGGCATTATCTGCAATATGCTGCAGCATTGCTTTCAGGTCTTTCAAATCAAGCAACAGCAGACCTTCATCATCAGCAACCGCAAAGGCAATCGAAAGAATACCTTCCTGCGTTTCGTTCAAATCCAACAGGCGTGAAATAAGCAGCGGCCCCATATCGGAGACAGTGGCACGAATAGGGTGGCCCTGTTTACCCAACACATCCCAAAACATTGTTGGCACTGCGCGCCATGCATCGTCGGGTAAATCGAGCAACTTTAAACGCTCAACAACTTTTGGGTGCGCGGTTCCCGCCTGACTGATACCCGACAGATCGCCTTTCACATCGGCTAAAAAAACCGGCACACCTTGACTGGAAAAGCTTTCCGCCAGTGCCTGCAATGTTACGGTCTTGCCGGTTCCGGTAGCACCGGCAATCAATCCGTGCCGATTGGCACGCCTTAACTGCAGCGCAATTCTGGGCTCTTTTGCTTGTTCGGCATAGCCGAGGAGGAGAGTATCCGTAGCCATATTCTTACGCCTGACAGATAAATTAATATTCAGCTAAAGCGTGCTCGTCTAACGGCTTAATGCGTGATTAATGGGTCCAGCGTTTTCGCTTGCTCAATCCATTTCTGCACGGTCGCACTACTCGGTACCATACGGGTTAATTTCTTTTCCTGGTTGGTCGCCTGCATGGCTGCAGCCAGGTTTTCTGCATTGCGGTGGCGTAGCTCTTTCACGGTATCAACACCTGCCGCCTCAAGCAGCTCTGAGTACTCTTCGCCAACCCCGGAAATACGCATTAAATCTGCCATATTCGTCCACTTTAAAAGCTGGCTTTCAGAGCACCCAGTTATTTCGGAAACAGACTTGCGCCCCTTTTTGGCACAACACTGGTTGAGCAAGTCGGTGGTTGTACGAATATTTGCCCTGGCTAGTTTTTCCGCCGTGGCGGCACCGATACCTTCGATTTCTTCAATTTTATACGTCATGGGATATCCTCTTCTAAGGACATTGGGCGTTCCAGAATATGCCTCTTAAAATTAAATGTCTAATTCTGCTCTAGCAGCGACTCAATCTAGCTTGAAGATACATAATCCCCTTTTAATTCATAACGATACAAACTTGCAGGCAATAAAAAAGGGGTTGCCGTTTCCGGCAACCCCTTCTTGTAACTACACGTCCTAAACGACTTAGAACAGACCTTGGATCAGGCCTTCGTCGTCTACGTGGATGTGGTTAGCAGCTGGTACACGTGGCAGACCAGGCATGGTCATGATGTCGCCACATACAACAACTACGAAGCCAGCACCGGCTGACAGACGTACTTCACGAACAGTTACCGTGTGGCCGATTGGCGCACCGCGCAGGTTCATGTCTGTAGAGAAGCTGTACTGAGTTTTAGCCATACAAACAGGCAGGTTACCGTAACCCATTTCTTCGAACTGCTTCAGACGATCGCGAACGGTCTTGTCTGCTGCAACTTCGCTAGCGCCGTAGATCTTAGTGGCGATCGTTTGGATTTTGTCGAACAGAGGCAGGTCCAGGTCGTACAGAGGAGAGAACTGTGCACCACCGTGCTCGATCATCTCAACAACGTGGTTGGCCAGCTCTTCAGTACCGGCAGAACCGTTAGCCCAGTGGCTACACAGGATCGCTTTAACACCGTGCTCAGCAGCAGAAGCTTGAACAGCTGCGATTTCTTCGTCAGTGTCGTGGATGAATTGGTTGATCGCAACAACAACAGGAACGCCGAAAGATTTAACGTTCTGGATGTGACGAGACAGGTTAGCACAACCCGCTTTAACCGCTTCAACGTTTTCGCCAGTCAGGTTGTCTTTAGCAACGCCGCCGTGCATCTTCAGAGCACGTACAGTTGCAACGATTACCGCTGCTTCTGGTTTCAGGCCAGCTTTACGACACTTGATGTCAAAGAATTTCTCAGCACCCAGGTCAGCACCGAAGCCCGCTTCAGTTACAACGTAGTCAGCCAGTTTCAGGGCAGATTTAGTTGCGATTACAGAGTTACAGCCGTGCGCGATGTTCGCGAAAGGACCACCGTGGATGAACGCTGGGTTGTTTTCCAGAGTTTGAACCAGGTTAGGGTTCAGGGCGTCTTTCAGCAGAGTCGCCATTGCGCCATCAGCGTCCAGCTGCTTAGCACGGATAGGCTGACGCTCGCGAGTTTCAGCAACGATGATGTTGCCGATACGCTCTTGCAGGTCTTTCAGGCTGTTAGCCAGACAGAAGATCGCCATGATTTCAGAAGCTACAGTGATGTCGAAACCGTCAACACGAGAGTAACCGTTACCTGGACCACCCAGACCGTTAGCGATTTCACGCAGCGCACGGTCGTTCATGTCGATAACACGACGGTAAGCGATACGACGGCTGTCGATACCCAGTTCGTTACCCCAGTAGATGTGGTTGTCGATCAGAGCAGCCAGCAGGTTGTGTGCAGCGCCAATCGCGTGGAAGTCACCTGTGAAGTGCAGGTTGATGTCTTCCATTGGAACAACTTGAGCGTGACCACCACCAGCAGCACCACCTTTCATGCCGAAACATGGGCCCAGAGAAGGCTCACGCAGCGCCATGATGGCTTTTTTACCGATACGGTTCAGGCCGTCACCCAGACCTACAGTTGTCGTCGTTTTACCTTCACCGGCAGGTGTTGGGCTGATCGCGGTAACCAGGATCAGCTTACCGTCTTCACGGTCTTTCAGGCTGTCGATGTATTTCAGGTCGATTTTAGCTTTGTCGTGGCCGTAAGGACGCAGAGCTTCTGCAGGGATGTCCAGCTTAGCGCCAATCTCCATGATGTTCTGGAGTTTGGCTTTACGCGCGATATCGATATCACTCATTATTTCTTACCTTTTGTTTAAATTTTTGAGTTATAAAACTCGCCAAAAAACCTGTCACGCGCCCAATAAAAAACATGGATTCAGCCATGTTTAAGCGATAAAAAAAACTAATGGGTCGCATTAAGCGCGCTTATTCTACTTGCAGTCAAACCAATTTACTAGTGTGTCAAGCTGAATTATTGTTTTACAGATAAAACAATCTATTCCATAGTTTTCGCATGGGTTCTGGCATTCATGTAAGCCTGCTCAGAAATGCGGTGGTACTCCATGGCTTGTTCCTTAAAGGCATTAAAGGATTCATACACCTTCGCACTCATCGGATCATTTGCCACTTCTTCGGCGATGACCTGCTCAGAAAGCTCACGCAATTTCACCAGAACCTCGTCCGGGAACTTACGCAGCTCAACGCCATGTTCCTCTACTAGCGTTTTAAGCGCCTGGTTATTGCGTGCCGTAAAGCCGGCCAGCATCTCCAGGTTGGCCACTTTGGCCGCATTTTTCACAATGGATTGCAAATCGGCCGGCAGGCTTTCCAGCGCCTCCTTATTAACAATCAGCTCCATCGTGGTGCCCGGCTCGTGCCAACCCGGGTAATAGTAATACTTGGCGGCCTTGTGCAAACCAAAGGCCAGGTCGTTATAGGGCCCAACCCACTCTGTCGCATCAATCGTACCGGTTTGTAATGACGGAAATATTTCACCACCGGGTAAAAGAACCGGCACGCCTCCGGCACGGCGCAGCACTTCGCCGCCCAATCCGGGCATACGCATTTTCAGGCCTTCCAAATCCGCGACACTGTTAATTTCCTTATTGAACCAGCCGCCCATCTGGGTGCCTGAGTTGCCGACTGCCAGCGGCACCAAACCAAAGGGCTCATAAACCTCCTGCCACAGCTCCAGGCCGCCTCCGGAGTACAGCCACCCGTTCATTTCCTGAGCTGTCATACCGAAGGGCACCGCTGAAAAAAATTGTGAGGCCGGCGCTTTACCTTTCCAGTAATAAGCGCCGCCGTGTCCGAGTTCAGCCGTGCCGCGTGATACGGCGTCAAAAACTTCCAGCGCCCCAACCAATTCCTTGGCTCCGTATACCTTCACCTTCAGGCGTCCGCCACTCATTTCCTCGACGAGCTCTGCATAGCGGTTAGCGCCCGCCCCCAGACCGGGAAAGTTCTTTGGCCAGGTGGTGACCATTTTCCACTCAACGGTTTTTTGCACCGCTTCGGCTGCAGCCGCCGTTTCGGCTTTGTTATCCGCCGACGGCCCGCAGGCCGCCAGCAGCGTTACAAACACAGAGACTGCCAGTAATTGGATGGATTTCAGTTTCATGCTGTCTTCCTTTCGTTTTTTTGAGGCTTTTGCACAAGCTGGAATTTTGTTTTCTGGCTAGACAAAAGCGCACGGAATGAGAGAGTTTATGGTCTATAAATGATCGATTGAGTACGCTTCAACCAAAAGTAGGTGCTTGAAGCAACACCGCCAGAAAATAAAAGAACAATTGTGCAGATGCCTCATAAAGCTTCTAACTTGGCATAGGAAACCACCAACCACTTGGTGCCGGCCTGATCGAAATTAATCTGGACCCTCGCCTGGGCGCCCTGTCCCTCATAATTAAGCACCACGCCTTCGCCAAATAGTTTATGACCGACGCGCTGGCCCAGGTGGAATTCCGTTTCCGGAATCTGTGCTCCCGAGAAAGCACTCCCCTTGGAGGCGCCACGCTGGAAGCTCACCGGACGCGTAATCTGGGTCTTCAGGCGTATTTCCCTGAGCAGGTTTTCCGGAATTTCACGGATAAAGCGGGAAGGACGGTTCAGGGTCTCATTGCCATGCAGGCGACGGCTTTCCGCATAGGTGATATAAAGTTTCTGCATGGCGCGGGTAATCCCCACGTAACAGAGTCGGCGTTCCTCCTCGAGGCCTGACGGGTCTTCAATCGACATTTTATGGGGGAACAGGCCTTCTTCTACGCCAACCAAAAACACCAGCGGGAATTCCAGCCCCTTGGCCGAGTGCAGCGTCATCATCTGCACGCTGTCTTCATGCTCGTCGGCCTGCTCTTCACCGGCATCCAGCGCGGCATTAACCAGGAATGACTGCAACGGCGGCAGCTCGTCGGTCTCATCCGGATCAAAAGCGCGCGTTGCACTGACCAGTTCCTCCAGGTTTTCCACCCGCGTCTGGCCCTTCTCGCCCTTTTCCTCTTTGTGGAATTGCAGCAAGCCGCTGGCCTGAATCACGTGGTCCGTCAACTCATGCAGCGGCAAGCCTTTGGTGTGTTCATCCAGCTGGTTAACGAGGTCAACAAACCCCTGTAGCGCGCTGGCTGCACGAGCAGACACGCCACCACCGATCAGCTGCCTGATTGCATCCCACAGCGAACAGCCCTGGTCTCGTGCCGCGATACGAATCTGCTCAACACTTTTAGCGCCAATGCCGCGGGTCGGGACATTAATAACGCGCTCAACAGCCGCATCATCGTGCCGGTTCATCACCAGGCGCAGATAGGCGAGGGCGTTACGGATTTCCAGTCGGTCATAAAAACGCTGGCCGCCATAAACGCGGTAGGGCACCCCCGAGCGGAGCAGGCTCTCTTCAATCACTCGCGACTGCGCATTGGATCGATAAAGAATGGCACAATCGGAATAGGCCAGTCCCTCCTTGAAGGCTTCCTCAATCGTACTCACCACAAAACGCGCTTCATCCACTTCGTTGAAACCCGCGTACAGGGCAATTTGCTCACCCTCATTCCCGTCAGTCCAAAGCTCTTTACCGAGACGGCCCTGGTTTTTGGCAATGACGCTGTTGGCCGCATTCAGGATGGTGCTGGTGGAACGGTAATTCTGCTCCAGTTTGACGGTTTTAACCGCTTTGAAATCGCGGGTGAATTTCTGGATATTTTCAATCTTGGCGCCGCGCCAACCGTAAATGGACTGGTCGTCATCGCCCACCACGGTCATGCGGCCGTGCTGTCCGGCCAGCACCTGCAACCAGGCATACTGGATGGTATTGGTGTCCTGGAACTCGTCCACCAGAATATGGTGGAAGCGCTGCTGGTAATGGGCAAGCACATCCGGTTTATTCAGCCACAGCTCATGGGCGCGCAGTAGCAGCTCGCCGAAATCCACCATGCCCGCGTTATTACAGGTTTCTTCGTAGGCGGCATAAATCAGGCGCATGGTTTTGCTGTAAGGATCCAGGGCTTCCGGCACATGTGCTGCCCGCAAGCCTTCGTCTTTCTGGGCATTGATGTACCACTGCACCTGCTTAGGCTGCCAGCGACTATCGTCGATGTTGAGGTTGCGCATCACGCGCTTAACGACCCGCAGCTGATCGTCGGAATCGAGGATCTGGAAGTTTTCCGGCAAGTTGGCCTCTTTCCAGTGCGCACGCAGCAAACGGTGAGCCAAACCATGGAAAGTGCCCACCCACATGCCATATGCAGGAATTTGCAGCAGTTCTTCAATGCGGTGACGCATCTCCCGCGCCGCTTTATTGGTAAAGGTCACAGCCAGGATAGCGTGGGGTGAGACATGCTCCGTCTGCACCAGCCAGGCAATCCGGTGCACCAGTACACGGGTTTTCCCACTCCCGGCACCGGCCAGCACAAGCGCCGTTTCGTCGCAGGGAAGGGTAACAGCTTCGCGCTGGGCATCATTGAGGGAATCAATTATTGCGGTGACATCCATAACATCTCATTCAACAGGCGGGAAATAAAGGCAGGATTATAGCAGCGTGCTCAACATAAATAAGGGTGCCATTGGGCACCCTTATTGTTCGTTAGGCTCAACCACTTAAGTTAGCGGGAGATTAGCCTTCTGATTGATAGTGCTTCATCAGAATTTCCGCCACTTCCGGACGTGCGAACTCCGTGGGCAACGCCTCACCCGCAGCCAGTTTGGCGCGTACCTTCGTGCCAGACAGAATCACAAAATCATCCATGGTGTGATCTTCGGCATCGCGCATCATCACCACACGATTCAACTTCTTGGAGTAAGCCGTGTGATCGGCCTTGAAGATTTCAATGTCCAGCGCACCGGCAGGCACTTCTTCGTCAAAGATGGTTTGCGCATCAAATGCACCGTAGTAATCGCCGACACCGGCATGGTCACGACCGACGATGAAATGTGTACAGCCGCTGTTCTGGCGGAATACCGAGTGCAATACCGCTTCGCGAGGACCGGCATAAAGCATATCGAAACCATAGCCGGTGATCATCACGGTGTTGGCCGGGAAGTACAGTTCCACCATTTTACGAATCGCCGCATCGCGAACAGGTGCAGGGATATCACCAGGCTTCAATTTGCCCAGCAGCATGTGAATCAGGACGCCATCGGCATCAACCGCTTCCAGCGCCATTTTGCACAGTTCTTCGTGGGCGCGGTGCATGGGGTTACGCGTCTGGAACGCAACGACTTTCTTCCAGCCGCGCTCGGTAATCTCGTTACGGATTTCAACGGCGGTACGGAACGTATCCGGGAAGTCCTGCTGGAAGTAGCTGAAATTCAGCACCTGAATAGGGCCGGAAATCACGTAGCGGCCCAGACCTTTAAAGGTCGCAACGCCTGGGTGCTCAGGGTCGGTGGTGCGGAAAATCTTTTCGCACATACGCTCCACCTGCTCATCGCTCACCTCTTCGATGGCTTCCACATTCTGGATAGCCAGCACCGGATGGCCCTCAACATTCGGGTCACGCAGTGCAATTCGCTTGGCATCCTTGATGGCAGCGATATCGTCGGTACGGTTAACAATCGGCACCGGCCAGAACAGGCCATCGGTGGTGTGCAGCGTATCAGCAACACTGATCGCATCGGCCAGGTTCATGTAGCCCGTCAGCGGGTTGAAATAACCGGCACCCAGCATCACGGCATTTGCGGCCGCAGCAGAGTTCAGTAGCAGGGAAGGCAGCTCTTCTGCTTCGTGAGCGAGTTTGCCATGTTCTGCTGAGTCATAAACAAACAGGGGATTTAGTTCATCAGAACCATAAGGTTTAATCATTTTCTTACTCCTGTTGACCTACGCAGGGTAGCTCAAATATTTAAAAATCGTTTCGGTTAACCACGAACCTGCCGAATCGCCGCGATTACTTCTTCGTGAATCGCGCCACAGGTTGCCACTACGCCCTTGTTTTGGTCCAAATAGCGGCCGTGTCCAAAATCGAGCGGATTACCGTGCATGTCGGTCACCTTGCCGCCAGCCGCTTCTACCAGCAATTTACCGGCGGCGTGATCCCAGATTTTCTCCCGATAGGTATCGCTGGTCGGCAAACGCAGGTAAATCGAGGCATCGTTACGCGCCACGGCGGCATATTTGCATTGGCTATCGATGCGATACGGCTCATGGGTGATGCCCAGTATCTCGGCAATTTGGGCTGACTCGCCTTGATTTGAGTGGCCAGATTCCACCGATTCACAAAAACAGGCTTCGCTGGCTGACGTTACCTGGCTGACCTGGATAGGCTGGCCCGGGTCGCTTTCATCAAACAGGCGATACATGGTCGCACCGCCATCCTTTGTCGCCGCAAAAAGCGCACCCTGATGCTCGCCGACCATTAAGTTGGGGCAGCCCAGCACACCCAGCACGACTTCGCCGTTCTCAATTAAACCCAGTGCAATGGCATACTGCTCACCGCGTAAAAAGCCCTTGGTGCCATCAATCGGGTCCAGCGTCCAGTAACGCGGTTGACTGCCATCGGCGTTGCCGTGATCGATCCAGGCCAACACCTGTGCTTCGCTGGCTTCGGGTAATTGCTCGGATACATGCTGCACGACGGAAGCACGCAAATTCGCTTCCTCGGCTGTACGCAGTTCCGCCGAATCCTCTTCGCCCACCATCAAGTCATTGGGCAGCGCCTCCAACAAATGCGCACAAACAATGGCCTGTGCAGCAAAGTCGGCAACCGTGACCGGGCTTTTATCTTTCTTTTCCAGGGTTTCAGCGGTAACCAGGTTGGCCTGTACCGCACGGCACACCTGCGCAGCGGAACGTACAGCTTTTATCGCAGCGGTTAATTCCAGCGTATAGCTCATAGCAGTCACCCGTTATTTGGCTGGGATATAACCCTTTTCTTCCAGGTAGCTGATCACCTGTGCAACACAGGCATCCAGGTCATTTTCAGCGGTATTGACAACCAGCTCTGGTCGCTCAGGGGCTTCATAGGGCGCAGAAATGCCGGTGAATTCAGGGATTTCGCCGGCACGTGCCTTTTTATAAAGGCCTTTCACATCGCGGCTTTCGCAAACCTCCAGCGGGGCTTCCACGTAAACTTCAATGAAAGTGCCTGCCGCGTGTTTTTCGCGAACCAGGTCTCGGTCGGCTCGGTAGGGTGAAATAAAGGCAGAGAAAACGATATTACCGGCATCACAAAACAGTTTACACACTTCACCGATACGGCGAATGTTCTCTGTACGATCTTCCGGTGAGAAGCCGAGGTTACTGTTCAAGCCGTGGCGAACATTATCGCCATCCAGAATGAAAGCATTGATACCGCGCTCAACCAGCGCAACTTCAGTCGCCAAAGCAACGGTGGACTTACCCGCGCCGGACAGCCCGGTAAACCACAGGGTTGCGGGTTTGTGGCCCAGGATAGCCTCGCGTTGTGTGGCTGTAATCTGGCTTTCACTCCAGACAATATTTTTGCTCTTTGGCTCGCTCATTATTGATCCTCACACTAGCTTGTTCTGCTTACAGGCATAACCCGTAATAAAGGGGGCACATAGTAGCGTTTTCTGCGTGAAGATCAATGTTTCCGTTGCTTGATTAAAAAAACATCGCCGAAGAACAAGGGGTTAGACTAATTGGCACGACCAAAATTATCGCAATCATCGTCACGCCAAAAGAAAGCAGCAGGGATTGGGCAGCTTGCTTAGAGACTGGCCCCCACCATCAGCACCCCTTCGCCTGAACGCTGTAGCTCAATGTTCACATCATATGTTTTCGCCAAAGTAGGGGAGGCAAGAATCTCCTCGGTCGCTCCCGACGCACAGACTTGGCCAGCTTTCATCAATAAAATATGATCCGCAAACCGTGCCGCAAGATTCAGGTCGTGCAAGGCAACAATGGTAACAGTATTGCGCTCACGCGTAATATCACGCAGCGTATGCATCACCTCAAGCTGATGGCGCAAGTCCAATGCACTGGTAGGCTCATCAAGCAGAAAAAGCCTGGCTGACCGCACCATCGCCTGGCATAAGGTAACCATTTGCTGCTGCCCCCCGGAAAGCTCTCCAATATAGCGCTCGGCAAGATGTTCGATTTGAAAACGCCGCAATAGAGTTGACACCGTTTTAATGTCATCATCGCTTACGCGCCAGTCTCGTAAATGCTTACGCGCCATCAACACAATTTCAAATACCGTCAAAGCAGCATTGCTGGCAAAGCTCTGCGGCATATAGCACACTTCCCGAATTCGCTCAGCCCGATCCAGTGCGTGTAGATCGGCATCACCCAGCATAATCTGACCAGACTGGGGATGCAGTAGTCCCGCGATACAACGGAAAAAAGTCGATTTACCCGCCGCATTAGGCCCCAGCAAGGCCGTAACCTGACCGCTGGGTAAGTCGCCGCTTTCGATAGCCTGCAGCACTGGCTTACCTGGGTACGCGAAGGAAAGGCCGGTAACGCTCAGCTTCATGACCAGCTCCTGCGCCGAACAGATAAAATCAGGCTTACAAAGAAAGGGATTCCAATAAGCGAGGTAATAATGCCCACCGGGTAAATCACCCCGGGCGTGACCGATTTACTGACCAGGGAAGTTAAGGACATCATCAAGGCACCAGCAAAAATCGACATGGGCAGGAAAAAGCGCTGATCTTCTCCAACCAGTAAACGCGCAATGTGCGGTCCCACCAAACCAACAAAACTAATGGTGCCGACAAAGGATACGGCTGTCGCCGCCAGTATTGTCACGCCAATCAATACATGAAGACGCAGCTTTTGTACGTCAATACCGAGAGCTGTGGCGCGGTCGTCGCCCAAGCGTAAAGCCGTTAAAGACCAACTGCGATATAGGAAAAACGGCACTACGACAACCAGTACCACCGCGCAAATAGCGACCTTTTCCCAGCTGGCTCGCGACAATGATCCCATCATCCAAAAGACAATCTGCATCAGCTGAACATCCGTAGCGGCATATTGCAGCAAGCCAAGCAACGCATTGAAGGTAAATAACAGTGCAATACCGATCAACACCATGGTCTCGGTAGATGCACCTCGCAGTCGGGTAAACAGGAAGAGCAAATACGCCGTCAGGAGTGCAAAAATAAAAGCATTGATAGTAATCAGGGCATTACTGCCAAAGGGCAACAGCTCTACGCCAAGCACAATTGCTAACGCCGCACCAAAGGCTGCTGCCGAAGAAATTCCAAGCGTAAAGGGTTCAGCCAGTGGATTATTGAGAATAGTCTGCATCTCGGCGCCAGCCGCAGCCAGCATAGCGCCCACCAGTAGCGCCATCAAGGCTATCGGAAACCGCAGGCTCCACACCACCACCTTGAGCTGAGGTCCATGGGCAAGGGGATCTGCAAGCACCGCCAATATCTCTGTCAGTGAATAGTCACCGGGGCCAGTGCTAATATCCAGACACAGGCTAACCAGCAAAGCCAAACAGGCTAACAACAGCATGAGGCCACGTCGCCGTGTACGCTGACGATATCCTGTTGCCGATTTTGGTAAGGCAGTGTGCGCTAAATGCTTCATGCTCAGGTGTTATCCCACTGCACAGTCACATTTTTTAGCTCACCGAAGCGCGTAACATGGCTGTTGATAATCGTTTTTACGGCCTCTAACGCCTGATCGCTATCGGCTTTACAACAAAAATGCATTTCCCGGCCATCCGCAAACATACGGCACAGGCCCATTGGAAAGGCCACCGTAGCAACCTCGGTTTCCTGCGTTACTTCAACCTTTCGCGCAAAGTGCTTACTGAGAGATTTAATGTATTTTTCGGCCTTATCGGCCCTGAGTGTCAAATTGGATGAAGGCATAAAACTCACTCGTAAGAAACAGCATAGGTACCGGCAAGGTCGACCGGCTCGAATAAAGACAGCATCTGCTGAAGAACCTGCTCAGGATTCAAATCTGCAAATAACTCGGGGTGCAACCACTGGGCAATTTTCTGCAACGCGTAGACATTTAAGGGGGAGTTATAAAAATGATGCCAAATTCCATGAGCCTGGCCACTCACCGTAGCGGGCAAATTTATAAACCCTTCGCGCTGCAGCGCATGCTCCAGTGAGTCCTGCGCAATTCCATTTGTTACTCCCGGACCCAGCAAAATATGTGTAGAGTGCGCGGCACCACCCTTGCGTAACGAGCCGATAGCAGAGCCAATATAGACCTCCGGTGCCGTAGCAATTACATGTTCCTGGTTCAGCTGACCAACAGCGCCCGGTAGCAATTCCTCAGCAACATTACAGCCACCAGCCGCTTCAACAAGGTCTGCAAACATTCCCCTGGAAATGGTAATGCAACAACTTTGCTGTGTGTCGACACGCATTTCCAGAAAAACACTCGGGCAGTGCTGGGGAGGCGATTTCTGCAAGCGGTCAGTGACCTTGGCAACCTCCGACTCGTAAAAGTTTACAAACGCGGCTGCCTGCTTTTCCATCCCCAACACTTTGCCGAAAATTTCAACGCTACGAGCCGTGTTCTCCAGCGGTTGCTGCCTGAAGTCGATAAACACCACCGGAATGCCGGCCTGGGTCAGTTGATCAATTATATGTTTTGACCTGGCCCCGGGGCCGTGTCCCTGAAGCCCAAAAATCGCCACATCGGGGTTTGCCAGGATCGCCCGCTCAACACTGACGGTGTCCTCAGATGTTTGACCGAATGTTGGAATTTCATCAATGCCCGGAAAAGCCTGGCGGTAACGGGCAAAGCTATCCGGATCAAAACGACGGAACTCATCCATCATGGCAGCAACATGAGAAACCGGGTTCTTAACGCCCAGGATACCCAGCACAGCCATAAAACGGCCTTCTCCCAGAATCACCTTGTCTGCAGGGCTATCAAGGACCACTTCTCTGCCGGCAAGATCAACAACCCGGATTTCAGCAAAAGCCAGTACAGGTAACAGACTGGCAAACAGCACCACAACAAATCGCAACATCCAGCCTCCCTCCCGGCTTTCGGATACCGTTTCACGTTAAGAGGCCCACAATCATGTGAGCCCCAAAGCTACGCAGAATCAATAGAAAACAATAATTGTTCTAAAACTTGTAGCTCGCATAAACCCTGATATCACGACCCGGCTCAGGTAAACCATAGGGGTCCGACGAATCATCGCGCGAATAGAAAGTTCCCTGATCGTAATAGAACTTATCGAACAGGTTGTTGATTGCCAACCCCAGGGTAAGGTCGTCATTCGGTGCCCACTGGACGAAGACATCATGCACACCATAACCGGCTTTCTCATCCTGGCCACTTCGAACATCGGTCAGCCTTTCCACAAAACGGGCATCCCAGCCAAGCAAGATATCAGGCGAATAATCATACTCAAGCCCAAGGGTCCAGGTACGACCGTAAGCGGTACCCAACCCCATATCCCCACTTGAAAGCGGTTCGCCATCCAGTTCTGGTTTGCTGTGCGAGACCCCTGCATTCAGGGCCAAACTGTCCCAATAATAGGCCATTCTCAACGCATAGCCTTCCACTTCCACATCGTCAAGGTAACTGTAACGGGTAGTGGTAGAGGTATACTGGGCATTTTTTATCGTCTGGCGATAAATTTCACCACTGGCGGCAAAGTTACCCGCATCGTATTTGAAACCAAGCTCGAAGTTATCTGACTCTTCCGCCTTGAGTTCTCCAAGCCCCAGGGTCGCTCCTGAAACGGCCCCCGTGGTATCTGGACCCATGTAGCTGGCCAGTGTTGTTCCGTTTGGCGGCAACTCTAGGAAAAAAACCTCCGGACTGCTGACACCCTTAAATGCCTTGGCATAACCCAGGCTTATTTCCAGCGACTCGTTAACATCGAAGCTGAACGTGGCATTCGGGCTAATGGCGTCATCCTTGATATTCACACCGTTATTATCGGTATAGTCGTAATCATCGTATCGAGCACCGGTACTCAGGCGAAGCGAATCGGTCAACTCAAGGTCGGCCTGGATGAAAAGCGCCCGCACCTCAGTCTCCTCTTCATCAAACCCCGCCACCGACGGGTTAATCAGGTAAGCCTCATCGTCACGGTATTCAAAGCCATATTCCAGGGTGTGTGCGCCAAACAGCGAGGTATTACGGATATCGAAACCGCGGCTCTCGACACCTCCCCCATGCCAAGCGCCATTGTAGTAATCGGCAAACGGCCACAGGGTTGGAGGCCCGGGAGGGAAAGGAGGGAATGAAGAGGCAAGCCACAGATCTCCGCGCTTTTCGATAGTGCTATCTGTGTAGTAAAGCGTTGTAGAAAGGTCAACCAGCTGACTTTCAGGATTATAGGTATAGTTACCTGTCCAGGATTCGCGCTCAGTCCTCTGGTCCACCGGCACATTTTGATAGACCGGGTGGAATAGTGCGCCCATATTGGGTCGCGCATAGCGCTTTCCTTCATCCTCATAGGTTTCGTAACTGATCGAGAAATAATGCCCATCGGCAATATCTCCGCTCAATTTGATCCGCGCATCTTTCTGCAGCTGTTCGGTTTCATCAATCTTGTTGCCCTGGCCATCTTCATAATCATCGTTAGACTCATAGTGAGTCACACTGGCAAGCAGGCCAATTTTGTCAGTCAACAACCCATAAGCACTCAAATGGTTTTTCCAACCATCGTTATTACTGAAAAAACCGCTCTTGACAAATAGACCCGATGTTTCACCCGGACGCAGCATGTCTTGAGCATCCTTTAAGTTAAAGTGTATTGCACCGCCAAGCGCGCCCGCACCATCAGCCGCATTTCCTGCACCCGGTTTAATCACAATATCCTTGATCAACTCGGGTTCGACATGAACACGACCCTGGTGGTGATAAAGGTATCCTGCCTGCGTCGCACCATCGATAGTGACATTCAGCAGGGTATCCTCCAGGCCACGCACATAAATTTTCTGTGCAACAGGTGCGCCGCCACCGACGGTAATCGATGGATCGTGGCGCAACAGGTCTGCAAGATCAGATGCCTGCCTCGCCTCGATAATATCGTCGGTCAAGGCAACGTTATAACCCTCCTCAGCCTGGCCAAGCACCCTGATAGTCTCAAGATACTGGGCCTGCTCCTCGGCTTGTACATAACCAGCAGCTGTTAAAGCAAAAATCGCTGAAATCATTAACTTCGGTTTCAATAATAGGGGGGGTTTTGCGATCTCTGATATCTGAGTGTATTTATGCATTGTGTGAATCTGTTGGGCCATACCGATCCCTGTTGAATCAATTAAAGGTGACCTGTATGATAATGATTCTCATAAACATTTACTTTTGATGAATCGTTTAATTGTTTTGCGTAAGAATCAATCTTGCCAGTTTCCCAAAAATCAACAGCCGGGACAGCAACACTCGATGACTTTAGCGTGCCCCAAAGAATCAGCCGCCCCCCCTGCAGCAACCAGGGCTGGTTTGGACTCTCATATTGAAGGGCGCTGCACCTTTAATGAAATAGGCCTTGACCTAGAGATTCACGCCAATGACAGCGTAGAGAGAAGCACTGACCATGCAAGATTTACCGTTTCTCCAAAATTGACCGTTGCACTCATTCTGGAAGGCGACCTGGATGCTGCCGTTAATAACCACGCACTGGTCATGACCGCCCGCGACGGGCCGAAAGGATATCTCTGGGTCAATACACAAGAAGCCAACCTTGACCGTTGGATACGCTCAGGACAAAGGGTGCGCAAGGTGACCATCAGCCTGGCTCTGGAAAAATGTCACAATATTTTCGATATGGAGGCCCTGTATCGATCCATCGGGCTTACCGAGCAAAACCCTGATATGGCGTTAGTCCCGTGGCAGCCCACCCCACAAAGCCTCAGACATGCAGAAGAAATTCTCCATCTTGATCAACAGGGAGCCAACCTGGATCGGCTGGAAAGTATTGTTGCCGCTTTATCGATTGTTCGACAGGCATTCTCCTTCTGTGAAGGCGAGCAGAAACCAGCTTACAGCATGCAACCCAACACCCGGGACAGCAAACGTGCCCGCCTGGCACGTGAATTTATTCTTAGTAATATTAACCAACCGCTCAATATTGAGGTGGTTTCCAAAAATTCAGGCATGAGCATCAGCACGTTACAGCGTATCTTCAAAAACTGTTTCGGCTGTACGGTGATGGAGTTTATTCGCATACGAAGACTTGAACTGGCACGCCTGGCACTTCTGGATGAGGGCATAACCGTTGGCCAAGCCGCTTGCATTGCCGGCTACTCGAACACCGCAAACTTTTCTACAGCTTTTCAACGCGAGTTCGGATATTCTCCATCCTCCTGTATCCGCAATTAAGGTTTCAATCGTTATGCAAATTATTGGCGCCGGACTGGGTAGAACCGGAACCACCTCGCTTAAAATTGCCCTGCAGTTACTGACGGGAAAACCCAGCTATCACATGGCTGACATCTTTGAAAATCCTTCCCACATTGAGTTCTGGCATAGCAAGGCCACTGGCGAAACGGTCGACTGGAATAGGTTTTTCGCCTCCTACGGATCAGCCATTGACTGGCCTGCGGCAGCCTTCTGGCCGGAGCTGATGAGGGTTTACCCGGAAGCTAAAGTCTTACTTTCGGAGCGCGACCCGGAATCCTGGTGGAAGAGTGCCAACCGCACGATTTTCCCCAAAATACTGCAGGCAACAGGCCCCTGGCGAGAAATGATGGATAGCCTCTTCGCAAAGCACTTTACCCTGGCATTAACCGATAAAACTGCCTGCATTGCAGCGTACCAGCGTAACACTGAGCGCGTACTTGATGAAGTGCCCGCGCAAAGGTTGATACGCTGGCAAGCCGAGGACGGGTGGAAACCTATCTGTGAAGCACTCGGGGTCGACAAACCCAATCAACCCTTTCCCAAAGCGAATACCACCGAAGACTTCCTCAAGTCCCAAGCAACCTCCAGCGAGGGCTAACCACAGCCCAGCTAGGACATGAAAGAAATATCGGCGTCGGTAGCCTGCTCAAGCACTGCATTCCATACCATGTCCAAGGACACCCACGCAGAAGCAGCACTTGATCCGCACAAAACCGTTTGGGTTTAGATAGTTGCCCGCCTCTTTGGGTAACTACCCAAAGAGGCTCAACTTCTTCAAAACCATTATCACTCAACGGACCCTAATCCGTTCAGAGCCCTCCCAGGGCGCGATACAGGTTGATGGTTTGCTGGGCAAAGTCGATTTTCGATGCCGTCAGTTCGCGCTCGGCATCCAGCAGGGTGCGCTCGGCATCCAGCACATCCAAAAACGACTCGGCTCCGGCGTTGTAGCGCAACTTCACCAGCTCTACCGATTCGCGGCTGGCGACTACCGATTCCTGCAGGGTTTGGTAACGCAAACGTTCCTGGGCATGGCGCATCAGGGCTGTGTTGACCTCCTCCAACGCCGCCAGCACGACACCGTCATAGCGCGCCAGTTGCGCCTCGGCGTTCGCCTCCGCCTGGGCAATGCGGGCCCGAATAGCGCTGCGATTAAACAGGTTCCAGACAATGCCAGGCCCCAATGAATAATTACTGGCACTGTGATTGTCCAGATCGGCACGGCTCGCGGCAGCAACACCGTAACTGGCGGCAAACCGAACCGTTGGGAACAGGTCCGCAGTCGCCACGCCCACCTGCGCGGTCAGGCCGGCCAAGGCCCGTTCGGCTTCGCGAATATCGGGGCGGCGGCGGATCAGCGAAGCCGGATCACCAACGGCGGTGAAGGTTGGTAGGGCGGGAAAGACCGTACGACGCTGCAGGTTCACATCCAGCGGACCGGGTACACGCCCCGTCAAACGCGCCAGCCGGTTCAGCGCCGCGTTTTCGGCACTGACGGTAATCGGCAGCAACGCCTGGGTCGCCGTCAACTGGGCTCGAGCCCGCGTGGTATCCAGGTGCGAGGCAATCCCTTCACGCGCCAGTGTCTGGGTTAATTCCAGTGTTTCACGCTGGTTGTTGATATTGCGCTCCACCACCTTGCGCCGCTCCTGGGCGCCACGCAAATCGAAATAGGCCGAGGCCACATCCGCGATGACGATGCGTTTAACATCATCCTGAAGTGCCTGGTTGCGTTCAAAGTCACGCTGGGCCGCCTCAATGCTGCGCCGCACCCGTCCGAAGACATCGAGTTCCCAGGCCAGTCCCAGCGAGGCTGAACTGATGGTACGCGTTTCCGTCGGCTGGCCGCTGACCGCCGATGGCCGCGATCGCTCGGCACCGGCCTCAAGATCCAGCGATGGCTGTAACCCGGTCCTGGACTCCTTCAGCAAGGCGCGTGCCGCATTGAGGTTGGCCATAGCAACGCGCAGGTCCGTATTGGCTACCAGCGCCTGCTCGATCAACCGGGTCAGGGTCGGGTCGCGTAACTGCAACCACCAGGCCTGCACCGGCGCCTGTTGCAGATAAAACTGCTGGCTGGCAATGCTTTGCATACTGACGGACGTAAAGGGCTGGTCTGGGGCCAACGGCGGTGGCGACGGCTCCTGATAATCCGGTCCGACGGCTGCACAGCCGCCCAGTAACAGGGCGAATACTGCACTCAAATGTCTCATTGCACACCTCTCTCGGCTGGCAGCGCTTCACCTGAAGCCGGTTTGCGCAATCCGGCAAGCCAGCGACAGGCCACATAAAAGATGGGGGTAAAGAGCAGGCTGAACAGGGTCACGCCAATCATGCCGGAAAACACCGTGGTACCCAGCGCCTGACGCATTTCCGCACCGGCTCCGGAGGCAATCACCAGCGGTAACACACCGAATACAAAGGCCAGCGACGTCATCAGAATCGGACGCAGGCGAATACGTGCGGCGCGAACCACCGCTGACAGACGATCCAGCCCTTCCTCTTCGGCCTGACGGGCAAATTCGACAATCAGGATGGCGTTTTTCGAGGCCAGTGCGATCAGCACGATAAAACCCACCTGAGCGAGGATGTTGTTATCGATACCGCGGAACAACAGTCCCGTCACAGCCGCCAGCAGGCACATGGGCACGATCAGGATCACCGACAAGGGCAACAGCCAGCTTTCATAGAGAGCCGACAGCAGCAGGAAAACAAACAGCACAGCCAGTGCAAAGTTAATCAAAATCGATCCACTGGCCAGTTTTTCCTGCAAAGCCATTTCCGTCCATTCGTAACCAATGCCCTCAGGCAGGTTGTTAGCGAGCAGTGTTTCCATACGCTGCATGGCCTCGCCACTGGAAAAGCCCGCAGCGGCACTGCCCGAAATATCCAGCGCACTGTAGTTGTTGTAGCGGGGCAGGCGAATCGGGCCGGTACGATCCTCCAGCGTCACCAGAGAGCCCAGCGGAACCATGTCGTCCGCCACCGTGCGAACCCTTAACTTGCTGATGTCTGAAGCCTCGTCACGGTAGGGTCCATCCGCCTGGGCAATAACCCGGTAGGTACGTCCCAGGAAGTTGAAGTCGTTGACATAACGCGACCCGAGGTAAATCTCCAACGTATCGATCACATGCTGAACCGGCACCTTGAGCATTTCCGCCCGGGTTTCATCAATATTGGCGAAGATTCGCGGCGTACGGGTATTGAAAAAGGAATAGACCCGCGTCAGCTCGGTCTGCTGGTTAGCCTCGGCAATAATATTCTGCGCCACCTGCTCCAGGGTTTCGATGCCCAGCCCGCGGGTATCCTGCAGGTAAAGCTTCCAGCCCCCGGTGTTGCCCATGCCCCGTACGGCCGGCGGCATAATCACAAAGGCGACAGCCTCCCTGAGGCTGCCCAGCGCCTGTTGCGCCTGGTCGCGAATCTTGCTGGAGTGCAGCCCCAGCTTAGCGCGCTCCTCGAAAGGCTTGAGCGGCGTAAAAATCACCGCGGCATTGGAGGCGTTTGTAAAGGTAGCGCCATCCAGGCCGACAAATTGCACCGTGTGGGCCACACCCTCGACATCGCGTAACAGGTCAGACGCCTCGCGCACCAATCGGTCTGTACGCTCCAGCGAAGCACCGGCCGGCAGCTGGATTACGGTAATCAGGTAACCCTGATCCTGTTCCGGAATAAAGCCGTTGGGCACCTGGTTGAACTGCCAGCCGGTGAAAGCGATCAAGCCTGCATACACCAGGAGCATCATCACCACCATCCGTACCAGCCGCGCCGTCAGGTTACCGTAGGCGCCCGCCACTTTATCAAAGCCCCTGTTAAAAACATGACCCGGCCAGGCCAGGCTGCGCTTCCAGCCGCTAAGGTCTTCATAGTGAACATGGGGTTTGAGCAGCAATGCACCCAGGGCCGGTGACAGCGTCAGGGAAACCAGCAGGGAAATCAGCGTAGCGGTGGCGATCGTCAGGGCAAACTGGCCGTAGAAAGCGCCGGAGACGCCACTGATAAATGCCGTCGGGATGAACACCGCCACCAGCACCAGCGTCATCGCCATCAACGCGCCACCCACCTCCGACATGGTTTTATGGGCGGCTTCGCGGGGCGGAACCCCTTCGGAAATATAGCGCTCGATGTTTTCCACCACCACGATGGCATCGTCCACCACAATACCGATAGCCAACACCAGCCCGAACAGGGTCAGGTTGTTGAGCGAAGCATCCAGGCTGGACATCACCGCAAAAGTACCGATCAGCGATACCGGAATAGCAACCACCGGAATAACCGCCGCCCGCCAGTTTTGCAGGAAAATCATGATCACCAAGACCACCAGCACAATCGCTTCAAAGATGGTTTTGTAGATTTCATCAATGGACTTGTCGATGAACTGGGTAGGATCGTAAATGATGCTGTAATCGATGCCCTGCGGCATATTTTTGGCGATATCCGCCATTTCCGCCCGTAGCGCCTGCGCCGTTTCCAGGGCATTACTGCCAGGCCGCTGGAAAATGACAATCGGCAATGCCTCGGCATCGTCCAGGTAACCGTTGGTGCTGTAATCACGCGCAGCCAGCTCAACGCGCGCGACATCCCGCAGGCGGATTACCCGACCGTCTTCACCGCGTTTGACGATAATGTTGGCAAACTCATCCGCATTGAGCAGGCGCCCGCGTGTCTGCACGCTGTACTCAAACCCGCCCTTGCTCTCGATCGGCTGCTGGTTGATGATGCCCGCTGCGATCTGCACGTTGTTCTGGCGCAGCGCCTCCACCACCTCATTGGCTGTCAAGCCAAGGCTATAGGCACGCTCCGGATCAATCCATATCCGCATGGCATAGGCACGTTCCGCCACCAGCCTGGCCTCACCAACCCCGGGAATCCGGGCCAGCCGGTCAATTACCTGGGTACGGGCATAATTGGATACGTAGAGGCTGTCACGGCTGCCGTCGGGCGAAAGAATATGAATCACCAGCATCAGATCCGGCGAATTCTTGCGCACATTAACGCCCTGGCGCTGCACCTCTTCAGGCAAAAAGGGTTCCGCCAGCGCCACCCGGTTCTGAACCAGCACCTGGGCAGTATCGATATCGGTACCCTGCTTGAAGGTTACCGTCAACCGGGTACTGCCGTCGGCGGTGTTTTCGGACTTCATGTAGAGCATGTTCTCCACACCGTTGATCTGCTCTTCAAGCGGCGTGGCCACCGTCTGTGCGGCAATTTCAGCAGTCGCACCCGGGTAACTCGCTGTAACACTGATACTGGGCGGCGCAATTTCCGGATACTGGGCAACCGGTAAATTGAAATAGGCAATACCGCCGACCATGACAATCAGAATTGACACGACCCCGGCAAAAATCGGCCGTTCGATAAAAAAGTGTGCAAGCTTCATGGGGTTACCTCAGCGGATTGGGGCGCAACTTCAGCGCCCGGCCGGATACGCAACAGCCCTTCGGTAATAACCCGATCCCCGGCAGACAGCCCTTCGCGAATCACTCTCAGTCCCTGTACCAGGGAACCCAGCTCAACCGAGCGGGATTCCACCCGGTTTTCGTCATTCACGACCATCACTACCTTCTTATCCATATCACTGATAACGGCAGCATCGGGAATCAGTAACGCTTGACCGGACTGTCCTGCGGGTAAGCGCACCCGGCCAAAGCTGCCGGCCAGCAGCAGGCCATCGGCATTGCTTTCGAATAATGCCCGCAGGCGAATGGTGCCCGTTTGCTCGTCAAAATGAGTATCCACGAAATCGACGCGCCCCTCATGACGATAGTCCTGTTCGTCCAGCAGGCGCACCTGCACGGCAAGCGACTGTTCAACCAGGCTCACATCACCTGCCTGGTTACGCTGGCGCCGGTATTTCAGGTAGTCGCTCTCGGACAGGTCAAAGACAAAATACACGGGTTCCTGCGCGACAATGCTGGTCAAAATCTGGTTGCCACCTGCCTGGATCAGGTTACCGATATCCACTTTATTATTGGAAATCCGGCCGCTGAGCGGAGCGCTGATACGCGAATATTCCAGATCCAGCTCGGCAATTTGCAGGGCGGCACGCGCCGCCTCCAAATCAGCCTGGCGAGCCTTCATGGTTGCACTGCGGGTATCCAGCTCCTCCTGCGACATGGCTTTTTGCGCCACCAGGCGGGAAGCGCGTTGAAATTCCTGCCTGGCCAAAGCCAGGTTGGACTCCGAACGGGTCAACTCGGCTTTCGCCGATGCAATGGCGGCGAGAAAAGGGCGGGGGTCCAGGGTAAACAGCAGGTCTCCTTTTTCAACGGATTCCCCATCGGTGAAATGGATATCCTGCAGGTAACCGGATACCCGGGCCTGGATATCCACCCGCTCAAAGGCAACAAAGCGACCCGTGTACTCGTCCCACTCCGTAATAACCTGTTGCGTCGGTGTCACCACTGTCACGGGGGTTGCCGCTTCCTCCGCCCATAGCGGGGATGACACCAGAAAACAGGTCGCCACCAACAAGGCTTTTAAACGGCGCGCCAGGCGATTAATAACGAATACGAGAGACGCTTTTTCCATGAGCTGATACCCTGATTTTGCTGAATTGCGATCGGAATCGAATGATTGAAGGGATTATTACGCAGCGGTAAAATTTGCTTCCCAGAAAGATAACGGGCAATATACCCGCCAATTATCTTTCTTGCAAGATATCTATTTAGGCAATTCAAAATGACAGCACACAAACTCAATGTCGAAGACCTGATTAAATACAGTCAGGAAAACTGGTCGCAGAAAAATATCGATGCAGGAAGCACCGCCGTAAGATTAATCCGGGCGGGCGATGTAATGCTGGCCAGCAGCCGCCGTTTCATGGAGCAGTTTGACCTGACACCGGCAGAATTCGATACCCTTTGCACCCTGCGAAAAATGGGCGCTCCCTACAAATTAACGCCCTCGGAATTGTGCCGCGCCAATTTACTCTCCTCGGGCGGCCTGACCAAGATTATCAACCAGCTGGAAGAAAGGGGACTCCTTTCCCGCGACACCCATGAAACCGATAAACGCAGCCGCGTGATTGGCCTGACCGCCGCCGGCAAAAAGCTCATCGAAGAAAGTATGACCATGGTATTGCAACAGCACGAAACCAACCTAGAAGCTATTTACACACCGGCTGAGAGAGAAGAGTTGAACCGATTGCTGCAAAAGTTCCACCTGGCCGACAGTTACGGCCCAACCGACGCCTGTTAACCGAGTAATACGGCTTTATCACGGCTTAGTCCAGATCCGCTAAACACACCCCAGCTTATGCCCAATTCCGAGTTTTTATTAACCGCTCTGATTGTAATCGTCATGCCCGGAGCCGGTGTCCTCTATATCCTGGCCACTGGCCTGAGCCATGGCTGGCGTGTCAGCCTGCTGGCGTCACTGGCCTGCACCCTGGGTATCGTACCCCATATGCTGGCAAGCATTCTGGGGCTTGCAGCCCTGTTGCACACCAGCGCAATTGCCTTTGAAATCGTGAAAATCGCGGGCATTGCCTATTTGCTCTACCTGGCATGGCGCACCTGGCAAACCCCGAACTCACTGATGCCCCAGGCACAAAAATCATCGGCCGGTTGGCAGGCTATTACCAGCCGGGCACTTCTAATCACAATACTTAACCCTAAGCTGTCTCTTTTTTTCCTGGCGTTTTTACCACACTTCGTCTCAGCGCAGGCTGGGTCACCCGTTCAAGAGATGCTGTGGCTCAGCGCCCTTTATATGCTCATGACACTGGTTGTTTTTGCGGGTTACGGTTTACTGGCGGGCACGCTACGCATACTGATCCTGCAATCGCCACGTGCACTCAAGGCCCTGCAACGCAGTTTTGCCATCACTTTCCTCGCACTGGGCGCCAAACTGGCGCTCGCTGAACGCTAAACCGCTCCCAGTATGGGCAACACACCACGTATTTTAACGGCTTACGTTCCCTTTGTTTTCGTCTTGCTGTGGAGCACCGGGTTCATTACCGCCAAGTATGCCTTACCTTACATCGAGCCGTTTTTCCTGCTCTTTATACGGATGCTGCTAACACTGGCCGTCTTCGTCGCATTAGCCCTGGCCTACCGATCCAACTGGCCCAGCCCCCAGCAAGCCTTTCACCAGCTGGTTACCGGGTTGCTGGTCCACGCCTGTTACCTGAGCGGCGTATTCGCCGCCATTAAGTGGCAGCTACCCGCCGGCATTACCGCGATCATTGTGGGCCTGCAACCACTGCTCACTGCACTGCTGGGATGGCAGTTCCTCAACCAAAAGCTGTGGGCGCGCCAGTGGCTGGGGCTGCTATTGGGCTTAGCCGGCGTGATCCTGATTCTCCAGCAGGGTCAACAAGCCAACGATTTTGAATTACAGATCAAAGCCGTTCTTGCAGCGTTACTCGCCCTTATCAGCATCTCAGTGGGCACCCTTTATCAAAAGCGTTTTGGTGCAGGCGTTAACCTTCTGACCGGATCGGTCTATCAGTACCTGGCCACGGCTGTCGTTACAGGCATACTTGCATTTACTTTTGAGACACGTACCGTGCAATGGAATCTGGAACTCGCCCTGGCATTGGGCTGGCTGGTTTTTGGTCTTTCTGTGAGCGCGATCCTGCTACTGATGCATATGATCCGCGAAGGGGAGTCGGCCCGTGTCGCCAGTTATTTTTATTTGGTGCCGCCGGTAACGGCGCTGGAAGCCTGGCTGCTGTTTGATGAGAAGCTGTCGGCACTACAGGTGGCTGCAATTGGCTTGACAGTCTTCGGTGTCTACCTGGTACTCAAGCGGCGCAAATCCGCCGCTCCAAAGAGGTAAAAAACCTTGGCGATAACCCGCCAACCCTGGTTTGGTCAGCGGGCACGATTCCTTACTCTACGGTCACGGATTTTGCCAGGTTCCTTGGTTGGTCGACATCCGTGCCTTTGAGTACCGCCACGTGGTATGAGAGCAGCTGCAGCGGGATCGTGTAAACAATGGGTTCGAGAATACGATCCACCGCTGACAGCACAGTCACCCGGGTGTCTTCATCCTCGGCTACCGCCGCATCGGCGTCGGCATAGACATAAAGTACGCCGCCCCGCGCTTTCACCTCATGCAGGTTGGATTTCAGTTTATCCAGCAGTTCGTTATTGGGCGCAACCGTAATCACCGGCATCTCGCGATCCACAAGCGCCAGCGGACCGTGTTTCAGTTCACCTGCCGGATAAGCCTCCGCATGAATGTAGGAAATTTCCTTCAGCTTGAGCGCGCCCTCCATCGCCACCGGGTAGAGCGCACCGCGCCCCAAAAACAGGGCATGGTGTTTTTCTGCAAAATCTTCAGAGGTTCTCTGGATTTCTGTATCCAGCTCCAGCGCTTGTTCCAAAGCCTTAGGCAAAGCGTGCAGGGCAGCCACAATCTGGCTTTCTTTTTCGGGCGTCAGACCTGAACGACGAGCCAGCATCAAGGTAACCAGCAATAAAGCCACCAACTGGGTGGTGAAGGCTTTTGTCGAGGCAACCCCGATTTCAGGCCCGGCATGAGTCAGCATCACCAAATCGGATTCACGCACCAGCGTACTGGTGCCGACGTTGCAAATGCACAGGGAGGCTAGGTAGCCCGCTTGCTTGGCCATTCGTAGCGCCGCCAGGGTATCAGCCGTTTCCCCGGATTGAGAGATGGTTACAAACAGGGTGCCCGGCTGCACCACCACCTTACGATAGCGGTATTCACTGGCCACCTCGACACGACAGGGGATACCTGCCAGCTCTTCAATCCAATACTGGGTAACAAGCCCGGCATGATAGCTGGTGCCACAAGCAATAATCTGGACAGCCTTAACCTGGTCAAGAATTTCCTTTGCGCGCGCACCCAGAACCTGTTCAAGCACCTGCGTTTTACTGATTCGACCCGTCAGGGTGGCGGCAACCACCTCGGGTTGCTCGAAAATTTCCTTGAGCATGTAGTGCCGGTATTCGCCTTTATCCGTCGCATCGGCCTGATGCTCAAAGCGACTGACTTCCCTTTGGACGGGTTTACCATTGGTGTCAGTAACAACAACGCCATCCAGGGTCAATTCAGCAAAATCACCTTCTTCCAGGAACATAAAGCGGTCGGTTACCTGAGCCAGTGCCAGCTGATCCGAACCGATATAGTGTTCGCCAATGCCTACGCCAATGACCAGCGGGCTACCGGAACGCGCCGCCACCAGGCGCTCCGGGCAGTTGCTATCAATCACACCCAGTGCAAAAGCACCATCAAGTCGAGCAACGGTTTTGCGAACAGCATCCATCAATGTCGCTTCGGTGTGGCTGTAGTGTTCTATCAGGTGAACCACAACCTCAGTATCTGTCTGGGAGGTAAATTCGTAACCCAACTCCTGCAATTCCTTACGCAGTTCGTCATGGTTCTCAATAATCCCGTTATGGACAATGGCAATGTGTCCTTTCGACATATGCGGGTGGGCATTGGCTTCGCTTGGCTCGCCATGGGTTGCCCATCTTGTATGAGCGATACCCAGGCCTCCCTGCGGCTTGGCTTCATCAAGCGCATCGGCCAGTTCCTGTACCTTACCCTGGCGCCGCAGGCGCTGGATTTCTCCACGGTCGGACATAATCGCCATACCGGCGGAGTCATAACCCCGGTACTCCAGGCGTCGCAAGCCTTCCAACAAAATTCCACTGATATTGCGTGCTGCAATTCCGCCAACAATCCCGCACATATACTAATCCCTGAACGCTTCTCTATTACTTTGGTTTTTTAACCGGACGCTTCCAATCCCTGACAACACGGGCCTTGCCTCGTGCTACAACCAGTGTTTCGGCTTCAACATCCGCCGAAAGGGTGGAGCCTGCTCCGATAGTCGCCCCGGATTCGACCTTGATTGGGGCCACGAGTGCCGTATTCGAACCAACAAACACATTATCACCGATATCGGTGAGGTGTTTATTAGCGCCATCATAGTTGCAGGTAATGGTACCCGCACCGACATTAACATCCTTACCCAGCCTGGCATCACCTACATAGCTGAGGTGGTTAACCTTGCTGCCCGGGCCTATTTCAGCCTGCTTGGTTTCAACAAAATTGCCGATTTTTGCCTTTTCGGCCAGACGCGTGCCGGGTCTCAAACGAGCAAAGGGGCCAACCTGGCAGTCAGCCGATATCTCGGTGTTTTCAATCACCGTGTTCGCGTGAATAACCGTATTTTCACCGATGATTGAGTTAATAATCTGTACGTTAGGGCCTATTTCAACACCATCTCCCAATTCGACATCACCCTCAAAAACAGTGTTCACATCAATGAAAACATCCTGCCCATGAGTTAAACGTCCGCGAATATCAATCCGCGCCGGGTCAGCAAGGGTTACACCGCCCACCATCAGTTTTTCAGCCTGCTGTCTCTGGTACCAGCGCTCCAGCGCTGCCTGTTGCTGACGGCTGTTAATGCCTTGTACTTCCTGTTCCGTTTTGGCAGCGACAGCCACCACATTCATACTATCGGCAACAGCCATGGCAATACAGTCCGTCAGGTAATATTCGCCCTGGGCATTATTGGATGAAAGCTTCGGCAACCACTCTTTTAGTTTGAGCCCCTGAACGGCCAAAATACCCGTATTGCCTTCACGAATGCACAGCTGCGCTTCAGTGGCGTCTTTTTGCTCAACAATCGATAAAACCCGGCCTTCGTCATCACGGACGATACGGCCATAACCTGTCGGGTCTGACAAGTTCACCGTTAACAACGCCAGGCTCTGTTCATTAACCTCGGCCAACAGCTCTCTCAGCGTTTCCGTGGACGTAAGGGGAACGTCCCCATACAGCACCAACACAACCGCATCGTCATCGATTTCAGGCAACGCCTGGGCAACGGCATGTCCGGTACCCAACTGTTCAGACTGTAAAACCCAGTTGACCGGGTAATCGCACATCGTTTGCTGAACCGTTTCGGCACCATGCCCAACCACAACGTTCAATTTTGCGGCTTCAAGTGCTAGGGCGCTATCCAGGACATGTCCCAGTAACGGTTTTCCGGCAAGCGGGTGCAGCACTTTGGGTAGTCGCGACTTCATGCGTGTACCCTGGCCTGCAGCAAGAACAACAACCTGTAACTTCATTAAAAAGCATGCTCCAAATAGAAAAAAGCCCAAACATAACAGGGCTCCTATTGGTTACATTATTGACCAACCAGTTTAAATTACCATAAAAAAAGGCAGCCAGAGCTGCCTTTTCAAATACTTACACCGATGGCTTATTTACCCATTTTCTTGCGAATGCTGTTCAGCGTTCTCAATTGGGCAACCGCTTCGGCCAACTGAGCAGCAGCCAGCGCATGATCAATTTCGGAATGTTGATCCTGCATCGCCTGCTCAGCCATTTTCTTGGCCTCCAGCGCCGCCGCTTCATTCACATCATCGGCACGTAATGCCGTATCAGACAGTACCGTCACCAAATGTGGCTGCACTTCCAGAAAACCACCGGAAGCATAGAAGATTTCCTCTTCGCCGTTATCCAGGATCAAACGAATTGGACCTGGTTTTACCTCAGTTAACAGAGGAGCGTGACCCGGCGTAATACCCAGGTCACCCAATGCACCGGCGACGATTACCATCTCCACCAGGCCTGAGAAGATTTTTTCTTCCGCGCTAACGATGTCACAATGGACCGTCATAGCCATAGCCTAAACCTTTAAGTTTTATTGCTTGTTCGCTTTTTCGATGGCTTCCTCAATGGTACCAACCATGTAGAAAGCCTGTTCTGGCAGGTTATCGTACTCACCATCCAGAATACCTTTAAAGCCGCGAATCGTGTCTTTCAAAGAAACGTATTTACCAGGTGCACCGGTGAATACCTCTGCAACCGTGAACGGCTGAGACAGGAAACGCTCAATCTTACGTGCACGAGCCACGATGTTTTTATCTTCTTCAGACAGTTCGTCCATACCCAGGATGGCGATGATATCCTTCAGCTCTTTATAACGCTGCAGTACACCCTGAACACCGCGAGCCACTTCATAGTGCTCCTGACCGATAATCAGTGGGTCCAGCTGACGCGACGTAGAGTCCAGAGGATCAACCGCTGGGTAAATACCTTTAGCCGCAATGTCACGTGACAGTACAACCGTCGAGTCAAGGTGTGCGAAGGTTGTCGCAGGGGATGGGTCAGTCAAGTCATCCGCAGGTACGTATACCGCCTGGATCGAAGTAATGGAGCCTGTCTTGGTTGAAGTAATACGCTCCTGCAGTACACCCATTTCTTCCGCCAGCGTCGGCTGGTAACCCACCGCAGAGGGCATACGACCCAGCAGTGCTGATACCTCAGTACCGGCCAGTGTGTAACGGTAGATGTTGTCAACGAACAACAGTACGTCACGACCTTCGTCACGGAATTTTTCAGCCATGGTCAAACCTGTCAGCGCCACACGCAGACGGTTTCCAGGTGGCTCGTTCATCTGGCCGTAAACCATGGCCACTTTGGATTCCTTGAAGTTCTCAACGTTTACAACGCCCGCTTCCTGCATCTCGTGGTAGAAGTCGTTACCCTCACGAGTACGCTCACCAACACCCGCGAATACAGACAAACCCGAGTGTTCGGTCGCGATGTTGTTAATCAACTCCATCATGTTTACGGTTTTACCCACACCGGCACCACCGAACAGACCCACTTTACCACCCTTGGCGAATGGGCAAACCAGGTCAATCACCTTGATACCCGTTTCCAACAGCTCCTCGGAAGCCGCCAGTTCTTCATAGGATGGCGCTTTACGGTGAATAGGCATTCTTTCCTGTTCGCCGATGGGGCCACACTCATCAATCGGGTTCCCCAGCACGTCCATAATACGACCCAGTGTCTCCAGACCAACAGGCACTGAAACCGGCGCGCCAGTGTTGGCAACTTCCAGGCCGCGGCTCACACCTTCGGAAGAACCCATGGCAATCGCACGCACAACGCCGTCACCCAGCTGCTGTTGTACTTCCAGGGTCAGATCTTTTTCTGTAACCTTCAAGGCGTCGTAAACCTTGGGCAGGCTGTCACGCGGGAACTCCACGTCGATAACAGCACCGATGATTTGTACGATACGTCCGCTACTCATTTCCGGTTCCTCATTTGCTTTTTTGGGGACAGAATTAATTCTGTCCCCGCTAAATAATTAAAACTTTTACCTGGTCGACGCCTTATACGGCCGCCGCGCCACCAACAATCTCGGACAGTTCCTGCGTAATCGCAGCCTGGCGAGCTTTGTTATAAACCAGTTGCAGGCCATCAATCATATCGCCCGCGTTATCCGTTGCACTCTTCATGGCAATCATTCGTGCAGCCTGCTCACAGGCGCTGTTTTCAACCATGCCTTGATAAACCTGGGATTCGATATAACGGGTCAATAAACCGTCGAGCAAGGTTGCATCGTCCGGCTCATAGATATAATCCCAGTGATTTTTAAGCTCATCAGTTTCTTCCGGCTTCAACGGCAACAACTGCTGCACGGTTGGCGCCTGTGTCATGGTATTAACGAACTCGTTGTATACCACGGACAGGTGATCCAAATTACCTTCATCGAAGGAATCCAGCATTACCTTGACCGTACCAATCAGGTCGTTGGCGCTGAACTCTTCGCCTAAGTGCGTTTTAGCAGCCACAACATTGCCGCCCACACTTCTGAAGAAGGCTGTCGCCTTAACACCTACCAGGCACAGATCAACTTCTACGCCGCGATCCTGGTAATCCTTGATGGCACGCAACGCTGTTTTGAACAGGTTGATATTCAAACCGCCACACAGGCCCCGGTCGGTGGAAATAATGATAAAGCCAGCACGTTTTACTTCACGCTCTTCAAGATACTGGTGACGGAACTCAGAGGTGGCATTGGCCAGATGGCCAACAACCTGACGGATTCGATCAGCGTAAGGTCTGCCAAGCTCCATACGATCCTGGGCTTTACGCATTTTACTCGCCGCTACCAGTTGCATCGCACTGGTAATTTTCTGAGTGCTTTTAATACTCGAAATTTGAGTACGGATTTCTTTTCCGACTGCCATGAGCTATCTCAGTTTTTCCGGTTAACTTTCCGATTAAATATCAAGCCCGGGACTCACGAGAGCCCGGGCCTTATTTCTTACCAGCTTTGGGTGGATACAAATTTATCCAGACAGGCTTTGAACTTGCCTTCGATGTCATCGTTCCAATCGCCGGAATCAGCAACACTGTTCATGACATCACCGATTTCGCTCTTGGCGAAAGCCAGCAGTGCCGCTTCGAAGTCACCCACTTTATTCACTGCAACTTCTTTCAGGTAACCTTCGTTAGAGGCGTAAACCACCAGGCTCATCTCGGCAATATTCTGAGGTGAGTATTGTTTCTGCTTCATCAGTTCGGTAACACGCTCACCGTGATCCAGCTGGGCTTTTGTAGCCTCATCCAGGTCCGAAGCAAACTGCGAGAAAGCCGCCAGTTCGCGATACTGCGCCAGCGAGGTACGGATACCGCCAGACAGCTTCTTAACGATTTTCGTTTGAGCGGCACCACCTACACGAGATACCGAAATACCGGCGTTCATCGCAGGACGGATACCCGCGTTAAACATATCGGCTTCCAGGAAGATCTGGCCATCGGTAATCGAAATTACGTTAGTCGGTACGAAGGCGGATACGTCACCGGCCTGGGTTTCAATCACTGGCAAAGCAGTCAGGGAACCGGTTTGGCCTTTCACTTCGCCGTTGGTGAAGTTTTCTACATACTCTTCGCTAACACGCGCCGCACGTTCCAGCAGACGGGAGTGCAGGTAGAATACGTCACCAGGATAAGCTTCCCGTCCGGGTGGACGACGCAGCAACAGGGAGATCTGGCGATAAGCCCAGGCTTGCTTGGTCAAATCATCGTAAATAATCAGGGCATCCTGACCACGGTCACGGTAATACTCACCCATGGTACAGCCGGCAAATGGCGCCAGGAACTGCATGGAAGCAGGATCTGAAGCGTTAGCTGCGATAACCGTGGTGTGGTCCATGGCGCCATGCTCTTCCAGCTTACGTACCACAGCAGCAACAGAGGAAGCTTTCTGGCCAACAGCAACATAAATACACTTAATACCCGTGCCTTTCTGGTTGATGATGGCATCAACCGCCACAGCTGTTTTACCAATCTGGCGGTCACCAATGATCAGCTCACGCTGGCCACGACCGATAGGTACCATGGTATCGATGACTTTCAAACCAATCTGTACGGGCTGATCAACCGATTTACGGGCGATTACACCGGGTGCAACCTTTTCAACCGCATCAGTCAGGGTTGCATTCACCGGGCCACGACCATCAATTGGCATACCCAGCGAGTTTACGACACGGCCTTCCAGTTCCGGACCAACGGGTACTTCCAGAATACGGCCCGTACAACGTGCAGTCATACCTTCAGACAACTGCATATAATCGCCCAGTACGATGGCACCCACAGAGTCGCGCTCAAGGTTAAGTGCCATACCGTAAATACCGCCAGGGAATTCAATCATTTCCCCGTACATCACGTCGGCCAGACCGTGGATACGAATTACACCATCGGATACGTTTACGATGGTGCCTTCATTGCGAGCTTCAGATGAGACATCAACGCTTTCAATGCGCTTTTTAATGATCTCACTGATCTCTGCAGGATTCAGTTGTTGCATGGTTATGCCTCTTAACCTGTAAAATTTCTTTGCAATTTAATCTTAGGAATTCACAGCTTCAGCCAGCTTGGCCAGTTTGCCGCGGATGGAGCCATCAATCACCACATCACCTGCGCGGATCACAACACCACCTATCAAGTCAGCATCAACACTTGATGTCAGGCTGACTTCCTTCTGCCATTTGGCTTTTAGCGTTTCGGCCAGCTTATTTTCCTGCTCGGATGTCATTTCAAAGGCGCTGATCACTTCGACATCGACCGCTTGATCACGGGCCGACTTCAGCTCTTCGAACATTTCGCTGATCACGGGCAAGGCTGCCAGTCGTTTGTGCTCGGCCAGAGTAGAGATAAAGTTTTGCGCCTCTACACCCAGACCCGTGCCACAAACATCAGTGAAAACAGCCGCTTTCTGCTCACTGGTCAATGCAGGACTATCCAGGACAGTTTTCATGTTACTGTCCGTGGCAACAGTCGCTGCCAGTGACAGCATCTCAGACCACTCCGTCAGGCTGCCTTTTTCCTGAGCGTACTCAAAAGCGGCTTTGGCGTAAGGGCGTGCTACGGTGCTGACTTCTGCCATGGTTCTATTCCCTAAAGTTCTGCGGCCAGTTTATCCAACATGGCGCTGTGTTCAGCAGCATCCACTTTGGCACCCAGAACTTTCTCGGCACCCGCTACTGCAACCGCAGCAACCTGGGTGCGCAGTTCTTCACGGGCACGATTGAACTCTTGTTCGATTTCAGCTTGTGCAGCAACCAGCAGACGCTCACCTTCTTCACGCGCTTGCTCTTTAGCTTCTTCAACCAGCTGAGTCGCACGCTTGTTGGCCTGCTCAATAATTTCAGCACCTTGCTGTTTGGCTTCCTTCAACTGCTGTGTGGCTTTTTCCTTCGCCAGTTCCAGATCCTGCTCGGCACGATCAGCAGCACTTAAGCCATCAGCAATTTTCTTTTTGCGTTCAGCCAGCGCGCTCGTAATGGGCGGCCAGATAAACTTCATGCAGAACCAGACGAAGACGACGAAAGTCAACATCTGGCCAATCATGGTTGCATTAATATTCACGCTGCACCTCGGGCTTGTTGCTTGTTTTCAGGATTCAGTCGTTGAGCCTTAAACAACGGCAAACAGGATGTACAGAGAGATACCAACACCGATCATTGGTACCGCGTCAACCAGGCCCATAACGATGAACAGCTGAGTACGCAGCATTGGGATCATTTCTGGTTGGCGAGCAGCACCTTCCAGGAATTTACCACCCAGAACACCAATACCCACAGAGGCACCCAGTGCAGCCAGACCCATCAAAATACCACCAGCCAAGTACAGTATTGCAGATGCGAGTTCCATTTTTTCTCCCGTTTTTATTAACAGTTAATTTTAAAAAGTTTTAATAGATTTCGTGCTTCTTTAGTGTGAAGACTCGTGTGCCATGCTCAGGTACACAATCGTCAACACCATAAAAATAAAGGCTTGCAGGGTAATAATCAGAATATGGAATACTGCCCATGCCCACTGCAGAACACCACCTGCAGCGCCTAAAACCAAACCGCCGCTATACATCAGAGCAATCAGGATAAAGATCATCTCACCGGCGTACATGTTACCGAACAGACGCAGACCGAGAGAAACCGGTTTGGAAATCAGGTTTACGCCTTCAAGGAACAGGTTGAAAGGCAGCATCCACTTGCCGAAAGGATGCAAAGTCAGCTCACCCAGGAAGCCGCCCAGACCTTTAATTTTGATGCTATAGAAGAGAATCAGGATAAACACACCCAGAGCCATACCCAGGGTTGCATTCGGATCCGTTGTTGGAACCACTTTCAGGAAGAAGTGTGGATCGCCCGTAATCAGCGCTGCCGCCTGAGGCAACAGGTCAACCGGGATCAAGTCCATGAAATTCATCAGGAAAATCCACACAAAGATGGTCAGCGCCAGGGGCGCAACCAGCATATTACGACTGTGGAAGATATCCTTTACGCTGCCATCGACAAAATCGACGACAGATTCAACAAAGTTTTGCAGCCCACCAGGAATCCCGGAGGTTGCTTTGCGAGACGCCAGCCAGAACAGCCAGCAGAACAGGGCACCCAGCACAATAGAAAAGCCCAGTGTGTCCAGATTGAACGCCCAAAAACCCATTTCCTTGGCTTCTTCAGCACTGTGAGCCAAACCCCAATGACCATCCGGGTGCTGCCCAAAAGTCAGGTTGGTCAGGTGGTGGGTAATATAACCTTTCGTTGTTAACGCTTCTTCTGCTGCCATTCTTCTGCTTCTTCACCGGTTACGGTTAGCAAATTAGTTTTGCTTTGGTTCAACCCAGAGTTTGCCGTTTATAAATAATCGGTGCCGCCCAATTAACTGCTTGAGCCACCAAAAAACCGGCAAACAAAAACAAAATTTCCAAATCGTCATAACTGCCCAGTACCAGACCGAACAGCAGGGCAGTGAGCAGCAGCTTGGAAAACGCGCCCTGATATGCATTTTTAAGCATATCCTGAGCTGATTGCGATTCCACTCGCTTAAAAAAACGCCAAATAAAAACGGCATTGCCCACAACAGCAATCAGACCACCTAACAACAGCGACAACGCGCTGTGTATTCCGAACAATAACCCGACTGCCGCGCATAACAACGCCACCCCTAACTGAATCAGGGGCACCCAAAACACAGGTGAAACAACAGTTTTTGCTCTCGATCTGATCGTCTTCACGGTTTCATTTCCGGCTTTAAAAACCCCACACAAGCAAAGGAAAATCCAACCGCAAAAAGCCACCCACAAACGGGGCGCTAGTATAAAGACAAAGGGGGTAGCAAGCAAGCTTTCAATACATTAGGAGGTACTTATTTCAAGTGATACCGTATCACCCGATACGGTTCACGATCGAAACTATTTTATATGCGACAGAATGCCTTCCAGTTCCTGGGTGGAACCGTAGCTGATAATCAGCTTTCCCTTACCTTTGTTGCCGTGCTGTATCGTCACGGACGAACCCAGCTGGTCACTGAGCTTATGTTCAAGGTGTTTAATATCGGGGTCAACCTTGGCGCTGGCTTTCGGTTTACCTTCTTCGCTCAGCAGTTTGCGCACCAGGGCTTCGGTTTGGCGCACGGAGAGCTGGCGTGAAACCACCGTTTTGCCCGCTGACAGCTGTTGCGGCTCAGGCAAAGCCAAAAGCGCCCGGGCATGGCCCATTTCGAGTGCGCCCTCGGCCAGCAGGTTTTTTACTTCGTTATGTAATGCCAGTAACCGTATAAGGTTCGCAACAGCGGCCCTGGATTTCCCGACAGCATCGGCCACCTGTTGCTGGGTAAGCCCGAACTCCTCTTGCAGCCGTTGCAGGGCAACCGCTTCGTCAATGGCATTGAGGTTTTCGCGTTGAATGTTTTCGATCAGCGCCATGGCAATAGCACTTTCATCGGAAACATTTTTTACAATGGCGGGAATTTCACTTAAACCAGCCAGTTGCGTGGCACGCCAGCGCCGTTCGCCGGCGATGATCTCATAACGTTGACCATCAATGGCCCTGACCACAATGGGTTGCATGACCCCCTGAGCCTTGATCGAGTCGGCCAGCTCCTGCAGCGGGCCTGGATCCATTTCACGTCGAGGCTGATATTTTCCACGCACCACCAGGTCAACCGGAAGCTGCATGAGCTGGCCATCCTCACCGTTACTGCCAGCCTCGGCCGCTGTGTTTTCCAGATTGCCCAGCAGGGCATCCAGTCCACGCCCCAAACCTCTTTTTTGAGCTGCCATGATCTTATCTCGTTTCTATAGTTTGCTAATCAACCGGCTGCTGCCGTTTGTTTGCGCGATTTACGCAGCACTTCGCCGGCCAGTGCCAAATAAGCCATTGCACCGCGTGAGCGACGATCATAGACCAACGCTGGCAAACCGTAACTGGGCGCTTCTGCCAGTCTGACGTTACGGGGAATAACCGTATCATAAACCCGGTCACCAAAGTGCACGATCAGTTGATTGGAAACGTCCCGGGTCAGGCTGTTCCTCGGATCGAACATGGTTCGCAGCAGGCCTTCAATTTTCAGCTCAGGGTTTAACCTTTTCGTGATGCCCGTGATGGTATTAATCAGCGCCGACAATCCCTCAAGGGCATAATACTCGCACTGCATCGGAATAATAACGCTGTCGGAGGCAACCAGTGCATTTACCGTCAACATACTGAGGGAAGGCGGACAGTCAATAATGACGTAATCATATCGATCCTCCAATCCCCTAAGCGCGTTACAAAGACGGTGTTCCTTTTGGTCCAGCCCCAACAACTCAACCTCGGCTGCAGTCAGGTCCGCATTGGCCGGCAGCAGGTCATAGCCAGCCTCTTCGGCGGGTGTAATCGCTTCATCAATCGTGCACCTTCCGGTAAGCACGTCGTAAACGGAGTACCGCAGGGTATTTTTGTCCACACCACTTCCCATGGTGGCATTCCCCTGAGGGTCCAAATCCACCATCAGCACTTTACGTTTGATGGTTTTCAGGGACGCAGCCAGATTCACGGCCGTGGTGGTTTTCCCCACGCCACCTTTTTGATTCGTTATCGCAAAGATTCGCACCGTCGCTACTCCCTCGGTTTTATCAGCTAGCGTTATCGCAACTGTTTAAATATAACCAGGTGCCGCTCATCGGGCAGCCCGGGCACCAGTAACCGATCGATGGTTACTACCTTGAAACTCTCCGGCAACAGTTCTATTTCCTGTTGCGGGTACTTGCCTTTCATTGCGTAAAAAAGACCGCCGGCGGCACACAGGTGGCTGGTTATATTGGCAAAGTTATCCAGTGCTGTGAAGGCGCGAGAGATGACAATATCAAACCCGCCATCCGGCTGAAATAATTCAACCCGGCTATTCACCACATCAACATTATCCAGACCCAACTCTATCTTGGCCTGCATGAGAAAACGGGTTTTTTTACCGTTACTGTCCAGCAGTGTAAAACGATGTTCCGGAAACAGGATGGCAAGTACGATGCCTGGTAAACCAGCCCCAGTCCCCACATCAATAACAGACAAGGCGGGTTGCTGAAAGTGCTTTGCCAATGTCAGGCTATCCAGCAAATGGTAGGTGACCATGTCCTCGGGGTCACGCACCGCCGTCAGGTTATAAGCCTTATTCCACTTCTGGAGCAATCCCAGGTAGTCGATCAGTAATTGAAACTGTTCATCCGATAGCTTCAGATCCAGTGATTCAATACCCTGTTGCAACAATTTTTCGACGGGCATCAGGCCGTTTTCACCTGTAACACAGAACGTTTTTTCAAATGGATCAGCAGCAGTGAAACGGCCGCCGGCGTTACACCGGGGATACGGCCAGCCGCCGCCAGTGTTTCAGGACGCATTTCATTGAGCTTCTGTTTAACCTCATTGGATAAACCGGGAATGTCGTCATAGATAAAATCCTCCGGCAGCCGGGTCATCTCATGGCGACGCAGGCGCTCAATTTCATCCTGCTGGCGACTGATGTAACCCTCATACTTTGCCTGGGTCACCACCTGTTCAGCCACCTCTTCGTCCGCCACCCCTTCGCCTTTCAGGTTTTTCACATCGGGATAAGTCAGTTCTGGCCGCTTAAGCAATGCCATCAGGCTGTATTCATGGTTCAACGGCGAAGCCAGCTTGCTGGCCACTCGTTCCGCTTCCGGTGTTCCGGGCTGAATCCAGGTTTCCTGCAGTCGCTGCTGCTCCAGAGTAATCGCCTCGCACTTCTGGTTGAATCGTTCCCAGCGTGGGGCATCAACCAGCCCCAAACGATGACCGGTTTCGGTCAGTCGCAGGTCCGCATTATCCTGGCGCAATAACAAACGGTACTCGGCACGACTGGTAAACATTCGGTAGGGTTCCTGCGTACCCAGGGTAATAAGATCATCCACCAGCACCCCAAGGTAAGCCTCATCGCGGCGGGGATACCAAGGCTCTTTTTGCTGCGCCTGCAGGGCGGCATTCAAGCCTGCCAACAAGCCCTGAGCCCCGGCTTCTTCATAACCGGTGGTGCCATTAATCTGACCGGCAAAAAACAAGCCGTCGATAAACTTGGTTTCCAGGGTATGTTTCAGATCCTGTGGATTAAAAAAGTCGTACTCAATGGCATAACCCGGTCGTGTGATATGTGCCTGCTCAAACCCTTTTATTGAGCGCACTAAATCCAATTGCACATCAAAAGGCAGACTGGTGGAAATGCCATTGGGGTACAGTTCGTGCGTGCTCAGCCCTTCGGGCTCAACGAATATCTGGTGCGAATTCTTATCGGCATACCGATGCACCTTATCTTCAACCGATGGGCAATAACGCGGCCCCACACCATCAATGACGCCCGTATACATCGGGGAACGATCCAGCCCGGATCGAATGATGTTATGGGTTTTTTCGTTGGTGTGCGTGATATAGCAGCTTACCTGCCGGGGATGCATTTCTCGGCTGCCCATAAACGACATGACCGGCAGCGGAGTATCCCCGGGCTGAGCTTGCATAACGGAGAAATCAACACTGCGTCCATCAATGCGTGGAGGTGTACCGGTTTTTAAACGCTCCACCCGGAAAGGCAGCTCACGCAGCCTTTTCGCCAAGGCAATGGACGGTTGGTCTCCGGCGCGACCGCCGGACTGGTTTTGCAGGCCAATGTGTATGACACCACCGAGAAAAGTACCGGTTGCCAGCACCACGCCAGGGGCAAAGAAACGCAGCCCCATTTGCGTAACCACCCCGCAAACCCGTTCATTCTCGATAACCAGGTCATCAACTGCCTGTTGGAAAATAACCAGATTTTCCTGATTTTCCAGGACCTCGCGGATTGCAGCCTTGTAAAGAACACGATCGGCCTGGGCTCGAGTCGCTCGAACGGCAGGGCCCTTGCGGGAATTAAGGGTTCGGAATTGAATCCCCGCTCGATCCGTAGCCAGGGCCATTGCGCCACCCAGGGCATCAATTTCCTTAACCAGGTGGCTTTTGCCGATGCCGCCAATGGCAGGGTTACAGGACATTTGTCCCAGCGTGTCGACATTGTGCGTCAGTAACAGGGTTTTTGAACCCATGCGTGCGGAGGCCAATGCCGCTTCAGTACCGGCATGACCACCACCCACCACAATCACATCAAAATTTTGAGGGTAATCCACCACTGTCACCCAGAGCTCAAGCTCACTAATACGATAAGGGAGCTCAGTATAATGATTCGCTTCCAAAAGAAAAGCCAACAGATTTCAAGGATGACCAGCAGGCTTGTGAAATAATCATTTAAAAATTTTTATATATAAAAGATAGTTGTTTACTGTTATTTCTTAGGGCGACGGATTCTGTGGATAAATAGTACTACTGCTTTAAATACAGCGAGTTAAAAAATAATAAACCTTGTGGTTAAGGTGTAATTTTACTGACAGTAAACTTAAATAAAGCTGTGTGAAACTTGGCACCTTATTCACAGGCAAAGTTATCCACAGAAAAACCGGTTTTTTACCCCGAAGGTTATGGTCAGTTTATCCACAGGAAAAAAATATTACTTTTTTAATCTTTTTTAGGAAACGGCTATGCGAACCGAGCTAATTTGCGGACGTTATTAAGGTAGGAATGGTGTGCTGTGCTGTCGTGACGATGCCATTTCGGCTTAATACCAAAATAGCTGTGATGCGGGGGAAGCCGTTGTGCGTTTTGGGAATTAAAAGGGCTGACGTCGATTAAAAGCCGAAGTCAGCCAACTTACTTGCCAATACAGAAACTGGAAAAAATCCTGCCCAGCAGGTCATCACTGCTGAACTCACCGGTAATTTCCGACAGGCATTGCTGAGCCTGGCGTAAATCTTCCGCTAACAGCTCACCAGCCTGCTCAGCTTGTAATTGTTGCTGCCCTGTTTGGAGGAATGCCTGGGCACGCTCCAGCGCATCCAAATGACGTCTCCGGGCGCTGAAGCTGCCTTCGGAACCCGCCTGATAACCCATGCATGCTTTGAGGTGGCTGGTGAGTAACTCGATGCCATGCCCCTGTTTAGCCGAGAGGCGAATGATCGGGCAGGGCTGATCCTGCTTTTTTTCTATAGAGGTTGGCTCAGCGTTGAGCAGGTCGCATTTATTTTGAATAACGGTGATGTTGTCCAGGTTGTCCAGATGATCGACAAAATCGGGCCAGATATCATGCGGGTGCGTTGCTTGTACGGTGCTGGCATCAACCACCAGGAGAATGCGGTCAGCCCGTTTAATTTCGGACCAGGCGCGGCGGATGCCTTCCTGTTCAATCTCGTCAGGGCTTTCACGCAGTCCGGCTGTATCGATGATATGCAAGGGCATACCATCGATGTGGATATGCTCCCTGAGCACGTCGCGGGTGGTGCCCGGAATGTTGGTTACAATTGCACTTTCTTTGCCAGACAGACGGTTCAGGAGACTGGATTTGCCGGCATTCGGCAATCCGGCCATCACAACGTTCATGCCCTCCTGAAGCGCGGCTCCCTGGTGGGCCTCTGCCAGTACCTTGTCCAATCGTTGCATCACCAGAGAAAGGTCAGCAGCGACCTTGCTGTCTGCGAGAAAGTCGATTTCCTCTTCAGGGAAGTCGATCGCAGCTTCCACATACATACGTAACATAATCAGGGCTTCAACCAGGTCATGAACTCTCTTGGAGAACTCTCCCTGCAGGGATTTAACCGCGTTTTTAGCTGCCTGCTCGGAACTGGAGTCAATCAAGTCAGCAATGGCTTCGGCCTGCGTCAGGTCGATTTTATTGTTCAGGAAGGCGCGTTCGGAAAACTCACCGGGCCGCGCCTGGCGAGCCCCGAGCTTGATAAGTTCTTTGATCAATAAATCCATGACCACCTGGCCGCCATGACCTTGTAATTCCAGAATATCTTCGCCGGTGAAGGAGGCGGGCGCTGTAAAGAGCAGGGCAACGCCCTGGTCTATGATGCTGCCATCGCTTGCATGGAAGGCGCTGAAACAAACCTGGCGGGCTTTCGGAGACTGCTTCAGCAAAGCGGAGGCGATCGCCGGCACTTTAGGACCGGAAACGCGAACAACACCCACACCGCCGCGACCTGGCGGTGTGGCCTGGGCGACGATGGTATCTTTATCGGAGGCAGTCAGAGTCATGCTATGCATTGTAGGAAAAAGGTGGGGGTAAAAAAAAGCCCCTTGAAAAAGGGGCTTTAACTATCCTTTGCAGGTTATTTCAGTGTTTTATTTTCCGCGGCTTTTTCTATTTTGCGGGTAATAAACCACTGCTGGGCAATCGACAGGATGTTGTTTGCCACCCAGTACAGCACGAGGCCGGCTGGGAACCACAGGAAGAAGAAGGTGAACATGATGGGCATCATCTTCATCACCTTGGCCTGGGTGGGGTCAGGAGGTGTCGGGTTCAACATCTGTTGCACGTACATTGTAACGCCCATCAGGATTGGCAGGATAAACAGCGGATCCTTAAGCGATAAATCTTCAATCCACAGCATGAAAGGTGCTTGTCGCAGCTCAACACTTTCCATCAATACCCAGTACAGGGCGATGAAAACAGGCATCTGTACCAGGATTGGCAGACAGCCGCCCAGCGGGTTGATCTTTTCTTTCTTGTACAGCTCCATCATGGCCGCAGACATTTTCTGGCGGTCGTTTCCGTGTTGCTCTTTGATGCGCTGCATTTGTGGGCCAACACGGCGCATGTTTGCCATGGATTTGTAACTGGTGGCAGAAAGGTGGAAGAAAGCCAGTTTAATCACCAGGGTGGTGAAGATAATGGCCCAACCCCAGTTGCCCAGGAAACCATGAAAGAAGGACAGCAGCCAGAACAGCGGTTGGCCAATAAAGAACAGGAAGCCGTAGTCAATGGTCAGTTCCAGGCTTGGCGCGATTTCTTCCAGGCGATCCTGGATTTTGGGGCCGGTATAAAGCTGGGCATTGATGGTTGTGGTTTCACCCGGCGCTACCACAGTCGCGGGACTCACCAGGCCGGCAATATTTTCGCCCTGGGAGTTTTTGCGGACTTCGTAGGTATGTTGCTGGTTCGAGTCAGGCACCCAGGCGCTGACGAAATAATGCTGAAGGATTGCAATCCAGCCGCCGTTATTCTTTTCCTTAAAAGGTGTGTCGGCAACATCGTCAAAGTCGACTTTGACGTAGTTGTCTTCGCTGGTTTGTGTAGCGGCACCCAGGAATGAGGCCATACCCATGTTGGTTGTTTTGCTTGGGTCAGCGCTGTTATCCCGTTTAAGCTGGGCGAAGAAATTACCCTGCCAGGGGGCGGATGACTGGTTGTTGATAATGTAGTCAACCTTAATCAGGTAGGCCGCACGGTTGAAGGTGAAGCGTTTCGTAATAGAAACGCCTTGGTCTGTTTCTAGTTGGAGGTCTACGGTTAGTGAGTCCTCACCTTCAGCAAGGGTGTAGCTTTGCTGGGCAGTTTGGTAAAGAGGCCGTCCTGTTTTAGCCGCATCAGGGCCGTTAACGCCGATCAAGCCGCTCTGTGCGACATAGACCCGCTCTGAACTGTTTTGAAGCAGTACAAAGGGGTTATCGGGTTGGTCGATAACACGAGGGTATTGCTTCAGTGCCGCATAAATAATATCGCCGCCTTTCGGGTTGATGCGGACGTTAAATACATCGGTTTCCACCGTAATTGCATTCGTTACGGCGCTGGCACTTGCCGCCGCGGCTGGCTGATTGTTAGCGGCAGGAATGCCGTCTGCCGGAGCCGCTGAGGGTAAGTCTGAATTGCTGTTGGAGGCACTCTCTGAGGAGGGCAGGCTATCGATGGCAACTCCCTGTTGAGTTTCTTGCTGCTGGGTTTGAGCAACAGGAGCGGCCCTATCAGGCTGACCGTAATCTTCGTTCCAGGCCAGAATAAGCAGATAAAGAATAACTGCAATTGCAGAAAACAGAACTAGGCGTTGTTTATCCATGATTATTAATGCTTATGTTCGGATGTTGGTACCAGATCTTCGCCGCCCTCATGCCAAGGGTGGCATTTACTGATGCGTTTAATGGCCAGCCAGCCGCCCTTTACAAGGCCAAAACGTTCGATGGCCGTTTCAGCATAACGGGAGCAGGAAGGGTAAAAACGGCAATTATTACCTAATAAAGGGCTGATAAGATAGCTGTATGCCTTGATTAGGTGAATAATAATTTTCCGCATGAGGGGGTCACCGGCGGCGCTTTGGGTCGTCAGACTGCCTGACAAGCTTGTTCCACAGTGAAGAAAAAGTCGAATTAATTTCGCTATTGGAGAGCTGGTCAAAGCCTTTGCGGGCCATGATTACCAGATCAACTGCATTGTGAGCGTTCAACTCATGGCAGTGTACGCGGAAGTATTCACGAATGATGCGACGAATTCGGTTTCGTTGTACCGCTCTGCGAATATTCTTTTTAGCGATAATAAAACCAATTCTGGAGTGGCCAAGACTGTTGGCAGCGCCGAGTATTAAGAGTTCGCGCGTTGAAGCTTTGAGCTGTGTATTATCAAACACTTGCTGGAAGTCACCAGCATTTAACAACCTTTGTGATCGATGAAAGCATTCACGGTCGCTTTGATAATCAGCCATGCGCGGATTCAGCGCTGCCCGCCAGGATGCTGAAGAAAATGTCTTCTAAAACTAGGCAGATAAGCGCAGACGGCCTTTGGCGCGACGACGTTTAATTACCAGGCGGCCGTTTTTAGTGGCCATGCGGGCGCGGAAACCGTGGTTGCGCGCACGTTTCAGAGTGCTGGGTTGGAATGTTCTTTTCATTTGATCGCTCGTACTTAATTCTGACTGAAGTGTTATGAAAATTCAGGAGCGGAGATTCTAGAGAATTAGGCGGGGAACTGCAATTATATTTAATAAATTTTCAATAACTTAGCGGTTAATCTGGTATTTTTTTGTAAAAAGTCGGCTTTGCTAACTAGATGTAGTATTGAGTTGCTATTTTTCACCCAATTTATTGTGTTTTCATCGCTAGCGCGTAAGCCTGTTTTTATTTTTGTCAGCCTTCCCTGCGAGATTGATATATCGGTAAATTATTGTTTTTCTGCATGTTTTTTTGTTTTATAACTGTTTGAAAAATAAAGATAAATATATGTGGTATTAATTGCTTTTTGCCTGTGGATAAGTCAGTCCCAAAAAGGTAGAATTTTGGATTCGAATTTTCACGCCTGCGCTAACGAGAACGATAAAGCTGTGACAAATGCCTTCTGGACCCAATGCGTTGATCGACTCCAACAGGAGTTGCCAACTCAGCAATTCAATACATGGATTAGACCGCTACAGGTTGATCGAGAGGGTACAACACTACGTCTTCTGGCACCTAACCGTTTTGTTAAGGATTGGGTTTCGCAGCAATACCTGACTTTAATTAATGAGATTGTTGTCGCTGAATTAAAGGTTGATGGTATTGACCATGTTGAGGTGGTTATCGGCAGCAGTCGAAAAACCCCTGCTCCAGTCGCCGGTGAAATCGCTGCAAACACAGTAAAGCCTGCCGTAGCCAATCAAAAAGTTTCATCAAGCGCACCTACCGTAAATGGTGCGGCGGTAGCACAAACCCAAAAGACGGCTGATAAAAAAGAGCCGCAGCTGCAGCGAAACGAGTTGAACAAGAACTTTACCTTTGAAACGTTCGTTGAGGGTAAGTCCAACCAATTGGCGCGTGCAGCCGCTCTGCAGGTTGCTGAAAATCCCGGTGGCGCTTATAACCCTCTCTTTATTTATGGCGGAGTAGGTTTGGGTAAAACACACTTGATGCATGCGGTGGGAAATTACCTGGTACAAAAAAACCCTAAAACCCGGGTTGTTTATTTGCATTCCGAGCGTTTTGTCCGGGAAATGGTGAAGGCTTTCCAAAGCAATACCATTAATGAGTTTAAGCGTTTCTACCGCTCGGTGGATGCGTTACTGATTGATGATATTCAGTTCTTCGCCGGAAAAACCACCACGCAGGAAGAGTTTTTCCATACCTTTAATGCGCTGCTGGAAGGCGATCAGCAGATGATCTTTACCTGTGATCGTTATCCCAAGGAGATCGATGCCCTTGAGGAACGGCTTAAGTCACGTTTTGGCTGGGGGCTAACGGTTCCTGTCGAGCCGCCTGAGCTTGAAACCCGGGTCGCAATTCTGATGAAAAAGGCTGAGCAATCTAAGATTAATTTGCCCAGTGATACGGCCTTTTTTATCGCTCAAAAAATTCGCTCAAATGTCAGGGAGCTTGAAGGTGCGCTGAAAAGAGTGATAGCGAGCGCTCACTTTCATGGAAAGGAAATTGATACTGAGTTTGTCCGTGAGTCTTTGAAGGATTTGTTGGCCCTGCACGACCGGCAGATCAGTGTCAGTAATATTCAGAAAACAACGGCCGAGTATTACAACATCAAAATGGCGGATTTGTTATCCAAGCGCCGTACCCGGTCTGTTGCGCGTCCGCGCCAAGTTGCTATGGCCCTCGCCAAAGAGTTAACCAGTCACAGTCTGCCGGAAATTGGTGATGCTTTTGGTGGGCGTGATCATACAACGGTGTTGCATGCCTGTAGAAAAGTTGCCGAATTAAAAGAGTCCAGTGCGGATATCCGTGAAGATTATAAAAATTTGTTGCGTTTGCTAAGCACCTGATACAAGGGTTGTTGTGCCGCTCATGTCAGATAAATGAGATAGCTGAGGAATAGAGGTTATATAAACTATGAAATTCGTCATTTCGAGGGAAGACCTGATTAAACCCCTGACCCTGGTTGCGGGTGTGGTTGAACGCCGCCAGACTTTGCCTGTGTTATCCAATATTTTGATTGTTGTGGATGGAAATCAGTTATCGCTCACAGGTACTGATCTTGAGGTTGAGATGGTGGGGCGCGTGGTGCTGACTGAGCCAGCGGAATCCGGTGAAATCACAGTGCCGGCACGTAAGTTGATGGATATTTGTAAAACATTGCCGGACGACGCCCAAATCAGCATGCAGCTTGAAGATGAAAAAATAGTGCTCAAGTCGGGTCGCAGCCGCTTTTCATTGACGACCTTGCCCGCCACTGATTTCCCTAATGTTGAAGAAAGCCCGCAGAATCTCGACTTTGTGGTTCAGCAGTGCCAGTTGAAGCACTTGATTGAGCGTACCAGTATTGCAATGGCGCAACAGGATGTACGTTATTACCTGAATGGTATGATGTTTGAAATACAGAGCGGTCGTTTGCGAGCGGTTGCTACCGACGGGCATCGTCTGGCGATGAGTGAAACGCCCGCGGATGTCTCCATTGATGAGTTACGTCAGGTCATTATTCCAAGAAAAGGCGTGTTGGAGCTGAATCGACTGTTTTCAGGAGATAGTGATGAAGAGGTTAGGGTGGTGATGAGCTCTAATCATATTCGGACCACAACGGACAATTTCACTTTTACCTCGAAACTGATTGATGGCAAGTTTCCTGACTATCAACAGGTGATTCCTAAAAACAATAAGCAGGAAATGCTGGTGGAGCGTGAGCTCCTGAGACAGGTTTTAAGTCGTACTGCGATTTTGTCGAATGAGAAATACCGTGGTGTGCGCCTTATCGTGGATAACGATTTGTTGCAGGTGTTTGCCAACAACCCTGAGCAGGAAGAGGCCGAGGAGTCGTTGCCAGTTAAATACGAGGGTGATCCTCTGGAGATTGGTTTCAATGTCAGTTACCTGCTCGATGTCTTGTCGGTCATCGCCAGTACCAATATCCGCGTCTCCTTTGCCGATGCAAACAGCAGTATTCTGATTGAGGAAATTGCTGAGCATCCCGATTCCATTTATGTTGTGATGCCGATGCGGCTTTAACAGTTTTGGTTTCTGTTAAAGATTTTTGATATGAGCAGGGGTTTCTTCTAAAGGGAGAAGCCCCTGTTTTTGTTTCTGACACTTATATGTCTATTTCCAGGCTTGTCGTTAATCAGCTCCGTAATATTGATCAGATGGAGTTGTACCCTTCCCCGCAGGTTAACCTGATTGTCGGTGCTAATGGTTCTGGTAAAACCAGCTTGCTAGAAGCGATTTATTTGCTTGGCAGGGCCCGTTCCTTTAAGACGCAAAAGCAGCGATCATTCATCCAATATGGGCAGGAAGAGGCTGTTATTTTTGGTGAAATAAGACCTCTCGAAAATACGAGCGTTATCAATGCGGGTGTAAAGAAATCTATTGATGGGGGGCAAGCGATAAAGGTTTCAGGTACGACTTTGACCTCAGCCGCGCCTTTACTGGAGTTGTTACCTGTACAGCTTATTGAGCCGGATACCTTTACCGTACTCTCTGGCGGACCTTCGATACGAAGGCAGTTTATCGACTGGGGTGTGTTCCACGTGGAACATAGTTTTTACCCATTATGGCAGCAGTTAAATCGTTCTCTAAAACAGCGCAATAACTTGCTCAGACGTGGTAAAATCGACTGTTCGGTTCTTGCAGTTTGGGACCGTGAGTTTGTTGAAAAGGCTCAGGCAATCAGCGGGTTACGACAAAACTATGTCGAACAGCTAATGCCTGTCTTCCAGGATATGATGGCAAAACTGTCGTCAGATATTGGGGATGTCGAGTTAAGCTTCTATCAAGGATGGAAGGCTGGTGTAGAGCTGGCCACCGTTTTAGACGAGCAGCACGAGATAGATTGTAAGAGGGGTTTTACCCACTCAGGGCCTCAGCGGGCGGATTTGAGAGTTAAGCACCTTCGCCAAATGGCTGGGGAAGTGTTATCCCGCGGGCAACAAAAGTTGGTTATTTGTGCGCTGAAGATTGCGCAGGGCTATTTATTTTCTAGGGAAACGGGTAGAGCCTGTATTTATTTGTTGGACGATCTTGCGGCGGAACTTGATATCGAACACCGCAACCGGCTATGTGGGTTGCTTGCGACATTAAATTGTCAGTTGTTTGTAACCAGTATTAACCAGGAAACGTTTGCCTCCAACTGGAAAGGCATGGATGTAAAAGTGTTTCACGTGGAACAAGGCGCGTTAGTTGAAAGCAGTGCGTAAAATAACAGCTGAATTCCGGTTCTATTAATTTGAGGTTGGAAAGAGAAAATGAGCGAACAACAGGATTCATACGACTCATCGAGTATTAAGGTACTTAAGGGGCTGGATGCGGTTCGTAAACGCCCGGGTATGTATATTGGCGATACCGATGATGGAACGGGATTGCACCATATGGTGTTTGAACTTGTCGATAACTCTATTGACGAGGCGCTGGCGGGTTACTGTGATGAGATTACGGTGACCATTCACCCTGATGAATCTATTACCGTTGCGGATAATGGTCGTGGAATACCCGTAGATATTCACGAGGAAGAGGGTGTTTCTGCGGCGGAAGTCATTATGACCGTGTTGCACGCAGGCGGGAAGTTTGACGATAACAGCTACAAGGTTTCAGGTGGGTTACACGGTGTAGGGGTTTCAGTGGTGAATGCCCTGTCCAGTGAGTTGCACCTCACAATTCGCCGCCAGGGCAAGGTTTATGAGCAAAGCTATACACATGGCGTACCGGATGCACCGCTAAAGGAAATTGGTGAAACTGAAAGCTCAGGCACTGAAGTTCGTTTTACGGCCTCGCCGAATACTTTCCATAATATTCACTATCACTTTGATCAATTGGCCAAACGTTTGCGAGAGCTTTCGTTCCTGATCTCTGGTGTTGGGATTGTGCTGAAGGATGAGCGTTCAGGCGATAGTGAAATTTTCCGCTACGAAGGTGGATTGAGCGCTTTTGTCGAATACCTGAACCAGAACAAAAAACCCGTTAATAAGATTTTCCACTTCAATAAAGAGCGTGAAGATGGCATCTCCGTGAGGTTGCGCACTGCAGTGGAACGATGCTTACCAGGAGGCTGTTTTCCTGCTTTACCAACAACGTTCCGCAGCGGGATGGCGGTACTCATGGCAGGATTTCGCGGCTCCTGACGCTCGTTGAATAACTACATTGAAAAGGAAAACATGCTTAAGAAGGCCAAGGTTAATACCTCGGGCGATGATGCCCGCGAAGGCCTGACAGCTATTATCTCTGTGAAGGTTCCGGATCCAAAGTTTTCTTCACAGACCAAGGATAAACTGGTTTCTTCCGAGGTTAAATCCGCCGTTGAGCAGGAAATGAACACAGCTTTTGGTGAGTATCTGCTGGAGAACCCACAGGAAGCCAAGATGGTCGTTCAAAAAATGATTGATGCGGCTCGAGCCCGCGATGCAGCCCGTAAAGCCAGGGAAATGACGCGTCGTAAAGGGGCATTGGATATCGCCGGTTTACCCGGAAAGCTTGCCGACTGCCAGGAGAAAGATCCTGCGCTTTCTGAACTGTACCTGGTGGAGGGTGATTCGGCCGGTGGTTCAGCGAAGCAAGGTCGGGATCGTAAGACCCAGGCAATTCTGCCGTTGAAGGGTAAAATCCTCAATGTTGAAAAGGCGCGTTACGATAAAATGCTGTCTTCCGCAGAGGTTGGAACCCTAATTACAGCGCTCGGTTGCGGGATTGGTCGCGAAGAGTTCGATCCGGATAAATTGCGTTATCACAACATCATTATCATGACGGATGCGGATGTGGACGGTTCTCATATTCGTACGCTGTTGCTGACTTTCTTTTTCCGTCAAATGAGCGAGCTGGTGGAAAGAGGTCATGTTTATATTGCCCAGCCACCGCTGTATAAGGTTAAGAAGGGCAAGCAGGAACAATACATCAAGGATGATGAAAGGCTGGAAGAGTATATGGTGCAGGTTGCGTTGCAAAATGCAGCGCTGTTTGTAAATGAGAACGCACCCGCCTTGAGCGGAGCCGGTCTGGAAGCCCTGGTTTATGAATACCAGAAGATAACTTCCACCATTAACCGGTTGTCACGTGTTTACCCAAGCCTGGTGTTGGATCGTATGATCTATATGCCTCCTGTCGAAGAGGCTGATCTTAAAAACCAAAGCTTGATGCAGGGCTGGGTTGATCAGTTATCGCAAGCGATGGCTGATGAAGAAACCGTAGCTGAGTATCGAATTAGCCTTGTTGAGGATAGCGAGCGCCAGCTTTATTTACCCTATGTGAGCATGGTTCAACATGATATTGAAACCGACTACTCATTCAGCCATGAATTCTTTATTTCGGCTGAGTATGCAAGCATCAAGGCTTTAGGGAAGGAGCTACAGGGCTTGATTGGAGAAGATGCTTATATCCAGCGTGGTGAACGCAAGCAAGCAGTAAAAGAGTTCAAGTATGCGCTGGAGTGGCTGATTAGCGAAGCTAAACGAGGTTACAACATTCAGCGCTATAAGGGGCTGGGTGAGATGAATCCGGAGCAGCTGTGGGAAACCACCATGGATCCGGAGAACCGCCGTATGCTGCAGGTGACCATTGAGGATGCGATCGCTGCCGATCAGATCTTTACAACCCTGATGGGTGATGAGGTTGAGCCACGGCGAGACTTTATCGAGAAGAACGCGTTGTCAGTGGCAAACCTAGACTTCTAGTTGTTGTATTTCAGATTTTATTTAAACGAGTAAAAAAGGGAGGCATTTGCCTCCCTTTTTTTGAGTTCAAGTATTACTTACAGAGCCAATATCATAATGGCCGTTTTAAAGATGTGGAGGCTGTTCGCTGGCGTGCGCCGCACAACCGGTTAGTGAGCGCTAACTATTGTTAAGCAAAGCGTCAACAAAGCTTTTAAGGTCGTCAAACACCGGTGTTTCATGGCTGATCTTACCGCTGGCAAGGGTACGTTCGCCTTTCCCGGTTCTTACCAGCACGGGTCGACAGCCAAGTGCTTCGCCGGCAACCAGATCACGCAGGGAATCACCTACAATTGGCACGCCAGCGGGATTGATCTTTAGGGTATCCGCAATTTGCTGGATGAGTCCGGGCAAGGGTTTGCGGCAGTCGCAGCCGTCGTCGGGACCATGAGGGCAAAAGAATATCCCGGCCAGTTTTCCGCCCGCTTCGTCGATCAGCTGATTCATTTTGGCATGAATCAGCTGCAGTGTTGCTTCGCTGTAGAGGCCACGTGCGATACCGGATTGGTTGGTCGCTACCACCACTTTGATGCCCGCCTGGTGGAGGCGGGCAATGGCTTCAATGCTACCTTCTATCGGTTGCCATTCCTCGGGTGACTTGATGTAGTGGTCCGAGTCGTGATTAATGACACCGTCACGATCAAGAATGATGAGGTCAGTGCGCGGAGTACTCAGGGCCATTTTTTAGTTCTGCAGCAGAGAAATATCGGCGACTTCCAGGAATAAACCACGTAGCTGACTCAGCAGTGCCAGACGATTATTGCGAACCGCTTCGTCATCGGTCATGACCATGACATTGTCGAAGAAAGCATCGACGGCGGGTCTCAGTTCGGCGAGGTTTTCCAGTGTTGCGCTGTAGTCTGACTTAGCCAATAACGGGGCGATGGATTCAGCTTTGTTGGCAACCATTTCAGCGAGCGCCTGCTCTGGGCCGGATTCCAGTAAATCGTGGCTTACTTCAAATGTATTACCCGTTACACCCTGTTTGGCAAGTATGTTGGAGACGCGTTTATTGGCGGCTGAGAGGGCTTCTGCGTCCTCTAGAGCGGCGAAGCGGCTAACGGCATGGATACGCTGCTGGAAGTCCAATGGACGGGAAGGGCGGCGTGCCTGAACGGCAAGAAAAACGTTCGCAGGGATGTTCTCATCCTGGAACCAGGCGCGAAAACGCTGTAGAACAAAGTCAAAAACCTGGTTGGCCGTATCCGGCTTGGCTTCCACTTTCTGCTCAGACAGGGCCAGCTCAATACAGTCCAGCAGGTCGAGGTCGAGTTGCTTTTCAACCATGATACGCAGGATGCCCAGAGCGGCTCTGCGCAGGGCGAAGGGATCCTTGTCGCCGGTAGGGGGCTGGTCAATGGCAAACAAGCCGCATAAGGTATCCAGCTTGTCAGCGAGTGATACCGCGCAGCCCGTCAGGCTGTCAGGCAGCTGGTCACCGGAGAAGCGAGGTAAGTATTGCTCAAAGACCGCCTGTGCAACCACATCGGCTTCGCCATCGTTACGGGCGTAGTCAGCGCCAATGGTGCCCTGTAATTCAGGGAATTCCTTGACCATGCTGGTCAGCAGATCGGCCTTGCTGAGCAAACCGGCGCGCTGGGCTGTTTCCGGGTCGCTGCCGATAAGTTGGGCAATACGTCCGGCTAATCCGGCAATTCGCTCAGCCTTTTCATAAACCGTTCCCAGTTGGCTTTGGAAAACGACTTTTTTCAGGCCCTCAAGGCGGGAAGAGAGTGTGCTTTCGCGGTCGGTATCGTAGAAGAATGCCGCATCAGAAAGACGGGGCCGAATGACGCGCTCATTCCCGGAAACGATCTGGTTGGGGTCGCTGCTTTCAATATTGCTCACGGTAATGAAGCAGGGCAGCATTTTGTTGTCGCTGTCCGTTACGTGGAAGTACTTCTGGTGTTCTTTCATGGAGGAAATCAGTGCTTGCTCGGGCAAGCGCAGGAAGTCTTCATCGAAACGGCCGAGAAGTGCCTGAGGCCATTCCACAAGCGCGGTTACTTCATCAAGCAGGTCGGGGTCGATCACGGCGATTCCGCCCCTTGCTGTGGCAGCCTGCTCAACCTGTTTCTGAACAAGATCGCGGCGCTTTTCAAAATCAGCCAGGACGTGTCCTTTTTCCGCCAGTGTTTGTTCGTAATCAGCGGCGTTGCTGATCGTTAAAGCCTGGTTGCAGTGGAAACGGTGGCCGTAAGTGACATCCGAAGCTTTGCAGCCGAGTATTTCGCAGTCGATTACCTGATTACCCATCAGCATGGTCAACCAGTGCACAGGACGTACGAATTCAACGCGAGAACTGCCCCAGCGCATCCGCTTGGGAATCGGCAGGTTGCTGAGCGATTGCTGGGTAATGGCCGGGAGTAAGTCAGCGGTTTTTTTACCAGGTATGATGGAGCGGTAGGCGAGCTTTATACCTTTGCCGGTATCGACCTGCTCCAGTTTATCGACGCTGGTACCGCATTTGCGGGCGAAACCCTCGGCCGCTTTGCTGGGATTACCTTCAGCGTCAAAGGCTGCACTAACAGGCGGCCCAAACATTTCACTGGTCACATCATCCTGCTGTTCCTGGAGTTTATAAACCAGTACAGCAAGGCGGCGTGGTGAGGCGAAAACCTTGACACTCTCATAACCAATGTGCTCGTTACTCAGGCCTTGCTTAATGCCCTCAAGAAAGGCGTTAGCCAATTTGGTCAGCGCCTTGGGTGGTAGCTCTTCGGTACCAATCTCAACTAAAAAATCCTGATGGCTCATTTTCTATGCTTCTTCCGGTAAGTGAGCGCTTACAAATTCGGCGCGTATTGATTCGTCGGCTAACGGGAATCCTAATGCTTTTCGAGCATCAAAGTATTCCTGAGCAACAGCGCGGGCGAGTGTGCGTACCCGCAGGATAAAGCGCTGGCGTTCGGTAACGGAGATAGCCTGACGGGCATCCAGCAGGTTGAAAGCATGGGATGCTTTGAGTACAAATTCGTAAGCCGGTAAAGGCAGGTTTGCTTCCACAAGTTTTTGGCATTCGCTTTCGCAATAATCGAAGTACTCAAACAGCTTGTCGACATTGGCGTACTTGAAGTTAAAGGTGGACATCTCCACTTCATTTTGATGAAAAACGTCACCGTAACTTACGGTACCGTTGGGTCCTTCGGCCCAAATCAGGTCGTAAACGCTGTCGACGCCCTGCAGGTACATGGCGATACGTTCCAGGCCGTAAGTGATTTCCCCGGATACGGGGTAACACTCGAGCCCTCCTACCTGTTGGAAGTAAGTGAACTGGGTGACTTCCATTCCGTTAAGCCAGACTTCCCAGCCCAAACCCCAGGCGCCAAGGGTTGGAGATTCCCAATTATCCTCCACAAAACGGATATCGTGGATTTTCGTGTCAATGCCGAGTTTTTCGAGGGAGTTCAGATAAAGTTCCTGAATGTTTTCAGGTGAGGGCTTGAGCAATACCTGAAACTGGTAGTAGTGCTGCAGTCGGTTTGGGTTTTCACCATAGCGGCCGTCGGTTGGACGACGGCTGGGCTGGACATAAGCCGAGCGCCAGTTTTCCGGGCCGATAGCGCGTAAAAAAGTCGCGGGATGAAAGGTTCCTGCACCCACTTCCATATCCAGCGGTTGGAGAACTACACAGCCCTGCTCTGCCCAATAGCTTTGCAGCGTCTGAATTAAACCCTGAAATGTAAGCACCTTGTTTGTAGCCAAAATTCCACCTGTCGATTACTGCTGAATTAGCGGGCAGGCCCTTTGCTGGGTAGCCCGCACAAAGTGCGTAAGTATACACTGAGACAGGATTTTCCTAAAATTTTTACGGGCGAAGAGCCCGAAAAATACAGGGTTAACCGGTTATTGGAGACTGAGCGGCAAGCCTGGGCGTTAACGTCGCCAGAACATGGGAGAGAAAATGACGATGAAGGTGAAAACCTCCAGGCGCCCGAGGAGCATGGAGAGGCTCAGCACGCACTTGGCAGGATCGTTAAGCGTACTGAAGTTGGCGGAGACTTCACCCAGGCCGGGGCCCAGGTTATTAAGGGTGGCGCCAACGGCCGACCAGGCTGTTACCTGGTCGATACCCGTGGCAAGCAGGGCGATCAGCATAAAGACAAAAGCCAGCAAGTAGACGGAGAAAAACCCCCAGATCGCGCCAACAACCTTATCGGGGACGGCCTGTTGACCAAATTTAATGGTGAAAACCCCGTTGGGGTGAATCAGACGCTTAACTTCTCGAATACCCTGTTTGGAAAGCAGAAGTATGCGAATCACCTTCATGCCGCCACCGGTGGAGCCGGCGCAGCCGCCGACAAAGGCAGAAAGGAACAGGAGGAAGGGCAGCATATTTGGCCAGTGGGCAAAATCGGCGGTAGCAAAACCGGTGGTTGTGGCGATTGAAACCACTTCGAAGAGGGCGGCGCGAAGTGCAGCCAAGGGTTGGTAGCTATCGGTAGCAATCAGGACTGCGCAGGTCACGGCGCTGACTACGATCAGCAGGTAGATATAAAAACGGAACTCGGGGTCGGCAAGGTAATGACGAACGCCCCGACTTTGCCAGGCGACAAAGTGGAGTCCGAAGTTGGCGCCGGAGAGGACCATGAAAAAGATGCCGATGCCCTCGATCAGCGCACTGTCGAAATAAGCGAAGCTGGCGTCGTGGGTGGAAAAGCCGCCAATGGCAACTGTCGAGAAGCTGTGTGACAGGGCATCGAAAAAGGTCATGCCGGCAGCCCAGTAGGCGAGCATGCAGAGAACCGTCAGGCTGGCATAAATATACCAGAGCGCTTTGGCGGTTTCGGTAATGCGGGGCGTTAACTTGGTATCCTTTACCGGTCCGGGTGTCTCCGCGCGATAAAGCTGCATGCCCCCGATGCCCAGCATCGGTAGAATTGCCACGGCTAAAACGATAATACCCATGCCGCCCATCCATTGCAGCTGCTGGCGATAATAGAGGATCGATTTAGGTAACAGATCCAAGCCGGTGATAACGGTTGCGCCGGTGGTGGTGAGCCCGGATACGGACTCGAAAATTGCGTCCACGGCGCTCAGTTTCAGGTCGTCACTCAGGTAGAAAGGTAGGGCACCGAACAGGCTCAGTACCGTCCAGAAGAGCGCAACAATAATAAAACCATCGCGGGTGCGTAATTCGTGCCGGACGTGGCGGACCGGCGCCCAGAGCGTAAAACCGGTCAGCAGCGTAATGGTCAGCGCCGACAGGAAGGCCATGGTGGCTGTTTCGCTCAGTCCCCAGGAAATAACCAGGGGGATTGCCATGGTCAGGCTGAAGATCATCAGCAGGATGCCAACAATTCGCAAAATGACGGTAAAATGCATGAATGTGCGTTCTTTTTTATTAAATGTTGGCTATTTTATCTAGAAAAAGCCTAGACCTACCTGGAACAGGCGTTCCACCTCCGGCACCATTTTTTTGTCCGGCAAAAATAAAATAATGTGATCCATGCTTTCGATCACCACATCATGGTGAGCAATGATCACCTGGCTGTCGCGAACCAGTGCGCCAATGGTGGTACCTTTGGGTAAAGGTATATCTTCCAACGCCTTGCCAATCACCCGGGATGATCGTTCGTCACCGCGGGCGACAACCTCGATTGCTTCGGCAGCACCGTGGCGAAGCGAGTGAACATTGACGATATCGCCCTGCCTTACATGGCGAAGCAGGCGGCTGACGGTAATTTGCTGGGGGGAAAAGGCGATGTCGATGTCGCCACCCTGCATCAGGTTGACGTAGGCCGGGTTATTAATCAGCGTCATAACCTTGGCCGCTCCGAGCCTTTTGGCCATTAACGAGGCCATAATATTGACTTCATCATTGTTGGTGAGGGCACAGAACATATCGACATTTTGGATGTTTTCGTCCAGCAGCAGCTCATCATCGGAGGCATCGCCCTGCAGTACGATGGTTTTATCCAGCGTAATGGATAGTTGTTCGCAGCGTTTTGCATCGCGCTCCAGGAGCTTGATCTGGTAATCGTTTTCCAGCACGCTGGCAAGTCGTTCGCCAATATTGCCGCCGCCGACAATCATGATGGATTTGTAGTGTTTTTCCAGTTGGCGAAGTTCGCGGATAACCTTGCGAATATCTCCTTTGGCTGCGATCAGGAATACCTCGTCATCGGCCTCAATCACGGTATGACCTTCCGGGATAATGGACCTGTTGCGTCGATAGATGGCGGCAACGCGCGTATCCACCGAGGGAATGTGCTGACGCAGGGTGGAAATTGCCTGGCCAACCAGTGGCCCTCCTTTAACGGCCCGCACACCTACGAGCTGCACCCTGGATTCAGCGAAGTTCACCACCTGCAGGGCAGTGGGGTGTCTGATCAGGCGTTTGATGTGAGCGGTTACTTCCTCGTGAGGGCTGATGATTTCGTCGATTGGCAGCGCTTGGCGGTTAAATAGTTCGTCTCGTTCCAGGTATTCTGGCGCACGTACCCGGGCAATTTTGTGTGGCGTGTGAAAGAGGGTGTAGGCAACCTGGCAGGCAAGCATGTTGGTTTCATCGCTGCTGGTCAGGGCGATTAACAGATCGGCATCGTTGGCGCCGGCCTGTTGAAGGATATTCGGGAAAGAGGCGTTGCCGTGAATGGTGCGAATATCAAGCCGGTCTTTGAGCACTTCCAGCTTTTTGATGTCGTTATCGACAACCGTAATGTCGTCGTCTTCTTTGGCAAGTGTTTCTGCGACTGTGGTGCCAACCTGGCCGGCGCCGAGAATAATGATTTTCATTAGGCTTGCTGTTTTAAGTTGTTATTGCTCTTTAACCAAGCGCGAATAATAAAAGCCGTCATGCCCCTGGATTTGAGGAAACAGTTGTCGCCCCAGAGGTTGTTCAATACCCCATTCAGCCTCAATGGGGAGAATACGTGCATTTTCCTGTTGCGCCAGGAACCGGGCAATGAGCTGTTCGTTTTCTTCCGGTAACACCGAACAGGTTGCGTACACGAGTATGCCATGTGGCCGTAGTGTAGACCAGAGTGCGGTCAGAATCTCTAACTGAAGTTCACTGAGGGCGTGAATATCTTCATTGCGGCGCAGTAATTTGATATCCGGATGCCGCCGAATGACGCCCGTTGCCGAGCAGGGCGCATCCAGCAGGATGCGATCAAAGCATTGCTGATCCCACCATTCCGCGGGTTTACTGGCGTCCCCCGTCAGAACCTGGGCATTGAGATTGAGGCGTTGCAGGTTCTGGTGAATTTTCTCTGCTCGGGCCGGATCAAGTTCCAGCGCCGTGAGGCTGGCAAGCTGTGGCTGGCTTTCCAGTAAGTGGCAGGTTTTTCCGCCAGGTGCGGCACAGGCATCGAGTACATGTTGCCCCGGTTCCAGTTGCATCAGGCTGGCGGCTAACTGGGCCGCCTCGTCCTGAACGCTGCAAGCGCCCTGTTGAAAGCCTGGCAATCCTTGTACGGATGAGGGCTTGGCGAGTTTAATGCCCTGGGGGCTGTGTCGGCACGGGGTGGCATCTATGCCCGCCTTTGCCAGCGTTGACAGATAGGCTTCGCGGTCCTGTTGCTGTACATTCACCCTGATGGCCATGGGCGCGCGTTGATTGTTGGCTTCGCAGATTGATTGCCAGTGCTCAGGCCAGGCTTTTTGCAGGCGCTTTTGTAGCCAGTTTGGGTGGGCGTAGCGAAAATCGCTTTTTGCAGCCAGTTTTTCATCAAGCGGCTGCCGCTCTCGCTGGCTACGGCGCAGTACGGCATTAATAAGGCCGCTGATGGAGGCTTTTTTTAATTGTTTGCAGGCCTGGACGGTTTCGCTGATCGCCGCGTGGGCAGGGATGCGAGTGTACTCCAGTTGATAAAGTCCCAGCAGGAGCAGGCAGTGAATATCCTGGTCCTTGGTTTTTAGTGGTTTGTCCAGAAGCAGCTTTGCCTTGCTGTCTAGGCGGTAGTACCAACGACAGACGCCAAAACACAGTTCCTGTAATAATGCTTCGTCCTGTTCGGAGAGCTGGTCCTGTTGATAAGGGAACAGCGTAGAGAGGGACTGCTGCCCTTTGACAACCTGTGTCAGCAGTTTGGCGGCGCGGGCTCTTAAATTCAGTTGTTTGCTCACGCGAATCGCTGGCCCGGGCTGAACAGGTCTTGTCTGGCGTTAAGTACGGCGGATACGGGCAGTGCTTTAGCGCCTGGTAACTGAACGGTTTTCAGGCGAAGCAAGCCGTTACCGCAGGCAACATCAATGCCCTCCGGGGTGCTCCCGACAATGCTGCCAATAATGGCGTTGTGGCTCTGCTGCAAAGGTTCTGCTTCCCAGATGCGGACGCGGCTATCGCCCAGTTCGCTGTAGGCAACCGGCCAACTGTTAAAGGCGCGCACCAGACGGGCGATTTGTTCAGCACTGTACTGCCAGTCGATGCGTGCCTGCTGCTTGTCCAGCTTGTGGGCATAGGTTGCTTCGTGATGGTTCTGGGGTATGGCCTTTTGTTGCAGGGCCGGCAGGTCCTCAAGGGCTTTCAATAGGCACTCTGCACCCTGATCGGCCAAGCGGTCGTGTAATGTACTGCCGGTATCCGAAGACTCTATCGGGCAGGCAGCCTGCAGCAGGGAGTCTCCGCTATCCAGCCCGGCATCCATCTGCATGATAGTTATACCGGTCTCCTGGTCCCCGGCGAGGATGGCTCGCTGGATGGGGGCTGCTCCACGCCAGCGTGGCAGCAGGGAGGCATGTACGTTGATACAGCCAAGTTTGGGAATGTCCAGAACAAGTGGCGGTAGGATCAGGCCGTACGCAACCACCACCATGACGTCAGGATTCAGGGAAGCCAGTTTTTCCTGCTCGTGATGATTTTTAAAGCTAACCGGTTGAAAGACCGGAATTTCATGCTGCTCGGCCAACTGTTTGACCGGGCTGGCTGCAAGTTTGCGGCCCCGACCGGCCGGCCGGTCGGGTTGAGTATAAACCCCCACCACTTGGTGGGGGCTATCGTTAATAAGGGCTGCCAGGCTGCAGGCGGCAAAGTCGGGCGTACCGGCGAAAACAATACGTAGCGGAGCGGCGGATGAAGTCGACACTGTGATTGGAGGTCCGTCAAACAAAAGAGGGGATTATGCGCGCTGGCGATGTACTTTTTCCAGCTTTTTACGGATACGCTGACGTTTCAGCGGAGACAGGTAATCCACGAACAGCTTACCATCCAGGTGATCGATTTCATGCTGGATACAGACGGCCAGCATGCCATCATCCTCTATTTCGAAGGGTTCGCCGTTGCGATCCAGGGCGCGCACCCTGATGTGGTCCGGGCGTTGCACCGTTTCATAGATGCCTGGAACCGACAGGCAGCCCTCATCCATTTCCTCGAAACCATCGCCGATGACTTCAATTTCCGGATTAATGAACACCAGGGGGTTATTTTTTTCCTCGCTGACATCAATCACCACCAGGCGTTTGGCAACATTCACCTGTGTGGCGGCAAGCCCGATACCGGGAGCGTCGTACATGGTTTCCAGCATATCGTCTGCCAGCTTTTGGATTTCGCCGTCAACCTGTTCAATGGGGACTGCTTTATTACGCAGGCGAGGGTCGGGAAATTCGAGAATGTTCAGTAGAGCCATAGGGTTAAAATTAAACTCCGGGAATTCAGTAAATAAGGCTGGCGTGGCGGCTATTTGCGGCGCTGAAATGGCGCCGGATAAAATCTTAGCCAAATACCGATTATAAAACTATAGTTAGAGGCACATTGAAAAATTTGTTCTATTATACATTCTATGTGTTTGGTATTTAACCACCCGTTTTGTTAAGGATTCAGGCCATGAGGAAAGCGCTTTTTGGGTTTTTGAGTTTCATGTTGGTGACATTCTGCGCACAGGCTGCCCATCATGAAGAAGCCAGCCCATTGAGACTCGACCACCCGGACCGGTATGTCGTTGTTAAGGGGGATACCCTGTGGGATATTTCTGAAACTTTCCTGCGTACACCTTGGCTGTGGCCTGAAATCTGGCACGTTAACCCCCAGATTGCTAACCCGCACCTTATCTATCCGGGTGATGTTATCAGCCTGGTCTACGTTGACGGAAAACCCCGTTTGATTCTTGAGCGCGGTGACGGCAGCCGGACGGTGAAACTGACCCCGGAGAAACGAATCGAGCCGCTTGATACCGTGATTCCGGCAATTCCCCTGGATGCGATCAGCCCATTCCTGAAACGTAGCCGGGTGGTTGACCGTGAAACACTGGAAGAGGCGGCCTATGTGATTTCAGGTCATGAAGGTCGAGTGGTTTCCGGCGGTGGTGACCTGCTTTACGGTCGTGACGGTAATGCCGGTACCCTAAACCTCTATTCTTCCTATGCGGCGTACCGCCCTGGCGATGCTTATATCGATCCTGATACCGGCGAAGAGCTGGGTATTGAAGCCCTCGAAGTCGGTTTGGGAAAAATCATCGGCAAAGAGCGTGATGTCGCCACCATGAAGCTGAACTCCTCTGAAGAGGAAATCCGGCTTAAAGATCGACTGCTGCCAACGGAAGAAACCAAGGTGATTCCAACCTTCTTCCCAAGTGCTCCGGAAGGCGAGGTAAACGCTAAAATTATTTCTGTGCTCGGCGGCGTCAGCCAGGTGGGCCAGTATGATGTGGTAGCGATTAACCACGGTGAGCGTGAAGGTATTGAAGTGGGTAATGTGATGGCGATTTATCACAAAAACGGAACCGTCATGGATCGCGTTAGAAACGAGCTGGTGGAACTGCCATCCGAACGTGCCGGGATTCTGATGGTTTTCCGGGTATTTGAAAAAATGAGTTATGGATTGGTTCTCAAAGCGCAGCGTCCGCTGGCGGTTATGGATGAACTGAAAAATCCATAAATATTCAAGCGGGTTAAAAATCTGCCGGCAGGACGCTGGCTATAACAGGCATGGACGCGATGAAACCGCAAACGGATGAAGAATTGGGGCCATGGTTGGCCCTTTTTTGTGTACCACACTTATCGCTGCGACTTACCCATCAGTTGCTTGAGCACTTTAAAACCCCACAGCGCATTCTTGCGGCTGACGCGGATATTTTAAGAAATTGCTTTCATATTAAGCCCAAGGCGTTGAGTGCGCTGCAGTCTTACCTCAAGGACACTCAAACGAGCACCATAGGCAAGGCGATTACTGCGACGTTAAATTGGCAGCACGCGTCCCCGGATCACCACATTGTTCATTGGGCGCATCCTGATTACCCGGTTCGTTTAAGGGAGATAGCCCAACCTCCGCTAATACTGTTTGTTGCGGGCAACCCAAAACTGCTGAACCGGCCCCAGTTGGCCTTTGTCGGTACCCGTAACCCAAGTTTTGATGGCAAACAGCTGGCCCATGAGTTTGCGCGGCAATTGAGTCTGCGTGGTGTGCTGATCACCAGCGGACTGGCCCTGGGCATTGATGGGGCAAGCCATGAGGGGGCCTTGGCGTCCTGCTCGCCAACCATTGCCGTGATGGCGACCGGCATGGATCGTATTTATCCAGCGCGACACCGTCAGTTGGCCCAACAAATCCGTGAACATGGAGCTCTGGTATCTGAGTTTCCCCTTGGGCATCAACCTACGCCCCAGAGTTTCCCGCAGCGTAACCGCATCATCAGCGGCTTGAGTCTTGGCGTACTGGTGGTGGAGGCGGCCATAAGGAGCGGCTCCCTGATTACGGCACGATACGCTCTCGAGCAGAATCGGGAGGTCTTTGCGATTCCGGGCTCTATCCATAATCCGGTGACCAAAGGGTGTCACCAGTTGATCCGCCAGGGAGCCAAGCTGGTGGAAAGTGTCGAGCATATCGTCGAAGAAATTGGGCACCTGATTGAGCCGATATTGATAGAACCGGTATTAATAGAGCCCTTGGAAAAAAGCAGCCCTGAGGCCCCTCTACTAAGTGAGCCGCTACAGGCCTTGCTGGCACATATGGGTTATGACCCTGTCAGTGTGGATACGTTGGTGGAGCGTACCGGATTTGATGTTATCCGGTTGTCGGGCTTGCTGACGGAGCTTTGCCTGCTGAAGCAGGTTGAGCAGACCGAGCAGGGGTATGTGCGCCTGTTTAACGCACCGTGAATGCTTTGCTTGCAACCGCCCGGTAGCTGGGGTAGTTTGCCGCCATGACAGATACATTGATTCAACAGGCGGTACAAACCCTGCGCGATGGCGGTGTTATTGCCTATCCGACAGAGGCTGTGTGGGGGCTTGGCTGTGACCCCGCCAACGAGGCAGCGGTCAAGGCGTTACTGGCGTTAAAGCAGCGCCCTGTCGAAAAGGGCCTGCAGTGCGGTCGATTCCGATCGCCGCCGATATTGAGCATGGCGCCCTACCTGAAAAGATACTGAATACTGCGCCAATACCAGTTACTGGACAGTTGGCTTATCGCAGACCTGATAGGTGCCCGCGCCGGTGAAACGTTCCCGTTCAAAGCAGCGCGGTTATGTGGGTATTGCTGCATTGAGAGTGAGCGTCACCCGCCAGCAGGCATTGTGCGACGCCTCCTGCGGGCCGCTGGTTTCAACGCTCATTAATCCCGAGTAGGGAACCGCCGCACTTTCTAAGCAGCAGGTGCAGGGGTATTTTTCCGAAGAATCGTCATCCTGGTCGCCTTGAGCATTGGGCGGAGAAGACAGGCCCTTCATTATCGATATTACGACGGGCAAATCCCTGCGTTGATTTAGCGCCCGACATACCCTCCTAACGACCATTTTGCTAGTATGGCGCATTGATCGGGTATAGCCCTGTTTTGTTAATGAGAGTTTTTGGGGAGCTGGTGAATCAGCCAGATATCCAAGCCGTTAAGAATTACCTGCTGCAACTGAAGGATGCCATTTGTGACGCCCTTGAGCAGGAAGATGGTCAGGCTCGTTTTGTAGAGGAAAACTGGCAACGCGAAGAGGGCGGCGGTGGCCGAACCCGCGTTATTGCCGATGGCGCGGTCATTGAAAAGGGAGGGGTGAATTTTTCCCATGTCCATGGTAAAACCCTGCCCGCATCGGCGACGGCGGTTCGCCCTGAATTAGCCGGCCGTAGTTTCCAGGCAATGGGCGTATCGCTGGTTATTCACCCGAAAAATCCCTATGCACCAACGTCCCATGCCAACTTCCGCCTGTTTGTCGCTGAAAAAGAAGGCGAAGATCCAGTCTGGTGGTTTGGCGGCGGGTTGGATTTAACGCCTTACTACGGGTTTGAAGAGGATTGCCGGAGCTGGCACCAGGTATGTAAGGAGGCCTGTGTCCCCTTTGGCGATGATTTGTACCGGCAGTATGCTAACTGGTGCGATGAATACTTTTTCATTAAACATCGTAATGAACCCCGCGGTGTCGGCGGCCTGTTCTTTGATGACCTGAACCTGTGGGATTTTGAAACCTGCTTTGCCTTTGTGCGCAGCGTTGCTGATAGCTATACCCAGGCTTATCGCCCGATCCTTAACAAACGCAAGGATACGCCTTTTGGCGAGCGCGAGCGTAAATTCCAGTGTTACCGCCGCGGCCGTTACGTGGAATTCAACCTGGTCTATGACCGCGGCACGTTGTTTGGCCTGCAAACCGGCGGGCGTATCGAATCCATTTTGATGTCATTGCCGCCCATCGTGCACTGGGATTATAACTGGCACCCCGAACCCGGTACGGCTGAAGCGGAACTCTATGATCATTTCCTGCAACCGAAAAAGTGGATTTTAGCGTGACAGATTTTTATGCCGTTGTTGGCAATCCTATTGGGCACAGCAAATCTCCGGCTATTCATACCGCCTTTGCTGAGCAAACCGGGCAGGACTTGAAATATGAGGCCTTGCTGTTTGAGCTGGATTTGTTTGCTGAGCAGGCGCGTGCCTTTTTCGAGGCGGGCGGGCGGGGATTGAATGTGACGGTGCCTTTCAAACTGGATGCCTGGCAGTTTGCGGAAATTCTCAGTAAGCGTGCCAAACGTGCAGGGTCGGTCAATACCCTGATGATTGGCAAGGATAAGAAAATCTATGGCGATAATACCGACGGTGTCGGGCTGGTCAGGGATATTCTGCAAAATCATGGCGGCGTGATTGAGGGAAAGCGTGTACTGGTATTAGGCGCTGGCGGCGCCGTACGCGGTGTGCTGGAAATGATCTTGGCTGAGAAACCGCAAACCCTGGTGATCGCCAATCGAACGGTTTCAAAAGCACAGGCGCTGGTCGATGAGTTTACTGGCCTGGGTTCCGTGACAGCGGTTGGGTTTGAAGAACTGTCGAGCCAATTTGACCTTGTCATCAACGGTACTGCGGCCAGCCTTCAGGGCGATTTGCCACCTTTGCCGACGGGAATCCTGGCCGATGGAGCCTGGTGCTATGACATGATGTATGGCGCTGATGAAACGCCTTTCAATGCCTGGGCGCGCGAACAGGGTGCAGCCAGGATGATGGATGGCCTGGGGATGCTGGTGGAACAGGCGGCAGAATCATTTTTTATTTGGCGCCATGTGCGTCCGGGCACTGAGGCGGTGATCAGCTCGTTGCGAGCCCAGTTGAAACGCACTTGAGTTCCAACATCGTCGTGGATACTCGTTTTATATTGCATCTCGTTACCGGGTAACAGGCAGACCCACTCATCCGTTTGAGCAGCCGCTGTATCAGCCTCCGGCTGTTTGTCACTTATTTGTCAAAATTGCTCTGTAGACTCCCGTTTCCCCCGGATTTCACAATGGAGCAATAATGTCTGATACCAACTCACGCCATAAAACTGTAGAGCTTCTCTGGCAACTGAAACAGCAGGCTGAACGGAATCAGGTCAATGGTGTGTCCTTTATACACTTCAATTTAATGCTCAGGGATGCGGATTATCGTAACGGTATTATCGAAAAGGCGTGTTCCTGCGGTGATGAGGCGTTACGGGCTTTGGGTAAACAGTTAAGTGAGTTAAATATTGACGAAGCGTTGCTGCTGCCCGGCGGGAATCAGGAATCTGCCGCGATGTCGGGAAAAACTCGAGGCCGAAATGCTTCGGATGCAGAGAAAGGAATCTCCCAGGCAGCTTCCCCAGGGCAATCGGCCAAGTCTTTCCGGCTTGTTGCGATGCTTTGCCTGGTATTGGTGATTGCGGCTGCAGGCTATGGCGTCGTCAGCCTGCCCTCCCTGCAGGGAAGCCGGCATATCAGTGAAAGTATTACGGAAGACACGGTATGGCCAGCTGGCAGCAGCTATTTGTTGGAGGGGCTGGTCTATGTTGAAAACGGCGCGAGCCTGACCATTGAGGAAGGGGTCACCGTCCGCGGCCAAAAAGGTTCAGCACTGATCGTTACGCGAGATTCCCAGCTGTACGCAAAGGGTACGGCCCAGGCGCCGATCGTTTTCACCAGTGGCCAGAAACCGGGTACACGCCGGTCGGGTGACTGGGGCGGGTTGGTGCTGCTGGGAAATGCCCGTGTGAACAAGAGCAATGCCTTTATCGAAGGTGTGCCTGTTAACGATACACGCGGCTATTTTGGCGGAGACGATGATGCGGATTCCTGCGGCGTGCTGACCTACGTCCGTATTGAGTTTGCCGGTCATGAAGTTTACGCGAACAATGAGCTTAATGGCCTGACCCTGGCAGGGTGTGGCAGTAATACGATTGTTCGTAACCTGCAGGTACATCGTGCGCTGGATGATGGCATTGAGGTTTTTGGGGGCGCCGTTGACCTTAAGTATGCGGTGGTTAGTGGTGCGGGCGATGATGGTTTTGACTGGGATATGGGCTGGCGTGGCCGCGTTCAGTATTTGTTGGTCCAGCAACACGAGAATGTCGGCGACAATGGTTTTGAGGGCGATAATTCCAAATCGAATCCCGACGCGCAGCCGCGTTCCGCACCGCAATTTTATAATGTGACTTTGATCAGCCCGCATAGCGGTGGCAAGGCCCAGCGTGCCATGACGCTTCGTGCCGGCACGGGCGGAAGCTTTCATAACATGATCATTGAGGGCTTTTCGGCCGAAGCTATTGATTTGCGCGATGCAGTGGCGCCTTTGCTAGCAGAAGGAAGTCTGGAGCTGAGCCATATGTACCTGGCGGGCATTGGCCCGGGTGGAAACCTGTTTTACGCCGACGAAAGCGCCAACAAGGATGACGATAACGGTTTTGACGAACAGGCTTTTTTCATGGCCGATCAACAGCACATGCACCACCAGCAGCAGGCGGCTTTGCCCAAAATAGCCACCGATCCTTTGCAGCCCAACTTTACACCCCCCCGGCACAGGTTGCTTGAGGATACTTATGCAGCCATTCCGCAGGGCGAGTTCTGGAATGAGTCTGCCCAATACCTGGGTGCAATTAGGCCGGGTTCCAAGCAGAGCTGGCTGGATCATTGGACCGACTTTCCGGCCAATTGATCCTGCGGCGGTATGTATCCACGACTCGTTTATGCGATGATTCTTACCCTTGGAGTCAGGTTTCGGATTAGATAACCGCCATAGGCGATCGTGCCCTGTGGCAGGAAGTGGGTCGCTATGTGGGTACAAAAGGTCATAACACTTAAGGCAAGATCAAGAGGGTTTCACCTGGTTACGGAGGAAATCCTCACGCAGTTGCCGGAGCTGCGAGATTTCAAAGTCGGTCTGGCACACCTGTTTATCCAGCATACCTCGGCGTCCCTGACGATCAATGAAAACGCCGATCCCACCGTGCGGCAGGATTTCGAATCGCATATTAACCAAATGGTGCCGGAGAATGCGCCCTATTACCGGCATACGCTGGAGGGGCCGGACGATATGCCGGCGCATCTAAAAAGCTCGCTGATGGGGTGCAGCGTGACGTTGCCCATTAGTAATGGGCGTTTCAATCTGGGGACCTGGCAGGGTGTTTATCTGGGCGAGCACCGCGATTATGGGGGTGCCCGCCGCATTGTTATCACCCTGCAGGGGGATGGCTGAACGGCGCAGTTAGCCGGTTTCGTGCATCTGGTTGATCAAATGGATATCTTTCAATTTCATATAGTGCCTGGCACTGTAGTTAAAGAAAGCGCGCTCGGAATCCGTCAGCGGACGTAAACGTTTGGCTGGGCTGCCCAGGTAGAGGTAGCCGCTTTCCAGCACTTTGCCCGGTGCTACCAGGCTACCGGCGCCGATCACGACATCCGACTCGATCACGGCGCCGTCCATAATGGTTGAACCCATGCCTATGAGTACCCGGTCGCTGATGGTACACCCGTGCAGGATAACCTTGTGCCCGGCAGTCACGTCATTGCCGATGTATAATCCATACCCTTTGGTATGGTCGCCGGGGTGCGTGACATGCAGAACAGAGCCATCTTGAATATTGGTGCGGCTGCCGATGCGCACCTGGTTAACATCGCCCCGAATGACAGTCATAGGCCAGACGGAGGAATCATCGCCGATTTCAACGTCGCCCAGCACTAAAGCGGTCGGATCGACGTAGGTGTTATTACCCAGTTGGGGACTAATGCCCTGGTATGTCCGAGTTGTCATAAGATATAAAGTTCTCCGGCCTTGAATTTGGAAGGATTAAACAAGATATAAGCTAAGTGTAGCGCAACCAATATTTGTAATGAACGGAAATTCGACACCATGAGCAATCCACTGCTGCAGCCCGCTGAGCTGCCCCCCTTTTTATCCATCAAGCCTGAGCATGTACAGCCTGCCATTGAACAGCTCCTGGCTGATAACCGCGAGCAGATTCAGGCATTGTTAGCCGCGCCAGGAGAAAAATCCTGGACTACCCTGGTCGAGCCGCTGGAAGCGCTGGAGGATCGCTTGAATCAGGCCTGGTCTCCGGTAAGTCATATGAATTCCGTGGTAAACAGTGATGCACTCAGGGATGCTTATAATGCCTGTTTGCCGCTGCTCAGCGAATATTCCACGGAGCTGGGTCAGAGTGCCGAGCTTTATCAGGCTTACCAGGCGATTGCGAACAGTGAACCGTATGCGACCTTAAGCCAGGCGCAGCAGAAAAGTATTCAAAATGCCCTGCGTGATTTCCGCTTGGCCGGTGTTGCGCTGCCAGCGGATAAAAAGCAGCGTTACGGCGAGATTAAAAAGCGATTGTCAAAGTTGACCAGTACGTTTGCCGAAAATGTGCTGGATGCCACTCAGGGCTGGACCAAGCTGATCCACCATGCCGGTGAGCTGGCCGGTGTGCCTGAGTCATCGCTGGCGGCAATGGCACAGGCCGCCGAAGCAAAAGGACTGGAAGGGTACCTGGTAACCCTGGAGTTCCCTTCTTATTTTCCCGTCGTTACCTATTGTGAAAATGCGGCCCTGCGTGAGGAGGTATACGAGGCCTTTGTCACCCGGGCCTCGGATCAGGGGCCGAATGCGGGCGAGTGGGATAACTCCGAACTGATCGATGAGATCCTGGCCCTGCGCCACGAGCTGGCTACGCTATTGGGATTCGAGCATTATGCGGCCTACTCGCTGGCTACCAAGATGGCGGATACTCCCGAGCAGGTCATGCGGTTCCTGCTGGATCTGGCGGAAAAATCCCACTCCAGGGCTGTTCAGGAGTTTGTCGAGTTGCAGGCTTACGCCCAGGAACAGTTTGGCGTGACGGAATTAAACCCCTGGGATGTGGGCTATTACAGTGAAAAGTTGCGCCAGCACCGTTACGCCATTTCGCAGGAAGAGTTGCGTCCCTGGTTCCCGGTGGATCAGGTAATTGATGGCATGTTTGAAGTGGTGCAGCGATTATATGACATCAATATCAAACCCGTTGCCGAGTTTGATAGCTGGCACCCGGATGTGCGGTTTTACGAAATCTCCAGGGATGGCGGCGTGATTGGCCGTTTCTACCTTGACCTGTATGCCCGCGCCGATAAGCGCGGCGGGGCCTGGATGGACGAATGCCGGGTGCGGCGCGGCTTGCCCGATGGCCGTGTTCAATTGCCCGTTGCTTACCTGACCTGTAATTTTAATGGCCCAGTGGGCGATACGCCGGCGCTGTTAACCCATGATGAAGTGACCACCCTGTTCCATGAGTTTGGCCATGGCTTGCACCATATGCTGACCCGGATCGATGTCAGTGCCGTGTCTGGTATTAATGGCGTACCCTGGGATGCCGTGGAGCTGCCCAGTCAGTTTCTGGAGAACTGGTGCTGGCAGCCAGAGGGCATTGCACTGATTTCCAGCCATTACCAAACCGGAGAACCCTTGCCCCAGGAGATGCTGGATAAATTATTGGCTGCAAAAAACTTCCAGGCTGCGATGCAGATGGTGCGGCAACTGGAGTTTGCCCTGTTCGATTTTCGGGTTCACCTGGAATATAACCCCTATGCCGAGGGCGAAGTGCAGGCCATCCTCGATCAGGTGCGTGAACAGGTTACCGTTGTGCCGGTGGTTGCCTATAATCGTTTCCAGCATGGCTTTACCCATATCTTTGCGGGCGGCTATGCGGCGGGGTATTACAGTTACAAGTGGGCCGAGGTGTTATCTGCCGATGCCTTTTCAAAGTTTGAGGAAGAGGGTATTTTTAATCGGGCGACGGGCAAAGCCTTCCTGGAGAATATCCTGCAGCAGGGCGGCGCGCGCGAGCCGATGGAGTTATTCGTGGCGTTCCGCGGTCGAGAACCAAGTGTGGAGTCGCTGCTTCGCCATAGCGGCCTGATTCAGTAAGTTAGCGTTTCTAAAAAGGAGAAAGGAATGAAGGATTTATTGTTTTTTGAAAAACTGGTCACTCCCAAGCTGATTAATGTGATTTACTGGCTGATGTTAGCCTGTACCGCCTTTTCCGGCTTGCGGGCGATGTTCAGTCATTACGGCGGCGGCTTTATATCCGGTGTTTTTATTTTGATCAGCGGTGCTGTCGCGGCACGTGTGATCTGCGAAGTGTTGATTGTTTTATTTAAAATTAACGAAAACGCGAAGAAAATCGCCGATAAATCGTAAAACCTAATTTTTAACTCGAGAGGAAAAACCCATGGCAAGAGCAAGCGCCAGACATATTTTGGTGGATACAGAAGCGCAGTGTGCCGCACTGAAGGCAGAAATTGAGAATGGCGCGGATTTTGGCGAGTTGGCTAAACAGCATTCCAGTTGCCCTTCCGGTGCGCGCGGTGGCGAGCTGGGCGAATTTGGGCCTGGCCAGATGGTTCGCGAGTTTGATGAGGTGGTTTTCAGCGCCCCGGTGAATACCGTTCAGGGGCCGGTAAAAACCCAATTTGGTTATCACCTTCTGGAAGTGACCAACCGCACCGAATAGGGCGTTTCGGGGTTTAATTGGCGGGTTTATGATAGAATCCGCCACTCTATTTGTTCGAGGAAAAGTGAATGATTGTTGTTACAGGTGGCGCAGGTTTTATCGGCAGTAATTTGGTTAAGGGCCTGAACGAGCAAGGGCGAACCGATATTTTGGTTGTAGACGACCTTACGGACGGTACCAAATTCGTCAATATTGCCGATTGTGAAATTGCGGACTACCTGGACAAGCACATCTTCCTCGAGCGTCTTGAGTGCGGTTTGCTGCCCGACGACATCGACGCGATTGTACATTTGGGCGCCTGTTCGGCCACGACCGAATGGGACGGCCAGTTCATGATGGAAAACAATTACGAATACACCAAAAAGGTGTTTCATTACTGTATTGAACTGCGTATTCCCTTCATCTATGCCTCCAGTGCCGCGGTGTACGGCGCGAACACGGAATTTGCCGAGAAGCGTGAGAACGAGCAGCCGCTCAATGTTTACGGCTACTCCAAGTTCCTGTTTGACCAGTACGTACGTCGCCACCAGGACTTGATCCAGAGTCAGGTGGTAGGTCTGCGTTATTTCAACGTTTACGGGCCGCGTGAATCGCACAAGGGTTCCATGGCCAGTGTAGCCTTCCACCTGAATAACCAGATTAAGGAAAACGGCGTGGTTAAGCTGTTCGAGGGTTCGGACGGCTACGAAAACGGCGGCCAGCTGCGGGACTTTATCTACGTCGGCGATGCGGTAAAGGCCAAGTTGTGGCTGTTGCAGAACCCCCAGGTTTCCGGAATTTTTAACCTGGGTACGGGGCGTGCGCAGCCCTTCCGGGATGTGGCCCAGGCTGTTGTGGACTGGCACGGAAAGGGCGAGATTCACTACATTGCTTTCCCGGAACATTTGAAGGGTCGTTACCAGAGCTATACCCAGGCGGATATTTCCGCCCTGCGCGAAGCCGGATACGCTGAGCCCTTTAAAACGGTGCAAGAGGGTGTGCGCGAATACCTGGATAGGTTGAATAAGTAGTCATGGTTAAAAAACGTTTTATTGCCGGTGCGGTGTGCCCGCGCTGCGCGGAAATGGATAAAATCGTCATGTACGAGCAGGACGGGAAAAATTTTCGTGAGTGTGTGGCCTGCGGTTACGAAGATGAAATGCCCGTAAGCGGTGGCGCGAATGAACTGCCAACCCGCGTCAACGAAAAGCCTGAGGCACCGCAGGTGGCCGAGCAGGTATTGAATTTCGTCGATCCCGACAAGAAATAGTGGCCCTGTGCTGCCAACATTCCCCTCTGTGCGACTCGTTAAATCGAGTTAATCGGCTACACTGTTTTTATCATTACATTTAACTTTTTTTGCCGCCCTCCCGTGATGGGGAGCGGCGTACTCGCGCATTGAGGGTCCTATGAAAAAAGCGTTATTGCTCCTTGTCCTGCTGCCTGTTGCTGTCATCGTTGGTGTGAAGGGCTTTATTTACTACAAAGTTACTTCGCAACTGGATGATGCCATTGCAGCGGCAAGCCCCTTTGTGCAGCTCAGTTATGAGGGTGTCAGCAGTACACTGGGCGGTGAAATTCTGGTCGAAGGGGTTAAGGTCAAACCCTATGGCACAAGCCTTGAGGTAAGTATCGACGAGGTTGGCGTTAAGTTTCCCGATTTGCAAACGCTGCTGTTTATTGATGACGACCTGAAAAAGCAGCGCATTCCTGAGCAGATGGGCTTTAAGCTCAATCACATGCGCATGGACCTGGACGGCCTGAAGCCCTATACCGCCGTGCTGCAATCACAATCTGACCAACTGATGCAGCGCTACAGCCTGCTGGGCTGTCCGGACCTGGAGCAGGATGACCCTATCAGTGTCCTGCAGCAGCTGGGCTACAGCGAAATGGATGGCAGCGTTAACATGAGCTACCGTTGGGACCGGGGTACCAGGCACCTGGTGATCAATACGGATGCTACCTGGCACGAGATGAGCACCAGCTCCATTTCTATCCAGTTGGACTCCATTGCCGCATTGACAGCCGCTGCGATGGTTAGCGCGCCGGAGCTACAGAGTATTTCCGTGAGTGTCCAGGACGAAGGTTACAACCGTCGCCTGATTGAACACTGTGCGGCCAGTCAGCAGATCGGCAGCGATGACTTCGTTAATATCCATATTGCTGCGTTGAAAGCAGCCCTGGTGGAACAAGGCGTGCAGCTGGGCGAGAACCTGTTCGATGTGTACCGCTACTACCTGAATGTAGAAGGGCCGCTGACCTTTAAAATGTACCCGGGCAGTATGCAGCAACTGGCGAACCTGCAAATGTATAAGCCGGAGGATATTCCGGCGCTATTGGGGCTTGAGATTCACAAGGGCGACGAGGTGATTCGGGATATCCGGATTGCATGGGAAGAAGCGAAATTCAAGGAAGCGATGGCAACCCTGGCGGAAGAACCCGAGGTTGAAGCAAAGCCTGAACCCCCGCGCATGGAACAGGAACCTTCCGGCCCCCAGTATGTTGATGTCAGGCCCTCCGGGTTGGAGTCGCAAATGCACCAAACCGTGAAAATCACGACCGTTGACCAGCGCAATCTCGAGGGCGTACTGGTTAAAGCCGATGTGGATCGCATTTTTATCGATGTGCCTATGGGCGGCGGAACGGCAACCCTGCCGATTACCCGCAGCGATATTACGCAGGCTCAGGTTCTGAAACGTGGTTCCTGATCAGGCTGTGGGGTAGGGCGTAAGCGTGGAGTTTGTCTGCCTCGATCTTGAAAGCGTGCTGGTGCCGGAAATCTGGGTTGAATTCGCTCAGCGAACCGGCATTGATGCGCTGCAAGCAACGACGCGAGAAGTGCCCGACTATGGCGTGCTGATGCAGCAACGCCTTGACCTGCTGGCGCAGCACAATCTTGGCCTGCCTGAAGTCCAGTCAGTGATTGCCGAAATGCAGCCACTTGAGGGAGCTGTTGAGTTCCTGGCGTGGCTGCGTGCTCGCTATCAGGTCGCCATTGTTTCCGATACCTTTTATGAGTTTTCGCAGCCATTGATGGAAAAGCTGGGCTGGCCCGTTTTGTTTGCGCACCATTTAAAAATCGATACTCAGGGTAAAGTGAGCGGTTACCAACTTCGCCAGGAAGACCCCAAGCGGCAGACCATTAAAGCGTTGCAGCAGTTGGATTATCGGGTGATCGCGGTTGGCGATTCCCATAATGACATCAGCATGCTGGAGCAGGCTGAAACAGGTATTTTATTCCGTAGCCCCGAGGCCGTTAAAGCGGCTTATCCCCAGTTCCCGGTGGCGGATACCTTTGCGGACTTGAAACAGCAGGTACGCGCCAGTTAGTGCCGCCGGGTAAGCGAACTAAAAGCGTCTTCGCTTACCCGGCAATTCTATCCTAGTTCTTTTTACAGCTCGGTGTTCCGTCGCCGGCAACTTCGCCTTTGCTGGCGCGGGCAGCTCGCTCCTCATCGATAATTTCCTGCGGAAACTGGCCCATAAAGCAACAGCACACATTTTCATCGATCATGGTGCGTGGCCCATGGGGGTGACCAATGTGGCGATAAGGCGCATGGTGGTGTCCGTGTCCGTGTCCGTGTCCGTGTCCGTGTCCGTGTCCGTGTCCGTGTGAGTGGCCATGCGAGTGCGCGTGGCTATGGCTGTGACCATGCGAGTGGTGATGGTGGTGATCGTGCAAGTGAACATGATCATGCGAATGATCGTGGGTATGGGCCTCTTCATCCTGCGGATCGCGGTACTCGGCGTGGTGGTGATGCACGTCCACCTCGCCACGGGCCAGGCGCGCTTTAAAGTCCGCCATCAGGCCACTGCCTTGCTCAGCGCTGTTGATAGTCTCGTCAATGCGCAGGGCAAAGGTATCGATTACGTGGGATTGGTCGCGCAGGTAATCGGCCTTGAAGAACTGGATATCTGGCTGCTCGCTGGCCACCTTGTCCACATAGGCATAGATACGGTCGATCAGGCGACCGCCAAACAGGAAGTAGGGCGCGACCACAATTTTCTTGAAACCCAGCTTCGTTGCCATTTCCAAGCCACGGCCTACCGAAGGGAATGTCACTCCTGAATACACGGTTTCGGCCCAGCCAAACCCCAGGTTTTCACACACCATGCGCGTTAGTTTGGCCGCTTCGGCATTGGCCTCAACCACGGAAGTGCCGCGGCCAACCACAACGAGCATGGTGTCGTACAGTTCGCCCACTGGCGGCGCTTCGGAAAGGCCCATGGCTTCCAAAATACGCTGCTGGAACGCAAGGATCATTTCCTCGTGCAGGCCCAACTCGCGGCCATATTCGATGGTGAGGTGGGGATGCTTTTCCTGATAAGTGGTTAGGACGGAGGGAATATCGTTTTGTGCGTGCGTCGCAGCAAACAGCATGCCCGGCACGGCGTAAATCTGCTCAACACCCTGTTCCAGCAACTTATCCAGCGCCATGTGGATATTCGGTGCTGAATATTCGAGAAAACCGTATTCAATCTTAAGGGACGGATAGCGCTTTCTCAGTCCCGCCGCCAGTAATGCAAACTCTTCTTCGGCGATCTTGGCACGGCTGCCATGGCCGCAAATGATGACGCCCGCATTGCCGGGCAGGGTGGATAAATCAAGCATGGGTGTATTCTCTCCTGTGGCCGCGAATTATAGGGGAGAATGGGGGGAGGGTAAAACTGCCAGGAAAGGGCATTCAGCGAATTAACGATTGCTCATTGATTGGTGTAATCAGATGCGTTAAAAGTGTGTTAACTCGGTGATGGATAACGAACCATGGATTGGTATCAGTATGACCCTCTGCAATAACCCAAACACTTCGTTGCCGCCCGCTTTCTTCCAGCAGCTTTGTGAGCTGCGCTAGCGTTTTATGAAAATATGGGCCGCATTAAAGATGCAATTGCCAGCTATGAAAAAGCACTATCAATTAATCCGGGCCACCGAAATACGCATATAAATCTGCAGCGAGCTCGCCGAAGACTACAGTTATCGCAGTGAGAGACAAATGAGTAACCGTGCGTTTAAACTGAGCCAAGCGCTACGGATTGGGTAAAAAATACAATTGCCGGGAAATCGCATGTGCCAACACCTTTTTAATTTATTCAGATGCTTCCTGGCACAGGATGATTCAATTTTAAATTTAATCAAAGCGTCCCACGGGGATATTTTTGTAGAAGAGGGCCGCCTCGTTTTCTCTCTTCATGCGCTTCATGAACTGTTCAACCAAACCTGCAAAGAAAAAATCTCCTATCAGGATTTCCAGCGCCAGCTTTACCAAAGCACCCTCAATCAGGACTTGAAAGCCTATGACGCCCAAGTGATGGTTCATCACTCAACCGGTAAAGTGGAAACCAGTTTATATCGCCTTGAGCGCCTTGAAGCGAGCGATTCCAGCGCCTAATTGCTTGTGTTAAATCGGCCAAAGGCTTACCATTCCGCTATTGAAGCAGGTGCCTGAGCCTCCCTTATCGGCTTGGGATAATCGGGAAGTATGGTAATTTCGACTCCGGTCGATAATCCCATCGCTGCCCCCGCATCGGTAAAAAAGAGTTGGCTACACAGGCCACTGGACGAAGTTAGGGGATATGTCCGGGAAGGCGTAGCGTTTCGATGGCGATCCATAACGCTATCCTCTTTGAGCCCGAAGACCGGCCTGGTTCCAAACTTTACTTAACGCACGGCGGGTGCAAGGTGGTAAATAATATGTCTTCAAATCAAGTTTCAATTTCCAACGCTCCAGCAAAATCTCTTGCGACTAATGGCTGGCTGAGCACACTGACGGCACTGGCATTTGGTGCTTTGATGATCTTTGCTGTGGGCTTCGCGCCGATGGACGCGGCCCACAACGCGGCGCACGATGTTCGCCACAGCATGGCGTTTCCCTGCCACTAATGCTTCTTTCACGCCAGCCTGAAACCTAAGGCTGGCGTTTTGATCTCGCTGTAAAGGATCTCAACATGCTTTTCCGTGGAATTATCTTTTGTGCCCTGTTGGCAGGGTTAGCTGTGGGCATTTTGCAAACAGGCCTGCAGTCGCTGCTGGTCGACCCCATTATTTTTGCCTCCGAAAGTTACGAAGTTGTCGAAGAGACGCCGGTGACTGCCCATGTGCATGCCGATGGGCATCACCATGACCATGAGGCCTGGGCGCCGGAGGATGGAGTCGAGCGGCTTTTCTACACAGGCCTTTCCAATGTGCTGGTTACTATTGGTTTTGCGGCGGTGATGTTGGCTATCATGTGCCAGACGCAGCTTCAGGGCTGGAGCCGCGTTTCCGTGATCCGGGGCGCGCTTTGGGGCGTGGCCGGCTTTATCGCCTTCTTTGCTGCGCCGGGCATTGGATTACCGCCTGAAATTCCCGGTATTGAGGCGGCTACATTGGAAAATCGCCAGGGCTGGTGGGTGCTGACGGTGGTTGCTTTCCTGGTCGGGTTGGGTTTGTTGGCCTTTGCGCCAATCAAGTGGAAAGCGCTTTCTATTGCGCTGTTTGCCCTGCCTTATCTGTTGGGCGCTCCCCATACCAGCGGCCCGGAATTTACGGGTGAAGCTGAGCGTGTTGCTGCCCTGCACGAATTGCATTCAAATTTCATTGTGGCCAGCGGAGTGACAAACCTGCTGTTTTGGCTGGCTCTGGGCATTGTGTGTGCCTGGTGTGTAAACCGCTGGGTCCTGAAGGGGGCCTCAAACCATGCAGCCGCACACGCCTGATCAGCCCATCGTTTCAGCTCCCAACTTTCCTTTTGTTGCGGTAACCGGGCAGGAGCCTTTCAAGCTAGCCCTCATCCTTGCCTCCATTAACCCCGCCTTAGGCGGGGTGCTGATCAGCGGACCGCGCGGTTGTGCCAAATCCACCCTGGCGCGTGGCATGGCTGATCTGCTGCCGGGAGGCAGCCATACCTTTGTAACGCTCCCGTTGGGGGCCAGCGAAGAGATGCTGGTGGGAACCCTCGATCTGCAGCAGGTGTTACAGGATAAACAGGTTGCCTTTCACCCCGGGCTGTTGGCCAAGGCCGACGGCGGGATTCTCTACGTCGATGAAGTTAACCTGCTTAACGATTATTTGGTGGATTTGCTGCTGGACGTGGCAGCAAGTGGCGTGAACTGCGTCGAACGTGACGGCATCAGCCATCGGCATGCAGCGAACTTCCTGTTGGTGGGGACGATGAATCCCGACGAAGGCGAGTTGCGCCCTCAATTGCAGGATCGCTTTGGGCTTTGTGTGCACCTGGATAATCAGTACAGCCTGGAAGAGCGTGTCGAGATTGTGCGCCGCCGAGAGGCTTTCGATACGGATCCGGCGGCCTACTGCAAAACCTTTGCCGGTGACGAACACCAGCTGTTGAGCAAACTTGAGGTTGCCCGCAACGCCTTACCGCGGATTCAGTGCGCCGACGAACTTCGAATTACCATTGCTGAGCGCTGTCATGCGGCGGGTGTCGAAGGACTGCGGGGAGATATCGTTTGGTATCGTGCCGCCCTGGCCCATGCGGCCTGGTCTGGGCGTGATGCGGTAAACGCCGCGGATATCGATGCGGTTGAGGAATTGGTGCTTGCGCATCGTCGCAAAACGCCATCGGCGCCACCGCCCACGTCGGGGGATAGGCGCTCGCAATCCCGCAGCCAGAGCCCGTCCGTCAGCCAGCCTGGCAATCCGCAGGGCGAGTGGGGCCAGATGGCGCCGGAACACATGAAAACCGCCGAACAGACGGCGATCGCGATTCCCTCCGCCACTCAGCCACAACAAGCGGTCGGCAAAGAGGCGGGGAATCTCTCCAGTGCAGCGCTCAAAGGGCCGACAGAAGGCGTTGGCAGGCTGTCAGGCAAGCATTCAAAACGCCCCAACTGGTTTGCCAGCCTGGTGTCGAGTGCCGGGCAATGGCCGCCGCGCAAATTGATGATGCGGCGCGCGCGCAACGGACAGGCCGTCCTGCACTTTGTATTGCTGGATACCTCCGCTTCAACCCTGAAGAATAACCTGTTCGCCACAGCCAAGGCGGCCATTCTTGATATCGCCGAACAGGCATACCGACGCCGTGAGCAGTTGACGGTGTGGGGGTTCGGTAACCAGCAGGTGGAACACTTTTTACCGCGCCGCCGTGCGCCCAAGGCCTTACGGCAGCTACTCGACACCATCCCCGCCGGGGGCGGTACGCCACTGCGTGAAGGTTTGCTTGAGGCCCGGGAATACCTGCGCAAATTGTCCCGGCAGCAGCCGGGCCTGTTGATGCGGACTTACCTGATTACCGATGGGCGCAGCTCCCAGCAGGTGGCTGATTTACGTTTGCCCGGCGAATGCCTGTTGATCGATATTGAAAGCTCACCGGTCAAGCGGGGCCGTGGCCAGGCGCTGGCCCGTGAGCTGGCGGCGGATTATTTTTCTTTAGCGGTAGCCCACTGATATGACGGATAAAAACGAAGCGCATCAAAAACGTGCCGCTACGCGCAAGGCGGTCATTGACGCCAAGATTGCCAAGGCAACGGAGCTTCGCGGTGTCCTGATCCTGTTGAAAGGGCCGGGCAAGGGTAAAAGCAGCTCCGCCTTTGGCACCATGGCGCGCAGTGTCGGTCACGGCAAGCGCTGCGCGGTGATTCAGTTTATTAAGGGCCGCACGGAAACGGGCGAGTACAAGTTGTTTAAGGATCATCCGCTGGTGGACTGGCACGTGATGGGCCATGGCTTTACCTGGGAGACCCAGGATCGAGAGCAGGATATTCAAGCCGCACAGCAGGCCTGGGCCGTTGCCGAAGAGCTGTTGCAGGATGACCGTTATGACATGCTGGTCTTCGATGAAATGAGCTACATGTTCAAATACGGCTACTTGGATGTTGAGCCGGTTGTTGAAGCGCTCAAGCAGCGCCCCCGCATGCAGAATGTGATTATTACCGGCCGCACCATGGCAACACCGCTGCAAGACATTGCCGACACCATCAGTGTGGTGCAGGACGAACGGCATGCCTTTCGCCTTGGCGTAAAAGCACAACAGGGTATTGAGTTCTGATGAGTACGCCATCTGCACAGTGCCCGGCACTTTTTATCGCCGCGCCCTCCTCCGGGCAGGGTAAGACCACCGTCACGGCCGCGCTGGCACGTTTGTATGCGCGCCAGGGTATGGATGTGCGGGTGTTTAAAACCGGACCTGATTACCTGGACCCGCAAATTCTGGCGCTGGCCTCCGGCCAGCCGGTTGAGCAGCTGGATATGTGGATGGCCGGAGAGACCTACTGCCAGCAAAAGTTTTATGAGGCGGCCTGTGCGGCTGATTTGATCCTGGTAGAAGGTGCCATGGGGATTTTCGATGGCGAGCCCTCCAGTGCCGATCTGGCTGCCCGCTTTAACATTCCCGTTGCCCTGCTCATGGATGTGAAAGGCATGGCACAAACCGCCGCCGCGATTGCCAGCGGTTTGGCTTGTTATCGCGACGATGTGCAGTTTGCCGGCCTGATTGCCAACAACTGCGGTTCCGAACGTCACGCCGAGTTGATTCGTACTGCGTTGCCAGAGGGCCTGCCCCTGCTGACCATTTTTCCCCGTGATGAAGCGCTCTCTTTGCCGGAGCGTCACTTGGGCCTGGTGCAACCTTCGGAAGTCGGCCAGGAACTGGACGAGCGAATCAACAGAGGGGCCGATCAGCTGGCCGGATCGGTTATTGCGGAGTTGCCGAAGCCGGTTACGTTTTTTGCGACAAACGACCCGGTACCTCAAGTGCAGGGCGATCTTCGTAATACCCGGATTTCGATTGCGCGGGATGCTGCCTTTAGTTTTATTTATGATGCCAATCTGCGTTTTTTGCGTGAATTGGGCGCAGAACTGCATTTTTTCTCGCCATTAGATGACAACAAGCTGCCGGAGGCGGATGTGCTCTGGCTGCCGGGCGGTTATCCGGAACTGCATGCCGAACAGTTGTCGGTTAATCAAGGCATGATCGATTCCGTTCGTCAGTTTTTTGCGGCAGATAAGCCGATTTTGGCTGAATGTGGCGGTTTTCTTTATTGCCTGGAAAGCCTGACGGATTTACAACAGCAGACTTACCCGCTGGCGGGTATTTTAAAAGGCGAGGGGGCGATGCGCGGCAAGCGCGGCTGTCAGGGTATGCAGACGGCGCTGTTGCCGGAAGGGGAGGTGCGCGCGCATGCGCATCACCGTTCCCGTGCCAGTGGCACACCGGAACCCATTGCCTTCGGTCGTCGCCAGCGTCACCCGGCACCGGGGGAAGCGATTTTCCGCGAGCGGGGTTTAACCGCGACTTACCTGCATTTGTTTTTTCCCTCGAATCCCGAGGCCATTGTGCAACTGTTTAAGCCTGGTGCAATTGAAATCCAGGCCGCCGGCTGAAGTAACAGGGTATGTGGCCGGAAAGCGGTGAACAGCAGCGCCCGTTACGTACCGGCCTGACAACGGGCTGTTGTGCGACGGCCTGCTGTGTGGCGGCAGCGCACCGGCTGCTGGGCCAGAAAGCGATTACCCAGGCGACGGTGACCCTGCCGGCAAGGCGTGGTCAGCCGGGTAAACAGGTTGAGTTGGCGATTTGTGATTTAGCCTGTACAGCGGATGCCGCCCGTGCCGCCACCATTAAGGATGCCGGGGATGACCCGGACGTAACCCACGGCGCCAGGGTCTTTGTGGACCTGTGCCTGTCTGATGCGCCGGGTATCCAGCTTAGGGCGGGTGAAGGCGTGGGAACCGTGACCCGGGAAGGGCTGGCACTGGCTGTGGGTGAGCCGGCAATTAACCCGGTGCCGCGGCAGATGATTCGGCAACATCTTGAGGACATTGCTGCGGAATATGGTTATCAGGGCGGCTTTGTGGTGAGCGTCGGCGTTGAAAAGGGCGAAGCCTTGGCGCAGAAAACCATGAATCCGCGGCTGGGAATTATGGGCGGCCTGTCGATTCTGGGAACCACCGGTATTGTGCGCCCCTTCTCCTGTGCGGCCTATATTGCGTCGATTCACCAGGGGATTGATGTGGCGCTGGCCAATGGACTACAGCATATTGCGGCGACGACCGGCAACAGCAGTGAGGCAGCGATTCAGGCGCACTACGGCTTGGCGGAGATGGCGTTGATTGAAATGGGTGACTTTGCCGGTGCGGTACTGAAGTATTTAAAACAAAAGCCGGTGCCGAAAGTGAGCCTGTGCGGTGGTTTTGGCAAGTTGAGCAAGCTGGCCAATGGGCACCTCGATTTGCATAGCCGCGCCTCCAGTGTAGATTTTGCGCAATTGGCGGAACTGGCAAAACAGGCCGGTGCGAATGAGGCGTTGCAGGCGGCGGTCAGGCAAGCCAATACCAGTATCGAAGCATTAACGCTGTGCCAGCAGCAGGAAATTGATTTAGCGGCCGGTGTATGTGAGGCCGCATTACAGGAGGTCAGGCGGATTGTGCCTGCTGAGGTAACACTGGAGGTTTGGGCCGTCGATCGCAAAGGCCGGTTCATTGGTTGCGCCGGAGGCGGGGCTCTCCCATGAAATTATTGATCCTGGGCGGTACCGCTGATGCGCGCCGGTTGGCAAAACGTCTTCAGCTGAATTCGGCGGGTCAAAAACGAATTGAGCTCGATATGATTTATAGCGTCGCCGGCCTGGTGCGGATGCCCGATGTGGATTGCACTGTGATCAGTGGCGGCTTTAGCCAGTACGGTGGGCTGAGGGCCTATATTGAGCAGCTGGGTATCGAGGCGGTGCTGGATGCTACGCATCCCTATGCGGAAAAAATGACCGGCACGGCCTATGCGGTGAGCCAACAGCTCGGATTACCCTATTGGCGATTCCACCGGGCTGCCTGGCAGCCGCAGGAAGGGGATCACTGGCAACCATTTGAAAGCTGGGCGCCGTTATTGGCTGCTTTGGTCCGCTTTAAGTCGGTTTTTTTAACGGCTGGCCAGCTTGATGAAGCCACCCTGGCCCGTCTGGGAGACTATGGACGGCAGGGTCAGCGGCAAGTATTGCGAACGGCTGTGGCACCAGCCCATGCACTGCCCGCGTCGATGCACTGGGTCAAGGCGATTGGGCCTTTCGATCTGGCCAATGAACTCGCCTTGATGCGTGAACATGCGATTGATGTGCTGGTGAGTAAAAACAGTGGCGGGCAGTCGACGGAGGCCAAGTTGGCTGCAGCCCGTAAGCTGGGTATTCCGGTGTTGATGCTGGAGCGACCGGCATTGCCAGCCGGCATGCCGGTTTTTGAGGAGTTGGATCAGTGTGCAGAGGCCGTTCTGAATGCCCTTTGATTACGAAATAAACCCGCAAGCGATTGAAACGGAAAGCTTTCGGCAAATCCGTGAATTGACGGCCCTTGAGGACTTTACTCGTGAGCAACAGCAGGTCGTCATGCGCATGGTGCACAGCGTCGGCGTGCCGGAGCTGGCCGCCCAGGTACGTTTTAGCACGCAGGCCTGTGAAAGCGGGATGCAGGCGCTGGTGGCTGGCTGCCCGATTCTGTGTGATGCGGAGATGGTCAAGCAGGGTATTACCAAACGCATGATTCCCGTTCCGCCGCTCTGCTACCTCAATGATGAGCGTACGCCGGAGCTGGCCAGGGCGCGCGGTGAAACCCGCTCTATGGCGGCATTGCAACTCTGGCAGGAAAAACTGGCGGGCAGCGTGGTGGTGATCGGGAATGCGCCAACGGCCCTCTACCGGTTGCTGGAAATGATCGAAGCCGGAGCGGATAAACCCGCGTTAATTATCGGCATTCCGGTGGGCTTCGTGGGTGCGGCAGAATCCAAGCAGGCGCTTTGGGATGTGCATGAAACGTTGGGCGTCGAGTGTATCACCCTGCTGGGACGACAGGGCGGTAGCGCTATTGCCGCCTCGGTATGCAATGCCCTGTTGCGCTGTAATCGCGGCGAATATTATTGAGAGTGCTCTTTGAGAAACGAGTCGAATGCCTGAACTGCAAATCCACATTATTGGCCTGGGTGTCACGGACACCGCAGAGCTCTCCGCCGCTGCGTTGGGCGCCCTGGCGAATTGTGAGCGGGTGCTGGGCTCGGCGCGCCAGCTTGAGGTGGTTGCCGGCCAGCTGAGCGGACAGCAAACCGATCGGCTGCCAGGCTTGGCAGACTTTCCAGCTTACCTGGCCGACCTGATTCGCCAGGGGGTGAGTTCATTGGCGGTGCTGGCTTCGGGCGACCCCCTGTTTTACGGTATCGGTCGTTGGTTCAGCCAACGCTTTAACCGCCGTCAGCTGCATTTCTACCCGGCGGTTTCCAGCATCCAAATGGCCTGCCACCAGCTCGGGTTATCGTTGCAGGACGTTGAGGTATTAAGCCTGCACGGACGACCGCTGGAGAAAATTCGCAGCAAGCTGCGAGCCCGCCAGACGTTGGTGGTGCTCACGGACAAGTACAGCCAGCCGCAGGATTTGGCGCGCGAGTGTCTGGCGGCGGGATTTGACGAATCCCGCTTGAGCGTTTGCGAGGCGCTCGGTTATCCGCAGCAGCGGATCAGCCACTATACGGCCAATGAAATGGTGCATGTGGACCAGGACTTTGATCCACTGCATATCACGGTGATTGAAACCTATGGCGATGGCGGCGTCTTGCCTGCTTTTCCGGGCATTCCCGATACGGCCTACGTAACCGATAAAGCGGACGGCAGGGGTATGCTGACCAAGCGCGATGTGCGGTTGTCCATTTTGTCGCTGCTGCAGCCGGGTAATCATGAGGTGATTTGGGACATTGGCGCTGGTTGCGGCGGTGTCTCGATTGAATTGGCTTACTGGAATGAAACCACCCGGGTGGTGGCGATTGAGCATCACGATGAACGCTTTCGCTGCCTTGAGGCGAACCGGGACAAGTTCGGCGTGATGGGTAACCTGACGCTGGCACAGGGCCGCGCCCCCGAGGCGCTTGAGGGTTTGCCTGAACCGGACAAGATTTTTATAGGCGGCAGCGATGGCAGCCTGCCTGAACTGCTGGCGTTATGCTGGGCGAAACTGCCCGAACAGGGTGTGCTGGTCGCCAGTGCGGTGACCGAGCAAAGCAAGCAACAGTTGCTGGATTTTTATCACCAGCATGAGACGGCCAGGGACAGTCGCAGCGAGACCCTGCAGGTCGCCGTCAGCCACGGAAAACCCCTGGCAGGGCAGTTGGTGTACCGGCCCAGCCTGCCGGTCACGCTGTTTAAATTCAGCAAGAGTAAATGATGATGACAGGCGCGCAGTTAGATAAACCGACCGGCATCTTTATCGGTGTGGGTGTCGGTCCGGGCGATCCCGAGTTGATCACCCTGAAGGCCCTGAGGGCGATTCGTTCGGCCGATGTGATCAGCTATATTGCCAACGATAAGGGGGACTCCCAGGCCAGGCACATTGCCCGCGAAGCCCTGCAGGAGGTGAAAGCCGGCCAGCAGGAAATTCCGGTATGTATGCCCATGTGCAATGATCGCCGTATTGCCAATGCGGTTTACGATGACGCAGCCAGCCGTATTGCAGAGCATCTTCGGCAGGGGCGTCATGTCGTTTTTATCTGTGAAGGCGATCCGCTGTTTTTCGGTTCCTTTACCTATTTGCTGGAACGCCTGCAGGAGGCTTTCCCTTGCCAGGTGATTCCGGGTATTTCCTCCATTAACTCGGCCTCAGCGGCTCTACGTCATCCGTTAACGCTCCTGAAGGAGTCGCTGGTGGTGGTCAGCGGCCGACATAGCGAAGCACAGTTACAGGAAGCCCTGTTACAGCATGACAGCGTGGTGATTATGAAGGCGGGCCGCTCGCGGCCACGAATTTTGTCGCTCCTGAAGACCACCAAGCGCTGGCACGAGGCGCGTTACCTGGAAAATATCGGCCGTCCCGGCGAACGGGTGATTGAGGACATGGATCAGCTGGCCGACGAACCCGGCCCGTATTTTTCCCTGTTTATAGTCACCCGGGCGGAGCGTGATCGCTCATGATACGCATTGTGGCGCTCACCGAAGCCGGAAGAAAGCTGGCCGCACGGATCAAAACCGAGCTGGTGGATGCCGAGTTATGGTATAAACCCCAGCCCTTTACCGAACAGGTGCAGCAAGCTTTTTCGGCGGGCGACCGCTTGATCCTGATCTGCGCCACCGGCATTGCCGTCAGAACGTTGGGGCCGGTGCTGGCCGACAAGCATCGAGACCCGGCGGTGCTGGTGCTGGATGAATTGGGCCGGTTTGTGATTCCGTTGCTGTCGGGGCATGAAGGCGGTGCCAATGAATGGGGCGCCCAGGTGGCGGAAAAAATCGGCGCACAATTGGTGCTGACAACAGCCAAATCCTATTTAAAGCCGGTGTATTGTGTCGGCATGGGGTGCGAGCGGGACACGCCCCTGGCGGAAATCGCCGATTTGTTCAGCGACTGCCTCCAGCAGGTGGGGCTGAACATCGACAACCTGAGCAGTATTAACAGCATTGATATCAAGGCTGACGAACAGGGCTTCATTGATCTGGCAAAGGTCAGCCAATTGCCGTTCCGCACCTGGAATAAAACGCAGCTTGGGTCAGTGGAAAAACTGCTCAGCACCCGTTCGGATTATGTGTTCAACACCGTGGGTGTTTATGGCGTGGCCGAATCGGCGGCGCTCTACGGGGCCCAGCAGGACAGTGGCGACTGGGATACAGCGCCGGAGTTGTTGTTGCCGAAACAGAAAAAAGGCCGGGTAACCTGTGCGGTGGCACGGGCCTATCGGAAGGATGTGAATTAAAGAATGACTAAGTTGTTTGTAGTAGGCACAGGCCCTGGCGATGCCGGGCTGGTTGCGCCAAAAGCGCGGGCCGCGATTGAGGCGAGCACGGATCTGGTCGCCTACGGGCTGTACCTCGACCTGCTGGGCGATGTCTGCGAGGGTAAAACGCACCATGACCTGCCGTTGGGCGAAGAAATCAATCGTGCCCGTCTGGCACTGGATCTGGCGGCCGCAGGGAAAACCACGGCGCTGGTATCCAGCGGCGATATCGGTATCTATGCCATGGCGACACTGGTATTTGAACTGCTGGACCGGCAGCTAGCGGGTGATGAGGATCACCCGGAATGGCTGGACGTGGAGATTGAGGTGATCCCGGGCATTTCGGCAATGCAGGCCGGTGCGGCACGAGTGGGCGCCTTGCTGGGACATGACTTTTGTACCGTATCCCTGTCGGACCTGCTGACGCCCTGGGAAACCATCGAGCAGCGTATTCACTGCGCGGGCAAGGGCGACTTCGTAATTTCCTTTTACAACCCGGTTTCGAAAAAACGCGATTGGCAGTTGAATGCGGCACGCGACATTCTGTTGCAGTACCGCCCGGCCTCAACGCCGGTGTTGCTGGGCCGGCAGTTAACCCGTGCCGACGAAAGCATTCGTATTATTACCCTGGGCGAGCTGGATGCCCGGGATGTGGATATGTTTACCTTGGTATCGGTGGGTAACAGCGAGTCGCGCCATATTGTGAATGGCAGTAAAGAGTGGATCTATACCCCACGCGGGTACAAGAAAAAGCTGAGCGCCTGATTTGTTATTGTGCTTGGTCTGGCGGTGTTAAAAATGGCTTCAAAATGCTTATTTATGATTTATAAACTGCGCGTTTTCAGCAATTTTTACCTTGCCAGCCCTTCGCTCATGACACAAATAAGACGCTCAGAAAACTTACAGGAATAAAGATGACTGTTTATTTTATCGGTGCCGGACCCGGTGATCCGGAACTGATTACCGTCAAGGGGCAGCGCCTGATTGCCCAGTGCCCGGTAATTCTCTACGCCGGTTCGCTGGTGCCGCGGGAAATTCTCGAGGTGGCCGAGGGGCATGCCGAGCAGATTATTGATACCGCCTCCATCGATCTGGAGGAAATTATGGCGCACATTCAAGCGGCCCATGCCGAAGGCAAGGATGTGGCGCGTGTGCATTCTGGCGATCCGTCGGTCTACGGGGCCATTGGCGAGCAGATCCGCCGCCTCGAGCAGCTCGGTATAGATTTTGAAGTCATCCCCGGCGTCACGGCGACGTCGGCCTCGGCAGCCTGGCTGGGTAAGGAACTGACTTTGTCCGGTGTGTCGCAGACTATCATTATGACGCGCTACGAAGGTAAAACACCCTTCCCGGAGCGGGAGCGACTGCCAGAGCTGGCGCGCAGCGGTGCCACGCTGGCGATTCACCTGGGTGTGACGCGCATCCATAAAATCGTCGAGGAACTCATTCCCCATTACGGTGAAGATTGCCCGGTGGCGGTGTGTTACCGGACCTCCTGGCCGGATCAGGACAAGGTCATAGGCACTTTATCCGATATCGTTGCCAAAGTGCGCGAAAAGAAATTTACCCGTACGACGCTGATCCTGGTGGGCCATGTGCTCGACAGCGACCAGTTCCGGGATTCCTACCTGTACAGCAAGGATCAGGCGCATATTTACCGCCCCAAGGTAAAGCCTGCCGAACCGCGTACGGTAAAACGCTGATTAGCGTTCAATCAAAAGGTTAACCGATGAAAAAACGAGACATTATCCTGGCCATTCTGATTCTTATTGGCCTGTACCTGACGGCCAGTAACTACCAGGAAGAACAGGAAAGTGCCGGGCCTGCGGTTGAACAGCAAACAGACGCCGCTTCACAGAGTGAGTAGAGACATTATGCAATTAAATAAAATTCCCGCCACGGTTGTTACCGGTTTTCTCGGTAGCGGTAAAACAACCCTGTTATCCAATGTGCTGAAACAGGCCGCCGGTAAGCGTATCGCCGTGATTGTGAACGAATTCGGCGAACTGGATATCGACGCGGATCTGTTGCGCAGTTGCCCGCTCAGCTGTGACGAGGAAGACACGAGTGCGGCTGTCCGCGGGCAGGATGGCATTTACGAGCTGGCCAACGGCTGTATCTGCTGTACCGTGGAAGAGGAGTTTCTGCCGGTGATGAAACAGCTGGTGGCGCGCCGTGACGATATTGACCATATCCTGATCGAAACCAGTGGCCTGGCGTTGCCCAAACCGTTGGTGCAGGCCTTTAACTGGCCGGAGATCAAGCAGTTCTGTACCGTGGATGCGGTGATTACCGTGGTGGACGGCCCGGCGGTGAGCGCGGGACGTTTTGCCCACGACGAGGCGTTGGTGGAAGCCCAGCGTCAGGCTGATGAAAGCCTGGATCACGATCCCAGCCTGCGGGAATTGCTGGAAGACCAGCTCAGCGCTGCCGATCTGGTGGTCGTCAGTAAAAACGACCTGCTGAATGACGACGAGCGTGCGCGGGTTGAGCAATTGCTGGCCGCCAAGTTGCCGGAGTCGGTAAAAACCACCTACATCAGCCATGGCGAAAGCCAATTGGACCTGCTGCTGGGCATCGAAGCGGCTGCTGAGGAGCGGATCGACCAGGTGCATAACCATCACGACCATCATCATGATCATGGCCACGAGCACGATCATGCCCATGATCATTTCGATTCCTTCGTCATCACGCTGAATGAAGTGGAAGCCGAGCCTCTGCAGGTGGCGCTGAAGGGTTTGCTGGCAGAGCATAATATTTTTCGTGCCAAGGGCTTCGCGGCGCTGCCCGGCAAACCGATGCGACAGGTTTTGCAGGCGGTGGGCGAGCGGTTGGACGTACACTTTGACCGTCTTTGGCAGGCCGATGAGGCGCGCCAGACCCGGCTGGTGTTTATCGGCAAGGAACTGGACGAGGCGGTTGTTCGCCAGGCGCTGGAAACGGCGCAAGTGGCAGTATAAGGCCCGGATAACGGCGAACGCCTATGCACCTGTTGGCCTCAAAACCCGGTGGCTTTGTTGACGACGAAGGCATTGTCGATCTGCAGCAAAGCCCCGCCGAGCTGGTGATTCTCTCGGCGGCAGACAGCAGTTTGGCCGCACTGGCCTCGGCGATTCAGCAGGTGCCCGAGGATTTTCCGACGGTACGGCTGGCCAACTGGTTACAGCTTGCCAAACCGGCGGCCTTTGATTTGTATCGTGATAAGGTGCTGGATCATGCCCGGGTGGCTGTGGTGTCGCTGCTGGGCGGGAAAAATTACTGGCCCTACGGTTTTGAGCAGTTGTGCGAGTGGCAACGGGCGGCGCCGGATCGCCAGTTGATCCTTGTGCCGGGCGATGACAGCCCTGATCCGGAACTCAGCGAGGCCAGCTCGGTGCCGGCCGAACAGGTCAGCCGTGTGTGGCGCTACCTGCGTGAAGGCGGGGTGGCGAATGCCCGTCAGCTCCTGAATTTTGTCGCCACGGAATACCTGGATAAAGGCTATGACTGGGGCGAGCCGCAGGCGCTGCCGCCCTGCCTGATCTATATGCCAGGACAGCGCCATGTGGGTGAGGCGACTTTGTCGGAGTGGCGGCAGCGATGGGCGCAACGGGCTAATGTTCAGCCCAGTGTGTGCCTGCTGTTGTTCTACCGGAGTCATTTGCAAAGCGCCAATACAGGCATGTTTGACGGCTTGATCGATTGCCTTGAACAGCAGGGCCTGAACCCGCTACCGGTGGCACTGACCTCCCTGAAGGATACCGACAGCCTGGCACTGGTGAATGACCTGATCGAGCAAAGCCGTGCCGGGCTGGTGATCAACACGACCGGTTTTGCCAGCAATTCGGTCTCAGCGCCGGAGCTGGCGTCCCAGCCCACCCTTTACCAGTCGCCCTTTGAAAAACCGGTGCCTGTGTTGCAGCTGGTGTTGTCCAGCAGTACCGAAGCCGATTGGCTGGAGCACAGCCAGGGCCTGCGTAGCCGTGATATCGCCATGCAGGTGGTTTTACCTGAAATGGACGGACGCATCATTACCCGTGCGGTCAGTTTCAAGGCGGAAAGTCATTACTGCGAACGCAGCGAAATCAACCTGGTGCGCTATGCCCTGCATCCCGAGCGGGCGCGCTTTGTCGCGCAACTGGCACAGCGTTATTGCACGCTGGCCCATAAACCCAACAGCGAAAAACGTATCGCCCTGATGCTGGCCAATTACCCTACCCGTGATGGCCGTATCGGCAATGGCGTGGGGCTGGATACACCAGCGTCCACCCTCAATATCCTCCGGGCGCTGGAACAGGCGGGTTATCCGATTGCCGATGTGCCGGAAACGGGTAATAAGCTGATCGAAGCTCTGTTAGGTGCCGTCACCAATAACCCCGCGACCCTGCATCAGCTGCCTTGCTGGCAGAGCATGGCGCTGGCGGATTATTGGATGCATTTCCAGGCATTGCCAGCGGCCTGCCAACGGGCTGTTATTGAGCAGTGGGGTGATCCCGAGCAGGACCCCAAATGCCGCCAGGGGCGCCTGATGATTGCCGGTATTCGCCTGGGCGAAACCTTTGTTGGTATCCAGCCGGCGCGGGGTTTCAATATGGATTTGCAGGCGAACTACCATGACCCGGACCTGGTGCCCCCACACAGTTACCTCGCCTGTTACTTTTGGCTGCGCGAAACCTATCAGGTCGATGCCGTGGTGCATGTGGGCAAGCACGGCAACCTGGAGTGGCTGCCAGGCAAGGGACTGGGGTTGTCGGGCAGTTGCTGGCCGGACATTGCCCTCGGTCCGTTGCCGCACTTTTATCCCTTTATCGTCAATGACCCGGGCGAGGGCGCGCAGGCCAAACGTCGTGCACAGGCCACTATTATCGATCACCTGATGCCGCCGATGACGCGCGCTGAAAGTTACGGCGAACTGGCCGAGTTGGAAAACCGGGTGGATGAGTATTACCAGGCGTTGGGCATGGATACGCGCCGGGAAAACTGGCTGCGCGAGCAGATTCTGGAGCAGGTTAAAACAACCCATGTGCTTGAGGAGCTGAATGTCGAGGCTTCTGACGAGGAAAAAGTGCTGGCCGAGCTGGACGCCTACCTCTGCGAAATCAAGGAAGCGCAAATTCGCCATGGCTTGCATATCCTGGGTGAGTTGCCCGATGAAGGTAAGCGGACGGATACCCTGGTGGCGCTGTTGCGTCTGCCACGCGGTGAGGGGGCCAGTGAAAAAGGCATTTTGCATGCACTGGCGGCCGATCTCGGACTGGACTGTGCAGACCCCCTGCAGTTGGGCCGTGAAACCTGGCAGGGAGCCAAACCCCAGGCCCTGCAACAGGTATCTGAATGTGTTTGGCGTACCGGCGCGGATACCCGTGAACGGTTGGAATTATTCGCACAACAACTGGTTGCCGTTTATGTGGTGGGCGAGGGAAATCCGGATCGTGTATTGGCGGATTACCCGCTCACCGGCCCTTTGCTTAATTATGCCAAGCATACGTTAATGGCTGCGCTGGAGCAGAGTGCAGGACAGGAAATCCATGCCCTTATCCAGGGATTGGAGGGCCATTTTGTTGCGCCCGGTCCCAGCGGCGCGCCCACCCGTGGGCGACTGGATACCCTGCCCACGGGGCGAAATTTTTTCTCGGTGGATAACCGATCCATTCCGTCCCCTGCCGCCTGGGCGCTGGGGCAACGCTCGGCACAGGCATTGATCGAGCGGCATCTGCAGGAGCATGGCGATTTTCCGCAGCAGTTGGGCCTGTCGGTGTGGGGCACCGCCACCATGCGAACCGGCGGGGATGATATTGCCCAGGCTTTTGCACTGATGGGGGTAAAGCCGGTTTGGGCGCCGGGTTCGCAACGGGTGGTGGATTTTGAAATCGTGCCCGCTATGCTGCTGGGCAGGCCCCGTGTTGATGTGACGCTGCGGGTTTCGGGCTTTTTCCGCGATGCTTTTCCGAATGTGATCAAGCTGTTTGATGCCGCGGTGCTGGCTTTGGCCGAGTATGAGGAGCCGGGGCAGGATAACCGGATTCGCCAGCACATTGAGACGCGCCAGCAGGCATTGATATCGCAAGGGTTTTCGAACATCGACGCGCTTCGCCAGGCCAGTTACCGGGTGTTCGGCAGCAAGCCGGGGGCCTATGGGGCCGGCCTGCAGGGGCTGATTGATGAGCGTTGCTGGCAGGATCAAAAGGATCTCGCCGAAGCCTATCTGAATTGGGGCGGCTATGCCTACGGCCGGCATGATTTGACGGAAAGCAATGGTGGCGAGGATTTCAGGGGCATCGAAGCACGGGCCAGTTTCAGTCATCGCCTGTCGCAACTGGAAGCTGTCGTACAAAACCAGGATAACCGTGAACATGACCTGCTGGATTCCGATGATTATTACCAGTTCCAGGGCGGCATGACCAATGCCGTGACCGTGCTCAGGGGAGAGGCGCCGGCAGTGTACCACAGCGACCACGCCAATCCGTCGCTGCCTAAAATTCGTACCTTGAAGGAAGAGCTGAACCGGGTGGTGCGCACACGGGTGCTCAATCCCAAGTGGATTCAGGCTATGCAGCAGCATGGCTACAAGGGCGCCTTTGAGATGAGCGCGAGTATCGATTATTTGTTTGCCTACGATGCCACGACTAACCTGATCGACGATTACCAGTATGAGCGGGTGACCGATGCATTGGTATTCGATGAAGTGAACCAGCAGTTTTTACGTGACAATAACCCCCATGCGCTGGAGGAAATGGCCGAGCGCCTGCTGGAGGCGACTCAGCGAGGGCTGTGGCAAGAGCCGGGGGATTATGCCGGTGCGCTGCAAAGTCTGCTGTTGGAAATCGATGAGCAACAGGAAACGCTATCTTGAGAAATGGTGTGATGGATATCAACTATAAAGTTAACGAACCAATAACGACCGATCAATTCATTGAGTTATTAAATAATTCAACCCTTGGTGAGCGTCGGCCCGTTGATGACAAAGCTTGCATGGCGGGTATGGTGTCAAATAGTAACTTGATTGTGACAGCATGGGATGGTGAAGCATTGGTGGGTGTTGCTCGCAGTATGACTGACTTTCATTACGCCTGTTATTTGTCCGATTTGGCAGTCAGTCAGGGCCATCAAAAACTTGGTATTGGTAAAGAATTACAAATTATCACGCAAAATCAATTAGGCCCTAAATGTAAGCTCATCTTGATCGCTGCGCCCGCTGCAAATACTTATTATGAGCATATTGGTTTTACCCATAACGAACGTTGCTGGACTTTAACGCGCGACAGCAGCATTGCGAGATAATAAAAATAGAACATGATGCGTGGCCGCTGACCGATATGACACCCGTAAATAAATCGATGAATAGCCAACAAAGGCGTACTGCGTTAATGGTTCAGGGAACCACCTCCGATGCGGGAAAAAGCGTATTGGTGGCCGGTTTATGTCGCGTACTGTCGCGAAAAGGTATTAAAGTGGCGCCTTTCAAGCCGCAGAACATGGCGCTGAACAGTGCTGTTACGGTTGATGGCGGTGAAATCGGTCGTGCCCAGGCGGTGCAGGCCCAGGCCTGTGGCTTGGAGCCGCGTATTGATATGAATCCGGTGCTGCTCAAACCGAACAGCGATACCGGTGCGCAGGTGATTATCCAGGGCCATGCCGTGACAGAAATGGATGCGGTCAGCTACCACGGTTACAAGGCAACCGCCATGAAGGCGGTGCTGGATTCCTTTGACCGCCTGCAGAGCGAATTCCAGGTGGTGATGGTCGAGGGCGCGGGCAGTCCGGCGGAAATTAACCTGCGAGATAACGACATCGCTAATATGGGCTTTGCCGAGCGGGTCGATTGCCCGGTGATCCTGGTGGCCGATATCGATCGCGGCGGCGTGTTTGCCCATTTGGTCGGTACACTGGAGCTGCTGTCGCCCAGCGAACAGGCGCGGGTTATCGGCTTTGTGATCAACCGCTTCCGTGGTGATGTCAGTATTTTGCAGCCGGGCCTGGATTGGCTGGAATCGCGCACCGGGAAGCCGGTGCTGGGGGTGCTGCCGTATTTACAGGGTTTCCACCTCGAGGCTGAAGATGCCGTAGCCAGGCAACAGGAGCTGGGCGATCGCAGCAACACCCTGAAAGTCGTGGTGCCAGTGGTATCGCGCATCAGCAACCACACCGATTTTGATGCCTTGCGCCTGCACCCGCAGGTCGATCTGCAGTTTGTGCGTGCCGGCGAGGATATTCCGGGTGCCGACCTGATTATCCTGCCCGGCAGTAAAAGCACGCGCAGCGATCTGCGCTGGTTACGAGAGCAGGGTTGGGACACGGCGATCCAGAAGCACCTGCGCTATGGCGGCAAGCTGATTGGTATCTGCGGTGGTTTCCAGATGCTGGGCAAAAAGGTGGCTGATCCGGAAGGCATCGAAGGACCGGCTGGCAGCTCCGAGGGGCTGGACCTGCTGGATATGGAAACCGTGCTGGAGCCCACCAAGCAGCTGCGACGGGAAAGCGGGACGCTGGCCTTTGCCGGGGCTGCTGGCGCAAAGATTGAGGGTTATGAAATTCATGCCGGTGTTACGCGGGGTGCAGCATTAAGCAATCCGGCGGCTCAGCTGGCAGGGCGGACCGATTGTGCCGTTTCCGAAGACGGCCAGATTCTTGGCAGCTATTTGCACGGCCTGTTCGACCATAGCGAAGCCTTTGAGGCCCTGCTCAGGTGGGCCGGACTGGAGGCGGTGGAACGTATTGACTATCGGGCGCGCCAGGAAAAAGAGATCGAGCGTCTGGCCGATGCCCTTGAGGCGCACCTGAGCCTTGATAAAGTGTATGACGTATTGGGATTGCAAACGCTGACCCGCGAGGAGCCTTAATTGAAAGCGTTGATATTGGGCGGGGCGCGCTCCGGTAAAAGCAAACTGGCCGAGCAGGCGGCCCTGTCCAGTGGTTTGAAATGTATTTACATTGCCACGGCGCAGGCCGGGGATGCGGAAATGATCCGGCGCATCGAAAAACACCGTGAACGCCGGGGAGCTGAGTGGCAGCTGATGGAAGAGCCGGTGGCGCTGGCCAGTGCACTGGAACGTGCCGCGGCTGAAGACACCTGTATTCTGGTGGACTGCCTGACGCTGTGGCTCAGCAATTGCCTGTTCAGTGAAGACAAGGCGGAGTGGTCGCGCCAACGCGAGGCGTTGTTGGAAATACTGCCGCAACTGCCGGGACACATCATTCTGGTGAGTAATGAAACGGGCTTGGGTGTTGTACCAATGGGCGAAGTGACGCGCCAGTTTGTGGATGAAAGCGGTTTGCTGCACCAGGCGCTGGCGGAAATTTGCGACCGGGTCACACTGACGGTGGCGGGTTTGCCGCATATTTTGAAAGATAACCAAAACAGGTAAGACAATGACCGATTGGCTGAGCCAACCTATTCAAGCCCTGCGCGTTGAACGTCTTGATCAGGCGTTGGCGCACCAGAACCAGTTGACTAAACCGCCCGGCTCCATGGGGCGAATGGAGGAACTGGCCGTATTGCTGTGTGCCCTTCAGGATACCCTGACGCCTTCGCTGGATCGGGTGGCCATTCGTGTTTTTGCCGCTGATCACGGCGTGGTTGCCGAGGGCGTTTCGGCATTTCCCCAGGAGGTTACGGTGGAAATGATTCGTAACTTTGCCCATGGCGGCGCGGCAATCAGTGTGCTGGCCCAGGCTCAGCAGGCTGATTTTGCGGTGGTGAATATGGGTACGGCGGTGCCGGCCCCGACGCATGACAAAGTGATGCAGAATTCTCTGGGCCCCGGTACGCACAATTTCTGTGAGCAGCCCGCCATGAGCCGTGAACAGCTGGAAGCAGGCCTGCGTGCAGGTTATGACATCGCTGAACAACTGTACCGGCAGCAGTGCCAGTTGTTTATTGGCGGTGAAATGGGCATTGGCAATACCACCACCGCTGCCGCCCTGGCTTGCGCCCTGGCAGGCGATTCGCCTGAAAATCTGGTGGGAACGGGTACCGGCGTGGATGCGGCGGGCCTTGTGCGTAAAACAGAGGTTGTAAAACGCGCATTGGCATTTCATCAAAACGAGCTCACCGATCCGCTGGACTGCCTGCAGCGCCTGGGCGGTTTTGAAATTGTGGCGCTGACCGGAGTGTATCTGCGCTGCGCCCAGCTGGGTATTCCCAGCTTGGTGGATGGCTTTATCTGTTCGGTGGCCGCATTGGCTGCCCTGCAGCTTAATCAGGGATGTCAGGACTGGTTGCTGTTTTCCCATCAGTCCGCGGAGCGTGGTCATGCCCGGGTGCTGGAGGTGCTGAAGGCGGAACCGCTACTTAACCTGAAGATGCGTCTCGGCGAAGGCAGCGGCGCCGCCGTCGCTTTACCCTTATTGAAGCTTGCCTGTGAGTTGCACAATAAGATGGCGACGTTTGAAAGCGCCGGAGTCTCTAAATAGCATGGCTTTAAGAAAATCCCATTGTGTCACCACCATCGATCTGCTGCGTCATGGCGAATGCCAGGGCGGGGAAATCTACCGTGGTACCACGGATGTGCTGCTGACGGATCGGGGTTGGCAACAAATGGAATCGTCCCTTCATGTGGATATTGCGCACGCGGAAACGCCCTGGGATCGGATTATCAGCTCGCCCTTGCAACGTTGCCGACGCTTTGCCGAGGCCAAAGGCCAGGCGCTCAGTATCCCGGTGGACTGTCACGAGGGCTTTCGGGAAATGGACTTTGGCGAGTGGGAAGGGCGCCCCATTGAGGAGGTGCACCGAGACGACGCCGAAGCCGTCACTCGTTTTTACCAGGACCCCGCCACCGTTGCGCCACCTGGCGGCGAGTCGATGGAGATGGTGCAGGGGCGCTTGTTGAATGCCTGGCAGCAGGTCTTGACTCAACACAAGGGCGAGCACCTGCTTTTAGTCCAGCATGGCGGCACTATCCGCATCCTGCTGGCGGACCTGCTGGGCATGCCGCTGGCAGCGGTGACCCGGCTGGAAATTCATTATGCCAGCCTCAGTCGTGTGCAGATTTACGAAACCGACGCGGAGCCTTTTCCGAAGCTGGTCTTTTTAAATAAAACGGCCCGAGAAGCATAATGAATAGTTCGAGCTCACGCACTTTTTCAGTCAGTGAACATGTCGCTGCGGCACGCACGGCTTTACAGTTCCTGACGATTTTCCCCGTAGGTAGCCTGGGTCTGCAGGATAAAAAGGTTACAGGATTGTCGCTGCTTTATTACCCGGCGGTGGGTTTGCTGGTGGGGTTTGCGCTGGCTGTATTCGCCTGGCTTGCGCAGTCTGTTTTGTCGATCTACTCCCTGGAGTTGTTACTGCTGGCAGCGCTAGCGCTTACCGTCTGGGTTGGACTCACCGGTGCGCTGCACCTGGATGGGCTGGCAGATTGTGCGGATGCCTGGTTGGGGGGAATGGGATCTTCACAACGCACCCTCGCGATTATGAAAGACCCGACCTCCGGCCCCATCGCGGTGACGGTGCTGGTGCTGCTCTTGCTGGTTAAGTTCGTTACCTTGGCGGCGCTGCTGGCCAAGGCTTCGCTCTGGTTATTGCTGGTTGCCCCCTTTGTCGCACGGCTCGCGGTGTTGGCGTTGTTGCTGACGACGCCCTATATCCGTCCGCAGGGACTGGGAGAAGTGCTCAGTCAACATTTCCCACGGCAGGAAGCCAAATTGGTGCTGGCCGTTGCGGTGGTGACCTATCTGTTGCTGGATTTTACCAGGGCGCTGCCAATCCTGCTGGTGTCGGTAGCCGTGCTGTTGGGGCTGCGGGCTATGATGTTATCCCGGTTGCGCGGTTGTACCGGGGATACCATGGGCGCGACTGTTGAAATCCTTGAGGCTGTGTGCCTGGTTGTCCTGGTGGTCGTGCTTTGATTTTCGTTTGCTTTAATCTCTTTCTGGCCCTTTTGCTTGGCTTGTTCGTCGACCGGGCTTTCGGTGAACCGCGTCGCTACCATCCCCTGGTGGGGCTTGGGCGTTATGCGCAGTGGCTGGAGCAGCGCCTGAACCGGCGCGGGCAAGGTTTCTCAGCACGTAAAATGGCAGGCATTGTCGGGCTGACTCTGGTGCTGTCACCGGTGACTTGGCTGGCTTGGGTCGTGAGTGAAGGGTTAAGCGGTTCAGGCTTTTTCTATCTGTTATTCAGCGCGCTGGTACTTTACCTGGTGGTGGGCTGGCAGAGCCTCACTGAGCATGCCTTGGCAGTACGCCACGCGTTAATGCAACGGAATTTACCGCTGGCTCGCGAACGGGTCGGTTATATCGTGAGCCGGGATACCTCGGCACTGGATGAGGTGGGCGTCAGCAAGGCGACCATTGAGTCGGTGCTGGAAAATGGCAGTGATGCGGTATTTGCCCCGATTTTCTGGTTTCTGGTGGCGGGGCCGGTCGGCGCGATTGCCTACCGGGTGATTAATACCCTGGACGCCATGTGGGGTTACCGCAATGATCGTTTCCATGCCTTTGGCTGGGCGGCGGCGCGGCTGGATGACCTGGCAAACTGGGTGCCGGCCAGATTGTGCGCGTTGACCTATGCCTTTGTTGCCAGGCAAAACGGCTGGAAGCAGGGGTTGGCGGCCTGGTCCAGGCAGGCGCCGTTATACAAAAGCCCTAACGCCGGCCCTGTTATGGCCTGCGGCGCGGGTGCGTTGAATGTGGCGTTGGGCGGCGATGCTGTTTATCATGGCAAGCAGGTTTCCCGCCCTCTGCTCGGGCAGGGTTTTGCACCCGTGCCGGGTGATATTGAACGTTCCCTGCACCTGGTGAAGCGCGGGGTTTATGCCTGGGTGGCCGTTGCCTTTTTTATCGCATTATTAGCGGAGTTGCTGTGAGCAAAGAGTCGGTAAATATCACCCATGGAGGGGATCTTGACGAAGCCGCGCGTCTGTTTGCCATTCCTCGCGAACAGTGGCTGGACCTGTCGACGGGTATTGCCCCCTGGAGCTGGCCGATAGCCGATATTCCCACCGAAGTCTGGCAGCGTCTGCCGGCGGTGAAATGCCCTTTGCCACAGGCTGCGGTCGCCTATTACGGTTGTGCGGCTGAAGCCGTGCTGGCTATTCCCGGTTCACAATTTGCGATCCAGACGCTACCGCAGCTTTTCCCGGAAAACACCCGGGTCGCACTGCCGGAGCTGGGTTACTTTGAGCATCGCAAGGCCTGGTTTAATGCCGGGCACCGAATCGTCGATTACCGGGATGGTGCCCTGGGCCAGTTGGAAGAGAAAATCGTTGCCGGTGAGCTGGATGTGGTGTTGGTGATCAACCCCAATAATCCGACAACAACCCTGATCGATAAAGCGTGTCTGTTACGCTGGTGCGACCGGCTGGCTGGCCGTGGCGGCTGCCTGATTGTCGACGAAGCTTTTATGGACACGGATGCTCGAATGAGCCTGGCGACGGAATGTCCGCGCCCGGGTCTGATCGTGTTGCGTTCACTGGGTAAATTTTTTGGCCTGGCGGGTTTGCGCCTGGGCTTTGTGCTGGCTGAAACGCCGGTACTGGAGTTGCTGGCCGAGCGCCTCGGTCCCTGGGCGGTAAACGGCCCTGCCCAATACCTGGGCTGTCGGGCACTGGGCGATTGTGACTGGCAGAAAACCCAGCGGCGACGTATTCAATCCAGAGTAGCAGAGCAAATGATGCTGCTGGACTCCATTCACTGGGATGATCAGGCGATGGTCGCGCTGGGACCGTTGTTTGTGAGCGTGATTATGCCGCTTCAAGCGGTTGAATTCTGGTATAACCAGTGCGGACGGCAGGGGGTACTGGTTCGTCGCTTTATCCTATCCGAGCGAGAGGGATTGCTGCGTTTTGGCCTGACGCGCGATGCTGAGCAGTTGCAACGTTTGAAGCAGGCACTCACTCAACCTATCGAACAGGACAGTCACAGTGACCACTGAGTTAAGCCAGCAGCTGGAAAGCCTGTACCGGGTTATTTTCAGTCGGCGCGATGTGCGCGGTCAGTTCCTGCCCGATCCGATTCCGGACGAGGTGTTAAGTCGCCTGCTCTATGCGGCCCATCATGCCCCCTCGGTCGGTTACATGCAGCCCTGGAATTTCCTGCTGGTGAAATCGCCAGCGGTCAAGCAACGTGTGCATGCGGCTTTTGTGGAGGCCAACGAAGAGGCCCGACAGATGTTCCAGGGCGAGCGTCGCGCGCTGTATTCTTCCCTGAAACTGGAGGGTATTCTCGAGTCGCCGCTCAATATCTGTATCACCTGTGACCGTAACCGTACCGGCGAAACGGTGCTGGGTCGTACCCACCAGAGCGATATGGACCTCTACAGCAGCGTCTGCGCTGTGCAGAATTTCTGGCTGGCTGCCCGGGCGGAAAATGTCGGGGTTGGTTGGGTCAGCATCGCCAAGCCGACGCAACTGCGCGAAGCGCTGGCGATTCCCGAGGAGATTATCCCGATTGCCTATCTGTGTGTGGGTTATGTCAGCGAATTTTTCGATCAGCCCGAGCTGGAAAGAAAAGGCTGGCTGCCCCGCCTGCCCCTGAATGACCTGATCTATTATGACCAGTGGGGCCAGCAGGGCGAGGACGAACCTTTGGCGGAGCTGATTGAGAGAAACAAGAATTTCCCGCAATTGGATTAATAACGTTCGACCTTTAACCCTTTTTGCTCCAACAGGCTGACAACGCCTTGGTCGCCAATTAAGTGCCCGGCGCCAACAATCACAAAATAGGTTTTGTTATTGCCCAGGTAGCTTCTGACTTTCTCTGCCATTTTGATGTTGCGCTCGGTAAACATTTTGTCGAAATAGGGCTTGGATTCGGGATACTTTTGTAGCGGCTCTTCAATGAGCAGTTTTTCCAGGCTGCGGGTGTCGCCGCTCTGCCAGGCGCTGAACAAGTGGTCGGAGAGTGCGGGGAAGGTGGGAAATTCATCCAGGGTTTGGCGCATGGCGGCGTCGCCGTCATCCATCTTCAGTAGTAGCGCCATTTGCTGTTCAAGCGTTTCCAGCTCCACGATCTGTTTTTTGCCCTTGGCGCGGGACAGGAAGTGCAGGTCGATGCCGAATTGCGGCGACATGCCCAATTTCATCAGCTCCATGCTGGTGAGTGTCATAATCAGCATGCCGGGTTTTTGATTGATCACCAGATGGGCCGGAATGCCCTGTTGCGCCAAGTAATTCTCCAAGGCGCGCCAGGTCTGCGGGCTGAGCTCGTCCTGCAGGGTGTGGCCGGGTGGATAGGTGCCCATTTGCTGTATCATTTGCTGGGTTTTGACCGGGTCTATGGCGGTCATGTCCACTTCGACCCCCAGAACATCGGCTTCGGCAAAGGCTGTTTCGATAGCCTGGCTCATGGGGTAATAGTTGGCGTTGGCGAAGTGTACGGAGCCGAGCAGGTAAACACTGCTGTTGCTATCGCTGACTTTCCAGAGAAAGCCTTTGTTTTCCTGGGCCTGTGCCCAGCTTGCGCTGAGTACCAGGACAAAAAGTATAAAAAACTGGCGGGCGAAGTGTAGCGCTTGAGTCATTGATTACATCCTGTTGTTGGCAATGGGTGGTCTGACACTCAGGTTGACGATTAAATCCATTGCTGTTGTTTGCTGTAGTAATAATAGACGAAGCCCATGGAAAGACTACGTGCGGCGTGAAAACACAGAAATGCGATCCACAGGCCGTGATTGCCCCAAGGGGTGAGCAGGTACCAGGCTGGCAGAAAAACGCAGAACGAGGAGAAAAGCATGGTGTTCTGCATGGCGCGGACTTTGGTCGCGCCGACAAAGATGCCGTCCAGAAGGAAACTCCAGGTAGCCGCAAAGGGAAGCAGAATCAGCCATAGCCAGTAATCCAGGGTCGTTTCCACAACCGTGTCGATATCGGTTAGCAGTCCGATAATGGGGGCATCGAAAAGAATCAGTAACAGGGTAAAAAGTACGGGCGTGTAGAGGCACCAGAGTGCACACCCGCGGTTGGTTTGCTGGAAAGCCTGCAGGTTGCGGGCACCGATGGCTTGCCCGGAAAGTACTTCGGCGGCATTGGCAAAACCATCCAGAGCGTAGGAAAACACCATCAGCAACGTCATCAGAATGGCATTGGCGCTGAGTGTTACATCGTCCTGCTGGGCGCTGCGCGCGTAAAAGAAGGAAATGGTAAACAGCAGACACAGGGTGCGGACAAAAATAGAGCGGTTGACGGTAAACAGCCGGCGATAGGCGGACAGCTCGCACAGTTTGTTCAGCAGCGAATGATTCCCCATATGGCGGGAGCTTTGCCTGATTAGCCACAGACCGAGAATAACCAGGCTGTATTCGGCGACCAGCGAGCCCCAGGCGACGCCTGCCGTCAGCATTCCGAATTGCATGACCAGCAGGTAGTCCAGCACGATATTAATCAGGTTTGCAGCGATAGTAAGCGCTAGCACAGAGCGCGTCCGGCCGATGCTCAGCAGCCAGCCATAGATCACGTAATGGGCCAGCGAAGCCGGTGCCGCCCAGATGCGGATGTCGCAATAGATGCGCGCCCAGCTTTCTACCTCCGGGCTGGGGGCCATGTAGGTAAAGGCGAGGCTGAAGATGGGCTTCTGTAACAAAATAAGCAGGCAACCGATTGCAAGGGCCAGCGTCAGGGACTGCCAAAGTAGTAGACGGGTTTTTTGCAGATCGTTGGCGCCGTAGGCCTGTGCGGTCAGTCCGGTTGTGCCCATGCGTAAAAAACCAAAGGCCCAGAACATCACATCAAAGATTACGGCTCCGAGCGCCACCGCACCCAGATAATGCGCTTGGCTGAGATGACCGAGAATGGCGGTATCGACCAAACCCAGAATCGGCACGGTCAGGTTAGACAGGATCATCGGGCCGGCAATAAGCCAGATGCGCCGGTGCAATGTGTTGCTCATTGAATCGTCGTACCGGTGTGTTATTGGGCCGACAGCTTATACCAAAATGCTCCCGTTGGGCTAAGCTATATAATAAGCGGTCATAATTGCAACGGAATGATTTAAGCTTGACTTACCGCATTGCGCCATTGAGACAAGCATGTTTATAATGGCGCGGGGTTCCCTCAAAATTTTATGGAACGCTGATGTTGTTGAAGTCGTAGAAAGAGTTTTCTTAATACCAAACAAACAACAAGCAGGAGGGGTGGGGATGTTTGCGAAAGCGATACCCTGGATCAGGCTCTCAATCGGGTCTTTTCTCTTCTTTAGCGTAACCGCAAAGGCTGACTGGGACGTCAATATGAGGCCCGGCGTCACCGAAGTCAGCCACCAGGTATATGACCTGCACATGATTATCTTCTGGATCTGTGTGGTTATTGGTGTTGTCGTTTTCGGCATCATGTTCTGGTCAATCATTGCACACCGAAAGTCCCTTGGCGCAAAACCCGCCACCTTCCACGAAAGCACAACCATCGAAATCATCTGGACCGCGATCCCCTTCGCCATTCTTATCGGTATGGCTGTTCCGGCGACCAGTGCGTTGATTAACATCTACGATCCGAGCGAATCCGACCTGGATATTAAAGTCACTGGCTACCAGTGGAAGTGGCATTACGACTACCTGGAAGAAGAGATCGGGTTCTTCAGTAACCTCAATACCTCGCCCGATGAAATCTATAACCGCGCTGAAAAAAATGACCATTACCTGCTGGAGGTTGATGAGCCGCTGGTTGTGCCTATTAACAAGAAAGTGCGCTTCCTGGTGACCGCCAACGATGTGATCCATTCCTGGTGGGTACCGGAAATCGCCGTCAAGAAGGATGCGATTCCTGGGTTTGTAAACGAGGCCTGGACCATTATTCCCGAACCGGGCGTTTACCGCGGTCAGTGCGCCGAGCTGTGCGGTAAGGACCACGGCTTCATGCCGATCGTTGTGGAGGCAAAAACCCAGGAAGATTATGATGCCTGGTTGGCTGAACGTCAGGCCGCAGCAGCCAGGGAACGTGAGCTGCGAGACAAGGTCTGGACGCTTGAAGAGCTGATGGAGCGTGGCCAGAAGGTCTATGCCAGCAACTGCGCTGCCTGCCACAACGCCGATGGCTCCGGTATTCCACCCGCCTTCCCGGCGCTTAAGGGTAGTCCTGTTGCCACGGGCCCCATTGAGGCGCATCTCAATGTTGTCCTGAATGGCCGGCCTGGCACCTACATGGCCGCCTTCGGGCCGCAACTGAGCCCGGTGGAGCTGGCCGCCGTTATTACCTATGAGCGCAATGCCTGGGGTAACAGTAAGGGCGACATGATACAGCCGATTGATATTGCCAACAGGCAGGCTGCCGAATAGGAGGGTTGACCGATGAGCGCAGTTCTGGAGTCACAGGATCACAGTTACGATCACCACGGCCCTGCCAAAGGCTGGCGACGCTGGGTCTATACCACTAACCACAAGGATATTGGCACGCTTTACCTGTGGTTCAGTTTTATCATGTTCCTGGTGGGCGGCAGCATGGCGTTGGTTATCCGAGCCGAGCTGTTTGAACCGGGTTTACAGATTGTCGAACCGGAATTCTTTAACCAGATGACCACCATGCATGGTTTGATCATGGTATTCGGTGCTGTGATGCCGGCCTTCGTGGGCCTGGCGAACTGGTTGATTCCGATGATGATCGGTGCGCCGGATATGGCGCTGCCACGCATGAATAACCTGAGTTTCTGGATTCTGCCCTTTGCTTTTTTGTTGCTGCTATCCACGCTGTTTATGGAGGGAGGCGCACCCAACTTCGGCTGGACCTTCTATGCTCCGCTATCAACTACCTATGCGCCTCCGTCGGTGACCTATTTCATTTTCGGCGTGCACATCATGGGGGCCTCATCGATTATGGGGGCCATTAATATCATTGCCACCATTCTTAATCTGCGTACTCCCCAGATGACCCTGATGAAAATGCCGTTGTTTGTCTGGACCTGGTTGATTACGGCTTACCTGCTGATTGCTGTGATGCCTGTTCTGGCTGGTGTGGTCACCATGATGCTGATGGATATTCACTTCGGAACCAGTTTCTTCAGTGCCGCGGGTGGTGGTGATCCGGTATTGTTCCAACATGTCTTCTGGTTCTTCGGGCACCCGGAAGTGTACATCATGATCCTGCCGGCCTTCGGCGTTGTCTCGCAGATTATCCCGACCTTCAGTCGCAAGCCGCTGTTTGGATACACCTCGATGGTTTACGCGACGGCGTCCATCGCTTTCCTGTCATTCATTGTATGGGCGCACCACATGTTCACCGTGGGCATGCCGTTGGCGGGCGAACTTTTCTTTATGTACGCCACCATGCTGATTGCAGTACCCACGGGCGTGAAGGTCTTCAATTGGGTGGCAACCATGTTCCGTGGCGCCCTGACGTTTGAAACCCCCATGCTGTATGCCATCGCCTTTGTCATTCTCTTCACCATTGGCGGCTTCTCCGGGCTGATGCTGGCGATCGCGCCGGTGGACTTCCAGTATCACGATACCTACTTTGTCGTTGCACACTTTCACTATGTGCTGGTGCCCGGCGCCATCTTCGGTATTTTTGCCGGGGTTTATTACTGGCTGCCCAAGTGGTGCGGCAATATGTATGACGAAAAGCTGGGTAAACTGCATTTCTGGTTGTCGTTTGTCGGTATGAACATGACCTTCTTCCCCATGCATTTTGTGGGGCTGGCTGGCATGCCGCGCCGGATTCCGGATTATGCGCTGCAGTTTGCCGACTTCAACCAGATCTCTTCGGTGGGCGCCTTTATTTTTGGAACCACGCAGCTGCTGTTCCTGTTTATCGTCATTAAAACCATTGTCAGTGGCAGGAAGGCTACCGCTGAAGTCTGGGATAACCCGGAAGGGCTTGAGTGGACGGTGCCATCCCCCGCGCCTTACCACACGTTTTCCACGCCACCCGATATGAAATAGGTGGCCACAGGGAGAATTAGGCGATGGCTACAAACATGCCCGGCGATAAAAAAGCGATGAAACCAGCGAAGCTGCTGGCCGTCGTGCTGGGCATGTTCTGTTTTGGTTTTTTGCTGGTGCCCTTATACGATGTGATTTGCGATGTAACCGGGCTGAACGGTAAGACAGGCGATCAATACGTGCTAACTGAGGCGTTGGATGTGGACGAGAGCCGTTGGGTGACCGTGCAGTTTTCAACCAGCAACAATGCCGATATGCCCTGGTCCTTTGCACCATCGGAAGTGAAGATGCGGGTTCGGCCGGGAGAAATGCACGAGACCTATTTCATTGCAAAAAATATCACCGGGCAGCGCATGGTCGCTCAAGCCGTTCCCAGTGTTGCGCCATTCTCGGTCGCTCAATACCTGCATAAAACAGAGTGTTTCTGCTTTAACCAACAGGTGCTTGAAGCGGGGGAAAGCATCCAGATGCCCCTTAAATTTTTTGTGGACCCGGAGATACCGGGGCGGGTTTCCAAATTAACCCTGACTTATACCCTGTTTAATTTGCCGGAGGTAGCGGCGAACCTGTAATTACGTCGTAGCTAGAAGGAGAATGAATAATGTCATCTGAAGGCTATCAAACTTATTACGTCCCAGAAAAAAGCCGGCTACCTATCTGCATGGCCATTGGTCTGGCGGTTACTGTTTTTGGCGTCGCGACCATGATGAACGACATGAGCGCCGGTGTGGAGGATTCTTCCGCCCACCTGATCATGTTTCTGGGTTTTTTAATCATTGCCGCAACAATGTATACCTGGTTTGCCAAGGTGATTACTGAAAACCATGGCGGACTTTACAGCCCGCAGTTGAACCGTTCCTTTGTATGGGGCATGGGCTGGTTTATCTTCTCCGAAGTGATGTTTTTTGCCGCCTTCTTCGGTGCACTGTTTTATGTGCGCAACTTCGCCGTGCCCTGGTTGGGGGGCGAGGGTGATAAGGGGGTTTCGGCCATGCTTTGGCCTGAATTCCAGGCCGCTTGGCCATTGATGGAAACACCCGATGGCACTAAATTCCCGGGGCCCAGGGCGATTATTGATCCTTGGCACCTGCCGTTGATCAATACACTGTTGCTGCTCTCGTCCAGTGTGACCGTGCATTTTGCCCATACCGCCCTTAAGGCCGATAACCGCCAGCGCCTGAAAATGTGGTTGGGTATCACCATTGCGCTGGGCCTGACTTTTCTAGTGATCCAGATCATCGAGTACGGTGAAGCCTATAGCCATTTGGGGCTGACGCTGAACTCCGGTATTTACGGCTCCACCTTCTTTATGCTGACGGGCTTCCATGGTGCCCATGTGACCATTGGTGCGTTTATGCTCAGTGTGATGCTAATCCGTGCCTTTAAAGGGCACTTTAAACCTGAAGAGCACTTTGGCTTTGAGGCGGCCTCCTGGTACTGGCACTTTGTGGATGTGGTTTGGGTTGGGTTGTTTATCTTTGTTTATATTTTGTAGGTGACTAATACCAGGGCGCGCTTAGCGTCAGTTGACCCGTCCACAGGCCATAGGTAATGCAGGCCATCAGCGCAATTGCCAACAGGATGCGGATGCCAAGCAGTTTGCGGGTACGGTCACGGGAACCTTGATCCTTGATGAGAAAAATGACACTGGCCGCCAGACTGAGGAGAATGGCACTAAAAAGAATGGCAATGGTCGGCTTCAGCCACATGGCACGGCTCCGCAGGAACAAAGAGGCTTCTATGCTAACCCGTCGTGGGGTTAAATGAAATTTCGGCCTAACTGGAAATTAACGCTTTTTTACTTGGTGCTTTTCCCATTGTTGGTTGGCTTGGGTTGTTGGCAGTTGTACCGCGCCGATTATAAACAGGGTTTGCAAACGCTTTACGAACAGCGATCAGCCGCTTCGCCCATTAGCCTGAGTGAATTGAAGGCGAACCAGGATGTTGCCTACTTGCCCGTTAAGCTCAAGGGGCGGTTTGATAACCGGCGCTATTTTTTGTTGGATAACCGCGTGTTCCAGGGCCGACCTGGTTATGAGGTGATCAACCCCTTCGAGCTTACCCCTGCGGTAGTCACAGCGGGGGGGGACCGGATTGAATGGGTTTGGGTCAACCGGGGTTGGGTTCCCATGCAGGCGGATCGAAGCGTACTGCCCGCTATTGACCCGGTTGAAGGGGTTACAGAAATAGCGGGGCAACTGATAACCCCGGGCGAGGCTTTTGTGTTGGCAGAGGAGCCGCTATCAGGGGGGCGTTGGCCGGAGGTGATTCAACGTGTTGAGCTGGAAAAGATGAATGAGCGTGCCGCTGTTAAGGCCGGTTTCCCCTATTTATTTCGCCTGCGTACCGATCAGCCGGGCAGCTTTGAAGTCAATTGGCAGGCGGTGAACACTGCACCGGAAAAGAGCTTGGGTTATGCCGTTCAGTGGTTTTTAATGGCGTTGGTATTAACAGGCCTGTTTGTTTGGGCCGGCATTCAACGAACCGAAAACGAGGAAGCGAGTGACAGAAACGGCTAGCCCTAAAGGCAAATCCAACCGACATATCCCGATTATTTTATTCCTGGTGGCGGGGCTCCCCCTTATCGTCGCTTTTATCATGTATTTCACCAACACCTTGGTGCCAGAGGGGCGCACCAATAAGGGTACGTTGATTATCCCACCGCTTTCCGTTGAGAAGCTGGAATTACAGCTCCAACATGCAACTGAGAGCGATACGCAGGGTAAATGGCAACTGCTGGTGATCGGCAGCCAGGATTGTACGAGCGCGCTGTGCCGCGAGGCCCTCTATAAGGCGCGTCAGGTTAATGTAGCGCTTGGCCGCGAAGCAGGACGGGTGGAGCGGCGTTACATCAATATCGGCGGGGCGCTGGAAGAGGCGGGAGCCGAGGCGTTTAAAGACGAATACCCCCGTCTGCACCTGAGTTACAGCAATCGCCTGGCTTTGGAAGTGTTTCTGGATAGGGAGTTGGAGGTTAACCGGGTGTTGGAACAGAGCTATATCTTCATCAGCGATCCGCTGGGCAATGTGATGATGTACTACACGCCTGAAAACCCCGGCGGCGATTTGCTTGACGACCTTAAAAAACTGCTCAAGGTCTCCAAGATTGGCTAAGCCTAAAGCCTTCTACCTAACGCTGATTGCGACGGCTTTTACGCTGGTCGTTGTAATGCTGGGCGCCTATACCCGCTTGGTGGATGCGGGCCTGGGTTGTCCTGACTGGCCGGGTTGTTATGGCTTTTTGACTGTGCCGCAAACGCCTGAGGCGCTGGAGCTGGCTTCGGCACGTTTCCCCGATCACCCGGTAGAGGCGCATAAAGGCTGGCCGGAAATGGTTCATCGTTATGCGGTGGGTATTCTGGGAATGCTGGTATTGGCGGTGGCGGCTATGGCGGTTGCTACGCGTGCGCGGAGCCGGGCAATGCAACCCCTTAAACTGCCGTTATTGCTGTTGGCGGTGATTATTGCCCAGGCTTTATTTGGCATGTGGACGGTTACCCTGAAGCTCTGGCCACAGGTCGTGACGGTTCACCTGCTGGGCGGTTTTACAACATTGAGCCTGTTGTTCCTGCTGATGCTGCGCTACCGGCAGCATTATTGGCAGGCGGCGCCCGGGCAGTATGAACAGTGGATAATGCTTAAACCCTGGGCTCTGTTGGGATTGGTCGTCGTTTTACTGCAAATCAGCTTAGGCGGCTGGACGGCATCGAATTATGCCGCTTTTGCCTGTTATGACTTGCCCACCTGCCAGGGGCAGTGGTGGCCGGCGATGAATTTAGCGGCGGGGTTTAATTTGCTGCAGTCGGTAGGGCCAAACTATTTGGGCGGCCTGATGGATAATGAAGCGCGAGTAGCGATTCACATGATGCACCGGATAGGTGCGGTTGCCACCAGCCTGTATTTGCTCTTCCTGGCGGTTTGCATGTACCGGGCGGGCAGGAGTAGCCCGCTACGAATCATGGCCTACTGGCTGGCGGGAGCGTTAGTGTTTCAGGTATTGCTGGGTTTGAGTAACGTCTATTGGCAGGTTCCTGCGCCTGTTGCCGTTGCACATAATGCAGGTGGGGCCGTATTGTTGATGATGATGGTGGGCCTGAATTACTATCTAAGGACCGCCAAACCAAATCGAGGGTGAGCTGATGGCTGAAGCAGTGAGCAGTGTTACCGCAGAGCAGGCAAGCTGGCGCGACTATCTCGAAATCTGCAAGCCCAAGGTGGTGGCACTCATGCTGCTCACCTCGGTGATCGGCATGTTTCTTTCCACCCCCGGTATGGTTCCCCTGGATATTTTGCTGTTTGGCAATCTGGGCATTGCCCTGGCAGCCGGTTCCGCCGCAGCCGTCAATCATATCGTTGATCGCCAGATTGATCGGGTGATGGCCCGCACCCATAAGCGTCCTGTCGCCCAGGGTCGGGTGAGGCTGCCTCAGGCGATTGCATTTACCACCATCATCGGTGTCTCCGGAATCAGCATCCTGGCATTGCTGGTGAACCCCCTGACGGCCTGGCTGACATTGGCATCCCTGATTGGTTACGCCTTTATTTACACCGGGTTTCTAAAACGGGCCACCCCACAAAATATTACCATTGGCGGTCTTTCCGGGGCGGTGCCACCACTGCTGGGTTGGACCTCGGTGACCGGTTCGCTTGACCCGCATGCGCTGTTGTTGGTGCTGATCATTTTTGCCTGGACGCCTCCGCATTTCTGGGCGCTGGCAATCCACCGCCAGGAAGAGTACGCCAAGGTAAAAATCCCTATGCTGCCGGTCACCCACGGTGAGCGCTTTACTGCGCTGCATATCTTGCTTTATACCCTGATGCTGATGGCTGTCAGCCTGTTACCCTTTGTGACCGGCATGATGGGCTTCTTGTATCTCGCCTGTGCGTTGGCGCTGGGCGGACGATTCCTCTATTGGGCGATCGTACTGGTCCGTGGCGGTAATCCGCAGGCGCCCCTGAAAACCTTCCGTTACTCCATCACGTATTTGATGTTGCTGTTTGTCGCCATGCTTTTGGATCACTACCTGTGACAAGTAATACCCGATCGAATGTACGACACACGGTCGTCATTTTGCTGTGCATTATGGTGGTTTTTGTCGGGGCCATGGTTTCGCGTATTTTGCGTACGCCGGATGCGGGTGTGCCGCAGGTTGCTCCGGACCGGGCTGAATTGCAGGAACTGGGTGTTTTTATTCATCCTGTACCACGGCTGTTGCAACCGGTTGAGGTGATCAACGAACAGGGGCAGCCCTTTACGACAACGGATTTCATCGGGCGCTGGAATTTAATATTCTTGGGCTATACCCATTGCCCGGATATTTGCCCGACCACCCTGGCCCTGTTCAAGCAGCTAAGGGCCGGCTGGCAGACGGGCGAGTTGGCTAGGATTCGCTATGTGCTTTTGTCTGCGGATCCTGAACGCGATACGCCGCAGCGGTTACGAGACTACCTGGCATTTTTTCACCCCGATTTTGTAGGCCTGACGGGCCGTGTTGAAGACGTCGATCAGTTGGCCAAACAGCTAAGTAGCCTGTTTGCCAAAGTGCCGCAGGCGGATGGCGATTACCTGGTGGACCATAGCGCCAATATTATGATTATCAATCCCGCCGGGCAGTACGTTGGCTTTATTCGACCGCCGCACACGGTCAAGCAAATTAAGCGGGCGATGGAAATGCTGGCGGCTGCGAATTAGCGCCTATCCTATTTGAGGCTTAGGCTGTCTTTCCTCGGTAGTGCGTAAATTAACAGGAAGAGACAGGTCGCGCTGACTACAATGGATGGCCCGGTGGGCGTGTCCCATTGCAGGGAACCAGCCAGTCCAATCATCACGGCGATGCAGCCCAGCAGGCTTGATAGGGCAGCCATGCTTTCGGGACTGTTGGTCAGGCGCCTGGCAGTGGCTGCCGGGATGACCATCAGTGCGGTAATGAGCAGGACGCCGACGATTTTCATCGCCACTGCAATCACGATGGCAATCAGCAACATCAACAGCAGGCGGATAAGTAAGACGGGATAACCCTCGGCCTGGGCGAGGCCCTCATCCACGGTAATGGCGAGCAAAGGCCGCCAGAAGCTCAACAGCAGCGACAGAATGACAGCAACGCCGATATAAATCCACAGTAGCTCTTCGCCGGTAACCGTAAGCAGGTCGCCAAACAGGTAACCAAACAAATCAACCCTGACCTCCAGCAAGCTGATGGCGATCAAGCCAAGGGAGAGCGAGCTGTGCGCAAGAATGCCCAGCAGCGTATCCGTTGAAATAATCTTGCGTTGTTGCAGCGTGACCAGCAAAAAGGCCAGGGCGACGCAACTGCCTACGACAGCGAGGTTGAGGTTGGTATCCAGCGCGATGCCCAGTGCAATACCCAACAATGCCGAGTGGGCGAGGGTATCGCCGAAATAGGACATGCGGCGCCAGACCACAAAGGAACCGAGCGGGCCTGCCACCAAAGCAACCCCAAGGCCAGCCAGTAAAGCCCGCCATAAAAAATCAGCCATGGTTGCAGCCCTTGTGGTTATGTATCACATTTCCCTCACTGTCATGGCGATGATCATGGTGGTGTGCATAAAGCGCCAGTTCGTCGCTGACCTGCTGGCCAAACAGCTCCAGATAGGCGGGGTCATTACTGACCTGCTCAGGGTGCCCGGAGCAACAAATGTGATGATTCATGCAGATAACCCTGTCGGTGGAGGACATGACCAGGTGGAGATCGTGTGAAACCATCAGCACGGCACAGCCCAGCTCATCGCGTAAGCTGGAAATCAGGCGATAGAGTTCGGCTTGGCCGGCAACATCCACGCCTTGGGCCGGTTCGTCCAGTACCAGCAGGTGCGGTTTTCGAAGCAGGGCTCGCGCCAGCAAAATGCGCTGTAATTCGCCGCCGCTGATGCCTTGTATGGGGCGGTCTGCGGTGTGTTGGGCGCCAACCTTCTGCAGGGCGCTGTCAATATCGCTATTGCTGGCCCGCTTGGTCATTTTTAAAAAACGCTTCACGGTAAGCGGAATCGTTTGTTCAAGGTGCAGGCGCTGGGGCATATAACCGATGCGTAATCCCGGGCGTTTTTTTATTTTCCCGCTTGAAGGTTTGATCAGGCCGAGGATGGCTCTTACAAGGGTTGTTTTCCCGGCTCCGTTGGGGCCGATCAGGGTCACAATTTCCCCGGCCTGCAGGTCAAGGTTAATTTGGTCGATAATGTTGCGCCGTCCAACACGCACGCTGAGTTTTTCCAGCGACAGGAGAGTGTCAGTCATGTTGGCAGCACTGGCACAGGCCGGAAATTTCAATAGTTTCATTATCAATACGGAAACCGTATTGATCGGCGTTATGGGCAATGGCTTTGGTGATGGCTGGTGCTTCGATTTCAATGGCGACGCCGCAATCCCGGCACAGCAGGAATTGGCTGACGTGCGGGTGAGACGAAAGGCTGCAGCCAACAAAGGCATTTTGCGAGGCGATGCGGTGTACCAGCCCCTGCGCCAGTAAAAAATCCAGGGCTCGGTAGACCGTTGGCGGCGCTGCCGGTTTGCCGTCGTTGCCGAGCATGGCCAGGATGTCATAGGCGCCGAGGGGGTTGTGGCTTTGCCAGATCAGTTCCAGCACGCGCTCCCTGATTGGCGTGAGACGCGCATTATTGGCCTGGCATATCTGCCGGGCGCGCTGGATGGCGTCGCTCATGCATTTATCGTGGTCATGGTCCCGACAGGGAATAGGCGTGGTTTTTTGGTTAGCCATAGGGATTACAGAGCGGGTTAAAATTTGATACATTATAACATTGTTTTGTTTTTTGGGCAGGCCTATTTTCCAGGTGGCCTGAATCCTTTGATGAGGAGTTGTCAGCGTTGTTGAAAAGGTGGTCAAAAGGAATTTTTGCGGGTTTGCTGGTTGTCGTGGGTATGATTCCGATGACAAGTTGTGCGGGTTCGACAAATCCAGAAATTGAAGTGCTGGCGAGTATCAAACCCCTGCAACTGATTGCTCAGGCCTTGACCGACGGGGTGAGCGATAGCCAGGTTTTGTTGCCGCCGGGTGTGACTCCGCATGACTATGCCCTCAAGCCTTCGGATTTGAAGAAGGTCTACGCCGCTGGTTTGTTACTCTGGCTGGGTCCTGACTTCGAACCTTATTTGGAAAAGCCTGTCCGGATGCACGAGGGTGTCGAGCTCAGCGTGAGGGCACCTAATGAACTGGCCAGCCATGAATTGCATGGCGATCATCAGGAGCATGGTGCGCATGACCACCTGTTTGGCGACCCGCATATCTGGTTTAGCCCGGTTGAAGCTGAACGAATAGCCGTTGAATTGGCCGCGGTGCTGATGGAGAGGGACCCGCGCAATGCCGACATGTATCAAGAGAATTTAAGGGGTTTCAAACAGCGCCTCAACGACCTTGATCAGCAGATCCGGAGTCAGTTATCGACGGGAGTTGGACGCTATCTGGTGGCACATGATGCCTATAGTTATTTTGAAGCCCATTACGGACTCAGCCATGTGGCGGTTATCAGTGATCAACCGGAGAGTAAACCCGGTGCCAAGGGGTTGTTGACGCTGCTCGAAACGATCAAAAGCGAGCGGGTGCGCTGCCTGTTCGTGGAGCCGCAGACGGATCTTCGAATCGTTAATATCCTGGCGGCAGATAATGCGATTAAAATCTACAGGCTTGATCCAATGGCAACGGATATCGCGCTTTCAAAAAAGGGTTACGAAGCTTTCTTACAGGATACGGCAAACCGCTTTCAGCAATGTCAGTAGGGTACTTGTGCTTTGATGCGTAATTTAAAAGGGGTTCTTTACCTGCTGCTTGTTTTACCGATAACCCTGCTCACCTTGGTGATGGCTACCCTCCTGGCTATTTTAAAGCTGGTGATTCCGGTCGAGAAGTGGCAGTGGTTTTGTACTGCACTATTACTGGCCGTCGCCGAAACCTGGGCGGTTACCTGCCGCCTTTTTTATCGGTGGGTGCACGCGCCGCAGTGGGATGTGCAGACCCTGCAGGGGTTGACCAGGGAGCATTGGTACCTGCTGGTTTGTAATCACCAGTCCTGGAGCGATATCCCTATCCTGTTGTTCGTGCTTGGTCGGCGAATATCTGTCTTCCGGTTTTTTGTGAAACGGCAGTTGTTGTGGGTGCCCGTTGTCGGATTGGCCTGCTGGGCCATGGAATACCCCTTTATGCGTCGTTATCGCCGTGAGCAGCTTGATGCGAATCCGGCATTGCGCAGTAAGGATCAGCAAGCCACGCAGCAGTTTTGTGAGCGCATGCAGAACCATCCGGCGACGATTGTAAATTATCTCGAGGGGACCCGTTTTACCCGGAGTAAGCATGATCGGCAGGCTTCGCCCTATCGACACTTGCTCAAACCTAAAAGCGGAGGAGTGGCCTATGTGGTCACTCATTTGGGCGAGCGCATTCGGGAATTGATTGATGTGACAATCGTTTACCCGCAAGCCAAGGGGTTTTGGGCTTTCCTGTGCGGTGACTTGGGCGATGTCAGGGTACGCATGCAGCGGCGTGAGGTGCCGGAGCGTTTAAAGCAGGGTGACTACCAGAATTGTGACGTGTTTCGCGACGAGTTCCAGCAATGGATCGCCACCCTGTGGCAGGAAAAAGATGAATTGATTGAGCGGGAGCTAGGCTCAAAGCCTAATCCCAGGTGAAAATCTCCCATCTGGGAATCAGTCGACGCGGTTCATCAACGCGCATGAACTGATCGCCACCGTCCTCGGCAACCAGGTAGTAGGGTTTGCCCTTGTTGGGCACAATTTTAATGGCGTAAGTGAAGCCGTTGATTCGGTATTCATGGACAACCTTGTCTTCCATCTGGCGGATAATAATTTCGGGCTCGCCCGGCTCCTCGGCCTGAACTGCGCCGGTGAAAGAAAGGCCTGTTATTATCGCGATGCTGAGTATTTTTTTGATCATTGCCACTCCTTGGGGCGAAACTGTATAGAATACGACTCTCATTTATAGCAATTGTGCGCTTATTTACCGACCTGTAGCAAATCCATGACCGAAAATAATTCTACTGCGCCACTCGTTCTTGTCGATGGTTCATCCTATTTATACCGTGCTTTCCACGCGATGTATAAGGCCGATTTACGTACCTCTACCGGCATGCCTGTCGGGGCCGTTCGCGGCGTGACCAGTATGCTTCGCCGATTGAAGCAGGATTATCCTGAAAGCACGATTGCTGTGGTTTTCGACGCCAAGGGTAAAACGTTCAGGGATGAAATTTACAGTGAATATAAAGCGCACCGTCCGCCTATGCCCGACGATATGCGCCCCCAGATTGAGCCGATCCATAAGATTGTGCGTGCCATGGGAATGCCTCTGCTTGTGAAAGAGGGTGTCGAAGCGGACGATGTGATGGGGACCCTGGCGCACCAGGCCACTCAGCAGGGTATTGATGTGGTTTTGTCCACGGGCGATAAGGACATGGCGCAACTGGTCAACCAGCATGTGACGTTGGTTAATACCATGACTGAAACTGTCATGGATGTTGACGGCGTAAAGGAAAAGTTCGGTTTGCCGCCAGCGTTGATTATCGATTACCTGGCGTTAGTCGGGGATAAAGTGGACAACATCCCGGGTGTACCGGGCGTGGGCGAAAAAACTGCCCTGGCGCTATTGCAGGGGTTGGGCGGTTTAGCGGATATCTACGCTAATTTGGATAAAGTGGCGGGCCTGGATTTCCGCGGTGCCAAAACAATGCACGAGAAATTAGAGGCCAATAAAGACCTGGCCTTTTTATCCTACGAACTGGCAACCATTAAGCTCGATGTTGAGCTGGAGTCGGGGCCTCAGGATCTGGTGATGGCGCCTGAAGATTCGGAAGCACTCTTGGCGCTGTTTACCGAGCTGGAGTTTAAAACCTGGATTGAAGAGTACAACCAAGCTTCCGAAGGGGCTGGCGCTGATGCTGACCCCCTTGCTGTGCCTGACACCGAATATCAAACCGTTTTAACCGAAGCGGATTTGCAGGCCTGGCTGGAGCAGCTAAAAACAGCCGATCTCATGGCATTTGATACGGAAACCACCAGCCTCAATTATATGCAGGCCAAATTGGTGGGTGTGTCGTTCGCGGTGGAAGTGGGTAAAGCGGCCTATGTGCCCTTTGGGCACGATTACATGGGGGCGCCTGAGCAACTTTCTCAGCAGTACGTGCTGGATGCCCTGAAGCCCTTGTTGGAGTCGGCGCAGCTAAAAAAAGTAGGGCAGAACCTCAAGTACGACATGAACGTGTTGGCGAATCATGGGATCACTCTGCGCGGGGTTGCGGAGGATACCATGCTGGAATCCTATGTGCTGGATTCGACGCAGCGCCATAATATGGATGACCTTGCCCTGCGGCACCTGGGGCACACCACGATCCATTTTGAAGATATTGCCGGGAAGGGCGCTAAACAGCTGACCTTTAACCAGGTTGAGCTGGAGCAGGCAGGCCCTTATGCCGCGGAGGACGCGGATATTACCCTGCGCCTGCATGAGTGTTTGCAGTCCAGGCTAGAGGCCGAGCCCCGATTGGCGGAGGTTTACCGCGATATTGAAATGCCTCTGTTACCCGTGTTATCGCGTATCGAGCGTAACGGGGCGCTGGTTGATACCGATATGCTGTTCCGGCAGAGCCAGGAGTTGGCGGAGCGTATGCAGCAGTTGGAATGCCAGGCTTTTGATCTGGCCGGGGAAGAGTTTAATCTTGGTTCGCCCAAACAGCTGCAGGCCATATTCTATGACAAGCTGGAACTGCCGGTCCTGAAAAAAACGCCCAAAGGGCAGCCCTCGACTGCCGAGCCCGTTCTGCAGGAACTGGCGCTGGACTATGATTTGCCGCGGGTGATCCTGGAGTACCGGAGTCTTAGCAAACTGAAGTCGACCTATACCGACAAGCTGCCGACGCAGGTGTGCTCGGCGACGGGGCGTATTCATACCTCTTATCATCAGGCGGTGACGGCCACGGGCAGACTGTCCTCCTCGGATCCCAATTTGCAGAATATCCCAATACGTACGGAAGAGGGGCGGCGTATCCGGGATGCCTTTGTTGCGCCCGATGGTTACAAAATTATCGCCGCCGATTATTCGCAAATTGAACTACGAATCATGGCGCACCTTTCCCAGGATCAGGGCCTGCTTGATGCTTTTGCTCAGGGATTGGATGTGCACCGGGCGACGGCGTCCGAAGTATTTGCTACGCCCTTTGAGGCGGTAACCGATGACCAGCGCCGTAGCGCCAAGGCGATAAACTTCGGTTTGATTTATGGAATGTCGGCTTTTGGGTTAGGTCGCCAGCTGGGTTTGGGGCGCAATGAAGCGCAACGCTATATTGATATGTATTTTGAACGTTACCCGGGCGTGTTGCGTTATATGGATAACATCCGTAGCGATGCCGCTGAGAAAGGTTATGTCGAAACGCTTTTCGGACGGCGTTTATATTTGCCGGAGATCAATTCGCGTAACGGGCAGCGCCGTCAGGCTGCGGAACGAACGGCCATTAACGCCCCTATGCAGGGAACGGCGGCGGATATTATTAAGAAAGCCATGATTGCTGTGGATGCGTGGCTGGGCAGTGCCGACCTGGATGCAAAGGTTATTATGCAGGTGCACGATGAGTTGGTATTGGAAGTGGCAGAAAAGGATGTTGAGGCGGTAACGGAGGGATTAAGCCGCTGTATGAGCGAGACCGTTGAGCTGGATGTTCCCCTGGTTGTCGAGGTGGGTTGTGGAGCCAACTGGGGTGAAGCGCATTAACGGGCGAAAAATTTAATTATTTTTTTGAACTTCCCGATAACACCCTAGTCACATAATGCAGGTAATGTAACTACCCGCTAAATTTCCCCTAAAGTTTAGCTCTTACTTCTCCGGCACAACCCCCACATAACCGGAGTGTTTGACCCCATGCGTTTACCCCAAGGACGTATGGGGTTTTTTTATGGGGCTTTATTTTGTCTCGAGGCTAATTTCCAACCACTCCGCCAATTTGGCGCGAGCCTCATCCAGACCGGTTCGCTGTGTGGCTGAAAATAGCTGGGCGCTGGCATTCGGGTTGTTAGTCAGTGCTTTTTGCACTTTAAGGAGTGTTGATTTTGCTGCGCCGAATTTAAGTTTGTCGGCTTTGGTGAGCAGGATATGCGTTCTCAGATCGCTGTCCTGGGTCCACTTCAGGATCATGCTGTCGAACTCAGTAAGCGGATGGCGGACATCCATGATCAGGAACAGCCCCTTGAGACACTGGCGTTCGCGCAGATAAGTGTCGATAAAACTTTCCCACTGGCGTTTCATGGCTAATGGTACCTTGGCGTAACCATAGCCGGGTAAATCGACAATGCGTTGTTGTTCGGAAACGGTGTTGAAGAAGTTGATCAGCTGCGTGCGACCAGGCGTTTTACTGGTTTTGGCCAGCTTGTTTTGCTGGGTAATGGCGTTTATGGCGCTGGACTTGCCGGCATTGGAACGCCCGGCGAAGGCGACTTCGGCTCCCTCGTCCGTTGGGCACTGGCCGAGCTTGGCTGCACTGGTTTGGAAGCTGGAACCGTGAAAAGGATTTATTTGCGTTGAGTTCATGGGCGCATTATAGGGGAGCGCTTGATTGATGTATCTACCTGTGCAATAAAAGTCGCCTGCCCAGAGGCTCCCGTTGAGGAAAAGAATGGTATATACTTCGCGGGGTTTGGGTTCAGCGCCTGTATCATTGATGCGCCATTTGATGTGTGTCATGGGTAAGCGGTAGCGCAACTCTATAATAAGCAAACAGTTCACTTGTAAATCTGTTGGGAATTTCAATGAAAAAATTATTTATCGGCCTGTTGGTTTTGATGGGCGTATCTGGCTTCGCTAATGCAGCGGGTGATGCTGAAGCGGGTAAATCGAAAGCGGCCATGTGTGCGGGGTGTCATGGTGCCGACGGTAACAGCGCGGTTGCTGCTTTTCCTAAGTTAGCTGGCCAGAATGTTAAATACCTGGTTAAACAGATGAACGACATCAAGTCTGGAGACCGAGTGGTTCTTGAAATGACCGGTCTGCTTAACGGTAGTTCTGAGCAGGATATGGAAGATATCGCGGCTTATTTTTCCAGTCAGTTCCCTTCCGTAGGTGCGGCAAACAAGGATCTGGTAGCCGTGGGTGAAAAAATTTACCGTGCCGGCAACAAGGATTCAGGTGTTTCAGCCTGTACTGCCTGCCACTCACCCACAGGTAAAGGTAACTCCATGGCTGGATTCCCATCATTGAGCGGCCAGCATGCTGACTATATTGCCAAGCAACTGCGTGCCTTCCGTGAGGGCGAGCGTACCAATGACGGTGATGCGAAAATGATGCGAAGCGTGGCCTTCCGTCTGACTAACAAAGAAATTGATGCAGTAGCCAGCTACATTTCAGGTTTGCACTAAGTTGGGCATCGATTTATAAAAAGGGTGGCTTGTCCACCCTTTTTTTTGGCAAAAAAATGGCAAAATTTTAAAAAAGGGCGATCATTTAGTAAGCGAGTTTGTCACAGGCTTACGTGAATTTGCTCTGCAACCTGTGTACTCGGAAATTAATTAAGGAGTTATTGATGATAAAAGCAGCCAAGCGATGGTTACTCTGCCTGCTTGTGATACCCATGGTCGCCTGCGCCCAATCCGAGGCGCCCTATAAAGCGGGTGAGCATTATCTTGAGTTACCCAAGCCTGTTGCCACCTCTGCCCCTGACAAAATCGAAGTGGTTGAACTTTTCTGGTATGGCTGTCCGCATTGTTATGCGCTGGAGCCCTTGGTCGAACGTTGGAAAGCTGAAGCTCCGAGTGATGTGGAATTTGTGCGCATGCCGGCGGTTCTCAATAAAACGTGGGAGATCCATGCGCGCGCTTACTATGCCGCCCAGGCTTTAGGAATTTTGGAGCAAAGCCATGAGGATTTGTTTGAGGCCCTGCATAAACATCGTAAGCCCCTTGTTACTCAAGAATCTCTGGCGGCATTTTATACCGAGTATGGCGTTACAGAGGAAGACTTCAATAAGGCGTTTAAGTCTTTTCCGGTGAGTGGCCAGATTAGCCGTGTGAAAAAAGCGCAGCGAGAATACCGTACTACAGGTGTTCCAGTGGTTATTGTTAACGGTAAATATAAAGTGAGTGGTACCATGAAGGCCGGTGCAAGCGGCTTGTTTGATGTGGTGGATTATTTGATCGAGCAGGAAAGAAAGGCGAAATAATGTGACCCGAATGGTAGGAATAATCGAATGCTAAGGCACTTTTCCAGTAATTTAAAAAACTCGTCACGCCCGGCCCCTGCGGCTGTGACGTCGTTTCAGCATGACCATGCTGCTGGCCCTGAAAAGTTAACTCAAGATAGTTTGCGATTATTGACCTATAACATGCAGGTGGGCATTAATAGCCGTTCCTTTCGCCATTACTTAACGCGCAGCTGGCAGCATTTGCTGCCGCATCCTGGGCGGATCGACAACCTTGACAGTATTGCTGCCATGCTGTCCGGGTTTGATGTTGTCGCTTTGCAGGAGGCTGACGGCGGCAGCATCCGTAGCGGGCATTTGAACCAGGTGCAATATCTGGCTGAAATGGCTGGCTTTCCCTACTGGTATCAACAGCTGAACCGCAATCTTGGTAAGTTGGCGCAGCATAGTAATGGTGTGCTGAGCAGAGTCCGTCCTGAAATTATTGAAGACCACAAACTGCCAGGCCTGGTGCCGGGGCGTGGTGCGATCTTTATGCGCTTTGGATCCGAAAAGGAGTCTCTGATTTTTGTCGTATTGCACCTATCGCTTGGGCGCCGGGCCCAGTTGGATCAGCTGGCGTATATCAAGGAACTGATTTCCGATTACAAGCATGTGGTGATCATGGGGGACTTGAACAGTCGCTCTGAGCAGATTTTGCAACTCTCCCCCCTCAGCGATGTGAAACTGCAGTGCCCGGAGGGAACCTATAATACTTACCCGAGCTGGCGCCCGGTGGCCAACCTGGATCATATCCTGGTAAGTTCCAGCTTATGCATCAAAAGCGCAGAGGTGGTTTCCTATGCGTTATCGGATCACCTTCCCGTTGCGGTTGAAATAGGGTTGCCCGGGCAAATCTCTCCTCTCCATTAAAATTCTGCCTTATCTGTGTTACAACAGGTGTAGTTGAGCTATAGTCGCGTGAAGTGCTGGCATATCTGTTCGTAAAAGCCTAAAAAGCATCGATTTTGCCGTATGGTTCTGTAACGAATTAAGCAATAATCCAACAAAAAGACACATGATTTGATGACAGACGATCTGGTCAAGCGGCGAGAGAGTGAGCATCCTTCACCCGCAGCAGAAGCGGGCGATCTTTTAATTTCCTACCTTGAGCAGCTGGGAGTCGAATACCTTTTTGGTATTCCCGGCGGTGCCATTGAACCGCTTTATAATGCCTTAGCAAGAAGCCAGCGACGCGGCGGCGTTCAACCCGTTGTGGCGCGTCATGAAACGGGTGCTGCATTCATGGCAGAAGGCTATGCGCGGAACTCGGGCAAACTGGGTGTTTGCTGTGCAACCACCGGGCCTGGAGCTACCAACCTGATAACGGGGGTCGCTTCAGCCTATGAAAATAAGATTCCATTGCTGGTTATTACGGCCCAAACCGCTTTAAAGCATTTTGGGCGGAAAGCTTTTCAGGAGTCGGCAGATACGGGAATCAATATTGTTGGCATGTTCCAGTTCTGTACTCGCTATAACACCATGGTTTCCCATATTGACCAGTTGGAGCAAAAGCTGATTACTGCCGTGATGACGGCTGTGCGGGAGTCAGCCCCGGTTCACCTGAGCATCCCGATTGATATTCTGAAAATGAAATTGGAAACGGGCACGCCGAGTTACAATCTGCCCTCGCTTATTCGTCAGCCGTATTTCCAGGATGAACAGAGTATTAACCAGCTTTGTGAGCACCTGGAGCATGCCAAAAAGGTTGTTTTCGTCTTGGGGGGCGGGAGCCGGGAAGCTGCGACGTTAATTATGGAGGTGGCGGCAACGCTCGGTGCATTAATCGTCACGACACCCGATGGCAAGGGCCTGATTAGCCCCTATCATCCTTTATATAGAGGGGTGATAGGTTTTGCGGGACATATTAGTGCGGAGAAATTGCTCGCTGATCCAGAGGTCGATACGGTAATAGCTGTAGGAACGGTTATCAGTGAGTGGACCAGTAATAATTGGGATTCCTCGACATTACTGAACGAGCGCCTTATCCATATTGAGTCAGAAGCCTCGAATCTGACGCGAACGCCTATGTCCCGTATTCATGTGCGAGGCAGGATTCTCTCTATTTTTGAAACCCTCAGTAGCCACCTTCGAGCGAAAGGGGGGCGCCAACCTGCACCGACTGTCGCTGAAAGTGTTAAGCAGTATTTGCACGGTGACGTGATATCGCGGGAAAAAATTGAGCAGGCCCAACACTTTGAGTTAAACAGCCTGCGAAAATATTATGACGATTCCTCTCCGATTAAACCTCAGTGGTTGATGCACCGGCTGGCACAGCTTTTCCCGCCTAATACCCGCTATCTCGCCGACACCGGAAACAGTTTCGCGTGGGCGATTCACTATTTACACCCATTTGATCGCCGCATGGCGGAACGCAGAACGGATGGCCGCCACGATAATGGTCGCCGCCAACGTCATGCTGGACTGTTCCAGTGTGCGCTGGAGTTTGCATCCATGGGATGGGCGATTGGTAGCTCTGTCGGCGCATCGTTAGCGAGCCCTCATGAGCCGGTGGTTTGCATTACCGGAGACGGTAGCTTGTTGATGAGCGGTCAAGAGATGACCGTTGCTTTGCAGCATCACTTGCCGGTGATTTTTGTCATATTAAATGACAGTAGTTTGGGTATGGTGAAGCACGGCCAGTATCTCGGGAAAGCTGAAAGTATCGGGTATGAACTGCCTCAGGTTGACTTTGCCGAGATGGCGCGTTCCATGGGGGTCGTCGGTTATCGAATCAAGCAGGCTCAAGATTTGCTGGATTTGAATATCCAGGCCATTTGCTCCCGAAACGGACCAACGGTTTTGGATGTTCTCGTTGACCCGGATGAGGCGCCGCCTATGGCCTCCCGGATAAAAGTACTTAAGGGTGTTAACTAAAATATTAAGGAACCAAAATGTCGAGGATAGAAGCAACAGGCCGTTATATGCCGGAAAAGGTTGTTACTAACGGCGATTTCTCTGATGGGCCTCTACTGTTTGAGACTGTCCAGGAATTTTTTAATGGTTTCAAGGAAAGGAGACACGCTGGAATTGGTGAAACAGGAATATCAATGGCGGCTAAAGCTGCAAAGGATGCCCTTAGTTGTAGTCAGTACCTCCCGGAGAATATTGATTTAATTATTGGAGCTATTTTGCCCAATGAAAACCTGTATGGTGAAGATCTAAACTTGCTTCAGTACGAACTCGGTGCAATCAATGCATCAGTCCTTCCGATTAATACTACCTGTTCTTCGTTTCTCTCGGCTCTTAACATTGCAGACTCGCTTATTGCTGCAGGCAAAAAAAAATGTGTGCTGGTTGTGATTGCAACAAACTGGGTAAATACAGCGTTGAATATTGAAAGGCCCAATTATGGTTTTGCTGGTGATGGTTCTGCGGCAGTTATTTTGGATGGAAAGGCTGACTCGTTAATTGATGTGAATGAAAAAAACAACTCTACACCGGCGGTTTTTGAATCCATGCTGATGAAAAGCCCTGTTTTTAGTGGGGATAAGGAGTACTTTACAATTACTGAGCCCGAAGGGGTTTCTACGGCAAAGGACTTAGTGATGGCCCCTATTGAAGTGGGGCGGAAATTGCTAGAAAGAAACTCTGATATTAGGATTGATAAGGTTTTTATGCATCAGGCCGGGTTAAAGATGATGCATCTTTGGGCAAGTAAGCTCGGCATTGAGCCAGGAAAAATCCGACACACGCTGGAACTTTATGCAAATATGACCGCTTCAAATATACCTGTAAGCCTTGACTATTGGGTAAAAAATGGTGGGTTGGAGAGAGGTGATACTCTTTTGTTTTTCTCTCCAGCGGCGGGTGGGCACTACATTGCTATGCTTTGGCAATACTGACATGCTCGCTTTGCGGGCTGAACCCGAGGCTAGAGCAACCTTCCTGAATTGATGGGGTCTGCATCAATTGTTTTTGTCTAGTTAAGTTCATTAATGAATTTTCTCCAAAATGGGCAAATCCTGAAAACCGACTATTATTAAGGTGTTTGAAAATAATAGGTTTAAACACGGAGTCGTTTTCCTGAGGTTAACAGAGGAGAAAAAATGAAGAAATTAGCGTTTCTTGCGGCTTCGTGTGCGGTTGTCATATCTAGTGCTGCTGGGGCTTTTGAGGCTGGTGAAGAAGATTTGTTGTCGCTTTATGGCGATGAGGATTTTGTAAGTATTGCTACAGGACGAAAGCAGTTGCTGTCAAAAGCGCCTGCTGTAGCTAGTGTAATTACAGCTGAACAGATAAAAAAAATCGGTGCTAAAGATATTGAGCAAGTGCTGGAAACTGTTGCAGGACTACACGTGTCTCGACGAGACTCTGCTTATAATCCTACTTTTCTAATTCGTGGTATTCATTCTGATTTCAATGCACAGGTACTGATTTTAATTAACGGTATTCCTGTTACTAATGTATTTACTGGGGACAGATCACTAGTGTGGGGAGGAATGCCAGTACAAAATATTTCCCGTATTGAAGTAATACGAGGACCCGGCTCAGCTGTTTATGGCGCAGACGCTTTTGCCGGTACGATCAATATTATTACAAAAGCAGCCGATGAAATTGATGGGCTTGAAACTGGATTTTCAGCGGGCTCTTTTGATACCTATCACGCATGGACTCTCTACGGAGGAAATGTGAATGGCTGGGATGTGGCTTTTTCGATGGAGCTTTCTGAAACGAATGGACATGACGAGAAAGTCGAGTCTGATTTACAAAGTGTGTTTGATGGCTTGCTTGCAACGAATGCCTCGTTGGCACCTGGCGGGGTTAATACGGGGAAAAAATCTGTGGAGTCCCGCCTTGATATTTCGAAAGACGAATGGCGACTGCGGCTAGGTTTTCAGGGTCGCTACGACGTTGAAACTGGTTCTGGAGTAAATCAGGCTCTGGACTTTTTGGGGAAAGGAGAAAGTGAGCGCTTCAATTTAGATTTGAGCTACCACAACCCGGAGTTTTCGGAAAACTGGGATGTGCAAGGGACCTTCAGCTTTTTCCAAACAGGCTTCAAAACTGAGGATATTCACCTTCTTCCGGCGGGAGCCTTTGGCGGTTTGTTCCCTGAGGGGCTTATTGGTAGTCCGGAAGTTAATGAGCGCCATTACCGCTATGATATGTCAGCTTTTTTTGCCGGTTTCGAAAACCATAATGTACGTCTAGGTACCGGTGTCCATTATATTGACCAATATGATATTGAAGAAACCAAGAACTTCACTGCTAATCCTCCTCCTTTACCGCCAACACCAATGGCATTGACGAAAGTTTCAGGAGCGGCACTTTTTAATCGTGAAGAATCGCGTACTGTAAAGTATGTTTCAATTCAGGATGAGTGGGACTTTGCAACGGACTGGTCTTTAACTACAGGTCTTCGTTATGACCACTATTCCGATTTTGGGGAGACAGTAAATCCCCGTTTGGCTTTAGTGTGGGATACATCCTATAACCTTACAACAAAACTTCTTTATGGGCGCGCCTTTAGAGCCCCTTCCTTTGCGGAGCAGTTTAACCAAGCTAACCCGGTTGCTGTTGGCAACCCTGATCTTGATCCAGAAATTATTAATACCTACGAACTTGCTTTTGACTATACCCATTCTGGAGATTTAAGCGCTGGACTAAACCTCTTTTATTACAAAATGGAAGATATTATCCGCTTTACCCCGGTGGCAATGAATACGGGCGACCAAACTGGGCATGGATTGGAGTTGGAATTTAATTGGCAAGTGACTCCTCAAACAAGTATCAACGGCAACTACGCTCTTCAGCGATCTAAGGATGAGGCGAATGATCATGATGCTGGGCATGCACCTGAACAACAGGTTTATCTGAGTGTTGATCATGCTCTTCCATACGACTGGCAGGTTAACACGCAAATAAATCACGTTATGGACAGAAGACGCGTTTCGGCGGATGCAAGAAAAGACGTTGATGACTATACAACGTTAGATTTGACATTGATGCGTAGAAACTGGTTTGGAGGCTTTGATTTTGCTGTGTCCGTCTATAATTTGACAGATGCAGAAGTGCAGGAGCCTTCTCTTTATGACTCATTGCAAGGCTTTGCTCCTATTTCAAATGACCTCCCTCAAGCAGGCCGTAGCATTACTGCCGAAATAAGAAAAACTTGGTAGAAAGGACCCGTGCGGCAACTCATGATGAATGATTCCTCCAGGATGGTACCGGGCTCCAATGTGGACAAAACCAGACACTAAAATGAGGTGGTGGAGCCTGCGCTTTTTTCCGGCGCTCTGCTTGTTATTAGCCACATTTGCGGTCAAGGCCGAAGGTGCGGCTGTGGCTGTGCTGTATCCCGAGGTCCGGGCGCCCTATGACCGTATCTTCAATGACATACTGCAGGGTATTGAGCAGCAGGCTAACGGCAAGGTCGTTACCTATGCGCTTAAAGGTGAAGAGGGGCTTACCCATGTTAAGGGCTGGCTGGAGCAGAATGATCCTGCTGCGATCATTTCGCTGGGAAGTCATGGTAAGGCGCTTGCTGACAATCTGGCTTTAGGGCCAAAAGTGGTTGTTGGTGCTTCAATGCTTTCTGACTTGAATATCAGCCAAGGTGTCTTGGGGATTTCTCTAACGCCTGCGCCGGAAAAGCTATTTTCCAGATTGAAACAACTTGCCCCCAAAGTAAAAAAAGTACATGTCGTTTACCAGCCGGAGACGAATACCTGGCTGATTAATCGAGCAATGAGGGCTGCAAAGGATTACCAACTCGAGGTGCAGGCCTTCCCTGCGGCTGATGTTCGTGAAGCAGCAGCGCTTTACAAAAAAATCCTGAAAGAGACGGCTGATGGAGCGCAGGCGGTTTGGCTGCTCCAGGGCGATCCGACATTGGATGAGCGGAGTCTTTTGCCGACCATCCTGCGCAATGCCTGGAATAAAAGTTTTGTTGTGTTTTCCAGTAATCCTTCCCATGTTAAGCGCGGAGCCCTTTTTTCGCTTTACCCGGATAATGTGAAAATGGGCGCCAGCCTGGCAAAAAAAGCCCAGAATATTTTGAAGGGTATCGATCAGGATGTTGACCCGTTGGATGATTTGCTGATCGCGGTGAATGTGAGGACTGCTGAGCACCTCTCCTTAAGAATCAGTCGCGCGCAGGAGCGAGAATTCAACCTGGTGTTCCCACTTAAATAGATTATGAAGCAAACGTCACGCAAAACACTTGGCCGAGCAGGTTTCAGGCCGTTACTGGTAACAACCTTTACGTTGGGTATTGTGTTGTTAGCGCTGGCGTCCACGTTTGTGACTTCATCGTTGTCCAGCGATGCTGTTCGTGCACGTATTACCCATGAAGGCTTGAATATTACCCAGACCTTTGCCGATCAGAGCCGGGTTGCCTTGCTTTATCAAAGTGCCTCAGATGCTAAATATATCGCCGATGCAATTCTGGCATTTCCCGATATGCTCAGCGTTGGCGTTTATGATGATAAACAGGCCCCTTTGTATCTGTCCTCCTCAGAGGAGTCTGTTGAGCAGCATCAGGAATGGCCCGATTCATTGCGCCTGGTTTCGGAAACTGAAGAGGCCTGGCACTTTGTTGCCCCTGTTTTTACTGGTACGCAGGAAGATCAGGATTCCCTGTTTTTAAGCGATGAAGTTGAGTTGACACCTGAGCTGGTCGGTTATGTGCGCGTGCAGATGGGCAAGGAAAGTATGCGCAAGATGGAGGCGGATATCTTCCGCTTCAATATGATCGTTTCATTTGTCCTGGCCGGAATCCTGTTGGTTATTTTGTTGGCGATTACCAATCAAATGACGCGACCGTTGAGTACATTGGCGGGTGTCATGCGTAACGCTAAGGAAGGTGCGAAGGATATTCGCGCCGATATTAAAGGCACGCGTGAAGTGGTGGAAATGGAATCAGCGTTTAACACCATGATGGATGTGCTGGAGGCGCGTGAGGAGGATTTGAAGGCTACCAGGGACTTAGCTCTTGAAGCGGCGCGTCTTAAGGGGGAGTTTGCCGCAAATGTGAGTCATGAACTACGCACCCCGTTGAACGGTGTGCTGGGCATGCTTGATTTGCTGAAAGATATGGGGCTCACCTCCAAACAGCAGGAGTATGTGGAAATTGCCGCGGGTTCGGCAGAATCCTTGTTGGGGCTGATCGACGATATCCTTGATTTCTCCAAACTGGATTCGGGGAAAATGCAGGTTGACCAGCAGCATTTCAACTTGGCTGACCTGCTGGAAGAAATCATGCTGCTTCTTTGCACGCAGGCACAGCGGAAGAACCTGGATATCGCTTATTTAATTGATGACGAGGTGCCTGAAATCCTGCAGGGGGATAGCGGCCGTTTGCGCCAGGTGCTGATTAACCTGCTGGGTAATGCGCTTAAATTTACTCATAAGGGTGAGGTGAGCATCGAAGTTAGTTGTCGGCAGCAGGAAAACGGGCAGGCTAAACTGCACTTTAGGGTGCGTGATACCGGTATTGGCATGGCGGAGGAGGCGAAGCAAAGAATCTTCGAGGCCTTTTCACAGGCGGATGGTTCTACGACAAGGAAATATGGCGGCACGGGCCTTGGGTTAGCGATTTCCAGGCAGCTGGTTAACCTGATGGGTGGCGAACTAAATGTCGATAGTGAGCTGGGCAAAGGCAGTACGTTCTGGTTTGACCTCGACTTTGCCGTGAGCAAGGAAAAAGCACCGGTTGCTGAGCTTAAAATCAAGGGTGAACGTGTGTTGGTGGTTGATGACACCGAGTTAACCCGCCGTTATTTAGGGCAGTTGCTGGAACGCTTATCGGTCGATCTTGAAATGGCAACGGACGGCGTCAACGCGCTCGAAATGATGCGTAGAGCGGCGGCTGAAGGTAAGCCCTATCAGATTGTTTTGATTGACGATGCGATTCAGGGGATGCGTGGCAGTGACTTGGTGCGCTTGATCGTAAATGATCCGACGATTACCAATACGCGCATTTTTATGATGATGAGCCGCTCAAACGTCGCCGCTGAGCAGATGGATAAATTAAATATCTCCGGCTATCTGCCCAAGCCAGCACAGCGTAAAGACGTGATTTCGCTCTTGAGTGAGCTGCCCGCCGCGATCGATGACGCTGAACTGCAGGGTGAAGACGAACAGACCCGGTCTGAGGTGGCAAGGCTTAGTTTTAAAGGCAAACGCCTGTTGGTTGTTGAGGATAATCGCGCCAACCAGCAAGTGGTGCTTGGCATGCTGGAACGGCTTGGTTGTAAGGCCACCATCGCCAATAACGGTAGAGAGTCGCTGGCCATTATTGCAAGGAATCAGTTTGATCTGGTGTTAATGGATTGCCACATGCCGGAAATGGATGGCTATGAAGCAACATCCCAAATTCGCAAACTGGAAGCCGCCGATGAGAGGATTCCCATTGTCGCGATGACGGCAAATGTTCAGAAAGGCGAGGCTGAAAAATGTATGGCGGTTGGCATGGACGACTATCTTGCCAAACCCCTTAAGCTTGAGGCGCTACGGGAAATGCTTTCACGCTGGCTGGAAGGCACGCAAGAGGCGGACAGCATTGAAGACAAAGCGCTGCAACCGGTCATGCTTGATGGTCGTGCGGGCGGGCTGGATAGCCAGGTGATTTCTGAGTTACGTGAACAGATTGGTGATGCGCTGCCAACCATGGTGCGGGTTTTTCTGGACGATTTGCCAGCTTATATTCGCTCAATTAAGGACGCTTTAAGGGTAGGCGATAGCAAGGCTGTGGGAGATATGGCGCATGGAATCAAAGGCGGTGCCAGTAATTTTGGTGCTAAGCGCTTGACCCAGGTGTGCCAGGAGTTAGAGGCGCATGGCCGTCAAGAAGACCTTGCCGGCGCCCAGACGCTACTGGATGAGCTGATTATTGAGAGTGAGATTTTGCAGGCCCAGTTGCGAAAAGAGTTTCATGTTGAGGGCGCTCAATCAAGCGAAGTTAAAGCCAAAAACAATATGTTCCAGGACATGGCGGAGAACCCGCCGAATGTCGAGCAACGCCGGGTGCTGGTGGTGGATGATGACCGGGGAATGCGTTTTGCTATGCGCAAAGTCCTTGAAAAGGATGGCTATCGGGTTGATGAAGTAGCCAATGGCGAGCAGGCCGTGATGTATTGTGAGCGATTTATGCCGGATCTGGTGTTGATGGATGCGATCATGCCCGGCATGGATGGCTTTAAAGCCTGCTCAGAAATCCAGAACCTGCCCAGTGGCAAGCACGTGCCGGTGTTGATCATCACAGCCTTGAACGATGAGGTCTCGATTGGTCGCGCCTTTTCGTCGGGGGCGACCGATTATATTTCCAAGCCGGTTAACTTCTCTGTGTTAAGGAAACGTATTGCCCGCTTGCTGCAGGCCAGTTTGGCGGAAAAATATGTGAGGGAGCTGGCCTATAATGATTCGCTTACCGGGTTGCCAAATCGCACGCTGTTCACAGAGTCGCTGAGTGAAATGCTGGCGAATAATGATGGCAACAGCATGATTGCGGTGTTATTCCTGGATCTCGATCGCTTTAAGCTGGTTAACGACACCCTTGGGCACGATGCCGGAGACCTGTTGTTGAAGGTGGTTGCCGAGCGGCTGCAGGGTTGTGTCAGGCAGGGCGACATTGTTTCCCGTTTTGGCGGAGACGAGTTTACCATTGTACTCAATCGGGTGAAGTCCTATTCAGTGGTTGAAAGCGTGGCAACCAAAATTCACCAGACCCTCTCACGCCCCTTCGTGTTTCTTGGCAAGGAAATGCATGTCAGTACCAGTGTCGGCATCGCCATGTATCCCAATGATGGAGAAGACATTGGGGTGCTGTTGAAAAATGCGGATATAGCCATGTATCGAGCCAAGGAGAAAGGTGACCGTTATGAATTCTATGAGCAGAAAATGGAGGCCGATATCGCCCGGCGCCTGGGGATGGAAAATGACCTGCGCGGAGCGCTAGAGCGAAACGAAATGGCGCTTTTCTACCAGCCACAGGAGGATTTGAAAACCGGTGAGCTGATAGGCATGGAAGCGTTGGTACGCTGGCGACATCCGGTAAGGGGATTGGTGAGCCCGCTGGAATTCATTGCATTGGCAGAGGAAACCGGGCAAATTCTGGAGCTGGGCCAGTGGGTCATGCGTACCGCCTGTATGCAGCTGAAAGCGTGGCAGGGAAAGGGGTATCAACCCGTACGTATGGCGGTTAACCTGGCAGGACGGCAGCTCGAAAGTGGTCAAATAATCGACGAAATTGCACAGGTGCTCGAGGAAACGGGGATATCGGGTGACCAGCTGGAATTGGAAATCACCGAAAGCACTATTATGGAGCATGCCGAAGAGGTGATCGTGACCCTGGAAAAAATTAAGGAAATGGGGGTCATGCTGGCGGTGGATGACTTTGGGACTGGCTATTCTTCCCTCAGTTACCTTAAGCGTTTCCCCATTGATATGTTAAAAATTGACAGAGCCTTTGTTTCAGATATTACGAGTGATAAAGTTGATGCCGATATTGTGACAACCATCATCACATTGGCGCATAGCCTGGGTGTAAAGGTGATCGCTGAAGGCGTTGAAACGGACTTACAAAAGGAATTCTTGACTCGTGAAGGTTGTGACTACATGCAAGGGTATTTGCTTGGCAAGCCTGTCCCTGCCGATGAATTTGAGGCGCTTTTCCTTAAAGAAAAGGCGCCAGCCGTTTAGTTGGATGAGCGCTGGCAAAAAAGGTGTTTTACCTGCTTTAGCGCTCGTTCAAATCCTGATTGCCCCTGTTTATGCCGTTTCTCCGGTTGATGAAGAGCTCTCTTATCTCTATGGCGATGATGCGTTTGTGAGTATTGCTACTGGCTACAAGCAGCACATAACTGAAGCGCCAGCTGTCGCAAGTGTTATTACTGCTGAGCATATTCGGGCCATGGGCTTAAGGGATCTTGATCAGATTCTCGAAGCGGTTCCCGGGCTGCATGTTGCTTTATCTCCGGGTTCTTATAATCCTGTTTATTCTATTCGTGGTATTTATTCCAGTCGAAATCCCCAAACACTCGTATTGATTAATGGTTTCCCTATTACCCATATATTTGCTGGAAACAGGGGAGAAAAGTGGGCTGGAATGCCTGTGGAAATGATTGCTCGGGTTGAAGTGATCAGGGGGCCAGGTTCAGCTTTATATGGTGCTGATGCGCTTGCTGGGGTTATTAATATTATTACTAAGAATGCAAATGACATTGATGGCCTTGAAGCTGGTGCTTCGTATGGCTCATTTGATACCCAGGCAGGATGGTTATTATATGGTGGCTTGGTTAATGGGTGGAGTGTCGCTTTTGGATTGGAGGTTTTAGATACTGATGGACACAGAGAAGAAATCGGGAGTGACGAACAAACACGACGTGACGCTATTGATATGACGTCGGCAACCCTCGCTCCTGGCTCTGTTAATCTGGAGATGCAGGGTGTTGATTTGCGTCTTGAACTCGAAAAAGCACACTGGAAAATCAGAGCTGGTTATCAAGGGCGCTATGGAGTTGGTGCCGGTGCCGGGCTTAACCAAGCGCTGGATCCTTTTGGGTCGGGCAACAGTGAGCGGTTCAATTTGGATGTGACCTATCAGATACCGGAGATAGTAAAAAAATGGGACTTTAAAACCTCATTCAGTTATTTTGATACGGTGCTGGAAACTGACGATACCAGGCTGCTGCCGTCTGGTGCTTTTGGTTTTTTTCCTGAGGGTATGGTTGGTGAGCCCAGTCAGTATGAACGGCATTACCGCTACGATATGTCTGCCTTGTTTTCAGGGATAGAGGCTCACCAACTCAATTTTGGCCTCGGTTATCACTATCTTGATCTATATCGAATTGAAGAAAGTAAAAATTTCGATTTGTCGATGGGGTTTCCGCCTGTAGACCTGGGTAGCGTTGTCGCTGTTAGTGGGGACGAGCGTTTCAATGAAGAACGGCATCGAGAAATTACCTACTTCTTTATGCAGGATGATTGGAAAATTAGCCGGGACTTGAGTTTGACTGGTGGTCTTCGGTATGACCATTTCTCTGATTTTGGCGGCACACTTAATCCCCGTTTGGCTTTGGTGTGGAGTAGTGGAAATTTAACAAGCAAGTTTCTTTATGGGCGGGCATTCAGGGCGCCCTCCATCGCGGAGCAATTCAACAGAAATAACCCTGTGGCGATTGGTAATCAGAACCTTGATCCTGAAACCATTGATAGCTACGAAGTGGCATTTGATTATGCCTATTCGCCGGACATGAGACTGGGGTTGAATCTTTTCTACTACCAAATGGAGGATATGATTCGCTTCATGCCGATTGCGGAAAACAAGGGCTCACAAATGGGCAAAGGGCTTGAGTTGGAGTTTGACTGGCAAGCCAGCCCGGTAACTCAAATTTCTGCAAACTACGCTTATCAGCGTGCAAGAGATAAAGAAGCAGGCCTGCCGGTAGCCAATGTGCCTGAGCACCAGCTTTTTTTGCGATGGCAGCAGCAACTGCTGCCACAGTGGAGTTTGTCTACGAGTTTGAATGGTGTCTTTGATCGTTGTCGGGCTGCCGGTGATGATCGTCAGGATATAGAGGACTATATCATCCTTGATCTGACATTAACGGGCAGAGAGTTGATGCCGGGTTTGGCGGTATCCATCTCAATGTTTAATGCGACTGATGAAGATGCACGAGAGCCATCACTTTATGACCCTTTGAGTGACAGTGTTTCCATCCCTGGAGACTTGCCATTGGCAGGTCGCAGTTTTGTGGCAACCTTGCGCAAGGTCTGGTAGCGGCAAGCCTTGCTGAAGTTATTCGCCGTCTCTATAGGTGGTAATTGACAGCAGGTTGATCGGAATCTCAACCAGCTCTTCAGGGCCGTGAGGTATTTCTGCATCGAAGGTCAGGCTGTCGCCGGGCTCAAGCAGGTAAGTGCGATTGCCGTGGCGGTATTCAATTTTCCCCTTCAGCATATAGATAAACTCTGTGCCCGGATGAGAAAAGGAGGGGAATAGCTCGCTGGCATCATCCATGGTGACCAGAAAAGGCTCAATATCCTTATGTGGCCCCCACTGGTAATTTAACAGGTGGTAGGTATGGCCGCGCTCCGTTCCGCGTCTGACCACCTCATGTCCCATGCCGCTTTTGATATGTTGTGCGCTGCCTTCAGGGCGGTCGAAGTCCTTGAAAAGCTTCGAGAGCAATAGTCCCAGCGAGTCGCAAAGACGTTGCAAGGTATCCAGGCTGGTTGAAACCTGGGCATTCTCGATACGGCTCAGCATCCCTTTACTGATACCTGCAAGTCCGGCGACGTCAGCGATTTTTAAACCCTGGGCAATGCGTTCCCGGCGGATCGCGGCCCCGAGGTACTGGTCAAGCTTTAGTTTTTGGGGGGTATCTTTCTTTTCCAAGGTTGACCTCTTAATCGGTGAGGCGGCATTAATCGTCGTCTCGGATATAGCAAATGGGTATAAAAAAATACCAAAAAAGGTTTACCACTAAGTTTACTTGGGGTAAATTTATTTGCATTACAGTAATAATTGTGGCGATTATAACATACAGTTTTGACAGTTGGACTGTGTTTTTAGCGGAAGCCGCGACTGCTATACCATAAAAAGAAAAAAAATTACTGAATTGCTTGGTGAAAAGAGTACCATTACCCGGCTAAGCCTACCTGTATGGATACAAGGTCAGAGCAAGAGTTGAAGTGATGCCCGATGATCTGCCGATGATCGGGCATCGTTAGTTGTAAACACAAACAAAAGTTTTTCAAAACTAAGGTGTGTAAGTCATGCCCTACAGATTATTAAAATACGCTTTCAAAAACCCTGAAGAGCTGGGGGATCCGCGCTATTTTGACCAACCGGAGAAGCTCAAGTCCAGTTATGACGTTGTTATCATTGGTGGTGGCGGTCACGGTTTGGCCTGTGCCTATTATCTGGCGCGCGATTTCGGAATTACTAATGTTGCGGTGCTCGAGCAGGGGTACGTAGGCGGTGGTAACACAGGTCGTAACACGACCATCGTGCGTTCTAACTACCTGACTCCTGAAGGCGTAAAGTTCTACGACGAAAGTCTCAAATTGTATCTGGATCTGTCTGACGACCTGGATATCAACCTAATGTATTCCACCCGCGGCCACTTCACCCTGGCTCACTCTGATTCCGCAATGCGTACTTCGCGCTGGCGTGCCGAGGTGAACAAACACCTGGGTATTGAGAGTGAGGTGGTGGATCGTCAGTTTATTGCGAACGAAGTGCCTTACCTTGACCTGGATTGTGGTGGTACTCACCCGATTATGGGTGCGCTTTATCACGCGCCGGGTGCGGTTGCTCGTCACGATGCTGTTGCTTGGGGTTATGGGCGTGCAGCGAATGTGCGTGGCGTAGAAATCCATCAAAAAACGGCAGTGACCGGCTTTAAGCTGAATGATGACGGTACTAAGGTGCTTGGTGTTGAGACCAACCGTGGTTACGTCGAATGCGGCAAGGTTATCTCCATGGTGGCGGGTTCGACGCCGCGTATCACCGAGATGGTCGGGCTGAGAACACCGGTTGAGATTTTCCCTCTGCAAGCCTGTGTGACCGAGCCGGTTAAACCTTTCATGGATACGATTCTGGTATCCGGCTCCCTGCACTGTTATGTGAGCCAGTCTTCTCGTGGTGAGTTGGTGATGGGGGCTTCGGCGGATCCGCAGGAACTGCACTCCACACGCTCCAGCTTTGACTTTGTCGAAGGCCTGGCCGACCAGATGATGGACTTGCTGCCGTTCACCGGCGGTATGAGACTGATGCGTCAGTGGGCGGGTATGTGTGACATGACGCCTGATTTTGCGCCAATCATGAGTAAAACGCCGATTGATAATTTCTATCTGGATGCCGGCTGGGGAACCTGGGGCTTCAAGGCAACGCCTGTGAGCGGTAAAACCATGGCCTACACCATTGCCAACGATAGAGTACACGATCTGATCAAGCCATTTGGCCTGGACCGTTTCGAGACCTACAAGCTGGTAGGTGAGAAAGGTGCAGCATCGGTTGGTCACTAGGAGAGCAAAAAGTGAAACTGATTGATTGTCCATATATTGGGGCGCGACCCACATCAGAATTTGTTTATGGCCACGAAGTGCGCGAAATGCCAAAGCCATCCGAAGCAAGTGACAAAGAATGGGCGGACTATGTGTTCTGCCGTCACGGAGCACCGGGTATCAAAAAGGAATGGTGGCACCATGTGCCATCTGGCATGTGGTTCGTATTTGAACGCGACACTTTAAACGACAAGTTTATCCGTTTGGTCGATATTGCAGAGGTGCAATATGAGTTATAGATTACAAGAACAACCCTTCGAATGGATTGACCGCAGCAAGACGGTCAGCATTGAAGTAGAAGGCCGCCCCATGAAGGGCTTTGCTGGTGATACCATCAGCTCCACCATGCTGGCTAACGGCGTTATCCACATGGGACGTAGCTTTAAATATCACCGTATCCGTGGTCCGTTGAGCTTTGCCAACCATGATGTTAATGCGTTGCTTGAAAACAGCGACAAGACTCATGTGCGTGGCGATGTTGAACTGGCCGAGGACGGTTTGAAGCTGAAAGGCTGTAATACCATTGGCGGTATCGCAAAAGATAAGTTCCGTCACCTGAGCCTGCTGTCTCGTTTCCTGGTTGTTGGTTTCTACTATAAAGGCCTGTTCAAGCCACGTGCGCTGCGTCCTTTCTGGGAACGCATTATCCGTGAAAGCGCGGGTCTGGGTAAGGTTGACCTGAACTGGCGCGGCGGTCGTAAATCCAAGCGTTACGGTTTCTGTGACGTGCTGGTGATCGGCGCAGGCCCTGCTGGTATGGCCGCGGCTAAAGCAGCCGCCGAGAGTGGCGCGAAAGTGATGCTGGTTGACGAGAATGCGCAAATTGGCGGCTCTCTGGATTACCAGTATGCGAACGATGACAGTGTTGCTGATGCGCGTAAAGAGCTGAAAGACGCCGTCCTGAATAACGAGAAAATCGAAGTTCACACCAGTTCCGTGGCAGTTGGCTGGTACACGGATAACTGGATGCCAATCAACACCCCTAACGGCATTATCAAAGTGCGTGCAAATCAAGTGGTGATGGCAACGGGTCTGTTTGAGCAGCCGTCTATTTTCCACAAAAACGATGTGCCTGGCGTGATGCTGGCTTCTGCTGCACAACGCATGATCGCTCGTTACGCCATCAAGCCCTGTGAAGTAGCGGCGATGGTTGTGGCGAATGAAGATGGTTATCGTGCAGCTCTGGATCTGCTGAAAGCGGGAGTTAAGATTAACGCGATTGCGGATCTCGAGGATCATGAAGACCGCGGTGAGCTGGCTAAGCAGGTTAAAGCTCAGGGCGTTCAGATTTACGATCACCACGGTATCTACGAAGTCGAAGGCAAGGACCGTGTAAGCAGTGCAACGCTGTGTCCTTTAAATGCAAGCGGCGAGCTGGATACTACGCGTAAAACGACTGTCCCTTGTGATGGGGTTATGATGAGTGTTGGCTGGGCGCCAGCAACTCACATGCTGTTCCAGTGTAAAGCCGATATCAAATACGATGCGACCATTGGTCAGTTCCGTGCGCAAAGCCTGCCGGAAGGCATGTTTGCAGCGGGTCGTGTGAATGGCGTTTTTGATATTCGCGACCAAATCGCCGATGGTGCCGGTGCGGGCCAACAGGCTGCCGCGGCTGCCAAAGGCGAGGCGTCTGATGCGCAACGTCCAGCGCCCACAACGGTTCGTCAATCCCATGACTATCCGATTTTCAGCCATCCTAAAGCGAAAAACTTCCTGGATTACGATGAAGATATCCAGCTCAAAGATTTCCTGAATGCCGCAAAAGAAGGCTTTGACAACATTGAGTTGATCAAGCGTTTCTCCACGAACGGTATGGGCCCAAGCCAGGGTAAACATTCGAATATGAATGGTATTCGCATTCTGGCTAAGCACACAGGCAAGTCTATCGACGAAACCGGTAGCACCACTGCGCGCCCAATGTTCCACCCAACACCTGTTGGGCACTTGGGCGGACGTCGTTTCCGTGCTGAGCGGTTGACTCCTATGCAACCTTCACACGTTGCGAACAAAGCCGTGTTTATGGAAGCGGGTGCTTGGTTGCGTCCCGAATACTACGATACGGAGCCAACGCGTCAGGAGTGTATCCACGCTGAAACTAAAGCCGTCCGTACCGGCTTGGGCATTATTGATGTGTCAACACTGGGTAAAATCGAAGTATTTGGCCCGGATGCGCCTGAAGTGATGGATCGTATCTGTACCATGCGCATGTCCAACATGCAGATTGGTATGACCCGTTATGCACTGGTAACTGACGAAGCGGGTGTCATTACCGATGACGGTGTTGTGGTTCGTTATGCCGAAGACCACTTCTACTACACCACGACAACAGGCTCTTCCGACAGCGCTTTCCGTACACTGCAGAAACACATTCTGGAGTGGGGCCTGAAAGCTGAAGCGGTTAACCGTACTGGTCAATTGCAAGCCATGAACCTGGCGGGACCCTTGGCACGTAAGAAGCTGCAGCCGTTGACTGATATCGACCTGAGCGAAGAAAACTTCCCTTACCTGGCGGCTCGTACCGGCCATGTCTTTGGCAAGCCTGTAACGCTGGCGCGTGTTGGCTTTGTGGGTGAGCTGGGTTACGAGATTCACTGCCTGGCAGGCGATGCAGCAGAGATATGGGACGGTTTGATGAAAGAGTGTGCCGATGTGGGTATCCGCCCATTCGGTGTTGAAGCCCAGCGTTTGCTGCGTCTTGAAAAAGGTCACGTGATTGTGACTCAGGACACTGACGGCCTGACCAACCCTTATGAGGCAGGTATGCCTTGGGCTGTTCACATGAAGAAAGACTTCTTCATTGGTCAGCGCAGTTTGCAGATTCTGAAACCGATGCAGTCTCGTGCGCTGCACGGCTTCATGTTCCCCGAAGGTTATAACGGTGCTACGCCCAAGGAATGTCACCTGTTGATTAAAGACGGTGAAATTAACGGTCGTATTACGAGTGTTTCCTTTAGCCCAACATTCAACCGCTATCTCGGTCTGTGCTATGTCGAAGACATGGACGCCAAAGTGGGTGATGCCATTCAGATTCGTCTGGACGATGGCGCCCTGGTTGAAGCGGAACTGGTTTCCTTGCCTTTCTACGATCCTGAAGGCAAACGCCAAACCTGTGATGTCGATGGTGCTGAGGAAAAGGTGGCATAACGATGAAAAATCTGAAATTAGAAAAAGCACAAAACCTGGAAATGTGGCACATCCGTGGCCAGGCTGCTCCGGCAGCCATTGGCTCCCTGAGCTGTGGCACGCCTGAAATGTTCAAGATTAACAGCTTCAGTAACCTTGGCTTCACCACGTCTACTGGGCGCACAGAGTTTTACCTGGTGGACGAAAAGGGTGGCAGTGTTGCCGCTGAGTTGAAAGCCAAGGCCGGTGAGCCGGATACTTTCCTGTTCCCCCGCCAGGACGCACTCTTTGTCCTGAGCGGAGAAGGCTGGAAAGAAATGATGCTGCGTGTTACCGCCTTCAACTTTGAGGCCGCGAACGACAACGACTTTGTGATGGCTAATATGGCCGGTGTTTCAACCTGGTTCCGCGTCAGCAGCGATGATCCGAATCAGGTGCTGTTTGGGTGTGATCATACCTACGGACCTTACCTGTACGAAACACTCAGCGATGTGATTGAAGAGGTTAAAGCGCTTTAATCTGCGCAAGAACTATAAAAATTCCCCAGGCGATCGCCATGAGGATGAAAAACATAAGCGAGGAAATTTCATGTTTAGAGATGAAGAGTTAGAGAAAGCGGAGAAGTTCCTGCAGGACAATAACGTACGTTACCTGTTGGCGCAGTTCGTGGATATCCACGGCGCGGCGAAAACCAAGCTGGTACCGGCACGTTGCCTGAAGGATATTGTAAAGTCAGGCGCTGGTTTTGCCGGCTTTGCCGCATGGGGCCTGGGTATGCAACCCCATGATCCCGATTTCTTCGGCCGCGGTGACCTGAACACACTGGGTCTGGTGCCTTGGCAGGAAGGTTATGCACGCATTGCCTGTAACGGCTATGTGAGTAACGAGCCTTACGAGTATTGTTCGCGTAACGTTCTGCGCAAGCAGGTAGAGCGTTTGAAAGAGCGTGGCTGGACACTGAACACCGGTCTCGAGCCTGAATTCAGCCTGTTGGCGCGTGATGAGAACGGTAAAATTATCGTTGCTGAAGAGTCCGACACGCTGGACAAACCTTGCTACGACTACAAAGGCCTGTCCCGTCAGCGTCACTACCTTGAAGCGATGGTTGAAGCGCTGGAAGAAACAGGTCTGGACGTTTACCAAATCGACCACGAAGATGGTAACGGCCAGTTCGAAATCAACTACACATACAGCGATGCACTGGACTCTGCGGACAGCTTCGTATTGGTTCGTATGGCGGCTCAGGAAATTGCTAACGACCACGGCCTGATCTGTTCCTTTATGCCTAAGCCGTTCTCTAACAAGGCGGGTAATGGCATGCACATCCACTGCTCGATTACAGACGACAGCGGCGCCAACCTGTTCAACGATGACAGCGATCCGAACGGCATGGGTCTGTCCAAGCTGGCCAAGCATTTCCTGGCGGGCCTGCTGCACCACGCACCAGCCCTGTGTGCACTGTCCGCACCGACTGTTAACTCCTATAAGCGTCTGACTGTGGGTACTTCACTGTCCGGGGCTACCTGGGCGCCTGCTTATATTTCCTGGGGCGATAACAACCGTTCTTCCATGGTTCGTATTCCTTACGGCCGTATTGAGTACCGTCTGGCAGACGGCGGTTGTAACCCTTACCTGGTAACCGCGGCCGTGATTGCAGCCGGTCTTGACGGTATCGATCGTGAACTGGATCCAGGCCAGCACCATAACGTTAACCACTACGGTCAAACCCAGGAAGAACTGGATGAGCTGGGTATCAACATCCTGCCTCAGAACCTGTCACTGGCGGTTAACGAGTTGGAAGCAAACCCACTGTTCCGTGATCAAATGGGCCCGGTTATTGACGAGTTTATCAAGATCAAACGTATGGAGTGGGTTGAGTACATGAAACAGGTTTCCGAGTGGGAACTTGAGCGTTACGTCGAATTCTTCTAAGCGTTTTTATGCATTTCCCTGTGGCTCGCCGCAAGGCGATGCACAGGGTGGGCAACTGGCTTCAGTTGTACCTTTTAATTTTTCTATTTGATTAATATAGGAAAGTATTATGTGTGGGATTGTTGGTCTTTACTTGAAAAATCCTAGTCTCCATAACGAGATAGGTAAGTTGTTTGCGCCCATGATGGTAGCCATGACTAACCGTGGTCCGGATAGCGCAGGTTTTGCAGTCTATGGTGATGAAGTGTCTGAAGGTGTGAAGCTGACACTGCAACACGAGACGGCTGATTACCCTTGGCATGAACTGCAAGCCGAGCTGGAAACCACTTACGGCGGTAATGTTAAGCTGGAAGTTCATTCAACTGCAGCGGTGCTGAAAATAAATGCGAATGAAGAAGCGATTCGCAGTTATATTCAGATTAATCACCCTGAAGTGAGCGTGATGAGTGTTGGTCAGAGCATCGAAATCCTCAAGGGGATGGGTCTGCCCGTAGATGTGATCGCGCGTTTCGGCCTCGAAGGCATGAAAGGTTCACACATCATCGGCCACACGCGTATGGCAACTGAATCCGCAGTAACCACTGAAGGTTCACACCCGTTTACTACAGGTATGGACCTTTGCCTGGCTCACAATGGTTCCTTGTCTAACCACAACCGCCTGCGTGAAGAACTGAAGCGTGAGGGTGTTAAGTTCAATACACTGAACGACTCTGAAGTAGCGGCCGGTTACCTGGCCTGGCGCCTGAAAGAAGGGGATACCCTGAAAGAGGCGCTGGAGAGCAGCCTGGATGTACTGGACGGTTTCTACACCTTCGTTGTCGGTACCAAAAACGGCTTCGCGGTAATTCGTGATCCTATCGCCTGTAAACCTGCTGTTATGGCGGAAACTGACGACTACGTTGCTTTTGCTTCCGAGTACCATGCACTGGCCGACCTGCCAGGCATCGAGAATGCAAAACTGTGGGAGCCAGAGCCTGCAACTGTTTACACCTGGGGCGGCTAAGCTGCATAACGACTGAATTTCAGAGAGATTAAAGATATGACTACGGTTGATTTGACTCAAAGTTCCGTGCGTGAGCTGAACCAGGCTTTGCACGACCTGCCAAATGACGCCACTGGTTCGTGGGAAATTAACGGTGCCAAGGGTGAGCACGCGATTGCAGTTGGCATTGATGCTCCAATCGACGTGGCTGTTAACGGCCACGCGGGTTACTACTGTGCCGGCATGAACAAGCATGCCAACATTACTATCAACGGTAACGCAGGTGTCGGTGTTGCGGAAAACATGATGTCTGGTCGTGTTCACGTTAAGGGTAACGCCAGCCAGTCTGCCGGCGCGACTTCCCATGGTGGTCTGTTGGTTATCGACGGTGATGCGGCGGCACGTTGCGGTATTTCCATGAAAGGCTCCAACATTGTTGTTAAAGGCAGTGTTGGACACATGAGCTGCTTCATGGGCCAAGCCGGTTGCCTGGTGGTATGTGGCGATGCTGGCGATGCGCTGGGCGACTCCATGTACGAAGTACACATCTATGTGAAGGGTACTGTTAAGTCTCTGGGTGCAGACGTTGTTGAGAAAGAAATGCGTTCTGAACACATTGAAGAGCTGGGTAACCTGCTGAGCGAAGCCGGTGTGGACGACGATCCATCCAACTTCAAACGTTACGGCTCTGCGCGTAACCTGTACAACTTCCACATTGACAACGCTACGTTGTAAGGTTGAGGAGAGTCGATAATGACGATTAAACATCCTGGATTGATTGAATCCAAAGTCTTTACCCATGACAAAAACTGGGAAATAGATCGCGCAGCCACAACGGGTATCTACGATATCCGCGGTTTCGGTGCCAAGCGCAAAGTTCCTCACTTTGACGACCTGCTGTTCCTGGGCGCCAGTGTGTCACGCTACCCGCTGGAAGGTTACCGTGAAAAATGTGCTACCGACGTTGTTCTGGGCACACGTTTCGCCAAAAAGCCTCTGCACCTGGATATCCCTATTACGATCGCCGGTATGAGCTTTGGTGCATTGAACGCCAATGCGAAAGAGGCTCTGGGTCGTGGTGCGAACAAAATGGGTACTTCCACCACAACGGGTGACGGTGGTATGACACCTGAAGAGCGTGGCCACTCCAAAACCCTGGTCTACCAATACCTGCCTTCTCGTTACGGCATGAACCCAGACGATCTGCGTAAAGCGGATGCTATCGAAGTGGTGCTGGGTCAGGGTGCGAAGCCTGGTGGTGGCGGTATGCTGCTGGGTCAAAAAATTACGGATCGTGTTGCGAAGATGCGTACGCTGCCTAAAGGTGTTGACCAGCGTTCCGCGTGTCGTCACCCAGACTGGACGGGTCCAGACGATCTGGCCATTAAAATTACTGAGCTGCGTGAAATTACTGACTGGGAAAAGCCAATTTACATTAAAGTGGGTGCGACCCGTACTTACTACGATTGTAAGCTGGCCGTCAAAGCCGGTGCAGACGTGATCGTGGTTGATGGTATGCAAGGTGGTACGGCTGCAACTCAGGATGTATTCATCGAGCATGTAGGTATTCCTACACTGGCAGCGATTCCTCTGGCTGTTAAAGCGCTGCAGGAAATGGGTATGCACCGTAAGGTTCAGTTGATTGTTTCCGGTGCCATCACTAATGGTGCTGACGTTGCTAAGTGTATGGCACTGGGTGCTGACGCTGTTGCAATTGGTACGGCTGCACTGATCGCTTTGGGTGACCAAAACCCTAAATTTGAAGAAGGCTACAACAAGATCGGTTCTTCTGCCGGTTACTACGATGATTACCATGAGGGTCGTGACCCTGCGGGTATCACCACACAGGATCCTGAATTGGCTGCCGGCCTGGACCCTGAACTGGGTGGTCGTCGTATCGCCAACTTCCTGCAGTGTATGGTTCTGGAAGCCCAGACAGTTGCACGTGCCTGTGGTAAGTCTCACCTGCACAACCTGGAGCCGGAAGATCTGGTTGCCCTGACAGTGGAAGCTGCGGCGATGGCCCGCGTTCCTCTGGCTGGCACTGACTGGATTCCTGGTCAGGACAAGTATTAATTAACACTTGGTAACTGCCGAAAGCCGGCAATTGCAAAAGTTAATTGAAAAAGCCCGCACTATGCGGGCTTTTTTTTACCTGCCATTTGGTTGTTTTTCAGTTAGCTCGACCTTTATTTACGGCCAACGCTATACTTTTCGGTAGGAGACAGGGAGTGGAGTTTAAGCCATGACAAACGATCCGCTGACAATAGACGCCCGTACGTATGACGCTGCAATGGATAACCTGAGCGAAGATGTTCATGCCTATTTCCTCGCCGATGAGCAGGCGGTCGTCGAATCTTTGCTGGAAAAGGCGACAATGTCGCCGGATCAGGTTCATGAGGCGCAACAGTTTGCCACAAACCTGATTGAGTCGATCAGAAGCCGGCTTTCCAAGGCGACGGGGTTGCATGCATTGCTGAGTTATTATGACTTGTCCTCCCGTGAAGGGATTGTCTTAATGTGCCTGGCCGAGGCGTTGTTACGAATCCCTGACGATGACACCGTGGATGCCTTGATAGCGGATAAGCTGGCCAGCGGCCAGTGGCATCAGCATTTAGGGAAGAGTGAATCTTTTTTTGTTAACGCCTCAACCTGGGCGCTGCTGTTAACGGGACGGCTGCTCAAACCGAAGGAGCTGGATAGCCAGACCCCCGAGTCATTTTTTTCCGGTATAGCTGAGCGTATGGAAGAGTCGGTGTTGAGGGCCGCAATTCGTCATGCGATGCGTATCATTGCCGAGCAGTATGTGTTGGGCGCAGATATCCGCGATGCTTTGCAGCGAAGTCAGCGTGACGGACGCCAGGACTATCGGTATTCGTTTGATATGTTGGGGGAAGCCGCATTAACGAGCCATGATGCCTCCCGCTACCAACAGGCATACCTGGAGGCCATCCAGGCAATCGGAGATTTGGTGGACCACAGTCAACCGATTATGGCCCGCCATAGTATCTCCATCAAACTGTCCGCGTTATTTCCCCGTTATGAGTTCAGCCAGTGGCCGCAGGCTGAAAACGCCTTAACAGAGACCCTGCTGCTTTTGGCTGGGGCTGCCAGGGAAGCAGGTGTTGCGGTGACTGTCGATGCCGAGGAAGCCGATCGCCTGGCAATGTCACTACGCATCTTTGCCCGGGTTTTCTCTGATCAGGCACTTGCTGGCTGGGGCGGTTTGGGATTGGCTGTGCAGGCTTACCAAAAAAGAGCATTACCCGTGCTGGCGTTCCTGAATGAGTTGGCCGCTCGCGAAGGCAAACAAATTCCGGTCAGGTTGGTGAAGGGGGCCTACTGGGATACGGAAATTAAGCGGGCCCAGCAGCAGGGACTCAGGGACTACCCGGTTTTTACCCGAAAAAATAATACCGATCTTTCTTACCTGGCCTGTGCCCGCTACCTGCTGGATAGTTCGGTTAACCTCTATCCGCAGTTTGCGACCCATAATGCCTATACGTTAGCCAGTATTGTGAAACTTGGTGAGGGCAAGCGTTACGAGTTCCAACGGCTGCAGGGCATGGGCGAGGAGCTTTACAGTGAGGTGCTGGAAACCCACCGGCTTGAGGTGCCCTGCCGGATTTATGCACCCGTCGGCGTACACGCGGATTTGCTGCCCTACCTGGTGAGAAGGTTGTTGGAAAACGGTGCCAATACGTCTTTTATCAACCAGCTGGCCCACCCTGACGAACCCGTGGAGCAGATGGTGATAGATCCGGTAGCGCGCGCACGGGCGCTCGAAGGAGATTTTCGTCACCCCGATGTTCCGATTCCTCAAAAGCTGTTCGGCTGCGAACGGCTCAATTCGTATGGGGTTAACTTTCACGATGCCTGTGAAGTAAAAGCATTGCTGGATGATCTGCAGCCTTATCTTGAGGCGAGTTTTCATCAGCAGCCGATGATCGGCGGGCAACAAATATCCGCTGAGTCGCAGCCTGTCAGTAATCCGGCAGATACCGGTAAAGTGGTGGGTTATGTCGAAATCCTCGGAAGGGACCAGGTCTGTGACCTGAAGCAGGCCATTGACATTGCCTATGCCGGGTGGGAACAGTGGTGTGACACAGCTGTGAACGTCAGGGCTGAATGTTTATTAAAAGCCGCTGATCTGTTTGAAATGCACCAGGCCGAACTGATTGCGATGTGTGTGAAGGAGGCCGGGAAAAACCTGCGTGATAGCCAGGCGGAAATTCGTGAAGCGGTGGATTTTTTGCGCTATTACGCGGTATCTGCGAAGCAGCTCTTCGCAGAGCCGCTACAATTGCCGGGCTTCACAGGTGAAACCAATGCCTTGAGTTTCAAGGGACGTGGAATTTTTGCCTGTATCAGTCCGTGGAATTTTCCCGTGGCTATTTTCTGTGGTCAGATTGCAGCGGCACTGGTGGCGGGTAACTCCGTATTGGCAAAGCCTGCCTCGGCGGCTTGCCTGGTGGCCGGCAAAGTCGTTGAGCTGTTTTACGAAGCGGGCGTGCCGGCAACCGTGCTGCAGTTTGTGCCCGCTAAAGCCGATGTGTTTTCGGAAACAGTGCTCACCGATGCGCGTGTGGCCGGAGTTGCGTTTACCGGCTCAACGCAAACAGCGTGGGAGATTAACCGTGCCCTGGCTGCCAGAGAGGCGCCGATCGCAACCTTGGTCGCGGAAACCGGTGGGCAAAATGCGATGTTGGCGGACAGTTCCACATTGCCTGAGCAGCTGGTTAAGGATGTGTTGCAATCGTCATTCAATAGCGCCGGGCAGCGCTGTTCAGCCCTCCGGGTTTTGTATGTGCAGGAGGAGATTGCCACTCGTGTCATCGAATTGATAACAGGGGCAATGGAGCAACTGCAAATGGGGGACCCATGCGATCCGCAAACGGATGTCGGCCCCGTTATCAGTGCGGATGCAAAGCATAAACTTGAGGCGCATATCCGGCGCTGGAAAGAGCAGGGGCGGTTGCTGTATCAATGTCCGTTGCCGCAAACCTGTAAAGTGGGAAACTTTGTTGCTCCGGCATTGATAGAACTATCTGGTATTGAGCAACTGGAGGCGGAAAATTTTGGGCCTGTGTTGCATTTGGTGCGCTACAGTGCGAGCCAGTTGGAAGCGGTGCTGGATGCCATCAAAGGTACCAATTACGGACTGACCTTTGGCGTGCACAGCCGTATTGAGCAGCGTGTGGCGGCGATTTGTGAAAAAATGCCAGTCGGTAACCTCTATGTAAACCGGGATATGGTCGGCGCTGTTGTTGGGGTACAGCCTTTCGGTGGGTGCCGGTTTTCAGGAACCGGACCAAAGGCTGGCGGCCCTCACTATCTGCTTGCTTTTGCGAGTGAACAGACCCTGACCACCAATACTGCCGCAGCAGGTGGAAACGCGCTGCTACTGGGGCAGCTTAAGTAGTGTAAAGTGGCGGAGCCCCGTGTAATAATGGGCGCTTGCGCCCTTTGTGCTAATAATAATTTTGGCGAAAGATAATGGATATTCTAATTGCCGATGACCACGACCTGGTTATTTCAGGTTTGATAGGTGCACTTGAAAGCGCCTTCAATAATGCCAGCTTTTCTCTGGCCCATGATGCGGCCGAAGTTTTCCGGTTACTCACCCAAAAGCGGGACTATGATATTGCCCTGGTTGATTTAAAAATGCCGGGAATGGACGGTTTTGCCTTCCTGCAGCAGTTATGCGACCAGTATCCGGAGTTAACGGTAGCGGTTATATCAGGCAGTGATGACTCGGCAACGATTAAAAAAGCCATTTCCATGGGGGTCTCGGGGTTTATCCCCAAAAGTGTTTCTCAGGATACCCTGGTCAATGCGGTTGCGCTGATGTTGAGGGGTGACATCTTCCTGCCGACCCATATCTTAACCCGAGAGGCGTCTAATTTGCCCGAAGACGCCCCGCCGCCGGTGGACTTGCAAAACGCTTATGAGGTATTGACGGACCGGCAAAGAGAAATTTTGCTGCTGCTTGGCGATGGTCAGAGTAACAAGGAAATCGCGCGCCAACTTGAGTTATCTGAAAATACAATTAAGGTTCATGTCAGCGGTATCTTGCGCGCGCTTAAGTTACGGAATCGAACCCAAGCCGGCGTAATTGGTGAGAAGTTCAAGCAGAATTTTGAGCCTGATATCCCAAGTGAATAACAGGGCTTGATCAAGGCGATGGAATGCAAAGGAAAAGGCACATTGATGAGCCTGCTGTTTAAACGGATTATCTGGGGCGTTTGCTGCCTGTTGTTATCGGTTGGAACGAGCCATGGGCAGGAACAAACCCGGATCGTTTTATTGCTTTCCGGGGATTCGAACCCCTATCAGGAAGTCGTTGCCGGGATACGCTCCGCACTTGGTAAAAAAGCGGGCGATGTAAGTCTCGAGACAGTTTCCCTGCAAAGTGTCGCCGAAACCGGGCTTGCCGGCTTGGATGAGATTGACCTGCTGGTGGCAGTCGGTACCCGCGCTACGGGATTTGCCCTGGCGCAGCCCCTTGATGTGCCGGTGTTTTCAACCTTTGTGACGCGCAGCAGCCTGGTAGCCGCGGCTGCCGATAGCCGCACTCCCGGCGTACAGTTTCCTGAAGGCCTTCATTCTGCAATTGTTCTCGACCAGCCTGCAACCCGGGTTGTCGCTCTGACACGACTTATTGCCCCGCAAGCCAAACGCCTGGGCACGGTGGTCAATAACTCTGCGACGAATCGCCTTGAAGAGTTTAAGGCTGCTGTCGCTCAACAGCACTTGTCACTGACCTCCGCGATGTTACTGGAGGATAGCAATCCAATCCGAGATCTGAAGCAGGTCTTTGCTGAAAGCGATGCGTTTGTGGTTATTCCGGATGTGTCCAGTTTTAACAGTAAAACGGCCAAGTGGATACTCTTTCTCAGCTATCGTCACCGAATACCGGTGATTGGCTATTCACAAAAATATACCGAGGCTGGGGCGGCCATATCGCTTTTCACGGAACCCGACCAGGTCGGACGTGATACCGGTGAACAGATTCTGGGATTTCTAAAGCATGGTCATGCTGGAAATCCTCAAAACGTGGTTCGTTATCCCCGTTATTTCAGCTTAGCCGTGAATCCCACTGTGATGGATTCCCTGGGGTTGGAGCCACAGACGATTGCTGAGCTGAAGCAGCGTTTATTGCAGTTAGAAAGCGTCGTTCAAAGGGAGGCAGAAAGTGAGTAAATGGTTTTTCCTGGTGGTGGTTTTGGCAGTGAGCGTTCCTTCTGCCAATGCCGGGATGACAGAGGCCGACCTGTTTGCAGATGTGCCTGTGGTGAATGGAGCGACCCGTTTACAACAGCGGGCAACAGAAGTGCCGGTATCGGTGAGCATTATTGATCGTGAAATGATTCGAGCTTCCGGTGCGACGGAGGTGGCGCACCTGATGCGGCTCGTGCCGGGATTCCAGAGCTATTCTGTTTTAGGCAACCAGCTGGGGCTTTCTTCACGGGCGTTATCAACCGATTTTCCGGGGCATCTTGAGGTTAGGGTCAACGGCCGTTCTGTGTACGAGCCTGCTTTTTCGACGGTTGTCTGGTCGTCATTGGGTATTGATATCAAGGATATTGATTATATCGAGGTCATACGCGGCTCTAATACGCCCGCCTATGGGTCAAATGCTTTTTCGGGCGCCATTAATATTGTGACGCTGGACTCATTGAACAGCCCAGAGGTTTCGCTGCGGGCAGTGGCGGGCAGTATTGATACGCGCGAATTCAGTGCGAGTCACGCGGGGTCTACGAAGCACTTTAATTATCTTGTGTCTGTGTTATCGCGCGAGAATAGCGGCTTTCCCGCCCTCGATGAACCGAAAACCGGGCCCTGGCCGACGCACACGGTTAAAGATGATATGCGTACCCGCCAATTCCGGTTGCAGGGGCTATACACGCCTACGCTGGATGACGAGATACGCATCGCCATTGGTGTCGGAGAAGACAACCTAAGACTGCCCGAGAACGATGTCAGAGGGTATCACAACCGGGAGTTCGACAGTCATTTCCAGCAGGTAAGTTGGAAGCACGCCCTGGATAACGGTAATGTAACCTTGGATTTTTATCATAACTACCTGAGTATCAAAGATGATACGGTGCTTGGGCGTTTTTCCGAACTGATTGGTGTACCCCCTGCGCTTGCAGGCTTTCCTGGCCAGACAGACGAGGTCTTGCTTGGGGATATCCGCGATGGTTTATCGGAGCGTTACCATCTGGAGCTTCAGCATACCTTTGATGTGGCGCAACAGCTGCAAATGGTCTGGGGCGGTGCATTTCGAGTTGATCGATTGGGGAGCCGCTTCCTGATCGGTGATGATGACATTATTTCGGTGGAGCAGTATCAACTGTTTGCCAACGCCGACTGGCGCTTTCACCCCCAATGGAACATGAATGCCGGAGTGATGCTGGAGCATAACAGTTTGGTCGGAACCTTTGCATCCCCGCGGGTCGGCATCAACTATCAATGGACCCGTTCCCAGACGGTGAGGCTTAGCGGAACCATCGGTAAACGCACGCCGTCGCTGTTAAGCGTTTATCAGGACACGGCGGTGACTTTTTCGGATGGAACGGTGATTGACCAAGTAGGTGGAACTGACGGTGAAGCCAACGAAGAACGTGTCGATCTGCTGGAGTTAGGTTACCTGGGTTATTTTCTCGATGGCGCCTTGAGCCTGGATGTGCGCGTGTTTCATGAAAGATTGCGCGATGCCCGTTACACCCCGGATGCACCAGCGAATGATTTGGATGGCGAGCAAAATCTTTGGCGCAACGGGTTGCGTTGGGATACCGATGGCTTTGAAGCGCAGCTGCAGTACAGACCGAGCCGCAAGTGGTTGTTGAGCTGGCAATACGCCTACCTGGATTTGGATGGTGTCTGGGAGGAGCCTGGTGACCCAGATGATCTGGGAAATCATTTGCCGACTCATAATACCAGTCTGCTCTTGGCCTACAGGCCAACGCCAGACTGGGAATTAAGCGGTACCGTCTACCACACCTCAAAAATGGAATGGACGGGGGGTGACGAAGTGGATGACATAACCCGAACGGATTTGCGATTGGCCAGGCAATTGAGGCTGGGCAACTGGCAGGGAGAGATGGAGGTGCTGGTTCACAATGCCTTTGGTGATTACGTCGATTACGATGATGAGAACATCTTTGAGCGGCGGGTTTTCCTTAGAGTGCAGTTTGACTTGAATTAACGGGTGTCAGTGTAACGGTTATGAGCAGGTTTTCTTTCCATGGGCTGAGTGTAAGACGTCGTTTATTTGTAATGACGGTCTTGCCCCTGTTCATTATTACTGCCCTGTTGACGACCTATATGGTTGTGACACGGCAGTCGGACCGGGAAGAAGTGCTTGCTGACCGCGGTAACAGTATGGTCCGTTACCTGGCGGGTGCTGCCGAGTTTGGCCTGTTTGCCGGTGACAATGCGGGACTTCGGCGATTAGCGGCAACTATGCTGCAACAGGAAGATGTCAGGGTCGTCAGTTTTTTTGATTCGCAGGGCAAATTATTGCTAAGCACCGGGGACCCCAAAATCTGGGGGCGGCTGTTCGAATCAGCACCTGAAGCGTTGCTGTTGGAAGAGGATTTCAACTGGATTTTCCAGTTGCCTGTTTACTATTCGACGCTGGAGGTTGACGAGTTCGAAGTGGCCGAGCAGTCCGTCAGTCAGGCACCGCTTTTAGGGTGGGTACAACTGGTTATGGATGAGCGCAGAATGCGTACCGAGCAACAGGCCATTCTTGTTACCAGCCTGCTGCTTGGCAGCGTGGGGTTCCTGGGGTTGTTCCTGCTGGCGGGTTATGTGGCGCGTGGTATCTCGCGCCCTATCAGCACGTTGACGCATACCGTAAAACAGCTTGAGGCCGGTGAGTTATCCTCTCGTGCCCTGGTGGAGGCGGGGGGAGAGCTGGGAGAGCTGGCGCAGGGTATTAATAGTTTGGCTGAATCGGTGGAGATATCCAGCGAGGATCTTAATGCCCGCGTTGCCGATGCGACCAAACGGCTGACCGGCACGCTGGAAACGCTTGAACATCGTAATGAGCAGCTGGAAGAGGCGCGTCAGGAGCTCATCAAGGCCAGTGCCGCAAAGGGTGAGTTCCTGGCGCGGATGAGCCATGAGCTGCGCACTCCGCTGACGGCTGTTTCTGGCTATGCAAAACTGTTACAGACCATGACTCATAACGAAAGCCAGGAAGAGTATTTAAAAAGTATTACCAGTGCCTCGGCTATCTTGCTGTCGACCATCGATGACATTCTCGACTTTACGCGGCTGGAGGCGGGGGTTGTTGCCCTGGAGGAAATTCCCTTCCACTTGGAAGAGGCGCTGGAGGATGTGTTGGCAATGCATGCGTTGACGGCGCACCAGAAACAGCTGGAGTTGGTTTTATTGGTCGCGCCTGACGTGCCTGCTTATGTGATTGGAGATCCGCTGCGACTGCGGCAGGTGGTTACCAACCTGATTAGTAACGCCGTGAAATTCACCGATAGTGGCCAAGTGGTTCTTTCGGCTAATTTGCTCCAGCTGGGAGCGGAGCGAGTTGTTCTCAAGTTTGACGTCAAGGATTCAGGGGTCGGAATCAGTGCCGAACACCAGGCTCAACTGTTTGATGCCTTTAGCCAGGCTGATTCGACCATCAGGCGTCGTTTTGGTGGCACCGGCCTTGGTCTGGCAATTGCCAAGGAGCTCACCCGCTTGATGGAAGGGGATATCCGGATATCCAGCCGTCTGGGTGAAGGAACGCAGGTTGATTTCACGATACGTTGTGGTATTGCTCAATCGCCACCAGAGCAACAGACAAGAGCGGAAGCCGATGCAGGCATGCGGGCCAGCCGGCTGTTTATTTACGATAGAAACCCCTGGGTGAGACGATCTTTGCGCAGTGTGGCGATGATGGCATCTGACAGTATTTCCGTGTCGGCAGGCCAGCAACAACTGATATTGAACATCGAGGCGTCTGGCTCGGAAAAGGATGTGGTGTTGGCTGGATTGTCCGCTGAAGAGCTGGAGCCTGCCCGTCTCGAAGGGTTCCTGTCTAAGTTGCGTGAGAGCTTTAAAGGAACGGCCGTTTTGCTTGCCGGTATCGATATTGCTGAAGTTAATGAACTGGAGGACGAGTGCGCGCGATTTGGCCCGCTCTATGTGCGCAGTAAGCCCATACGCAAAGACAAGCTGTTAAATGTGCTGCAGTTGGCCCAGTCATTTAAAGAGGGGCGGCTGCAACGCTTGGAGGCGCCTTTTCAGCTGGATAAATTGCCTGGCTCTGACCGTTTGAATGGGGTCCGTGTGCTGGTTGCGGAGGATAACGAGTTTAACCGTAACTTGATTTGTGCCGTGGTCGAGGCGGAAGGCGGTGAGGCGATTCCTGCAGTGGACGGAGTCCAGGCTTTGAGAGAGCTTCATGCTCAGTCTATTGATCTGGTGTTGATGGATCTGAATATGCCCCGTTTGGATGGGCGGCTGGCACTGCAGGAGTTGAGATTGAGTGACGGGGTGGTGGCCCGATTGCCGGTGATAGCCCTGACGGCAGAGGTTTTGGATGGCGATGATCAGGAGCTGTTGGGCATGGGCTTTAACAGGATTCTCTTTAAGCCGTTGGATGAGGAGTTCCTGATAAACACCATTGTTGAATTATTGGACCGGGCTGATAAGCCAAAAGAGAAGGGGCGCGGTTCTGGCCAGTCTTTTTTGAGTGCTCTGCCGAAGGGTGTCTTGGCTGAGGAGATTCAGCGGCAACTGAACCTGTTGCGAGCTGCCCAGCGTGATAATGACTTACAGCAGTTGCGTAATCAGGCGCATCAATTGCGCAGCGTGCTTTATGGGATGAGTGAGTCAGATACAGTGGTTGCCTGCGTGAGAGCGCTGGAACAGGCCTGTGACAGGTCGCAGGGCTCTGATGAGGTAAAGGAAACCTTTTGCAGGTTGGAAGAGAAGTTGAGCCAGTCCCTTGGCGTTGGGAAACCCGGACAGTCAAGGGACTGAGCTCAGGTAAGGGAAGTCCGCGTCCCTGCGAATGGGCATCCATGCCCGAAATCCCTTACTCATAAGTCTATAGCAGAAGAAGATTTGGTAAATAAGGCATTCGCACTAATGCTTTCGTATTAGGTGTTTTCAGTAGGCGGCTGTGCCGTGTTCAGTATGGGCGTCGTATTGCCGATTCAAAGCGAAGCCCGTGGATATATTGGGTGGGCAAACTTTGCTGGGGGAATGTTTTGTACCCATTGCATCGTCGGGTAACTTTTTGCAATACGCAGTGATGTAAAAAGGCCGCGTCTGGCAATGACTCTGGAGGGTGGTTGATTGGTATGGCGCGCCCGACAGGATTCGAACCTGTGACCAATGGCTTCGGAAGCCACTACTCTATCCAGCTGAGCTACGGGCGCACTTGAGAGAAGAGGCTGACATGATACGCATAGCACGGTGGTTAGTCTACGCTCTTGGAGGCTGATTTCGCGATGCAAGCGGGGTTGATAATTGATTTGTGTCGGCATTTTGGTTTTGATGCCGAAATTTTCCTGTTTTAAAAATGTATTGCCGGTATAATCGGCGATAAATTTTTTCTCGCATTTTTGTTACAACTAGAAATGAGGTAGTTGCAGTGACTTCCGGCAATAAAAAATCTTTATTCAAATCCCTGACCCTGGCTTTTTCACTCGTTGTTGGCTTGCTGGCGAACAGTGCTATTGCTGCCGAAAGCAGCATTGAGGATGAAATTCGTGAACGCATTAAGCCTGTTGGCGAAGTGTGTGTGGCCGGTGAAGACTGTGGCGACATTGCTGCGTCTGCGGCAGCGGCGCCTTCAGGCCCTCGTTCTGGTGAAGATATCTACAGCTCAACCTGTTTCGGTTGTCATGGCACCGGCGCTGCAGGTGCACCCAAAGTGGGTGATGCCGCTGCTTGGTCTGCGCGTATTGGCAAAGGTGTCGATACCCTGGTCAATCATGCGATCAATGGTTTTAATGCCATGCCGCCTCGTGGTACCTGTAGCGGCTGTTCCGATGAGGAAATTGCGGCTACTGTTAAATACATGGTAAACAACAGTAAATAACTGTCTTTGAATTGCGCCCGGTCATGTGCCGGGCGTGATGTTGCGTGTTATGCTTTCAGTCGGCAGCCTGATATGCAAGCGAGTACACAGGCCATTTTGATAGACGTTGTAGGATAATCTACTGAGCAGGTCGAATGGTTCTATTTGAAAACAGTCTGCAGGGTGAACGGGTTCGCATCCTTCTGGTGGACGACCAGCATACCGAAGAGCTGTTTCTTAATAACCTGTTGCACCAGATCGACGGGCTGGATTATGAGCTCACCTGGTGCCGGACTACCGCCAAGGCACTTCGCGCACTGGCAAACGAAGCGTCCTTCGACGTTATTATTACCGAATACTGGTTGACCGACCATGGCGATGCTGACTTCATTAGCGACGCCAAAACCCTGAGTCCCTCATCTCAAATTATTGTCGTTAGCTCTGAAATGGACAGTACACTGGGAACTTCCCTTGTAAAGTCCGGCGCGACAGACTACCTGGTGAAAGGCTCCCTGGATGCCTTTATGCTTGAGCGCTCATTGCGCTATGTGCTGAGCCTTAAGGACGCACACGCCAAGCTGGGTTACCGTGATCATTACGATGCCTTGACCGGACTGGTCAACCGGACGCTTTTCCATGACCGCCTGTTGCATGCCATTCAGCGGGCAGAACGCTCGCGTCATAAAGTGGTTCTCTTGACCATTAACCTCGATAAGTTCAAAAGCATCAATGCTTCCTATGGACGAGAAGCCGGAGATGCAGCAATTTGCACAGCTGCCGAGCGTTTGAAGGCCTGCGTAAGAAAAAGTGATACGCTGGCCCGGAATAATGGTGATGAATTTGCCATTATCCTCGAGGGTGTAAATGAAGAGTCGGATGTCTTGCGAATGGTGCAACAGATCACGGCCGAGCTGGGCAAGCCCTTTGCCATACCCGGCGAGCAGATTCACTTGGGGTGCAGTATCGGGGTGGCATTTTATCCCAAGGCCGGCCTCAACCCGGAGGCGTTGCTAAGGGCAGCCAATTTGGCGATGGCTCACGCCAAAACGGATCAGGGCTGCAGTTATTGTTTTTATACCGAGGAACTGAGCACGAAAGCGTCCAATCAACTGATGATGGAGGCTGAATTTCGCCGCGCCCTGCGGCGTAACGAATTCCGGTTGATGTTCCAGCCCCGGGTGAATATCGCTACCGGCGAAATTGTTGGTATGGAGGGGCTGATTCGTTGGCAGCACCCCAGCCGGGGGCTCCTGTCGCCTGATGAATTTATTCCGCTGGCGGAAGAAACCGGCTTGGTCGTGACGATGGGCTATTGGGTCATTCACCAGGCTTGTTTGGCGCTCAAGTGCCTGCAGGAGCAGGGACACTTTGTTCGTATCGCTGTAAACCTGTCTTTCCGCCAGTTCCAGGATAAGAAGTTGCGGGAAACTGTTGCGAGAATCATTAAAAAAACCCAGGTAGACGCCAGTTACCTGGAGTTTGAACTCACCGAAACAGCCGTTATGTCCAATGAAGAGGAGACTCGGCGCTGTATGAACGAGCTCAGCAGGCTGGGGGTGCACTTTTCCCTGGATGACTTCGGTACGGGCTACTCGTCTTTTGCGCATATTCAGGGGTTGCCCATCACCTCCTTGAAAATTGATAAGAGTTTTGTGAAAAACTCAATCAACAAGGAAGGGGATGCGGTTATTGTGAAGGCAATTATTAACCTTGCGCATAACCTGAACATGCATGTGATAGCTGAAGGCGTGGAAAGCTTTGAACAATTGGTGCTGTTGCGTGATTATGAGTGTGACCAAGTGCAGGGCCACTTTTACCATAAGGCACTTACCTTTGAAAATGTCTGCAACCGCCTGGCGCAACAGGTTGAACCGGGGCAGGCGCTGGCAGAAGCCATTCATTAAATCTCGTTATTGTCGCGTAAACTCAGTGCTTCGAGCAGGTGTGGGGTGGTTATTTGCGCTTCTCCCGCCAGGTCGGCAATGGTTCTCGCCACCTTTAGTGTGCGGTGATAGGCCCGTGCGGACAAATTTAGTTTCTCGACCGCTTGTCCCATTAACGCCCGGTTCTCTTTGCTGAGTACGCAGTATTGTTCAACCTGCTGGGTGCTTAAATTGGCATTCAGCATTTTTTGACGGGCCAGTTGTATCGCCTGCGCCCTTTCCACCCTTGCCTTAATCATCCGGCTGCTTTCGCCGCATTGGCGAGGCGATTCGATCACCTCCTTGGTGTTGGCGGGAACTTTAATCTGGATATCAATACGATCCAGCAGTGGGCCAGAAATTTTTTGCCGGTAGCGCCTGACCTGCTCGCTGTTGCAGCGGCAGGCAATCCGACCGTGCCCAAGATAGCCGCAGGGACAGGGGTTCATGGCGGCGATAAGTTGGAAACGGGCGGGAAAGCTTACCTGCTGGTTGGCGCGAGAAATATTAATGTATCCTGCTTCGAGGGGTTCGCGTAGAACCTCCAGTACCCGTCGGTCATATTCCGGCAGTTCATCAAGGAACAGAACACCGTGGTGGGCCAGCGAAATCTCACCGGGTTTGGGATTGCTGCCCCCACCAACCAGGGCAACCGCCGAGGCAGTATGGTGCGGTGCCCGGTAGGGTGGTTGTCGCCAGGTTTCCAGTTGGAACGGCTGATTGGCAATGGAGCGGATGGCCGCAACCTCCATGGCCTGCTGTTCCTGCAGGTCGGGCAATATCGAGGGTAAACGTGATGCCAGCATGCTTTTACCGCTGCCTGGCGGGCCATAGAAAAGCAGGTTGTGATGACCCGCTGCAGCGATCTCCAGTGCACGTTTGGCCTGGTACTGCCCTTTGACTTCATTTAGGTCTCTTGTATTTGGCGGCTTTGGGGCGGTTGGCTGGTGGTTGCGATAAAAGGCCAGTTTTTGTTGCCCGCTCAAGTGTGCAGTGACTTCCAACAAGTGGTTGGCTGCGATAATGCTGGATTGCTGGGGCAAAGCTGCTTCGCTGGCGTTGGCCTGGGGGAGTACCAGGCTTCGTTGTTGCAGGCTGCATTGCAGGGATGCGGGAAGCGCGCCGGGGGTTGGGCGCAATTCTCCAGTTAACGCCAGTTCTCCCATAAACTCGTAGTTGGCTAAATCCTGTGTGGGAACCTGCCCGGAAGCGGCCAATAGACTCAGTGCGATGGCAAGATCGTAGCGCCCCCCTTCCTTTGGCAGATCGGCGGGAGCGAGATTAATGGTGATGCGCCGGGCGGGAAATTCAAACTGGGAGTTTATAATGGCGCTACGCACCCGCTCACGACTTTCTTTGACTGCCGCCTCCGGCAGTCCGACGATACTTAAACTCGGGAGACCGTTGGAAAGGTGCGCTTCAACAGTAACAAGCGGAGCGTCAATGCCCAGCTTGGCGCGGGCAAATACAATAGCAAGACTCATCGTTCCTTCCCTGGAGCATTTGAGTGAATTGGGCCTTTATCCTAAAGGCATTGCTATTTATTGTGCCAGTCTTTTTTGGGCTAATAGTTTTTAACGAAAATCCAGGCGCAAACTAAGCAAACGGCACTGATGCCGCCAATGACTAAAACCGATAGCAGGTCGGCGCCCGGGTAACCCCAGAATTCGTTCATGATCATGGTACTCCTGAAAATCTATAGGTTAGGGTGTCGAGGCGAGTAATCCGGTTTCCTGAAGCCGGGTCCGGCCAAAGTCGGTTAGCCGGAAACGGAATAAGACCTTGTCTATGCCGACCCTGGAACCGTCATCCAGTTTTTTGTCGGTGATCATGGTCAAACCTGCCGCGGATAATTCATCCAGGGCAACCCGGAAGGTGTTGACCCAGCGAGCCCCCTTCACGTTGTATTCGACGAGGGCTTTATCGATCAGCTCGTAGTCCCAGCATTCAGTTACCTTATTTAGCTCCACCAGCAGGAAGCCCTTTTGATGCAGTTTCATAGACATGGCTCCTCTTCACCCTGTTCGCGGAGGTGTGCAATGGATTCCGCGGGCTCGGTAAACATCACCAAGCTGCCGGCGGTGGCTAGCAGGAGGCCGACAAAGAAGTACCACTCGGGAAGTTCCAGTGTGAACATCAGGACAAAAAGAACGGCAAAAGCGGCGTGCAGGTTGCCGATGGCTTCACCCCGGCTGACGCCAATCAGGCCAAAACTCTTATAGAAAGCAGTATAGGAGTAAGCGTGGCAGGCAGAGCCAAGCACAATCCACAGCATCGCCGTGCCGTTGCTCAGTGTATCCATGATCAGAGACAGCAGTGGCGCATCGCTGAACAGGGCGAAAAGCGGCAGGATAATGATGCCCCAGAACAGTGTCTCAAAGGTAAAACGGCACTGGATGCCGGAGTCGGGGTCGCTGACGTCCATTGCCCTGGCGGCGACCGCGCCCTCCGCGCCCCAGCCAATGGCGGCCATAATCGCGCCCAGGTAGCCTAACCAGACATTGGGGTTGTCCAGGTCCAGTTCACCTAACAGCTCGGGGCCAAAAATAACACCGCCGCCGATGATAATGATCACCATGCCAAGTGCAGCCCGGGAGGTGATTTTTTCCTTGTACCAAAGACGGGCGATGATTGCGCCGACGACAGGGTAAAAAAGTGAGGTGATAGCGGCAAAGATCGGACCGATGAAGCCCATTGCCATATAGGAGCCGAAAATTGCCATCGGGCCTCCGCATAAGGAGGCGAGGGCATACCATTTGGATATTTTGCGGAAACGTACGAAGGTCCTGGCGTAATCCTTGACCTTGCCCAGCATGGCATTCCAGATGAACAGGAAGAGCAGGACGCTCAGGGCGTGTATCCAAGTCATTACCGCCGTGGCGGCAAGTACGGTGGACTGGCTGTTGGTATCGATATCCGCATAGGGCTTTTCGAACCATAGGGCGGTTCCAGGTACGTACCAGGCTCCCCATAAAATGGCGACCCAGAGTGCCCAGAGAAACCCCCAGCGCTGGTTGCGAACGTAATGTTTGTGTAGTGCTGAATCGAGCGAAATGCCTGCCATTTTCTGTATCTGTTTGATTTTTAAAGTTTCTGAGAGTGAAGCGCAATAAGGTAAAGCGCAATACCTAAGTGGAGGTATTGCGGCGAGTAGGCTTTGGTTCAGCGGTATAACTGGAGCCGTTTTATTATTTTTGGGGGGGGTGAAGAGACGTTTCCAGTTCGTTGAGCCGGGTTTCCAGTTCATCCAGTTTTTCGCGAGTCCGTTGCAGGACGGCTGTTTGAGCTGAAAACTCGTCTCGGGTGACCAGGTCCAGCCTGGCAAATGCACCCTGCAGGATGGCGTGGATGTTTTTCTCGATTTCCTGTTGTGTCTGTTTTGCCTGCTCGGGGATAAGGCCGGCAATTTGCTGCCCTATTCTGTTGATGATTTCCGGGTTGATCATGATGTTGCCTTTTCGCCTGTGTTGAAGCGCCAAGTTTACCAGAACTCTTGTCAACAGCCCTAGCTCGAGCAACAGATCATGCTACAATCGCAGCCAGTCTGGAACATTTGCGGCAGTCAATGCCGTGCCCTGAAGGGAGAAAAGAATGAAACTGGTTAATGCCATTATTAAGCCTTTTAAGCTGGATGACGTACGTGAAGGGCTGTCTGAAATCGGAGTTACGGGTATCACGGTCACGGAGGTGAAGGGGTTTGGACGCCAAAAGGGGCATACGGAACTTTATCGTGGCGCCGAGTATGTGGTGGACTTCCTGCCCAAGGTAAAATTGGAAATTGCGGTGGCTGATGATATGGTCGACACGGTTATTGATGCCATTACCAAAGCGGCGAATACCGGTAAAATCGGGGACGGTAAAATTTTTGTGCTGCCGCTGGAGCAGGCTATTCGTATTCGTACCGGCGAATCAGGGGAAGGCGCAATCTAGTTTCCTGTCCCGAACGCATAAAAAAGCGGGCTTAGGCCCGCTTTTTTATGCCTGTGCGATAGTCGTGAAGGTTATTTCGAAAGCGGCAAGGGGCTGGATTAGCAGCGCGTTAACCAGTGTGGATAGATACGGCTGAAAGGACTGTGGCTGGGCAGCGAGCGCCTCAAGCTCGGCCTGTGTTTGCTGTGGCAGTCCTCGGTGTAAAAGCCAGTGATGTTCATGTAAGCGGAGGGTATTCCTGTTACCACTGAGGAAATCTGACGTTAAGTAATTCAGGAAAATAAACCGCGATACAGCTGCGTCCGACTCAAGGGCGCTTTCGTCAACCACCGGAAGCCAGGATAAGTGCCGTTTTAAACGCTGTGCGACAATGCCGTTGGCAAGGCTGACTTCTTTGCCCTGGCGGTAAAGTGGTGTGCTGCCGACACCGCAGCTTGGCGAGCGGCTTTTAAAAAGGTAGCCGCACAGATGCTGCTCTGTGGTTTCTGTGTGTTGCCGGGTAATGATTTCGTCGGCAAAGGCTTTCAGCGGGGTAGTGACGTTGCGCTGGGGGTCGTCAACACCGACGGCCTGGATGCTGCCTGAGTTGTTGCAGAGGTGGATGGGCGGGCGCGGCGTGCCCATGCCAATGGCAACCTCCGGGCAAAATTTTTCAAGGCGCAGGAGCTTTTCCAGGGCATCCACCAGTTGCGGCTGCCATTTCGAGCGGCCGTCGTAGCGTACCGGGTCGCCGCACAAACAGGCGCTGATCCCCGTCAGGGGCTTGGCTTGCGTATCGCTTCGATTAAGAAAAGGGTATGCTTGCCACAGATATTCCAAGGAGCCTCCGGCGCAGTTCTGGAGCATCATATCATAGCGAGAGGGACTCTATGCGAGGAGATTTTTTTGCTGGGCTAAAGCAGCTTTTGGTCGGATTTAAACTGCTTGGCAAGCCAGGGATCAGAGGGTTTGTATTAATTCCGCTGGCGATTAATACACTGCTTTTCGGCTTGTCGATTTACCTGCTGTCCCACTACTTCGGTGGCTGGATGGAGCAGTTGCTGGGCTGGTTGCCGAGCTGGCTTGGCTTTATCGAGTGGTTGCTATGGCTGATATTTGCCCTGTTTGTACTGGTTGTGATGGCCTTTACTTTCACCCTGCTGGCAAACTTGATCGCGTCACCATTCAACGGCTTTCTTGCCGAGGCGGTCGAGCGTCATCTCTCGGGTGAGGCACCGCCGGAAACGGGGCGCAGTTTAAGCGCCGAGTTTGGGCACAGTATCCTGCGGGAACTGGCCAAGTTGCGCTATTACCTGCCGCGGCTGATTGGCCTGGTTATCCTGGGTTTTATACCGGTTTTGAATAGTTTGAGCCCTGTTCTATGGGCACTGTTCAGCGTGTGGATGATGGCCATCCAGTACCTGGATTACCCGATGGACAACAATGATGTGCGTTTCGGGGTCATGTGTCGCCGTCTCTGGCAGCAAAAACTGACCACCGCCGGTTTCGGTTCCAGCGTGCTGCTGGCAACGATGATCCCGGTTGTGAACTGGGTTGTGATGCCGGCGGCCGTGGCGGGTTCCACGGCACTTTGGCTGAGCCATTACAAGCGCCGTGCAGAAGACGGTTAATGGTCTGCGGATAACGAGCGGTTACAGATGGGGCACTGTGGGTCCCGTACCAGCTTGAATTGCTGGAAACCCAGGTTGAGTGCATCAAAACGGATGAGGGTATGAGCCTGGCCGTCCAGTCCGGCCAGGTGTTTGAGTGCTGTGAGGGCTTGCAGGCTGCCCATCATGCCGAGCACCGGCCCCAATACGCCATTGGTGGCGCAGTTGGCGTCGGGTCGCTGCCCCGTATCGGGCACCATGCACTGATAACAGGGCGCATCTTCCAGGCCGGGATTAAAGAAGGTGAAATGTCCCTCCAGGCCAATAGCGGCTGCCGTGATTAGCGGGGTTTTTTGTGAGACGCAGGCGGCATTGACGGCGTAGCGGGTATCCAGGTTGTCGGTGCAATCCAGTACCAGGTCAGCATCGTCAATCAGTTGGCCAAGATTCTCGGCCGTTAACTTTTGCGAGAGCGATTTGATATCCACGTGGGGGTTAAGCGCCGTGAGATTGTTCGCTGCCGCAAGGGTTTTAGTTTCGCCAACCTGGTTTGTCCGGTAAAGAATCTGGCGTTGCAGGTTGGTCAGGTCCAGCTGATCATGGTCGGCCAGGGTGAGTTTTCCGATCCCTGCGGCGGCAAGGTAAAGCGCTGCCGGGCAGCCCAGCCCGCCAACACCGATGACGAGGATATGCGCTTCCTTAAAACGGGTTTGCGCCTCAAAACCGAAGGGTTCTAATAGCAGTTGACGGCTGTAGCGGAGCAGCTCCTCATCGCTAAGTATGGCTGATTCATGGCTGGGCATAGGGTTCGCCTGTAATGTTCATCAATTCCTCTACGGCCTGCCGGTAATTATCGGCTTTGGTAATGGCTGAGACCAGGGCTATCGAGCCGGGTTGGCAGGCCCAGACCTGCGGGGCGCGTTCGATAGAGATGCCGCCAATGGCCACGAGGGGGTAATGGGGTTTCATCAGCCTGATGTAGTCGCGCAGCCTTTTCAGGCCCTGGGGTTTGCTGGGCATGTCCTTGGTGGTGGTCGCGTAGATAGCGCCCATCGCGATATAGCTGGGGCGATACTGATGGGCGCGCAGCATTTCGTAATAACCATGGGTGCTGATGCCCAGGCGCAGACCGGCGCGACGGATCGCGTCCAGGTCTGCAACCTCGAGGTCCTCTTGCCCCAAGTGTACACCGTAGGCCTGGTGCTTGATTGCCAGTTGCCAGTGGTCATTGATGAAAAGGCGTGCCTGGTAATCCCTGCCCAACGCAATGGCGGCGCAGACTTGCCGCTCAAGATCCTCTGAGTCCGCTTCTTTGATGCGCAATTGCAGGGTTCTTATACCGCATTTCAGGAGTTTTTCAATCCACTCGATCGAGTCAACGACCGGGTAGAGCCCCAGTGCGCCGGTTTCGCAGGCGGTAAAGGGTTGGTCGGCTATTTGCCGGCTAATGCTCGGGAAGTCTTCAAGCTGGTCCGGCCAGCCGCTATGCGCAATGGGACCGGGACCCTGACCGACGGCCGTTGCCTGGCGAATACCGCGATTGATGTAGGCCTTGCTCAACACCAGCGCATCTTCAACGGGGTAGTCCTGTGCGATGAGTGTTGCAATTGCCGAGGCAAACGTACAACCGCTGCCATGGTGGTGACGGGTTTTTTGCATCGGGCTGGTGAGAGACAGGCAGCGGCGCTTGTCCAGGTAAACGTCGACGGCCTGTTCCCTATGAAAGTGCCCGCCAGTAATGAGGACGGCGCGACAGCCTGTTTCCAGTAACCTGTTGGCCGCTGTTTCAAGGCATGCTTCATTGTCGAGGTTAAGGCCCGACAGGATTTCTGCTTCGGCTTTATTGGGGGTTAGCAGATCCACCTGGGGTAGCAACTTTTCACGAATGACCCGGCATAAATCATCCTGCGCCAACGCGCCGCCGGTTGAGGCCTTCATCACCGGGTCGTAAACCACAAAGGGGGGCGCAGGCCAGGTTTCCCGGTAGTACTTAAGCCGTTCGGCAAGTTGCTCGACCTGGGCTTGGTTGGCGAGCATACCGATTTTAATGGCTTGGGCTGGCATATCGCTCTCAAGCGCTGCCAGTTGCGGCTGGATATCAACGGTTTCAACGGCCTGAACGGAAAGGGAGTTCTGGCTGGTGACGGCTGTAACGATCGTACAGGCATGCCCGCCGAGGCCGGTGATGGTTTGCAAATCTGCCTGCAGCCCGGCACCACCGCCGCTGTCGGAGCCGGCAATACTCCAAATGATGGGCTTTATCACGTCTGCCACCGGCTATTTTTCCTGGTGCCAGAAGGGCGTGCCCAACGTCGGGGTGGAGGGGGCGGCGGTATTCTTTTCCGGCATCGGGCTGGCCAGGTAAGCTTGCCGTCCGGCGATAATTGCCCCGGCGAAGGCCTGCGCCATGTTGACAGGGTCTCCCGACTGGGCGACGGCGGAGTTCAGTAAGATACCGTCAAAGCCCAGTTCCATGGCTTGGCAGGCGTGGGAGGGCAGCCCGAGACCGGCATCGATAATCAGTGGCGTGTTGGGCAGGCGTTCGCGCAGGGTCGTCAGCGCATAGGGGTTGATCAGGCCTTTGCCGGTGCCAATGGGCGCTCCCCAGGGCATGAGGACCTCGCAACCGGCATCCAGCAGGCGGCGGCAGATGACCAGGTCATCGGTACAGTAGGGGAAGACCTTAAAGCCTTCCTTCACGAGGATTTCGCTGGCCTGGATCAGGGCGACTGGGTCCGGCTGCAAGTTGTAATCGTCGCCGATCAGTTCCAGTTTGATCCAATCGGTATTGAAAATCTCCCGGCACATCTGCGCCATGGTGACGGCTTCGTTAACCGAATGGCAACCGGCCGTATTGGGCAGCAAGTGGCAGCCAAGCGCTTTCAGCAGGTCCCAGAAGTCGTTACCCCCCTGCTGCCGGGGGTTCTGGCGGCGCAGGGAAACGGTCACGATACCGGCGCCGCTGGCACGGATGGCTTCACACATCATGGCCGGTGACGGGTAGAGTGCGCTACCGATCATCATGCGGCTGCTAAGCGGCTGACCAAATAATGACCAGTTGTCGGTGATTCCTTCAGCCATTGCTAGCCACCCTGAATCGGTTGTAATACTTCGATGCGATCGCCCGCCTGCACCTGCTGCTCAAGGTAGGATGAGCGCGGTATGAAGGTTTCGTTAAGGGCCACGACATAGGGCTCCCTGGCGCCAAACTGCTCAAGCAGGCTCAGTAAGGATTGATCGTTTTGTAACGGTATGGGCTGGCCGTTGATCAGTATTTTTTCGCTCATGCGGCCTCCCGGTAAAGCTCAGGGTAGCGGCTGGCCAGTTTTCGTTCAGTCACACTGGCGGCACTGTGCAGCGTATCTATCACCTCTTGCAGTAATGCGGGGGTGATCAGGTAACCGTGACGGTAGAGGCCATTGACCTGCAGCAGTTGACGGCCAATGCCAATCACGGGATCGTTGTCCGGTAATGCAGGGCGGCAACTGGTCTGGGTTTCGAGGATGCGCGCTTCGGCAAAGCCCGGGTGTAATGAATAGGCGGCGCTCAGGAGTTCGAGTGTCGAGCGTACGCTGATGTTACTGTCATCGTGACTCTCAATTTCGGTGGCGCCGATCACATACTCCTGATTGGGTTTGGGTACGATATAAATCGGGTAGCGTGGATGCATCAGGCGGATGGGGCGGCTGAAGTTCACCTCCGGGGCGTGAAGCCGGATCACTTCGCCGCGCACGCCGCGTAGCTGTGCCAGGTTCCCTGGCGCCGCGCCGTGCGCACCAAGACCGCGGCAGTCGATTACCCAGTCAAAGTCCTGTGATTGATTGCCGAAAAATACCCGGTTGTTTTCAATGCGATCTACCTCGGTGTTCATTCGGCATTGAATTTGGCTTTCCTCTATGGCTCGGGCTGAGGCTTGGTACAGGGCGCGATTATCCAGTTGGCCCTCCGCCTGCAGGAGCACGCCCAGTTGGAAAAGTTCGGGCAGCTCAGGCTCGAGCGTGTGCAGCTGTTGTGCGTCGCAACGGGTAAGTTTTTCGGATAATCCTGTCCCTTCCAGGTTTCGCTGCAGGTGGTTCATGAAATTCAGGTAATCGCCGCGATCCTGTGGGTGGGAAACCACCAGGCTGCCCGCCTGTTGAAAAAAAACCGGTTCGGGAAGCCGATTAAGTAGTGGTGCCCACAATGGCATGGAGTCGCAACCCAACCGTGTAATCAGTCGGCTGGCCGAAAAGGCTTCGGCCATCGGGGCCAGCATGGCAGCGGCCGTGTAACCGGCGCTTCGAGGCGCTAGCAGGTTGTCCCGCTCAAAGAGGGTGACCTGGGTTTTAGCGGACTTTTCGGAACCCGACAGGTTGAGCGCCAACAGGCGCCCGAATAGGCCTGCACCGACGATTGCGACATGCATGAAAAAGGCTCCTAAATAACCTTATGGTAAATCTCGCTGCCCTTGGCGAGAAACTCCTCGGATTTTTCCTGCATGCCGGCTTCGGCCTCTTCCGCCAGGTCAATGCGACCGGCCTCCTGCTCGGCGGCAAAGTCGCGCACATCCTGGGAGATTTTCATGGAACAGAACTTCGGACCGCACATGGAGCAGAAGTGGGCGACCTTGCCGGACTCCTTGGGCAGCGTCTCATCGTGGTATTCGCGGGCGCGATCCGGGTCCAGCGCCAGGTTGAATTGGTCGTGCCAGCGGAACTCGAAACGCGCCTTGGACAGTGCATTGTCCCGAATCTGCGCGCCGGGGTGCCCCTTGGCAAGATCAGCTGCGTGGGCCGCGATCTTGTAGGTGATCAACCCTTCTTTTACGTCCTCTTTATTGGGCAGACCAAGGTGCTCCTTCGGCGTCACATAGCAGAGCATGGCGCAACCGTACCAGCCGATCATGGCGGCACCAATGCCGGAGGTGATATGGTCGTAGCCGGGCGCAATATCGGTGGTTAGCGGACCCAGTGTGTAGAAGGGCGCTTCGCCACATTCGCGCAGTTGCTTGTCCATATTCTCCTTGATCATGTGCATGGGAATATGGCCAGGGCCTTCGATAATGGTTTGTACGTCGTGCTTCCAGGCAATCTGGGTCAGCTCGCCCAGGGTTTCCAGTTCGCTGAACTGGGCTTCGTCGTTGGCGTCGGCAATGGAGCCGGGACGCAGGCCATCGCCCAGCGAGAAGGACACATCATAGGCCTTCATGATCTCGCAGATTTCCTCGAAATGGGTATAGAGGAAATTTTCCTTGTGGTGCGCCAGGCACCATTTGGCCATGATGGAGCCGCCGCGGGATACAATGCCGGTGACTCGCTTGGCGGTCATCGGCACATAGCGCAGCAGTACGCCGGCATGGATGGTGAAGTAATCGACGCCCTGTTCGGCCTGTTCAATCAACGTGTCGCGGAAAACCTCCCAGGTCAGGTCCTCGGCGATACCGTTGACCTTTTCCAGGGCCTGGTAAATGGGTACGGTGCCAATCGGCACGGGCGAATTACGGATAATCCACTCGCGGGTTTCGTGGATGTTGTTGCCGGTGGACAGGTCCATGACCGTGTCGGCGCCCCAGCGGGTCGCCCAGACCAGTTTCTCAACTTCTTCCTCGATGGACGAGCCCAGTGCCGAGTTGCCGATGTTGGCATTGACCTTTACCAGGAAGTTGCGGCCGATAATCATGGGTTCGGCTTCCGGGTGGTTGATGTTGCAGGGAATCACGGCGCGGCCGGCAGCCACTTCCTGGAGCACGAATTCCGGTGTGATTTCTTCAGGAATATTGGCTCCAAAATCCTGGCCGGTGTGTTGCTCGTGTAACACGGCATCGCCCATGGCTGCGCGCTTGGTATTTTCGCGGATGGCGATGTATTCCATTTCCGGTGTGATAATGCCCTGGCGCGCATAGTGCAGCTGGGTCACGTTCTTGCCTGCTTTGGCACGCCTGGGTTTGGGTAGCTCCTGGAAACGCAGGTGGTCGAGTCCGGCGTCGGCCATACGTTGCTGGCTGTAGACGGAGGTCAGCGAGTCAAGCTGCTCGGTATCCGCTCGGGCGTCGACCCAGTCCTGGCGTAGCGGCGGTAATCCGCGTCTCAGGTCAATGGCAACGCTGGGGTCCGTATAGGGGCCGGAGGTGTCATAAACGCGAATTGGTGCATTGGGCTCCAGTTGCGGGTTCTTTTCATCGCCGCCGACCAGGCTATCGGTCAGGCTGATTTCGCGCATGCCCACGCGGATCGTTGGATTGGAGCCTTCCACGTAAACCTTTTCGGAGTTGGGGAAAGGTTGTTTGCTGAGCTTATCCAGCGAGCTGAGTTTTTCAGTATTGGCGGACATGGCTGACCTCTTTATTCGTGGCAAAGAAAAGCGGATGCCGGATGTCGAGGGATTAATAGCCAGCCAGGAAATGGATTGATGGCGGGTAAAAATCTTGTTCCCTTCGCAGGTGTTAGCCTGAATCAGGTTCAACGGATCCCGCTAGTGCGGTCTCAGCCTATGGCGCTCCGACAAGAATCCTGCCAAGTATAAAGTTAACCTCAGTGCGACTCAATGAAACGAGTATATCTATTAAGTAGTACCTATATTTGGTTAAATGGGCGAGTCTGGCCTATTAAAAGTATTAATTACTAAAAGACCGGCTGTTGGGTATAATCCCCGCTTCGCTCTGGTACTGGATTTTTGCACGGGATGCGCCGTATGGATACAACACCTGTTAGTGACGAGGTGGCCGCAGGTTTTGAGTTACCCTCTCCTTTGACTTTTCAAAAAATTTTCCTGAGTTGCGCCTATTGGCCAGGCGTGAGCACTGGCTTTATTCCCCGTGTTGTTCGGCAGTTAAGGAAAAACTTTCGTAAAAACTCGTTCTTGCTTTCAGCGAACGACCGCCGCCTGGTGTTGTCTGTCGAAGCTTTGCGTCCCGCAGCGAAGCGCCAGCGCCACTCCTTTATCCCTGTTATTGAGCAAGCCGCCCTCTGCGGCATTGGTCCTAAACTGGTTTTTACCTCCTCTGAGCAGGGTTACCTGGTCAGTGAATATATTGACGGGCGATGCTGGAATTCAGCTGATTTTCGCAATATGGCAAATATAGAGCGTTTAGTGGAGGTGCTTAAGGCTGTTCACGGTTGGCCTAAGATTTTCCCGGAGCGCCTGATTTCCCAAGAGGTTGATAACCTCTGGCTGAGAATCCGTGAAGAGTATGTGAAGCCTCCGAAGCGCCTGGAAGTGTTGCAGCAGCGCATGGCGAAAGTCATCGACTATGCTTGTGTTCACTTTGACGAGCGGGTTGTTTGTCATAACAATCTGCTAAACGCCCAACTGGTGGAGACAGCGGATGGTTTGAAACTGGCTGGCTGGGAGTATGCCGGAGTCAACGACCCCTACTATGAGTTGGCCGCTATAGTGCACCATCACGGCTTTAACGAATCCCAGCTCGATCATTTATTGCATTGTTATGCCGGGCAAAGCGGTCATAGCGAGCGGCAGCGTTTTTACTATAACTATGCGATCTATGTTTACCTGAGCGCTTTGTATTTCTGTGTCGAAAGAGTGGAAAGACCGCTCAGTGACCAGGAAGAGCGGATTGAGGCTAAAACCGACGTGCTGGTTGCGTTGCTGCACCAGATTGGGCTTTAATTCAGATGAACAGGGTGACTAGGTCATCCAGGAAAAGTCGTCCCTTTTCAGAGGGTTGAATATCCCCGTCCGACGTATGAGTCAGCAACCCGAGCTCACAGGCTCGTTGCAGCGCTGCTTCAATTTCACTGAACGGCAGCCCGCTGTATTGAGTAAAGGCCTGCGGGCTGAAGCCGCGGTTCAGCCTTAGCGCATTCATCATGTATTCGCCGGCAATATCGGCAGGGTTTATCGGTTCGATGTGGCGCTGCTGCCCCTCGGGCCTGAGGTAATCTCGCGGTGCTCGGCTTTTTCGCGTACGAATAATACCCGCCGTGCCTTCATGACAGTGTTGCAGGGTGAGCTTGCCATGCGCGCCGGCGCCGATGCCGAGGTAATCGCCGAATTGCCAGTAATTCAGGTTATGCAGGGATTCCCTGCCGGTTTGGCTGTAAGCCGAAACTTCATATTGCTGATAGCCTCGCTCAGCAAGCAAAGCCTGGCCTTCCCGGAAAATCTCCCAGCGCAATTCGTCATTGGGCAAGGGCGGAGGGTGTTTATAGAACTCCGTATTAGCCTCAATGGTGAGTTGGTACCAGGACAGGTGGGTCGGCGCAAAATCAATCGCGGTTCGCAGGTCCATTAGCGCTTCGTCGATGTGCTGGGACGGCAGTCCATGCATCAGATCGAGGTTGAAATTGTCGAAGCCGACTGCCTGAGCCATTGTGATGGCTTGTTTTGCCTCGCTGCTGTTATGTACGCGCCCCAGCCTCTGTAACTGCTGGTTGTCGAAGCTTTGAATGCCGATTGAGAGGCGGTTAATCCCGGCTTTGCGGAAGTCGGCGAACTTTTTCTGTTCAAAGGTGCCGGGATTGGCTTCGAGTGTAATTTCTATTTGATCGGAAAATCCGATGCGCTTATGGACCGCTTCAAGAAGACGGTCGAACGTTTGTGCGTTGAACAGGCTGGGTGTGCCACCGCCGAAAAAGATGGATTGCAGGGGGCGGTTTTGCACGTAATCGAGATCCCTGTCCAGGTCCCTGATCAGGGCGTCGAGATAGGCCTGTTCGGGTAGCTCATCGCCTGCCGCATGAGAATTGAAATCACAATAGGGACACTTCCTGATGCACCAGGGAATGTGAATATAAAGGCTTAATGGCGGCAGCTTGTTGAAACGGGGAACCGCGTCAAAATCAGACATGAACGGCAAAGATTGTCAGGGGGTGCCCAGCAATTTGACGAGCTGTTCAAGGGCCCTGGCCCGGTGGCTGTGTTGGTTTTTTATCGCTGCATCGAGCTCGGCGGCGGTGCGCTGGTGTTCCGGTATATAAAAGACAGGGTCGTAGCCGAAACCATTTTGGCCGCGTTGTTCCTCAAGGATGAAGCCTTCCCAGTACCCCTGGGCAATGAGCGGCGCGGGGTCCTCGGCATGGCGCAGATAAACCAGGACGCAGCGGAACCGGGCGCTGCGCTGTGGTGGCTCAACGCCCTTCAGGTCCGACAGGAGTTTTTGGATGTTGTCGCTATCGGTGGCTTTTTCACCGGCATAACGCGAAGAATAAATGCCAGGGGCGCCCTTTAGGGCGTCGACTTCCAGCCCGGAGTCGTCGGCAAGTGCCGGCAACCCGCTGATACGAGAGGCGTGTCGGGCTTTGATCAGCGCATTCTCGATAAAGGTCAGGCCCGTTTCATCGGCGTCGCAAATATCGAATTCGGACTGGGGCACCAGTTGCATATCCAGGTGAGCCAGTACGGATTGTATTTCACGCAACTTGCCTTGGTTGGAGCTGGCGAGAACGATTTTCTTCATAACGACTGTTTACCACGTGTCTTATTTGCTGGTGTAGACGCGGCGCTTAAAACGCAGGTCGTAGCCAGGGGAGTCTGCATGCGTGCGAACCTTGATATCGAAGGTCAGCAGGTCATCATCGGTAATACGAAAATCACTCAAGTAATAGATCGCATCACCCTCAACGATTTCCTTAAACTGCAAATCACGCTGTTGTTGCACAATATTGGTGACGGTGCCTTCCAGGATAGCGCGAATAGGTTTGCCTTCGGGAGTGCTTTTTTCATGGACAGCCAAGTTTAGTATGGCGCGATAGTTACTGCGGGTCAGTCCGTATTGCTGGGCCACCTCGGGCGTTAAAAAAGTGCTGTTAAAGACGTTGAAGTAAATAATGTGACCGTCGGTTTCCCGGGATGTTTCGTCGATTTCTGCGATTGCTGCCGGTGCCAGCAGCAAAGACAGCATCAAGCTGGAAAAGAGCGCTGTGAATTTCATTGGAATACTCCCCGCCGACGTATTTTGCGCCGGTGCTACTCATCAGATAAGAGGGCTGTTCCAGCCCTCACAATGGTTATCTGTTAATTATTTGCTGAGGTGATAAATAGCCGTTTCGGCAAATGTGTTCGGGCATACCTGTTTGAGTGAGCGGTCTGGGAATTGTTCCGATACCATCGCGTTGTCAAGAATGGTAATGCCTTTCTCCTGACAGAGGACTTCAAAGTCGCGTACCGTGCAGAAGTGAATGTTGGGTGTGTTATACCACTGTAAGTCCAGCTGTTTGGTGACGGGCATACGACCGCGGACAGCCAAATGCCAGCGTGCGCGCCAGTTACCAAAGTTGGGGAAGGTGACCACGCACTGCTTGCCAACGCGCAGCATTTCTTCGAGTACCAGGTCGGGGCGTCTCATGACCTGCAGAGCCTGTGTCATGATCACCGTGTCGAAGCTGTTATCGGTAAAATCATTAAGCCCGTCATTGATGTTTTGCTCAATGACGTTGATACCGTTGTTTAGGCCGGCAATGATCAGTTCACGATCATTTTCGATGCCGTAGCCCTGCACTTGGCGACTGTGTGCCAGCTGTTTGAGCAGGGTGCCGTCGCCACAGGCCAGGTCAAGTACGCGGCTGTTGGGGCGAATCCATTTTTGCAGAATATCCAGATCGGCACGGTTGCTCATGATTCGATTTCTCCGGCAATACGCTGCATATAGGCATTAAACACCCTGATATAAGAGTCAATGGGTAGCAGAAATGCATCGTGACCCTGCGGGGTCTCGATTTCAGCGTAACTGACATCCTTGCCGGCGCTGATCAGGGCATTTTTGATCTCCTGTGAACGCTCGGGTGAAAAACGCCAGTCCGTGGTGAAGGAAACCACAAAGAATTTACACTGGGCGTGGCTGAAAGCCTGCACTGGGTCATTGTTGTATTCGCGTGCCAGGTCAAAGTAGTCCAGCACTCGCGTCAGCATGATGTAGGTGTTGGCATCAAAGGACCCGGAAAACTTTTCGCCCTGGTACTGTAAATAGCTCTCAACCTGGAACTGTACCGGGTTGTAAGCGCCGCGCTCGAAGTCGCCCGTACGCAGTTCACGGCCAAACTTTGAACCCATCAGGTCGTCGGTGAGGTAAGTCAGGTGGCCGACCATGCGCGCCAGTGCCAGCCCTTTGCGCGGGATGGTGTCCTTCTCCAGGAAATAGCCGTCATTAAAGTCGTCGTCGGAACGAATCGCGGTGCGAGCGACTTCGTTGAAGGCGATGTTCTGGGCGGTCAGGTTCATGGCCGAGGCAATAACCACCGCGTGGCGCAGGCGTTCAGGGTATTCCAGAGACCAGCGCATCACCTGCATGCCGCCCAAGCTGCCGCCGACAACGGCTGCCCATTGATCGATCCCCAGCTTGTCAGCGAGACAGGCTTGCGAGCGCACCCAGTCGCGCACCCTCAACGGCGGGAAGTCAGGTCCCCAGTATTTGCCTGTTTCCGGGTTGATGTGGTTGGGGCCGGTTGAGCCATGGCAGCCGCCAATGTTGTTGGGGCAGACCACAAAAAATCGGTTGGTGTCGATGGGCTTGCCCGGGCCGATACAGGTTTCCCACCAGCCCGGTTTTTTATCTTCCATGCTGTGGTAGCCGGCTGCATGGTGTGTGCCGCTCAGCGCATGGCAAATCAGGATGGCGTTGGATTTGTCCGCGTTCAGTTCGCCGTAGGTTTCGTACACCATCTCATAGCTGTTCAGCGTGTGACCGCTGTCCAGTTCTAGCGGGGTGTCAAAATGCATGGTCTGCGGTGTCACCAGGCCGACGGAATTTTTCGGGATTGACTCAGGCATGATATCGGATTCTTTTTGTGTCAGCGAAGTCTACTGACAGCGCTGGCCGAAAGCAAGGCGCAATGCCCGTGTTGCAGGGCGTTGCGGGGTGTTGTTGCGTCAGCATTGCGCTGCCCGATAGCGACAGCGCGGGCGGTTGATTACATGCCTAGCATGAGGCCTCTGGGGACGCCAAGCAGTTCAACCAGGTTACCCACAACCAGGATACGGACCAGGTTGATGAGAATAAAAATAAAAATCGGCGAAAGGTCCAGGCCGCCGAGGGGTGGAATGATGCGGCGCATGGGTAGCATGATGGGCTCGACCAGCTGGAATACCAGGGTAGCCAGCGGATTGCGGCTATGAGGTGCGACCCAGCTGAGGATGATGACAGCGATCAGCGTAAAGAAATAAATATTCAGAACCAGTGCAAAAAGCCCGGTCAACGCCCAGCCGGCCATGAGCAGGATGTTCGGCAGGCTGTAGCCATGGAGGAGGAGAATCAACGCAATGGCTGTCATCTGTACGATGAGCGCCAGTAACAGAGCAGAGATATCCAGTCCGCCAAACCCGGGGATAATCCGCCTTAGCGGACGCAGAGCCGGGTTGGTGACTTTGACGATGGCCTGGCTGACCGGATTGTAAAAATCAGCCCGCGCAATTTGCAGCAAAAAACGCAGCATAATGGCCAGCACGTAAAGACCGAAAAGGGTTTGTATCAGGTAGCTGCCGGCAACGGCGAGTGATGATGACATGTTGGTGTTCCTTAAAGTGTCGGTAGCGGGGCTGTTGGGTTAACCGGCCAGTTCTTTGCTGCGTCTTGAGGCGGCCTGCAGGGCTTCATTAACCAGCTCGCGTAACCCGCCTTCCTCAAAGCACTTGATTGCCTGTTCGGTCGTCCCGCCGGGCGAGGTGACTCGGCGGCGCAGTTCCGCCGGTGGTACGTCCGCTTTTTTGGCCAGTTTGGCGGCACCCAGCGCTGTCTGGATCGTCAATTCGCGGGCTGAATCAGCGGAAAGACCGAGGTTGATGCCGGCTTCTTCCATGGCTTCCATCAGCATGAAAAAGTAAGCCGGGCCGCTCCCGGAGATGGCAACGACTGCGTCGAGGTCGCTTTCCTGATTGAACCAGGAGGCCAGGCCGATCGCGGAGAAAATGGTGTCGGCTAATGCTTTCTGCTCGCTAGATACGGCGTCATTGGCGTAGAGACCGGTCGCACCGCTTTGCACCAGGGCCGGCGTGTTGGGCATGGTGCGAATAACAGGCAGCTTTTCGCCCATCCAGTTCAGCAGGTTGTTCACCGTAATGCCGGCGGCGATGGAAATGATCAGGGGGTTGTTGGCTGCGACGCTTTCCCGCAACGGTTGAGCCACAGCTTCCATGACCTGGGGTTTGACCGCCAGGATAATAGCGTCGGCTTGAGCAACGCTCGCCTGGTTGTCGGTGCTTGTATTAATGCCGGTGTCCTGGGCAAGCTTTTCCAATTGCTCCGCATTTGGGTCGGAGGCCGTAATCAGGTGCGCCGGATAGCCGTGCGATACCAGTCCGCCGATAATGCTGGCGGCCATATTGCCGGCGCCAATGAAAGTCAGTCGAGCGGTTTGTGTATTCAATGATTGGGTCATTTGTTCCCTGTTTCCGTTGTGGAGTAGTTTCTGGGGCCAAAAATGGCGGTGCCAATGCGAACCATGGTGCTGCCTGCTGCTATGGCAGCCTCCAGGTCGCCAGACATGCCCATGGACAGTGTGTCCAGCTCAAGTCCGCCCCGGTTCAGTGCCGCCAGGCTTTGTTTCATACGTGCAAAGTCGCGGGTTAGCGAAGCCTCCGGCTGGTTAGGGGAAGGAATGGCCATCAGGCCTCTTAATTTCAGGTTGGGCAGTTCGGCAATTTGTTTCGCTAATGCCGGCAGTTCGGCGAGCGGCACCCCTGATTTGGTCGTTTCATCGCTGATGTTGACCTGGATGCAAACATTAAGCGGGGCTTTTCCCGTTTCCCGCTGGTCGTTAAGACGCCGGGCGATTTTGAGGCGGTCGATACTGTGCACCCAATCAAAGTGATTGGCGATGGCGCTGGTTTTGTTGGACTGGATGGGTCCGATAAAATGCCAGACGATATCTTCGCCCGCGAGTTCGCTCTGCTTGTCCAGCGCTTCCTGCAGGTAATTTTCACCAATGTGTCGGGCGCCGGCGGCGACGGCTTTTCTTACCTCATTTGCGGTGCGCGTCTTGCTAACGGCTATAAGCTGTACTATACCCGGTATACGGCCCGCCGCGTTTTCAGCGGCACGGATGCGCGAGGATACCTGGCTGATATTTTCCGCAATTGATGTGCTATTCATTAAGGATCGTAACGTGATAGTTTCGGGTGGCACTGACTGCGCCAAAGGCTAACATAAACAATATTTTTAACAATAAATAGTGATAGGGTGTTATGGATATAACCGAACTGCTTTCCTTCAGTGTGAAGCAAAACGCCTCTGACTTACACCTGTCAGCGGGTGTGCCGCCCATGATTCGGGTGGATGGTGATGTGCGGCGCATTAATGTGCCGCCGATGGAGCATAAGGAGGTGCACGGCCTCATTTATGACATCATGAATGATAAGCAGCGAAAGGACTTCGAGGAATTCCTCGAAACTGACTTTTCCTTTGAAGTGCCGGGCGTGGCGCGTTTTCGTGTAAACGCCTTTAACCACAATCGCGGCGCGGGGGCCGTGTTCCGGACCATTCCTTCGAAAGTACTGACCATGGAGGATCTTGGGCTGGGTAATATTTTTTCCGAGTTGGCACTGTTGCCGCGTGGCCTGGTACTGGTGACCGGCCCGACCGGTTCAGGTAAAAGTACCACGCTGGCGGCGATGGTCGATTACATTAACAACCAACGCTATGATCACGTGCTGACCATCGAAGATCCCATCGAATTTGTGCACGAAAGTAAAAAGTGCCTGGTGAACCAGCGTGAAGTGCACCGTGATACCCTGGGTTTTAATGCGGCCCTGCGTTCCGCCTTGCGTGAAGACCCTGATGTTATCCTGGTGGGCGAGATGCGTGACCTTGAAACCATACGCCTTGCCCTGACTGCCGCAGAGACCGGTCACCTGGTATTCGGGACGTTGCACACGACCTCGGCAGCAAAAACCATCGACCGTATCATTGACGTATTCCCCGGCGAAGAGAAATCCATGGTGCGCTCCATGCTTTCGGAGTCACTGCAGGGGGTTATTTCACAAACCCTGTTGAAGAAAAACGGCGGAGGCCGGGTGGCGGCCCATGAAATCATGATTACCACGCCGGCCATTCGTAACCTGATTCGCGAAGACAAGATTGCCCAGATGTACTCGGCCATTCAAACCGGTGCTGCGCATGGCATGGTGACATTGGACCAGACCCTCAAGGATTTGCTGTCGAAGGGCCTGATCAGCCGGGATGCCGCGAGGGAAAAAGCCTCAAATCCGGATGCCTTTATTTAGCCGTGATTAACAAGCTTGTACGTTTTAACTATTTAGAAGTGTGATGGAGGTAAACCAGTGGAACTGGATAAAATGCTTAATCTGATGGTAGAAAAAAAGGCATCTGACCTTTTCATCACCGCCGGTTTGCCGCCTAGCCTGAAGGTGGATGGGGTTATTCGACCCGTTACCAAGGAGGCCTGGAGCCCTGAGAAAGCCCGTGAAACGGTGCTTGGCGCCATGAATGAGGCGCAACGCAAGGAGTTTATGCTCAGCCACGAGTGTAATTTCGCGATCAGTGCGCGTGGCGTTGGGCGTTTCCGGGTAAGCGCCTTTTACCAGCGCAACCTTGTTGGAATGGTGTTGCGGCGGATTGAAACCCGTATTCCTAAGTCCGGTGAGCTGGGTTTGCCGCCGATTATCGATGAACTGTCGATGACCAAGCGGGGGCTGGTCCTTTTTGTGGGGGCGACCGGAACCGGTAAGTCCACCTCGATTGCCTCGATGATCGGTTACCGGAACGAGAACAGCAATGGACATATTGTCAGTATTGAGGACCCCATCGAATACGTGCACCAGCATAAGGGCTGCATCATTACCCAGCGTGAAGTGGGTATTGATACCGAGAGCTTTGAAATTGCGCTGCGCAATACACTGCGTCAGGCGCCGGATGTGATTCTGGTGGGCGAGATCCGTACCCGCGAGACCATGGAACAGTCCATTATCTTTGCCGATACGGGGCACCTGTGTATGGCGACCTTGCACGCCAACAATGCCAACCAGGCTTTCGGGCGCATCCTCAACTTTTTCCCGGCCGACCGCCACGACCAGGTGTGGATGGACTTATCCTTGAACCTCAAGGCCATCGTTGCGCAACAGCTGATTCCAACCATTGATGGCAAGGGGCGCCAGATTGTCACCGAAGTCCTGATTAATACCCCGGTGATTGCCGATCATATTCGTAAGGGCGAGGTCCATTTGCTTAAGGATATTATGGCGCGCTCTACGGAGGTTGGCATGCAGACCTTTGATCAGTCGCTCTTTGCTGCCTATAAAGCGGGCAAGATCAGCTACGAGGCTGCGCTGGCGCATGCCGACTCAATGAATGACCTGCGCTTGATGATTAAGCTGGACTCCAGGGAGGAAATTGCCGAGTCCATGCACGAGGCGAACAAGTTTTCTATCGAACAATAACCGAGGGTTGCTTCGCGGTTTGTTCAGCCGCGCGCCGGGAATACCCGGCGTCCTGCCAAAAGGGTATGGGTCACCCGGCCTTGTACTTCGCAGTTCATCAGGGGCGTGTTGTGGCCGTTTGAAACCAGCGTGTCCGGCGCAACCCGCCAGCGTTGCTGGGGATCGAAAATGCAGATGTCCGCCACGTCGCCAACGCCCAGGCTGCCGGCTTTTATGTCAGCCGCCTTAGCGGGTCCAAGCGTCAGTCGTTCGATCAGTTCCGGTAAGGTTAAAATCCCTTTCTCGACCAGCTCGAGTGCTTGCGGCAGAAAGGTGTCGAGTGACGAAATGCCGGGTTCCGTGGCGGCAAAGGGCGCCATTTTGGCAGCCATTTCGTGGGGTTGATGATGCGAACAGATAGCGCTGATAATGCCGTCTTTCAGGCCTTCGCACAGGGCCAGGCGATCAGCTTCGGTGCGCAACGGCGGTTGTATATGGTAGAGGCTGTTGAAATTCTGGATGCTGGCATCGGTTTTCAACAAATGGTGGATACACACATCGGCCGTGACGGGTAGCCCTTTTGCCTGTGCGTCGGCAATGAGCTCCACGGAACGCGCGCAGGAGAGCTGTCCAAAGTGGGCGCGTACGCCGGTTTGCTCGATGAGTAACAGGTCTCGGGTTAAGGCGATGGTTTCCGCCGTTTCAGGAATACCATTAAGACCAAGGCGTGTCGCATAGCGGCCTTCGTGTACACAGCCATCATCGGCCAGCGAGTGCTCCACAGCACTAAAAAAGACAGTCACGTTGTAACTGGCTGCGTATTCCAGGCAGCGCAGCAGTACCCGGTTGTTTTGAAACGGTGCTCGCAGGTTGCTCATGGCGATGCAGCCCGCGTCTTTCAGTGTGCCCATTTCGCTGAGCTGTTCGCCCCTGAGGCCTTGGGTAAGTGCGCCGATCGGCCAGACATTGCAGAAGCCGCTTTGCAGCGCCCGATCCTGAATCAGGCTGGCGACCGATGCGCTGTCGATGACGGGAGAGGTATCCGGCGGGCAGCACAGGGTGGTGACACCGCCATGGGCAGCGGCGCGAGTTTCCGAGGAGATCGAGCCTTTTTGTTGTTTGCCGGGCTCGGGAAGGCTGACGGATAAATCCACCAGTCCTGGGCAGACGATTTGACCGCTGGCGTCGATAACCTGCTCAATGCCTGAATCGCTGTCTCCGATGGCGGATACTTTGCCGTCGGAGATCGTCAGGTCAGTGATGGCGTCCAGGCCGTTAGCGGGGTCAATCAGGCGACCGTTGATAATGCGCAGGGTCATGGCTGGGCGCTCGTCTCCGAAAGATTGCTTTGGGCCTGTGTGGTTTGACCGCTCATGGCCATCGACATCACCGCCATGCGCACAGCAATGCCATTGCTGACCTGGTTGAGGATTACCGACTGTTTGCCGTCCGCCACTTCGGAGTCAATTTCCACGCCGCGGTTGATGGGGCCGGGGTGCATGACGATTGCATCCGGTTTGGCGTATTTGAGCTTGTCGGCGGTCAGGCCATACAGGCGATAAAACTCATGCTGGCTAGGCAATAGCGCGCTTTGCATGCGTTCGTTTTGCAGGCGAAGGGTGATTACCACATCAACATCAGCCAGCCCGTCAATCATGCGGTTGTAGACCCTGACGCCCAGTGACTCAATGTCGTAGGGACGTAGCGTGTTAGGTGTGATGACCCGGATATCGGGTACGCCTAGAATTTTCAGGGCATGGATCTGCGAACGAGCCACCCGTGAATGCAGGATATCGCCGATAATGGCTACGCTCAGCTGCTCGAAATCACCCTTATGGCGGCGTATTGTCAGCATATCCAGCATGGCCTGGGTCGGGTGGGCGTGGCGGCCGTCCCCGGCGTTGATAATGGCAATGTTGGGGGTGACCTGTTCGGCGATGAAGTGGGGCGCGCCGCTGTTGGCGTGGCGCACGACGAACATGTCGCTCGCCATTGCCTCAAGGTTTCTCAGCGTGTCCAGCAATGTTTCCCCCTTGGTGGTGGCGGAGGTGCTGATGTTGAGGTTGATAACGTCTGCGGACAGGCGTTTGGCGGCCAGTTCAAAAGTCGTGCGGGTGCGGGTGCTGGGTTCGAAGAACAGGTTAACGACCGTTTTACCTCGCAGTAACGGGACTTTCTTGACCGATTGCTGCTCCATGCTGATGAAAGAGTCTGCGGTATCGAGGATTTCTGTTAACAAAGACTTTGGTAAGCCTTCGATACTTAAAAAGTGGCGAAGCTGACCCTGTTCGGTCAGTTGTAATTGCGGCGATTCGGCGACGGGCTCCATGGGCGTGTAGTGTAGCGAATTTTATTCGGCTGAGAAATTGCTTTGTGATGCTCGGCCGTAATTAATTATCAATGTTTTGCAATTCCAGCCCCAGGGGCTCGGGGCCGGTGAGCTTGATGCGTTGATGAGCAGGGAGTTCTATCTGCTGACCGACGATGTCGGCCTTGATTGGCAGTTCATTGGCGTTGAGGTCGAATAGCGTGACCAGGGTGACACTGGCTGGGCGGCCAACGTCGAACAGGATATTTAACGCCGCGCGGATGGTGCGCCCGGTCATTAAGACGTCGTCAACAAGAATAATATGGCGGTCTTCGCTGGATACCGGCAGTTCGGAGGGCTTTACCTTGGGGTTGAGACCGATGCGTGTGAAATCATCCCGATAAAAGGAAATATCCAGTGTGCCCAGCGGGTCTTTTGTTAATCCCGCTTCGGTCAGGCGTTCATGTAATTGCTTGGCTATCCAGCTGCCGCCGGTGTGAATGCCAATGACCAGGGGGTTATCCAGCCCGTGCTCAGCGATGCGCTCGGCCAGGCGGGAGTAGATGTTGTCCATTAATACGTCTATTTCGGGTAAAGACACGGCGCTTTCCTAGTTTTTTTCGTCTTGGGCTTGCTGCTCTCTAAACCAGCTTTCGAGTATAAGGGTTGCCGCCATGCTGTCCAGGCCGATGCTGTTTTTTTGACTGGCTTGCGCCAGTTTTTCCTTGGCTTCGACGCTGGATAAGCGTTCGTCCATGGTATGGATGGGCTTGTGGAAACGGCCGTGCAGGCGATTGCCGAATTTGCGGGCGCGAGGCGTTATAGGGCCTTCGGTGCCGTCCATATTGGTGGGCAGGCCAACCAGGAAGGCATCCGGTTGCCATTCTTGGATCAGGGCTTCGATTTGCTGCCAGTCAGGTATTCCGTCACGGGCCGGTAAGATGGGCAGTGGCGTAGCAGTGCCTGTCAGCTCCTGTCCAAAGGCAACGCCAATGCGGTGGGTGCCGAAATCAAATGCCAGGATACGGCGTTGGGAAACAGCTTGAGGCATTGGCAAAAATCAGGCATGCCCGGAGTAGGGCGACAGCTGTTCGATGCTAATGCCGAGTTGGGCCATGGCCGCGTCGAGGCGCTTCTCGCAGGGCGTGTTGAAGATAATATCTTCGTTTGCCGGGGCTAGAATCCATAAGTTGTTGGCCAGTTCCTGTTCCAATTGGCCGGGACTCCAGCCCGCATAGCCCAGTGCCACCAGGCAGTCATCGGGACCTTCGTTGCGAGCGATGGCCGCAAGGATATCCCTGGAGGTGGTGAGGTTGATGTTGCCGGCAATACGGATGGTCGAATCCCATTTTTTGCCGCCGGGGTGCAGGATGAAGCCGCGATCGGTTTGTACCGGACCGCCGGAGTAGATGGGATCTTTGCCGTGCGCGCGTGTATCGTCGTCGATTTCCAGTTGGCTGAAGATTTCATCGAGGGGGATATCTGTCGGGCGATTAATGATAAGTCCCATGGCACCCTCTTCATCATGCTCGCAGATGTAGGTAACCGTGTGTGCGAAATTGGACTCGGTCATACTGGGCATGGAAATTAAGAATTGGTTTTTAAGTGATTTCATATGCCCTCCCGCGTTACCTCCTAATATGCGGCTGTACGCGGTAAAGATCAAGTTGAGAAATTGGCTTTCTAGGCGCCGTATCCAATACCGGAGAGGTCGAGGCTTTTTCCGTCTTTGGTGAACTGCCAGTCGCGGGTGATTTCCAGGCGATCGTATTGCTTTTTCATCGCTGTCGAGAAGGGGGCAAACCGGCCGGCGCGGCGCACAATGTTGATGGCTGCGTCGTCAAGGACCTGGTGACCCGAGGAGCGGACTATCTTCAGCTCCCGGATGGTGCCGTCGGGGAGCAGTACAACCGTGAGCGTCAGGCTGCCTTCAATGTTACGGCGCAGGGCTTCGGTCGGGTAGTTCATGCGGCCCACCCGCTCAATCTTGTCGATCCATTGCTTGATATAGAAGGCGTCTTCGGCTTTTAGCGCAGCTACCGAGTTGACCTTAAGCACACGCTGCTTGGTCAGCAGCTGGTCAAACAAGTCCAGTTTTGCATCGCGGCTGACCAAGCCCATGCTTTGTTCCTGTTTGGAAATCTGGTCGCGCAACTGTTCCAGCTTTTTCTGCTGCAAGGGGGTCGGGGGTTGTTTGGGTACGCTTTGCCGGGTATCTGCCTGCGTGGTTATCACGGCCGTTTGCTGTTGGCTCTGTTCGGCCTGTGAGGGCGGGGGCGATTCTGGCGTTGTGTTCGCCGTTTTAGCCGTCACATGTTCGCTAAGCTGCGTTACGCTGGGTGTGGCGGTTTCGGTCAGTTCGCCGCCGCCTTGCTGGTTGTCCTGGGCTGTAAAGTCGGCTTCTTCGGGCGGCGTTTCGCTGGCGCTGGTGGAGAGTGTGACTTCAATCGACGGCGCACGGGGCTTGTCGCGGCTGATATCGAAGCTGATACCGATAATCAGGGTGACATGCAGCACGATCGCCAGGAAGAGCGCGAAGCTCAGGCGGTCGGTACTGCCAATTTTGGCGGGGAGTGGTGTCAGGGTCGCTTCCGTCACTGCCGTTTATTCTCGGGTTGCGAGTTTTTCCTCAATACAGTCCATAAGTTTGCCGCCAATATCCAGGCCAAACATTTCGTCAAGCTGGCGAATGCAGGTGGGGCTGGTGACATTGATTTCCGTCAGGTAATCACCAATGACATCGAGACCGACGAACAGTAAACCTGACTCCTTCAGTTTAGGTGCGACTTGCTGACAAATCCAGCGGTCCCGCTCGCTTAATTCAACGCCTTCGGCACGCCCCCCTGCCGCCAGGTTGCCGCGGCTTTCCCCCTGGGAGGGGATGCGTGCCAGCGCGTAGGGCATGGGTTCGCCGTCTACCAGCAGAATACGCTTGTCACCGGCACTGATTTCGGGGATGAACCGTTGCGCCATGATCTGCTGCTGACCATGCTGGGTCAGCGTTTCCAGGATGACGCTGACATTGGGGTCCTGCTCGCCGGCACGAAAGATGCCCATGCCGCCCATGCCGTCCAGCGGCTTGAAGATAACGTCCTTGTGTTGGCGATGAAATGCCTTGAGGCGCTGCATGTCGCGGCTGACAAGTACCGGGGGGCAGCACTGGGGGAACTGGGTGGCAAAGACCTTTTCGTTAAAGTCGCGCAGACTCTGGGGCCGGTTTACCACCAGCGTGCCGACAGCTTCTGCGCGCTCCAATATATAGGTGCTATAAAGGAACTCGTTATCAAAAGGCGGGTCCTTACGCATCAGGATCACATCAAGTTCGGACAAGTCGCGGTCCAGGGCGTCACCCAGCGAATAAAAATCGTTGGGATCCTGGCGGACCGACAGAGGCCTCATGCGGGCTTTGGCAATGCCACAGTCAATAAACAGGTCGCCCATTTCCATGTAGCTGATATTCCAGCCGCGCTGCTGGGCTGCCCATAGCATGGCGAAGGAACTGTCCTTTTGATAGTTGATGTCCGCAATAGGGTCCATCACGATGCCAATTGAAATACTCATGTGTGATTCCTGTATAGACAGTAAGGGCGGTTGCCTGTTTCCGGAAGGGCATTGTAACGGCTTCTCGCTGGCGAATGAACCAGTCAGAAGCAAACCGCCTGCAGGTATTTACGGGCATTCATGGGGGGATCGTTGCGAATTGAAGGGGATGTAGAGGTCAGTTGTTAAGGCGCTCCCGGCGCCCCGGAAAAAATCTTTCCCTTTAATGAATTTCTACTATCTTTAAGAAGCAGAGCTAATCAAGCGCTTGAGGTTGAATGAATGAGTGAACAATTTAGCGGTTTGACAGTGATGGTTGTGGATGACAGTAAAACGATCAGAAAAACCGCAGATACCCTGTTAAAAAAAGCGGGCTGTCAGGTCATCACCGCTGAAGACGGTTTCGATGCCCTGTCCAAAATCGTGGACCATAAACCGGATATTATTTTTGTGGATATCATGATGCCCCGTCTGGACGGCTATCAGGCCTGTGCACTGATCAAAAACAACAAGGACTTCAAATCCACGCCGGTGGTTATGTTATCCAGTAAAGACGGCCTGTTTGACAAGGCCAAGGGGCGGATCGTGGGTTCCGATCAGTATTTGACCAAGCCCTTTAGCAAGGAAGAGTTACTGGGCGCAATCCGCGAGCATGTCAGCGCCGCGAACGTTGCCTGACGCCGCACGGCATTTATAAACAGTTTTAATTTTGAAAATCGGTGAGCTATGACTTGTGTATTGATAATTGATGACTCCCCAACAGAAAGCTACGCATACGAAATGATGCTGAAAAAGAAAGGCTATGAAGTCATCACGGCAGCAAACGGTGTGGACGGTGTATCAATGGCTAAAAACCGTCAGCCGGACGTCATCCTGATGGATGTTGTTATGCCGGGACTGAATGGATTCCAGGCTACCCGTCAGCTTACCAAGGCGCAGGATACTTCGCACATCCCGGTGATTATGATCAGTACCAAAGACCAGGAAACAGACCGGGTGTGGGGGCAGCGCCAGGGAGCCAGCGAGTACCTGGTTAAACCGGTTGCTCAGTCTGCCCTGTTAACGGCAATAGACAAAGTGCTCAACTAGTCGAGCCGGGAGCTTCCAAATGAGCGAGCAACCACAAAATGACCTGTTTGAGCTGCTGACGGATATTTCCCGTGCGGTACAGGAAAATGCCCTGCCAATGCCTGACGAGCAGGTTCAGGCCGGGGATTGGCGGGGCATTGGCTTTCGGCTTGGCGGACAAACCTATGTCGCCCCCATGGCGGAGGTTGATGAGGTGCTCACCTTGCCGACCTATACCCGGGTGCCGGGTGTCAAACCCTGGCTGAATGGTGTGGCCAATATCCGTGGCCGGCTTTTATCGGTGGTGGATTTGGGGCAGATGTTGGGCGGTGCTGCATGTAGCCGTTCCCCTAAGAGCCGGTTATTAGCCATTCGCAAGGATGATCTTTATAGCGGCGTGGTCGTTGACGAAGTGCTTGGCTTGCAAACCTTTTCCAGCCAGGAGCAGCAACAAAGTAATGCGGTTGCTCCCGAGGTTGAGCCCTATGTTAAGGGGCGCTTTGAAAAGGGGGATCAGCACTGGACCGTGTTTAGCCTTTATCAGCTGGTGGATGCGCCAGAGTTCCTGAGCGTTACGGCGTAAATATGTTTTTGGCCCTGGGCGGGCTGCAATGTTAGGGAGTTAGCAATGAATCAGTTAAATTCAACTTCAGTCAACCGACGCGGTGTGATTGCCCTCGTGGTGGTTCTCGTGTTGGGGCTGACGGGCTTTATGATCTGGTTGGCCTCATCCGGGACTAAGTCCGGAGAGGGCGATTACCTTTCCCAGGTTGATGACCTGCAGGTGTTTTCCCAGCAAATCGCCCGCCATGCGAGTGAAGCGTCAGCCAGTAACGTAGCCGCTTTCGGCGAGCTGGCGTCGGCGACAGACCGTTTTGGCAACGTTTTTTCCCGTTTATCCGAAGCCGCTCAATCCTCCGGTTTTCCGGTGGCCGTTAAGCGTGTTGATGCCGAACTGGAGGCTGTTGAGTCGGTTTGGAGCAAAATGGCTGTCGAGGCGCAAACCCTGACTGCGTCCCAGTCGGCAGTAATCGAGGTGGCGCAGCGCGCTGAAAGTGCTGCCGCTGATTTGCAGTTGCTGCAGCAGGCTTACCTGGAATCCAGTGACGTGCTGGTTAGTAATGGCGCGCCGGTAAGCCAAGTGGCGCAAATCAACCAGCAGGCATGGCTGGCAGAGCGTGCGCTTAACGATTTGCAAAGGCTGGTCGATGGCAAGGATGTCGAACGTGCCGTTGCAGAATTCACGGCCAACGCTGGCAAACTGGTGACTCTGCACAATGGCATGCGTAACGGAGATATTGAAGCCGGTATCAGCCGGATTCGCTATCGCGAGGTGACTGATATCCTGGAGCAATCCCAGCCGCAGGCTCAAAACCTGCAGGAGAGTGCGGACGTTATTGCAAGATTGGCCGGTGAGCGTGCGGCGGCATCCGAGGCCGCCGCAGAACTGGTGGCGTCAGCGGGTGGTCTGCAGCAGGCTGCCGCTGTCTTAAGTGATGGTCTTGACCAGCTGTTCACGGAGCAGCTTTATGCCCGTTTGGCCGTGGCGTTAATTATCTTGGCTGTGATCGCGTTTATTGTTTATCGCCGAATTGATGTACGACTCAAGAAACAATCGGAAGCCAATGCGAACAACCAGGAAGCGATTTTGCGACTGCTGGACGAACTGGCTGACCTGGCGGATGGTGACCTGACGGTAAATGCGACGGTAACGGAGGATTTCACCGGGGCTATCGCCGACTCGATCAACTATGCGATCGACCAGCTGCGCAGCCTGGTAGTTTCGATCAACAGTAACTCTGTGCAGGTGGCCCAGGCCGCGGAGGAAACCCGGTCAACGGCGAACTACCTGTCCGAAGCGTCCGCCAGCCAGGCTGAAGCGATTACCAAGGCTACGGGTTCGATTAATGAGATTGTAAGCTCCATGGACGAAGTGGCAGGTAACGCGGACCAGTCTTCCAAGGTGGCGAGTAACTCGGTGGAAATCGCGAACAAGGGTGCCGGGGCGGTGCAGAATACTATCCACGGTATGGATAAAATTCGCGAACAGATTCAGAAAACCTCCAAGCAGATCAAGCGCCTGGGTGAAAGCTCCCAGGAGATTGGTGACATCGTGTCCCTGATTAACGATATTGCCGACCAGACTAATATCCTGTCGCTGAATGCTGCGATTCAGGCATCGATGGCCGGTGATGCCGGGCGGGGCTTTGCGGTGGTTGCCGATGAGGTGCAACGTCTTGCGGAACGCTCTGGTGCGGCAACCAAACAGATTGAGGTGCTGGTTAAAACCATTCAGGCTGATACCAACGAAGCGGTAATTTCAATGGAGAAAACCACGGCAGAGGTGGTCCAGGGTGCTCGACTTGCCCAGGATGCCGGTGTTGCCCTGGAGGAAATTGAAGAGGTATCCAACAGCTTGGCGAAACTGATTCAGGACATTTCCGATGCGGCGGGCCAGCAGTCCAAAGCGGCGGTGGAAATTTCCAATACCATGGGCTTGATTCAGGAAATTACCAGTCAGACCTCTGCGGGTACACAGGAAACGGCCAGCTCCATTGGTAACCTGGCTAACCTGGCAAATGAAATGCGTAACTCTGTATCCGGCTTTACTTTGCCGGGCGATGAGCCGATACAGGTCCAAGCGCCAGCAGTTGATGTTGATAACAGCGTAGAGGACGATGCGGCGGCTGATAGCCCTGCGGAGGAGGGCGATGGCAATAAGGCCCCGGGCGATCAGGACGATAAACAGGCTTCTGCGGCCTGAACGTGAAGAAGTGACCCGATGGCGCAATCGGATCTGTAATCGTAATGTGGTCGATGCTTGAAGGCCGACCCGAGTTGAAAACGGAGTCACTATGGGTGAATCCCATGATTTTATGAACCTTGATTGGGTTCAGGCCGATATTGAACAGTCATTGCATCTGGCCCAGGAAGCGCTGGAAGCTTACCTGGAAGATGCGGTGCCCATGCACTTGCAGAACAGTTTTGATGCGGTTCACCAGGTACATGGATCCTTGCAAATGGCTGGCGTGCCGGGAGCGGTTATGCTTGCCGAGCAGGTTGAAGCCTTGCTCAAGGGCATGCTGGATAATGACATATCCGATCGTGACGAAGCCTGCAATGCATTGGCGCAGGCGCTGGTTTATTTGCCGGCCTATTTAAACCGGGTCAGGAAGGAAGAGCAGGATTCTCCCGCCCTGCTGCATACGGTGCTGAACGATGTGCGGAAAGCGCTGGGTAAAGAGCCGGTTGACGAGCTGCTGCTATTTAATCCTGACATTGGCGAGCCTCGCGAACGCGCTTCGGCGGAAGTGAAATCCCGTTTTGATGCGGTTCCCCAGGCTGAGTTGAGAAAGCTGCGTCAAGTCTACCAGTTTGCGTTGATCGGCCTGATTCGCCGGGAAGATATTCGCGTCAACACGGCCCGACTATCCAATGTGCTGGCTCGTTTGCAGCAGGTTTGCCAGGACGCGCCCATCAACCAGCTCTGGGAAGTGGCAACGGCCTATATCGAAAGCCTGCTGGTGGAAGGTACCGAGCTGAATGCCAAGAGTCTCGATCTGCTACGCAGCCTGGAACGTGAAATTAAGGAATTTATCCGTGCCGGCGTCTTTGCGCTGGATCGCCAGGCGCATCCCGAGCTGTTAAAGAGCATGCTCTATTATGTGGCCAAAAGCAGTCAATCCGGGCCGCATATCCAGTCTATTCACCAGGCGTATGAGTTGGGACGTTACGAGCTTGGCGACGCCTACGGCAAAAAAGTCAGCCTGCTGGCAGGCCCTGATCCGGAAACCTTCCGGATGGTGGCAGCGGCCCTGAACGAAGAACTGGAACGTATTAAAGACAGTATTGATCTTTATGTGCGCAGTAGCGAAAAGTCTCCAGCCAGTTTGCAGGGGCTGTTGCCGGGGCTGCAGCAGATCGCCAGTACCCTGGTGATGTTGAATCTTGAGGCCCCCCGTGTGGTGGTCCAGGAGCAAATCGATAACTTGGGGAACAAGCTTGAGTCGGGCGTTGAGCTGTCCGATAACCTGTTGCTGCAGGCGGCGGAAGCGCTACTGTTTGTTGAAGCAGAGCTGGAAAGCCTCATGGGCCGGGTGCAGGGGGTTGATCAGGAGGCGCCTAATGCCTTGGTGGGAGCCGCTGCCGAGGTCGTGATTGCCGAGAGCCTGAGCAGCCTGCGCAAGGCCAAGGACAAAATTCATGAGTTCCTGGCCAGCAATGACGATTTCAGTATGCTGGAAGCCGTGCCGACTATGCTGAGAAGCGCCTATGGCGGCTTGGCAATGTTGTCCCTGTCGACACCGGCGCAGCTGGTGCTGTCGGCTTCACAATACGTGGAAGACGATATGCTGGCCCAGCAACAGGTGCCTGACGAAGCGTCCATCGAAGCGCTTGCCGAGGTTATGGCCAGCGTTGAATTTTGCCTGGAAGGCGCCGCCTCCCGGCAACCTATTAATGAGCCTATCCTGGCGCGTGCGAAAGTCCAGATTGCCAAGTTGGGCTATCCGATTGAGCAGGTTGAGGGTATTGACAGTGACGCGGCTGATGAAGGCGCTTCAGTCAGTGAATTGGCGTTGCCTGCCGGCGGCTATGGCGAGTTTGACTGGGGTGTTGGCGAAGGCGATTCGGCGATACTAGGCGATGAAAATCAGGCCGTCGCGGAAACTGACGTAAGCAGCGCTGACGAAAGTCCGGCAGCAGATGTTGATGTTGAGCCTGAAGCGTTATCCGTTCAAGAGATTGCTCCTGAGAGTCCGCTGGCGGAGGCGATCGCGGAGCCGGAAACCGATTCGACCGATCAGGTGTATGCGTTTGACGCTTTCCCTGGGGAGTCTTCGGTGGCTGCTGACCAGGATGTCTCAAGCCTGGCAGATGAGCAACAGGATGAAACGCAGACGTTTGCCGAAGAAAGCGATTCGCCGTTTGAAGCAAGTGTTGCCGAGCCGGATGATTTCGAAGAGGACTCAGTCACGGAGGTCTCTGGCGTTGATGTTGGAGTCAGTCCTGTTGCTCTCGCAGACGATGATGACGACGACCTGATTGACGAAGAGATTCTGGAAATTTTTACCGAGGAAGCTCGGGAAGTTTTTGCTGAAATTGAAACCCACTGGCCCGCTTATGCCGAAGATTACAATAATACTGAAGCGCTGACTGAAACGCGCCGCGCCTTCCATACCCTTAAGGGAAGCGGCCGTATGGTTAAGGCGGATTACATTTCTGAACTGGCATGGTCAATTGAAAACCTGCTCAACCGGGTCATCGATGGTGAAGTGGTCCCGAGTCCGGCATTGTGCGATCTGGTTAATGAAATACGTCCGGCGTTGCCAACGCTGTTAGCTCACTTTGAGGCGGGAACTCAACCGGAACTTGATGTGGATGCTTGGCGTCAGCAGGCTGATCGCTTGATTACCGGAGAAGCGATCGCAGAAACAGAAACCGATGCTCAAGTAGCGCAGGATGACGCGAACCCGGTTTCGGTAGATGAGGTTGAACTGTCGGAAACATTTGAGGAAGCGGGTGAGCCACTTTCTCTGGATGAGCAAACCGATAGTGTCGACACGGCAGATTCTGGGTTGGAGGAAGAGGCCGTTTCCTTTGGCGACGACCTTGAGTCTGAGCAAGATCAGGACATTCAGCTTTACGAATTGTTTGTTAAAGAATCCGAGCAGCATCTTGCGACGCTTGATGCCTTTTTAACACAGGCCGAGTCGGAGCCCGAAAGCGCTCAGTTAAGTGATGAGCTGTACCGTGCTTTGCATACCCTCAAGGGTAGCGCCAATATGTCATCCCTGCCTGCTTTCGCCAGCATTGCATCGCCCCTGGAGAAGCTGGTATTGATTCTGTTGAATGCCGGCCGTTCTGCAGATGCCGAGGTGGTCAGCGTCTTACGCGCCGGCCACAGCCTGATGAGCGGCGGTCTGGCACTGTTGCCGGAGCACCCTGAAGCCGACATTGAGGGAGCTGAAGCTTTCGTCGCTGATGCGGAAGCACTGCTGAAGCGTTGTGCCGTGCGAAGCGAACAGGCTGACGAATTGCCGGTTTCGCCACCTCACGCTTTCATTCAGGCTCATGTCGATAGCATCTGTAATGTCGCCGATGACTATGACAGCTGGCGCCAACAGCCGGATACGCAAAGCCATTTACTGCCTCAGATGCGGGCCGGTATCAGCGGTTTGCTGGCGGCGGGCGCAGATAGCGAAATTCCGGAAGCGCTGTCGTTGCTGTTTGCGATCGCTACCGCGCTGGAGCAGATTGAAAACGGAGAGGCTTTACCCGATGCCGCGGTTTTATCTGCTCTGGATGCGGTTAATGAAGGCCTGATTACCGTCTTTGATCAAATTGCTGCCAGTGAATCTGTTAGCGAACCCTCTGAGCTGATTGAACAGTTACAGTCTGCACTGGCTACCCCTGAGCTGGAGTGCCCTTCCCAAGCGGCTACGCCTGTCCTGCACGCGGAGGCGGAAAGCCTTCCAGAACCGGAAGTCGCCGAGGTTGTCGGTTACCCGGATGTCATGGCTGAAGAGCCCGATGCGGAGCTGATTGAAATCTTCCTGGAAGAGGCGGATGAAATCCTCGAGCAGGCATCGGTTGCCAAGCAACGCTGGATAGACGATGCCAATGACGGAAGTGCCCTGGATGAATTGCAGCGCTGCCTGCATACCCTCAAGGGCGGCGCCCGTATGGCGGGCATTGTAGCGATCGGTGATTTAAGCCATGAGCTGGAATCGCTTTACGAGAATATCGCGGAAGGGCATTTACCCCTGACGCAGGATCTTTACCAGGTTGTGCATGCGTGCGACGACCGCATTATGGATATGCTGTCGGAACTGCGGAGCAAACTGCACTGTCAGAGCGCCGATGAGTTGATTGAAAGCGTTCGCTTGTTCCGTGAATCCGGCGGCTTGCAAGGCGAGACGGGATACCTGTCCGAGGCGGCCGATAATAGCGGATTTGTCGAGCAGGCTGGGCCTCTGCTGGAAAAACTGGCCGGACAAATTCAACAGGCGGGTGCTGAAGGTGTGGATAAACCGCAACTGCATGAGTCGATAAGAGGGCATCTGGAGTCATTCCAGAGCGTGGCCTACGAAGCTGGCGTCAATGAAGCCGGCGATCTGTGCCAGATTTTCCTCGAAGTGCTGGCGTCCGTTGAACCCGAGGAGCTTGCAGAGCAACAGGTGCAGGCGGATCTTGCTGACTGGCTGGAACGTATTACCACCAGTTATCAGGAGGCGCGGCAAGCGGAGACAGAGGAAAGGGCGGTTTCAGCAACTCCGGCTGTTATTGAGTCGCTGCCAATGCGGCCGGATGCCGAACGCAAACCGGCCCAGGACAATGTGCGTGTCTCGGCTGCGCTGCTGGAGCATTTGGTTGATTTGGCGGGTGAAACCAGTGTGTCTCGATCCCGTGTTGAGCAACAGGTCAGCCGTTACGGCTATGCGATCGATGAGGTGGGGTCAACGGTTGAACGTTTGCGCGAACAGTTGCGCCGGCTGGAAAATGAAACGGAAGCCCAGATCCTGTTCCGTCAGGAGCGCGAAGGGCCTACCCATGAGGGCTTTGATCCTCTGGAGATGGATCGTTACAGTCGTATTCAGGAGTTGTCACGGGCATTGATGGAGTCGGTATCCGACCTGTTGGACCTGAAAGAAACCTTGCGAGACCAGGTGCGTGTCACCGAAAACCTGTTGCTGCAGCAGTCGCGTACCAACACCGAGCTTCATGAGGGATTAATGAAAGCGCGGATGGTACCTTTCTCCAGGCTGGTGCCGCGTTTGAGACGTATCGTCCGGCAAATCAGCGGGGAGCTGAATAAGTCGGCGGATATGACGTTTAAAAATGCCGAAGCCGAGCTTGACCGCTCTTTGCTTGAGCACATGACGGCTCCGCTGGAGCACATGCTGCGTAATGCGCTGGATCACGGCATTGAATCTGCCGGACAGCGTGAGGCGGCGGGTAAACCGGCCGTTGGACAGATTACCCTGAGCCTGTACCGCGATGGCGGCGATATTGTGCTGGAGCTGCAGGACGATGGAGCGGGTATCGATATTGGGCGGGTGCGAGCCAAGGCCATTGAAAACGGCCTGATGGCCGGCGATGCGCCGCTAACCGATCATGAAATCCTGCAGTTTATTATGCACCAGGGATTTAGCACTGCTGAGCAGGTAACGCAGATTTCCGGGCGCGGTGTTGGTATGGATGTGGTGCATAGCGAAATTCGCCAGCTTGGCGGCACAATCAGCATCGACTCTGAGCTGGGTAAAGGCACTCGCTTCACCGTGCGCCTGCCTTTTACCGTGTCCATTGCCCGTGCCCTGATGGTTAATGTGGGCGAGGATACATTTGCCTTGCCCCTGAGCTCCATTGAAGGTGTTGTGCGCATCAACCCCTACGAGCTTGAGGAGTATTACCGCGAAGACGGGCCGGATTTTGAATATGCCGGTGTGCGTTACGACCTGCATTACCTGGGAGATTTCCTGGGGCGGGGGCAGAGCTACCAGGTGCAAAGCGGCGTGTTGCCCTTGCCGGTGATCCTGGTACGTACCAGTGAGCATGCAATTGCCGTGCAGGTGGATAGTATCAGCGGTAGCCGCGAGGTGGTACTGAAACCGCTGGGCCCTCAGTTTACCGATGTGCCCGGGATGTCGGGTGCGACGATCCTGGGCGATGGGCGGGTTGTTCTGATCCTGGATATGGCCTCTATGGTGCGTGAGCATATGGCCAGGGCCGGTATCGAGCTGCTTGATAAGGTTGTCGACATCAAGCCTGCTCAGGCCGCCACCGATGACCACCTGAGAGTGATGGTGGTTGATGATTCGGTAACCGTGCGTAAAGTGGCTTCACGGCTTCTGGAGCGTCATGGCATGGAGGTTATTCTTGCCAAAGACGGTGTCGAGGCAATGACGAAGCTGCAGGAGGTGGTGCCCAGTATTATGCTGCTCGATATTGAAATGCCGCGAATGGACGGTTTCGAGCTGGCTTCGCTGGTGCGCCATGACGAGAACCTGCGCGATGTTCCGATCATCATGATCAGTTCGCGAACCGGCGATAAACACCAGGCGAGAGCCCGCGAAATCGGTGTTAACCAGTTCATGGGTAAACCCTTCCAGGAAGCGGATTTGCTTGAAGCCATTGGTGAGCTGACGGGCACTGAATTCGAAAGTATCGAGGCTTGATTGATATGACTGACAAGCGACTAGCGACAGCCCTGGTGGCACTGCAGGACCGCAACCTGCTTATTCCGGGCAATGTGCTGGCGGATATTACCCCGATGGGCGGCTTAATTGTTGAGTCCCACAAAGAGGGGTGGGTGCTGGGCCATAAATACTGGCGGAGCCAGCGCATCCCCGTGGTTTGCTTTGAAAACCTTTCCGGTGGAAGCCTGAAAAAACACTCCGAAAAGGCGCGTATTGCTGTTTTCAACCGTGTTAGCAGTAACGACCGCGTTGGTTTTTGGGGGCTGTTAATACAGGATCAGCCGCAAGTGATGGAGCTGGGCGAAACCGATATTCAAACCGTTGAAGCCCAGCTAAGCGATGTTGAAATTGCGGCGGTGCAGGTTAAGGGTCAGCAGGCCAATGTGCCGAACCTGGTCTATGTCGAAGAGCGGCTGGCGGTGTTCGGGGGCTTTTAAGCGCCTTCCTAGTTCATGTCCCCCCAGTGATGCTGTAGCAGGCTGATTGCCACCAGGGGGGCGGTTTCTGTCCGTAGAATGCGCGGTCCCAGAGTGATGCTGTCAAAGCCCGCCTGGTTGGCTGCCGCAACTTCGTGTTCCGAAAAACCACCTTCTGGGCCGATCAGCAGTGCAACGCTGCCCGGTCTCTGTTGGCTAAAAGCCTGCGATGTGCCGGGCTGCATGATCAGCTTAACCGGCTCCTGGCGGCCACCGACCCAATCATAGAGCGAGGTAGGGGCGTGGATGGCGGGCACCCGGTTGCAGCCGCACTGTTCGCAGGCGTTGACGGCAACCTTCTGCCAGTGCGCGATGCGCTTTTCCTGGCGATCCCCCTTAAGCTTGACCTCGGTGCGTTCGCTGGTCAGTAGTGAAACTTCCGCGACGCCCAGCTCGGTGGCCTTTTGAACCACAAAATCCATTCGCTCGCCTTTCGACAGGGCGATACCCAGGTGAATATGCAGTGGGGAACTGTTGTCCTCCGGGTTGAATTTGCCCACCTTTAGGGTCACGGTGTTCTTGCTGACCTGGGTAATCTGCGCCAGGTACTCCCCGCCCTGGCCATTGAAAACACGCAGCGAGGCCGCCACCGGCAGCCGCAGTACACGGCTCAGGTAATGGCTGGATTCCCTGGGCAGCTCAACGTCCAGGTTTTCAGTCAGGGGGTGATCGATATATATTCTGGGAATACGCATAAATAATGGGTGTTGTCCGTTAGCGACGGCTATCCAGGTTCAGGTTGTCCCAGATTGTCAGGGTCGGTTCTGCGCGGTTCATGGTATAGAAATGCAGTCCGGGAGCGCCGCCTTCAAGGAGTTTTTCGCATAGCCGGGTTACGACTTCAATGCCGAACTTCAAACTGCTCTCATGGTCGCCGGCATAGGCGTCCATTTGCTTGCGAATCCAGCGCGGAATATCCGCCCCGCAGGCATCTGAAAAGCGAATAAGGTTGCTGATATTGGTGATCGGCATGATCCCCGGCACAATCGGTTGCTCAATACCCGCTGCAAGGCAGTTGTCGAGGTAATGGAAATAGGCGTCGGGATTGAAGAAGTACTGGGTTATCGCGCTGTTGGCGCCGGCCTCAAACTTCTGTTTCAGGTAGTGGATATCGGTTTCGTAGCTGGTCGACTGCGGATGGATTTCCGGATAAGCGGCGACTTCAATGTGGAAGTGATCGCCGGTTTTTTCGCGGATATGAGCGACCAGTTCATTGGCGTATACCATGCTGCCCATATTACCCATACCGGAGGGTATGTCGCCGCGCAGTGCGACCAGGCGGTTGATGCCGGCATCAATATAGGTGGCCAGCAATTGATCCACCTGCGCTTGATCCTCGCCGTTGAAGGACAGGTGAGGGGCAACAGGATGACCTTCACGGTGAATTTCCAGGACCGTGCTGAGCGTTTTGTCGCGGGTTGACCCACCGGCACCATAGGTGCAGGAAAAGAACGAGGGTTGTTTAGAGGCCAACTCGTGGCGGGCATCGCGCAGGCTTTCTTCTGCTTCCTGGGAGCGCGGGGGGAATAACTCGAAACTGTAGGCTTTTTTTTCTGACATCAAGTTGCTCTAAAAGCGGGCCTGCCGAGGCAGGCCCTTTGAACGGGTTAGTAACGGTAAGCGTCGTTTTTGAAGGGGCCCTCTTGAGGCACATGGATGTAATCCGCCTGCTCTTTGGTGAGCTGGGTAATGACACCGCCAAAACCGGTTACCATATGAGCCGCAACCTCTTCATCCAGTTTTTTGGGCAGGACTTCCACCTTCAGCAGTTCTGCTTGGCGGGCGCTGTCCTGGTCCGCAAACTTCTGTTCCCACAGGTAGATTTGCGCCAGTGCCTGGTTGGCGAAGGAGCCGTCCATGATACGGGAAGGGTGGCCGGTGGCGTTGCCCAGGTTAACCAGACGACCTTCTGACAACAGGATCAGGTGATCGTTGTTGGCACGGTCGCGGTAAATTTTGTGGACCTGTGGCTTAACTTCATCCCATTCCCAGTTGGCGCGCATAAAAGCGGTGTCGATTTCGTTATCGAAGTGGCCGATATTGCTTACCACGGCGCCGCTTTTCAGCGCCTGCAGCATGTTTTTGTCGCAGACGTTGACGTTGCCGGTGGTGGTGACGATCAGGTCGGTGTTGCCCAGCAGTTCGCGGTTGATGCCGTTCAGTTCGCCGTTATTAACGCCGTTGATGTAGGGGGATACCACCTCGAAGCCGTCCATGCAGGCCTGCATGGCGCAGATGGGGTCGATTTCGGAAATTTTAACGATCATGCCTTCCTGACGCAGGGACTGTGCGGAGCCCTTGCCCACGTCGCCGTAACCGATCACCAGCGCTTTCTTGCCGGACAGCAGGTGGTCAGTGCCGCGTTTAATGGCGTCACTCAAGCTGTGGCGACAGCCGTATTTGTTGTCGTTCTTGGACTTGGTTACCGAGTCGTTCACGTTAACGGCAGGCACTTTCAGTTCGCCCTTTTCCAGCATTTCGTAAAGACGGTGAACACCGGTAGTGGTTTCTTCGGTGATACCGTGAACATTTTTCAGCACCTGGGGGTATTTGTCGTGCAGCATGGCCGTCAGGTCGCCGCCGTCATCCAATACCATGTTGGCATCCCAGGGCTGGCCGTCCTTAAGGATTTGCTGCTCCAGGCACCACTCGTATTCCTCCTCCGTTTCGCCTTTCCAGGCAAATACCGGTGTGCCGTTGTCAGCGATGGCGGCGGCAGCGTGATCCTGGGTGGAGAAAATGTTACAGGAAGTCCAGCGTACTTCCGCGCCCAGTGCTTCCAGCGTCTGGATGAGGACGGCGGTCTGGATGGTCATGTGGATACAGCCGAGAATCCTGGCGCCAGCCAGGGGTTGTTCGCCGGCGTACTTGGCGCGCAGGGCCATCAGCGCGGGCATTTCTGTTTCCGCGATGGCAATTTCCTTACGGCCCCATTCGGCCAGGTTGATGTCGGCGACTTTATAGTCGGCAGCCGTTGTTTGTGCAGTAGCAGTGTTTGTCATGATGTTATCCTGAAATTTGGAATCTGTGTCGTCTGTGTATGGTTACAGGGCTTTGCTCAGCGCATCCGCTTTGTCTGTGCGCTCCCAGGTAAAGTTCGGCTCTTCACGGCCAAAGTGTCCGTAGGCGGCGGTAGCGCGATAGATAGGACGCTTGAGGTCCAGCATTTCAACCAGGCCGGCAGGGCGCAGGTCAAAGTGTTCGCGGACCAGTGCGGCGATTTCGTCATCGGTGAGCTTGCCGGTGCCGAAGCTGTTTACGCTGATAGACGTAGGCTCGGCAACGCCAATGGCATAGGAAACCTGGATCTCGCAGCGCTCGGCCAGGCCGGCAGCCACGATGTTCTTGGCCACATAGCGTCCCGCATAGG
>JAWKZQ010000002.1:0-294091 GCA_041395865.1 Pseudomonadales bacterium
TCCCAAAGCCTACCCGACTGATCCTGGTGCACCTGCTGTTCACTGTCATCCTCGGTCCAGGCCACACAATCGGCCCAGACTGCAGATGTCAGCGCAACAGGCCATTTGAAACCGGCCTCACTGGCCATGGAACCCGCATCGATCAGCACACCGTCCTCGATGGCCTGCGCACGGGTATAGGATGAAATAACTTCACCGAAAAACGCTTCGGCGGACTGTTCATTGGAAATGTTACTCATGGGTATTCTCCTGTGATGGATAGACACCAGGTCACACCTCCTCCCCTGCCGGAGAAGATGATGCTTCCCCGGCAGGGTTTGTAGAAAAGTGTTGAACTTCAGAGCAGTCCACGTTCTGCAAAAGAGACGCTTTCGCCAGCCGAAACCACAAAGTGGTCAAGCACCCGCACATCAACCAGTGCAAGCGCGTCTTTCAGACGGCGGGTAATCGCCTCATCCGCATGACTGGGCTCAGCAACGCCCGACGGATGATTGTGGAAAAAGACCATAGCTGCGGCATTCACCTCCATAGCCTGCTGCACCACGACCCTCGGATAAACCGAGGCGCCATCGATGGTGCCCTGGAACAGCTCACGCACAGCGATGATCCGGTGACGGTTATCAAGAAACAGACATCCGAAGACTTCGTTACGGTAGTCTGCCAGGCGCAGACGCAGGAAATCTCGCGTCTCGTCTGGTTTACTCAAAACCCGGCCGGCTCGATGCTTGATGGACAACACCTTCATCGCTAGTGTGATCACTGATTGCTTTTCCACATCGTTCAAGTCTGCTGGTTTCAAACCGGACAAACGGTCTTCTACCAGCGCCTCTACGGACGCATCCGTTTTCTTCATGACTGATCTCCTCAGGAAAAAGGGAGACCAGTCCCTCGGAGGAATGATCCCCCGATGGGTGGAAAATGGCCGGGTAACATGGTGTTACCCGGCCAAACGTTGAGTTATGCCGCGTCTTCTTGTGCGGTGTAGAACGGTTGCCCGTCGACCTTGGCCCACGCAATGCGCAGTAGCCGTGCCTTCAGACTGATACCGGTCTCGCCGGCCTTGTCCCCGTTCTTGAAGGTGAAGGACTCGGCAAAGAGATCACTGAGTGTGAAGCCGATCAGTACCTTCAGATTGCCCTCGACGGCCGGCTTGAGCTGACGCACGATTTCCTGCGCCTGCTTGCCGGACACGCGACACTCGAAATGCGTGTACTGGGCGTTGTCGACACTGCCACGAAGGGCAGCGATGGTGATACTCAGGAAGGGCTCTCCTTCCTTGGGTGTCACCTCCCGGACGCGATTGAGATAACCGATGCCGGTGGTGTGAAGATCGAAATACTGCTTGGTTTCGTTGGTTGACATAGCACTTGCTCCTTAGAGGTTAAAAACTCCCGGAACAAGCGCGCCCCTGACGGGGATGCTTGCCCGGCAGGGTGAATGAAATGGAATCAGGTTCCACTCCCTTGAGAAAGGACCGACGACAGAAAACTGTCGCTGTGCACCGATTGCACGGCCCGACGGTGCCTCGACTGTCACTGAACCGCAGTGACGACGGATAAAACCTATAAAACGAATACAATCAGGCCGCATCAGAGGCCTCACAGACATAGCGCAGGTACTTGAGCATGCCGCGTGCATTGGCAAACGCAGGATGTTCAGCAATCGCTTGATGCGGGAACCAGTTGGCGATGTGTTTAGACAGTGCCACGGTCCCACCACCGACGAACAGCACACGATCCAACTCGATGCCTAACCCCAGTTGCCGGCGGGTCTCGTCATGAATACGTTCCACGACCTCGCGCATGGCGGCCTCAACTAACGCGGCAACATCGTGCGCCTTACCTTGAAGACGAACAGTCTTGTGCTCCACCGCCTGGGATACCAGTTGCTCGCTGAGTGACTCCAGATCGAAGCGTTCCTGGATTCCATCGGCCACACTCTGTTTCACGTTCAACATTCCACACTGCAGGGAACCAGAAGAGGCATGTAAGATGCCCTGGTCCTTTACCACGACGTAGTCTGTCGTGCGTCCACCGATGTCGACGATGGCAACCGGTACGGAGACGCGATCCGCATCGAGTGTGACGCCATCCTCCAGTTCGACGATCACGTAGTCATACCAGGCGGCCAAGGCCTCCGGGATAACCTCATGAAACGCTATGCCTGCTGGCAGCGCACCAGAAAGTGGGCGAACAGTCTGCTTGAGGCTATCGCGCTTCCGGGCAATGGTTTCCTGCCTGTGCTCGCCGCTCTTGCGGTAGAAGGAACTGACAGGCAAACCGGAGACAGCATGCACGCTCTTTCCGGCAAGGCCGGCCTGTTGCAGGGCGTGTTGAACAACCGACCGGTTCAGACCAGACCACGGGTAGCCTTCAAAATGCGTGGGTGAACCGTCCAGGGCGCCAACCGAATACACGGTATCCTCTGTCTCGTACTCAGAGATGCGTTGTTCGGCTTCATGGATCCAGGTCACACCGGACTGACCCACGCGAGCACGTGAAGGAATCGCGAGTAACCGACCATCCGGAAGTGCGATCTTGGTGAATGCATAGCCATCGTCGAGGCCAACCGGGATGGGATTTATTGAGCTTGCGTCAGCCATATGTTTTTAATCCTCTGATTCGTTATCGAGTATGTTTGTAGGTTCCCTGCCCTAGCCCATCACCTTGCCCAGCGCCGCGAAGGGTTTGGTACCCTCCGCGACCGATATAGGCTCAGCCTTCGCCACAGCAGGCGCCGATTCGGGAAGTCCAGCAGTCCGACGCGGCGACCGGGGCATCGACTTCGTAAATGCCGCCGTCGAATCGCGTTTCGTATCGTCAGATGTACCGCGTAGCGATTCGATCTCGGATCTAAATCCCTGAACCAGCAACCCGCGCAACCATTCCTGCCGGCGGTTAGCCGGCACTTGTCTGTGTCGGTTCAGCAGGACGGACTCCAGCGCCACACGGGGATCAAGCTGTATGGTGACGCGGATTCCTGGCTGTGCTTTTGCCATGACAAGACGGCCTCACTGACTTCAGACAAGCTCAGGATTATGGAGACACGTGGCCGACACGCCAGAGGAAACCCGACACATCACGCGTCGTCGTTTTCGTCAGAGGAAGGAGCTGTGATCGGTGTGGAGGGTGCGGAACGCAGTCCCAGGTTCCTGGAAAATCCCGATGACAAATGACGTTGAATCGGCGCCATCGGTGCACGACGTGCGCCACTCAATACATCATCGGGAACTACTCCCATGAGCTCTACAGCCTGTGTATTCTTGTCGTTGCCTTTCTGAATATCAGACCGCTCGATGCGCAGAAAGCGATAACCTTGGGGAATCATGAACAGACCGCGGATCTTGCGTGCGCCCAACTCTATGACATGGTCGCGTGATGCACGGTCCAGTACACCGATGTGGCCTGCGGTTAGCGCTGCACAAACCAGGGTATCGTATGTCGATACGAGGCGTGCGGCCTGATAAGCATAGGGGTTGGCGAACTGTAGCGGCATCCGGTAGGGTCGCTCAGACTCGGCGACGGCGACCTCTATCGAGCCCATCTGTTTCAACCGCTCATCCAGATCCCGCTGTAGACGCTGGAATAGCGCCTCCCGCTCCTCAATGGCTTCATGTACCTTGATTAGCCACCAGTCTGCATATGGATCATCATTGCGCGACGCCTGCCAGATCAGTCGCAGGCGTTCAGCAAAGAGCCCCAGACCGATGATCGGCGATTGTCCCTTCGTGCCGTTACGACCACGAATAAGCCGACGCGCCTGGTTCGTCTGCAGCGTCAGCCAAACCTGGCCACGCAGGGGACCCAGTTTGTCAGCATCGGCCGGTTTGGGAATCGGATTTTCCGTGGTCACAGGTTGTCGGGTTCCTTGTTGCTTGAGTTAGCGCGTATAAACGCATGCACACTCGTCATGAACAAGGGAAAACCCGGTCGACAAAAGGAAGGGTTCTGTAATGAGTTGGAATCTCGACAGGTGATTCCAGTGGAATCACTCAGAGGAAAGCTTATGACTCTTTAGCTTCTGATACTTGATCCTTATTTACAGGCATCCCCAACGCCTTCCGCATTTCATCCATCCGTACTTTTGCCAGCGCCATGCGCTTCTGGCGTTGCTCCTCAGTCTCCTTCGGTTCCGTGGCTGTGTCTTGGCGTGCTACCTGTTGACGCTGAATCTCCCGCGCGTGCCGGGCATCCCGTACCTTGATACCGAGATTGGGCACAAACTCACCGGATTTCATCCGTTCACAGAGACGGAACAGGAAGCTGATCTCGTCATAGACCGGCTTCATACCCTTTTGCTCGGCCTGGAACCGTCCCTCCAGCTCATCAAGAATCGGCTGGCGATCCGCTGGGGCGAGTTTGGAAAGATAGCGGTTTGCGATGTCTCGCTGGTTTTCGCCCAGACGCCGCGGATATACCAGCGGCTCACCATGCTCACCGGCATGCATAAATTTCGACGCATCTTCACCAGAAGTAGTAGTTGTTGTTTTTTTATTATTACTACTACAACCTGAGTTCGATTTATGTGCATTCGATTCTTGAACTCGGGTCTCAACCGAGTTCGAATTTTGGTCACGGTGATCCTGCGCCTGACTGTTGCCCATAGAATCTTGACGAATCTGCTGGATAGCATCGCAGGTAAACGAGAAGAACCGGCGTAGTCCTTCGTTACCTGTGCTCACCGCTGACTGCAACCGCCGTTCGATTGGATGCTCCAGGGCGCATACGTCACGCCCGCCCCTGACATCCTCATCAATGGACGCCAACACGCCCTTGGCCACGGTACGCACCCGGGCATGACCATGGCTCACGGCCTTGTTCAGAAAGGCCATGTAGTCGCCATCCAGGTGAATCACATCGGCCAGTGGCAGGGGCTCATCATGCAGTGCATAGACGTTACCGCGAAACCGTCCGCTCGCTTTACGCATACGTCCACAGAGGGTCAACCAGCGCGAGGCACGCAAGATGGCAATCGCACGGGCTATCGTAGAACGCGATGAAACATTGGCCAGGCGGGAAATGGTCTCATAACTCGGAAAAGCGGCATTAGCCCCTGTCTCCCGAACCGCCAACATGATGACCATCCACACCAGTTTGTCGACTGGCTCGAGTACCGGATCGCGGATTACCGCAGTGGGAAAAGACTGGTGCCGGTTTCCGAGGAAAAGGACCGTGTCGGCAGCACCGCCATCGCGTGATGCCTCCACACGAGCGATGGTGGCCTTGATCAGTTTATCGAGGGCGAGTGTTTCCGGTCGAATGACGCCTGTCTGCTCATCCATCATCACCTACCTGAGCGGCACCATCGTCATTCTGGCCGGTCAGGTTTCCGTACTGGGCCCATCGCTGGGTCAGGTTCCAGATGGCGCGCATCGGCACCCCGGTCTCCCGGTGGAGTTCCAGGTAATCCTTGGGCGCGAGTAATCCAGTTGTCTCCCCATCGACCCGGCTCGACCAGGCCTGCCAGAGCCGGTGGGAACTTTCCTCATCGGCTTCGGGGGGACGCCCGACCGAAGGGCTCACAGACAGAGTACGCCTTAGCCGACCGTAATCACGGGCATTCAATCCGAACAGGATCAACAGCATCTCATGCGGCGCATCAGCTGCAATCAGCGACTGCAGGGTTTCTTCCGATTCGCGCTGCACCCGCAGGTGATCGATCATCGGCCAGTACACCTGCCGATTCAGGGCGATATCCAAACAGTGGGCACGAAGCGATTCAACACGGTACAGGTCCGAGACGTTCATCTCCCGCAGAGCCTCGATCTCACGTGGACCGAATTTCATGTTTTGCAGGGCCACGTGGTCCCCTTCTGCCAGGCAGCGAATGGCATACATCAGTACAGCGGTGACCAGATCGGATTCCTTCGTGCTTTCCATCGCCTCTACTCCCAGACCGATACACCGGTCTCCGCGGCGATACGGCGGATGCGTCGATAGGTATCCATCAAGGCCAGTAAATCACGCCAGTCCCGATCATCGAGCGGCCGCCAGAGCCGATAGCCGGTGTGACCCGGATCCAGTGTCCAGATACTGCTGAATAACAGATCGGCATCTTCGGTCTCGAGTGCACGGCGAAGGATGGACTCGTCTGGCAGGAGCGGCAACATGGCCCCGAGCGGTGCAAAGGTCATCTCCGCACAAGCCGCCAACTGCCACCACAGCATGGTGAGCTGACTCAAACTATCCTCGTCGAGCTGATCCGCCAGGGTTGGATCTGGAACATCGCGTAATACGAATCCCAAGCCTTTGCCGGACACCGCTTCAACGAGGTCCGCCATACCGTTACGCTGGGCCAGTCGTGTCGCAAGCGTCCAGGCTCGGCCACGCAAAGACTTCAGATCGTTCGGACTGGTATCGTTGGTGAGATTCGGTAGCTCGGTGTCAGGCTCAGAAGTCTCTTTGACATCGTCATCCAGAAGAACAGTATCCGGCGCACTACCGGGATTAGACTGATCCGGTAGTTCCGCTGGTAACTCATCAGTGAATGTTCGATCCGAACTGGATACACGCGAACCCCCATCATCCTGGTCAGCATCGAACGATTCGTCTGTAGGGTGCTCAAGTTCTGACGATTCCTCATTCGGATCCGGTTCCACTTCGGCCTCTGGAATCACCAGTTCCCTGCCGGCCATCTCAGCATCGAGCATCACGCGTACGGTATGAATGCTGACATCCAATGCAGCGGCAATTTCAGATTCCAATGCGCTGCGGAGTACATCTGTGTCCCAGTCGGGGCTATCGTACCGTTTGCATAGTGTCGTGAAGACCTCTTCGAAATCCTCTGCCGACTCGGAACACCGATCCTGCCAAATCTTGTGAGCGGCACGCTCCAATCTGCGAATGCGTTCGACATGCGGCCTGCCGAGCCCGCCTTCGAGTGCAATGGGGATGACGGGTAATAGACGATGGACGGTGTACACCATCTGGGAAATACGCGCCTGGGTGATGCGATATCCGGCACGGCGGAGTTCTGTTTCGAGACGCCTTTGAGAGATCACATCGAGACCGAGTTCTTCGGTAAGCAATTCTTGCGCTTCGCAAACAGCGCGCGCCTTATCGATGAAGGTAAGACCTCCCCGCAGGTCATTTTCTCGAAGATGCGCCAGCAGGACATCAGATTCGCAGCACCAGGCTTTGAGCAGGCAAGGTACTGCGGCAAAACGTTGATCACCGGTCTCGGCGAATAACTCCTTCAGTATGATCAGCCGCGTATTACCACCGGCATGGACGATAAAATCAGTCGCATCTGGGCGCTGCGTGACCACCAAAGGTTGGTCCAGACCGGCATTGCGAATCGAGTCTCTAATCCGGTCATATTCGGGATTACGGCCGTGACGCGGATTGTGCTCGTATGGCTGAATTCGGGAGATATCGATCATCTGTGGCGCCGAGCTGGTGGTTGCTTCTGCCGGTTGTGAGATCGACAAATTCTCAGACGGCGTTGTGGGTTTGCCAGCCATTGGTCATTCCCATCCCTGCAGGCCGACGAATATCTCCGGGTAACGGACCAGGCTTTCCCGCGGCACCGGCTCAAGCCGCCCTCCTGATCGATCCGCCACCCGCTGGCTGATCTGCTCGATTCGTGTCGCCATCTGGGGGCTCGCATGCCGGTGCTTACCAGCCAGCTGATACAAATAAGCAACTGAATCGTTGCAAACGGTAGCCAACTCTGCGCGTTCCCGCTTGGTGGCATATTTCAAGAATGTCCTTAGCTTCATGGTGCCGGACATTAGCACCATGCATATCTATCAGCAAGCTAACTCGCCAACTAAATGTTTATCTTTGTGCTAAATTTCTGCTATATTGCCTGCATGATGCGCATACCAGAAAAAATTCGGTTGAAGAATCTCGAGCTTCTGATTGCCGAAGCCGGCTCTGCTGCGAAACTGGCCGAACGCGTCGGCACCAACAGTTCCTATATCAGCCAGGTTCGGCGTCAGATGCGCACAAAGAAAGGCACTCCGCGAGGCATCGGTGACGATCTGGCGGAAAAGCTGGAACGCGGAATGGACAAACAGGAGGGGTGGATGGACACACCGCATAGGGACGAATGGGAAGACTCACACATCGCCGGCACGGAGGTCAATGCGCACCTCGGACCGGATATCCGCAGCCTGTGCCCGGTGATCTCCTGGGTGCAGGCTGGCGAATGGATGGAAATCGCCGAAGGTTACCAGCCGCAATACGGTCAGGAGTTGCTACCGTGTCCCGTTAGTTGCAGCAACGATTCCTATGTCCTGCGCGTACGTGGCGTCAGCATGGAACCCAAGTTTCATGATGGCGATTTGATCTTCGTGGATCCTCATGCCGACGCGATCCATGGAAAGTATGTGGTGGTGATGATTGAAGACACCGCTGAGGCCACCTTCAAACAACTTATCGTCGAGGAAGGCCGTCAGTACCTTAAGGCGCTGAATCCGGAGTGGCCAAACCGAATCATCGAGGTCAACCAGAATGCCCGGATCTGTGGGGTTGTGGTGTTTAAGGGAGAGATGGTTTAAGAACAATCTCCTGAAAAAAACTGCAAGGGAAAATTTGTTTTCCTGATTAACATCGCTGCCTGGAAACAACAGCGTACCCCGGATAGAACCCTTCCACAGCTCATCTCGGTTAGCTTATTTATCCGCCTGCTAAACATTTTCTCTTTGCCCATTAAATTGGCACCGTGCTAAAGTTTTGGCATGGACATTATCATCCCCCGAAATAGCACGTGGCTGCCCGCTTCTCCGCATTTTCTCGCACGACCCGCCGCTAGTATGAACTGCGTATCAGAGCACGGTGGAACATGTGAACTCATGAGGCAAGCAACAATCGCACAGTACCCCCCACTTTGGGTATTCATCGCGTATGCCTGAGGCTCACCCAATCCGAATCGAAAGAAAGCCAGCGGTGTTAAATCGAACCGGGATGAGTCACGCGACCCTATATCGTCGAATCAGTGAAGGCTTGTTCCCTCCCGGGGTTTCCCTTGGTAATCGTTCTGTCGGATGGCTGGCCCATGAAGTGGACACGATGTTAAATGCATTTGCCTCGGGAAAAACGACAGAGGAACTTCAAGCCGTAGTAAAACTTCTCGTAGAAAAGAGACAGACTCTGGCCAATTGATTGAGCGATCCCCCTCCCAATTACCTGCTGGAGTTAACTTGGGACAATAACCTCCATTCATCGTCTTTATAACCAGCTTCGGCCGCTATTATTTCTCATATTTAATAAATATATTGCACATCAGCCACCATCCTCATATATTTCTTGTTTTTGAGTAATTATTGACTTATTGCCCAACATCGACCTATAGTTTCTTATATTGGAGAAACTTTATGGCCAGAAAAATTACGCCCTTACCCCTGCCCGCCACCCCGGTCATTGATTCGGCGGAGACGTTTGGCGCGTTTGTACGCAGCCTGCGCACTCAACAGCAACTGCGCATCGATGATGCTGCGGCACTGTGCGGTGTTTCGGTTCAGCTGCTCTCGGATCTTGAAAATGGCAACCGTTCCGTCGGCCTGGACAAGGCCCTGGCGGTTGCACGGCAACTGGGGCTCACCCTGCTGGCGGTACCAAAATCAGAACAACCCCAGGCGATTGCCGCCATCAAGAGTCGGTCAATATGACAACCCACAGCCTCTCGGCCTGGATTGGTAAACAACCGGTTGGCACCCTGAGCTATCACGACGATACCGGGCGCTTCTCGTTTGAATACGAACAGACCTGGGTGACGCATAGCGGCGCTTATCCCATCTCCCCCGCCCTCCCGTTTCGTCGCCCGGACAACCAGACCGATGAACTGCACTCGGTCAATGTACGCCGCTTCTTTGAGAATCTGCTACCCGAGGGCAAAGCCCTGGAGGATGCGGCGGCCGCGCACACGACCTCAAAAGGCAACCTGTTTGGTCTGCTGCGTTGGCTGGGCCAGGAGAGTACGGGGGCGCTTGCCCTGTTGCCTGAAGGCACCCTGCCGGCCCGGGTTGAACCGATCAAGCGTGAAGTCACCTTTGAAGAGCTCTCCGAGCGTATCCATGACCGGGCCAATCGTCCCTTCAATGTATGGGACGGCCGGGTACGCATGTCCATCGCCGGTTACCAGGATAAACTGGCGGTCTATGTTGATGAGGAAGGAAAGCTCTTCCTGGTGGAAGGCCTGCTGGCTTCGACGCATATCCTCAAACCGGAGCCGATGAACCCAAAGCTCTCCAGGCTGGTGGCCAATGAGCACTTTTGCCTGAAGCTGGCTGCCGCGCTCGGTATACCCTCGGCCGAAGTGGAAATTCTACGCGTACCGGAGCCGGTACTGATGGTCAAACGCTTCGACCGCATCAAACACAACCGCCATGTCGAGCGTTTACATGCGGTGGATAGCTGCCAGGTGCTCAATCTCAGCGTCAACCACAAGTATGAACGCAATTTCGGCAGTGGGCGTGATGTCGCCAATATTCGGGACGGCGTCAGTTTCGAGAAGCTCTTCTCCATCACTCCGTTCACCCAGTCTCAAGCGGCCACACGCATGGCGCTGATCCGTTGGGCGATCCTGCAATACCTGATCGGCAATAGTGATGCCCATGGAAAAAATATCTCGTTTCTGGTCGAGCCGGGCGGCCTACGCCTCGCCCCTGCTTACGACCTGGTCTCGGTGTGTATCTACCCGGATATCGAGCACGAATTTGCCATGGCCATCGGTGACGAGTTCGACATGACTAAAGTCCGTGCCTACGATTGGGCAGACTTTTCCGACCGCTGTGGCATAGAACGCCGCCTTCTGGTGCGTGAGATGAACCGGATGATCAAAGCGCTCAGAATGCAGTTGCCGACATTACTGTCTCTGCCCAACTACATTGAGGAAGAGCGCACCATGCTGCAGAAAATCTCAGACCTGGCCCTGCAACAGGCTGAGCAACTGGAAATCGATGCGAAAATGATTGCGAAAGTGGTAATTGAATAGAAGCGGGTGCAGCCTCAACCCATTCCAATGAGCGAGTCCAGATGATCCGCCCATTTCTGTAGCCAGTGCTTACACTCCTTCTCATATCCATGCAAATCGTATGTTCCCTCTATTCCTTTGCGTGAATGCCCCAATACCGCTTCAGCCACTTCGTTTGGACATTGTAAACGTGAGAGACCAGTCCGAACGCTTCTGCGCAGGTCATGGGGTGTCCAAGAAGGAAGATCTACCATCTTGTTGCTTACTCTCATCCGCCAGGCCTGCTCGGTTAGCTGCTTTTGTTGGATAGGCAGCCGTGTTTTCTGGGATGGGAACGGGTAGTCTCCAGTGGTCAGGCGAAGTGTTTTCAGGAACTCCACCGCTTGACGGGGCAATTGCACATGGCGCTCGACCTCCGTCTTGCTCTCCCTTATGTGGAATGTCCGTTTCTTCAAGTCGATGTCCTTCCAGGCCGCATTGCAGACCTCCCCAGTACGACACCCTGTCCAGAGGGTAAACCGAAGAACATTCTTCTGTGTTGCGGTGTAATCGGAGCCAGGCAACCATTTCAGCAACGTCGCCAACTCGGTATCAGAGAGGACTCTTTTTCCTCGTTGATGGGTAAGTTTCACCTTGGCCTGTCTGAGGCTTGATTTGGCGAGAATTGCCGGATTTGCAAACTCATCTGAAAAATAGCCCAGACCAATCGCAAACTCGTAGGCGGCGGAAAGCTCTCTCAGTACATTTCCTGCTTGAACATTTGCCCCACGTTGCACGATGGCCATGATCATATCCACCACAGCCTTCCTCGTGACAGCATTTGCTGGCATCTCCCCTAACTTGGGAATCACATCTCCATAGAGGGTTCTGCGCGTCTCAGACTGACCTTTCGGTTTTCGTGCGCCGGCGATGACCTTTCCACTTGGAGATTTCCGGTCTTCGATATATTGGGTCAGGTAGAGCTCTACGAGTTTCTCCACAGTGAAGGATTTCTCAACTGACTCTCGTTGTCCCAGTTCCAATTCCTGGGCTTGCTCCCGTTCCTGCTGTTTCTGCCGTTTCTCCTCTTTGGCCTCAGTTGCCGGGCAGTGCCCCTGGCGGCGAACTTGTTTAAGTTCCTGGAGCTTCAATCTCGCTTCGGCCAGGGAGGTCTCCGGGAAGTTGCCGATTTTCACCTGAACGAGCTTTGAGGTGATCGGGCTGGTATAGCGATAGAAAAATGTCTTTAATCCGGTAGCCCCGCACTTCACTCGCAAGCCGATGTTTTCCCCCGTGTCGGCCTTAATTTTATCTCCCGGCTTCATCGTCTCCACTGTCCTGGAAGACAAGGGTTTGGTACTCTGTACTGTTGCCATTGGCATCCTCTTGAATTGATGTCAGCTTGTCCGACGCAATGGAAAAAAGTGTAACTTTTGGATTTCAATGGAAAGTTACACCAACAAAAGTTACACTTCAAGTTACACTTTTTCCTGAGATTGGATGATATTTCGTGAGACTCGATGAGACTACAAGAGACGACTTAAAAAGGATAAATGCTTATAAATCAATAAGTAGAGCAGCGTAACGGCATGAGTTCATTAGAAAAAAAAGAACAACATACCCCTATGATGCAGCAATACCTGCGCATCAAAGCGGAACATAGCAATGAGCTGGTCTTCTATCGCATGGGGGATTTCTACGAACTGTTCTTTGGGGATGCAGAAAAGGCATCCAAGCTGCTGGATATTACCCTGACAGCGCGCGGCAAGTCGGCGGGGCAGCCCATCCCGATGGCTGGCATCCCTTTCCATTCGGCCGATGGTTATATTGCCCGCCTGGTCAAAGCCGGTGAGTCGGTGGCAATCTGCGAACAAATTGGCGATCCAGCCACCTCCAAGGGGCCGGTGGATCGCCAGGTGGTGCGTATTATTACCCCCGGCACCATCAGCGACGAGGCCTACCTGGATGAGCGCCGCGACAACCTGATTGCAGCACTGTGCGTCCATGGCGAAGCCATTTACGGCCTGGCTACGCTGGACATCACCAGCGGTCGGTTCAGTGTAATTGAACTGGATTCGCAAGAGGCCCTTCTGGGCGAACTGCAACGGCTGAACCCGGCTGAATTATTGATCAGCGACGAACTGGAAATGGCTGCCTTGGCAGAACGCAAGGGGCTGCGAAAACAGCCGCCCTGGCTCTTCGATCCCGAGACCGCACACCGCCTGCTCACCCAGCAACTTCATACCAAGGACTTATCCGGTTTCGGTTGCGATGCCTTGACCGCCGCACTTCAGGCAGCGGGTTGTTTACTGCAGTATGCCAAGGACACACAGCGCACCACCCTGCCCCATATTCGCTCCCTTACCGTCGAACAACGCGATGAAAGTGTCATCCTTGATGCTTCTACGCGCCGTAACCTGGAAATCGACACTAACCTGACCGGCGGGCAGGACAAAACCCTGGCCAGCGTCTTCGACAAGACGGCAACGCCAATGGGCAGTCGCCTGCTGCTTCGCTGGTTGAATCGTCCACTGCGTAGCCAGGCGCAGCTCAAACAACGACAAGCAGCCATTGCCGACCTGATTGATCAGTACGCCTATGAACCGCTACACCAGGTATTGCGCCAAATCGGCGATATTGAGCGAGTCCTGGCGCGCGTAGCCCTACGTTCGGCACGCCCGCGCGACTTACTGCGCCTGCGCGAAGCCTTCGTCCGGCTGCCTGAAATCCAGGGCTTGCTAAGGGAAAAACAAACCCCGCTGTTACAAAAGCTGGCGACACAAATCAGCGAGTTTCCTGATTTTGCCGAACTGCTGTCACACGCCATTATTGACAATCCGCCTGTGGTAATTCGCGAAGGCGGGGTGATAGCTAACGGGTTCGACGCCGAACTGGACGAATTGCGCACCCTGAGCGAAAACGCCGGACAGTTTCTGGTGGATTTGGAAGTGCGCGAAAAAGCACGCACCGGCATCAGCACCCTTAAGGTAGGCTACAACCGCGTACATGGTTATTTTATCGAAATCAGCCGCCTGCAGTCTGAGCAAGCGCCCGTGGATTACATTCGCCGCCAGACCCTGAAGAATGCCGAACGCTTCATTACGCCCGAATTGAAAGAGTTTGAAGACAAGGTGTTGAGCAGCAAAAGTCGCGCCCTGGCCCGCGAAAAACTGCTCTACGAGCAGCTGGTGGAACATCTGGCCACAGAACTTGCACCGCTACAGGACTGCGCTGCCGGCCTGTCCGAACTGGATGTATTGAGCAACCTTGCCGAACGCGCAGAAACCCTGTGTCTTATGCCCCCCGAGTTGAGCCAGGAACCTGGCATCAGTATTAGCCAGGGCCGCCATCCGGTGGTGGAATCCCTGCAGGACACGCCCTTTGTGCCAAATGATGTGCAGCTCACCGAGCTGGAACGCATGATGATTATCACCGGCCCCAACATGGGCGGTAAATCGACCTACATGCGCCAGACCGCACTGATTGTGCTACTCGCCTACACCGGCAGTTACGTACCGGCCCAGGCGGCGAAACTGGGTCCGATTGATCGTATTTTTACGCGTATGGGCTCTTCGGACGACCTCGCCGGCGGCCGCTCTACGTTTATGGTGGAGATGACCGAGACCGCCAATATCCTGCACAACGCCACAGCGAACAGCCTGGTATTAATGGACGAAGTGGGACGAGGCACCAGCACCTTCGACGGACTGTCGCTGGCCTGGGCCAGCGCCCAGCATCTGGCCATGCAAACCCAGGCCTATACGTTGTTCGCGACCCACTATTTTGAACTGACGACACTGCCGGACTTAACCCACAATGCGATTAACGTGCATCTGGACGCCACGGAATATGAAGACCATATCGTCTTCCTGCACAGTGTCCAGGCTGGCCCCGCCAGCCAAAGCTTTGGCTTGCAGGTAGCCAAACTGGCGGGTGTACCGGATGGGGTCATCGACGAAGCCAGGCACAAACTCATCGCTCTTGAACAACAGGAACTGCAAAGCCAGGCCGTTCAAACTGCCACTCAACCCGCCAGAACAGAACAGGTCATTCAGGCAGACCTGTTCAGCACACCGGCTGCTCACCCCTTAGTGGATAAAATCAAAGACCTGTCGCTGGATAATATGACACCGCTGCAGGCACTAACCCTGTTGTATGATTTGAAAAAAATGGCCAACTGATTAGAACACCCACACTTGATGGAAATCATTTCCTGCGGCTCACCCGTTCATGTACTGTAGCCTGAAAGGTCCCGTCAGCTAACAAATTAAATGCTTGCGGGCCAATCAACTTGTGTTAGGCTGGAGAGCGCTTTAAAATGCGCGCTGCAAAAATAAGTTTGGAGAACCCCTTCCATGACATTTGTTGTCGCCGAAAACTGTATCAAATGTAAATACACCGACTGCGTAGAAGTATGTCCCGTTGACTGTTTCTATGAAGGCCCGAACTTCCTGGTAATTCACCCAGATGAATGTATCGACTGCGCGCTGTGCGAGCCCGAGTGCCCGGCGGAAGCCATTTTCTCGGAGGATGAGCTACCGGAAGATCAGCACGACTTCCTGGAGATCAATGCCGAGCTGGCTGAAGTATGGCCCAATATTAGCGAACGCAAGGATCCTCTGCCCGATGCCGAAGAGTGGGACGGCAAACCAGGCAAGCTAGAACACTTGGAACAATAGAATTGCGAAGCTTCGCAATTGCGCAATAAAGAAGGCGGCCAGAACCGTCTTTTTTATTGCCTGTTTGCCTTGCTTCCCCGGTAGGCAGGCACAAAAAAGGGCGGCTATGGCCGCCCTTTTTTAAACAATCCTGATTACTGGCTGAACAACACCTCGCTGCTGAGGCCCTCTTTCTCCATGACCGCACGCAGGCGTTTGAGCGCTTCAACTTGAATCTGGCGAACTCGCTCACGGGTCAGGCCAATTTCGCTGCCAACTTCTTCCAGCGTACTCATTTCATAACCCAGCAGCCCAAAACGGCGGGCAATCACTTCACGCTGCTTCTCCGACAATTCTCCCAGCCACTGGGTCAAATTGCCGTGCAGGTTATCGCTTTGCAGCAACTCAGAGGGGTCGGTGACATTTTCGCCGGTAATGTTTTCAACCATCGTCTTTTCTGAGTCACCCGCCATTGGGGCATCGATGGAAGTAACACGTTCGTTGAGTTTCAGCATGCGCTTAACATTTTCAACGGGACGGTCCAGCATTTCCGCAATTTCTTCAGCACTCGGTTCGTGATCCAGTTTCTGGGTCAGTTCCCGAGCGGCACGCAGGTAAACATTAAGCTCTTTCACGACGTGAATGGGCAGGCGAATGGTGCGCGTCTGATTCATCAAAGCGCGTTCGATGGTCTGGCGAATCCACCAGGTCGCATAGGTTGAAAAACGGAAACCGCGCTCCGGATCAAATTTCTCGACGGCGCGGATTAACCCCAGGTTGCCCTCTTCGATTAAATCCAGCAACGTCAGGCCGCGATTCACATAGCGACGTGAAATTTTAACGACCAAACGCAGGTTGCTTTCAATCATACGTTTGCGGGCCGCCTCGTCCCCCTTAAGCGCCAGGCGGGCAAAATACACTTCCTCTTCCGCAGAAAGTAGCGGCGAAAAGCCTATTTCATTAAGGTACAACTGTGTCGCGTCGAGTGTTTTTCTACTCGTTAGGTCTTCCCTGATCTGCTCGTCGCTGATAATTTCGTTATCGTCTTTTTCATCAACTACATCGTCATCAAGCAGAACTTCGTCGTGATCAACCATGGTTTTATCCTTATTGTTGTAAACCATTTAATCCCCCATGAGCTTCGATCTTAATCCCTTACCAATTGGATGTGAATACACTTCTTAAATAAAAATGCATTTTTTTCACATACTTACCGACCTATATTAAAGTAACTTCACCCTTAAGATGTCAGCTTGAGCTTTAACTACCCGTTTTCGGCAGATACCAAAGAGGATTCACCGGCTTACCATTCTTGCGGATTTCAAAGTGCAGCTTGCTTACATTAGTCCCACTAGAACCTATTTCGGCAATCTTTTCACCCGCTTTAACTTTTTTTTGCTCCCTCACCAGGAGCCTTCTGTTATGGGCATAGGCACTTAAGTACACCTCCGAGTGCTTGATAATCACCAGATTACCGTAACCAACCAGCCCACTGCCCGCATAAACCACTGTTCCATCGGCAGCCGCCCGGACGGCTTGCCCCTCTCTGGCCTTGATATCAATGCCCTTATTGGCCCCGTTCGGTGAAAAGGTGCCAATCAATGTGCCCTGTGCCGGCCAATGCCAAGCCGGGGCCTGAGTGGCTACCACCGTTTTCTTAGGCTCACTTTTAATAACCGTTTTCTGCGGTTTGGCCTGTTCCCTGTTCTGGGTAACCGCGGGAGCCGATACTTTCTTAACCGGCTTACCCAAATTGATTCGCTGCCCCTTATAGATGGTGTAAGGCCAGCGTATGCCATTGGCTCTGGCAAGCTCGCGGTAGTCCCGGCCAAATCGCCAGGCTATCGAATAGAGGGTATCGCCCGGCCGAACAGTGTAGCTCCCCTTTGTTACAGTTTTAGGTCGCTCAAGATCACGGACCGGTGCAAAATTATTATTGGCACAGGCGACAAGCAGCAGACCCAGCACCGCTACGCACAGCAAACGGATTAAGCTGCGGCATCGATTGATTAAGACATCGCATGGCTCAAGCCATCGGTTTCGCATAATTTGCCCGATTGATGAGAAACACCGTCAGCAGGCCAAGACCCAGCGCCAGCAATACAGCCGCGACCTGTGGGTCGGTTTGAGTGAGGCCCTGATATTGCGTAGGCCACAGATTCCGTTCAAGCACGACACCGTTTTCACCGAGCGCCTGCTTCCAGGGCCAGACTTTATTCAAAGAGCCCAGCATAAAGCCAGTCAAAGCCGCCAGGGTAGCTCGATGAAATCGGTGCAACAGCCACGAGAGCAGGTGCGTGAAGCTGATAAGTCCACAAACACAGCCCAGCGCAAAGGTGCCCAACAGCACCCCGTTGAAAGAGTGAACAGCATCAATGATGTGTTGATACATACCCAACAACAGCAGAATAAAACTGCCGGAAATTCCGGGCAAAATCATCGCACAGATCGCAATGGCGCCCGAAAAAAAGACAAACAGGAGTGTTGGCGAGGTACTGACACTGGTCAACCGGGTTATCTCAAAGGCCACCCAGGCTGCCAGGGCGAACATTATCACCGTGCTCCAACGCTTGAAGTCGAGTTGTCGACCAATGGCTATCACCGAAGCCAGGATCAAGCCAAAGAAATAACCCCATACAATTTTCGGGTGATTGCCCAGCGCCCAGGAAATAAACCTGGTCAGCGAAAAAATACTGGTAAGAATCCCGGCAAACAGCACCAGCAGAAAAGTCGCGTTAACATGTTGCCAAAGCGCTTTGATCCGGCCCTTAATCAGCAGTTTGAACGCCTGCACATTGAACGCCGTCAGGGAGTCGATCAATTCCTCATAGATACCCGTAATAAAAGCGACCGTACCGCCAGACACCCCGGGCACCACATCGGCAGCCCCCATGCCCATACCTTTAAAAAAAAGGCTAATACGACGCTGCTTGCTGCCTGTTGTCGAGGCCTCCTCCATGTACTGCTCCACAATAGTTACCTGATAGCCCCGCCCAGCAGGGGAACGAAACGAACGGGTTCAAGCACCTGGCGATGGAAGCCGCCGTTTTCCTTGCGATGGATATAAACCAGCTCCTGTTGCTCGTCAGGCCCCACCGGGATCACCAGACGACCATTGGGTGCCAGTTGCTCTAGCAGCTCCTCCGGCACTTCGCGGGGAGCAGCCGTTACTATGATGGCATCAAAGGGGGCTTTTTCCGGCCATCCCATGCCGCCATCGGCATGTTTCATTTTGACATTACGCAGCCCCAGCTGATCAATACGCGCCCTGGCCTGTTCCTGCAGTGGAAGGATTCGCTCAACGCTGAAAACCATATCCACCAATTGCGCGAGGACAGTCGTTTGATAGCCCGATCCTGTCCCTACTTCCAACACCCGCTTGGGCTGACCAACTGACAACAGGACTTCGGTCATACGGGCTACCGTATAGGGTTGGGAAAGAGTCTGGTTAAAACCAATGGGGAGGGCTGTATCCTCGTAGGCACGATGGGCAAAGGCTTCATCGCAAAACAAATGTCGTGGCGTATTGAGGATAACATTGAGTACCCGCTCGTTGCTGACCCCCTCTTCACGCAGCCTGTTGATCAACCGCTCTCGTGTACGGCGCGAAGTCATGCCGATGCCGCTTAAATCAATACTACTCAAGCCCTGTTCCCCACCGGGTTAGTTATTATCTTTCATATTGTGGCGCTCAGGCTCACGGTAATCCACTATTTCCCGAAGCACACTGGTCGCATAGCCCCCCACAGGCAATGAAAAAGCGACACTGAATCGAGAGGACTCCTCGCCATCGCCGACCGACCATTTAAGGTCCGTCACTGGCAAGCATAACGGTCTACGCTCCTGTTTTAAACCGGCATGTTCAAGACCGTGACACCAGTCTGAAAATTGCCCGGCTACAGCCGTTTCCAGCTCAGCGGCATCCTGTCCGGTTGCCAGGCGCCCACGTCCCCAGAGCGGCGCTGTCGGTGCGGAATGATCACCTGAAACAGGCACATCACCCGGGATCAGTGTCCGCCAACTGTCATTCCTTACCCGCTCACGAAGAACCTGGTTAAACAGGTAGGAACGTGCGGCGGAAAGGTACAGCCCCTTAAGCTGGCGGTTACGCACCGGCTTTTTCTCAACCAGCAGCCGTTGCGCCGCTTCCAGGTTCCCCCCTGCAAAGCCAAAACGTTGCGGGCCGAAGTAATTAGGCACCCCCTGTGCTTCGATCAGACGCATCAGGTCGGGCAGCTTTTCCCGGTTTCCACTGCAATCGCGAATAACCAGCTTAAAATGATTCGCGGCATGTTGCCCCCGGCGCAATTTTTGATGGTGGCGCGCCACGGCCAAGAGTTCCACATGTTCGTTTTGCAACCGCTTCCAGTCAGGGGCTTCACCCTTGGGACGATACACACTGAACCACTGTGTGGTCACGGCATGGCGATCCTTTAAACCGGCATAACCAACATCCATTGGTTTAACTCCCGCCACTTCGGCGACCTGCTTGGCGAGCTGAGCCGTATTAAGGCCTGTTTTGCGGAGTTGAATAAAATCGTGTTCGCCCTGCCCGGAGGGTTCGAAACCCAGTTCTTCATCGACCTGGAAGTCAGCCTCGCTGGCACGTAACAGGCCAGTCAGCAAAGGGCCGCCGTGTGCGTACTCGCAGTCCAGTGAATACCCCATCAGGCACAACCCCCCAACAATACAACGGCATGACAGGCGATTCCCTCCTTGCGGCCAGCGTAGCCCAATCCTTCCGTGGTAGTCGCTTTAATATTCAGTTGGGTAAGTTCACAGTTCAGGTCAGCCGCCAGTTTTTCACGCATTTGAGGTTTATGCGGCGCCATTTTCGGCGCCTGTGCCACCAGCGTAATATCGGCATTGATTAACTGGTAACCCGCCTGTTTCAGGCTGGCAATCACATGCCGTAACAGAACACGGCTATCCGCTCCCTTATACTGGGCATCCGTATCGGGAAAATGCTCGCCGATATCCCCCATCGCAGCGGCACCCAGCAACGCATCACACAGGGCATGGATCAGCACATCCCCATCAGAATGAGCCAGCAACGGCCGGTCGCTGGGAATTTTTACGCCCCCGATGGTGATTTCAACCTTCTCTTCGGGCTCGCCAAAGCGGTGCACATCAAAGCCGTGTCCAATTCGCACAATAGGGCCTCTAGGAATTCAAGTTTTTGAGAATAAACTCGGCCAGCGGCAAGTCTTCGGGCCGAGTAATTTTAAGATTGTTAGCGCTGCCTGCGACCATCTGTACCGAGTGGCCGCACTGCTCCATCGCCGAGGCCTCATCGGTAACCAGTTTGCCCTCGGCCAGGCAGGTATCGATAGCGGCGAGCAATTCTCCGAGTTTAAACATCTGCGGAGTAAACGCATGCCACAATCGGCTGCGATCCGGGGAGCTTTCCACCACTCCGTCGGTGGTTGTCAGCTTCATGGTATCCCGCACCGGCATGCCCAATACAAAACCATCGACGGCTAGCGTTTCGGCGGCTTCGAACAGGCTGTCCAGCTCGCTATGACTGAGACAGGGGCGCGCCACATCATGCACCATGACCCAGTCGGTCGGCCCGGCATAGGCCATCATTTTTTTCAGGCCATTGAGTACCGAATGACAGCGCTCTTCGCCACCTGCCACGGCAACCACACGCGGATCACCCGCGATATCCAGGGTCGGCCAGTAATTGTCATGCTCGGCAACACAGACCACCACCCCTCTCACTCTTGCATGAGAGAGCAGCTGCTTCAGTGTATATTCCAATACGGTGGTACCGGCAAGTGACAGGTATTGCTTCGGCCGATCCGCCTGCATTCGCGAACCAATGCCCGCAGCAGGCACGACGACCCACCCGCTGATTTCACTCATCGCGGGCATCCTCAGTGCCTGGCGGAGCGACCAGCTGATAAAAGGTTTCCTCACCCTTGATCATTCCCAGTTCCGTCCGCGCCCGCTCTTCAATCGCTTCCAGCCCCTGTTTCAGGTCAGCCACTTCGGCCATAAGCGCCTCATTGCGCGCTTTAAGCTGCTCATTGATGCGGGTCTGTTCCTGCATTTTTTGCTTAACGCCCCAGAGTTCGGCAAGGCTGTTTTCACCGACCCAAAGGCGGTACTGCAACCCCAAAATAAAAACGACCAGCAACACCCAGAGCCATTTCATGGCAAACAAGACACCCAGAAAACCAAAAACAAGAAGGGAATAATACAGAAGGATCGCCCATTAGGGCATCCCCTGATAGAGGTTATTTGACCCGGCAAGCCGGATCATAATTATGAACAGCCGATACAGTCGACAAACAAAAAAGGGGCTAAAAAGCCCCTTTTTGATCTTACCGGTCAAACAATTAAGCCTGACCTTTAATCTCCGCACGGCCACGGTAAGTCGCCATACCGCCCAGCTCTTCCTCAATACGCAGCAGACGGTTGTATTTAGCAACCCGGTCTGAGCGGCACAGGGATCCGGTCTTGATCTGGCCGGCAGCCGTACCGACAGCCAGGTCCGCAATCGTCGTATCTTCCGTTTCACCGGAGCGGTGAGAGATAACCACGGTGAAGCCCGCATCTTTCGCCATTTTGATCGCCTGAAGCGTTTCCGTCAGCGAGCCGATCTGATTGAATTTAATCAGGATGGAGTTGCCGATATTATTCTCGATACCGCGCTGCAGAATCTTGGTATTGGTAACGAACAGGTCATCGCCGACCAATTGCACGCGATCGCCAATTTTCTTGGTGAGATCATCCCAGCCGTCCCAATCGCTTTCGTCCATACCGTCTTCGATAGAAACGATGGGGTAGCGTGAGGACAGGTCCGCCAGGTAGTCGGCAAAACCAGCGGCATCGAAGCTCTTGCCTTCACCGGACAACTGGTACTGGCCGTCTTTATAGAACTCAGAGGACGCACAGTCCATTGCCAGGGTAACGTCCTTATCCAGTTCGTAACCCGCTTTGGAAACGGCTTCCTGAATTACTTCCAGGGCTGATTCGTTGGATGGCAGATTCGGGGCAAAACCACCCTCATCGCCAACAGCCGTATTCAGGCCGCGTTCTTTCAAAACGGAAGCCAGGGAGTGGAAAATTTCCGCACCGCAACGTAATGCTTCAGCAAACGTGGAAGCGCCCACCGGCTGGACCATAAACTCCTGGATATCCACGTTATTATCAGCGTGCTCGCCACCGTTGAGGATATTCATCATAGGTACAGGCATTGAGTATACGCCCGACGTTCCATTCAGGTCGGCAATATGCGCATACAGGGGGATTCCCTTGGCCTGTGCAGCCGCTTTGGCAATTGCCAGGGAAACCGCCAGAATCGCGTTAGCACCCAGCTCGGCCTTGTTTTCGGTGCCGTCCAGGTTAATCATGATCTGATCCAGTTCGGCCTGTTTGGTTGCATCGTGACCCAGTAGCGCCTCGCGAATTCGGGTATTCACATTGAGAACGGCCTTTTGCACGCCCTTGCCACGGTAACGGGATGCGTCCTGATCGCGCAGCTCCAGCGCTTCACGCGAACCGGTAGAGGCACCGGACGGCGCAATTGCTGAGCCTACTTCGCCGCTGGCCAGCACCACATCGGCTTCAACCGTTGGATTACCACGCGAATCCAGTACTTCTCTTGCCTTGATATCAATAATTTCCGTCATAGTGACCAGAACTCCTAATAGTAAATAATGCCCACCCGCATCCTGTTCAGGTTTTAAGCGGTATCTATGGGTTGAAAACTTTTCACCAACTCGTCAATAGCCTTGGCCTGGGCTAAGAACGGCTCTAATTGTTGTAATCTCAATGCACAGGGACCATCGCATTTGGCTTCATCCGGATTGGGATGCGCCTCAAGGAACAGACCCGCCAGCCCCTGTGACAGGCCGGCCCTGGCCAGCTCCGTAACTGCTGCACGACGACCACCGGCCGAGTCGGATCGCCCGCCCGGCATTTGCAGCGAATGTGTTACATCAAAAAAAACGGGATAGCCGGTTTGCTTCATGATTCCGAAGGCCAGCATATCCACAACCAAATTATTATACCCGAAACATGAGCCACGTTCGCATAAAATCAAACGATCATTGCCATTATCCTCACATTTTTTGAGGATATGACCCATTTCCTGGGGTGCCAGGAACTGCGCTTTCTTAATATTAATGACCGCGCCGGTTTTCGCCATCGCCGTAACCAGATCGGTCTGGCGAGACAGGAAAGCCGGCAATTGGATAATATCGGCCACCTCAGCAACGGGAGCGGCCTGCTCAGGCTCATGCACATCGGTAATGACCGGTACGGAAAATGTGCGCTTAATGTCCTCGAAGATTCTCAAGCCTTCCTCAAGACCTGGGCCACGAAAAGAGTGAATCGAAGAACGGTTTGCCTTATCGAAGGAGGCTTTGAAAACGTAGGGGATGTTCAGCCTGCTGGTCACCTCCACGTACTTCTCGGCAACCTGCATCGCCAAGTCCCGTGACTCCAGCACATTCATGCCGCCAAATAACACGAAGGGCAGCTCATTGCCTATTTGGATATCACCAACCTGTACGATTTTCTGTTTCATTAACGCCCCAAACCTGCTTATTTACTGTCGCGATACGCCAACGCGGCACCGACAAAACCACTGAACAACGGGTGACCGTCTCTCGGGGTGGACGTGAACTCAGGGTGGAACTGGCAGGCAACAAACCAGGGGTGATCCGGTACTTCAACGATTTCCACCAGCGAACGGTCCTGCGAGCGGCCGGAAATAATCAGGCCGGCTTCTTCCAGCTGTTGCACGTAATTATTATTTACTTCGTAGCGATGACGGTGCCGTTCCACAATTTCATCGCTTCCATAGCAAGCCTTAGCTGTTGAGCCCGGTAGCAGGTGACACAGTTGGGCGCCAAGACGCATAGTGCCGCCAAGGTCGGAATCCACATTACGAGTAGCCACGGTTCCGTCCGCCTCAACCCACTCGGTAATCATTGCCACCACAGGGCTTTTGGCATTTGCGTCAAACTCTGTGCTGTAAGCATCGCTTATTCCGGCAACGTTTCGAGCGTATTCAATAACCGCCACCTGCATTCCCAGGCAAATGCCCAGATAGGGAATCTTGTTTTCCCGAGCATACTTAACGGCCCGGATTTTACCCTCGGTACCACGCTCACCAAAGCCGCCCGGCACCAGGATTGCGTCCACTTCTTCCAGGCAGCCGGTGCCATTGGTTTCAATTTCTTCAGCGTCGATGTAATCCACCTTCACCTTGGTGTGGCTATGAATACCCGCATGATCCAATGCCTCATTCAAGGACTTGTAGGCATCCAGCAAGTCCATGTATTTGCCCACCATGGCGATGCGCACTTCCTTCTCGGGGTGCAGCTTGGCTTCAGCCACACGTTCCCATTCCCCCAGATCCGCAGGCGGACAGGCAAGGCCGAATTTCTCAACGATAATGTCATCAAGGCCGCGTTTTTGCAGCAAGCCCGGGATGCGATAAATGGTATCGGCATCTTCCAACGGAATCACCGCCCGGGTTTCCACGTTAGTGAACAGGGAAATCTTACGGCACGCCGAATCGTCAATGGCATGATCGGAGCGGCAAATCAGAATATCAGGCTGTATACCAATGGAGCGCAGCTCTTTTACCGAGTGCTGTGTCGGTTTGGTTTTGGTTTCGCCCGAGGTGGGAATGTAAGGCACCAGTGTCAGGTGCATAAACAACGCCCTGTTGGAACCCAGCTCTACCTTCAGCTGCCGAACAGCTTCCAGGAACGGCTGGGATTCGATATCACCAACAGTACCGCCGATTTCCACCAGCGCAATATCACTGCCTTTTGCGCCTTCCACCACACGACGTTTGATTTCATCGGTAATATGCGGAATAACCTGTACGGTCGCCCCAAGGTATTCTCCCTGACGCTCTTTTTGCAGCACGTGCTCGTAAACACGCCCTGTCGTGAAGTTATTCCTCTGGCTCATTTTAGAGCGCAGGAAACGCTCGTAATGCCCAAGATCAAGGTCGGTTTCGGCCCCATCTTCCGTGACAAACACTTCGCCATGCTGGAAAGGACTCATGGTTCCCGGATCCACATTGATGTAGGGATCCAGCTTCAGCATGGTTACATTGAGCCCGCGAGCTTCCAGAATAGCGCCCAGAGAAGCAGCTGCAATGCCTTTACCCAGCGAGGACACAACACCGCCGGTGACGAAAATATAGTGCGTCATTGATTAACCGTTATTGTGGTTGCAGGAAACCTTGCAGCAGCTCGCTGACGAGCCGTTCAGGGGTTCCCGATGGTGTTCAAGATGGGAGGGTAGACTACCAGTTTCACCCTCCCAGCTCAATTGAATTGAATGAATCTTTTATGACGTAGCGCAATGAAAATGCACCTCGGAATCAGGGACGACACCACTTCACCACAAAGCCCTGCTGCTGTTCCCGCGCCTGGAAACCTTCGCAGATACAGAGGTCTGCAACCGCAGCCAATTCGCCGTTCACATACAGCAGTGGAACACGGTCACGCAGCCAGGGCGCCACCTGCCAGGCCTGTAATTGTTTCTTCAATAACCTGCTCTGTCCGGCAATTCGGCAACGCTCGCCGCCCTGCCGAAAACGCACGGTCACGCGGGCATCCTGCGGTATTCGCACTCCCTGCCCTCGTTCAAGCCTTGCTTCAAGAGAACCGGCTTCCAGCAAATCCAATGTGTCAGGCAACCGCCAATTCAGGCAGGCTTGCGCGTCATGTAAGCCAAGAGGCCGGGATGCATATAGCACCCCCTGATAACGACGCAGCTCGACACCCGGCCAACTGAGTAACGGTTTCGCATCCCTAGCCGCCCCCACAACCTCATCCAAAGCCTGCTGTAAATGCCGGTAACCGGGTAACGGGAGTCCCTGTGCCTGTAACCAGCTCCGCAGTAAATTGTGCTGCACGCCTGACGGGTAACCCTGCAGCCAGTCACACCCAAGCCCGCCACCTGAAGCAGACACCTCAACCGCAAGCTCCCTTTGCAGGAAATAGGTCAAAACAGCATCGGCTTCCGCATTAACCTGCGCATTACGTGCAAAAGTCTCCGTGACCTGAGGCCAGCGCTCAGCCAGTTTCGGCATCACCTCATGCCGCAAATAATTACGGTCGATACCCGTATCCGTATTACTGTCATCCTCCACCCAGGACAACTGGTGCTGGCATGCATAAACCTCGAGATCGGCACGTGTAAAGCCCAGCAACGGACGAACCAAGCAACCGCCACCCAAAGGACGCGTCTCGGGCATCCCGCCCAGCCCCTTCGGTCCAGCCCCGCGCAGCATTCTCAGCAGCAGGGTTTCGGCCTGGTCATCGGCATGATGAGCCAGCGCTAACAGCTCTCCGTCGCCAAGTTCCTCTTCAAAAATTCGGTAGCGCGCCTTCCGTAACTGGTTTTCCAGGCTCGCTGCCGAAGCCTGCTGTTCGACATATCGAACCCTTAATGGCACAGCAAGTCGTTGGCAAATCGTTTCACAGTGCCCGACCCAATCATCGGCCTCCGCACTGATACCGTGATGAACGTGTAGCGCCTCAAGCGTAAACGAATCGGCCTCGCGATTACGCAGTTGGGCAAGCGAGTGGAGTAAAACATGGGAATCCAGCCCACCGCTGTAGGCAACCAGCAGACGGGGGGCTGTTTTCAGGACGGGCAATCTGGGGATTAGCGATTCAACGGAAAAGGACATACCTCGGCGCCTCATGCCAGGCAGCACGCTTCACTGAACAGTGAAGGACAAACAAAAATGGCGAGCATTTCTGCTCGCCACTTTGGGATCAAACAGGAATGCCGTAGGACATATAACGTTGATAACGGCGTTCCAGCATGTCTTCGGTGGAAAGCGCCTGAATTTTGCCAAGCGCTTCGTTCAACTGGCCTTTCAGGGTTTCGCACATTTGGCTGATATTGCGATGCGCCCCGCCCAAAGGTTCGGGAACAACACGGTCGGCCAGTCCAAGTTCCTTGAGTCGGCCAGCGGTGATGCCCATGGCTTCGGCCGCATCGGAAGCACGCTCGGCACTGCGCCACAAAATAGAGGCACAACCCTCCGGGGAAATGACCGAGTAGGTTGCATATTGCAGCATCATTAGCTCGTCGCACACGCCGATGGCCAGCGCACCGCCGGAACCACCTTCACCGATAACCGTAGTAATAATCGGGGTTCCAAGACGGGACATAACGCCCAGGTTATAGGCAATCGCTTCGGCCTGACCACGTTCCTCGGCACCGATTCCAGGGTAAGCGCCCGGCGTATCGATAAAGGTCAGCACCGGCATTTTAAAGCGCTCCGCCAACTCCATTAAACGACAGGCTTTACGGTAACCTTCCGGACGCGGCATACCGAAATTACGCGCCACCTTCTCTTTTACATCACGCCCTTTTTGATGGCCGATGATCATAACAGGCTGGTCATCCAGCCGGGCGATACCGCCTACAATCGCCGCATCATCGGCGTAATGACGATCGCCATGCAGTTCATCGAAATCGCTGAAAATGCCCTTGATGTAATCCAGCGTATAAGGACGCTGCGGATGACGTGCCAGCTGGGCTACCTGCCAGGCGCCCAGGTTGCTAAAAATACTTTTCGTGAGCTCACCGCTTTTCGCTTCCAGCTTGGAAATTTCGTCGGCGATATTCAGATCGTTATCACTACCGACCAAGCGCAGCTCTTCGATCCTGACTTCAAGTTCGGCGATGGGCTGCTCAAAATCCAAATAATTCGTATTCATTTATTCCTGATCCATGCTGTTTTTGGCGCGCTGTTTAATAGCGGCAATGGTATTAAGAATTACCCTAAATAACAACTTGCGCCTCTGCTAATAACGTAAATTAACTCGCTCTGCCCCGAGGTTTTCCTGCAAACTTAGCAGCAATTCATCACTCGGGTTTACCTGCCAGCCCTCGCCCAACCGTAACCGGCCACTGGCAGACTTTCCTGTATAACTTAATACACAGGGGCAACCGCCTGAACGATAGGGCTCCAGCAAGCTGGCAAGCTGTTCGCGAACCCGCCCGCTATTGGTCTGATCCACTTCAATCTCAAGCTCCCGGGCGTAAACGCTACGAGCCGTCGCAATGTCATAGAGCAACTTGGCCCGTACCTTAAGCGCCCCTGAATAATCATCGTTGCTTACCTCGCCCTCCACCACGAGCACGGTATCCTTCATGATGATATTGCGATACTTTTCGTAGGTTTCACCAAAAACAGAAACCTCGATACGACTGGTGCGATCATCCAGCGTTACAAAGGCAATCGTGTCGCCCCGGCGGCTTTTCATGGTTCGCAGCCCAACCACCAAGCCGGCAAGCTTCTGGTCATTTTTACTGGGCTGAAGGGCAACCAGCGGGTCCTTGGCCATATGGCGCAACTCGGCTTCGTACTCATCAATCGGGTGGCCCTGCAAATAAAGCCCCAGGGTTTCCTTTTCGGCCTGCAGCCGCACCTTCTCCGTCCAGGGTTTGATAGCGACGTAGTCCGCGTAGACATCCTCTTCCGGTGAAGCATCGGAGCCAGGCATCCCGCCAAACAGGTCCATCATGCCGCTGTTCTGGTTTTTTACATGCTGCTCAGCCGCTTTAACCGCTTCATCCTGGCAAGCCATCAAAGCGGCCCGGTGCGTACCCAGGCTATCCATAGCGCCAGAACGGATCAAGGCCTCCAAGGCACGGCGGTTAACCTTGCGCAAATCAACTCGGGCGCAAAAATCAAATAAGTCCTCAAAGGGGCCGCCCTCGTTGCGAGCATCAAGGATCGCCTGCACCGGTCCTTCGCCCAGCCCCTTGATCGCGCCCAATCCGTAAACCACATGGTTTTTCATGTCCACGGTAAACTTGAACTCGCTGACATTGACGTCCGGCAGTACGATAGGCAGGTCCATTTGCCGGCAATCCTCGATCAGGATCACCACCTTGTCAGTATTCTGCATATCGGCAGACAGCACTGCCGCCATAAAGGGCGCCGGATAATGATGCTTCAGCCAGGCCGTCTGGTAAGACAAGAGTGCATAAGCGGCCGAGTGGGATTTGTTAAAACCATAGCCGGCAAACTTCTCCATCAGGTCGAAAATATATTCCGCCTGCCCCTTATCAATCCCCCGCTGATCCGCACCTTCGCTGAAAATCTGGCGCTGCTTAGCCATCTCCTCGGGCTTTTTCTTACCCATGGCGCGACGCAGCATATCCGCCTGACCGAGGCTGTAGTTAGCCAGGACCTGAGCGATCTGCATGACCTGCTCCTGATAGAGAATAACCCCATAGGTGTTGCAGAGTACCGGTTCCAGGTCCGGATGCGGGTACTCCACTTTGGAGCGCCCATGCTTACGGTTAATAAAGTCGTCCACCATACCCGATTGCAACGGGCCGGGGCGGAACAGCGCCACCAGTGCGATAATATCTTCAAAGTTACTGGGCAGCAGGCGTTTTATCAGGTCCTTCATGCCCCGCGATTCAAGCTGGAATACCGCCGTGGTATTACCCGCCTGCAATAGCTTGAAAACGGCCTCATCGGCCAGGGAAATGGCGTTGATATCGAGGGGCGCACCACCCGTTTTCTGGTTGAGCTGGTTAATATTTTTAACCGCCCAGTCGATAATTGTCAGGGTTCGCAGCCCCAGGAAGTCGAACTTCACCAAGCCGACCCTTTCCACGTCATCCTTGTCGTATTGGGTCACCAGGTTACCGCCGGTCTCATCACAATAAAGCGGCGAGAAATCGGTCAGCTTGGTCGGCGAAATTACAACGCCCCCGGCGTGCTTACCAACGTTCCGGGTAATACCCTCCAGCTTGAAGGCCATTTCCATAATCTCGGCGACTTCTTCATTTCCTTCGACGAACTCACGCAAAATGGCCTCTTCCTCCATGGCCTTATTCAGCGTCATCCCCACTTCAAAGGGAATCATTTTGGAAAGCTTGTCGGCCAACCCGTAGGGCTTGCCCTGTACCCGCGCAACATCTCGCACCACCGCCTTGGCGGCCATGGTGCCAAAGGTAATAATCTGGGATACAGCGTCACGGCCATAGGTACGCGCCACATAGTCGATCACCCGGTCGCGGCCATCCATACAGAAGTCCACATCAAAGTCGGGCATCGATACCCGCTCGGGATTCAGGAAACGCTCAAACAGCAGGTCGTATTCCAGCGGATCGAGGTCCGTAATTTTCAGCGCATAGGCCACCAGTGAACCGGCACCGGAACCCCGTCCCGGGCCAACGGGCACATCGTTATCCTTAGCCCACTGGATAAAGTCCATAACGATCAGGAAGTATCCGGGGAACCCCATCTGGATAATGATATCCAGCTCAAAATCCAGCCGGTCAATATAGGCCTGCTTTTGATCCGCATAATCTGCAGCCTGCGGGTCAAGGATGACCGACAGACGCTCCTCCAAGCCCTCCAGCGAGATTTTCCGGAAGAACTCGTCCATGGTCAGGCCGTCGGGCACCGGGTAATTAGGCAGGTAGTTCTTGCCCAGCTCTATTTCCAGGTTACAGCGCTTGGCAATTTCAATGGTATTCTCGATGGCTTCCGGCAAGTCGGAAAACAGTTCGACCATTTCCTCGGCTGACTTCAGGTATTGCTGCTCACTATAGAGCCGCGCCCGCCGCGGGTCGTCAAGGGTACGGCTGTCATGAATACATACCCGCGCTTCATGGGCTTCGAAGTCTTCCGCTTTCAAAAAACGCACATCGTTGGTAGCCACCACTGGCAATTCCAGCCTCTCCGCAAGGGCAACTGCCGCGTGCAGATACGTGTCTTCGTTTTCACGTGCGGTTCGCTGAAGCTCAAGATAAAAACGATCTGGAAAGTGCTGCTGCCAATACAGCGCCTGCTGTTCCGCCGCCTGGTCATCGCTGAGCAACAATTGTCCAACATCGCCTTCCCGGCCGCCGGACAGCAAAATCAGGCCGTCATTATGCTGTTCCAGCCAGCTCGGCTGAACAATCGGCCGCCCCTGCTTTTGCCCTTCGAGATAGGCTTTGGAAATCAGTTCAGTCAGGTTGGCATAGCCTTTGCCGTTCATCACCAGCAGGGTAACCCGGTAAGGCTGGCCGTCATTCTGGCTATTATCCAGCCACAGGTCGGAACCAATAATGGGCTTCACGCCAGCCCCCTGCGCCGCACTGTAAAACTTTACCAGCGCACAGAGATTGCTTTGATCGGTAATGGCTACCGCCGGCATGCCATCGTCAGCAACCGCCTTGATCAACGGCTTAACGCGCGCCAACCCGTCAATCAGGGAGAACTCGGTATGAATACGCAGATGTACGAAAGAAGGTGCGGTCATGCGTTAAAAACTTACAGGAAAAAGGTTTAAATAATATTTAACTGTTCAGGCGCCGAAATTAGGTTCTTGACCGGCCCAAAGGAGCGGCGGTGAATCGGCGTAACGCCCAGTTTTTCAAGGGCAGACAGATGCTGGCTGGTCGGATAGCCCTTATGGGCTGCAAAACCGTACCCCGGATAGGTTTCATCAAGGGCAACCATTTCATTATCGCGAATCACCTTGGCCAGAATGGAAGCCGCACTGATTGCCGGCACCCGGCTATCGCCTTTCACAATAGCCTCCGAAGGATAGGGCAACTCCGGGCATCGATTACCGTCCACCAATACCCGCTCCGGCTGTTGCGACAATCCCATCACAGCACGCCGCATCGCCAACAGGCTGGCCTGTAAAATATTCAACTGATCAATTTCGGCTTCGCTTGCACGGGCAACACACCACGCCAAGGCCCTTTCCTGAATCAGCGGAAAAAGTGCCTCTCGACGCTTTTCCGTGAGTTTTTTTGAGTCTGCCAGCCCTTCAATAGGGTTTTCAGGATCCAGGATGACCGCGGCAGCCACTACGGGGCCAGCCAACGGTCCACGCCCGACCTCGTCCACTCCGGCAATGAGGCCTTGGAGGTCAAGCTCAGGGAGCGGCATTCGCCCCCCTTAATACCTCAGGCTGCACGTCCGGCGGCACGCCAATTTCTTTCAGAACCGCTTCAGCGGCCTTTGCGCTGGCGTTCTGTCGGAGTTGCAGGTGAATATCCATAAAGGTATCGGTTTGCTGTTTGGCGGCCTGTTGATCGTTCAATAATTCCAACAGGGCATGCGACAAGTTGTCCGGGGTTGCCTCTTCCTGAATATATTCTGGCACCATCGGCTTCTGGGACAACAGGTTGGCCAGGGCAATATGATCCACTTTGATCATTTTCCTGGCAATGCGGTAGGTCAATGGCGACACCTTATAAGCAACAACCATCGGGCGCTTTAACAGTGCTGCTTCCAGGGTTACCGTTCCGGAGGCCACCAGCAGGACGTCTGCAGCGGCCATTACTTCGCGGGCTCGCCCGACACTGATATGCAGGTTCTCAAGGCCAGCTATTTCGCTCAGATGTTCCTTGATCAGGCCTTCAGTTTTGGTGCTGGCCGCCGCCACCAGTATTTTACATCCCGGTTGCTGGCGCTGGCACTGCACAGCCGTTTGCAAAAAAGTCGCCGCCAGTTTTTTTACTTCACTGGACCGACTGCCGGGCAGCAGGGCAATGACCTTATCCTCTGCCTTCAGTCCCAACGCTTCGCGCGCCGGTTGCTTAGGGGTTTCCAGGTCAATCTGGTCCGCCAGCGGGTGCCCAACGAACGTCACCGGCACCTGGTGGTTCCGGTAGAACTTCTGCTCAAAAGGCAGCAGGGCCAGTACCTGGTTTACGCTCTCCGCGATGTGCTTGACGCGCCCCTGGCGCCAGGCCCAAACCTGGGGACTCACATACTGGATGGTTTTAATCCCCGCCTGCTTGAGTTTGTTTTCCAGTCGCAAATTAAAATCCGGCGCATCAATGCCAATAAAGACATCGGGTGGATTATTGATAAAGTGCTCCACCAGGTTACGGCGAATCCTGAGCAGTTCAAAAAGCCGGGAAAGGACCTCCACCAGCCCCATCACCGACAAACGTTCCATCGGGACGTGACTCTGAAATCCCTGTTGAATCATGCGCGGACCGCCAATGCCCTCGAAGCTTGCGTTGGGATACACCGACTCGATGGCCTCAATCAGGCCGGCTCCCAGAATATCGCCGGAGTCTTCACCGGCAACGATTCCAATACGCAGCGCTTGTTTCATGGCAGCAAAAGGGAAAGGGTGTTGAGAAAATTATCCATCGAAGGCTTTACCATGCTGCGAGGGGCGCGTCACAAAACGCACGAATCAGCGGACAAGCCCTCGCGTGGAAGACAAAATAGAGTCGGTCAGCACCTTGAGCTCAGAGCCCTTGTAATCCAGCGCTTCAATTTCGGCGACGGCGTCTTTAACGGTCAGGCCTTTACGGAAGACAATGCGATAAGCACGATGCAGGGCGGTGATGGCTTCTTTACTGAAACCACGGCGGCGCAGCCCTTCGACATTAATGCCATGTGCAGAGGCTGTATTGCCATTAACCACCAAATAAGCGGCGACATCCTTAAGTACAACACTGCCGGCGCCACAGATGCTATGGGCACCGATACGGCAAAACTGGTGTACCGCCGTATAGCCACCCAGCACAGCGTAATCATCAACATGCACGTGGCCCGCCAATGAAGCATTGTTTGCCACAATGGTGTTACTGCCAAGCATAACGTCGTGAGCAACGTGAACGTTAACCATCAGCAGGTTATTGTCGCCAACACGGGTAATGCCGTTATCCTGCACCGTTCCCCGGTGGATCGTACAGGATTCGCGAATAACGTTATTGTCGCCGATTTCGAGCAACGTGGGCTCACCCTTGTATTTCTTGTCCTGGCAAGCTTCGCCAACACTCGCAAACTGGTAAATATGGTTATTGGCGCCAATCCGGGTCGGCCCATTGATAACCACATGGGGGCCAATCACAGTGCCTGAGCCAATAGTGACGTCGGGGCCGATATAGGTCCAGGGCCCTACTTCGACGTCATCGGCCAGTTCAGCGCGGGGATCAACAATGGCACTTGGATGAATCAAGCTTACTTTTTCCTGTCAGCACAAAGAATCAGACCAGAGCTAACAAGCTCACCTTCTACGGTAGCCCGGCAATCGAACTTCCAGATGCCGCGCTTTTCGGCCACGATAGATGCCTCCAGGCGTAACTGATCACCCGGTACAACAGGGCGCTTGAAGCGAAGATTTTCGCTACCCACAAAATAATACATGGAACCGTCGCTAGGCTTTTTACCCATGGTTTTAAAACCCAGGATTCCAGCCGCCTGGGCCATGGCTTCAATAATTAAAACACCGGGCATTACAGGCGTTTCAGGGAAGTGGCCATTAAAAAACTCTTCATTCACAGTCACGTTTTTATAGGCAACGATCGACTTACCCAACTCCATATCCACAACGCGGTCCACCAGCAGAAAGGGGTAACGGTGTGGCAGGTATTCCCTGATTTCGTCAATGTACATCATGCCTATTGATCCTGGTCTCGAAGTTGTTTGATTTCTTTTTCCAGCTGCTTGACCTGTTTTACCAATTCGTCAAGCTGCTTTAAGCGCACAGAGCTTTTTCGCCACTGTGCCGTCGGCATCATCGCCGTACCCGAAGAGTAACTGCCTGGCTGTTTAATCGAGCCAGTAACAAAGGACATGGCTGTTATAAAGACCCGGTCGCAAATTTTCAGGTGTCCGGCAAATCCGACGCCCCCGGCAATCATACAGTGACTGCCGATTTCGGTACTACCGGAAATGCCCACACAAGCTGCAATCGCGGTGTTCTTGCCAATCCTGACATTATGGGCCACCATGACCTGGTTATCAATCTTAACGCCATCCTCAATCACAGTATCCTGAAGTGCGCCCCGGTCAATCGTGGTATTGGCGCCAATTTCCACATCATCGCCAATCTGCACACTGCCCAGCTGTGCAATTTTTTCCCAGTTGCCCTGCTGGTTGGCAAACCCAAATCCGTCGGCCCCGATCACAGCCCCGCTATGGATAATCACTCGTTTCCCAATTTGCACCTTGTGGTAGCAGGTCACGCCAGGAGCCAGGCGCGTTCCCTCGCCAATACCGGCGCCCTCACCGATATAACTGCCAGCCCCAACCTCAACGCCAGGACCAATAACAGCACCGGCCTCAACGACAACCTGGGCGGCAATCGCAGCACCCTCGGCTATTTTTGCCGTCGGATCAATCACAGCCGTTGGGTGAATACCCGCTTTAACAGGCATTCGATCGTCAAAAAGGCGAGACAGTTTTGCAAAAGCCAGGTAGGGATTATCGGAAACGAGTGCGTTTCCAGGCACCTGCAACGCCAGTTCTTCCCGAACAACCACGGCGCCTGCGCGGCTGGCCGGAAGCTCGGAAACATAGCGCGCGTCCGAAACGAAACTGATCTGGTGTTCCTCGGCCTCAGACAAACCCGCCAGGCCGCTTATACGGCATTGCGGATCACCCCGTAGCTCAGCACCAAGCAGCTCCGCCAGCTCAAGGAGCGTATATTCCGGTTGCGACAACATGCTCGGCCGGATTAAGGGTTAGCGTTGATATTTTCGGTAACGCGTTTTGTCAGGTTATCCTTCGGATCGACAATAATGGCAGCCTTCAGGTGCATCAGGGTGTTGTAGCCCCCCTCTTCCATCAATTCGGTGACGGCATTCTTAAACTTTGGCCCGAACTCCTGCATCAGTTCCTGCTGGCTGCTCATCTGCGATTCCTGAAGCTGCTTCAGTCGCTGCTGATACTCAACCACCTTGACTTCGATCTCATTATTGAGATTACGCTTTTCAGCCTCACTCATGACCGCGGCATCCTGCTGCAATTGGGCCTGCAGCCCGCGAATCATTTGCTCCAGCTCTTTGATTTTGTTTTGCTCTGGCGCCAGACGTTTTTTTAATTCAGCAATTCGCTCCTTGGCGGGTTCTGAATTCAAAATCGCTGCATCGGCATCAACAAAGGCGATATTTTGGGCTGCATTAGCGAAGCCCGTCATCATCATTCCAGCAACAAACAAAGCCGCAAGTGTTTTTTTCACGTTACATCCTCATGTACGGTTAATTTTACCTAAAGGGCCGGCGTTAGAAGGCCGCTTTAGAAAGAGGTTCCAAAGGAGAACTGGAAGAACTCGGTGTCCTCGAAATCCTCATCGTTCAGCGCGCTGGCCAATGCAAAGCTAAGCGGTCCGAATCCTGACAACCAGGTTGCCGAGAAGCCGACGGAATAACGCAACTCTCCCAGATCGAGCTTTTCACAGTAAATGCTGGTGCCTGGGCAATCGGTCTCAAAGACGTTACCCGCATCGAAGAAAAAGCCCGTTTCAAAGGAACGCGTATCGTTCACAAAGGGCAATGGGAATAACAGTTCGGCACTACCGGTTACCAGCACATTACCGCCGAATGGATCAGCGTCCTGATCCGGGTCATTAACGGCAGGTGTACTGCGCGGGCCCAATGTGTTGTTCTCATAGCCCCTTACGCTATCGAAGCCACCTGCGAAGAAATGCTTGTTGAAGGGCAAGCGGCTGGTACTGCCATAGGCTTCGCCATAGCCAAGCTCTGTTCGCAGCCGCAGTGTAAAGTTATCGGTCAACGGGAAGAGAATACGTCCATCATAGGTCAGCTTATAATAACTCAGGTCGCTGCCCGGCAAGGACAACTCCAGGGCTACCGATTGCGAGGCGCCACGGGTCGCGAATACACCCCGGTTCAATGAGGACTCACGCCAACGCGCTGTAAACAGGAAGTTATTGTAGTCATCACCCTCTTCATTCAGGTAAGCCACAATTTCCTGAACCGGGAATCTACCGGTATTAATCGAGGTGCTTTCAACACCCAACCGGAAGGACAAAAACTGGGTTTCCGAGAGCGGGTAACCGTAGCTGACGTTACCGCCAAAACTGTCCGTCGTGTAGGACGAAATATCGTCCTCTTCAAAATCGAGCTCACGGAAAAACAAATCGAAGCCGCGGCTTACGCCATCCACTGTGTAGTAAGGGTCAAGGTAGGAGAAGCGATAACTGGTGCGCGATTCGCTATTGCTGGCGCCAATGGAAACGTTATTACCCGAACCCAGGAAGTTCTTCTGGGTAATATCCAGGCCAAGCGTTAACCCGGAATCACCGGAGAAGCCTAAACTGGCCGCGATACTGCCGGAGGGCTGCTCCTCAATCGAATAATTCACATCAATCTGGTCGGAAGTGCCTGGCACAGCCGGCGTTTCAACGTTCACCTCTTTAAAGAAACCTAAACGCTGCAAACGAATCTTGGATTGCTCAATCGCCTTGTTGGACGCCCAGGCCGACTCCATTTGGCGCATTTCACGGCGCAGCACTTCGTCATTGGTCTTGGTATTGCCGCTGAAATTGATCCGGCGGACATAGGCACGCTTGCCTGGGTCAACGAAGAGGTTGATATCAATCTGCCTGGTTTCCTCATCGATATCGGGAATCGCATTGACGTTTGCGAAGGTATAGCCTTCATCGCCGAGCCGAACCGTCATTTTTTCGGTGGTGCTGGTGAGGGCCTGATTGGAGAAAATATCACCGCTATGCACCTGCAGGAGCTTGCTAAGCTCCGATTCTGCAACAGGCAGGTCACCGCTGAAACTGATCTCGTCGATGACGTATTGGTCACCCTCAACAACATTGACCGTAATGTATACGTTCGACTTATCGGGCGTAATGGAAACCTGTGTCGACTCGATACTGAAATTGATATAGCCGTTATTCAGGTACTTGGAACGCAAACGCTCAAGGTCGCCGCTCAACTTTTCACGGGAGTATTTATCATCCCCTTATACCAGCTTTTCCAGTTTGTCGGGCGCAGGGAAAAGCGATCCAGCAACTCCTCGTCATCAAAGACCTGGTTACCGACAATGTTGATACGTTTGATTTTAGACGGTTTACCCTCTTCGATGGTAATCGTCAGCGCCACCCGGTTACGTTCGAGCTCCTTAACATCGGTTTCAACGCTCACACCGTAACGTCCCTGGGAAATATATTGGCGCGCCAGCTCCTGCTCCAGGCGATCGAGTGTGGCTCGCTGGAAGATTTCCCCTTCGCTCAAACCGGCCTGTTTCAAGCCCTTTTTCAGGTCGTCGGTACCAATGTTTTCGTTGCCCGAAATTTCGATACTGCTAATGGAAGGCCGCTCCTGGACAACAACCACCAGCACATCGCCATCCTGGCCTATCTGTATATCGTTAAAGTAGCCTGTTTTGAAAAGACTGCGGGTAGCCTCAACAATCTTTTCTTCATCGACGCGATCGCCAATATTAATCGGGAATGCCTGGAAGAGTGTACCTGGCGATACACGTTGCAGCCCCTCAAGACGAATATCGGAAATTACAAAGGGTGCAGCCTGAGCAAGGCGTGCGAATGAGATAAATAGAATACCCAGACTAAACAGCAGAAAAGCGAGTCGTTTCATGAAATTGTTCTTATTGGTCGCTGTGTGAGCGTTTGATCATAGCAGCCGCATTAGATCGTTATAGAGCGCGAAAAACATCAGGGTCATGATTATACCGATACCGATACGTAATCCCAGCATTTGTGCCTTTTCTGATACCGGTTTACCACGCACAAGCTCCGCAAGGTAATACATCAGGTGCCCGCCATCAAGCATCGGGATCGGTAGAATATTAATAACCCCCAAGCTGATACTCAGATAGGCAAGAAAATTCAGGAAAGTTTCCAGCCCTCTTTCAACAGAGTCTCCCGCCACCTGCGCAATGGTAATGGGTCCGCTGAGGTTCTTCACAGAGATATCGCCCAGCAGCATTTTCTTGATGGACACCAGAATCAAAGCGGTCATATCCCAGGTCTTATCCACTGCCTCAACAAAGGCACCGGGCAGCGAATAGCGGGTATCGCGCCGCATACTCTCCGGCCACTCGGGTCTTTCAACCGCCACACCCAGCTGGCCGGCCATGCTTCCATCCGGTTGTTCAACACTGCCCAGGATTGCTGATTGGCGCAGCACCTGCCCATCCCGCAAAACTTCAAGCGAAATCCTTTCCGCGGGTCGTTCCTGCACATAGTCGACCAACTCGCGCCATTCCTTTACCGGCACACCATCAATCGCGGCGATCAGGTCTCCCGGCTGCAAATTCGCCTGGGCAGCGGCACTCTCTTCCACAACGTGATCGACCACCGGCCTTACACTGGGCCAGAACGGTTTGATACCCAGTCCACCCAGCACATCAGGCGTATCGGTATCCGCCAGCCATCTTTCAACCGGAATAACCAGCCTGGTTGCTGTTTGCTCGCCGAAGGGGGCAACGCTCAGCACAATTTCACCGCTGTCACCCACATGCCCGAGCAACTCCATGCTTACTGCTTGCCAGGAGGGCGTTTCCACGCCATCGACGGCGAGGATTTCCTGCTCTGAAACCAGCCCCGCCTTGGCTGCCAACGAGCCGGGCTCGACCTGTCCTACCACTGGCGCAACCGAAGTCACCCCAGCCACAAACATCAACCAGTAAGCAACAATCGCAAACAGGAAATTAGCCGCCGGCCCCGCCACAACTACGGCGATACGCTGCCATACGGACTTACGGTTAAAAGCCTGGGAAAGCTCCTCTTCGGCGACAGGGCCTTCACGTTCGTCCAGCATTTTGACGTATCCGCCCAACGGGATGGCGGCAATGACAAACTCAGTGCCACGACGATCCCGCCGCGAATAAATGGCCTTGCCAAACCCCACTGAAAAGCGCAGCACCTTAACGCCGCAACGGCGCGCTACCCAAAAGTGCCCGAATTCATGCACGGTTACCAGCAACCCGAGAGTAACGGCTGTGGCAAGAATAATTTGCAATAATTCCATGCGCGGTAGTTACCTCAATAGCTGGCGGGCCAACTCACGGGCTCGCACGTCCTCAGACAACACAGTATCAATGCTATCCGGCCTGACAGACGCATACTTTTGCAACACACTATCCACCAGTTGATAGATGCCGGTAAAAGGCAGCTGATGATCAAGGAAGGCCTGAACGGCTACTTCATTTGCCGCGTTCAGTGCCACAGGCACGGTGCCGCCCGCAGCAATGGCGTTAGCCGCCAACGGCAAACAGGGAAACTTGTCTTCATCCAGCGGCTCAAAATCCAGCCTGGCTACCTGGGTCAGGTCCAGCGACGAAACGCCGGAGTCGGTTCGCTCAGGCCAGGACAAACCGTAAGCGATGGGTATCCGCATATCCGGATTGCCCATTTGAGCCAACACCGACCCGTCAACATATTCCACCATGGAGTGAATCACACTCTGGCGGTGCACCAGCACATCGACTTTGTCATGGCTGGTGTTGAACAGCCAGCAGGCCTCGATCAACTCCAACCCCTTATTCATCATCGTGGCCGAATCCACTGAAATTTTCTGGCCCATACTCCAGTTCGGATGCGCGCAGGCCTGTTCCGGCGTAATGGAAGCAAACTCCTGCAGGGGTTTATCGCGAAACGGGCCGCCGGAAGCCGTGAGGATAACCCGGCGTACGCCGATCGGCGCCAGACCGTCACGATGTTGCGCAGGCAAGCACTGATACACGGCATTATGCTCGCTATCAATCGGCAACAGTTCCGCACCGCTGCGCTGTACTGCCTCCATAAACAGCGAGCCGCACATCACCAGCGCTTCCTTATTGGCCAGCAGGGTCCGCTTACCGGCATTAACAGCGGCTAGCGTCGGCAGCAAGCCGGCGGCGCCAACAATTGCCGCCATCACGTAATCCACCTGCCCGTCGGCAGCCACCTGCGCCAGCGCTTCATCGCCTGCCAGTACCTCGGTATCTATGGCTTCACCACGCAACAGCTGTTGCAATTGCTGCGCCGCTGCATGATCTCTCAAGACGGCATAGCGGGGGTTAAAACGGCGAACCTGTTCAGCCAACCCCTCAACATTGGTATTGGCCGTCAAGGCAAAGACCTTAAAGTCCTCCGGGTGACGGGCAATCACATCCAGCGTGCTGACACCGATAGATCCGGTGGAACCGAGCACCGTCACCTGTTTTACAGCGGCAGACATTACCTAGAGGCGCCCCATCAGCATCAGCACAACGGTATAAAGCGGCAGAGCTGCCACCAGGCTGTCGATACGGTCCATGATGCCACCGTGCCCGGGCAACAAATTACTGCTGTCTTTAACCCCACGGTAGCGCTTGATCATGCTCTCGGCGAGATCCCCGACAATGGAAACAACCGTAATAAATGCCGCAAGCAACGCAAACAAGAACCAACTGGCTAAACCTTCACCCTGCAGGTATCCGGAGAACAGCAGCATCAGCAACGTCACAGCGACGGTTGAGACCAAAGCGCCGTAGACGCCTGCCCAGGTTTTACCGGGACTGACCTGAGGCGCCAGCTTGCGATGACCCCATTTGCGACCGGCAAAGTAGGCGCCAATATCCGCCCCCCAGACCATTGCCAACAACAGAAAGATAAGAAATACGCCCTGCGGCTGCTGTTTAAGTTGATTCAGGCTCAACCAGGCAAACACCAAAATAAAAAGACCCAGGAAGGTTCGTTTGGCAGTACTGCCCCATAATGACTGGCTGGCAGGATAGGTTTTTACCCACCAGAGAATAATCGCCCACAGCACCAGCGACGCGTAAAGCAGGCTCTGCTGCGTCGCGACAGCTAAATCGGAAATAGCCTGAAACGCCAGCAGCACCGCACCGCAGTAAAAAAGGCGCGAGCGTTTGGGCAAGCCCGCCAGGTCGCCCCATTCCCAGGCGCCCAGTGCAAAAACTGCCGCTGAAAAAAGCGCAAAATAGCCAGGCGGCAGAAAAATAATCGCAGCCAGTACCAGGGGGCCCAGCACCAGAGCCGTGATAATTCTTGTTTTAAGCACTCGCTTCCTCGCTTTGCGGTTGTTTTTTATTGCTGGTATGACCGAAACGGCGCTCACGGCGCTGATAATCCGCTAAGGCTTCCATAAAAGCTTCGCGGCCAAAATCCGGCCAGTAGATATCCGTGAAATAGAGCTCCGTATAGGCCATCTGCCAAAGCAGGAAATTACTGATACGGCACTCGCCAGCGGTTCGGATACATAAATCCGGCATGGGAAAATCACCCAGGCAAATCTGCGACTGGAAGACTTCAGGCGTAATATCCTCCAGGGCCATCTCACCCGCTGACACTTTACCCGCCAATGCCTGCGCGGCCTGCACAATATCCCACTGCCCCCCGTAATCGGCGGCAATTACCACCGTACATCCGGTATTTCCAGCCGTTAGCTCCTCAGCACGTTCAATGCCTTCCTGGATGCTGCTGCTGAAACGGGAGCGGTTGCCAATCACTTTCAGGCGGATATTATTTTTATGGATTTTCTTAACTTCGCGGCGCAGTGCAGTGAGAAACAGGTTCATCAGGGCACTGACTTCCGTAGCAGGGCGGCGCCAGTTTTCGCTACTGAAAGCGAACAGGGTAACCACCTCTACCCCCTGCTCAGCAGCCACCCGCATCACGGTGCGAACAGACTCCAAACCGGCTTTATGCCCGGCTGCGCTGGGCAAACCACGTTGCTTTGCCCAGCGGTTGTTTCCATCCATGATAAAGGCCACATGGCGTGGCATCGCCCCGGCATCAACCGCGGTATCAGATGTTTGGTTAGCAGCTGATTTATTACGCATTGCGCCCCTTGCCGGTTTTCCTTTTGATGACCGCTTGTGCGCTGGTCACCCGGGGTGTTTAGAATAGCCCGGACGAGTCCGGGCTATAGGGATTCGCCGCATCCGATGCGGCGCTTAACTCTCTACCAGACTATCAGATTTCCTTAAGGTCCGCTTCCTTAGCCTCCAGAGTCTCCTCAACCTTGCCGATAAACTTATCGGTGATTTTTTGGATATCTTCGATGGCTTTGCGTTCCTCATCCTCGCTGATTTCTTTTTCTTTCAGCAGGTCCTTAACGACGCTGTTGGCATCGCGGCGCACGTTACGTACGGAAACACGGGCAGACTCAGCCTCCGCCTTGGCCTGTTTGATCAGGTCCTTACGGGTTTCCTCTGTCAGAGGCGGCATCGGAATACGGATAATGTCACCCGTTGTTACAGGGTTCAGCCCCAGGTTGGACTTCATGATTGCCTTCTCGACATCGGGAATTAAGTGTTTTTCCCACGGCGATACCGTCAACGTGCGACCATCTTCAACAGAGATATTCGCCATCTGGTTTAGAGGGGTATCTGCGCCATAATAGGACAGGTGAACGCTATCCAAAATGCTGGAGTGTGCACGTCCGGTACGAATTTTATTGAAAGCCGCTGAAAGTGCCGTCAGCGCCTTTTCCATCCGTTCTTCTGCATCTTGCTTGATATCGTTGATCACAGCCTTGTCTCTCTTGGTAATTATCAGTTATTCAATCAGGGTGCCTTCTTCACCGCCCACAACAACAGTGGCCAGCGCACCCGGCTTATTCATATTAAAGACCCGCAGCGGCATATTCTGATCCTTGGCCAGACAAATCGCAGTCAGGTCCATCACACCCAACTGTCTCTCAAGAACCTCATCGTAGGTCAGCCGGTCGAATTTGGTCGCTTCGGGGTTTTTAACCGGGTCGTCACTGTAAACCCCGTCGACTTTAGTGGCTTTCAATACGGCGTCAGCATCTATTTCAATGCCTCTCAAACAGGCCGCAGAATCGGTGGTAAAGAACGGGTTGCCGGTACCGGCAGAAAAAATCACCACATCGCCTGCATTCAGATAGCGAATGGCATTACGGCGGTCATAGTGGTCCACAACGCCACTCATTGGAATCGCAGACATAACGCGAGTAGCAATATTTGACCGTTCCAGGGCATCACGCATCGCGAGCGCATTCATAACCGTCGCCAACATGCCCATATGGTCGCCAGTGACGCGATCCATACCCGCATCGTGCAGCGCTGCGCCGCGAAACAGGTTGCCGCCACCCAGAACAACGCCAACCTGAACACCAATACCGATTAATTGGCCAATCTCGAGTGCCATACGGTCGAGCACTTTCGGATCAATGCCAAAGACTTCGTCGCCCATCAGGGCTTCACCGCTTAATTTGAGAAGAACACGCTGGTATTTGGCTTGTCGTTCGATGGTCGGCATGGGTCAGAAAGTCCTCAACAAGATAAACGGGTAATAAAGATACAAAATCGGGCAGCCATCAAGCTGCCCGATTTACGGGGATTACATGCCAGCCTGGGCGGCTACTTCAGCAGCAAAATCCACTTCTTCTTTCTCGATGCCTTCACCCACTTCAAAACGAGCAAAAGATACGATTTCAGCACCGGCTTTCTTAGCCAGAGCGCCCACTGTAACATCCGGGTCCTTAACAAAAGGTTGCTCTGTCAGGCTGATTTCAGCCAGGTATTTGCGCATACGGCCATCAATCATCTTCTCGATAATTTCCGCTGGCTTGCCGCTGTCCTGAGCCTGGGCCGTGTAGATTTCGCGTTCCTTAGCCACAACCTCATCAGAAACATCAGCTGGGTTAACAACCATTGGGTTAACAGCTGCAACATGCATGGCAATATCTTTACCCAGTTCATTGTCACCGCCTTTCAGGGCGACCAAAACGGCAATACGGTCATTGCCGTGAACATAGGCGCTAACCACACCGTCCTGGGCTTCGGAGATAGCGATACGACGCACGCTAATGTTTTCGCCGATCTTCTGAACCAGAGCTTCACGGGCAGTTTCCAGCTCGCCTTCCATCAGTGCCGCCACATCCGTCTGCTTGTCGGCAAAAGCTTTATCGGCAACCTGTTGCACAAAGGCACGGAAGTTGTCGTCACGCGCTACGAAGTCAGTTTCGCTGTTCACTTCAATCATCAGTGCAAACTTGCCATCCTCAGACACTTTGCACACAACGGCGCCTTCAGCGGCCGTACGGCCTGCTTTCTTGGCTGCCTTCATGCCACTGGATTTACGCAGGTGCTCGATTGCTGCTTCGATATCACCACCGTTTTCTGCCAGCGCTTTTTTACAGTCCATCATACCCAGGCCTGTACGCTCCCGGAGTTCTTTAACCATTGCTGCAGTAATTGCCGCCATTTTCCTGTTACCTTTACTTAAATTTCAAAAATTTTGCTTAAAAAAAGGGGACGGTTAGCCCCCTTTTTTAATCACCGGCACTTTAAACCGGTGTACAGCAAATTAGTTAGCTGCAGTTTCAGCAGCTTCAACTTCAACAAACTCGGAAGTGCCTTCAGGTGCAACATCAGAAACTTCAAGCGCATTATCAGCAACGGCTTGAACATAAATCTGAATAGAACGAATCGCATCGTCATTGCCAGGAATAACAAAATCAATGCCATCTGGATCGCTGTTGGTATCAACCACACCGATCACAGGAATACCCAGCTTATTGGCTTCGTTAACTGCAATTCGCTCGTGATCAACGTCAATCACAAACAGCGCATCAGGCAGACCGCCCATGTCTTTAATACCGCCAATGCTGCGCTCCAGTTTTTCCATCTCACGGGTACGCATCAAAGCTTCTTTCTTCGTGATCTGGTTGAAGGTGCCATCTTCACGTTGCGCTTCAAGATCGCGCAGGCGTTTGATCGACTGACGGATGGTTTTATAGTTCGTCAACATGCCGCCCAACCAACGGTGGTTCACATAGGGCATACCGGCGCGTTCGGCCTGTTCTTTGATAATTTTGCTGGCAGCACGTTTGGTACCAACAAACAGAATTTTATTTTTGTTTGCAGCAAGCTTGCGAACCATCGCCAACGCGTCGTTGAGCGCAGGAACCGTGTGTTCCAGGTTAATGATATGAATCTTGTTGCGAGCTCCGAAAATAAAAGGAGCCATTTTGGGGTTCCAGTAGCGAGTCTGGTGCCCGAAGTGTGCGCCTGCCTTAAGCAGGTCTCTCATGCTTACTTGTGACATAATGTATCAGTTCTCTATTGTTGTGGGTTAAGCCTCCATATACCCCATGGTCTCACCGCTTGAACAGACTATTCAGGCAGCACCCAAAACCACGTGTCGGCATATGTGCGTCGTTAATTTGGAAAAGTAACCAGTACTCCCCATTCATTGCGTTTGAGGCGCAACGTAAACAAACCCAAGGGGTTGCCGCTGCCTCTCAAAGCGCGCTGATTTATACCACATGCCGCACAAAATTTAAAGCCAATTCGTCCCGCGCAACAACAAAAACCGGTTAAAAAAAAGGGCCATTTGTGTTACAAAGTCAGGCTTACAAAAGCAGCCTGAAAAGCGCTGCTTATTACATTCCACCACTCAATCGATCGGGAAAGCTGACAACTTCATGACTGTTTCAATCAAAACCTCAGACGAAATCGAAAAAATGCGCGTTGCCGGCCAGCTGGCAGCGCAGGTTCTGGAAATGATTGAACCTCATGTTCAGCCCGGCATTTCCACCGGCGAACTTGACCGTATCTGTCATGACTACATCGTCAATGAGCAACAGGCCATTCCGGCACCGCTGAATTACCGCGGTTTTCCCAAGTCCATCTGCACATCCGTGAACCATGTCGTTTGTCACGGCATTCCGGCTGACAACAAAATCCTTAAGGACGGCGATATCGTCAATATTGACATCACCGTGATCAAGGATGGCTACCATGGCGATACCAGCAAGATGTTTTTCGTTGGCAAGCGCCTGCCCCACGCCGAACGCCTCGTTGAAATTACGCAGGAATGCCTCTACAAAGGCATCGCCCTGGTTAAACCGGGCGCCCGCTTGGGGGATATTGGTCATGTCATCCAGCAGCATGCCGAAAGCAACCATTACTCGGTGGTGCGCGAATATTGCGGTCACGGGATCGGCAAAGTCTTCCATGAAGATCCCCAGGTGCTGCACTATGGTCGCCCTGGCACCGGTCTGGAGCTAAAGGCAGGTATGACCTTCACCATCGAACCGATGATCAATGCCGGCAAACGTCATGTCAAACTGTTAAGCCGCGACGGCTGGACAGTGGAAACCAAAGACAAGCGCCTGTCCGCCCAGTGGGAGCACACCATCGTTGTCACCGAAACCGGTTGCGAGGTACTAACCCGCCGCAGCGAAGAAACCTTCTAGGGTCGAGGCGACACGTCATGGCGGCCAGCGACGCTCTGAAAACCCTGCAGGAAAAAGTCTTTTCTTTGACTCAGTTTCAGGCACTTTGCGAACAAAGCGGCTTGAAACTTGACGTTTACCGCCAAGCACTCGCCGAAGCCCGCAAAGCGCTGAGCGCTCAGTTCGTTGCCGGCGCCGATGTCAGGCACCTGGTTCACACGCAGGCCTGGTTAATTGACCAGCTGCTGATAACAGCCTGGAACAATTTCGATTGGAAGGACGCTGACAACATCAGCCTTGTTGCGGTTGGGGGCTATGGCCGCGGGGAACTGCACCCCTACTCCGATATTGACCTGCTGATTCTATTGGCGGAAAACTGTCAGTTGCAGCACCAGGACAACATCGAGCGGTTCATTACCTTTCTGTGGGATATCGGCCTCAAGGTTGGCAATAGCGTGCGTACCGTCCGCGAATGCCATGAACAGGCGCAGCTGGATATTACGGTCGCCACCAGCCTCATGGAGTCACGCCTGCTGGTTGGCTCCCGCCAGCTGCTCGAAGCCATGGACGCCGCAATAAGCCCGGCCCAAATCTGGCCGCCGCAAGCCTTTTTTGAAGCCAAGCGCGAAGAGCAACGCGCCCGCCACGAAAAATTCAACGACACCGATTACAACCTCGAACCCAACGTTAAGGAATCGCCCGGCGGTTTGCGCGATATCCAGGTGATCAACTGGGTCGCCAAACGACACTTCGACAGTGACAACCTGCACGATTTGGTTTCCAACGGCTTTCTCAGCGAAACAGAGTTCAAGCTATTAAGCGAATGCCAGGAGTATCTGTGGAAAATACGCTACGGCCTGCATATGTTTGCAGACCGCGCCGAAGATCGCCTGCTGTTCGATTACCAAAAACAACTGGCCAGCCTGTTCGGCTTTAAAGATAATGATGAAGAACTGGCCATTGAACAGCTGATGCAGGAGTTCTACCGGGTAGTAATCCGCACGCTGGGCCTCAACGACATGCTGCTCCAGCACTTCGATGAAGCCATCCTGCGCGCCAATGAAGAACCTGTTGTGCGCCAACTGAATACACGCTTCAAGGTCACCAACGATTACATTGAGGTCACTCACCCCGGCGTCTTTCGCGAAACGCCATCAGCAATGCTCGAAATTTTTGTGCTAATGGCCAAACACCCGGATATCCAGGGCGTTCGCGCCACCACAATTCGCCTGATTCTCGATCACCGTTACCTCATTGACGAAGCCTTTCGCAGCGAGCCCAAAAACATCGAGCTTTTCATGGCGCTGCTTCGCTCGCCCAGTGGCGTTTGCACCCAACTGCAACGCATGCGGCGTTATGGCGTTCTCGGCCTTTACCTGCCGGAATTCGGCCAGATCACCGGCAAAATGCAACACGACCTCTACCACATCTATACCGTGGATGCCCACACCATGCTGCTGCTCCAGTACCTGCGCCGGATGTGGCTGGGTAACAAGGAACTTGAGCTGCCCGTGGCCACCCAGGTCAGCCAACAGATTCCGCACATGGAACTGCTCTACATTGCCGGCCTGTACCACGACATCGCCAAAGGCCGCGGCGGCAGCCACGCCCTTCTGGGCGCCGTCGACGCCCGCCAGTTTTGCGAACGTCATCAGCTTGAGCCCTGGGCCTGCGACCTGGTGTCGTGGTTGGTCGAAAACCACCTTTTTATGTCCATGATCGCTCAACGCAGGGATATCACCGACCCCGAAGTGGTACAAAATTTTGCCGAGAAAATGCAGGACCAGTTACATCTCGACTACCTGTTCCTGCTGACCGTTGCGGATATCAATGCGACCAACCCGACTCTCTGGAACAGCTGGCGGGCACAGCTCTTACGCCAGCTCTATATAGCCACCAAACGTGCCCTGAGCCGTGGGCTGGACAACCCTATTAAACGTGAAAGCGCTATCGCCCAGAAAAAAGAGCAGGCCCTGGCATTATTGCCCTTTAACCCCAGCATTATTTCGCTCCTCTGGCGTCCCCTGGCAGGCGACTACTTTATCCAGCACGAGGCCGAGGATATTGCCTGGCACACCCAGGCTATCCTGGAACACCGGGACCCGAATACGCCACTGGTAATGTTCAAGGAAATGAGCGACCAGCACAACGTCGGCGGCACCCAGATATTTGTTTATGCCCACACCAAACACCACCTGTTTGCCACCACAGCGGCCGTACTCGAGCAACTGAACCTCAACATCCTTGATGCTCGCATCACCAAAACCAAGGATGACTTCAATCTCAATACCTACATGGTACTTGAAGAGGACGGCCACCCCTTGAGCAACGATCCGGAACGCCTGGAAGAGGTTCGCAACCATCTGGTCAACGCCCTGCGCCAACCGCAAAACCCGCCCTCGATTCCACGGCGCCACACCCCCCGCTGGCTCAAACACTTCACCATCCCGACCCAGGTCAGCATTTCCGACGACGAGGTTCAGGGCTATACCGTTGTCGAGGTCATCACGCCAGACCGTCCCGGCCTGCTGGCGCGAATCGGCCGTATTTTCCTGAAACACGGGGTTGAGCTGCAAAAGGCGAAGATTGCCACCCTGGGGGAGCGCGTTGAAGACGTTTTCTTTATCACCACCAAAGACTTGAAACCGCTTGCCGACAGCAAACTGCAGGAAGCCTTAAAGGCAGAAATTTGCACTCAACTCGATGAATCGGCACAATTCGCACCTGATCAAAAACCGGCTTCCAGTATCGCCATTTAAATGGGATGTAAATTCGCCTGAAACAGGCCCTCAAATTATGACAACGCTTTTTGGCATTAAAAATTGCGACACCATTAAAAAAGCCCGTCAATGGCTGAGCGAACAAGGGATTGATTATCAATTCCATGATTACCGCAGCGATGGCCTGGAAAAGGCACAACTCCAGGCCTGGTGCGCAGAACTGGGCTGGGAGCAGCTGCTGAACCGTCGCGGCACAACCTGGCGCAACCTCCCTGACAGTGAGAAAGACAGCATCAACGAGCAGAAAGCCATTGAACTGATGTTGGCACAACCGGCAATGATCAAACGCCCCTTGCTGGATACCGGGAAGCAGCGGGTTCTGGGTTTTAAAGCCGCAGACTACGAACAACTTTTTCAGAAATAAGTTTAACCACAGGATTAGATTATGAGTTATTTCAGTTTCGCCATTGGTATTGGCGCACAAAATAAAAAAGGCGAGTGGCTGGATGTTTACTACCAGCAACCCCTGCTTAACCCCAGTGACGCACTGATCAAAGCCGCTGCTGGCGCAGTTGGCCACACAGGCGGCAACGAAGCCATCACAACGAGCAAAGCCCAACTGGTTAACCTGACTGCTGCGCTGGAAGCAGCCGGTGAAACGGCACAAGCCCAGCTGGCAAGCAAACTGCAGGGCACCCAACAACCTGTAGTCGTCACCTTTATCGAAAAGGACGAAGCTCCTGTTTCCGTTCCTGAGTGCTACCTCAAGCTGCACCTGCTTTCACATCGCCTGGTCAAACCCCACGGCACAGACCTGACCGGCCTGTTCGGCGTTCTGCCAAACGTTGCCTGGACCAACGAAGGCGCGATTGCCATCGACGAGCTGGCTGATCGCCAACTGGAAGCACGCATGAAAGGCGCTGTTCTGGAAGTATCCTCTGTCGACAAATTCCCGAAAATGACCAACTACTTCGTACCGCCTACAACTCGTATTGCCGATACCGATCGCGTTCGTCTGGGCGCGCACATGGGCGACAACACCACTGTGATGCACGAAGGCTTCATCAACTTTAACGCCGGAACACTGGGCGCCAGCATGATCGAAGGTCGCATCTCCGCAGGCGTTGTTGTTGGCAAGGGCAGCGACCTGGGCGGCGGTTGCAGCACCATGGGCACCCTGTCCGGCGGCGGTAACATCGTGATCTCCGTCGGTGAGGAAAGCCTGATCGGCGCCAACGCCGGACTGGGCATTCCTTTGGGCGACCGTTGCATTATCGAATCCGGCCTGTATATCACTGCCGGTACCAAGATCACCCTGCTGGACGATAAAAACCAGGATGTGGAAACCGTTAAGGGCCGCGACCTCGCCGGCGTTCCTGATCTGATCTTCCGCCGTAACTCCCAGACCGGGCGCGTTGAAGCGAAAACCAATAAAACTGCGATTCAATTGAACGAAGCGCTGCACGCCAATAACTAAAAGCTGTTATTGATGCCGGGTAGCCTCGGGCTATCCGGCATGTCTGGCTCACCCCATTCATCAAACATGCCTGTTTGACAGCATCTACCAACGCTACGGCATCTGCATAGCCTTCCGGTTACCCGTAAATTGCGCGACCATCAACATCGCCCTGTGGCATGACAAAAAGAAATAATCCGATGGCCTGGAAGACTTGTAGCGATCCTTTCGCTAAGGCGCATGAAGCAACGGGCCCGGTTCGCTTTCGCTAGCATTCTGGTATAAAGTTAGCCGTCCCTGCATTGACCCAAAGACTCGAATAAGCCCTGTTAAATGACTGATAACGCCGTTCTCCAACTCACCAAAGACCTTATCGCCCAACCCTCCGTTACCCCTGAAGACAGTAACTGCCAGGAAATGATGATTTCCCGCCTGGAACCGCTGGGATTCAAAATCGAACGACTTAAATTTGGCGAAGTCACCAACCTGTGGGCCGTACACGGCGATTCCGGACCGATCCTGGCCTTTGCCGGGCACACGGACGTGGTACCAACAGGCCCGCTTGAGAACTGGCAGTCGCCTCCCTTCGAGCCGGAAATCCGCGAGGGTTACCTCTATGGCCGTGGCGCCGCTGACATGAAGGGCAGCATTGCTGCCATGACTGTCGCCGCCGAGCGGTTCATTAAAGCACACCCTGCGCACAGCGGGCGACTGGCCTTCCTCATCACCAGCGACGAAGAGGGTCCGGCCGTAGACGGAACCGTCAAGGTTATCGAGTACCTGCAAAGGCAGCAGGAGCAAATCCGCTGGTGCGTAGTGGGCGAGCCCTCCAGCACCGACAAACTGGGCGACGTAATTAAAAACGGGCGGCGCGGCTCACTCAATGGCACACTGCGCATTCAAGGCAAACAGGGGCATATTGCTTACCCTCACCTGGCCGACAACCCGATACACAGCGGCTGTCCGGCGCTGACCGAACTGATTGCCGAACAGTGGGATCAGGGTAACGACTTTTTCCCGGCCACCTCGTTCCAGATTTCCAATATGAATGCCGGTACCGGTGCAACCAACATCATCCCCGGCACACTGGAAATTGTCTTTAACTTCCGTTATTCGACCGAGGTCACTCAGGAAGAGCTGCAACAGCGCACCGAAGCGATCCTGGACAAACACCAGCTGAACTACCAACTGGACTGGCAATTAAGCGGGCTCCCCTTCCTGACCGAACCGGGCGAGCTGGTAATAGCGGCACAAACAGCACTGAAAGACGTCATGGGGTCTGAAGCCCAGCTGTCCACCAGCGGCGGCACTTCCGATGGCCGCTTTATCGCACCGACAGGCGCCCAGGTGATCGAACTCGGCCCCTGCAATGCCACCATCCACCAGGTCAATGAATGCGTAAAAGTGGAAGATCTGGAACCCACCGCCAGGATTTACCAACGTATTATGACGGTGTTACTGACCGACTAACGCATGGACAACCGGCAACAACGCCCCGGCGCCGCCGAACGTATTAAGGGCTGGCTGCTCAAGCGCGCTGAGGACCATAAGGGTAATTTGCGTTTACTTATTATCGGCGCAGGTATTTTTTTTACCGGGGCAGGCATCATTGTGTGGGCCAACCATGTGCTCCCTTCCTCGCTTGAACAGGAATTGATTGCGCTGGCTGGCTCGTTAATGATTCTCGGCGGTGGCGGCACCGCCCTGGTCGGCTATCTGGGATTGAGCATTTTACGTTTGTTCAAGTTCTTCAACGACGACCCGCCGCCTTAACGCCCCTCAGAAATTAATCCTGTGCAACCGAAACATCCTCGGCCTGCAAGCCCTTCTCACCGTCAACCACATGGAAACGCACCCTCAACCCCTCTCGTAGGGTACGCCTTCCATTACCCTCGACGGAGCGATAGTGTACGAACACATCTTCGCCAGAATCGCGGGTAATAAAACCAAAGCCCTTGGTCACATTAAACCATTTAACGGTACCCAGCTCGCGGCTGTCGGGTTTGGAAGACGATGCAACCGACGCACCACGGTTGCCTGTATTGGATTTTGACGTCACACCGTGGGTAAAGCCCATGATCAAACAACCCACGAATGCAAGCAGGTAAATAGCGACAAAGGTGGCGATGTTAGCACCATTTTCATTTAATCCGGATAGCGCCTCAATCAGGAAAGGCGACGGAATTGCGACTAAAAACGCAATTAAGATACTGCGAACAATAATATTTAGTGTCATTACCTGGAAATACCTTAGCCGTAATTAAAAAGTTGTATATAATTTTTGTTTGGGGTATAGGTACAGCTTATACCTAAAAAGCCTCGGCCAGTCACTACCCAACCTTCAATACTGTAACATAGGTGCCTGGGCGACCTGCATATCAACAAGAAAAGCGGTAAAGACCATGCAATATCCTGAAGATGCCACTCAAGCCGCCAACTACCTGCGCGAAGCCATTCCCTTGATGGTTAAGCATAAAATCCAGCCCAACCCGCGTAATTTTTCACTCTGGTACGCCTACGTTTCAGGCAGGAATAAAGGCCTCAATCAAGAGCTCGACCAGATAATCGCCGAACACAACACCTGTCCTCCCGAACAGGCCCTTGATCTGTTCCGCCGTTATATCATTGATGATGAGGTTGACTTCGGCCACCAGGTACAAAACCAGCTATCCAGGGTTATCGGCAGCCTGTCAGCGCAATCGTCAGCCATGTCCGTGGGCAGCGGCGAGTACGAAGCCTTCCTGGAAAAGGGGCTTAAGAACCTGCAACAGCAGAGCAGCGAGGATGAGTTAAAGGTACTGGTCAACACACTGCTTGAACAAACCCGGCACACCTCGAAACTTACCCACAGTTTCAAAAGCCAAATTGAAGAGGCCAACCAGCAAATCAATAAACTGCGGCAAGAACTTAAAAGCATTCAGCAGGAAGCGTCCCTCGACCCCCTCACGCAAATCAACAACCGCCGCAGTTTCGATAAGGAAATAAAACGCTTAATTGACGAGCATGCCAGCGGGGGAAGCCCCTTCTGCCTGATCGTGACCGACATCGATCACTTTAAACGCTGTAACGACGAATACGGGCATGTGATGGGCGATAAGATATTGCAATCCTTTGCCGAGATTTTGCGGCATGTCAGCAAGGATATCGGCTTCTGCGCCCGCTACGGCGGTGAAGAATTCGTACTCTTGTTACCGGAACACTCTCTGGAACAGGCCACCCAAGTGGCTGAAAAAATTCGTATTACCACAGAGCGTATGCAAATCAAACAACGCAACATGGCCGACCCTATCGACACGGTCACCACATCGCTGGGGGTCGCGCTTTATATAGCCGGAGAAACCGTCTCGGACTTCATTGGCCGAACCGATGCGCTGCTTTATCAAGCCAAAGAGTCTGGCCGCAACCGAGTGGCTGCCTAACAGCCAAATTGAAACAGGGGCAGCAGCGGGTAGCGCTGCTGCCCCCGACCAATCGTTTATTGCGGCAATTCACCCAGCTTATCAGCTGCGTCGTTTTTCAGCTTGTCCATTTTTTCCTGCGCTGCGTCTTCCTGTGCGTCAGCGTCAGCTTCCGTATCGGACATCATTTCATCCAGTTTTTCCTGACCTGCCGCGACAGTTTCAGAAACCTTTTCCTCAACGACATCCATCGCCTCACCGGCTGCTTTTTCAACGTCATCGACAACCTCGGAAGTCGACTCCTGAATATCCTCAACCAATGATCCTGTGCTCTCCTCTTCTGCCGCAGAGCCGCTGGCCGCCTCTTCCTTATCGTAACCGCAGGCGCCCAGGGCCAGGGTTAAACAGGTTGCACCCAAGGTTGATAAAATAAACTTGGTTTTCATAACATCCTCCTTTTGTTGAATTTGCTCTACACGTCAAGCCGCTTTACTACGACCCTACTCAGCGCACTATTAGTAGCACGTTTGCAGCCTGACTTCCAAACAATAACTAGCTCAAGGCCTTGACGTGATAAACGTCAAAACGACTGGCCTTACCCTCAACCACATGATGCGGTTTCATCTCGCTGATTAAAGGCGCAATACGGGGCCGTTTTACCACCACCCGATCCGTGGCAACCCTTAACGCCTGCTCGAATAACTGAACGGTATCCAGGTCGGCGCCAAGCAACTGCTGTAGAATCTGCATTTCCTTCTTTACGCTGGCAGATTTACTTCGCTCCGGGAACATCGGATCAAGATAAACCACCTCCGGACGAAGTTCGGCTGCATGGCTAGCCAGATAGTCTACGGCATCCGCTTCAATCAATTGCATTCTGGCTACCACGTCAGCCGTGTATGGATCCGCTTGGCCGCGCTGTATGGCATCCCTGAGTAACAGGTTAACCACCGGGCTGCGCTCAATCATCTTGACCTGGCAGCCCAGCGAAGCCAGTACAAAGGCATCACGCCCCAGTCCCGCCGTCGCGTCCAACACGTCCGGTAAATGACCCTGCTTAGCGCCAACCGCCTTGGCGACCAGCTCACGGGTATGAGGGGAGCGCTTTCCCCGAAACCCCAGCGAACCGCCAACAAAGTCCACCCTTACCGGATTAGGCGCCTTGCGGCCGGGTGGACGCAATCCAATACCGTATTGGTCAACCCAAATCAGCAAGTCAAACTCGTCCTTATTCTCGAGTTGTTCTTTAGCCAGCAAAGGCAGCGACAATTGGCAGGCCAGCTCGGCGGCCTGATCTGCAAAGGGGGCTTCGGCAGCAAAAACCGCCAGACGGGGTTGCGATAAGCCAGCACCCACTGGTTTTTCAGAGTGCGACATAAAATGACTTAAACAAAAATATCCAGGTGAGCCAGGCCGTCGACAGGCTCGTTCCCGGATTCAACCTGTTGATAACTGGACAGCGCGCGAAAACTGTTAAAAGACACGGGGGATTCCTGCAAAGTACGCAAATCCACAAACTCGCGACGAGCGCGTTGCCGTTCAAGTGCTGTCTCGACCTCTCCCACCACAAGGCGAACAGCTTCATCTCCCTTAGCGGGCTCCGGCCTGGCTTCATTGACTGGCTGCTCAACAGCCCTTCCCGCTTTTAGCGGAGGCTGGTTCACCAGGGGAGGCAGGAATGATGAGGTAACTTTCATGCTTACTGAGAACTCAATTCACGTAAAAGGTTTCTAGACAAAAAATGCCAGCAGGATAACACCCAGCAGCAAACGGTAAATCACAAAAGGCATCAGCCCGATTTTGTCCAACACCCGCAGGAACCATCCAATACAAAGGTAAGCACTCACAAAAGCAACCCCTGTTCCCACCAGCAGATGTCCCCATGATACCGGCTCGCTGGACTGGCAAAGTTCCAGCACCTTCAACAGGCCCGCCAATAAAATTACCGGTATCGAAAGCAAGAAGGAGAATCGCGCAGCGGCCGTGCGGGTCAGGCCTAAAGCGAGCCCCATCATGATCGTCACGCCGGAACGCGATGTGCCGGGAACCAGGGCCAGCATTTGGGCCGCACCCACCAACAGGGCATCTTTGAGGTCAAGGTCACCAGATCGCGCTGCTGTGCGCCACGCCGTTCAACCCACCACAACCCCAGCGCGAAAATAATGGTCGTTAAAGCAATCACCAGCGTGCTGCGCAGGTAACTCTCGATCAGCCCTTCACAGAGCAAACCCGCCAAACCTGCAGGCACGGTTCCCCAAATGACAAACCAGGCCAGGCGACTGTCCTGGCTTTGCCCGCTACCGGTCAGCGACCCGATCCAAGCCATTGTCATGTTTTTCAGGTCATGGCGAAAATACAACACCACCGCCAGCAGGGTTCCCACATGTACCGCAACATCAAATGCCAATCCCTGATCGACCCAACCCAGCAGTTGGGCGGGCAGGATCAGGTGCGCCGAACTGGAAATCGGTAGAAATTCGGTCAATCCCTGCAATAACGCTAGAAATAGAGTCTGAAACCAATCCATGTCAGTACCCTTATTGTTCCTCGATTCGCCGCCAGGCTGTTTTATCCCTGAGGTAAACGGGCAACGCCATGTCCGCCGACACCTGCTCGCCCTTTCCAAAGGCATCAAGCGCAAGTGTCAGGATATCTACTGCATGGACGTGTACGACCTCGTTATCAAACCGGATCTGCCGAGCCAAATCCGGAAATGCACTGGCAAACTGCCAACCGTCGCCAACCCCCTTCCAGTCCCGTGATACCTGAATTGGCGCCAGGCTCTGAGCGAGCTGCTCGGGTGCTACCAGCAACTCCTCCGGCATTGCACTGTGCAGACAGGCAATACCATCGACCACTTCATAACAACCGGCATAGAGTTCATTCATCCGTGCATCCAGCAGCACCGCGGTATGCGTACAGCCTTCTCCACGGTAAATACCCTGCGCCAGAGCAGCAAGGCTGGACACAGGCAAAACAGGCAGCTCGGCACCAAAGGCCAGCCCTTGGGCGACACCCGCACAGATGCGCAGGCCGGTGAAAGAGCCAGGCCCCCGCCCAAAGGCAATCGCATCCAGCGAGGACAAACTCAGTTCGGAATCGGCCAGGATCGCCTGTACCATGGGCAGCAGCCTACGGGCATGCAGGCGAGGTATGACTTCAAAGGTTTCCTGCATTTCCCCGTTCACGCTCAAGGCGACGGAGCAGGCTTCACCCGACGTATCGATGGCCAGTATGTTGGTCATTTTTTATAACGTGACAAGGCTGGTTGAAGGGATTGGGTCAAACATGCCAGAGCTGATCGGCGATGGCGATAAATTTTTTCACCGACAGCGCACCTCTTGCATTGTTTTTACTGTCGCGCACGTCGCTTAATACGGCCTGTAAAGTTACTCTGGCCAGGCCATAAATGCCGGTGCACTGATAATCTTCATTCATTACGACAAGCAACACCCGATCCCAATTTGCATCCAGGTTAAGCTGGCCAACCCGCTGCCCGGATTTCTTGGGATCGAAAATCACCCGTCCCTTGATCTGCACTCGCTCGACACCTTTTTCGGTATTCCACAGCGCATCAACGGCCCGTTCCGACTCATCCGGCGTACACATCCCCAACAGGCGGATGGCATCGAACTTTGCCAGCTCCGCACTTACCGGGAGAGTATTTCCCGTCGATCGCTTATATTCAGCGGCCAGTCGACGGGTTTCATCCATTAACTTATCGAGGTTGTAGACCGGCATGGCGGGTGAACGCGCAGGTTCTACTGCAGCGCAGCGCCAACCTGAGCCGTAATATCCGAAACGGAGCCAACACCCGGAATACGGCTGTATACAGGTGCAGCTTCAGGCTCTTTGGCCGCCCACTCGCTGTAGTAATCAACCAGCGGTTCGGTTTGCTGATGGTAAACTTCCAGGCGTTTTTTAACGGTTCCTTCCTGGTCATCGTCACGCTGCACCAGGTCTTCGCCGGTTACATCGTCCTTGCCTTCAACCTTGGGAGGATTGTACTTGATATGGTAAACACGCCCGGATGCCGGATGCACACGGCGACCACTTAAACGCTGTACGATTTCTTCATCGGCCACATCGATATTCACCACATGGTCGATCTTAATACCGGCATCCTTAAGCGACTGGGCCTGTGGAATCGTCCGGGGGAAACCGTCAAACAGGAAGCCGTTAGCGCAGTCATCCTGGGCAATACGTTCCTTAACCAGCGCGATAATCAGATCATCGGAGACCAAACCGCCGGACTCCATAATACCTTTGGCCTGTTTGCCCAGTTCGGTTCCAGCCGCAACGGCTGCACGCAGCATATCGCCAGTAGAAATCTGTGGAATTGCATAGCGTTCGGTGATGAATTGTGCCTGGGTGCCCTTCCCGGCGCCGGGTGCTCCCAACAGGATTACGCGCATATTGATGTGTCTCCGGAATTTTATTCGGCGCTGCACGCTGGAATCTGGTGCAGCCTTAAAACAAAGCGACAACTATAGCTTTTTTTACGCGCGAAAACATCCATTCATTGTGCCGAATCGGGCTTACGGCTTCGTTGAGCTACAGCCCTTCCCGCTTTGCGGCTTCCCAGCCGGCATCCAGCTCCTCAAGGCTCATATCGGCCAACTCCCTGCCCTGTGCTTCGGCAAGTCGCTCGATATGCTTAAAACGGCGTACAAACTTTTCATTGCAGCCATTGAGGGCCGCTTCCGGGCTGATATCCTTACGCCGCGCCAAGTTCACACAGGTAAACAGCAGGTCACCCAGTTCCTCGGCAATATGACTGTCATCATTATTGGCCAGCGCTTCCTCAAGTTCGTCCAGTTCTTCGCGGATCTTGGCGACCACTTCAGCGGTATCGGTCCAGTCGAACCCCACATGGGCGACTCGCCGCTGCAGTTTATTCGCCCGGGTCAGCGCCGGCAGGGCGCGAGGCACGTCATCGGTAATACTGTGTTGAGTTTTCTCACGACGTTCCTGCTGTTTGATTTTTTCCCAGTTCCGCTTAATGTCGCTTTCACTGAGTTTGAGTTCAGTCACACCGGCCGATGCAAGGGTGCCGTCGGGAAATACATGCGGGTGACGACGCAGCAGCTTTGCCGTAATGGCATCCACCACGTCGCTGAAATCGAAATCCTGCTGTTCGCTGCTGAGCTGGCTGTAGAAGACCACCTGAAAGAGCAAATCACCCAGCTCCTGTTTCAGGTCATCACTGTCGCCGCGCTCAATGGCGTCAGCCACTTCATAAGCCTCTTCCAGGGTATGCGGCACAATGCTGGCATGATCCTGCTGTAAATCCCAGGGACAACCATGCTCGGGATGGCGCAGGTCGCGCATCAGCTGCAGCAGGTCGTTCAGGTCATGCTTGGTGCGCATCAGCTTCCGGCCCGGCAGCGTTTGACTTCCACCAGGTTGGGAATCTGGCCGATCTTATCAAGCAATCGTCCCAGCAGTACCAACCCGTTCACCTCAACCGTCATGCGCAACTCAACCAGCCCCTGACGGCGGTCCAACTGCGAACTCAACGCCATGACATTGACCGATTCGCGGGTCAGTACGCCGGTAATATCATGCAACAAACCGTGGCGGTCCAATGCGCGGATCAAAATATCGATCGCATAACGGCGCCGCGCCGGACCTTCCCAATCCACACGGACAATCCGTTCCGGATCCTCTTCCTCCAGCTGAAGTATCTTTTCACAGTCACGCCGGTGAATAGTCACACCGTAACCCTGCTTGATATAACCCAGGCAATCGTCCCCCTGAACCGGCTTGCAACAGTCGGCCAGTTGCGTCATGGCATCAAGCACCGAGGACCGGCGGCGTTCTTCCGGTTCCGTCGTCAGCGCTACCGCCTTGTCGGCGTCATCCGCCAGCTTGAAGGCCAGCTGTTCATTATCCTGGTAACCCGGTAACTGCTGTTGCAATGCCTCCATCACGTCCGATACCGGCAAGTCGCCAGCACCGACATCCGCGTACATATCTTCACAACAGGCGTAGTCCATGGCCTCAGCCAACGTCTCCAGGTCAACGTCGCCCAGATCAAGACGCTGAATTTCATGCTCAACCATGACCTGCCCGGCATCGGCATTCACTTCTTTATCCTGCAACTTGAACCAGTGCTGGATTTTGCTGCGGGTTCGGCTTTCGCGGATATAGCCCAGCGACGGGTTAAGCCATTCGCGACGCGGCGTGGCATGTTCAGCGGTGAGGATTTCCACCTGATCGCCGCTTTTCAAAGGGTGGTTAAGCGAAACAATGGCACCGTTAACGCGCGCCCCGCGGCAATGGTTGCCCACCTCCGTATGCACCCGGTAAGCAAAATCAACCGGTGTCGCGCCATTCATCAAGTCCACCACATGCCCGCCTGGCGTGAAAACATAGGCGCGATCGGCCTGCACATCGGCGCGCAGTTCCTCGGCCAAGGTGCTGATATCACCCAGTTCCTCGTGCCATTGCAGCACCTGGCGCAGCCAGTCGATTTTTTCCTCATAGCTGTGCGCAACGCCTTTGCGATCCGTTCCCTTGTACTGCCAATGAGAACAAACGCCAAATTCAGCTTCTTCATGCATGGCATGGGTGCGAATCTGCACCTCCATCACCTTGCCCTCAGGACCGATAACCGCCGTATGCAGGGAACGGTAACCGTTTGGCTTCGGCGTGGCGATGTAATCGTCAAACTCGTTGGGAATATTGCGCCACAGGGAGTGCACGATACCCAGGGTGGCATAGCAATCCTTGATTTCGGGCACCAGCACCCGCACCGCACTGATATCGTACACCTGGTCGAAATCAATGTGCTTTTTATCCATTTTGCGGGCAATGCTGAAAATATGCTTGGCCCGCCCGGTCACCGAGGCGTCAATCTGCTCATCGCGCAGCTTTTGCTCGAGCAGGTTAATGACCCGGGAAATAAACGCTTCGCGATCCAGCCGCCGGCCATCCAGCAGCTTGGCAATCATGGTATAGCGTTCCGGCTCCAGATAACGGAAGGCAATATCCTCCAGCTCCCACTTGATGTACCCGATGCCCAGGCGGTGAGCCAAGGGCGCGTACACCTCACTGACATGGCGGGCAATACGCTGCTTGAACTCGGTGGGTTCGTTTTTGATCGCCCGAATCGCCCAGGTGCGCTCGGCCAGTTTAATGAGCGCAACGCGCACATCGTCCACCATGGCCACCAGCATTTTGCGCACATTCTCAATCTGGTTCTGGCCGCCAAGGTCGGTGTCGTTCTGGGGCTGGTGCAGGGTGGTGATGGCATCCATCTGCTGGACACCCTCGATCAGTTTGGCCACTGTCTTGCCGAACGCCACTTCGACGTCCTCAAGACTCAGGCGTTCCTCGCGCACAGCGCGGCACAGGATACCCGCCACCAGGCTATCACTGTCCAGTTGCAGGCCCGCCAGGATTTCAGCAATTTCCAGACCGGCAAAAAAGCAGTTGCCGTAACTGTAGTCACCACCCTCTTCCGCGTGTGAGCGCAACGCAATATCCTGCGCCAGCTCACAGGCGGCACGAATGGCAGTCATATCCTCCAACCCCAGGGTGGACTGCATTTGTTCCACCCAGGCATCGTTATTAATGCGCCCTTCGGCAACTTCAGGCTGGAGCTTACGTACTTGAACCATGAGTAATTTCGTTATTGTTTATTCGTAATCAAAGACAGCAATGGACTCCACATGTGCCGTGTGTGGAAACATATCCAAAACGCCCGCCGCTTTCAAAGTATAGCCATGCAATTTCAATTCGCCGGCATCGCGCGCCAGTGTAGCCGGATTACAGGAAACATACACAATACGCTTGGCCTTGAAGCGAGCAATTTTCTGCACCATCTCCAATGCGCCGGAACGGGGCGGGTCGATCAGAATCTTGTCGAAACCCTGCACAGACCAAGGCTGGTGATCGAAATCCTGGGTCAGGTCCGCCGCATAGAATTCGACATTTTCCAGCTGGTTATGGCGTGCGTTTTCGTAACCCCGCTTCACCATCGCCTCACTGCCCTCGACACCGACAACCGCAGCACCGCGGCTGGCCAACGGAATGGTGAAGTTACCCAGTCCGCAGAACAAGTCCAGTACCCGCTCGTCAGGCTGAACATCCAGGTAATCCAGCGCTAAATGTACGACCTTGCGGTTAATTTCCGCATTGACCTGGGTAAAGTCCATCGGGTGAAAACGCATCTCCACACCAAACTCCTCCAGGCGGTAAGTCAGGCGATCGTCGCTCTCCTGTGGCCATAACTTGGAGACCGTATCCGGGCCGCCCGGTTGCAGGTAAATATGGAAATTGTGCGTCTGCCCAAAGGCCGTCAGTGCCGCCAGGTCTGATTCGCTGAGGGTTTCCAGGTTGCGGAACACCAACGCCACAATATCATCGCCGATCGCCACTTCGATCTGGGCGATGGTGCGGAAAGCATCCAGTGATTTGATAAACGCGCGCAGCGCCTGAATCCGGTTGCCCAAGCGCTCATCAAGAATATGGCACTGCTCAATATCGGTGATAAAACTATTGCCCTTCTCGCGAAACCCCACCAACACCTCATCGCGTTTGGCGACATAGCGCACGCCCAGGCGCGCCTTGCGACGGTAGCCGTAGGTAGGCCCAGTCACGGGTTCCAGCAAGATTTCCGGCTTCAATTCACCGAAATGCTGGAGGTGCTCCAACAGTGTCGACTGCTTGTATTCAATCTGCGCCTGGCTGTCGAAATGCTGCAGGCTGCAGCCTCCGCAAATCGAGGCCTGGGCACAGCGCGGTTCGACACGCTGTGGCGAAGCGGTAATCACCGATTCCACCTTGCCCTCTTCGTAGCGACTGCGTTGACTGGTAATAAGCGCATTCACCGTTTCGCCCGGCAGGGCGCCTTCGACAAAAACGCGCTTGCCGTCACGCAGCGCCAAACCACGGCCTTCGTGGCTCAGGCCATCAATGGTTAATTGTGCCGCTTCCGGCTCTCTGTATTTTCTTCTGCGTCGGGCCATATGATCTCTACCGCTGCTAATACTGCCCGGTCCGGACAGAAAGACTTGACTGCTAATATAGGGGTCGCAGCGGGCGAATCAATGCCTGCCGCGAATTTCCGAATTCCTAAAAGACGTTGGTGGACAGGTAGCGATCGCCGCGATCACAAATAATCGCCACAATCACCGCATTCTCGACCTCTGCGGACAGGCGCAATGCCGCCGCTACCGCACCGCCGGATGACACACCGCAGAAAATACCCTCTTCCCTGGCCAGCCGGCGCATGGTGACTTCAGCCTCGTCCTGGCCAATATCCAGCACACGGTCGACCCGTTCACGGTTAAAGATTTTCGGCATATACGCCGCCGGCCAGCGGCGAATGCCCGGAATGCTGGCACCGTCCTGCGGCTGCAGGCCGATAATTTCGATCGCCGGGTTTTGCTCCTTCAGGTAACGGGACGTGCCCATAATGGTGCCCGTCGTGCCCATGGAGCTGACAAAGTGTGTGATGGTCCCCTGGGTTTGCTGCCAGATTTCCGGCCCCGTGGTTTCGTAGTGCGCCTGCGGGTTATCCATATTGCCGAACTGGTCCAGCACCTTGCCCTTGCCTTCGGCCTGCATCTGGTCGGCCAAATCGCGCGCGCCCTCCATACTGGCCTCCTTCGGCACCAGCACCAACTCCGCACCGTAGGCCGCCATCGCCGCCTTGCGCTCCTCGCTCATGTGATCCGGCATGATCAACACCATCTTGTAACCCTTGATTGCCGCCGCCATCGCCAGTGCAATACCGGTATTACCACTGGTCGCCTCAATCAGGGTATCGCCGGGCTTGATATCGCCACGCGCCTCGGCACGCTGGATCATGCTCAGCGCCGGGCGATCCTTCACCGAACCGGCCGGGTTATTCCCCTCCAGTTTCAGCAGGATAGTATTGGTGGTATCCCCCGCCATGCGCTGCAACCGCACCAACGGCGTATTGCCCACACAGCTCTCAATAGTCGGGAATTCAATGGAGTTTTTATCATCTACGGACATAGCAATCAGGCCCTGTTTTTCAAGGCCGCTATGATACGGGTAAACGCAGAATAGGCAAAATAATCGGGCAAACTAATTTTATGGTGACGGGGGATAAGCCTTAGGGTAACCCCCTCTAACAAATTTTCCTAACTTCCAACCTCAAGCGAAAAATAGATCGGGGCCTCTGCATCCTGCTACTTGTGAAACCCCTTATGCTCTTTAATACTCAAACGCGCGTAATAACATTCCAACAGTTTGAAATCTGTTCAAGTTTCAGACAGTTAGCTTAAATATTGGTTTGATAACACGCACAAACAAGTGAGATAACGCGCACTTGAGACCTTTAGTTTATACTCAGAAAGGATTCTGAGATGATCTTAAAAATCCTTTCAAATTAATCGCCTAAACGCTTTATGCCGAATATCAAAATCGGCAAAACGCCTATACCTGATATGCAAATATTAGTCTCAAGGAATGAAGGAATGAAGGAATAACATATGGGTAAAATAAAAAATCCAGCTACAATCTCAAGTGAATTCAGCATTGATGTTGCTGTTCTGGAGAAGCTGGGGGTTGTGAATTCATTACTAAATACAGACACCCTCGTATTCATTGACCCACTACTGCTAGAAGATAGTACTCACGAAGAAATCAGAGTCGGAGCTTATCAATCATATAGAGTACGATTCGAGAAAATTATAAAGCTTTTAGCTGCATCCAAGGCTCAGAATGACGTTCCCTGGAGGAATGCCAAGAGACTATTCCACTTCTCTGAAATCAGCTGGACCTGTCTTGGGTATGGCACAACGGTTAAAGGCTCTGGATTCGGAAAGGATTTAGTGTCCAGCACACTGAACACAGCTTCAGAGATTGTCGCACTTGGTGTTGATGATATCGACCTTTTTATGGCATTAGCACTATTCGAGGAGGGCATTGGACCTGACCGAATAAGCGACATGACAACTAATATTATTCTAGGAGACCTAATTTCCTTCTCAACTAGAATTAATAAGACACTCAATATACCAACGAAAAAATTTAAGGTTAGAGCTAATACGTATGATTTGGTTGTTAACCCATATTCAGATCAACCATTAATCTTTGTACCTAATGACATAGTCCGTGATTTGCCGATAGCTTCAGATTGGAGCGATATATCAAGAGTTGTTAGAGAAAACGAAGAGCTTAGAGAAAGAGTCAATGATCACGTAGGTGAAATTTGGGCCACGATGACCAAAAAAGATAAGCAGAGATTGAAGAAGGCTGCTCTGAGAAGTAAAGAGGCCTTCCAGCAAGTAATGGATATGATCCGTGAAGTTGACCCAAAACCATACGACTTTAAAAGTGATAAAAATGGTGAGACGTTCTGGACTGAACTCTTAAGCAGAATAGCTAAAGATTACCCCTACGACTTATCCAGTTATGCAGATAGAAAACTACAACCCAAAGACGTAGTAGAAATAGTAAATAAGATACTAGAGCAGTTTCAGGACCTAATTGAAAATAAGGGCCTATGGAAAGAGCTATGGGATGAAAGTGGAAAACCCAGAAAAGAAAAGGCATCGCAACGGCTTTTCTTTGCAGTTGCCTATAGTTACTGCAAAGCGAACAATATTGATTTAACCCCTGAGGCAGATTCAGGCAATGGGCCTGTGGATTTCAAAGTTTCCCAAGGGTTCGTCTCCAAATTAGTAGTTGAAGTTAAATTATCCACAAATGGTAATTTGGTGCATGGCTACGAGAAGCAACTTGAAATCTATAAAAAAGCTGATGATACTGATTTAGGCATTTTCCTAATTATTGACGTAGGTGGAATTGGGAAGAAATACGATCAAGTTCAAAAGCTACGAAACGAATTTATAAAAGATCACGGTAAAGCATCTGAGATTTGGTATATCGATGGCAATCAAAAGGCATCCGCAAGCAAAAGAGTCTAACGAAAACTTGCTGCAGAACAATTTACACTTGAACCAATAGCTCTCTGTGCTGGTCGTTAAATGGGACGTATTTATTTTAGCGATCTTTGACAAACTATCATTTCGCCCTTCGGGCCGAATTTATTTTCTTTGCCGCCAAAGAAAACGAACCAAAAGAAAAGCCGCTCTGAGCCATCATCGGCGACGCCGATACCCTGCGCGACTCGAAAACTAACCGCCGCAGCGGGACTCGCCTTGTAAAGATAGTTAATCTTCAAAAGGCTCAAACAGTCCTCGCTACTGTGTCCCGTTAGTTCTCTCCGTTGCCCGGCGATTCCCAAGAGAAATAAAGCGGCTCTGTAGCCAATTTATGCCCTCACCCCTTTAAGCGCAGCCGAGCATTGCAGGTTTTAGGCGGAAATAAGCGAAGATTGTCTGAGGCCGTCAGGCCGAGTTGCTGAGCGCCGCCTGAAACCGAAACGCGCAGGGAACCCAAAGCGGGCAAGCGTCAGGGGGCGCGAGGGATTGATAAGGGAGACGCGACCATCTCCCTTGTCTCGCCAAAATGGCGAAACAAGGCTAGGCAAACATGAATAGAGTGGAACCCGGCCCGTAGGCCGGAATGACGAGATGTTGTGACTTAATTTCTGGGGCACGCATCCAGCATCAACATCTTCATCTCCGCCACTGCCGCTTTGAGGCCGGTAAAGATCGCACGCGCCATAATGCCGTGGCCGATATTCAGCTCGTAAATGCCGGGGATCGCCGCGATTTCTTCGACGTTGTGATAATGCAGGCCGTGGCCCGCATTGACGATCAGATCCTGCTCCCGCGCATAGGCGACGCCTTCGTAGATACGCTCCAACTCTTTGGACTGCTGCTTATCATCCTCAGCATCGGCATAGTGGCCGGTGTGAATTTCGATATAGGGCGCGCCGCAACGAACCGCCGCGTCGATCTGCTCCGGATCGGCATCGATAAACAAGGATACCTTGATACCCGCAGCAGTCAGTTTCCGGGTCACATCCTTGATGCGGGCTTCCTGCGAAACCACATCCAGGCCGCCCTCCGTGGTGAGCTCTTCACGCTTTTCCGGCACCAGGCAGCAGTACTCGGGTTTAATCTCCAGCGCAAACTTCACCATTTCATCGGTGGCAGCCATTTCCAGGTTCATGCGTGTTTGCAGCACTTCCTTCAACAGGCGCACATCGCGTTCCTGGATGTGGCGGCGGTCTTCACGCAGGTGAATGGTGATGCCGTCGGCACCGGCCTCCTCCGCTTCAATAGCCGCCTGGACAGGATCGGGGTAGCGCGTTCCGCGCGCCTCGCGCAGCGTTGCCACATGATCGATATTTACACCCAGCAGAATACGGTTTTTTGCGCTCACAATGGTTCCTTTCTCTTCAGTTGTTCTTTTCAGGGATAGGTTGGACAGGCACCAGCGTCGCCTGCCGGAACAGCTCTTTGCTCTTCAGGGGCCGGTTCCCCAGCAGGGGCGTTAACAGCAGCCGCATTAAACGTTTAGCGGCGCGGCGCACCTCCGGTATTTGGTAATCATCCCCGGCAATGGCACTCAGTTCAAGCGCCTTGAAGCTACGCGGCTGCTGTTGCGAATCGGGCATCCCGGGCAGCGGCAGCCATTCGTTATCGCCGCTCAGGTAATAAAAAGCCGCATCGGCCGGTTGGGGAAAACTCAGGCTATAACCGAGTGTTTCCAGCAGGCGCATTTCGAAGCAACGCAGCACCGCCTCAATCGGTTCATCCGGCCCCATTGTGGCCAGGGTCGCGATGGCCTGTTGATAGTGTTCGAACAGGGTTTCGCAGCTTTCCCCGGCTTTCAGCAACCGAACCAGCAGTTCATTGAGATACAGGGCGCTGAACAGGGCTTTGCCCTGCAGGCGCTGCAGGTTGCCGTTACTTTCCAAAACCCGCAGACTCTTTAGTTCGCCTTTGCCCTGCCAGCTGACCAGTAACGGGTAAAAGGGCTGTAACAGGCTGCGCTGCGGCGACTTGGCTCGACGCGCGCCCTTCACCACGGCACTCAAGCGCCCCACGTCAGGCACCAGGAAGTCAACGATCAGGCTGGTTTCGCGGTAGCTGCGGCTGTGCAGCACATAGGCGCGGTGTAGCTCAGCGGCAGCGTTCATCGGAGCAGATTTTATCGGTCTTCGTAACCCAGACTACGCAACGCCCGCTCATCATCCGCCCAGCCGCCCTTGACCTTGACCCAGAGTTTCAGCATCACCTTGTAACCAAACATCTCTTCCATATCCAGGCGTGCATCGCGGCCAATGGCTTTAATCTGTTCGCCCTTGTTGCCGATGATGATTTTTTTCTGGCCACCCCGTTCCACCAGAATCAGAGCGTTGATATGCAGCACTTCCCCTTCCAGCTGGAAGGTTTCAATTTCGACGGTCACCTGATAGGGCAACTCATCGCCCAGGCGGCGCATGATTTTTTCCCTGACCAGCTCGGCAGCCATGAAACGTTCGCTGCGGTCGGTAATCTGGTCTTCGGGAAAGTAATGCATGCCCTTGGGCAGACGGTCGCTAATCAGCTGTTCAAGGCGATCGACATTTCGCCCCTTGGCGGCGGACAAGGGCACCACTTCGGCAAAGTTCATGCGCTCGGCAAGCGTCTGCAAATGCGGTAGCAACTGATCCTTATCCTCCAGGCGGTCAACTTTATTCACCACCAGGATCACCGGACAGCTGACGCGCTGTACCTTCTCCAGCACCAGTTGGTCTTCATCGGTCCAGTGCGTGCGATCCACCACAAACACCACCAGGTCCACATCGCTCAGGGCACTGGCAGCAGCACGGTTCATATAGCGGTTCAAGGCCTGGTCGCGACCCTTGTGCAGTCCGGGCGTGTCCACATACATCACCTGCACGTGACCTTGCGTTTTGACACCAAGAATCTGGTGGCGGGTGGTCTGCGGTTTACGCGAGGTAATGCTGACTTTCTGGCCGAGAATACGGTTCAGCAGGGTGGATTTCCCTACATTGGGACGCCCGACAATCGCCACATAACCGGCCTTGGTCAGGTCACTGGCCTGTGGCGTCACGGCGCCCATTCGGGAAGCCCGCAACATTTCCTCAAGATCTTTATCTTCACTCATATACAGAATCGACCCGCTATCAAGCAGTTGGGATGGAGTGTCTACTTTTCACCCAGCGCATCCAGCGCTTTTTGCGCGGCTGCCTGTTCGGCATGGCGACGGCTGGTACCCTCAGCTTCAAAGGGTTCCGGCAGGGTGTCCACCTCGCAGGCAACCCGGAACACCTGTTCGTGATCCTTGCCACTGGTGGATAGTATACGGTAATTCGGCAGCTCCTGTTTACGGGCCTGCAAATACTCCTGCAGGCGCGTTTTCGGATCCTTGAGCGTATCCTCAAGCGTCAAGGCATCTAGTCGACTTGCAAACAGGGCCAGGATTTTCTGCTGGCAGGTGGCAATATCGGCATCCAGGTAAATAGCGCCCAGAATCGCTTCAAAGGCATCGGCCAGCGTGGATTGACGGCGGAATCCGCCGCTTTTCATTTCTCCCTGACCAAGACGCAGGTAGTCTCCCAGGCTCAGCTCGCGGGCAATCTTGGCCAGCGTAACGCCCTTCACCAAACCCGCACGAAGGCGGCTGAGCTGGCCTTCGCGGGCATGACGGAAACGTTTGAAAAGCTCGTCGGCGATCACCCATCCCAGGATGGAGTCACCGAGAAATTCGAGGCGTTCATTGTGGCTCTTACCGTAACTGCTATGGGTAAGCGCCTTTTCAAGCAGGGTAATATCGCGGAACTCGTAATCCAGAGCCCGCATCAACGATTTTAAATCAGACTTCACTTGGACTTTTCAATGTGATGTTTAAAGTTCGCCACCACATCAAGGTTATGTACGATGGGAACGCGCGCTTCGTACACAACATCAATGGTAATCGTGCCTTTGTTCTTTTCGATAATAAAGGCGTCATCCGCCAGGGCCGTTGTATAGTCGGCCGCCAGCTTACGGCGGATAAAGCTGCGAATTTCCGTTTTGCTTTTCGAATACAAATCCGGCTCTTCGCCCAGCGAAGTCACCGCTTTGCCAATGGCGTAGTCATCGATGTAGAGGGGAACCAGCTTCAGGGCCAGGAACGCACCCGATATGACCAACAAAATTACCACCAGCATGCTCAACATGCTCATTCCACGCTGTGACTTCATTTTCACCTTTGATTCCCCTTAATATTCAGAAAGTTGGCACGCAACACTGCGCTTTTGTCTCTCTAAATCTAGTCGATAGCACCAACATTGGCAAAGCTTGGCAGGCTCCAGAATTTGTTCCAGTGCATCCATACCAGTTGGGCTTTACCAACCACCATTTCATCGGGCACGTAGCCCCATACACGGCTGTCATTGCTGTTATCGCGATTATCGCCCATGACAAAATAATGACCCTCGGGAACCACCCACTCTTTGCCGGCCCGGGCCGGTGTGTAATCGCGGTAAATTTCGTGTTTAACGCCTCCAAGCACCTCTTCAAGCAGCTGGATTTTGGGCTGTGACGGCGGCAAACGGGCAATAAGTTGCTGAGGCACCAGTTCGCCATTTACATAAAGCTGTTTCTGGACATAACGGATTCGATCACCCGGCAGGCCCACCACGCGCTTAATGTAATTGATGCTCGGATCATTGGGGTATTTGAAAACCAGCACATCGCCGCGTTGCGGGTCGTTCAGTGAAATCACTTTGGTGCCGATCACCGGCAGGCGAATACCATAGGTGAATTTATTCACCAGGATGAAATCACCCACCTTCAGGGTCGGCAGCATTGACCCGGAGGGAATCTGGAACGGCTCGTAAAGAAAGGACCGCAGCACCAGCACCAGCGCCAGAACCGGGAAAAATGAGCGTGAGTACTCAACCCAGGCCGGTGCCTGGTATTCCTTTTCTGGTTCGCTGCCTTCGCGCTCTTCCCCAACGCCCTCAGCCGTTACCAATTGTTTGCGCCGTGGCGCCAGCCAGATAATATCCAGCAGCCAAATTGCACCCGTGGCGAACACCAGGATCACCAGGACCAGCGGAAAATTGATTTCAATACCCATGGGTTAATTCCAGTCTCCGTTACCGGCTTATTTATCCACTTTTACTTATCTACTTTCAACACGGCCAGGAAGGCTTCCTGTGGGATTTCCACACTGCCAACCTGTTTCATGCGCTTCTTGCCTTCTTTCTGTTTCTGCAACAGTTTCTTCTTACGGCTCACGTCGCCGCCGTAACATTTAGCCGTCACGTTTTTACGCAGCGCCTTCACCGTCTGGCGGGCCACAATCTGGTTGCCGACCGCCGCCTGAATAGCCACATCAAACATCTGGCGGGGAATCAATTCTTTCATTTTTTCGGTCAGCCCCATACCCTGCTTACGCACATCGTCACGGTGAACGATGATCGCCAGGGCATCCACCTTCTCGCCGTTAATCAGTACGTCAAGGCGCGCCAGGCTGGCCGGTTCAAAACGTTCGAAGCTGTAATCCAGCGAGGCATAGCCGCGACTCACGGACTTGAGGCGGTCGAAGAAGTCCATCACCACTTCGTTCATCGGCAACTCATAGGTCAGCGAAACCTGGCCGGCCAGGAACTGCATGTCCTTCTGGATGCCCCGCTTTTCGACACACAGGGTAATCACATTGCCCAAATGATCCTGCGGTACCAGGATATTCGCCCGCACGATCGGCTCGCGCATCTCTTCAATAATAGCAGGGTCCGGCAATTTCGACGGGTTATCCACCAGCAGCACTTCGCCGCGTTTGGTCACGACTTCGTAAACAACGGTCGGCGCGGTGGTAATCAGGTCCAGGTCGTACTCGCGCTCCAGGCGCTCCTGGATGATTTCCATGTGCAACATGCCCAGGAAACCGCAGCGAAAGCCGAAACCCAAGGCGTCAGAGCTTTCCGGCTCGTAAAACAGGGAGGCGTCGTTCAGGCTCAATTTGGCGAGCGCATCGCGGAAGTCCTCGTAATCGTCGGAGCTGACCGGGAACATACCGGCATAAACCTGCGGCTTAACTTTCTGGAAACCGGGCAACGGTTTTGTATCCGGATGCTTGGAACTGATCAGGGTATCCCCCACGGGCGCGCCGTGGATATCCTTGATACCGGCCACCACAAAGCCCACTTCACCGGCTTCGAGAAGATCGGTGTCTTTGCGTTTCGGCGTAAAAATACCGGCCCGGTCCACCTGGTAGCTCTGGCCCGTGGATTTAACGGTAATCTTGTCCTTCTTGCGCAAAACACCCTGGGTAACCCTGACCAGCGACACGATGCCCAGGTAATTATCGAACCAGGAATCGATGATCAGTGCCTGCAGGGGTTCGTTACGGTCGCCCTCTGGTGGCGGCACCAAGGCAACGATTTCCTCCAGCGCATCTTCAATGCCCATGCCGGTTTTAGCGCTGACGGCAACCGCCTGCTGGGCGTCAATACCGATCACCTCTTCGATCTCGGCTTTAACACGGTCGGGTTCGGCCTGTGGCAAGTCCATCTTATTCAGCACCGGCACCACTTCCAGCCCCATCTCGATGGCGGTATAACAGTTGGCCACCGACTGGGCTTCCACCCCCTGCGCAGCATCCACGACCAGCAGCGCACCTTCACAGGATGCCAGCGAACGCGATACCTCATAGGTAAAGTCCACATGCCCGGGCGTATCAATGAAATTCAGCTGGTAGATCTGGCCATCGCGCGCCTTGTAGTTCAGGGTCACACTTTGGGATTTAATGGTGATCCCCCGCTCACGCTCGATATCCATTGAGTCGAGCACCTGGCTGGACATTTCACGGTCCGTCAGGCCGCCACAATGCTGAATAAAACGATCCGCCAGCGTCGACTTGCCATGGTCGATATGGGCAATAATGGAGAAGTTGCGAATATGGGTTAAATCTGTCACAGAAAGGGCGCCAGTAAATGTAAAAATTTGGCTGGCAAGTCTACAGGATTTACACGATGTCTGCTATGTGAAAACCGCCTAAACACTGGGGGAAGGAAGCACCGAACCCGCTTGGCGGGTTCGGTGCCCATACGGCATGAAATAATGTTTATCCGGTGATTTTCATCGGCACAAAAACAGGTCGCCCCTGACGCACAATGCGTACCGGCACCATGTCACCCTCTTCGAGTTCGTCAACGATCTTTTTGAAGCCCCGAACCGAGTCGATGGGCTCGCCGTTGATCAGGGTAATCACGTCGCCGCGCCGCAAGCCTGCCTGCGCCGCATCGCCCTGTTTAACGTCTACAATCAGAATACCTTCGCTGACGCCGGTTCGTTCGCGTTGCGCATCGTCCATGTTAATCACACGAATACCCAAGCGTTCGATTTCACCCTGACTGGAGGTTTTCGGAGTACTTTCGACGGCAGGATCCGTAGGCAGCTCACCCACTTCGACACGCAGGGTTTTTGTTTTGCCATTGCGGAATACCTTAACCGGCACTTCCGTACCCGCCTTAATGGCGCCCACCAGGTGCGGTAAATCAGATGACAACGTCACCTCTTTGCCGTTAAAGCTGAGAATAATATCGCTGACCTTTAGACCGGCTTTTTCCGCGGGACTATCGGGAACAACGCGCGTCACAGCGGCGCCCGCCGGATCGCGCAAGCCAAAGGATTGCGCCAGTTGACGGCTGACATCCTGAATTTCAACGCCTAACCAGCCGCGGCTCACTTCGCCTTTGGTTTTAAGCTGTTCGGCCACATCCATGGCAACGCTCATGGGAATGGCAAAGGACAACCCCATGTAGCCGCCGGTGCGGGTAACAATCAGGGTGTTAATGCCCACGACTTTGCCTTCAAGGTTAAACAAGGGGCCGCCGGAATTACCGGGGTTAATGGCAACGTCCGTCTGGATAAAGGGCACATAGCTGTCACGAAATGCCGTACGGCCGGTGGCGCTAACGATGCCAGCGGTAACCGAATAATCAAAGCCCAGCGGCGAGCCGATCGCCATCACCCATTCGCCGACTTCGATATCGTCAGGGTCAGCCAGCTCCACCACCGGCAAATCCTCTGCATCAATTTTCAGCAGCGCCAGATCGGAGCGCGGATCCAACCCCACCACTTCGGCTTCAAATTCGTGACGGTCCACCAGGCGCACCATCACTTTATCCGCCCCTTCAACCACATGGTTGTTGGTAAGAATGTATCCGTCCTCGGAAATAATAAAGCCGGAACCCAGCGAAGGGCGCTTACGCGGTTGCGGATGCCCCTGTTGTAATTCAGGGATCAACTGGCGAAAAATATCGGGCAACTGCTGATACATATCCGGTTGAATCCCGGTCTGCTGGGAGCGGGTTTCCTGAATAGCACTGATATTAACAACAGAGGGCTTCAGACGGTCAGCAAGCTCAGTAAAGTCAGGTAAGGAACCCGCCTGGGAAGACACCGAAAAGCTTAGAGCCAAAAGGCCGAAAAAAAACAGGTAAAGGTTGCGTGTTGCGCGCAGCATAACGTCTCCATCACAAAAGATCATTGGATAGTCAGCCCCGGTCGAAATTGCAGACGAACTGGGCTTTTCTGATACAACATCCAGAAAAGCCCGTCACAGCAGGTATCTCCAAGGCCCCTGAACGGTTGATAAGACACAGGGCTGGCTGGCGAAGTTCCACACCGAACGGGGGAATTTCGCAAAGGGTCACTCCTTGAGTGTCTCAGCCTCCTGAGGTGCCCCGCGCGGCCAGGCGTTCAACACCGCCTGTATGAGGGTCGCCAGGGGAATGGCGAAGAAGACACCCCACAGTCCCCAGATACTGCCAAAAAACAGCACCGCCACAATAATGGCGACCGGGTGCAGGTTAACCACCTCGGAAAACAGGAAAGGCACCAGCACATTGCCGTCGAGCGCCTGGATAATGCCGTAGGCCAGCATCAGGTAGAAAAAGTCCGAGGTCCAGCCCCATTGAAACGCACCAATCAGCGCAACCGGCACAGTGACTACGGCCGCCCCGATGTAGGGCACAATCACCGACAGGCCCACCAGGATCGCCAGCAAGGCCGCATAGTTCAAGCCCATAAAAGCAAAGACCACGTAGCTCACGGCGCCCACAATCACGATTTCAATGGCTTTACCCCGAATGTAATTGGCAATTTGCGCATCCATTTCCTGCCAAACCTTATTCATCAGGGTGCGCTCACGGGGCAGCATTCTGGAGAACCACTGGCTGATCACTTCCTTATCCTTAAGGAAGAAGAACACCAGGATGGGCACCAGGATCAGGTAAATCAGGATCGTGACCAGGTTGGTAATCGTCGACAGGGAATGCGACAAAACCCACTGTCCCATCTGAGCCAACTCGTTACCGGCAGCCCCCATCCAGGCCTTGATCTGGGTTTCGCTGATTAATTCGGGATACTTTTCAGGCAGCCCCTGCAACAGGGCCTGGCCCCTTTCCAGCATACGCGGCAATTCACCGAACAGGCTGACCATCTGCCCCCAAACCAGCGGCAACAGCAGGAAAATGACCGCCAGCAAAAAGCTGAGGAACAGGGCAAAGACCAGCGCTACCGCCAGCAGGTGAGGCACCCTGCGGGCTTTTAACATGCTCACCAGCCCCTGCATCAAAAAAGCCAGCACAATACCGACGATCACCGGGCCGAGAATGCCGCCAATGGTGAGAATAATGGCAAACAGCCCCACCAGCAGCACAAACAGGATCATCGCCTCTTCGTTAGAGAAGTAGCGTTCAAACCAGTCTTTGAAAACCTTGATCATTATTCACCACGTTCCATCAAGTACCAGAAAACACCGTTCTCTTCCCAGGCTTCGATCATTTTATGGGACGTATGATCCACATAGGCCTGGAAGTCACGTTGTGACCCGGGGTCAGTGGCGCTGACTTTAAGCACCTCGCCAACCTCAAGTTCACCCAACGCCTTTTTTGCCTTCAACAAGGGCAATGGACAACGCAATCCCGTTACATCCAGGTGCCGGGCAAAACTTTCTCGTAAATCTGCCATTGTATGCATCTTTTCCAAATAAATTCCCGCTGCATCATACCAATATTTGTCCCTCATGCTATAGCCTCAACCGGGCAATGCTGCCATCATGTGCCCTATAGGGACATCAGGCAGTTGAAACCATCACCATGGACAGATGTCTCAAAGCTGCCCCAACATCACAAATTAAACAATGCACCAAAAATCAAATCCGGAATTGCCACCCGCACAGCGTGGCCTCACAAAAAAGGGCCCGCATCGCGGCAAACGCCTGCTACTGGGGCTGCTTATCAGCCTCGCGCTCCCGGCAACACTTTCAACCACACAGGCCTCGGAACTACCGGTGCTGGGCGACCGGGCTTCAGCCACGGTATCCCTGGATCAGGAACACAAAATGGGTCGCGCCTGGCTGAAGGCCCTGCGCAGTCAAACCCGGGAAATCGAAGATCCCCTGCTACACGACTATGTCGAGCACTTGCTTTACCGGCTTGCCGAGAACAGCCAGTTGCAGGATCGTCGCCTGGAGCTGGTCGTGGTGGACAACCCGGCGCTTAACGCCTTTGCGGTCCCCGGCGGAATCGTCGGCGTTAACGGCGGCCTGTTCCTGTATGCTCAAACCGAGCAGGAATTCGCCTCTGTGCTCGCACACGAATTGGCGCACCTTAGCCAGCGGCACTATTCGCGCGCCGTTGAAGCCGCCCAACGCACCGCCTTGCCCAACATGGCCGCCCTGCTCGCCAGTATCATTGTCGCCGCAACCGTTGGCGGCGATGCCGGCATTGCCGCTATTTCAGCGACCCAGGCCGCCGTACTCGACCAGCAACTGCGGTTCAGCCGCGAAAATGAACGCGAAGCGGACCGCATTGGTTTCCAGACCCTGGTAAACGCCGGCATGGACCCCAAAGCCATGGCAAGCATGTTTGAGCGCATGCTGATGACACAGCGCCTGGCTGGCAGCCGGCCGCCGGAATTCCTGCTGACTCACCCGGTTACCGAGTCGCGGGTTGCCGATGCCCGCAGCCGCGCCGAACAGCTGCCAACGCACGCCAACCTCGTTCAGGAAAGCCTCGAATACCAACTGATGCGCAACCGTGTCCGCCTCGCCTTTGACGAGGAACCCAGCCACGCCATCAAGGTTTTTGAGTCGGAGCTGGACAATAAAAACGATCGGGTTAAAACGGCGGCCCAATACGGGCTCGCGCTTGCCTACGCCAAGGCAGGTCAGGACAGCAAAGCCAATGCGACGTTGAAGCCCCTGCTGGACAGCGAGCCGAACCGTATCAGCTATATTGTTGCCTTCGCTGAGATCAATAGCCGCTCGCAATCCCAGTCCGACGTGGAGGCCCTGCTCAGGAAACACCTGGCGCTCAACCCGGATAATTATGCCCTGTCGATGGCACTGGCACGTTGTCTATCCGCTAAACAGGATTATGCGGCGGCACGCAGCCTGTTGGAAAAAATCAGCCAGCAGCGCCCTAACGATCCGGCTGTGTGGTTCAAGCTCGCCGAAGCCAACGGTTTTACCCATAATACAATTGGCATTCACCTGGCCAGCGCCGAATACTATATCCTTAAGGGAAATATGGATCAGGCAATGCAGCAACTGGATTATGCCTACCAGAAATCCGATAAGAGTTTTCAGCTGACGACCCTGATTGAAAAGCGCAAAGCCGACATTCAAGCTTATCGTGAAGAGTTGGAGCTGTTTTAGTGAACGAAGAACGACTTATCGACCTAGAAACCAAGGTAGCCTATCAGGAACAAGCCATCGGCGATCTCAGCGATGTCATCTACCGTCAGCAGAAACAAATCGACCAACTGGAACGGCTTTGTAACACACTCACAGACCGTGTTCAGGAGATGGCCGAAGCCGCCGGCTCCGACAAGGGTGGTTACGAGAAGCCACCCCATTACTAGCGGCCATTTAGCCTGCTTTGCAATCTCACCATCATGAGCAACTTCCCGCCTGAGCACAGCCCTTCGCAACTTTACCTGCAAGCCACCAACCAGGGCCGGATTGAGTTTGACGCCGCCCAGCAGCAGGCCGTTGAAGCGCTTAACCAGCTTTTCAAGCAGCTTGATGCATCGTGCCATTCAACACCCTGCGGTTTGTATCTCTGGGGCCAAGTGGGCCGCGGCAAAACCTTTTTAATGGATCTTTTCTGCAGTGCCTTGCCAAGCCAGGCGGTATGGCGGATTCATTTTCACCGTTTTATGGCCTGGGTCCACCAGCGCCTGACGCACTACGCCGGACGGAAAAACCCCTTAAAACTGGTGGCCCGCGATATTGCCCGCAAATACCGGGTCCTGTGTTTCGACGAACTCTTTGTCAGCGACATCGGCGATGCCATGTTGCTGGGTAACCTGTTCGCAAACCTGTTCAGTCACCGGGTCACACTGGTCGCCACCAGCAATATCCCCATCAATGAACTCTATCGGGACGGTTTGCAACGCGAACGTTTCCTGCCAGCCATCCAGGCGCTGCAATCAAACACCCGTAGCCTGCACCTGGACGGCAAACGGGACCACCGCACCCGCGATCTGAAACATACGCCCATTTATTTTTCTGAGCTACCGCCCAGCCTGTTGGAAAAGCTCGGGTTACCCGATCCAATGCGCGGCCAACACAGTATTGAAGTGCTGGGGCGTACCATTCCAACGCAGGGAGCCAGCGAGCGAAGCCTGCACTGCTCCTTCCACCAGCTTTGCGAGGGCAATCGCAGCCACCTGGACTATATCCAACTGGCGAAACGCTATACGGATGTCCTGTTAACCGACATTCCGCCGCTCAGCGGTAAAACCTACGAGCGAATCAAGGCACGGGGTACCGAAGAGGCCACCCTCACCGCCACCACAACTGGCGCCCGCGAAATCCAACTGGCACGAAAGGACGACGCCGTACGACGCTTTATCAGCCTGGTGGATGAGTTTTACGAACGTAAGGTAAACCTCTACCTCGTCAGCAAGACGCCCCTGGAATCCCTTTACACAGAGGGCAGTCTCACCTTTGAGTTCCAGCGCACCAAAAGCCGCCTGACGGAAATGGCCTCCCAGGAATACCTGCAACTTGCCCATCAACCCTAAAACGACCTATGAGCAAAACAAACATCCAGCATATTGCGATACTGATGGCCATGCAGGGCGAAGCCGAGCCCTTCATGCGGCATTTCGGCTTCACGGAACAACCCGGGCTGCTTTGCCCTGCGCTTCCCTTCCGGTGTTTCCAAAAAGAAATCAACCAGCTCAGGGTCAGCCTCGTAACCAGCGGCATCGATAGCCGTCACGGCGTCGATAATATTGGCTGTGAACCCGCCACCCTCATGGCCCACGAAAGCATCAGCAAGCTGGCGCCCGATGTTCTTATCAGCGCCGGCACCGCCGGGGGCTTTGCCAATAAAGGCGCACAAATTGGCACCGTCTACGCCAGCGCAAAATATTTTGTCTTTCATGACCGCCTCGTGCCCCTGGACGCATTCGACAAAGCGGCCGAAGGCTGTTTTCCTTCCCTCAACGTAAACCGGTTGGCCCTGGATTTAGGCCTGGAAACCGGTGTCATTTCGTCGGGATCATCCCTTGAAAAGAACCCCAGGGACCAGCATGTCATCGAAAAACATCAGGCCGTCGCCAAGGAAATGGAAGCCGCGGCAATCGCCTGGGTGGCGATGCTTCACCAGGTGCCCTTTTTTGCCGTCAAGTCGATCACCAACCTGGTCGATGAGCCCAACCAATCCGAGCACGAGTTTATTAAAAACTTTGATCATTCGGTGGCCGCATTAACTGAAAAACTCATTGCCCTGGTGAATTACCTGCCCTACAAAAAAATAACCGAACTGGGTTAAAAACCCATTCGCACAGCAGCGCCTAAATATGATTGAATAGCGCTCCCAAGCAACTGAGCAGCCCACTGCAAATGCCCCTATTACGTTTAGACCAAGCCAGTATTCACTACGGCACCCACGCCCTGCTTGATGAAGTGGATTTAACCATTCGCCAGGGAGATAAAATCGGCCTGCTGGGCCGCAACGGTGCCGGCAAGACAACACTGCTGAAGGTCATCGGCGGTTTAAATAAGCCTGACAGTGGCGAACGCTGGTTACGCCCCGGCACCGAGGTGGCCTGGCTGGACCAGTCACTGCCCGATGCCGACGAGCAAAGCGTTTATGATGTGGTCGCCGGAGGGCTCCATGAAGTCGGCGAGCTGTTAAAACGTTTCCACCACGCCACCCTCGACAATGAAACACCGGACCTCATCGAGCTGGAACGTATCCAGGCCGCGCTGGAGGCGAAGGATGGCTGGAGCCTGCAGCAACGCGTGGAAACCATCATCCAGCAACTGCAACTTCCGGCAGACTCGCTGATGAAAGAACTGTCCGGCGGCTGGCGGCGCCGTGTCGCGCTGGCCCGTGCGCTGGTTCGGGAACCGGATATTCTGCTCCTTGATGAGCCCACCAACCACCTGGATATCCCGGCTATCGAATGGCTGGAAGAGCAGCTGAAAAGTTTCCGCGGCGCACTGGTGGTCATCACCCACGACCGCGCTTTTTTACAGCAAACGGCCAACCAGATTATCGAACTGGACCGCGGCCGCTTACGCCAGTGGGAAGGCAGCTACCAGGGCTTCCTGAAACTGCGCGAGCAACAACTGGCAGCCGAAGAGCGCGCCAACGAACTCTTCGATAAAAAACTGGCCGAGGAGGAAGTCTGGATTCGCCAGGGCATCAAGGCGCGCCGCACCCGCAACGAAGGGCGCGTACGGGCGCTCAAGGCCATGCGCGAGGAACGCCAGGAGCGTCGCGAACAGGTCGGCAAAGCCAATATCAGCATCGAAAATGCCGGGCGCTCCGGCAAGATAGTCGCCGAACTCAAGGACATCCGTTACCGGTATGACGACAGCCCCGTCATCGACCACTTCTCCTGTAACATCATGCGCGGAGACCGTATCGGTATTGTTGGCGTGAACGGCGCCGGCAAGTCCACCTTGCTGAAAATCATTCTCGGCCAGCTCACCCCGCAGCAAGGCAGCGTAAAAACAGGGACCAGCCTGAAAGTTGCCTATTTCGATCAATTGCGCCAGCAACTGGAGCCGGAAAAAAACCTGATCGACAATATCTGTGGTGGACGCGAGTTCATTGAAATCAATGGCAAGCGCAGGCACGCCATTAGTTACCTGGGCGATTTCCTGTTCAGCCCGGAACGTACCCGCACACCGGTCAAAGCCCTGTCCGGCGGCGAGCAGAATCGCGCAATCCTGGCCAAACTGTTCAGCCAGCCTGCCAACCTGCTGGTTCTCGATGAGCCCACCAACGATCTGGATATAGAAACGCTGGAGCTGCTGGAGGAAATCCTGCTGGAATTTAACGGCACGGTGCTCCTGGTTAGCCACGATCGTGATTTTATGGATCACGTGGTCACCGGATTGTTTGTGCTGGAAGGTAACGGGAAAGTCACCGACCACATCGGGGGCTACAGCGATTGGGTCGCACGCGGGGGCAAACTGCGAGGCTTGTCGGTAGAAACCCGGACAGAAAAACCCACGCCCGAAGCACCTGTGCCTGAGAACGCAGAAAAAACGGCTGAAAAGCAGGCCAAACGCAAGAAGTTATCCTATAAGGATCAACTGGAGCTGGATAAATTACCGGCCCTGATCGAAAAACTCGAACAGCAGCAGAGCGAGCTCGAAGCGCGTATCAGCGATAGCGAATTTTACAAACTTCCCTACGAGGAAACCCAGCCCGTACTGGACACCCTGGCCGAGACGGAACAGCAGTTAGCGCAGGCCTATCAACGCTGGGACGAACTGGAGAGTCAGCAATGAATGAGGAGCACCCCGTCAAGCCGGGCATTTACAAGCACTACAAGGGCAACCTTTATGAAGTGCTGGCAGTGGCTCGCCACACGGAAACCGAAGAGGAACTGGTGGTCTACAAGGCACTGTACGGGGAACGCGGCACCTGGGTACGCCCCCTGCAAATGTTCTGCGAGAGCGTCGACGTGGGTGACAAGCTCTTGCCCCGTTTTGAGTTTATTGAAGACAGCGAGCCCCACCCTGAATAATGGCCAACGGCACGCCCGATAAAATCTACCCGCGACTCAAAGACTCGCTGAACGCGGAGGCCGTCCAGCATATTGCACGCAGCCTCAAGGAAATTGATCCCGCCTTCAATCACGGCGGCTTCACCGAAACGGCGCTTGAAGGCCTGGATAAACTGGAGCTCAAGGCGCGCGTCCATCACCTGATCCAGGCTTTGCACCAATACCTGCCGACGGACTTTATCCAAGCGGCAGGCATTCTCCAGCAAATTAAAATTCAGCAGCACCAACAAGAAACAGAGACCATTCGAGCCTTCACGGCCTGGCCGCTCATCGATTACCTTGCCGTTTACGGCCTGGAACACCCTGAAGTTGCCCTGCAAGCCCTGGCCCAATTAACGTCGCTGTTTTCCGCCGAGTTTGCCATCCGCCCCTTTATCCACCACCACTACGAGTTAACTTACCAGCACCTGCAAGCGTGGACCGACAGCCCCGACTACCATATCCGGCGCCTGGTTTCCGAAGGAACCCGGCCCCGCCTGCCCTGGGGAGCCCAGCTTCCCCGCTTTATCGCCGACCCCGCGCCCATTCTGCCGCTGCTGGAACGCCTGAATAACGACAGCGAAAATTACGTCCGTCGCTCGGTTGCCAACAACCTGAATGATATTTCCAAGGATCATCCCGATCTGGTTTTGCAAACCTGTGCAGCCTGGCAGGAAACGCCCAGTGTCGCGAAAGAATGGATCGTGCGTCATGCAACCCGCACGCTGGTCAAACAGGGAGACCCGCGTATATTTGCACTCCTGGGTTACACCCGGACACTGAACCTTCAGGTCGAACTGGAAATAGGCAAGGCAGCGCTCGCCATCGGCGAAGAACAATCCTTCGCCATCAAACTGTTATCCCGGGCAACAACCCCCCAGAAACTGCTTGTGGATTACGTCGTTCATTTCATGAAAGGTAATGGCCAGCACAGTGGCAAGGTTTTTAAATGGAAGTCACTTGAGCTTGCGGCGGGAGAGCAGCTGATACTCCGCAAAAAACATGCTTTTAAGCTGCTCAGTACCCGCCGTTACTACCCCGGCACCCATTTCATCGAAATTAAGATTAACGGTGAAAGCGCCGCAAAAGCTGCCTTCGAACTCAACAACTCCAACTAAAATGCTGGCAGCAAAGGAGTTGGCAGCGGGTAGGTTCTTTCACGCCCGGTAACGGGACAGGTAAACGCCAGCGAACAGGCCGTCAATTGAAGATCACCATCACTGGCCTTACCGTACAAACGATCCCCAACCACCGGAAAGCCTGCTCCGGCCAAATGGCGGCGGATCTGGTGCTTGCGTCCGGTTTCAATCGATACTTCCAGCAGGGATCGATTGCTTGCCTCATCGAACGTCAGGCAACGAACACGGCTGACAGCCCGTTTGCCGTCCAGCTCGGCATCCAGAATCTGCTCTGGCGCCTGTTCGCTCATATCATCAGAAAACCGCCCTTCGACAATCACCCGGTAACGTTTATCAATTTCGCGTTGCTCGAACAGGCGACACAGGGCCGCGGCGACTTTCTTTTCGTGTGCGACCAGAATCAACCCCGTGGCGGCGCGATCAAGGCGATGCACAAGGAAGGCTGGGCGCTGGGGTTGCAAATGCAGCTCAGCCCAGCGGTAAACGGTGCAATGATCGCCCCATTTCGCCCCCTGCGAACGCAGGCCGCAGGGCTTATACCAAACGCTGTAGGCACCTTCGTCAGCGATTAACAGCGGCTCAGGCGGCTGTTCAGCCAAGACCTTTTCATCGTAATAGAGGTGGAAGGTTTCGCCGGCTTGCGTTTTTTTTGGAATGCGGCGAATCCGCTGGGTATGTTTGCCGCGGGAGCGCCAGAACGCGCCCTTTTGCATCGCCTGCTTGATTTGCTGCCTGGAAAGCCCGGACTCAGCGACCAGCCGATCCAGCAGGGGCTGTGCCGGATCGGTAAGCGTCACATGATATTCCATGCCGGTTAAGATCAGGCGTTACCCTTAACGCCCGTTTTGATTTCCGCCGCAAAATCCAGCATACGCTGCAGCGGAATCATCGCCTTCGCACCCAGTTCAGGATCGACCAGCACTTCATTGCTGCCCTTTTCCAGGCTTTCAGCCAGGTTTTCCAGGCCGTTCATGGCCATCCAGGGGCAGTGGGCGCAACTCACACAGGTCGCCCCTTTACCGGCCGTTGGCGCATCGATAAAGGTTTTATGCGGCGCCGCCTGGTGCATTTTGTAGAAAATGCCACGGTCGGTGGCCACGATAAACATCTTGTGCGGCAGTTCCTGCGCCGCTTTAATCAACTGGGAGGTGGAACCCACCGCATCGGCAATATCAATCACGGCTGCCGGCGACTCCGGGTGCACCAGCACACCGGCATTGGGATAAATTTCCTTAAGGTCGTAAATGGCCTTGGATTTGAACTCTTCATGCACGATACAGGCACTGTCCCACATCAGCATGTCGGCACCCGTTTCCTTCTGGATATAGGCGCCCAGGTGCTTGTCCGGCGCCCAGATAATCTTTTCGCCCTGCGCTTCCAGGTGATCTACCACTTCCAGCGCAATGCTGGAGGTCACCACCCAGTCCGCCCGCGCTTTCACCGCTGCCGAGGTATTGGCATACACGACCACGGTATGATCAGGATGCTCATCGCAGAAAGGTCCGAAGGTTTCAATCGGGCAACCCAAATCCAGCGAACAGGTCGCTTCCAAGGTCGGCATCAGCACGCGTTTTTCCGGGTTGAGGATCTTGGCTGTTTCCCCCATGAAACGAACCCCGGCAACCATTAAAGTTGAGGCCGGGTGCTGGTTACCGAAACGCGCCATTTCCAGCGAGTCTGAGACGCAACCACCGGTTTCCTCCGCCAATTCCTGCAACAGCGGATCGGTATAATAGTGAGCCACCAGCACCGCATCCTCCTGCTTCAGCAGGCGCTTAATTTTCTCCTTGTATTGCAGAGCCTCCTCACTGCCCATAATCTTGGCCTCATTAACTTGGGCCAGATGAATTTGGGTGGCAAGTTGTTCGGTCATTTGTTCTGGAGCAGAGCTGGACATAGGGTAATCGCTTGTTCATCAAAGTGGAGGTTAATCAGCAAATAAGGCTGCTATTCTTTAGACATGCGGCTTTTCTGGCAAGTTTCAAGCCTGCCGCCCGAAGTGGCGCCAACGGGAAGCCTATCCCGGAATCCGGTGGCGAATAATACTGGATTAGCCTGTTACAACCAACCCGTAACTTTATCGCCAGAGTCGCCTCTATGGCGAGTCCGCATAATTTATGCCTCAACAGGCCATCAAAACGCTGGCGTATTGGAGAGGAAACGGATCAGGATTTACTGTGCATTCATTAGAAACGGGGGGCGGTCGGGGCGTCCTTGCAAATTTTCGGGCCTTTGCCCGATAGCCTTTTGTTCCAAGAGTTTACAACAGGCGTAAACGGCCGTCATCGAGGGCACATCCACTCCTGTCAACTCGGCTAGCTCAATCACGCTCCCCAGTATCGCTTCCAGTTCGGTTGGCCGGCCTGACTCCATATCCTGTAATGTTGATGTTTTATGGGCGCCAACCCGTTCTGCGCCGGCAATACGTTTTTGCAAAGGCACCCGAAAACTGACGCCCAAGCGCTGTGCCACGGTTTCCGCCTCATGCATCATATTAATCACCAGCTCACGGGTTTGTTCATTACGGCATATTTCACGAAGCGTCGCTCCCGTCAGCATGCTAATGGGATTAAAAGCCAACACGCCCCAGAGTTTTAACCAAACTTCATTCCTGATATCGGGAATGACACGTGATCGGAAGCCTGACGCCTCAAGCAGAGATACAACCTTTTCAGCGGCCAACGACTGTGAAGCGCTCAAGGCACCCAGTGGAAACCGATCTCCTTCAATGTGGTGAATAACGCCCGGACCTGAAACCTCCGCCGCCGGATAGGCAACGCAGCCCAAAATCTGTGCCGGACTGATATGCCGGCTTATCTCACCCTGCGGATCCAGCGATTTAAGATGCTGGCCATCGTAGGGGCCGCCATGCAGCTGGAAATACCACCACGGCAAACCGTTCTGCAGAGTCACCAGCACACTGTCAGAGTGCATCATTTTTTTCAGCTCTTCGGCGATAGCGGCGATTTGGTGAGCCTTTACCGCTAAAAAAATGATATCTTGCTGTTCGCCGTCAAAAGTCCCCGACGCCCTGACCGGCACCTGAATCGCAGGTCGACTGTCGGCAAAAGTTAGCGTCAGCCCCCTCTCCTTTATGGCCTCCAGCTGCGCGCCGCGTTCAATCACCTGCACATCCTGCCCGGCATCAATCATTCGGGCAGCAAGCAACCCCCCAATCGCGCCACAACCCACCACACACACCCTTGGCTTCAAGCTGGTTTCGCTGTTTAGCATTGGTCACCCTTTTATTTTTTTATACGCTTCGCGTTATCAAAACAGGTCCTTACTTGCTACATTGTTGTCCAGGACAATCCCTTCCACAAACCCTAATATCGACAAGCGTAAAAAAAGGCCCCTGCTATGAGCGTAATCATCAGAAAAATGCGTGCGCAAGACTATAAGGACGCGATGAGTATTCTGGAAAAATGGAACATGGCTCCAAGAGCGCCTTCGGAAGCGCTTCAGGAACCGGAAAGAAGCGGGCTGGATGTCGAGCGTTCTTTTGTTGCCGAAAACGATGGCAGGATTGTCGGTGTCTGCAGCTATATTGTGCATAACCCCGAACTGGCAGAAACGGCCAGCATGGCCGTTGACCCGTCCTGCCAGGGCATGGGGCTGGGTTACCAGTTACAGTACGCACGCTTAAAGGAAATGAAAGCCCAGGGCATCCGCAAGGTTCATACTGAAACGGACCGACCGGATACGATTAACTGGTATATTCGTAAATTTGGTTACGTGCGGGTAGGAAGCAACCCCAAGAAACATGATTTCAGCTTACCGGATGTCGACGAATGGACGGTACTACAATTGGATTTGGATAACTATGATTGCGGTTGATCCCAATCCTCACCGATAAGATCCAGGGTCGGGATATCCACGTTAGCCGCATGAACCGGGTCCGGCTGGTTATTCAATTCCACAATACAGGGCCCGCTTACGGTTATCGCAATATCCATTCCTGCCAGCCGGGTTTCAGGAAAAACTGCCAGGCACTGCTTCGCCAGCACCAGGGTTTCGTCCCAAAAGGGAATGGTAAACCCCTTTAGCACATTCGGATCCACACGCTCAGACTCAGGCCCTGGACGTACATGGATTTCTCTTAAGGTGCCGTTTTCCAGGTTTATCGGTGCACAGAGCCCCCCCGCCCGCTCAAGATTGTAATCGGCCAGACTGTTACGGCTGCCCACCTTGAGGACGCCGGAACGAACCTGGATGCCCTGTTTGGTTTGCCTGACCCACAAACGCATGGTATTGACACTGCTCGGATTCAACGCGGCCATTGCCGGGTGCTGCTCAATATATCCTTCGATATGAATCCCCTGATCGCCATACTCTTCAGTCTTCATTCGCAAATATTCATCAACAGGCATTTTTTGTTGCAGGGCCCGGGAAAAGATTTCCCGCTGCTCGAAGCTGCTCACATCGATTAAATCAAAGCCGATACCCCTGGCCCCCACCGGACGCTTGATCGCAGCACTATGAAGCTGCCGCCTCTCAAGTAACGCCAGCAAATCGTCGCCACTACACAGCGGCATGCCGTCGACCGTGCGTCCTGTTTGATCATGGAAACAGCCAAGAAAAGGTGCGGTTGGAATGGCGAACAACGCCAGCATGGCCTTTTCACAGATTTTATTTTGCGAAACGGTTTCATAGCGTGGGTGGTTAATTTTTGCAACGGCATCGAGATAGGGCTGACCCAGCCGATAGCGGGTTTTTTCCCGAAATGGCATATCCCTTCGCCAGAAGCGGGCGCGGTGGTAAAAACCCGGACCAAGGCGATAGCGAATCAGCAAATAGGCCATTTCCAGTAACTGCCTGGCAACGGGCAAATGCCCTTCTCGGGCGCGGGTAACAGAAAGCTTTAGGTATTTGGCAAAATGGCGAGTTATCAACGCAATTGGCCCGGTACGATCCCGATAAAATTTATAATCCTTATCGAGATTAGGGCAGAGTTATAGAGAACTCAAGTCTCGGCGCTAGCAACCTGGCAGCAATTGATTATTCATCAACGAAGACGGCATCAAGGAAGAAGAGAAGTTATTGCCGCACAAACAAAAAAACCACCTGTCGGTGGTTTTTAAAGGTGGTGGGCCGTGCTGGATTCGAACCAGCGACCAATTGGTTAAAAGCCAACTGCTCTACCAACTGAGCTAACGGCCCCCACAAGAGGCCGCTATAATACTGATTCAGAAATTTATGGCAACCCTTTCTTTACAGTTTTACGACATTTTTTTTAGCTGAAATAATCAATGCCCCAAAAGCTGGAAATACCGCGTTGGATCAGGCAAACCTGCATCCACAAAACCCTTGCTTCGTAACCGGCAGCTATCGCACTTACCACAGGCTCGCCCTTCATCGTCCGCCTGGTAACAGCTGACCGTCAGACTGTAATCCACGCCTAACTTCACGCCGGCTTTAACCGTCTCAGCCTTGCTCAAATTCATCAGGGGTGTTTGTATTTTTATGGTTTCCCCTTCCACAGCGGCTTTGGTCGCCAGGTTCGCCATTTTCTCAAAGGCATCAATAAACTCGGGACGGCAGTCCGGATAACCGGAATAATCCACTGCACTGACACCGATATAAATTTCCTGCGCGCCCAGCACCTCCGCCCAGCCCAGGGCAAAGGACAAGAACACCGTATTGCGTGCGGGCACATAAGTGACAGGGATGCCTTCAGGCTCGTCTTCAGGAACATCAATGGAGACATCGGTTAATGCCGAACCGCCGATCTGGCCCATATCAATTCTCACCACCTGGTGTTCGACAACGCCCATCGCTTTGGCAATGCGCTCGGCTGCCAGGAGTTCCGCCCGACTACGTTGCCCGTAATTGAAGCTGATTGCGTAACATTCTGCGCCAGAATCTTTAGCGAGGGCCAGCGCAGTGGTGGAATCGAGACCTCCGGAAAGAAGGACAACGGCTTTTTTATTGGTCATAGCGTTTTATTTAGATTAAAGACAAAGACGAAAATCGGGTGCGAGGCGGCACCGAAGGCTCACCTTCGCGAGGAATAAAAAATGAGAGCGGCTGGATTAATGGCCGGGTTCATCATTCCAGAGGTATTTGTGCAACTGTAACTGGAATCGCACCGGCAAACCATCTTCAAGAATCCACTCGGCCAGCTGACGGCCTTCCAGCTCACCATGGCTGGGGGAGAATAACACCTCCTCAACCCGGTCGACTAAGTGATACTGATCCAATTGCAGTTTAGCCCACTCGTAGTCCTGTCGATCACAGATCACAAACTTCACCTGATCCTGCGCATTAAGCCGGGCCATGTTGTCATAGTCGTTTCGCTGACACTCGCCGGATGCCGGTGTTTTTAAATCCACGATCTTAGCAACACGCGGATCGACACCCTCGACACTCATTGCCCCACTGGTTTCCAATGATACGGAATACCCTTTATCACACAGCGCCGTCATGAGTTTCAAAACGTTTGGCTGGGCCAGCGGTTCCCCACCCGTAACCGTTACATGACGAGAGCGATATTTACCGACCTGCTCAAGGATAGCCTCCAGCGTCATGAGTTCCCCGCCACTGAAGGCGTAGGCCGTATCGCAATACACACAACGCAACGGGCAACCGGTTAAACGGACAAAAACCGTAGGCAATCCCACTGTCGAGGTTTCGCCCTGCAGGGAGTTAAAGATTTCGGTAATTCTGAGCTGCTCAGTCATGGAGGATATTCAGGAAGGCGACGGAAAAAGCTGAAGGTGCTTAAAGCTGGGCTTCGCGAATTTCCGCTTCAGCCAATTTGGCAGCCGAACTTCCCGCGTGCTGATCAACGACAGACTGCAAGAGCTCCTTGCCACGGGCCTTATCGCCCAATTGCAGGTAAATTTTTCCCTGCTTGTATTTAGCATCGGGAGCTTTGCGGTGCTCGGGGTATTGGCTCAACAGCGCACCAAAGGCTTTGAGCGCCTCTTCAGGCTTGGATTCAACAATCAACACTTCGCCGAGCCAGTAGTAAGCATTGCCCGTGTAACTGCCGTTCGGGTAATCCTTGATCAACTGCTCGAAGGCAACGGCTGCTTTATCATATTGCCGGTTACGCACCATCGCAAAGGCCGACTGATAAGCCTCTTTCTCATTACCTTTTGCCGCGGCGGCTGCAACGGGCTCGCTCGGCTTACTCTCGGAAGGCTTTGCCTGTGTCGTCGCTGTCGACGTTTTGGCAGGTGCCTTAACCGTTTCAGCGGGCTGAATCACCGGTGCGGGTTGAGGAGCGGTCTGGCTAAGCAGCGAAATTCGCCGATCCAGGTCCAAATAACGATCACGCTGTTCTTCGCGCATACTGTCTATCTGGTGTGCCTGCTCCTCGACAATACCTCGCAGCTGTTGGACTTCCTGCTGAAGCTGTTCCAGCTGATAGAGCATATCGGCCGCATTTGACGGGCCAGAATCACGAACCTGAGAAAGCGCTTGAGGTGAAACCGACAGGTTGTGCTGCCCCGTAGAGGCTGCAGGACCTGGAGAACCAGGAGAAGCATCAACCACAGGAATGGGGTCTGCGGCGCAGGCCATGCCGGAGGTTAGCACCCCCAGCATGACCGCACCCTGTACAGCAGCTTTTAACTTCATTGTGCTGTATAACGTCCCGATTAGTTGCCGTAACGCAGTTCAACGCGACGGTTCAGGCTCCAGGAAGAATCGTCATGGCCCATGTTGGCTGGACGTTCTTCACCGTAGCTAACCGTCTCGATTTGAGCGTTGGAAACACCCAGTACAGTCAGGTAACGCGCAACCGCCTGCGCACGACGCTCACCCAGTGCAAGGTTGTATTCACGGGTGCCGCGCTCATCAGCGTGACCTTCCAGAACCACATTGCTGCCGCTTTCAACCAGGTAAGCCGCATGGGCTTCCAGGGCAGCGCGTGCTTCCTGCTTAATGGTAGACTCGTCAAAATCGAAGTAGAAAGTAGTGATGTTTAACAGCTGTTCGGCTTCTGCGGCCGCACGTGCTGCATCGGCTGCTGCGCGCTCTTCCGCTTCCAGGGCAGCGCGGTCACCGGCACCGTATGCGCCTTCACCTGCAGCACCCGCTGCGCCTGCACCATCGCTGTCACCGCCGCCCAGGCTGGAACAACCCGCTGCACCGGCCAAAACCAAGCCCAGTAATGATACTTTGAAAATATTTGCTAATTGCATAGTCAAGCTCCTGACAAAGAAAAAATGCTAAACAGCTCAAATCAATGGCCTAATTTGGCGACCAGGCCGGTTCACGCACATCACCAAATTTAGAGGGCAGTCGGGACTTCACCCGGCCATCCAGCGAAACACTGGCTAAAATACCCTTTCCACGGTAATTCGTAGCGTAAATTATCATACTTCCGTTCGGCGCGATACTGGGCGACTCATCTAATTGCGTCTGTGTCAATATGCGTAAACGGTCACGTTTCAAGTCCTTCACGGCAATATGGAAAACGCCCTGCTGACGGTGCACCATCACCAGGTAGCGACCATCGGCACTGAGGCGACCACGGGCGTTATAATCGCCCTCGAACGTCAACCGCTCGACCCGGCCGGTAGCCAGGTCCTGGCGGTAAATCTGGGGTTTGCCGCCACGAGAGGACGTAAACACCAGCGAGCGCCCATCCGCAGACCAGCTGGGTTCCGTATCAATACCAAAATGCCTCGTTACCCGCGTAAACTGACGCGAGGCGATATCATAAATATAAATTTCAGGGTTGCCGTCCTTGGACAGCACCATTGCCAGGCGTCGACCGTCGGGCGACCAGGCTGGCGCGCTGTTAAGCCCTTTAAAGAAAGGCACTTTGTCACGCTGACCGGTGCGTACGTCCTGAATATAAACCCCCGGGCGGCGCCCCTCGAAGGATACGTAAGCAAGCTTATCGCCGTCGGGCGACCAGTGTGGAGACAAAATAGGTTCCGCTGAATCACGAACGGTTTTTTCACGATGCCCATCGGCGTCGGCAACCTGTAGCCGGAAACGGTCCGCGCCATTACTGCGATCCACCGTGACATAGGCGATACGCGTCGAAAAAGCACCTTTAATGCCGGTCAAGCGCTCGTATATCCTATCGCTGATCAGGTGCGCCGCATCGCGTAGCTGGTTACGTCCGGCATTGATATCGCCTTCCACCACTCGCGTCTGTTTATACACATCGAACAGCTCGTAGTGCACCCGGTATCCGCCCGAATCACCCGGCGTGATCCGGCCAATCAGCAGAAACTCCTGGTTCAGGATACGCCAGTCACGGTAATACACATGTTCGGCGCGGCTCGGCAAGCTCATCATATTGCGCTGGTCCATGGCCTGGAACTGGCCGCTGCGGGACAAATCTGCGGAGACGATAGCCGCAATGTCCTCCGGCAGTACACCGCTGCCCTGCCAGCCAAAAGGCACAGCAGCAATACGTGTCGGATTATCGACTCCCTGCGTAATTTCAATGGTCAGCTCGGCCCAGGCCGGGCGCACCAGACACAGCACTCCCAAAAGCACCAGTGCCAAGTGTTGAAGGCGTTTATTCACCTGTCTAAATCCTCTGGTCTGAATTTAATCGTCAACTGACGAAAATACTTATCAAAAACACGTGGTTCAAGTTGTTGCAGCTCTTCTATCTTTTCAGTCCGCTCCACCGCCTGTAACGCGGAACGGTCAAAGGCCGCATCACCACTGCCGCTAATTAATGACACGTTGGTTATTTCACCCGTCGGCACCAAATACACCCGAACCCTGGCAACCATACCGTTACGGGCACTGAGCGGAATATGCCAATTTTCCATAACGCGCTGCCGGATCAACCCTTCATAGGATTGCGCCGCTACCAAATCAGCTTCCTCTTGGGCGGCCAATAACTCATCCTCAAGCGCCTCAGCCAATGCACGCTCACGCTGCTCGGCTTCGCGAGCAAGTTGTTCCTGGCGCTGGCGTTCCGCCTCTTCGCGGCGGCGTTGCTCTTCTGCGCGCTTTTGCTCCTCAGCTTTGCGCTTGGCATCGGCTTTTTTCTTTTCCTCGGCTTTACGCTTGGCATCCGCTTTTTTCTGCGCTTCCGCTTTACGCTGGTCCTCGGCTTTTTTCTTTTCAGCCGCCTTGCGTTTAGCCTCTTCACTTTTTCGCTGCTGCTCGGCTTTACGCTTGGCTTCGGCCTTTTTGCGGGCCGCTTCCTTTTGGCGCTCGGCCTCTTTACGCGCAGCAATCGGGTCGGCCATAGTCAGAACCTTGGCCTGTACGACCTGAGGCGGAGGAGGGAGTTCCCTGTCCAAGTCACTTTCCCAATTAAAAGCAAAAGCACCAACGACCAAAGCATGCACCAGCAATGCCTGGAAAACAGGGATGATGTAAGAACGCCAGTTCATTGATGACAGCGGTTACTGGCCGGGCTCGGAAACCAGACCGACATTGGGCACGCCCGCACCCTGTAACGTGGTCATCAAACTCACGATGGTGCCGTAGGGAACGGCCTTGTCACCGCGTACCAACACTGGTGTCGCCGGTTTAACCCGCATCAACTTTCCGACCTTGTCGGCAATATAGTCAACGCTGACCGGCTTTTCGGAATCGGTTCCCAAGTCAATGTAATAGGTCCCATCGGCCTTCACCGACACCACCACAACATCCTGATTATCCTTCAGCTCAAGCGGTTCGGAAGGTGCTTCGGGCAGGTCCACCGACACCCCTTGCGTCAACATCGGGGCTGTCACCATAAAGACCACCAGCAGCACCAGCATCACATCAATGTAGGGCACCACATTGATTTCGGAAACGGGCTTGCGCCGACGTCTGATACGCGCCATCAGTCGTCACTCGATTCGGCGGAGACGCTGCGAACCCTGGTTTCGGCCGCATGCACCTTACGGTGCAAAATACTGGAGAATTCCTCAGCAAAGGTTTCGTAACGCCCAGCCAGGTTATCAGCCTGAGCCGAATAACGGTTGTAGGCGATCACCGCCGGAATTGCAGCGAACAGGCCCATCGCCGTCGCCACCAACGCTTCGGAAATACCGGGAGCCACGGTTGCCAGCGTTGCCTGCTGCACATTGGCCAAACCGCGGAAGGAGTTCATAATGCCCCACACAGTGCCGAACAGACCGATATAGGGGCTGATGGAGCCGACCGTGGCAAGAAAAGACAGGTGCTTCTCCAGCTTCTCCTCTTCACGCGCCAACGCAACGCGCATCACCCGCTGGACCCCGTTAATGATTGCGTCGGCATCACTGGAAATACGCGAACGCAACCGTGTGTATTCCTTGATACCGGCACTGAAAATATTTTCCACGCCACTGTTAGGATTGATACGCGCCTTTATCTCCACATACAGCTGGCTTAAATCGATACCGGACCAGAACTGCTCCTCGAACTTATCCAGGGTTTTCTGGGCGCGACGCAGGAAGCGAGAGCGCTGGAAAATCATAACCCAGGAGACGAGCGATGCCATGACCAGCAACAGCATGACCAGTTGCACCAGCAGACTGGCATTGGCCACCAGGCTAAAGAGCGACATTTTTTCAACCAAAGTGATTTCTCCCCAAAACTAACTCACGGCAACAGGAGCCTGAAGGTTTCCTTAAATATAATCCTGCAACGCAGCCAGCATTTCGGCGGCAATTGCGCAGGGTTTCATGTTTTCTTTTTGCACACAGACAGCTCTTACCTCTGACTCGGCCAGCACGGTTTCAGTCGCCGCACGGCGCACCTGTTGCAGGAAAGTCACACTGCTGCGTTTCACGGTATGCATGCTCACCGTCACCTGTAATTCATCATCCAGCCGCGCCGGTTGCAGGTAACGGGTATTGGCAGAATGAATCACAAACATACTGCCCTGGCGGATCATTTCGGCATGATCAAAACCAATGTGGCGCAGAAACTCTGTCCGCGCCCGTTCCATAAACTTGAGGTAATTGACGTAATAAACAATGCCCCCGGCATCGGTGTCCTCGATGTAGACCCGCACCGGCCAGCTAAATTCCTTGCTCATTGAATTATTTACCCATCCGCCACAGGCGTTAAGCCAAAATGTAAATAGGCATGCTTGGTCACGATGCGCCCACGCGGCGTGCGCAGGATATACCCTTGCTGGATCAGGTAGGGCTCCAGTACATCCTCAATGGTGTCGCGTTCTTCGCTGATTGCTGCAGCCAGGCTGTCCACGCCGACCGGGCCGCCATCGAATTTTTCGATCATGGCCAAAAGCAACCGGCGATCCATTTGGTCGAAACCCACATCATCGACATTCAACATCTCCAGGGCTGCATCGGCAATTTCACGACGAATCACCCCGTCCCCCTTCACCTCCGCATAGTCACGCACACGGCGCAAGAGACGGTTAGCAATACGCGGCGTACCGCGTGAGCGGCGCGCAATCTCAGCCGCACCCGCCTCTTCAACGGGGACTTTCAGTAATTTACAGGCACGCGATACGATGTGTGTGAGGTCTTCAACATTATAAAACTCAAGGCGCTGCACAATGCCGAAACGATCACGCAACGGCGATGTTAACAGGCCCGCCCGAGTGGTCGCCCCAACCAGTGTGAATCGCGGCAGATCGAGTTTGATACTGCGCGCGGCCGGACCTTCGCCAATCATGATATCGAGCTGGTAGTCCTCCATGGCCGGATACAGGACTTCCTCAACCGCCGGGCTCAAGCGGTGAATTTCATCGATAAAGAGGACATCGCCTTCCTCCAGGTTGGTAAGCATAGCGGCCAGGTCGCCCGCCTTTTCCAGCACCGGACCGGAGGTGGATTTAATGGAAACGCCCATTTCCTGCGCGATGATGTTGGCCAGCGTGGTTTTACCGAGGCCAGGCGGGCCAAAAATCAGGGTATGATCCAGTGCCTCCGCACGTGCACGCGCTGCATGGATAAAGATCTCCATCTGCTCCTTGACGGCACCCTGCCCCACATATTCACTCAACATCGCGGGACGAATCGCATAATCAAAGCGCTCGTCCGAAGGGTTCGACTGGGGAGAAATAATGCGGTCCGATTCAATCATTCAACTAGGTCTCAAGGGGTATTGGCAGCATTATAAACAATGTAAGGGCCTGCCTTAACTGGCCATCAATTTTAAGGCCTGACGTATCAATTCCTGGCTGGTCATGCCGTCAGCGGCCACACTCTTAATGGCTTTCTCTGCATCTTTGGGTTTATAGCCCAATGCCAACAGGGCGCTGACCGCTTCGTCGGTCGCCAGATTATCGCTAACGGGTCGGGCTCCCTCCAGGGCCAGTTCCGCTTCGCGGGATTCAGGCCAGTCTTTTAGTTTGTCACGCATTTCGATCAACAGGCGTTCGGCTGTTTTTTTACCAATGCCGGGCACTTTGGTCAGCGCAGCAACATCGTCATTGTGCACCATGCGGACAAAATCGCCGGTTTCAATGCCCGACAGAATCGCCAAGCCAAGCTTGGGTCCAACGCCATTGACTTTAATGACCGCACGAAACAACTCGCGCTCACGGGCTTCGTAGAAGCCATATAACAGCTGGGCATCCTCGCGCACGACAAAATGGGTATACAGGCTCACCGGATGGTCAATCTCCGGCAGGCGGTAAAAGGTGTTCATGGGCACCTGTAGTTCGTAGCCAACCCCCTGCACATCCACACAGATATCGGGTGGGCTTTTTTCAATGAGTACGCCTTTGATACGACCGATCATGATAGTTTCCTGGAGTTATAGATGCCTGAGCCGGGATGCGCTGGCGCCCGCCATACGAATCAGGCTCTGCTCGGTGTGTGCATGACAGAGGGCAATCGCCAGTGCGTCAGCGGCGTCAGCCTGCGGGGTTTTATTGAGGTTCAGCAACGCCGTGACCATGTGCTGAACCTGGCTTTTGTCCGCTGCCCCCTTGCCAACCACAGCCTGTTTGACCTGGCGAGCCGAGTATTCATACACAGGCAGTCCCTGGTTAGCACCTGCCACAATGGCAACGCCACGCGCCTGCCCCAGCTTCAGGGCCGAATCGGCATTACGGGCCATAAAGACCTTTTCAATGGCCAGAACCTGTGGCGAATAAGTCGCAATTAATTCGGTGACGCCCCTGAACACCTGGTTCAGACGATCGGAAAGGATATCGCCCTGAATACGGATACAGCCGCTGTCCACATATTCGCGCGTGTTGCCCACCCAGTTAATAATGCCGTAACCGGTAATGCGCGAACCTGGGTCAATGCCAATAATCAGGGCCATGAATTTTGCAGGAGTCCTAGGGCTTTCAATTAAAGCCGTTATTCCGGCTGATGCCGGAATATAATCGTTTTAACAAATGCCGGGGCTAACCCCGGCATCCTAAAACAGGATCAGTTGTACGCCTCGTCTGGAATTTCGGCGTTGTGATAAACGTTCTGCACGTCATCCAAGTCTTCAAGCATATCGATCAACTTCATGACTTTTGTGCCGGTTTCCACATCCAGGTCCACACTGGTGGATGGCACCATCGCCACCTCAGCATTGACCGGTTCGAGACCCGCGGCTTCCAACGCTTCTTTCACGTTGGCGAACTCTTCAGGAGTTGTCACCACATCGATGGATTCGTCATCGTTGGTCACCACATCATCCGCGCCGGCTTCCAGCGCCGCTTCCATGATCGCATCTTCATCCACACCGGGCTCAAAAGTAATCTGGCCCTGTTTGGTGAACAGGTAAGCGACCGAACCATCGGTACCCAGGTTACCGCCAAACTTGGAGAAGGCATGACGCACTTCAGCAACCGTACGGTTGCGGTTGTCGGTCATGGTTTCTACCAATACGGCTACGCCAGCCTGGCCGTAACCTTCGTAGGTGATTTCTTCGAGGTTTTCACCTTCACCACCCACACCACGATCAATCGCACGCTGCATGGTGTCTTTTGGCATATTCGCGCTTTTAGCACGATCCACCGCCAGACGCAGACGAGGGTTTTCATCGGGGTTGCCACCACCGGCACGGGCAGCCACCGTCAATTCACGGATAAAACGGGTAAAAACTTTACCGCGCTTGGCGTCCTGTGCCGCCTTTCGGTGTTTAATGTTGGCCCATTTACTGTGTCCAGCCACAACTAACCTCCAAAACTATTACGGAGCCAAGGCCCTATGGCCAAAGCCCTTTGATCAACAATCTTATTTAAGAAGCGCTCTCTTCCGTTACCGGTTTGCGCACGCGGATGTTCAACTCTCGCAATTGTTCCAGGCTGACTTCGCTTGGCGCATTGGTCATCACACAGGCCGCACTCTGGGTTTTCGGGAAGGCAATCACGTCACGGATAGATGTCGCACCCGTCATCAACATCACGATCCGGTCCAAACCGAAGGCCAGACCACCGTGCGGAGGACAGCCGTACTTCAAGGCATCGAGCAGGAAGCCGAATTTTTCCTGTGCTTCTTCATCGCCAATGCCCAGCACTTTCAATACCGCTTTTTGCATAGCCTGGTTATGGATACGAATCGAGCCGCCACCCAGTTCGGTACCGTTCAGCACCATATCGTAGGCACGGGACAGGGCCTCAGCAGGATTTTTCTCCAGTTCTTCCAGCGAACAGGAAGGCGCCGTAAAGGGGTGGTGCAGCGGGGTTAAGGCACCGCCGTCCAGCTCTTCGAACATAGGGAAGTCAACAACCCAGCAGGGAGCCCACTCGCGATCGAACAGGTCGAGATCCTCACCCAGTTTCACACGCAACGCACCCAGCGCTTCGTTAACAACCTTGGCCTTATCCGCACCGAAGAAAATAATATCGCCGGTTTCCGCACCGAGGCGGTCCAGCAGCTGCATAACCACATCGTCCGTCATGAATTTAATGATCGGCGACTGCAAGCCTTCCATGCCCTGGGTCAGGTCGTTGACCTTGATCCATGCCAGGCCGCGAGCTCCGTAAATGCTGACGAACTTGGTATAGCTGTCGATGGTGCGACGGGCAATGCTGGCGCCGCCAGGCACTTTCAATGCCGCAACACGCCCCTTCGGATCGTTAGCCGGGCCGCTGAATACCTTAAAATCAACATCTTTCATCAGGTCCTTGATATCCACCAGTTCCAGCGGAATACGCAGGTCCGGACGATCGCTGCCGTAGCGGCTCATTGCATCCGCGTAAGTCAGGTGCGGGAACTCGCCGAGCTCAATGCCCAGCTCATCCTTAAAGAGTTTTACCATCATGCGCTGCGTGATATCCATGATGTCCTTCTCTTCCAGGAAGGAGGTCTCGATATCGATCTGGGTAAATTCCGGTTGGCGGTCGGCACGCAGGTCTTCATCACGGAAACACTTGGCAATCTGGTAATAGCGATCCATGCCCGCCACCATCAGCAACTGCTTAAACAGCTGCGGCGACTGAGGCAGCGCAAAAAACTCGCCACTGTGCGTACGGCTTGGCACCAGGTAGTCACGCGCCCCTTCAGGGGTCGCACGCGTCAGGATCGGTGTTTCAATATCCATGAAGCCTTCATGATCGAGGAAGTTACGGATATTGCTGGTCACGCGGGAACGGAAGCGCAGTTTCTCGGCAATTTCAGGGCGACGCAGGTCAATGTAACGGTACTTGAGGCGCACATCCTCACCAACGCTGATATGCTCATCGAGCTGAAACGGCGGTGTGTCGGCACGGTTCAGGATGCTCAGCTCCTTACCCAATACCTCAATCGCACCCGTAGGAATATCCTTATTGACGGTACCCTCTGGACGCGCACGAACGCGGCCCTTGATTTTCAGCACAAACTCGCTGCGCACAGTCTCTGCCAGCGCAAAACTTTCTTCGGTATCAGGATCGAATACGATTTGCGCCATCCCTTCACGGTCGCGCATATCAAAGAAAATAACCCCACCGTGATCGCGGCGACGGTGCACCCAACCACAAATTTCCACTTCCTGATCGATCAAAGACTCATTTAATTCGCCGCAATAATGACTGCGCATGCTGTTTCTTCCACTTACTTGAATTTTAAAAATATGATGTACCGGCTTGCCCGGCGCCGCCCCGACTCCAGAGGTGTTCAACCCGGCCCGGGCCTCGCCCTTAGCCGAAGCCGTTAACTGGCCGCTGTTTTACAGCTACCGCTGCCACATCCCGCATTTTTGCTGCTGCCCTGACTGCCAGAGCTGCCAGCTTTAAAGTCGGTTTCATACCAGCCCGCACCCTTCAGGCGGAAACCACCGGCAGAAATCACCTTTTTCAGTTCAGGTTTTTCACATGCCGGGCAATCCGTCAATGGAGCATCACTGATACCTTGCAACTTGTCCATTTGATGGCCACACGAGCCACACTGATATTCATAAATGGGCATAATCAAACTCCCGATAGACCATTCACCAAAACCGCTGGATAAAGATCGCCTCATAAGGCCTCAAAGGGCAAAAGCGACCAAAAATAAAGAGCCGGATTGTACCCTATTTTTATGGTCAACGAATAGCCTCCGGCAGGGATGACGGAATTAGCGTTAACAGGCCGTTGCCAGCCCCTCAAAATGAAACACCCGAAACCCGCCCCGTTTTAAGTATTAATCTCAAGAATTCAACGTTACGACTACAAACCCTGTAATTGGCTGTCTACTAGCAGTCTGCCTTGACCACCAACTGATCACACCGATGCGAACACGTTTTTCATCACATTTGAGCACCGGGCTCGCCCTATCATTGCTATGCGCAACAGCACTGGCCGACGGCGTTGCACAGGCATCCTCAGCCCAGGAAACCAACATCAAGGTCGGCGCAACCCTTGAGCGTTTTTGCGACGACATCCTTGGCGACGCACCGGCAAGGACATCAACACCGTCAATTAAAGCCTCCATTGTCGGCTTTATCTTCAATAACAAGGGGTTAATGTATAACCTTACGCTGGAAGGATCTAAGCTAAGCTCAGCAAAACAAGTTCAGCCAAATCAAGCTAACATCATTTCAGGCATTCGGAGGCCTGCACCATGAGTAAAATTCTGATCATTGTCGACCCTGCGGACAAAAAACAAACCGCCCTGTCACGCGGCCTGGAATTGGCCCAAGTCCTGTCGGCCGATGTCGAAGCCGTTTGCTTTACCCATGAATACCTGAAAACAGCTACCGAAAAAGCAGCCACCCAAACCAAACTCAAGGATCAGCTGATCAACCAGCGTAAAAACTGGCTCGAGAAGGAGCTGGGCCAGTACCGTTACGAGGGCATAAAAGTTTCCCAAAAGGTCGTTTGGAGCAAACAACTACACCAGTGGATTATCAATCGCTGCGAACAACAGGCTTTTGAGGCAGTGGTAAAGACCGGCCACCGCAGTGACACCTTCTACCACACCTCGACTGACTGGCACCTGCTCAGAGAGTGTCCGGCACCCGTATTGCTGGTTGCCGAAAAGAAATGGCGTAAATCCCGCCCGATTCTCGCCGCCGTCGACTTGAGCTCCCGCAAACAGAGCAAACAGCAGCTGAACAGGAAAATCATACTGACCGCAGCTGCCTATGCACGCAGCCTCGGCACCGAACTGCACCTGGTCCACTGCATCTATGTTTCCAAGGTTCTAGAGGATCTGGACCTGATCGACAGCAACAGCCTGACCCGGCAACGCAAAGCCGAGCTCAAACCGGCGATTGAAAAACTCTGCGCGGAATTCGGCCTCAAGAAGCATCAGGTGCATATCCGTAGCGGCATCGCCCATAAGGTCATTCCCAGCGTCGCCGACAAAATCAAAGCGGATCTTGTCGTCATGGGTACTGTCAGCAGCCGTGGCCTGGCAGCTCGTCTCATCGGCCATACCGCCGAGAAGGTCCTGACGCATTTACGAACCGATGTACTGGCCCTCAAGCCCGACGCCTGAAACCGGGCAAAAACCCTATAGCACGGCGCCCAGCAGGCCTAATAGTCGGACGAATAATCCGTGTAGGTATTAAAATCCTGCTGGGTATCGTAATAAAGCTGGTCGTCCTGCGTGCGCTGATACTCCTGATCCTGCAACTGCTGGTCATACTGCTGTCGCTCATAATCAAGATCATCCTGCTCCCAGTCCTGCTGTGTCGCGAGACACCCGCTGCACAAGCCCTGGCTGGTTACCGGCGAACCGCAACGGTAACAGTTAACAGCACCGCCTACCGCAACACCCCTGGGCATGGTCTGGTGCTGGCCGTGCCCGACCATGCCCTGACTGTTGCCCTGCCGTTCGCTTTGCTTTTGCAGCCGTTCATACATAACCACCATGCTGTCCCAAACCGTCACCAGCCGCGCCATGTTTTTCAGCATTTCCTGTTTCAACACCGCAACAACCGATGGATCCAGCCCGTCAAAAATGCGATCCATTTCAGAACCTGACAGAACCATCTTGCGCCCTGCCTCCATTTGTCCCTGCACAAAAGCAATAAAGCCGTCACTGAAAACAGCCTGCCAATGTTCCTGAATCGCATCCCGCCTTTGCGGCTCGCTCATTGCGGCCAAGGTATCCACCATTTCCTGATAGGTCATTTTCATATCCTCCCGCTCTGTTCTGTTCCGGCCAGCGGCAGCCTTGCCTACGGCGACCACATCCTGCGAATCCTGGCCTTCTCACGTTCGATTTTTCGCCCCTCCAGACGCTGCCACAGTTTGATGCCCGCCAAGCGCTCCACCAATCGGGTTGGCACCAGAAACTCCGCCAAAGGCTGGGTGGTTGCCTCGTTGGGTATCACAAAGGACCACATGCACAGGGTTCCCCGGTTATTTTCCGTTAACACCGACTTGAAATAGGCATGGGGAATCGGAATGGATACTTCATTGGAATCCTTCTCGCCGATGCATTTGACCGGACGGTCAAAATAGAAAACCGGCCCGCAGATCACAAAGGTTTCCAGGGTTTTGGGGTGCGCATTGAGTTCCCGCACCCGCTCCTCCAGCGTTTTCCAGGTTGTGCGGTTGAACACCGGATGCTGCGGCGACATGTTCGATAACAGGAACGTCTCGCTGTTCTGCAACTGGGTTTCCATCTGGTTGGCGCTGGCCACCAGATGGCCCCGGTCATAACCGGAACCGGCATAATCCAGCAGGTCGGTACGGAAATTTTCAGGGATGCGGTAATCCGGGTGGAAATTATCCGCCCGATTGATATCGGTACGGTCCGGATCGACAATTTCCAGCGCCCATTTTGCCTGTCGGAAATAATAGGAGTAACCCAGCACATAATAGCGATTGAACAGCAGCTGATCCGCTGCCGGCATGCCGTAGATGGTCTCTCTTCTTAAATTGGGTATATCCACATCGGACGCCTCCCCAGAAGTAGCCACCTCCTAAGATACTGCGTCCACTGTAAAATGGCTATCAGTTAAAGCGCACCGTTCTCCACCAGCAGCTCATAAATACCTTCAGCCATTAACCGGTAACCCTGCGCATTAAAGTGAATCGGGTCGGATTTGTATCGATGGTTCCGCAACAGGTTGGCGATTAACTCATCCTCAAAAGCCAGCCCGTATTGTTCGGCCAGTTCTCGGTATAAAGGCGCGGAATCCGAGAACAGGCTTTTGGCCGGCACGCCCACCAGCACCACCTCGATCCCCAACCCCTGCGCTAACTCAATCATGGCGGCGAGGTTCTTTTTTGTGCCTGCTACGTCCTGATTCCGCAGGATATCGTTGCCGCCCTCGATGAGAATCATCACCGCCGGACGCTCCTGTTCAACCAGCGCAGTGAGGCGCCTCAGCCCCTCAGCAGTCACCTCGCCCGACACACCGCCATTGACGACTCGCCGCCCGCTTAATTCCGCTAACACACTGGGGTAACTGCTGTGCTTATCGGCGCCGATACCCACGGTCAAACTGTCGCCAAAAGCCAAAATCACGCCATCGGGCGGAAGCGGACTGAGCTTTTGCTCACCGCAGCTTTGCAGCAAAAACGCGACCGACAATACAGCCAGCAACCGGCACACTGGCGACTGTCGCCGCCGCGGATTTACAGAAGACCACTTAAACATTAGCGTTCTCCTCGAGATCTTCGTAGGCTGCCGGGATAAAACGCGGCGAACAAATAGCCAGGAAAACCAGGTCGCTATCGCCGGTATTGGTGATGCGCTGCCGGCACTGGGGCGGAATCAAAACGACATCGCCAACGCCGACAGCCTGCGCAGCTAACTCACCCACTTCAACGCGCCCCTCCCCCTGCAGGATATAGTAACGCTCCGTCGTACCCTGAAGCCGGTGCCAACAGGTCGTCACACCCGGTTCAACCCTCGCCCGGGCAATGGAAACATCCGGGTCACCCGGCGAGTTGAGCAGTTCAGTGATATGGCACTGCTCCGGCGTATAAAACTCGGCTTCAAGGTTTTCATGGATAATCGCTGCTTTCACCTTAGCTCCTTTATTGCTTTCCCTTACAGAGAAATTTCTCTATATCCATAAAGGCGAGCTTAATGCAAAGCACAAGCATCGCATACCTTGAACGCTGGCAAAAAAACGCGATGACACCACCGGCATCATCGCGCTTGTCTGGTCGCCCGGTTTAGGCCAGCGTTACGTTAGGCGGAGGCGCGCTGTTCAGCCACCTCACCCGCTATCACCAACTGGCGGTTCAAGCCATTGAAAATCGCCTTAAGCGCCGCACTCATAATATTAGGGTGCGTACCGACCCCGAAAATCGCAGGGCCGCCGTCGATTTGCATCTCGATATAGCACACGGCCTCGACACTGGCGCCACTGCCCAGGGCATGTTCGTGGTAATCGATGACATTGATATTGCCGCCTAACGCTTTCACGGCCGCATCAATCGCACCATTGCCAATACCACTAACCCTTTGCGCCTGACCCTTCTCGACGAACTGAATCTGCACTTCTGTCGCATCTTTGTCACCATGACTATGGGTGCTCACATCCGCATGCTCAAACCGGTAAGGCCCTTCGCCCTTCAGGTATTCCTGCTCGAACAAGGCAAAGATATCGGCGCTGCTCGCTTCCCGCCCCTCCCGGTCGGTAAAGCTTTTCACCACCCGGCTGAACTCGATCTGCAAGCGGCGGGGCAACTCCAATCCGTACTGCTGCTGCAACAGGAAGCTGACGCCGCCCTTGCCCGATTGACTGTTAACACGCACCACCGCCTCGTAACCGCGGTTAAGGTCGGCCGGATCAATCGGCAGGTAAGGCACCTCCCAAATATCGTTCTCACGACGCTGGGCAAACCCTTTTTTGATGGCATCCTGGTGGGAGCCGGAAAAGGCGGTAAACACCAGCTCGCCCGCATAGGGGTGGCGCGGATGCACTGGAATCTGGTTGCATTCCTCCACCGTGTGACGAATCGCTTCAATGCGGGAGAAATCCAAATCCGGATTGACCCCCTGGGTGTAGAGGTTCAGCGCCAACGTCACGATATCCACATTACCGGTACGTTCGCCGTTACCGAACAAACAGCCCTCGACCCGGTCCGCACCCGCCATCACCGCCAATTCAGCCGCCGCCACGGCGGTACCACGGTCATTGTGCGGGTGTACGCTGAGAATAATGCTGTCCCGGCGTGCCAGGTTACGATCCATCCACTCAACCTGATCGGCGTACACATTAGGCGTGCTCATCTCGACCGTCGCCGGCAGGTTAAAAATCATTTTGCGTTCCGGCGTCGGCTGCCAGATGGCGCTGACGGCATCGCAAACTTCCTTGGCAACCGGCAACTCGGTGCCCGAGAACACCTCGGGCGAATACTGGAACACCCATTCGGTATCCGGGTGCTGGCTGGTGTACTGTTTCACCCAACGGGTCCCCTGCTCGGCAATGGCCTTCACCCCGGCAACATCCGTGTTGTAAACAATACGACGGAAGTCCGGCGCTGTCGGGTTGTACATATGCACAATGGCACGGCGAGCACCGACCAAGGATTCAACCGTACGCTTGATTAAGTCTTCTCGCGCCTGGGTGAGCACCTCAATGGTGACATCCGCCGGAATGCGGTTTTCCTCGATCAAGCGGCGCACGAAATTGAAGTCCGTATCCGATGCTGCCGGGAACGCCACTTCGATTTCCTTAAAACCGATGTCCACCAGCATCTCGAAAAAGCGCAGCTTGGTTTCCACCGACATGGGGTCGATCAGGGACTGGTTGCCGTCCCGCAGGTCGGTACTCATCCAGATGGGCGGTTTTTCGATGGTACGACTCGGCCAACGGCGGTCGTCGAGCTGCACCGGGGCAAAAGCCCGGTATTTACTGGCGGGGTTACTGATCATAGCGTTCTCCGATTGAGGTCAGTCTTCATCCAAGATGGTGCGGTCCGGGCCTGACGGCCTGGTTACCGACTTAATGAACGCTATTTTAGTGCGTTAAAGGCAAAATTTAATTGCCATTTGTTTTGATAATTTGATCTACTTAGCAATAAATAACTGATATTTTAAATATTTGAGCAATATTATGAATATAGATAGCTACGACCAAGCCATTCTGAGAAGACTGCAACGCGACGGGCGCATCTCCAACCAGGATTTAGCCGAAGCCGTAAACCTCTCACCCTCCCCCTGCCTGCGGCGGGTAAGACGGCTCGAAGAGGAAGGAATTATTGAAGGCTATGCCGCACGGGTGAATGCCCGCAAGCTGGGGCTTAAACTGATTGCCTTTATCCACATCAGCATGGACAAACACACGCCTGAACGCTTCGATCGTTTCGAGGCCGCCATTGCCAACTACCCGGAAGTCTTAGAGTGCCACCTGATTACCGGCCAGGATGCCGATTACCTGCTCAAGGTCGTGGTCGAGGATATGGATGGCTTCCAGCATTTCCTGCTCAACAAAATCACTCGCATCGAGGGCGTCTCCGGCGTGAATTCATCCTTTGTGCTGAAATCGCCGCAAAACACCACAGCCCTGCCGGTATAAAAACCAACCCCTTACATCGAACAGTCGCTAAAGCAAAAGCAATGGGAGTTTACGTTTAGCCGGGCAAATGGCTTATCACCACAGAGCAACGTCACACAAAGGCGTAACACAAGTAATAGCTGCCGGCAGTTTTTCCGGAACACACGCGTCAAAAACAAGTGCCTGCCACCCAAAGGGGTATTGAAGTTTGTAAGGGGCTGAATAAGCGACGGCCGCTTCGGCGCTAAAGCCGAATCGGCCGTAATAGGCCGGGTCTCCATAAACAAAGACGACTTTAACGCGCCTCGCCGAAAGCCGCTGCAGGCCGTCTTCGATCAGCGCCGAGCCGATACCACCCTGCTGGCGATCAGGCTGCACCGCCAGCGGCGCCAGTATATAAGCCGGGCAATCCTGACAGCCCTCGATTGCCACAGGGCTGAACGCCACATGCCCGACCACAGCGCCCTCAACTTCCGCAACCAGGGATAGTGTTTCCGGCACAGCTTGAACACCAAGCAGGTCAGCGGCAAGCGTCGAAACCGTCTCACGCTCGCCTATCGGGAAAGCCGAACAATAAATCCGTTTGAGCGCTTCGCGATCCTGGCTGGTCGCTATTCGAATCGTCATGGTTTTACGCTGTTGTCTCATTATTTTTTATTGAAAGCGCCACATTTCTCGCATTTGTAACCATGCCTATAAAAAAATAACGGGAAGCCCAGGAGCAAAAACAACAGGAATGCCGGCTTTTTGCCTTTTGTGTAAGGAACCAAATGGCCGGAGCCACAGTGGCTGCAAACAGGATCAGCAGATTCACTGTCCAGTGTGCTGCTAAAATCCGCACTTAACAGCTGCCTGGCTTGGTCTAGGTGCTTGAACGGCACTTGCACACGCACGCCGCCCATCGCATTGGAGTAAAGCCATTGCATATTGATCGTATGCTCATCGGCGACAAAGGCGGGTATCCCTTGCGACTCAAGCGTGGCACGCGCAATTTGGGCCTCATGCGGAAAGGAGTAGGAGGCGACTGTCACGAGACTGTTTTCATTCATCGCTGGGTGAAAAGTAATGCCGCATCAGGCATGGCCCAATAACCGGAAGTTCCAGTTTTCAACTTCGCCCGTTTCCAGACGCTGTAAAACTTTGTTCATCCAGCTATCCGACAACCTGTTTTGCTGTTTCAACATGAGCAAACCATCCTGGTCGAGAGGATTTCCAAAAAAAATATCACAGACCTCACGAACCGTGCGTGCGTTTGGAACTCGCTCAATAAGTTGCAGCGGTTTGTTTACATTAACGGTTCCGGGTTGAATGACGCGATATAACCACCCACAACGGCGGGTATCCTGCATATGAATAGAAAAATCTTCGATGCCCCAGCGCTTGTTAAGCTTATAACAGGGTGAGCGCGGCTGGCTTACCTCAATCACCGCATCGCCCCAGCTATAGCGATCCCCAATACAAACATTCTCTTCCGTCATCCCTACAGAGCTAAGGTTTTCCCCCATGCCCGGTTCATGCCATTGATTCGCTACATTATATTTTTCGCGCCAATAGGCATAGTGTTCGGAAGGGTATTGATGCAACGCACGCTCCAATCCTCCATGGTGGTTTTTATCCGCACATTCATCCCCATCCAGCCCTTCAAGGGATAAATAAACATCATCCTCAACCAGCAACTTTTCAAGGGCAGTTTCTAAGCCAAAGCGATGCTTAACCTTTCCCCGGAATACGCCATTCAGATAGTGTTTCTTATTCATACGACTCATGCTGATGTTTAAGTGTTGTGCAACGCCTTGTACAGGAGCTCATCGTGCCAAGCCCTGCAATTTTTGGCTGTTGATCACTCATAGCACCCCCATAACATTAAGAGCCCGCTTGCCTACTTCAACACGTTTGCTCGCATCAGAGGCTTCCTGGACATCAATATTTAATGCAAACGCATACACACGGTCATTTTTTTCCACCCAGCCAACCCACCAGCCGACACCTCTACCGGGCGCATTTTCCCAGCCCGTTTTTCCATACAGCTGCCAATTATCGCCTTGTTCTAAAAGGACAATTTCTCGCACATTCTTTTGGATATCCGCGGGTATCGGCAGTATCCCCCTTGCCAGCTTTGCCAGGAACCTGGCTTGTTCAACTGCGCTAATTTTGAGCGGTCCATCAAGCCAAAAGGTATCGACCGCTTCACCGATATTTTTGTTTCCATACTCCAGCTTCGCGACATTCTCGTGCATCCTCTCCAGACCAATGCGGCGAGCAAGCGCTTGATAAATAGGCACATTAGACATCGCGATAGCCTCGCGTAGCCCCATATCCTTTTCCCAGATATCGAAAGGTTGCGGCTTTCCTCCATACGGAAGGGCCTCATCGACGCTCTTTACTGCTCCGACAGACAGGCCAATAAGACTGTTTGGAATTTTGAAGGTTGAAGCAGGAATAAAGCGCACACCGGATCGGCTCTGGTTGTGCCCCATTAATCGGTCCGAATCGGCATCATAGAGCACAAAAGTCCCTGTCACACCCTCACTTTCGAACAACTCGCCCACTTCGGGGATATCCTTCCAGTTTGCTGAGCAGCCTTGCAGGAAAAGAAGTGTCAATAATACGGTAACTAGAGGTTTCACCATTGTCCTTAGCTTAGCGTTGGGGTCGAACTTGATGGCCTTGTTATTTCCCACACCGAAAACGCTCATTACAGACCTTCTTTTGCTCGAGAAATCGCAGCCTCAATAGCCGCCCTGGCTTGTGGGCTGTTTTTCCAGCAAGTTGTCCGTAGCATTGAGGCAACCATTTCCGCTATGTCCTCCGCCTGATAAGCGGCCAAATCAGAAAACGTATCGATTCCAATCTCCTCAAACCTCTTCAGGACGGTAGGACCAACGCCCTTAACAGACAAAAGCGCCTCTCTTTCTGGGTCAGAAAATGCCACAAGGACTCCTTACAAATGCACCTGCAACCTGTTGTTATGTGTAAGCGCGCCACGGTATGTCACTGGTTACCCTCACCCGAAGCACAAACTTGACCCACCTTGTCACTCTCAGCTGAAGGACTACGCTTAGCCGGCTTCTTGAGACAAATATAGTTGCCTGTAAGCATCAAAACCCCACCAACCATTAACGACATTTCAAACTGCTCCTGGTAGATAAAAACACCAACAAGAGCAATTAACGGCAACCTGAGAAAATCTATAGTAACCACCGTTGTAACCTCAGCGAACAACATGGCCTTAGCCATGCAGTAATTGGCAGACAGTGCCGTGAGGCCAACGACTGACAACCACAGCCATTGAATCCCGCTAGGCCAATTCCAATCAGGCACCGAGAGTGCCAAACCCAACGGTAACTGAATAAGACACATATAGAACAGTATGGAAATTGCAGGCTCAGACGTACTCAATGATTTTGTGCATGTGTGCGAGATCGCATAGCAAAACGCAGCCCCAAGCACAACAAATGATACTGGGTCTACGATAGCGTAACCAGGCTGCACAACTACCAAAACGCCCGCCAAACCCAAGCAAATCGCGATCATCTTACGGAATGTAATTTTTTCCTTTAGTGCAACAGCGGCAGCAAGTAACGTCCAAATCGGAACTGTGAATTCCAGGGCAAATACTTCAGCAAGCGGCAGTAAGCCAATTCCGAGAAACCATCCGTACTGACCCGCAAAATGGACCGCGTTTCTGAAACCATGTAAGGCAAACCGCTGGGTCTTGATACTTATATACTGTCTTGAGAAGCAGAGAATTGCTGATATGCAAAGCAAGCCGATTACGCTACGAAAAAGAAGCATTTGGAACACGGCCACTTGACCACTTAACTCTCGAACCCCAACTGCCATTAGGCAGAAAGAAGCGAGTGTCCCAGTCATCCAAAGCACTACGGGCATAAGTGGCTACTTCTCCTTACACATAACGCTTAGGGTGCGGAGCAAGTAAAGCGAAGCGGAATCCTGTCCCACACGACCCACTTGTTATGTGCTTTTTCTGGGAGCTAACCATTTCGTACCCAAAATTGAGATTAATAGAAGCCCGGCGAGAATGATAATGGGCCATGATATTTTTAGTAATAAGTAGTATTTTTCGCGACCATCATTGAAAAGTTGCTCACTTTCCAGGGTTAAGCGGTCTTGTTTGAGTTGCTCTCTAAGTTTATTCAAGCATTCCTTGCTACCAGATTGCCACATGGCTTGTTTTAAGGACGATGTATATTTCTCGTAGAGCTTATCTGCTGCAATATTCTGGCCTTGATAGACGGCAACCGAAAATATTACGGAGGCCGTTAATATCAAGAACAACTTTGCTACGTTTCTATTCATGATTTAAAGCACATAACGTTTAGGGTGCGGGGCAAGAGAAGCGAAGCGGAACGCAGTCCCGCCCGACCCGCTTGTTAGGGCTAAAGATGCGCCTTTCCATAAATGAACTCCAAATCGTAAATGGTAAAGTGGTTTTTTCTTGGTTTGAATTTAACCTGGATGCCCCTATCTAGAACTTTGCCGCCGAGTCTTACTTTTAAGAAAACTGTCTGGTCAGGTATGAAAGGCGGCCCGTCACCAAGGCCCAAGGGGTGAAAGCCAAAACGCCCAATTTCGAAGCTTAATATTTCACCAAATTGACGAGAGTTATAAAGGCACTTCGCGTAGAAATACTCTAGATCACCAGCGAAGGGGCTTTCTTCATCCACAAGCTCAACAAGAGAGCGGCATTGATCAGTTTGTATCTTCTCAATCACTGTTGTTACGAAGTGATCCGAGCCACCAATGTGATTAATTTCAGTTTGAAGCTTGTTCAAACTGGCCAATATTTGTTTTTCATCGTTGGAAGATACTCCAACGGAAAACAGCATTAGTAATATGAATATATGTGTTTTCATTGTGGCCCTAACGCTTAGGGTGTGGGGCAGGTGAAGCGAAGTAGAACTCTGTCCCGCACCACCCACTTGTTATATTGCGTCTGTTTCCCATACGACTTCGTTGCCTAAACGGACAAAATAAGGTTTGCACCTATGTTTCCATGCAAGCTTTGATAGTTCTTCTGCGTCTAGTTTTTGCACGGACTCAATTACTAAATCCTTAAACTCTCCGTCATGGTGATAAAGTTTCCATCTTGTTATTGCTGGTTCTGATTCAAGAATTGCATTTACGCAGGAGTTAATTTCTTCTGGCAGATGGTTCCGAATTTGAAGGCTATAAATAAAATTGTTTGTCCTCGGAATCCAGTCTTTCTTTATTTGATTGAATGAAACGATAGATGCAGCAACTGAAGCCAATAAAACTATGACAGGCTCAAAAGCTGGATCAAACAGGAGCCACAACAATGCGAGGAATGCTGATGCGGATGGCACAATTAAAGATCTATAGTGTTGAAAGTTACGCATTGGCATCTTTAGCAATATAACGCCTAGTTAAGCGGCGGCCAGCGCGGAGCGCCGTTTGCGCAAAAATGGCGAAGCCATGCGCAATAAGGCGCGGAGTGCTGGCCGTCCGAGCGAGCATAGCGAGCGGCTTGAACGATTTGTTAGGGCTAATGCGGCAGATGGTAGGATACATTTCCATTGTTAACCTTGATGTATTGCCTTTGCTCAAGCTCCTTCACCAGCGCCGCCAACTGCTGCTCTGTAAGATTTTCCGTAAACAACGAATTGATTGTATTCGAGAGTGTTTTCACCTTGCGTGGCCTCGACTGACCTCGACCCGCAAGATTCTTAACGATAGCCGCGACCTTCTCATCGTTGGATGATGCGTTCGACATTCGCAGGACCGGAATCTCGCCCAAATCACGCTCACGCTGCACTTTGATCTTTCTGCTTTTGAGGTGCTTGATCAGAGGGTCGAAGCCAGTATCGCGCGAAATGATGTGGAAAAATGCTCCTGGCTCATTCGCCGCCAGTTCGCCAATGTAATAGGCGATGTGGAAATCGAGCGCGTTTTTCCCTGAGCCTTCAATTCTCACGTACTGCGCCGAATCGCCAAGCTCCTGCATTGCAGCGGCGAGATCAATAGGCACCTTAGTTTGATTAGCGCCAACAAACACAAATACCTTGAAAGGATGCTTTTTTAAAACCTCAAGATTGCTTGGCTGGACGTTCTCAAAATCTATCAGGACATAGTTCGTAGCCAATGAGACCTCCCTTCCTTGTTTGCCCTAACATTTGTATATCGCGCATGCGCGTTTTGCCGATTTTGATATTCGACGGCTTTCTTTTAGTTTATTGATTTGAAAGGATTTTTAGAGTTGGTCTCAGAATCCTTTCTGAGCAAAGTGAGCATGCGCGTTATCTCCCTCGCCGTTGCGCGTTATCCATCCAAGAAAATCTGTAACCATTTGAAATCACTTAATATTTCAAAAAATCCAGATGCTAAACGCGCGTGACACAAGTATAAAACGCGCAAGATATTTGACAAGCACCAAATATACTGTATAAAAAAACAGTATATTTGTAAGCACAAGGAGGTGCCTTATGGCCAGTCCCTTCATTGAGTCAATACGCCGTGATATCCGTTTACGCGGTTACAGTATGCGAACTGAAAAATCTTACTTGTATTGGATTCGTTTCTTTATTTACTTTATTGGCAAAAAGCACCCAGCCGATGTTGGAGCGCCTGAAGTAAAGGCCTTTCTAAGTTACCTGGCATCAGAGCGCCATGTCGCTGTTAATACGCAAAAAGTCGCCTTAAATGCCTTAGTATTTCTGTATCATAAATTCCTGCAAATTGAGTTGGGCGACTTGGGATTCACGCTGGCCACCAAGCAACGAAACCTGCCCATAACATTGACCCAGGACGAAGTCGCTAAAATTATCGAAAAACTTTCAGGCCGTAATCGCCTGGTTGTAGAAATACTCTATGGAAGTGGTTTGCGTGTTTCCGAGTGCCTTCGGTTACGAGTGCAGGATGTAGACCTGGATCGATTGGCCCTTGTCATTCGCAATGGCAAAGGAAATAAAGACCGACAAACATTACTGAGCCCCAAATTAGTCGAACCTTTGCGGGAGCAGATAACGACAGCATTAGCCGTTTTGAAAGAAGATAATCAACGAGGGGTTGGCCCTTCCCTGCCCTATGCATTGGGCAAAAAATACCCCAATGCCTTCCGCTCTCCCCGATGGGCCTATATTTTCCCATCTTCAACGCTCTGCCCACATCCGGTAACAGGGGAGCTATGCCGGCACCATTTTCACCCAACTGTCGTCAGAAAAGCCTTAGGGATCGCCGTCAAATCAGCGGGAATCTTCAATAAAAAAATCAACTGCCACACGTTCCGCCACTCCTTTGCCACTCATTTGCTTGAAACCGGCACGGACATTCGCAGCGTTCAAGAGCTTTTGGGTCATAACGATGTGAAAACGACACAAATTTATACCCATGTGCTGGGCAAACATTATGCGGGCACCCAAAGCCCGCTGGACCGTATTCACTCCGCGGGCTGAAAAGAAACCTTGAGGGCGCTACACACTTTTTCCACGATCGCCTTAAGCTGACTGGCATCGTAGGCGATAGCAGGCACCTTGCCCCAAACAGGGCCGGGCCAGGCAACATCATTTTCATAACGCACGATGTGGTGCATGTGGAGTTGCGGCACCATATTGCCCAACGCGGCAACATTAAGTTTGTCGGCGTTGAACAGGGGATAAATTTGTTGGGAAAAGTAGCTGGACTCCCACAGCAGTTGTTGCTGATCGGCTTCGCTCAGTTCAAAAATTTCACGGATTGCGTCCCGCCTCGGCACCAGGATAAACCAGGGGTAGTTGGCGTCCCTGTTCAACAGGACGCGGCTCAGGGGAAAATCCCCCAGCACAAGACAGTCTTTGGCCAGTTGCGGGTGAAGTTCAAACATTTTGTGGCTTCCGGGGGCTGGTTTAATGGGGCCGGTTAGGCTGTAATAGCGAGCATAATGCAAAGCTCGTCAAACTTCACTTTCCAATACCGTTCCCGTATCGATGAGATAAATGCCGCCGAGTGGGACAAACTGTGCGGTACGGATTACCCCTTTCTGCGTCACGCGTTCCTGGCCGCTTTGGAAAGTTCCGGTAGCGTGGGGGAGCATACCGGCTGGCACCCCCACCATTTAACGGTTTACCAACAGCGCCAATTGGTGGCGGTGATGCCGCTTTACATCAAGTACCACTCCTACGGCGAATACGTGTTTGATTGGGCCTGGGCAGAGGCATACCAGCGCTACAATGTCCCCTATTACCCCAAGCTGCTGACGGCTATTCCCTTCACGCCCGCCACTGGGCCACGACTCTGTTCAGCCCCCGAGGTGGACAAAAGCCTGTTGATTGCGGCAATCGTGAAGGAGCTACAAACCAAAACAGCACAGGGCGATTTTTCCAGCTGGCACCTGCTGTTCCCGCCGGAAAAGGAATTCCAGCGCTGGAACGCCACCAACCTCCGCCCACGCACCGGCTGCCAGTTTCACTGGTTTAACCAGGGCTATGAAAACTTTGACGACTTCCTCACCACCTTCACTTCGCGCAAACGCAAAAACATCAAACGCGAGCGGCGCCGGGTGGCCGAACAGGGCATTCGCCTGCAACGCCTGACAGGCGAACAGGTTACCGAACAACACATCCGCGATTTCTTTATTTTTTACCAGGCCACCTACCTGAAACGCGGCCAGCAGGGCTACCTGACGCTGGAATTCTTTTTACAGCTCCGCTCAGCCCTGGCCGAGCAGTTACTGCTGGTAATGGCTTATAAGGAAAATGAAGCTGTTGCGGCGGCCCTCTGCCTGCATGACAGCAGCAGCCTTTATGGGCGCTACTGGGGCTGCCTGGAGGAGTACGAGTGCCTGCATTTCGAGGCCTGTTTCTACCAGGGAATCGAGTACTGCATCGAACAGGGGCTGCAACGCTTTGACCCCGGCGCGCAGGGCGAGCATAAAATTCTACGCGGATTTGAGCCAATCAAAACCTGGTCCCTGCACTGGGTCGAGCATGCGGGGTTTCGGGAAGCAATCGATCGTTTTCTGGAACAGGAGAAGCACGGCATGGCGCACTATGAAAAACAGGCAGCGTTAATGCTGCCCTTCAAGAACAAAGCGCCCTGAGATTACTGAACCTTTTCCCCGACGGAAATATCCACCAGTCGGCCGCCACGAAAGGTCAGGATACGTAAAAACCCTTTGTAACCGCGACTTTTATAGGTCCATTCCTCTACCTTGACCTCATCATCGCCGGAAACGACTTCCGCAAACAGGGGCTCGCCGCAACGCAACAGGACGATCGCCTTGCGGTCACCTGTACTAATAAACTTGTTACGGCATTTAAAGCTCTCGGCACTGGCCGAACCGGCCAGTAACAACAGCGAGAGTGCCAACACCCCGACGCCAAATTTCATGGACCTTCCTTCATTTATCGCGATTGCTCTATCTTGGGACTGGCTTTCGCAAGGGCGGTTCAATCAGGACAGTTCCGCTTTTCGGGCCGGAACCGGCTTCAGGTAGGAAGACTCAAAGTCCTCGGCTGGCAGCGGTGCTGAAAAATAATAGCCTTGCCCAAGCCGGCATCCCTGCTGTTGCAATAACTCAACCTGCTTCGCCTTTTCAATACCTTCGGCGACAACCCCCAACTCGAGACTGCCCGCCATGGAGATAATCGCCTCGCTCAAGGCGCGATCCTGCGGGTCATCCTCAATGTCGGCAATAAAGCTGCGATCAATTTTCAAGCCATCCACCGGAAAGCGGCGCAAATAGCTCAATGAAGAGAAGCCGGTTCCGAAATCATCTAACCACACCTCGATGCCCAGTTCGCGCAGATGGTTAAGGGTCTGCCTGGCGGCATACTCATCCCGCATCAGCGAGCTTTCGGTAATCTCCGCATGAACATAATTGGCCGGCACATCGTAGCGTTTCAGGTAATCGGCAAAAATATCAGCCAGCCCCTGTCCGCAAACCTGCCTGGCCGATAGGTTCAGGGAAACATGAAAACCGGGGAGTAACTTCTCCCGCCATTGATCCAGTTGTTGGCACAGCTGTTCGAACAGGGCCTCTCCCAGCGGCGTGATCAGGCCGGTATCCTCGGCAACCGGAATGAAGTCGCCAGGGGGAATCAGGCCGCGTTGCGGATGACGCCAACGGACCAGCGCTTCGGCACCGACCAGTTGCGGCGAATCCAGTTCCACCTGCGGTTGGTACCAGAGTTCAAACTGGGCTGGCGACTCCAGGGCTTTACGCAGTTCGCGCTCTATATCGCCCCGTTTTTCCACCTGCTCAACCATTTGCGGCGTAAACAGGCTATAGGTGTTTTTACCGCTGGCCTTAGCCTGGTACATGGCAATGTCGGCATTCTTGATCAGCTCATCGGCGCTTTCGCCCGAATGGGGGTAGCAGGCAACCCCAATACTTCCGCCAATCACCACCTTGTCATGGCCGATCATGACCGGACTGCGAATGGCCTCAAACAGGCGGTCAACCACCCTGACGACATCATCCGGCTGGGAAATATTCGGCAGGCAGATCAGGAACTCGTCGCCACCAATGCGAGCAACCACTTCTTTTTTGTAGGTTCCATTGGCCAATGGCATGACAAGATCGCCGACTCGGAGCTTGTCTTTCATACGCTCGGCAAGATCGCGCAGTAACACATCGCCAGCTTTGTGGCCGTAGTGATCGTTGACGCTTTTGAACTCATCGAGGTCGATAAACAGCACCGCAAAGGAATTGCCGCTCTGGCACGCTATCAGGGAGTCAAGGTATTGAATAAAGCGGGCCCGGTTCGGTAGCCCGGTGAGCGCATCATGATAGGCCTGATGGGAAATTTCCTCGGTGCGCTGCTCAAGCTTTTCCCCCATGCGATTGAAGGAATGCGCCAATTCGCCGATTTCGTCCTGGCGGTCAATGCAATCAATTTGGCTAAAGTCGCCCTTGCCCAGTCGTTCGGTGTAGTCAATCAATTCCCTGAGCGGACGGGTCATGGAGCGCGCAATCCATATCGCTGACAAAATACCGAGCGCAATCAAAATGGCCGCCGTGATGGAAACACTCAGTATCAGCTTGCCATGGCTGCGCTCGTGGATATCGTCAACCAGTCCCGTTGTCTGCTGAATCGTCTCCTGAATTTCGGTTTTCCAGAACTCCGTGAAAAGCGCGCCAATCAGTTCGTTGCCGGCACGAATCGGTTTCCCCAGTATCAAACGGCCATTGTCGACCTTTGAATAGGCTTTGCCCTGCTTGAGCACCTGCTGCAGGGCCGTTTCATCATGATAGCGCCGACCAAAATCCACCAGAGTATGCGTGCCGTCATGGAAGATATTGCCGCTGGTATCGACCACATAGATTCCGGCAACTTCCTGAATACTCAGGACAGCCTTGATGATGTGGTAAGCCTCTTCTGGGTTGTAGTAATAAAGCGAGTCGAACAGTGCCTCGCTGAGGTAACTGCTGATACTGTCGGCACGTTGCTGCAGGCCCTGCTCGAGGTTTTGCGTCACCTCCTCCCTGATACTGCTTTTCATGTGCGACTGCTGTTCGTGAGCCGCTGCAAAAAGCACCGCGGTGATCACCAGAATCATCGCCACCAACAGGCCGAAGGTGGCCAGCACATAACGTCGCTGAAGCCCCGACTTCATGGCGCTGACTGACCTGAATCCGACAAGCCTGTTTGCAAAATGTCTCGCAGCATATCAGCCAATTGCTGGGCCATCTGGACGCTATCGTTCAGTTCATCGAAACGGCGGGTTCTCTGGTACGCCTTTAGCGCAATCTGCCCCAGGGCTTCCCATTCGGCATTGATCAATAGCATTTTGAGTGCACTCGTGAGCTGTTCCGACATGCCAGGGCGTATCAGCAAGATACTTCGTGGAAAGGGCATGCTCTCATCAAGCACCGTAAATTCAGTCCGGAACTGCTCAGGCAAATCCTTATCATCATTCCAGTTCACGCTGCTCAAAGCGCCGGCATCCACAACGCCCCGGTACACCCAGGATGAAATGCTGATTTCATCGGCAGTTTTCAGCATTTCCTTGGCAAAAACATAACCAATTTTCCCGGCTGGAACCTCGGCGCCCGGCGAGCTTAACTCCACCAGCTCATAACCGCGTTTGAGCAACAAAGAAGCCGGCAGGAAATAACCACTGGTTGACTCCCTGTCTTCAAAGGCAATCACCTTGCCCTTGAGGTCGTCCAGCGTTTCGAGACCGCTATCCTGACGCGCGAATACCAGTGAGGAATAAACACCCACGCCCTTTTTCCAACGACGCAGGAAAGGCTTGGCTTCAGCTTTCTCCTGCAGCTCCAGGGCGGAAAAAATAGTGTCGGAAACCAGGTCGACCCGCCCAGTGCGGAGCAATTCCGCCATTTCATCCACATTGCGTGCAACAACGACCTGGCCATGAGTATAGCCAAACGATTTAAGGTGCATTGCCAGATAGTCGGCCAGCGGCTGAGCTGCTTCTATATGCTTTTTGGCGTTGTGGCTGATTGCCCCGATAACCAGGGGTTTTTCGGCCATTTGAGCAGACGCTGAAAAACTGACGACTGCAAAACAAAACAGCCACCCGAGGAAAAATCGGGTGGGTATAAAATGTGACATTGCTATCCCCATCGGAATCTCGAAAAGCCCTAGAAAGCGAGCTCCCCTGTTAACCGGCAAGAAACAAACCTCTTGCGCACTGTGCCTACCCTGTCAAATGGCCGATTAATCGTTAACTGTTACCGCCCACCCCAAGGTCCTTCTGGAAATAACGACACTGCTGTTATCGAAAACGGGCTTAATATTAGTCGTCGGAATAAAAACAATCCAATCCCACCGAAACAAAACTTGTTTTTGCTCTCACTAAAGGCGCAGACTTGCGAGCGAACCTATTCGGCACCAGGTGCTTAGCGGCCATGAAAAACCTTTTCACAGCATTACCAAAGAACCTCGAATCGGAGGTTTTTGAAACGCTCGTCAAACATGAGCATGTGCAAATAGAGCGGATTATTTCCAACGGCCAAAGCTCGCCCGAAAGCGGCTGGTACGATCAGGAAACCCATGAGTGGGTTGTGGTTCTGAAAGGAGAAGCCAAACTGGGCTTCGAATCAGGTGCCGAGCTTCACCTGCAGGCAGGCGATTATATCAATATCCCGGCCCACACCCGGCACAGGGTGAACTGGACGCCTCAAGACACCGAAACCATTTGGCTGGCCATTCACTATTAGGCGCGCTTTTGCCACTCCAGCAACCGGTTGTTGGCCGGCATATCGTGGTCGGCAACCAGCGCCAGACCGGCAGCCTGCGCCAAGGTCTCAATCCATTCAAAGTCGCGAATCGCGCTGGCGGGATTTTGCAGGCCGAGCCATTCATTAAAACGGGCATTGCTCGGTGACGTAAATCGCCCTTCATAGTTAAAGGGGCCGTAACAGCAGAATTTACCCTTCGGCAACAGGATTTCCCCCAGCTTCTCAAAGAAACGCTCCACCTCGGTCTTACCCATAATATGCAGGGTATTCGCCGTAAAAACCGCCTCGGCAGTGGTCACCGGCCAGGGCTCATCCCGCACGTTCAGCGCCAGCGGCGAACGCAGGTTAGCCAGCCGAGCCTCCTCCAGCCAGCGCTGGATACCCGGCAAATGCGCAAGTACATCGGTGGGCTGCCAGTTGAGGAATGGCAGGTGCTGCGCGAAAAACACCGCGTGCTGCCCCGTTCCGCTGCCGATCTCCAACACTTCTGAAACCTGCGCAAAGGCTTTTTCCAACACGGCCAGAATCGGCAACTTATTATTTTCACAGGCCTGGGAAAAGGGCTTTTCAGTCATCGAATATTCTTCACACTTGAAAAAGACAGGGCGTATGCGCGACTGGAAACTGACGCGCCGGAAACGTACAATGCCTGCTTTTGCAAATCACTTCAATTGTAAGGTTTTCAACAGCCCATGCGCGCAACACATTTTCTGATTAACACCCTTAAGGAAACTCCCGCCGACGCCGTCGTTATCAGTCACAAGCTGATGCTGAGGGCTGGAATGATCCGCCGCCTGGCGGCCGGTCTTTACACCTGGACGCCGCTGGGTTTGAAAGTGCTGCGCAAGGCCGAAAACATCGTCCGCGAAGAAATGAACCGCGCCGGCGCGCTGGAACTGCTGATGCCCGCCGTACAACCGGCCGAGCTCTGGGAAGAATCCGGCCGTTGGGGCCAGTTCGGTCCGGAGCTGCTGCGTGTGAACGACCGCCACGGTCGTGAATTCTGCATCGGCCCAACCCATGAAGAGGTGATCACGGACCTGGCTCGCAACGAACTGAGCAGCTACAAACAGCTGCCGGTGAATTTCTACCAGATCCAGACAAAATTCCGTGATGAACGCCGCCCCCGTTTTGGCGTGATGCGTTCCCGTGAATTTCTCATGAAGGATGCCTATTCCTTCCACCTGGATGAAGAAAGCCTGCAGGCCACCTACCAAGCCATGTATCAGGCTTACAGTCGCATCTTTGAGCGTATGGGGTTGATGTTCCGTGCGGTACAGGCAGATTCCGGCAGCATCGGCGGCAGCCAGTCCCAGGAATTCCACGTGCTGGCCGAATCCGGCGAAGACCTGATCGCCTTCAGCGACAGCAGTGAATATGCGGCCAATATTGAAACCGCTGAGGCCCTGGCCCCGGAAACCGAGCGTCCTGCGCCTTCTGCGGAACTCGCGGTGGTGGACACCCCGGATCAGCACACCATTGAAGAGGTATCGGCCTTTTTCAAGGTGGCAGCCAACCAGGTAGCCAAAACCCTGCTGGTTCACGGCGAACCCACCGAAGAGGATGCAGATCCACTGGTCGCCCTGGTGTTGCGCGGCGATCACGGCCTCAATGAAATCAAGGCCGAGAAACTGCCACTGGTAAAAGCGCCGCTGACCTTTGCAACGGATGAAGAAATCGCCCAACGCATGGGCTGCGAGCCCGGCTCCCTGGGTCCGGTAAACAGCAAGGTGCCTGTGATTGTCGATCGCAGCGCTGCGGTGATGGCCGACTTTATCAGCGGAGCCAACGAAAACGGCAAGCACATGACCGGCGTTAACTGGGAACGCGACTGCAGCTTTGTTGAGATTGCCGACCTGCGTGAAGTGGTCGAAGGCGATCCTTCACCCTGCGGCAGCGGCAAACTGGTCTTCAAGCGCGGCATTGAAGTGGGACATATCTTCCAGCTCGGCAAAAAGTACGCTGAGGCGATGAACGCTACCGTGCTCAACGAAAAAGGCCAGGCTGAGGTCATGACGATGGGCTGCTACGGTATTGGCGTCACCCGCGTGGTAGCGGCGGCAATCGAACAGAATAACGACGACAAGGGCATCATCTGGCCGGAAGGCCTGGCACCCTTCCAGATCGGCATCGTCCCCCTGAATTACGAGAAGTCGGAACAGGTCAAGGAAACCGCCGACCGGGTTTACCAGGCACTCAAAGACCTCGGTATCGAGGTCTACATGGATGACCGCGACAAGAAAACCAGCCCCGGCGTAAAGTTTGCCGACATGGATCTGGTCGGCATCCCCCACCGCCTGGTGATTGGCGATCGCGGCCTGAAAAACAATGCGATCGAATACCAGGAACGTCGCAGCCAGGAAAGCCAGGATATCGCTGTCGAGGAAGTGGTCGACTTTGTTAAAGCGACGCTCAACCGTTAGCAAACAGCCTTAAACCCGCCCGCTAATGCGGGCAGGTTTAGCTCATTTATTGGGTCTGAATGCCTTAATGAAGGGTTCGTCGGTCTCCAGGTAATACCCCTCGATCAGATCAATACAGTAGGGAATCGCCGGGAAAACCGCCTCCAGGCAATCGACAATCGCGCTCGGTTTCCCCGGCAGGTTTACAATCAGGGATTCGCCGCGAATGCCCGCCGTTTGCCGGGAAAGGATGGCCGTAGGGACGTAGTTCAGGGAAACCGCCCGCATCAATTCGCCAAAACCCGGCATCATCTTATCGCACACCGCGTGCGTCGCTTCCGGGGTAATATCCCGCTTAGCAGGGCCGGTACCGCCGGTGGTCACGACCAGGTGGCAACCCTGCTCATCGCACAGGTTTTTCAGGGTCGCTTCCACCAACGCCTGTTCATCAGGAATAACTCGCTTCACGGGTCGCCAATCATTGGTAATGGCTTGCCCGATCCAGGCCTCAATGGCCGGTCCGCCCAGGTCTTCGTATTCGCCGCGGCTGGCACGGTCTGACACCGTAACAATGCCGATATTAATGACAACAGTCATTCTTCAGTTTCCTCGCAAAAAGAGCCCAGCCCTTCGGGCGGTATGCTCAAGAATAGGTTCGAGCAAGACTAGCAGCCCGAGCCAAAAACGCACTTGAGCCAAAACAAGTTTGGAAAGCTGAATTTACCGCGCTGCCCTGGATATCAGCTTATGTGTCGCGTGAGGTCGGGCGTCGATAAATAATGTGGTAAACAAAACCGACCAGCACACTGCCGCCAATGAGGTTACCCACGATCACCGGAACCAGGTTCGCCATGAATCCGCCCCAGGTAACCGCCTCGGCAGTCACCGTTGAATGGCCGAATAATTTGATCAGCATCGCCATTGGCACAAAGTACATATTGGCAATACTGTGCTCAAAACCTGCTGCCACAAAGGCAGAAATCGGGAACACAATAGCGACGGCCTTGTCGATAACGCTCCGTCCCGCCAAGGCCATCCAGATCGCCATGCAGACCAGGATGTTACACAGCATGCCCCTGAACAGGGCCTCCGAAGCGCTGAGGCTGCACTTGGTATTGGCGATTTTAAGGTACTGATCCGCAATGGCGCCGCTGTTCATTTCGGTGTGCCCGGACAAAAAGACCAGAAGCGCCAGCCCTGCCGCGCCGATAAAATTGGCACCGCAAATGACCAACCAATTGGTGAGCAGCTCGCGCGTGGTAATCTTGTTATCCGCCCAGGCCATCGCCAGCAGGTTATTACCGGTAAACAATTCCGCCCCGGCGACCACCACCAGAATCAGGCCCAGTGAAAACACCAACCCACCCAATAACTGGCTTACTGCAAAACCGAGCGTCGGGTCAGACTTGATCACCACGAAGAACAGGCTGCCAAGCCCGATAAAGGCGCCAGCCAGTACGCCCAGCATGATCATGGATAACAACGGCAATCGCGCCTTGGCCACGCCGAGCGTTCTGACCCGTTCGGCAATTTCCTTGGGCGAAAAAGCATCGAAACCAAAGAGTTCAGACATATCTATTCCCCGTGAGCAAGCCATCAATCGCCGGTTGCGCCAACTGCGCCCAAACAACTGCTTATTGCTTTTTGATCGCTCCGACCTGTTTTATTATTCGGAAAACTAGAGCCTAAGCCATTTTCATCTAGACTATAAAATAACCTAAAAGAACTTGCCTGTAATAATGCGCGCGCCCCTTCTTCTACTGCTGATACTTTGTTTGCCTGTGCTGCTGTCATTTTCGGCAACGACCACCGCTCAACAGGTCGATGCCGAATTACGCTCGTTACTGAAAGACACCATCGATCAGGCCGACAGTTTTGAAGATCGCTTTGATGCTGAAGTCTGGCTGGTGGATATGTCCGGCCGCCTGCAACGCTTTATCAAGGACGATAGAAAACGCCTTGAGCTGCTTCGCGCCGTACACCGTGAAGCCAGCCGCGCCAACCTGCAACCTGAACTGGTTCTGTCCGTCATCCAGATCGAAAGTTATTTTGACCGCTATGCCTTGTCCTATGTGGGCGCGCGCGGGCTGATGCAGGTTATGCCCTTCTGGAAAAAAGAGATTGGCCGCCCCGATGATAACCTGATGGATATCGACACCAACCTGCGCTATGGCTGCACCATTCTCAGTTATTACCTGAAAAAAGAAAAAGGCGATATGATACGGGCGCTGGCGCGCTATAACGGCAGCCTGGGCAAGACCAAGTACCCGGAAAAGGTCTTACTGGCCTGGGAACGGCGCTGGTATACCAACAACTGAACACTTCTTTCGCTCGCTTTCCCATTTGAAACAGACGCTGGTTATTCAGTCCCATCGAACGCCCCTGCCCTTTGCGTGGCTGCAGGACTGCCTCGACTCGGTTCAGGCCTGGGCTTGCGACAACCAGTTCGATTACCGGTGGCTCGGCGATGAAATTTTTGCATCACTTCCTCCTGAGCTCATCGAGAAAACCAAAGACCAGAAGGTCATTGCCAGTGACCTTGCCCGCCTCAAGGCGATACAAAAGGCCCTGCAAGAGGGCTACCAGCGCGTTGTCTGGTGCGATGCCGACTTTCTGATTTTCAATCAGCCGAAGTTTATCCTGCCAGAAAGCGCTTTCGCACTGGGAAGAGAGGTTTGGGTTCAGGCGGATACGGGCAAGCGACTGCGCGCCTATACCAAGGTGCATAACGCCTTTATGATGTTCTGCCGCGGCAATCACTTCCTGGACTTTTACACCGCCAGCGCCGAGCAACTGCTAACAGCCAATAGCGGCCGTATGCCGCCCCAATTTATCGGTCCCAAGCTGTTAACCGCACTCCACAACATTGTCTCCTGCCCGGTCATGGAAACAGCAGGTATGCTAAGCCCGTTGGTGATTCAGGATTTATTGGAAGGGTACGGTCAAGCCTTGCGGCTCTTCGAGCAAAAATCGGCTTGCTTTCCAGCCGGCGCCAACCTCAGTAGTTCGGTGACGGCGTCGGCCGGATTCAGCGAGGCTGAAATGCAGGTCTTGATAGAAAAACTTAAAGGTAAGGGCTAAATCAGCCTGTCACAAACCCCTTCAGTTCCCGATACGCCACCTGGGTTGCCTGAACCGCTTCCACAACGGCTAATTCCGGGCCTTCGTGGAGCCAGTCCCGAACCCGGTTCACGGCCTCCTCATCGCCGCATAGCAGTGTCTCAACACGCCCATCGGCCAGGTTTTTTGCCCAACCTGTCACGCCCTGCGCCAGCGCCTGCTCCTTGGTGGATTGGCGGTACCAAACGCCCTGAACCTTGCCGGATACATAGGCATGAACACAAACCTTTGCCATTTCCTTCGTTACTCCATCGCAGCTTTAATCGTTGCCCAGGTCTGCGGGCCTACCAGCTTATGCCGTAACCGGCCCTGCTGGTCAAACACATAGGTTGTCGGCAACACCTGGGGAGTCAATTCAGCCAATCGCTCTCGACGCTCACTGAAAACAACAGGGAAGCGGACATCCAGGGCCGTTATTTGGCGTTTGAGTTCCGCCAGTTCAGGTCGGTCAAAATTGACTCCTAACACGGTCAGTCCGGCCTCTTCGTGGAGACGATTCAGTTCGGGAATTTCCTCCAGACAGGGCGCACACCACTCAGCCCAGAAATTCACCACCAGCCATTGCCCGTGAAAATCCTGCCAGTCAAAGGCTTTGCCCTGGGCATCAAGGAATTCCGGGCGGCTGCAAGCGCTTATCACCAGGAACAGAACCGTTAAGACGGTTCGCCCGACCGCATGTGCTTTAATTTTCACCTTCGCCCCTGAAAATACATTAAAATGCCCAACCAGTTTTGATTGTAAGTTGAATTTTCCCGGGAGAACAACCCCATGAGCACTGTCACCATCTACCACAATCCACGCTGCTCCAAGTCGCGTCAAACACTGGAGCTGCTTAAGGAACGCAATATCGAACCTGAAATTGTGCTCTATCTTGAAACGCCGCCCACAACCGACACGCTGCAAGCGTTACTCAAGTTACTGGGAATCTCCGCCCGCCAGCTGCTGCGCAAGGGTGAAGATGCCTACAAGGACAACAACCTTCAGGACGAAAGCCTATCCGAAGCACAGCTGATTCAGGCAATGCATGATTTCCCGAAACTGATTGAGCGACCTATCGTTGTCGCCAACGGTAAAGCCGCCTTAGGTCGACCACCAGAGCAGGTGCTGGAGATTTTATAATGCCCCACCCAACGCCTTACATACTGGTACTTTATTACAGCCGTCACGGGGCTACTGCCGCCATGGCGCAACGCATCGCGCGTGGCGTCAACGAAATCACCGGTATCGAAGCGAGACTGCGAACCGTCCCCCCAGTTTCCACGGTCTGTGAAGCCGTTGCTGACACCATTCCTGATGAAGGGGCGGTGTACTGTACCGAAGAGGACCTTCGCAACTGCGCCGGTCTTGCACTGGGCAGCCCAACCCGCTTCGGCAACATGGCCGCACCGTTGAAATACTTTATCGACGGAACCTCCGGATTGTGGCTGAGCGGCGCCTTAATCAACAAGCCCGCCAGTGTTTTTTCCTCAACCTCCAGTCTGCATGGCGGCCAGGAAACCACCCTCGTCAGCATGATGATGCCCCTGCTGCACCACGGCATGGTAATCAGTGGCATCCCCTACAGCGAAACCGAATTAATGAGTACCGAGCAGGGCGGAACGCCCTATGGCGCAACGCACTTTGCCGGAAACGACAACAAGCTGCCCTTAAGCGAAAGCGAGCTGGCCCTGTGCCTGGCACAGGGGAAACGCCTGGCGACACTGGCCCTTAAACTGGCGGGAGATAAGCCATGAACCTGCAAAAACGGGTCGCCCTGAGCCGCCGCGTTACCCTGTTCAGCTATGCGGCCCTGTTAGCCTGCCTTATCGCCGGCTGGGCGGCTAATAGCCCCTCGCTGGACAAGCTGGATTTCCTGTTGATACAGGTCGTTCCGCTGCTGGTTTTCCTGCCGGGACTGCTACGCGGCAATAGCATGGCTCACCTGTATATGAGCTGTGTACTACTCCTCTACATCATCATGGCGGTCACCGGCCTGGCACAGGGAAAGGACCTGCTATTTTCCGGTATAGCGACCGTTTCAAGCCTGACTCTTTTTACCGCTACCATGCTGTTTGTTCGTTACAGCCGTCTCCTGCGCCAGCAAAAAGCGGACGCCTGAGGCCTTTTTACAACATAAAAAACCCCAGCTCCGTAAACAGAGCCGGGGTTTTTATTCGTCGGTTTAAGCCGCTGAGAAGGGCTTAAATAAAGAGTGCAACGACGATTGCGACGGCCCCTGCCGCAATACCAAAACCACCCAGCGCCTTGGCTTTTGCAATCTGCGCCTGCAGTACTTTCTGGGACTCTTCCACCTTCTGCCAGGCAATTTCAGCCGCTTCACTGCGGCTTGTTTGTGTCACATTTTCAATGGCTTTATTGAGACGGCCTGTCATTTCTTCCTGTAAGCGGCCGGTTGCACTTGCCGTTTCCTCTTTGGCGACATCCTGGGCAGCCTTGTGAGCCACTTCCGAAGCTTCCAGCAGGGCTTCGCGCGATACATCCGCAGCCGCTTCGCGCGCCTGGGTCTGCAGCTGTTGTTCCAACTCAGGTGAAGCCTTCTTCAGGTACTGGTTGGCTTTGAGCTCGCCGATGTTGGAGTACACTTCCGCCAAATGCTCGTTGAGCTCGCGATGCATGGTTTCTTCGATTTGCTGGGTACGCGCATTAACGCTGGCCTCAACAACTTCGCGGCTGATTTCATCAGCCACCTGACGCGTTTCAACGCGGGCCGTTTCGCTAAACTCAGCCTGGGCTTTCTCCATGGCTTCATCCATATAGCCCTTGAGCAGGCTGCGAACCACTGAATCGAAGTTCGACATCACCATCTCGCGCATTTCCGGCACCTTCTCGGAAACAAGCCGGGCAACGCGTACATCAATTTCACGATCCGCCACTTCCAAGGCTGAGGCAGCGGCGACTCGCTTGATTTCCTCAACAGGTACAACCACATCTTCAAGAATCGGCATTGCCGGTTTTGCTGTCGTTGGCGCCGCAGGAATGCGCGGTTCGGTTTCAACCGCTTGTTGCGGTTCGGCAAACGCGGCAGGTTGACCGGATTCACTTTCGGTCGACAAGGAAACGCTTTGCTCAGCAACCGGTAAATGGCTTAAATCGAAATCCATACTATCCGGATCGATAATAGGTTCAGGCTGCATCACGATGATGTCTTCAGCGTTTTCGGAGATTCGCGGTTGCTCCTGGCCTGCCTCACTCGCCTCACTGATATTGTGCTTCAGTTTTTCCAGCACTTCACTTAACGAACCCGGCGTGGCCGGCTTGGACAGAATATCCGTTGCCCCAATCGCCTGCGCCTCGGCCGTGTAGGCATCCCCATCTTTGGATGTACACATGACAACCGGAATAGACGCCGTATTCGGCTGGTTTTTAATAATTTTTACGGCCTCAAAGCCGTCCATTCCAGGCATAAAGTGATCCATAAAAATCACATCGGGACGATTCTCATTCAGGTAGCCCAACGCCTCCTCGGCGTTCTCTGCCATATCAACCCTTAGGCCATTACGCTCCAGTAATTTGCGCAAAGCAAAACGCGCGGACTTGGAATCATCAACTAACAACGCATGACTTAACATAACAGCTCCGATCTTCATCACGACGGGCCCATGTCACCCTGGTAAGGCAGATGACGGATTGACCCTGACAAAATTGATAACAACAACACCCTGGTGAAAAGGCGATGTGATAAAACCAGACATCACTGAGGCCGTAACCTCTAGTCTGTGTAAATCAGTCTAGGTCAGGATTGGCGAGTGAGCAAAAAATGCCTGCACAAACTTTGCTCACAGGAAGGGATATAAATAATCGGCGGGGTTAGCTGTTGCCCGTATTGTACCTGGCGCTTAGATCCTCAATATAAAAATGCTGAGGCGTCGATTCGAAGAGCAATTCAAATTCATCGGTATAATCGCGGCTTTCACCCGGTTGCAGCACCTGCTTGTCGACCACATCGGCGCTACCCAGGTGAACGCCATATTCATCGAAGAGCAGTAACCTGAAGCTGGGGTTTATTTTTTCGACGGCGGCATTTTCGGCAACGACGAGGTATTTATAGACATCGCGTTGCCCCTGTTTAATTTTAGTGAAGACCACCTGCTTGATAAGTCCTTCCTGCACCTCCAGCATCTGGTTAATCACCAAGGGACGCAAATTTGGAAAGCGCTTTTGAATTATCTGGTCCAGATCGGCATTGGTTTTTGCCAGTTGGGGCGTCAGCGTCTCGATGTGCTGTTGCGCTGCCAGCAGGGTATGCTCCAAGGCTGTTTTTTCACCTTTTAGCTCAGCAATCCGGGCCACGCTAAAAATAGACACCACCGTTAAAGCCAGCAATGCCAGACCCAGCGACAGACTCAATACAAGGATTTTTGTCCTGCTGTAGCGCCGCCGACTTGACCGCAGGTAGCGGTCATGACTCATTTTTTCGTGTTGGTGCCTCTCCTTTGCACTTTGTTGTTGTTCCGTCATGACGTCCCCAAGCAATTACTCATTGTCTTATTGTTATGGTGTTGAGTTTAGCAAATCAATGAAAATTAGGAAGCCTCGAATTCCTTGAGTAAAGACAATAAAGCTTCCTCATCCATCACCTGAATACCCAGCGCCTCCGCCTTTGCCAGTTTTGAGCCGGCTTTGACTCCCGCTACCACACAATGGGTCTTGGCCGATACGCTACCGCTTACCTTGGCGCCCAAGGCTTCCAGCCGGCTTTTAGCCTCGTCGCGGGTCAGGCTTTCCAGCGTTCCCGTCAGTACCCAGGTCTGCCCGGTCAACGATGCCTGCTGTGCGTTGTTTTTCTCAATCGCAGGCCAGGTCAGGCCTTCGGCCAACAACGCAGCGATAATTTCCTGATTATGTTCCTGCTGGAAGAAGTGCACGATATGGTTAGCGACAATCGGCCCCACATCCTCAACCCCCAACAGCTGTTCCTCAGAGGCTGCCATCAACGCCTCTAGCGTCTCGAAGTGGTTAGCCAGATTACGGGCCGTAGCCTCGCCGACCTCGCGAATGCCCAGGGCATAAACAAAGCGTGCCAGCGTTGTCCGCTTACTTTTCTGCAGCGCTTCTAACAGGTTGGAAGCCGACTTGTCGCCCATGCGTTCCAACCCGCTGATTGCAGCATGTTCAAGATTGAAGAGGTCTGCAACGCAGTTGACCAGCTGCTTATCAACCAGCACATCCACCAGCTTGTCGCCCAGGCCTTCAATATCCAGCGCCTTTCGTGAAGCAAAGTGCTTAATCGCCTGTTTACGCTGAGCAGCACAGTAAAGCCCGCCGGTACAACGCGCTACCGCCTCCCCTTCGCTGCGAAAAACTTCAGAGCCGCATACAGGACACTGGTCAGGGAAAACAATGGGCCGCGTGTTTTCCGGGCGCTTATCCAGCACCACCTGGACCACCTGCGGGATAACATCACCCGCCCGACGAACAATGACCGTGTCGCCGCAACGTACGCCAAGCCGCTCGATCTCGTCGCCATTATGCAGCGTCGCATTACTGACCGTGACGCCGCCCACAAATACCGGTTCCAGGCGTGCCACCGGCGTTACCGCACCGGTACGTCCGACCTGGAACTCAACATCCAGCAGCCGCGTCATTTCCTCCTGCGCCGGGAATTTATAGGCAATGGCCCAGCGCGGGGCTCGGGATACAAACCCCAACTGCTGTTGTAACTGCAGGTCATTCACCTTAAAAACGATACCGTCGATTTCGTAATGCAGGCTATCGCGGCGCTTTTGCAACTGTTCGTAGTATTCAATACAAGCATCAACGCCCTGCACCACTTGCATCTGGTCGTTAATACGAAAACCCCAGTCATGCAATTGGGCCAGCACGTCGGCATGCGCCGGGGGCAGTTCACCGCCTTCCACCGCGCCCACACTGTAGCAGCACATTTGCAGCGGGCGGCTGGCCGTAATTTTTGCATCCAGCTGGCGTAAGCTCCCTGCTGCGGCATTGCGCGGGTTTACAAAGGTTTTTTCGCCCCGCTCGCGGGCGCTGCGATTCAAGGCTTCGAAACCGGCCTTGGGCATATATACCTCGCCGCGCACTTCGAGACGTCGCGGCCACCCCTGCCCCCGCAGCCTCAGCGGTATCGAAGGCACCGTACGCAGGTTCTGGGTAATATTTTCACCTGTTTGGCCATCGCCACGCGTCGCGCCGCGTACCAAAAGCCCGTCCTCATAAAGCAAACTGACAGCAATACCGTCCAGCTTGGGCTCGCAGGCAAACTCAATGACGGCATCACTTTTCAGGCGATCCTGAATACGGCGCTCAAAATCGCGCATCTCGTCGGCACTGAAGGCATTATCCAGCGACAACATGGGCACCTCGTGGGCAACCTCTTCAAAGGCAGTCAACGGGCGGGCACCGACTCGCTGGGTAGGCGAGTCCGGCGTAATTAAATGGGGATTCTGCGTTTCCAGATGCGTCAGCTGTCGCAGCAGGCGATCGTATTCAGCATCCGGGATCGATGGCTCGTCCAGCACGTAGTATCGGTAATTATGCCGGTCGATTTCTGTCCGCAGGGAATGGATTTCCTGCTCAGGTGAGGCACTCATGAAGAAATAAACGCCACTAACGCAGCAGCGAAAGCTGGCGGCGTTCGTAATCCCGTATTTTCTGGCGCGAGTGTTCGATGGTCTGGCTGGTCATGGCGCTGTGAATTTCATCTTTCAACTCGCCATTGAGGTTTTTCACGACACACTGAGCCGTTTCATACATGTAATCAAAGGCCTTTATACTATTCTTTGGTCCAGGCAAACTCAGGAAGAAGCTCACGCCCGGCGTATAAAAATCGTCCATGTTATCCAGGTCGAAGGTCCCCGGTTTTACAGCGTTGGCCATGCTGAACTGAATCGCGCCGCCATCCTTGTTTTCGGTACGATGAAAAATGTTCATGTCGCCATAACGCATGCCGCAGGCCAAAATCACCCGCATCAATTCCGCGCCATTGAAACCCCGCTCGTCCTTGGCGAAGACATTCATCACAACCACCTCGTCCACTTCCTGGTAGCCTTTCGGCTGCTCTTTGCGCTCGCCATTAACGGGGCCTGAAGCTGAGAGAGGTTCAGCCTCTACAGGCGTTTCAGGAGCGACGGGAGGTTCCGGCTCACTCATGTCAACATCGGGTTCATCGATCGTTTGCGCCGCAGCCTGGACGGCTTCCATTTCCGGTTCAACATCAATTTCATCTGCGAACAGGGGATCAGGCCGCAACTCGGGGTCGACATCAAAAGCCGGAATGGCGACGTCATCGTCAACCGTTTCCAGCGACGACTCATCATCAGGATTGTTTGCAATAGCATGGGTAACAACACGCGCCCCGCCATTCGGCAGTTCGCCATTAAAGTAATCCATCCGTTCTTCATCGGGGAATTTCTGATTCTTGCTGATCGACATTTTAAGCCGACCGCGGCTGCCAGAACGCACGCGGCGATAACCATCCACCAATACAAACAGGATGACAATAACACCGACAACAATAAGCCATTCGCGCAGGGTAAAATCCATATGCTTAATTTTCTGTTATAAATTATTTTAATTTTGCCGTTTTGAATGCCAACGCACTAAACAGCGACCAAGGCTGTCGCTTCATCCACATTCACGGAAACCAGTCGTGAAACACCCGGTTCGTGCATGGTGACCCCCATCATATGACTGGACATCTCCATGGTCACTTTGTTGTGGGTAATATATATAAATTGCACGCTTTCGGACATCTCTTTCACAATTCTGCAAAAACGACCTACGTTGGCATCGTCCAATGGCGCATCCACTTCATCCAGCATGCAGAATGGTGCCGGATTCAGCTGGAAAATAGAAAACACCAGGGAAATAGCCGTCAACGCCTTCTCTCCACCCGATAGCAGGTGAATGGTACTGTTACGCTTGCCTGGCGGTCGCGCCATGATTGTCACCCCGGTATCCAGCAGGTCTTCGCCCGTTAGCTCCAGGTAGGCATGGCCTCCGCCAAAAACTTTCGGGAACAGTTCCTGCAGGCCGCTGTTAACCTTATCGAAGGTTTCCTTGAAGCGGGTGCGTGTTTCCCGGTCAATCTTCCGAATGGCGTTTTCCAGTGTCTCAAGCGCCTCTTCCAGATCCTCATTTTGGGCATCCAGGTAGGTTTTACGTTCCGACTGGGTTTTGTATTCATCGATAGCAGCCAGGTTAATCGCACCCAGACGCTGGATGCGCTTTTCGATCTGTTCCAGCTTTTCCTCCCAATCAGACGCAGCCGCATCAGGCGTCAGCTGTTGCAACACCGCCTGCAGGTTCTGCTTCATCTCGCGTAACTGGGCTTCCAGGGTTTCGCGCTGCACACGAAGCCCCTGGGCATCGACCTTACTGCTTTCCAGCTGTGTGCGGACCACTTCCAGCTTCTGCTCCGACTGGTGACGCTGTTGCTCAAGTTCCCTAAGCTGGTATTCGACCTGCTCAACAGCTGCGCGCGCTTCGCCCAGTTCCGTTTCCAGTTGCAGTCGTTTTTCCAGCTGCACCTCGAGCAATGCCTGCAGTTCCTCCAGGGGCGTCGTTGATTCGCCCATATCCGCATGCAACGCGGTTTCACGCTCGCTCAGGCTATGCAGCTGACTGCGCAATCGTTCCAGACTTTGTCCCAGCGCTTCCAGCTGAGTGCTCACCGACTGTTTCTTAAGGGCTGCCTGATGAGCCAGTTCCCGGTCATGGCGGGCACGCTGGCGTACATCGTCCAGCGCAGCACGGCTAGTATCGCGTTGTTGCAGCAACGACTCCCGCCGCGCTACATCCTGCTCCATGGTTTCCAGCGCCTGCTGCCAGACCAGCCGCGATTCAGCGAGTTTTTCCTGTTCCTGAGCCAGCTGTTCGCGGTGCTCTTCAAGGTCGTTCTCAATGCGTTGACGCCGCATATTGAGCTGCTCAATACGCGCCTGTTTCGCGCTTAACTGGGATGTCAGCGCGGTCTGCTGGCTCTGTAAATCGTTCAGTTCGCGCTGAACCGTTTCGCGCGCCTGTTCAGCATTTTTCAGTTGCAGCAGCCCGGCATCCAGGTCAACGCTCTGCACCTCAATCTGCTCATCCAGCTCGGCAATGGTTTCATCAAGCGCCTGCAATTGCTGTTGCCGCTGCAAGACGCTGGCCTGTTCGTCGCTGTCGCGGGTCACTCGAATCCAACCTCGCCCAAGCCATAAGCCGTCTCGACAAACGATGGATTCATGGGCGGCCAGCCGCTCACGTTGCTGTTCGGCTTCGCTAAGGCTATCAATGACATAGATGCCAGCCAGCAAGGAACTCAGGTTCCAGCTCGATTCGACCTTGTCGATCAGGGGCACCAGCCCGTTATCGGTTCTGGCAGGCTGCCCCGAATCAGGATTCAACAGGGTAATGCTGCCCTGGTCGAGGTTCTGCAGTGCATTGCCGAGCCGTTCCGAGTCATTGACGCAGACACCCTGTAAATGATGACCGAGCACCGTTTCCAGTGCATGTTCCCAGCCCGCCTCGACTTTGAGGTTTTGAGCCAGTCGCGGTAACCGGTGCAGCTGATTTTTCTCCAGCCACTGCACGACGGGCGCATCGGTTTTACCCAGCGCAGCCTGTTGCAGTGCTTCCAGCGAGCCATGCCGCCCCTGGTGTTCTTGCATGGCACGACGAGCCTGATCCAGCGTTTGGCTGAGGTGTTGGTTCTTTTCGCGCTGCAGCTCGATTTGAGTCACCAGCTCACCAACCCGTTCGCGTTGCTGCTCGGTGCGCTCCTCCAGCGTCAACAGCTGCTCCTGTAACGCCAGAGTCTCCGTATCCTCAGGATTCTCTCCAAAACTGCTGTGTTCCTGCTCCAGCCGCTCAATGCGCTGCTGCAATTTATGAATAGCCTGTTCGAGATGCTGTATGCGGGACTGTTCAACCTCCGCGCGCTGCCGGGGCTCAGCCGCCAGCTGGTTAAATTCGTCCCAGGACTGCTGCCATTGCTGCATAGCCATTTCGGCCTGCTCAAGCAGCTCGCTGCTTTGCAGCTCTTTTTCAGACAGCAGTTCGATTTCCGGCTCCAGTTCCTCCAGTTGGGATTGCAGCATCTCGGTACGCTGCTCGTCGGCCTGCAGATCGGTTATCGTCTGTACCTTGGCCGTTTCCGTTCGTTGCAGTTCCTCATGCAGTTGGCGAGTGCGCTGCTGCTGGTGCTCGATGCCCTGTTCCTGTCGGGCGATCTCGGTGCCCACCTGATAGAAATGCTCCTGGATCCGCTGCTGCTTATCGGTCAGGTCGGTTAATAACGCACGGTTTTTCTCAATCTCCGCCTCGGTACGACGCTGCTCAGCGTGCACAGCCTCCAATTGCAGCTCATGCTCACTGATTTGTTTTTGCTGCCCAGTCGACTGTTCGTTCAAGGCGCGCCAGCGAATCGCTAACAACTCGGCCTTGCTGGCCCGTTCCTGCTGCTTAAGTTCCGAGTACTGCTCTGCCGCCCGCGCCTGCCGTTGCAAGTGGTGCAGCTGTCGATCCAGTTCTTCTCGAATATCGTTAAGCCGTTCCAGGTTTTCCTTGGTATGCCGAATCCGGTTTTCGGTCTCACGGCGCCTTTCCTTATATTTGGAAATTCCGGCCGCCTCCTCGATAAAGCTTCGCAGCTCTTCGGGTTTTGCCTCGACGAATCGGGAGATGGTGCCCTGCTCAATGATCGAATAGCTGCGCGGTCCCATGCCGGTACCAAGAAAGATATCCTGGATATCACGACGCCGACACTTGCTGCCATTGAGAAAATAAGTAGACTGCAATTCGCGGGTAACGAGACGTCGCACGCAAATTTCATTGAATTTGCCGTATTCGCCGCCCAGAGAGCCGTCGCTATTGTCGAACACCAGCTCAATGGAGGCTTGCCCCACCGGCATGCGTGCCGTCGAGCCGCTGAAGATCACGTCGGTCATGGATTCGCCGCGCAGGGTTTTGGCCGAGCTTTCGCCCATCACCCAACGCACCGCATCGATAATATTGGATTTACCGCAACCGTTGGGACCGACGACCGCAGTCAGGTTGCTGGGGAAGTGTACCGTTGTCGGGTCAACGAAGGACTTGAATCCGGCTAATTTAATACTCTTCAAACGCATTAACGACAGAACCTGTAACGGTTACGGCCGGGGTGGGCCCCTGGGTCATCCGGCAAAATTATTCAATAACCTGATCAATCACCAACTCAATTGACGCCTCTTGGGAGCTAACATTAACAGGCTGCAGGCGGCCCTGTAAATCCCCGGGCTGGGCCTGGGGTTGGCCCGATATGGAAACCCTCGCCAGCAACTCAACCTGTCCGGCTGACGATAAAGTAAACTCCGGCGTCATCGCCATCGCATCGCTCAATACCACCTGCGTTGGCAGGTCTTTTACCTGCAAGCGTTGTACGGCCAACGGCATAGGCTGCCCGTTCACGGCACGGGCCAGGACGAATACCGTATTCTCGGGCTCCACCTGGCTCGCCAGTTTTTCATCCAGGCTTACCATCAGCTTCAACCTGGCTCCCGCTGTAGCTTCAGGTTGCTCGCCCTGCAACTCGCGAGCCCGCACAATGCCCTGCCTCAACGACTCGGCACCGGGTGCGTTGGGTGCAAGATCCAGTGCCATCTGCCACGCTGTTACGGCCTGGGCATAAAGTTCATGTTCGAAGGCATCGATACCCAACAACCCCAACGCCCTGACGTTGCGCGGATCGACCTTGAGGGTTCGCTCAATCACCTGGCGACCGATATCATCGACCCGGTTGTTATTAAGAAAAAACAGGCTTTGGGCGTATTCTGCGAGCAAACTCGGCTCCTCACCCACCAACTCCAAAAGCCTGTCGTAGGCACGGCGGGTATCGGCTAGCCGCCCCTGCTGATAATAAAAATTGGCCAATGCGTACCAGACGTCTGAACGCTCTGGATTATCGGCCGCTTCCTGCTCCAGCAGGGCGAGACTCTGCTCAGGCGGTAACGTGGACAGTTTCTGGACTAGCGTCTGCTGTTCAGCCATCTGCTGCAACGTGCCGCTACTTCCCAAATTCAAATACAGACCCAGGCCGCTGAACAGTACAGCAATACTCAAAACCACTGCCGTTACACCGAAACCCTTTCTCGAATCATGCCCAGGCTCCCGTTTCTCAGCCTGTGCCACATCGCCCAGCAGGTTGCGTTCCAGCTCGGCTTTTAACGCCTCGAACTGGCTGACCTCGATACGCCCGGCCTCCAGGTCAACCTGTAAATCCAGCACCTGGGATTCAAAGGCCTGTACGTTCAGGTCCTGCCGGCTGACAGCCCGGATATGGCGGCGTCTCATCAATACCGGCCACCACAAAAAGAGTAATGTAGCCAGCAACAACAGGCCGGCCAGCAGCCAAAAATCCAATAACTCAATCACGTGCTTTCAGGTCCTTATCGGTAGCGGTGTGGCTGTCCTTGAGCAGCCGGTCGAGCCGTGCCTGCTCCTCCGTATCCAGAGCGCTGCTCTGCGCCAGAGTCAAACGGCGCCGTTTAATCAACACAATCAAGGCCACCGCACCAATCAGCAACAGGATAAGGGGCGCCAGCCACAGCATCAGCGTATGGGGAGAAAGCTCGGGACGGTAAAGGATGTATTCGCCGTAACGGTCAACCAGGTAATCCTTGATCTCACGATCATTTTTCCCTTCCTCCAGCAGCCGGTAAACCTCCCGGCGCAAATCCATGGAAATGGGCGAGTTTGAGTCTGCCAGCGACTGGTTTTGGCACTTGGGACAACGCAGCTCATGATTAAGGCGATAAAAACGCTCACGGGTTTGCTCGTCGGCAAATTCGTAAGTATCAATGGCCGCGAAGCTTTGGCTGGTCAATGAAACAGCGATAAGCAAAAACAGGCGTAGAATCGTTCGCATCAGCCTTCATTCCTTAATCTGTCGATTACCGGCTTCAGGCGCTCCAGCCAGACACGCTCGTCCACAACGCCCACATGCTTGTAACGCACATAGCCCTGCCGGTCGATAACATAGGTTTCCGGCGCGCCGAACACACCCAGGTCAATGCCGAGCGTACCCTGCTCATCGAAAACGTTAATCACATAGGGGTTGCCGAGTTTTTGCAGCCACTGCTGTGCATCCTGGCGAACATCCTTGTAATTGATACCGATAATAGGCACCTGCGACGCCAGCTTCATCAGGTAAGGGTGCTCATGCATACAGGAGGGGCACCAGGTACCCCACACATTGATCAGGCTGACCTCGCCGATCAGGTCTTCACGACTCAGCATCCTTTCTTCCGCGACGAGAGAAGGCAGGCTGAATTCGGGCACCGAGTGATCAATCAGTGCCGACGGCATCTCAGTCGGGTCCAGCTTCAACCCCTTGGCAAAAAGGGCGACCAGCGCGAGGAAAATAATGAGAGGAACAAACAAATAAACTCGTTTCATGCCGGAACACTCCGTTAAATAACAGCTTCAGAGGCGGCATTCGTTGCCGGCGCAAGCGCCGATTCGGCAGCGCTGCTTTTTCGTTCGCGAATACGATAACGTTTGTCCAGCAATGCCAACACACCGCCGATGGACATCACTACGCCGCCCAGCCAGATCCAAACCACAAAAGCTTTGTAATGAACGCGTACCGCCCAGGCATCACCCTCAAGCCGCTCGCCCAAAGCCACATACAGATCTCGCGAAAAGCCCGGCTGGATGGCGGCCTCCGTCATTGGCTGACCGCTGGCCCGATAAACCCGCTTTTGCGGTTGCATCAGGTAGAGCGCCTTACCATCGCGGTATACCCTAACCTGCCCTTCCTGGGCATCGTAGTTTGGTCCGGTCACCTGGCGAATTCCCTCGAAAACAAAACTGTAACCCTGGATATCTACCGATTCTCCCGGGGCCAGCTTAACGTCCCGCTGGTCGCTGTAGATGGTGGTAAAGGCCACCCCGACAATACAGATAGCCATCCCCAAATGTCCCAGGTGCATTCCCCAGTAGCTGCGCGATAAGCGGCGCAGGCGTTGACTAACAGCCCCGCTGCCCTGGCTGATTTTGTCCCTCACATCCAGCAACGCCGTCAGGGTAATCCACAGACTTAACAGCACCGCCAACGCCGCCCCCAGATGCACCTCGGCGCCATACCAAAGTGGCAGCAGCACCGCCAGCAGCAGGCTCACAATCGCCGCACAGATCAGCTGCAACCGGCTGGAAGCCATACGCGTTTTTTTCCATTTGGAACAGGCCGCAAAACCCAGGAATACTGACAAAATACTCATCAGCGGCACAAACATCGCATTGAAATAGGGCGGGCCCACGGAAATCCGCCCCAGCCCCAGGGCATCGATAATCAGCGGATACAGCGTACCCAGCAACACCGTAATGGCAGCCACCGTCAGGATCACATTATTCACCAGCAGCAGTACTTCACGGGACCACCAGCCAAACACCGGCTTACTCAAAACGGCAGGTGCCCGAACCGCATAAAGCACCAGGGAGCCGCCAATGACAATCACCAGGAAGATCAGGATAAATACACCACGGGCCGGATCGGTAGCAAAAGCATGCACTGAGGTCAAAACGCCGGAACGCACCAGGAAGGTACCCAGCAGGCTCAGGGAAAAGGCAAAAATAGCCAACAGCACCGTCCAGCTTTTAAAAGCGCCGCGCTTATCGGTCACCGCCAACGAGTGTATCAGCGCCGTTCCCACCAGCCAGGGCATAAAGGAGGCGTTTTCCACCGGATCCCAGAACCACCAGCCGCCCCAGCCAAGTTCGTAGTAGGCCCAGTAGCTGCCTAACGCAATACCACAGGTCAGGAATACCCAGGCCAGGTTGGTCCAGGGACGCGACCAGCGCGCCCAGGCCGCATCCAGTTGCCCACCCAGTAACGCGGCAATCGCGAAGGCAAAGGCGACAGAAAAGCCAACATAGCCCATATACAGCATGGGAGGATGCAGAATCAGGCCGATATCCTGAAGCAATGGATTCAGGTCAGCTCCCTCGACGGGCATCTGCGGCAAGTAGCGTTCAAAGGGGTTGGACGTCAGCAGTGTAAACAACAGGAACCCGACACTGATCATGCCCATCACCGCCAATACACGCGCCACCAGTTCATCGGGCAGCTTGCGGCTGAACAGGCTGACAGCAAAGGTCCAGGCAGACAAAATCAGCACCCACAGCAACAGCGAGCCTTCGTGAGCCCCCCACACAGCACTGACCTTATAGGGCACCGGCAAGGCCGTATTCGAGTTCGTGGCCACATAGACCACCGAGAAATCGTCGCCGACAAAGGCAGCCGTCAGGCAGGCGAAACTGACCAGCAGCAGGAAAAACTGTCCCCAGGCCAATGGCCGCGCATAGCTCATCCATAACACATCAGAGCGCGCAGCGCCGATGAGGGGTACGACTGCCAAAAGAACCGCCAGGCACAGTGCCAGGACGAGTGATAGATGTCCGAGTTCAGGTAACATGAGTCAGGCTTAATATTGAGGGTTCGATTTGCCGTGCTGTTGCGGATCAACACCGGCTTTTTCCAGCGCTTCAGCCACTTCCGGCGACATATAGTTTTCGTCGTGCTTGGCCAGCACCTCCACGGCCATCATACGGTTGCCCTGCAAACGGCCCTGGGTAACGATACCCTGGCCCTCACGAAACAGGTCCGGCAGGATACCTTCGTACTCCACCGTAACGGTTTGGGCATAATCCGTAATCTGGAACTCGACCTTCAGGCTGTCGGTATCACGTTTCACGCTACCGTCAACCACCATGCCACCAGCCCGGATCAATTGACCCTGTGGCGCTTCGCCGTCCACAATCTGGGTGGGCGAGTAGAACAGGTTGATATTTTCACGTAGCGCGAACAGCCCCAAACCGACGGCCAGGCCGATTCCGGCCACCACAAACAAAATAATAAACAGACGTTGTCTACGAACCGGATGCATGCAACTCCTCCCGGCGCAGTTGACGCGCCTGTTCCGCCATCAGGCGTTTACGTTTAATGATTGGCGCCAGGATATTAAAGGCGAAGACCACCAGCGCGATGCCATAGGCAATCCACACGTATTTAGCGTGGCCGCCCATGGCGAGGAAATCGGAAAAACTCTCGAAATACATTTATGCCTTACCCGTACGCTTATCGTTAATAATCTCTTTTACCCAGCCGGTACGACGTTCGCGGTCCAACAGTTCCACACGGGTTCGCATCATCAACACAACGGCAAAAAAGCAGTAAAAACCGGCGACCATAATCAAAAGCGGCACCCACATCTCCGCCGGCATGGTGGGTTTTTCCGTCAAGGTCAGACTGGCGGGCTGGTGCAGGGTATTCCACCACTCCACCGAATACTTGATAATCGGAATATTCACTAACCCCACCAGTGATAACAGGGCGCTGGCGCGCGCTGCCTGGTTACGGTCGGTAAAGGCCGATTGCAGCGCTACCACGCCCAGGTACAGGAAAAGCAACACCAGCATCGAGGTCAGCCGGGCATCCCAAACCCACCAGGCACCCCAGGTGGGCTTGCCCCAGACGGCACCGGTTACCAGGGCCAGGAAGGTGAATGAGGCGCCGATTGGCGCGCAGCACTTGGCGACCACATCCGCCAGTTTCATTTTCCAGATCAAGCCAATGGCGCCGGCAACAGCCATCAGCACATAGCCTGACTGAGCGAGAAAAGCGGCTGGTACATGGATATAAATAATGCGGTAACTATTGCCCTGCTGGTAATCGGGCGGTGCAAACATCAGCGCCCAGACGGTACCCAGCACAAGCAGCACCAATGCCGTCACGGCAAACCAGGGAATCCAACGCCCGCTGATAGCGTAAAACCATTTCGGGGAGCCTAACTTATGAAACCAACGCCACATTTTATCCACTCAAACTAATTCGCAAAGCCGACGCAATCGCCAGGGGCGCCAGGACAACGGCAAGCGCCAGCATCGCGCCCAGCAAGGCCAGGTGCCCAGCAATCGGCAAACCGGCGGCGGCAGCCTGTACCGCGCCGGAGGCAAAAATCAGCACCGGAATATACAGGGGCAGCACCAATAGTGACAACAGCAGCCCTGTTTTTCTCAGCCCTACGGTTAACGCACTGCCAATGGCACCGATAAAACTCAAAACCGGCGTTCCCAGCAACAGGGTCAGCATCAATGCCTGCGTCCCATTCGCCGGCAAAAACAACATTAGTGCCAGCAGCGGGGACAACAGGGTCAAGGGCAGTCCCGATAACAGCCAGTGCGTCATCACCTTCGCCAAAATACTGCTGTAGAGCGGCTGGGGAGATAACACCATCTGCTCCAGCGTGCCATCCTGGAAATCGGACTGGAACAGCATGTCCAGCGATAACAGGGTGGCCAGCAATGCCGAAACCCACAGCACGCCCGGCGCGATCTCTCGCAGAAAATCACTTTCCGGGCTGACCGCCAACGGAAAGAGGCTAACTACGACCACAAAAAATATCAGCGGGTTCACTAAATCGCTGGGGTGACGGAACGCCGCCGTCATATCGCGGCGCACCATGCCCATAAAAATACCGACCCGGGCGGTTTTTGCCGTCACGGTATCAACCCGGGCCGTCATACCAACTCCAGTTTGCGCAGTCCAGGCACATGCTGTAAATCCTGGTGGCTGGTCAAAATAACCGCCCCACCCTGACTGGCCTGCTGGATCAACAGGCTTTCAATCGCTTCGACGCCCGCTTTGTCAATTGCGGTAAAGGGTTCGTCCAAAATCCATAGTTTTGCCGGCGTCAGGTGCAAACGCGCCAGGTTGACACGTCGCTGCTGCCCCGCCGACAGGGTATGGCAAGGTACATCCTCATAACCGCGCAACCCCACCTTAGCCAGGGCATCATCAATGTCAGCCTCGCAATCCAGTCCCGCCAAAGCGGCGTGCCAACGCAGGTTTTCCTGGGCTGTCAGTGACTGCTTGATGCCTGCGGCATGCCCCAGGTACTGCATTTCCTGGTAGTAGTTTTGTCGCACCTTGCGCAGGGGTTCCCCTCGCCAGCGAACTTCACCAGCACTGGCTTCGCTGAGTCCCGTCAATACCCGCAACAAGGTGGTTTTACCGCTGCCATTGGGGCCTTCGACCTGCAACACCTCGCCGGCGCTTACAGCAAGGTCCAGCGACTCGAACAACACACGAAAATCGCGTTCGCAGCTTAACCCTATACCTTCAAGTAACCGTTCGCCCACGTGTCGCCTTTAATGCAATGCATGAAACCCAAAAGCCGGACATTATATCGAAATATCAACCGGGTTCCTTAACAAATCGACAAACATTCCTGATTACAATCAAATATCCGGCAGCCAGCCCTGTTTTAAAGAACGTCACGAGCAAAAAATCGTCAACGCGCCCTCGACGAAGCCGATACAGGGCAGAGCCGATACAGGCACTCCGCCCTGATTCATCACAACCTGTCTACGTCAAGCCGAAAGAAGAGCGCCCGCCCTCTCACTGTAAAATGGGGTAATACTGGGTAAAGACCATATCTTTTTCGGCCTTCGCTTCGTGGCAACCCGCACAGTTTTCACGCGGTGCCGCTTTAGCGGCAGCCGCATAGGGTGGCGCCTGATGCCCAAAGTTGTAGAACCCCCAGCCATTGGTTTCCTTGAAGCGCCGAGTGTCCTTAACAATCACATCCATACCGTGGAACTCCCCGGCAAAATAACCCCGCCCGGAGGGCGCATCTTTGGAGCCGTCGTCATAATCGCCTTTCTGCAGCAACACCAGCTCCTTAGCGATAACCGTACCCTCAGGAAACGTTCCGGTCCGCTGATAAACAGCAAAGGCGTCCGGATTGATATAAACATGGTGGAATTCGGGAAATGCGGCCTGGTTATTATTCAAACCATGCGGTGTTAAGGGCGCGCCAATAAACACCCACTCCCTAAAACCTTCGGGCAGCGTTAACTCTCCCTTTTTATTAAAAACCGCCGCCCCAATTGCGTCACCGGATTTATCTGCCAACACCGAACCGCTCGCAAGTGAAGCACCCAGCGCAGCGGCCATCGCAAATTTTGAGATATTCAGTTTCATTTCCATTCCTCCCGTTAAACGTTAACTAGTGAAAGCAAACTGGCGCACTCAGTGCGCCATGCCATACTGGCAAACAAAACGGTACTCATGGTATCTTTTAGTACAAACTATTTGACTCAGGGTATCGTTATGGGTGACAGGCTGGTTGAAATACTCAAATACTTCGAACTACACGCCCGCGTTTTCCAGGCAGGCCCCCTGTGCAGGTCGAGCCAGTTTGATGCTGCCCACGGGCTGGGTTACATTCACCTCCTGCAGCAAGGCAAACTGGATGCCACTTCTCCGGCGCATCAGGCTCTACATCTGTCAGAGCCCAGCCTGCTCCTTTACATGACGCCAACCGAACACACCCTGGTTCCCAGAGACAGAGATGTCGAGATGGTCTGCGCTTCCTTCGAGTTCGGCGCCGGCCTCAACAACCCTTTCGTCATGGCGCTTCCGGACGTGGTCTGCATAAAGCTTGCAGAAATACCAAGCCTTGAACCCTTATTAACCCTGATGTTCAGGGAATCCGCCGATAATCACTGTGGTCGCCAGGCCGTTCTCGACCGCTTAATGGAGGTCGTGTTTATCCAGTTATTGCGTCACCTGATGGATGAGAACCGGATGGAATTCGGCTTGATTGCCGGCCTCTCCGATCAACGCCTCTGCAAAGCCATAAACGCGATTCACAGCCAACCCGCCGAAAACCTGAGCCTGGAGAAACTGGCAGCCTGCGCGGGTATGTCTCGATCACGTTTTGCGACCCACTTCCGGGACACAGTTGGGCTGTCGCCGGGCGCCTATCTCACCCTTTGGCGCCTGAGCATTGCGCAATCCCTGCTTAGCAAAGGCAAGTCATTGCAGTTGATTGCCGACACCATCGGCTATGGCAGCGCAAGTGCGCTATCCCGGGTATTCAAGGCCCAAACAGGGCAAACACCACGGGAGTGGCTGAGTAAGCACCGCTCAAGCACCTGACAACAGCGCACCCTGTCAACGCAAAATGCCACCCTGCAAACAGCACATGCTATAGTCCAAACATGGAAATCAAGCCTTCACAAGCCTCAAGTCAAACCTCCGCGACATCCGCCCCCGCAGATTCAAACGGGCCTTTGGCACAATTACCCAGGGGCGTACCGCTCACAGCCGTGGTTGAAAAAAGTATCGCCGCCACCCAACAGCTGGCTGAACTAAAGGCTCAATTGGGCCAATCGGCACGGTTTGACACGCTGTTGAACATTGACGGCAACAAAGTACAAACCCAAAGTAACCAGGCCTTTTCAGCGGGCCAGGTGCTCAAGGTAGAGGTGAACGGCAGCAATGGGCTCAGGATTCTGGCAGTGATCAGCCAACCCGCTGGCGAGTCCGCCATCAGCACTACGCAGCAGATACAACAGGGGCTGAGACAAGCTTTGCCTATTCAACAGGGCTCAGCATTATTACTCAACAACCTGATTCCGGCTTTCAAACTGTTATCATCCAACCAGTATCTGGAAGCTCAAAATCAGCTGCGTGCAATATTAGCCACCATTCCCAACATCAAAGACTTAGCCAACCCGGCCGCCCTCAGGCAACAGGTGAATCAAAGCGGCAGCTTTTTCGAAAACAACGTCAAACAGGCACTGTCAGCATTACAAAGGCAGCTTGCCGCCGGTCACATAAACTCGCCGTCAACACCCGGCGTTAACCCGCTTCACGCCAAGGCACACCCCCAAGCCACGCCAAATAAAGTCAGCACGGAACAGTTCCTTACCGCCCTGCGTAATAACACGCAAACTGCCAAACAACTGGGCTCACTGGTCGACAGAGATTTCAAGGCGCAACTGTTAAAGCTAGCCGGCAGTTTGATTCCCATTGCCACTCGACCTGGTAATACCGCTTCGGCCTCACCCGCCGAGACAGGACTGCTTCTGCGGATTCTGCAGGCCCTGCCAGTCACTGCCGGTTCCACTTCATCGAATACAGGCGCCACTTCACTGAACCTGGCCAACCTGCCAATTAATACCCAGATCCAGCAGCTCTTACTAAATCCCGCCCTTTTTGCAGGGCACCCGCAGGCACATCAAAATAGCAATACAGCTGCGCCTAATCAAACCACGGACCTAGCGGTAAGTACGCTACTTCGCCAGATAGCGGCCACCCTCGCACGTGTACAAAGCAATCAGCTACAAAGCTTAAATGCTGGCCGGATTGACACCGATGGCAGCACACTGCTTAACAGCTGGAATATAGAGATTCCTGCCTTTATTGACGGACAATTCAAACCTATCCAGCTGCAAATCCATGAGGAACGGCACCCGGATGCGCCCCCCTCAGAGAACAGAAAACACCGCCAATGGAAAATCACCCTGGGTTTCGATTTTGAAGAACTGGGCGAATTTTTCGCGACCCTGCGTATTGTCGATAACAGTATTTCGGCCACCTTTTGGAGCGAACGCCCCAGCACCCTGCAACGAATCAACAGCGAGCTACAGCACCTGAACAAATCCCTGCATAAACTGGGGCTTAATGTTGAAGAGCTGGAGTGCCGCCACGGAAAACCGGTCCTCCAGGAAACCCGCCTGGACCAGCAACTGGTGGATATCAAAACATGAACCCTGAACGCCCCTCACCTCAACGCCCCCAGGCCGTTGCGCTTTACTACGATGGCGAAAAGGCGCCTGTCGTCTCAGCAAGCGGTGAATTTGAAATTGCCGAGCAAATTATTGCCATTGCCCGCGAACACGGGGTGCCATTGTACGAAAACCCCCAGCTTGTCGATGTTCTGGCGCAGCTGGAGCTGGGCGAATCCATCCCGGAATCGCTGTACCTGTCCATCGCCGAAATTATTGCCTTCGCTTACTATATCCAGGGTAAAAAACCCTCAAGGTAGCCGCCTGAAAAAAACTGCAAAACACGCTTGAAAACACTAATGAGAATAATTATCATTAGTTCAAATCAAATTACAGCATGGGTTTTCACTATGTTTGTTTGTGTTTGCAACGCAGTCACCGACTCGCAAATTATCGAAGAACTGGATAACGGCGCCAGCAACATGCGCGACATCAGCCGTCGCTTGGATGTTGGTCGTAACTGTGGCCAGTGCTGTAAAACCGCCAGGCAAGTCATCAAGCAGTATCATGCTGAGAATCGTGAAATGAGCGATCTGAGTTACGCCGCTATTTAAAACACCCTTAATTTCACAGTCCGCCCCATTCCCTGGCCCGTCGCCAGCACGCCAATTCATAAGCAATTCAAAGAGATACATCGCAAACGCAAAGCGTTCGTGTTACCGTTATCTTTACCCTTAAAAATCAATGACTTAAAGCGACTCATAAGTGTAAAATTAAGGGCTATAAGAATAATCCATAAACCTGTCAAGGAGCCGAGCAATGAAAGCCGCCAAAGGTGTTATCACGCTTCTCAACGAAGTGCTGACAGCCGAGCTAACTTCAATCAACCAGTTTTTCCTGCATGCCCGCATGTTCAGAAACTGGGGCCTTGAAGAACTCAACGAAAAGGCCTACAAAAAATCGATCAAGGATATGAAACAGGCCGACGACCTGATCGAACGTATCCTCTTCCTCGAGGGTTTACCCAACCTGCAAAAGCTCAACAAACTCAATATTGGCGAGCATACCGAGGAAATGCTGAGCTGTGATATGGCTTTCCAACTCGAACATATCACTCTGCTGCGCAAAGCCATCGGCCACTGCGAAACCGTTCAGGATTACGTCACCCGGGAACTACTCGAAGACATCCTTGAATACGAAGAAGAGTATGTCGATTGGCTGGAATCCCAGGAATACCTGATCAAACATGCAGGCATTCAAAACTACTTACAATCTCAAATGGAAAGCGAATAACAGGAGGGCATCATGAAAGGTAGTGCAAAGGTTCTCAAGGAACTCAACAAATTACTGGCGTTGGAGCTTGCAGCCATTGACCAGTATTTCATTCATGCCCGCATGTACCAGGACTGGGGACTCGAGAAACTCTACGAGCGCATCAACCATGAATCCGAAGACGAACGCGAACATGCTTCGCGCCTGATTGAGCGCATCCTGCTGCTTGAGGGCATCCCGGACATGAAAACCCGCACCGGCCTCAACATTGGCAAGGATGTACCGGAAATGCTGGCTAACGATCTGAACCTGGAGTTAACAGACGACAAGGCATTGAAGGATGCCATCAAAATCTGTGAAGCAGAAAAGGATTACCAGACCCGCGAAATCCTCGAGGACCTGCTCAAGGACACCGAGGAAGATCACGCCTACTGGCTGGAGCAACAATTGGGCCTGATCGAAAAAATCGGACTGCCGAACTATCTGCAGTCCCAGGCATCCTAATCATTTGTACCAAGCATCCTGAAGCCGCCTTTGGGCGGCTTTTTTATGCCTGGCAAGTTTCCAGCAGCACTTGAAACTCGCCTCCCGGACCGCATATCAGCACTACCTCAACCCCAGAACAAACAACCATGGATATTCAGGCGAAAACACTGCAAAACCGCTTTATGGCCCTGCGCAGCCACAAGGGCTTCGAGGCCTTTGTCATCACAATCATCATTATTTCTGCATTGCTGGTCGGCGCAAAAACCTATGACATTCCTCACGCCGCACAACAGGCCATTACGCTACTGGACTGGGCGATTACCTTTATCTTTTTGGCCGAAATCTGCATTCGCTTTATCGGCGACGAAGAAAAATCACGCTTTTTCCTGAAGGGCTGGAATCTGTTTGATGCAGTCATCGTCCTGGCCAGCCTGATTCCCATCGAAAACAGTGAAATGGCGCTATTGGGAAGAACTATCCGCATTTTCCGCGTTTTGAGGATGGTGTCCTTCGTCCCCGAATTGCGCCTACTGCTTAACGCCCTGCTCACAGCCCTGCCCCAGTTGGGTTATGTGGTAGCCCTGATGTTTATCATTTTCTACATTTACGGCGCTATCGGCAGCTTTTTCTTTGAAACCATCAACCCCTCCCTGTGGGGCGATATTTCAATTGCCATGCTGACATTGTTCCGCGTTATGACCTTCGAGGACTGGACCGATGTCATGTACGAAACCATGGCCGTTTACCCGTTGAGCTGGGTGTTTTATTTATCCTTTATTTTCTTTACGGCCTTTGCCTTTCTTAACATTGTTATCGGTATCGTGGTCAATGTGCTGGAAAACGAAAATGAACGCGTGCGCCGCGAACAACATGACGAGGAAGAAGTAACACTGGAATCATTACAGCGTGAAATCGGTGAGCTGAAATCCCTGCTGGTGATTCAAAACAACCTGAAAAACCAGGCACTTGAAAGCAAGGCCGAAGGTAGCTCCAGATAAAGCGCAAAAAAGATAACGGAGCCCGGGCGGCCCTGCCAGGGCTTAAATGCCAGCCGGCCAGGGCTAACCAGATTCCTGGCCGTAAACTGAGGTTATTAGCGACCTAACCCCAGCGTTAATCGTCCAGCCGGAAACCGATTTTGATTGTTACCTGCCAATGTGCAACCAGGCCGTTAACGATATGACCACGGGTTTCCAGAACCTCGAACCACTCCAGGTGGTCCAGCGTCTTGGACGCCTTGCCAATGGCGTTACTAATAGCATCGTCCGTTCCCAGAGTAGAGCTACCAACAACTTCGATGTATTTATAGGTATTTGCAGTCATTGCATCCTCCAAAAAATCTTAAGCAGAATCTGCTGGTTACAACTGGCTGATAACAAACACAACATCAGGGCCGAAACAATAAGGCTCTCCTAAAACCTTACGCCGATGGATTGCAACTGACAAGTTACAGGTCATCAGCCACGGCGAAAACACCCCTTATTTGTTCTAGCGTCAGGGGCCGTTTGTCAGGAAATGCGGGAGGCCCCGCAAAAGCTATCGACGGGATACGGAAAGTTCAATGCCGAGCAATCAGGCTGTAAACACCTGATACAGCATATTGAAAGCCAGGCCCGTCAACACGTAGTTCAGCAGCCTGGCAAAAAGGTCGGCGTTGATTTTACCGCGCAGCAGGGTGCCCAGGCCTGATCCCAAAATCGCACCAGCAATCATAAAGATCAACAGCCAGAAATAACCTGCAAAGGAAAAGCCAATCAGGCCGAAGACAAAAATTTTGGCCAAGTGGCTGAACCCCATAAAAAAGGCGTTGGTTGCCACCACCCGATCCTTATCGCCCTCCAGCTCCTTAACCAGCAGGGGAACCGCCAGTGGACCGGTCGCGCCTATCAACAGGCCAAGTCCACCCTGCACCAGCCCGACGATATAAAAATTTTCATATTTTCGGGTAAACCGGCTGAAGGGCGGCACCCAGATATTCAAAAGGATATAGAGCGCAATAAAAACCGGGATATAACGTGTGGGGATATTGGCCAGCAGAAGGCCTATCAATGCAATCCCGAACAGTGAGCCGGCAATAAACTTGCTAACCAGATTCCAGGCAACCGAGCGTAGCGAAAACAACATGCGTGACGAATTGCTCGCCAGTTGCACCAATCCATGAATCGGTACAATCGCATTGCCGGGCAGGTAAATCGGCATAATGGCGATTAACAGGGTTCCGCCACCCAACCCCATCATGCCGGCAAGCGTAGAAGTGAGCAGTGTATAAAAGCCCAGCAAAAGTTCGGTTTGCATACTTAACATCAGTTCGTTCAGTGAAGGGCGGCATTATAAAAACTGCCAGAGCATAGCGAAAATCATTAAAGCGTCACAACGCAATTTAAATTTCATCCATCACACCTATAATAATCGCTTATCTCACAGCCAAGGACTCCTCCCCCGACATGGAACAACACTTTTTCGAACAACTGCTGGCAATCATGGGGGCCTCTCTGGTTGTTACCGTTGTGCTCAGACGGCTCAGCCTGCCTAGTATCATTGCCTACCTGGTTGCCGGTTGCCTGATTGGCCCCCATATCCTGGGCTGGGTAGGCGACCCCGGCGAATTTGCCTTTCTGGCCGAGTTTGGCGTGGTATTTTTACTGTTCTCTTTGGGCCTGGAATTTTCCCTGCCCAAACTAATTTCGCTGCGATCCTCCGTCTTTGGGCTAGGCAGCGTACAGGTGATTTTCTGTACGCTCTTCTTCGGTGGCGCCACCTGGCTATGGGGAACCACCGTGGAAGCGGCGATTATCATCGCCGGCGCACTGGCGCTTTCCTCTACCGCCATCGTCACCAAAGAACTCAGCACACTCAACCAGGTGCATAGCCGTCACGGCCAACTGTCTGTCGGGGTTCTGCTTTTCCAGGACCTGGCCGCCGTTGTGTTCCTGATTATGGTCCCCGTGCTGGCGGGAAGCGAAGGTTCCTCGCTGTGGAATACCCTGGGCTGGGCATTGCTCAAGGGACTGGTATTGATCGCCCTGCTGCTCAGCGCGGGTAAATGGCTATTGCCGCCCCTGTATAAGGAAGTGGCGCGCGCCAAGTCCGAAGAAGTGTTTGTTTTGAGTACCCTGGTGATTGTCATGCTGGCAGCCTGGATCACCCATACTTTCCACCTGTCGATGGCGCTGGGCGGCTTCGTGATCGGCATGATGCTCGGCGAAAGCCACTACCGCCACCAGATTGAAAGCGACATTCGCACCATCAAGGATATTTTACTGGGGTTGTTCTTTGTCACCATTGGCATGAGCATTCAGGTCGATTTGTTGATCGAATACTGGCTCCGCATTCTGCTCTTTACCGTCGCGCTGATTCTCATCAAGACATTGCTGATCAGCTTTATGGTTAAACTGCTGGGCGACAACAAACACAACTCGCTGCAAACCGGGCTAAACCTGGCGCAAGCCGGCGAATTCGGCCTCGCCCTGCTGGCGCTGGCTGTGATGCACCGGGTTGTCCCCGAGGAGCAGGCCTCCTTTATTATTTTGGTGGCCATTTTCAGCATGGCGGCCAGCCCCTTCCTGATCCGCCACCGCGACCGCCTCAGCAATGCGCTCTGGAAACTCATGGGGGGCCCAGGCGATCGGGAGGAAACCCACCAAATCAGCCTGCCCAATCACGATCATGTCATCATTGGCGGTTTCGGGCGCGTCGGACACACCCTGGCCCACCTGCTGCAGGCCAACAGCATTGCCTACATCGCCATCGACCAGAACGTTGAACGGGTAAGCCGTGAACGCCAGCAGGGCTATAACGTGGTTTACGGTGACTGTACCAACATTGAAATTCTGCAGAGCTGCCACATCAACAGGGCACGTATGGCCATTCTCACCTTCCATACCATTGAGATTGCGAAAAATACGGTTGAGCATATTCGAGCGGCCGGTTTAAGCCTGCCCATTATCGTACGCTGTACGGAAACCGGCGATTACACCGAATTACGGGCCCTGGGCGCCGACGAAGTTATTCCGGAGATGCTTGAAGCAAGCCTGGTGATTGGTGAGCATATGCTGAAACAGCTGGCGGTCGAGGACAATGATATTCTGGATCAGATCAAACAGGAGCGCGACGAGCAGCTGAAATTGCCCTCCTAACCGCCAGTCAGTGTCACAGCACTGAAACAAAACTGCAATAGACTCGCCCTTTTGAGTTACTATTAAAGGGCGAAATGAATGACAACCGATAACGTTTCCGACGAGAAAATGCGCTATTTTCCAAAGGAGCTGAGCTGGTTATCCTTTAATGAACGGGTACTGCAGGAGGCTAAAGATCCTTCAAACCCGGTAATTGAACGCATGCGTTTCCTGGGTATTTATTCCAATAACATGGATGAATTCTTTCAGGTGCGTGTCGCCGATGTAAAGCGGCGCATCCTGCTAAGCCGCCTGCCCTCCTCGGAGTTTGAAGACGATGAGGCGCTGATGCACCAAATCCAGGAAAAAGTCATTGAGCTCGGCAGCAAATTCAACACCATCTACCAGATCGTTCTGAAGGATCTGGCACGCCATAACATCCATGTCTCGCGCCCCGAAGATCTTTCGCCCTACCACCAGGATTGGTTAAAAAACTACTTTAACAGCAATATCCTGCAACATATTGCGCCAATCCTGATCAGCGACAGCCCGGATAAAAATATCGATCTGGACGACACCAAGACTTACCTGGTCGTGCAGATGATCAGCGAAAAAACCGAATACGCCGCCGTTGAAATACCCGTCGACCATACGCCGCGTTTTGTCATACTGCCACCCGAAAGGACTCGCAAGCACAAGCACATCGTATTACTCGACGACATCATGGCTTACTTCCTTAACGAGATGTTCCAGGCCTTTTTTACCTTTGACAATATCTGCGGTTACTCAATGAAATTAACCCGCGACGCAGAATACAACCTGGACGATCAGGTCGAGGATGGCCTGCTGGATAAGATGTCAAAGGGCCTTAAACAGCGTCTTAACTCCGAGCCCGTTCGTCTCGTTTTTGATGCCGAAATGCCCCAGGATATGCAGAAAATGCTGAAGAAAAAACTGGGGCTCACCAATTACGACGCCATGATTCCGGCTGGGCGTTACCGGAATTTCAAAGACTTTATCGGCTTCCCCAACGTAGGCCGCAATTATCTGGAAAACAAACCCCTGGCCCCTTTAAAAAGCAGCGCCTTCGCTCGCCACAGCAGTGCGTTCGATGCCATTTCGGAACAGGACATACTGCTTTATTACCCATACCACAGTTTCAACCATATGGCTGAGCTGGTCCGCCAGGCAGCCTTTGATCCCAGGGTTTCCCAGATCAAAATCAATATTTACCGGGTCGCCAAGGATTCCCTCATCATGTCGTCGTTGCTTAACGCAGCCCGCAACGGCAAGAAAGTGACCGTCATGGTCGAACTGAAGGCACGCTTCGATGAAGAGGCCAATATTGGCTGGGCCCGCACACTGAAGGATGCCGGCATCAAGGTTATTTTCGGTATCCCCTCGCTCAAGGTACACAGCAAACTGTGTGTTATCCACCGGCGCGAAAACGGTAAATTTGTGCGCTATGCCCATGTCGGCACCGGCAACTTCCACGAGAAAACGGCACGCGTCTACACAGACTTTAGCCTGTTTACCAAACACCCGGACATTGCAGAGGAATGCGATAACGTTTTCCGTTTTATCGAGTACAGCTATAAGCCTTTTCCTTTCAAGCACCTGCTGGTGTCGCCCATCAACCAGCGCTCACGCATTAATAAAATGATTTCAGATGAAGTCAAAGCGGCACAAAACGGAAAATCCGCAGGCATTACCTTAAAAATCAACAACCTGGTGGATTTCAAACTGATCGACGAGCTCTACCGGGCCGCCCGCGCCGGCGTTAAAATCCGCATGATCGTGCGCGGCATGTGCGCACTGGTTGCCGGTTTACCAAAACTCAGCGAAAATATCCGCGTTATCAGTATTGTCGACCGCTTTCTGGAGCACCCGCGCGTGATGGTGTTCCACAACCAGGGCGACACAAAAGTCTTTATTTCCTCAGCAGACTGGATGACCCGTAACATGGACCATCGCGTCGAAGTCGGCGTGCCGGTATATGATGAAAACCTCAAACAGGTCATCATCAACATTCTGGACTTACAATTTCGCGATCGAGCCAAGGCTCGGTTAGTAGATATGACCCAGAAAAACAGTTACGTTAAACGCGGCAACCGGAAAAAAATCCGCTCACAAATTGCCATTTACGATTATTTGAAGCAATGGGAACAGACGCAAGCGAATGAGTGACTACCCGCCAATAGCTGCTGTTGATTTGGGCTCCAACAGCTTTCACCTGCTGGTGGCCCGCGAAGTTGAAGCCAACATTCAGGTATTGCACCGGGAAAAACAAAAAATCTGCCTGGCAGCGGGGCTCGAAAAAGGGCGTCTCAGCCAGGAGGCCATCGACAGGGGCGTTGCCGCCCTGAAACAGTTTGCGACCACACTGCAGGATTTCCATGCCGACAAGGTTAAGGTTGTTGCCACCTATACGCTGCGCAAGTCTAAAAACCTGGACGAGTTTTTAGCCCAGGCCGCGGAAGTATTCCCCTACCCCATCGAGGTCATTTCCGGACAGGAAGAAGCCCGCCTTATTTACCAGGGTGTCGCCCACTACATGCACCATGAGGATAACCGCCTGGTAATCGATATTGGCGGCGGCAGCACTGAGTTGATTATCGGGCAGGGCTTCAAACCCCTGCGGCTGACCAGCCGCAACATGGGCTCGGCCAGCTTTTCAAAACGTTTTTTCGGCGACGGTAAAATTACCGACAAGGCCTTTAAATGCGCCATGATCCGCGCCGAACAGGAGCTGGAAGCCGTTCACTCCGGCTTTATGCAGGCCGGCTGGCAAACCTGCCTGGGCACCTCCGGCACCATTAAAAGCCTATGCACCATCATTGAGTCAAACTTTGGCAGCCAACAACTGACCTATGAAAACCTCAAATGGCTGCAAGCCGAATTTATTAAAGCCGGTCACGTTGATGCCCTAAACCTTGCCGGCCTGAGTGACGATCGCAAAGCCAGCATCTGCGGCGGGCTGGCTATTTTGCTGGCCATTTTCGAGCTGTTTAAGCTCCAGTCCTTAAGCTATTGCGACTACGCGCTACGCGAAGGGCTCCTGCATGAAATGCAGGAAAGCTTGAAGCAAGGCGATATCCGCACCACGACGATCGCGAGCTTCTGCAAGCGTTTCAGCATCGACGAATCCCACGCCCTGCTTATCCAGAACAGCATTCGCTATATCTACCAGAGCCTTAAAAAAGACTGGGGGCTCAAGAACGACGAACACCTGTCGTTACTGCTATGGGCAGCCCAGCTGCATGAGATCGGCCTTTCCATCAACTCCTCAGGCATCCATAAACATTCTGCCTATATTGTGGAAAACAGCCAGTTGCCCGGTTTCACGCAACAGCAACAGCGTCTGCTGGCCTGCCTGATACGGTTTCACCGCAAAAAGATTCGTGATGATGAACTGCCTGCCCTGAAGCAGGTTTCAGTCCGCAAGCTCGCCTACCTGATTACGATCCTGCGCCTAGCGATCCTGCTCAACCAGAAACGCCAGCCGGACTATTTACCCAATTATCAGGTTATAGCGACGAGTGAAAACAGCCTGAAGCTCCAATTTCCCCGCGACTGGTTCGAAGAGCAGGCACTGCTCAACGCGGACCTTGAACTGGAGCAGCAGTACCTGGAAAAAATCGCCATCAACCTGGAATACGGGGCCTGATCAGCTCGCCGGAGCCCGCTTAAAAAGTTCGCGGTTCCAGGGATACATAAGGTTCAGGAAGACAATAAAGGTGATTGCGAATTCGGTCATTTCGCCACGTTTGGACGAGTCGGTCAGGCCCTCCACAATAATCAGAGCCGCCACGTAGGCAATAATCTGATAGTTTTTAGGCGCTGGGAAAGCCAAACGATCTAAAAAGCCTCTGACCGACGCATTCCGGCGATACAGCGGGGTTAACACCGCCAGGTAAAGCAAAAAGGCAATCCCCAGCCCCTTTGCGAAAATCAGCTTGTTGATCTTCACCCCGTTCACCTTGAGGTTATGCAGGTTCATTTCACCCTGTGCGTTATGCGCTTCGAAAAACTCGTGGCTTTCAACGTTGAAAATACGCTGTCCCCAGGAAATCTCCTCGCCGGCACCAAAAATAAAAACCAGTGCGACAAACGCCAGCGTTGCCATAAAAAGAAGGGGCTTCTGGCCTCTCAGGGTTACAATCCGGTACACACAGACGCCCATACACAGCAGCAATCCCAAAACAGTCAGCCACTCAATAAAGCCATCTTCCACCACATAGGATTCGCGGAATAAGGTTTCATCGTAATGCGAAAGCCCCATTCCCAGTAACAACAAACAAAAAACAGCGGCCAAAGTTAAATTTTCAGTTTTCGATAGCATTACGCAACACCTATCCATTTGAAGCACATGAAGGAAACATCCCGCACACCCCACGCTTGACCAGCATAAACAGGGAGTAAAAGACGATAAGGGGATCAATCACATAATCCCAGAGATTGAGCGACGGCAGCAATTTAAGGTAAAAAGCGGCAATCGCACCTAAAATCAAAACCAATAAATGCAGCCAGCGCCAATAGACACAGGCCAGACACCAACCCAACAAATACAGGGGAAGTAAGGGCGGAAAAGGCGCATCTTCAAAACCCAAACGGTAGGGATCAAAGAGCGTCAATCCGCCAGCCAGCGGGTAAAGTAACACGCCACTGATCGCAAAGAAGCCGTAAACGGGCAGCCACTGGGCTTTATCTTCCCAGCGTTCCCGTAACAGCTTGCGACCTTGCCCTAAACAGTTCAACAGAATAAAAGCGGATAACAATAGCAGGCTAGGCACACTTAAATAGCTGACCAGTGAAAAAAGGTAAGACCCAATAACCAGGTCATTGAAAGGCACCATACCGATAATCAAAGCCGCTATCGCCAGCGCAGCCAATACGCTCTTTGGAAGCCAGCGACGCGTCATTTTCACCACCAGGGCAATCCAAAGCAGGGTGGCCGAAAAAATGCCTAAATCAGTCCACATCAGCAATTCCATCAGAGACTCCCTACCCGTTCATGCAACCATCGCTGATTGAAACGCACGTGCTTGATTCGCGTCCGGTTCCAGGTATAAATCACATGAAAATCCCCGTCGGCCGACTGCAAAAAAGCCGGGTAGGAGAACTGGTACTCTACACCGGGAACATTTTCCTGGTATTCAATTTCATGCAAAAGCTGCCAGCTTTCCCCTTCGTCATCGCTGTGCATTAACGACAGGTTATTGCGTTTATCATGCTGATTATTCAAAACCATCAGTAGCCCGCTGTCCTCAAGACTCAGCCCCGCAACAGCCGCATTGGGGTTGGGGAGTTCGGCAAAGGTCGGGGCCGTAAAGCTGCGTCCGCCATCATCCGTCGAAACTTCAAACAGCCTGCTGTCCGGCGCGTCGGTACTATTTCGCAAATAAACCCTGGCAGAGAGATCGCCAGTGGGTAGCAGTATCGGTTGCAGGCTGCTTCGGCCGGAGGTAATCCGGACTTTATCCAAAACATCCCCTTCGGCACTCAGGTGCAGCACCTCGCCAAATTTACCAATCATTTCATGGTAAACCGGCAATCCGATACTACCGTCTGCAAACTGGAAGGGGCGGCCTTTCACCAAGGTGCTGATGTTAAAAATCGGAGACGTCAGCAGGCGTTTCGGTTCACTCCAGGTTTGCCCGTCATCCAGGGATGTAATGACATTAATGCTGCTGCCAGCCCAACCGCCGACAGAAACCGTGACAAAAAACAGCCAGATTCGCCCGTCACGGTCACGCAATGTAACCGGGTTGCCCAGTTTGCGCAGGTAAATACCCAGTTGCTTGGCCATCTCCCGGCGCTCCACCAAAACACGTTCGGCATGCCACCGGTTCTTGGCTAAATCCAGGACGGCCGTATAAATGGAAACATCCTTGGCGCCTTCCCGTGAACCGCCGTACCAAAAGGCCCGTAAATTACCATCCGACTGGTTGGCAAAAACTGCACTGTGGCTTTCATGGGTCGATCCGGAAGACAAGAACTGCTGACGATAAGCAGGCTTCCCTTGAACGGAGGAGGACTCAGGTAATTGAGCCTGTCCATCGAGCCCAAAGGGCTTCTCCGCCGGTTGCCCCGCGAACATAAACAGCAGCGGTAAAAAAGCCACAACCGTCAGGATAAGTAGACAAAAACGTTTCAAAACAGGAAACCGGCTCCAAAGAACTCAAATAAAAACCGGCTATTTTCCCTGAATACGTGGTAATAGCAAGTAAAGTTTATGCCCTGCCCTTTACCTGAATTTGTCTGTATTTGACGTAAAAAAGCCCCGATTGATCGCTCAATCGGGGCTTTCACCTAGTTTACCCAAGCATCATTCGGCGCTGTGGGCAATCCGTCTCACACTAGGGTACAGAGGGTGTGAAAGGCAGAGACTCTTCATAGTCCACGGCATCCTGGGAAGACTCGAAGGCCTTGTCCTGGGTACCGGTTCCAGTGAATTGCTCTGGATTATTAATACCTTTATCAGTCAGGTAGGTATCGGTATAGGCCCCGTAAACTCCGGGTATATCGGTATAACCACGGGTCAGCGGGTTACCGTCATTATCCTGGTCACCGGTATTTTGCTGACCGTCAATGGTGGCATTAGGCAGGTACTTAGTTTTGCTATCCCAGCTTTCGCCATCCAGGTTCGCCCAGAACTTGATATCCACCATCACCGCATCACACAGAGGCGTAATTTCCTGGTAGTTGTTCGGCCAGGCAGCACCATAATAGCCGGCACCGAAATCGCCGCCCATTGCAGGACAGGCACCATTGGCAATGGTTTTACCGCCTGGGTGATGCACACCGTAGAGGTTAGATGGCGTAGAACGTCCACGTTTACGCTGGAACTTGCCGTTAACAGCATAATTGGCGCCCTCTTCCAATGTCGCAAAGGTAGGGAAAACTTTTCTCAGCCGGGTATTGAACCAGGGCAGGTCTTCACCGTTTTGCTTACGCGCCATCAGGTGCTCGTAATAGGGGCCGTCCGGACGGATATAGCTGAAGTTCCTGCCATAGGGATGACTATCCGCGTACACAGCCACAATAAACAGGTACTCCTCGTTAAAGAAGGGTCGCTCGACCAAATAGTACTCGGCAAGGGTTCGATTGGTATCAACCCTTTCCCAACCAATCTGGTCACGGTCTCCGGATACATTCACCCAGCTACGCGCATCAGGAAAATGATCGAGACGCAGCACATTAAGGTAGTTTTCCTTAACATCAAGACCGGCACGAGCGCCCAATGGACCGACAACATTGGCTCCAGGCTGCGCAAAGGCAAAACGAACAGACTCACGCGCATTTTCATATTCCGGGCCGGACATGGTGCAATACCAGCCAGGCAGGTCAATGGGCACATGGTTATCGTAACCGCCGTCGGGCTTGGCGTCGTATTTGGCGTGACTGACGGGCAGATCAACATAGTTCAGGAAATCGTCCGAAGAATCGCCAGGTGTGCCATTATCGTTAACCTGGTTGCCATCGGCGACATAGCCCCCAAAATTCGGGTGCGACGTCAGGTGGGAATAGTCACTTTGCAACAGGGCCAATGTTGCAGCATCCGGGTCCAGGATATCGGCAGAGGGGTGAATCCCGCCTGCGCCCTGCTCAATGTATTCGCGAACCGTACCGTTATCCTGATAACGCCACAGGCCGTGCTTACCTTCGCCAACCATGGTGGCGACCATTTCATTCACGTTGAAGAAGCGGTAGGTATTATTGGTCTGCATCTGCCCGTAATAGGCTGGCAGGTGAGGGATACCGGAGTCAGTGGTTTTGGTTTCATCGCCACCGTTGTAATAAAACGGATGGAGACTATTGAGATCCTGGGTCAGGCTGTGGACGTCACCACAATCACCACCCGCAAAAACGGACGATGAAGCAGCGGCACATACAGCAAGCCCGGTCGTAAGAGCAAGCTTCTTGATCATAGGGATTTCCTCGCACACTTGTTATGAAGCCCAAATTGCATTTGGGTCAATTAGCAGGGCGAAATTAATAGCGCTAAATCCGCACCCGATCCTCATACCCGCCCGTTTAAAAAGTTGATTACAACGGAAATGCAGGTAAAAATTCAGTTAAGGACAATCCGTTAACTAAAATCTTTGGGGATGAGGCCAGATTAGGGATAGATCGTGAACACGGCCATGGATAAAAATAAACAGGGCGTGATCAATTGTTAAAAAACATTAACAGCCACGATTCACGACTTTACAGGTACAGACCTAGCCGACAAAATGCGGCCCACCTGAACCAAGGAATCCCTTATCAACATGCCAGAACGTATCTACCACCTGCTCATTGTTGAGGATGAACCCGTTACCCGCACCAAGCTCGCGGGCTATTTCAAGGCCGCCGGCTATGAAGTCAGCGTCGCGGGAAGCGGTAAAGACATGCAGCGCATGCTCGCACGTCACCACATCGACCTGCTGCTGCTGGATATCAGCCTGCCGGACGCCGATGGGCTTGACCTTACCATGGAGCTGCGTAAAACCTACGAGCTCGGCATTATCCTGGTCACCGGTCGCAATACCGACGTTGACCGTATCCTGGGACTGGAAGTCGGCGCCGATGACTACGTCACCAAACCCTTCAACGAACGCGAACTGCTGGCCCGCGTAAAAAGCGTGCTGCGGCGCCTGAGCATCCAGGCAAACAGCGTGACAGAAAGCAGCAGCCTCTTTTTTGCCGACTGGGAGATCAACATCACCCAGCGAAAACTGGTTTCAGGTTCCGGCGACAAGGTACACCTGACACGCGGCGAATTTGAACTGCTTTGCGCACTCGTCAAACACCCTAAAACCGTTATGTCGCGGGATCGCCTTATGGCGCTGGTCACCCACCGCAGCTGGCAGCCCGATAACCGCACCATTGATGTCCTGATAAAGCGCCTGCGCGAAAAAATCGAACCCGATCCCAAATCGCCGGAATTACTGCTAACCGTTTATGGCGAAGGGTACGTACTGGCCTGCGACGTCAGTGATCACCGCCCCGAACCGGGTGACTGAGCCTATCGCCGGTTAGCCGATTGCTGCTGCTGAATTCGCTGCCAGGCATCCTCCAGGGTCCGGCACGACTCGGTATACACGGATTTTAGTTTCTCCCATAATGCCCCTGTCGCAGCACTCTCCTGTTGCGCAGCCTGTTCCAGGTCATGGGCAAGCTGTCGCAGGTCGTTTAAGCCAATACTGCTGGCAGCGCTTTTCAATTTGTGCGCCTGCTTGGTCAGTTCACCCCAGTCCGCCTGCTCAATCAGGTAACCTATCTGCGCCAGCGTGTCCCGACTGCTTCTGAAAAACAGCTGTACCATCTCTTCGACCACATCAAAGCCAATCACCTGGGCATCACGCAGCAAAATCTCCTGGCAATCCACCTGATCGATAGGCGGCACCTGGTAGAGTTCCGGCTGGTCGGCCCGCTGATAACTGAAACTGCGCTGTAATACCTCATTCAGTTTCTCGGGTTCATAGGGTTTGCCAAGGAAAGCCGTGATGCCGGAACGCTGATAATAATCCACCTCCTGTTTAAGCACATGCGCGGAAATGGCCACAATCGGCAACTGCGCTTGTTCGGCATCCGGCAACTCGCGAATGGCCTTGGTTAATGCCAGGCCATCCATGCCCGGCAAACTGATATCGGTCAGCATGATATCGAAATGACTGTGTTTCAGCTGTTGCAACGCCGACTCCGCATCCACGACCGAGGTGACCCGGTGACCAAACTCCTCAAGAAAGGACTGGCTGACCATGCGGTTAATCTCATCATCCTCAACCAGTAAAACATTGAGCTGGTGATCCAGGTAGCTTCCGGCGGACGCTGCAAAGGCCTTGTCCAGCGGTTTCCCTTCACCACTGGCATCCTCCAGGCACAATTCAACCGTCATGCAGGTTCCACCCTCGGGCATTCGCGAGGCACCAATCCGCCCCTGCATTGCCACCACCAGTCGTTGGCAGATGGCCAGGCCAAGACCGATCCCCCCCTCCTTTTTCGACAGCGAAGGATCGACCTGTGTGAAGGGCTCAAAAATGGTTTCCACCATATCTTCGGCAATGCCGATCCCGGTATCCATGATTTCAAACTTCAGGTTAGCGCCATTTGCCAACCGATCCAGTTCTGTCACCCTGAGCTTAATATGGCCCTGTTCCGTAAATTTGATCGCGTTAGTCACCAGGTTCAGCAACACCTGGCGCAGTTTGCCCGCATCGCCGAGAAAATAACGTTGCGGCTCAATATCTATCGAAACAACCAGTTCAACCCCCTTCTCCTGGGCCGCCGGCATTGACAGCGTAATGATTTCATCGATCAGGTCCCGTAAATTGAAAGGCCGGCGCACCACGTCGATTTTTCCTGTTTCGATGGAGGAAAAATCCAGCACGTCATTGAGAATGTCCAACAGGGAACGGGTTGCTGAATTAATCACCTCGGTGAAATAACGCTGTTTTTCCGAAAGATCGGTTTTATTGAGCAGGCGCAGCGTGCCAAGAATACCGTTCATCGGTGTACGGATTTCGTGGCTCATCATTGCCAGGAAGGTCGTCTTGGCACGGCTGGCCTGCTCGGCCTGCTTACGGGCCACCTCGTGTTTGGCAGCCACTTCCGTCAAATCCTGGTTCATTTTCTCCAACTGCAGGGTTCGTTCTCTGACGGTTTCTTCCAAACCCTGTTTGTGTCGTTTTAAATCCTCCTCCAGGCGAACCTTCTCGATGGCATTTTCCTTGAAGACCTGGACGGCATTGGCCATTTCAGACAGTTCGTCGGCGCCACCGGTATCGATATCAATGGAATAATCGCCGCCAGCCAGGGCATGGGTATCCGCCTCGAGCGTGGTAATCCGCTTGATAATGCCGCGCACATAAATGGAAAAAACGGCCAGCAAAATAACCGGCGTTAAAATGCCGAACAGCACCAATGCCAGCCTCGCCCGGTAGACGGAAACGTCCGCCTGCTCCGTTGCCTGGTCAATAACCTGCTGGCTTCTCAGGACGAGGTCGGCAGTAATATCATTCAACACCTCCAGCTGTGCATGGTTATCGCTGCTCAGGCTGTCGCTTTTCGCCAATGCGCCGATAATGGTCTGGCGGATGCTGAAAAAAGAGGTTCGGCTGTTGGGCTGGGTTGCCAGGATCAGCTGGGCCTTGAGGTCATTGGCCTGTTCAAAGCGGCCGGGGTCATTGATATCCTCAATCCTACGACCCAGGATGGCCAGTGAAGCCTGGATATCCTCATCAATACGCACCAGGGCCTCGGGATCCAGCTCCGTACTGAACTGTTGAATCTGGTCCATCAAGATGGAGGACCTTAATCGCAGCTCAAACATACGCTCCAACCCATCGAACTCCACCTCAATGAGCCGATCCAGTACCTCATAGACTTTTTCCTGGTCCGTTAACGATTCAATCAAGTCGTAAACGGTCACAAGTACGGCTGTGGTGGAAGCCGCCGTGTTGGCCACCAGGGACTCGGCAATCAGGGAAAGTTGTTTTACCGCATTAATGGCGCCCCGTGTGAGCGCTCGGTTTTGCGTTTCATAGCGGAGCCGGATCCGTACCAAGTTATCCAGCTGGGTTACGTTTTCGATCACCTGCCCGATGGTGGCCTTGAGTTTCCCGACCTGTTCGGGGCTGAAACCATGCCGGTCAAAATTCGACAACAGATCGTCAACCTGGCGAATACGGGTTTTAATGTTGAGAAAGGTTTTACTGCGCTCCTGCTCATTGCTAACCTTAATCAATTCCGGGGCACTGGCGATAATACCGGCACTGAGTTCTGCGAGGTGCTGAGCTTCGTTCATGGCCGGAATAGCCCGCTCGTTCACCAGCGTTTGGGTATTGGCAATATCCTGAAAACGGTCCCACAGGACGATGGATGTGATCATGGAAAGCACAATCAGGGTGCCAAAACCCAGGAATAACTTATTACCAATGCCAAACTTCATGCCGATCTGCGCCTTTAGTACAGGTCTCAGGAAAACGCTTTACTTCTTATCGCGCAAAGCAGACCGCCAATCAAGGCTGAACCGCTATGAAGCGGGAAATTAAGCCATCAAAGCCGGTTCTGTTCATAACATATTCATATTGTGGCTGTATCTTAGAGAATCTGAATGAGTCATCCGAATTAACGTGAGAATGATTAGAGCCCTACCCTTTATCCTTTTGTTTGGCTTATCCATTTGCCGCGCTGCCGATTCGTGGCCAGCGGTAACCTGGCAGGAGCCCTTTAACTACCAAAGCCCCAGCCACGCCTTTGCCTACCAACCTGTAAAACCGGCAACCCAACCCTGGCGCCTTTGCATCGCCTACCCTCACCTGAAAGACTCATACTGGCTCAATGTCAACTACGGCATGGTTGAGGAAGCCAAACGGCTGGGCATAGAGATCCAGGTTGTCGATGCCGGGGGCTACCCAAACCTGGACCGGCAGATTGAACAAATCGTCGAGTGCGCCAACCAGAATCATCATGCGCTGATCGTAGGTACCGTCTCCTTCGAAGGGCTGACAGATACCGTACGCCCCATCGCCAATAAAATGCCCGTACTGGCAACCGTCAACGATATTGCTGATCCTGGCATCATTGCAAAATCGGGCGTTTCCTGGGAGCAAATGGGTTATATGCTCGGCCGCTATCTGGCTGACCGGCACCCCAAGGGCTCCCGGAAAATCCGGATCGCCTGGTTACCCGGTCCGCAGAACTCCGGCTGGGTTTACTTCAGCGCCGTAGGCTTTAAAAAAGGCATCGAAGACAGCGCCGTTGAAATCATCGTTACCAAATGGGGCGATACCGGCAAGGAAATCCAGCGAACCCTGGTACAGGAAACCATCGAAGAATACCCGCAGGTCGATTACATTGTGGGCAACGCACTGATGGCCGAAGCCGCCATCAGCGTGCTGAGGGAAAAGGGGCTCAATGACCGCGTCCAAGTGCTTTCCACTTACCTGACGCCTGGGGTATTTCGTGGCATCCGCCGTGGCCGTATCCTTGCCAGCGTCACAGACTCCCCTGTCTTACAGGGGCGTTTATCCATCGACCAGGCCGTGCGTATCCTGGAAAACAAACCCTACCATAAGCATGTTGGCCCGCAGGTTGTTTTACTGGATCAAAGCAACATTAACAGTATCGACCTGAGCCAGGAATTTGCTCCCCCATCCTTCCATGCTACCTTTAGGGTACAGCAACCATAAAGGGGCGAGCCAAGTATCCAGCAACAACAATATCCCGAACGCGCCATGCGGAATAAACGCTGCTGGAAGACTAGAATCGTCCGGCCACCCCCGGTTTTAATATAAATTTCCTTGGACGCGAAAAGAAAACCGGCGTTATTCTTAGCTATCAGAAGCTTAAATCAAGCTAAACCAAAATAGCGCCCGTAAAACCAGAATAATAACCCGAACTTAAGGCAAGGCGTGGACACAATAATTTCCGACAAACTGGCAAGCCAACTCACCAGCCGTCCCCTGTTGCTGGCAATTATTGTCGTTGTTCTCATCGCCTGCCTTGCCGATGCTTACCTGACGCTTAAAGCCCCGCTGCCCGAACAGCCCCTGGCATCAAAAGAAATGCCAAGCCAATCCAACGAGAACGGCCTGAGCTATCGGGAAATGATGGCCATGAACCTTTTCGGTGCAGCCGCGCCCGCCAAACAGCCGCAACCAAGCCACCAGGATATACCCGAAACCAAACTGAAACTGATTCTTAAGGGGGCTTTCACCAATAGCGACCCGGAGTTAGCCAGTGCCCTGGTTGCCAAGGACCGCAACGCAGGCGCAGAGCTCTTTATCGTTGGGGATGAGTTGCCTGGCAATGCCGTTCTCGAAGAAGTACACCCCGACTATGTCGTCATCAAGCGGGGCGTACAGCTTGAAAAACTGCTTTTTTCCCGCAGCCAGGCAGAAATGGAGCGCAGCAAGCAGGAAACCGGTTTTCAACCTGCCGCCCCGTCTCAACCTCCGGCGGCCCCTCCCGAGGCGAGAACAAATGCACCTGCGCCCGCCGTATCGGACAGTGTGCCAAACACGGCTTCGCCCAAGTCTCTCTATGAAATCCGAGAGCAGTTACGCCAACAAAATAATCAATAAACTGAATGGTAACCAGAACTATGGCCAGGCATTTTCCACGATTAAGTTCCAAGCAGCTTAAACCCGCTATCGCCCGTTTTTTCTGCGCATCCCTGTTTTGCCTGATGATCATGCCTGTCGCCTCAGCGAAGGAGGTCACCCTGTCGCTGGAAAACGCCGATATCCAGGATCTCATACAGTGGGCGTCCCGGCATATTGATAAAACCATCATCGTGCACCCCAACGTTAAGGGCAAAGTCTCCGTACTGGCGGGCGCGCCTATCAACGAAAAGGAAGCCTACGACGTTTTTATGTCGGTGCTGCAGGTGCATGGCTTCGCCGTCGTTGAAACCGACCAGTCGATCAAAATCCTGCCCGACGCCATTGCCAAGCAATCCAGCCCTGCCTATGCAGGCCCCGACTCACTGGATGAGGAAATTGTCGTACGCCTGATTAAAGTAAAAAACGTCTCCGCAGCACCGCTGGTTTCCCTGCTCCGCCCGCTGTTGCCACAGGTAGCCCACCTGGGCGCCTATGTGCAAAGCAACTCGCTGATTGTTGCTGACCGTGCCCAGAACATTAACAAGATCGTCAAAATCGTCGAAGACATCGATCGGGTAGGCACCATCGATATCGAAGTCATTCCCCTGGAGTTTGCCAATGCCGGCGATATCAGCGGCGTACTCGGCAAGCTGATTGGCCAGGGCCAGAGCAATGCAGAAGCCAACCCCCTCACCTTTGTGGCAGACGAGCGTTCCAACAGCATACTAATTACCGGCGACCCCATCAGCCGCCAGCAGATCAAACGTCTCATTCAGCAACTGGATAAACCCCTGTCCGGCGAGGGCAACACCCAGGTCGTTTACGTTTACTATGCCAATGCAGTCGACCTGGTGCCGATTCTGCAGAGCGTCAGCGGCAGCCTGCAAAAGGGCGACAAGGACCAGCCCTTTGATAATACCGAGGTGAGCATCCAGGCCAGCGAAGCCAATAATGCGCTCATCATCACGGCCCCGCCGGCATTACTCAACACCATAAAGGGTGTCATTCAAAAACTGGATATCCGTCGCAAACAGGTGCTGGTAGAAGCCGTTATCGTGGAAGTCAACGATGACGTCGCGGACGACCTGGGCATTCGCTGGACCTCGACCGTGCCCCAGGACGGTATCTTTGGCGGTTTTGATGCCTTCCCGTCAGCGGTAGGGGGCGCCAACAATCCCGCTCCACCGGCTCTTGGCAGCGGCTTGACGCTGGGTTATTTCAGCAACGACTCCCTGCGCGGCCTGATCCGGGCACTGGAAACCAATTCCTCGGCAAACATTCTGTCAACACCGACCATTGTGACCCTGGACAACGAAGAAGCTGAAATCCTGGTAGGCTCCAACGTGCCCTTCGTGACAGGGCAGACGGTTGGGGAAGATTTCACCACGGATGCATTCCAGACCATCGAACGGCAGGACATTGGCATTACCCTTAAGGTCAAACCCCGCATTAACGAAAATGATTCCATGACCCTGGATATCGAGCAAAAGGTGGAGGATATTTCAACGTCCACCGTTGCCGAAGACCTGATCACCAACAAACGCGAAATCAAAACCCGCGTTTTGCTTGAAAACGATCAGGTCCTGGTACTTGGCGGCCTGATCGAAGACCAGGCCACCCAGGTTGAATCGCGCGTACCGATACTGGGCCGCATCCCGGTCGTGGGACGCCTGTTCCGCAGCACCAGCACCAAAGTTGAGAAAAACAACCTGATGGTTTTTATCCATCCGGTCATCCTGGCTGACGTGGGGCAAAGCAACTCGGCCACCAGCCAGCGCTACAACGATTTACGCAGCAAACAGCAACAGTACAACAAGGGGCGAGATCATATCTTCATCCCTGAGGAGCCCCCCCTGCTGCCCGAGCTGGACTTTGCTGAAACGCTACCAGCCAAGGCCGCAGAAGGTCAGCAGTAATGAGTTCGCCGCAGCTTCACCCATCAACATCCGGGCAATCACCCGATGCAGCGGCTGAGGGCTTCGACAAGCCTCAACTGCCCTTCAATTATGCCAAGCGACACGGCGTGCTTGTTGATCCGGGAGCTGCCAGCGGCGATCGTATTCTGTGCCTTGAAAACGTAAAACCCGTTATTCTTGCTGAGCTCAGGCGTTTCCTCGATCGACCGTTACGCTTCGAAACCGTCGACCAAACGCGTTTCCAGGAAAATCTTTCCCTCGCCTACGAAAGCAACTCTGATCAGGCAATGCAGATGGTTGAAGGGCTCGGCGACGACATGGACCTGGCCAGCCTGGCCGACTCCGTCCCGGAAACCGAAGACCTGCTGGAGCAGGAGGAAGATGCCCCCATCATTCGCCTGATCAACGCGCTTTTAACGGAAGCCATCAAGGCCAACGCCTCCGATATCCATATCGAAACCTTCGAAAAACGCCTGGTGGTGCGTTTTCGCGTCGACGGCGTTTTACGCGAAGTTGTGCAACCCAAACGAGCGCTGGCACCGCTATTGGTGTCACGCATCAAAGTCATGGCCAAACTCGATATTGCCGAAAAACGCATTCCCCAGGATGGTCGTATTTCACTGCGTGTTGCGGGCCGCGAAGTGGACATCCGCGTTTCCACCATCCCCTCCAGCAACGGTGAGCGCGTGGTGCTGCGGCTGCTCGACAAACAGGCCGGGCGACTCGATTTAACGGCACTGGGCATGGGCGAACGAGACCAGCAGGCCTTCATCCAGCTGCTTCAGCAGCCACACGGCATTATCCTGGTTACCGGCCCCACCGGTTCGGGTAAAACCACCAGCCTGTATGCCGGATTGACGCGCCTCAACGATAAAAGCCGCAATATCCTGACCGTTGAAGACCCCATCGAATACAACCTGGAGGGCATCGGCCAGACCCAGGTCAACACCAAGGCCGACATGACCTTTGCCCGCGGTCTGCGCGCCATTTTGCGGCAGGATCCGGATGTAGTCATGATTGGCGAGATTCGCGACCTGGAAACCGCCGAAATTGCGGTTCAGGCGAGTTTGACCGGACACCTGGTGTTATCCACCCTGCACACCAACAATGCAATCGGCGCCGTGACCCGTCTGCATGATATGGGCGTGGAACCCTTTTTGCTCTCTTCCAGCCTGATCGGCGTGGTGGCGCAACGCCTGGTACGGGTGCTGTGTCCGCACTGCAAGGAACCCCACCAGCCCGACCCCGCGGAACGCGAAAAACTGCACCTGAAGACTAATGATGAAGTCACCCTCTATCGCGCCAAAGGCTGCGACGAGTGCAATCAATCCGGCTACCAGGGCCGCGCCGGTATTTTTGAAGTCATCGTGATCGACGATACCCTGCGCACCCTGATACACAACCGCGCGTCCGAGGGCGAGTTGATCGAATACGCCCGCCGGTTCAGCCCCAGTATTCGCGCCGACGGTCGCAGCCGGGTACTGGCGGGCTTAACCAGCCTGGAAGAATTACTGCGTGTCACGCAGGAAGGATAACCAACGGGAACGTTCCTGAATGGCAGCTTTCGACTATGTTGCCCTGGACTCACAGGGTCGCAAACAAAAAGGTTCGCTGGAAGCCGACAGCGCCCGGCAAATGCGGCAATTACTGCGCGACCGCGGCCTGACGCCGCTCTCCGTCGACGAAAGCAGCCAAAAGCAGCGTCGCGAAGGATCCCTTAAAAGCCTGCTGTCGCCCCACATCAGCATCGCTGACCTGGCCCTGCTCACCCGCCAGCTTGCCACTCTGGTGCAGGCCGCCCTGCCCCTGGAGGAAGCCCTGTCAGCCGCCGCCCAGCAGACCACCAAACCCAAGGTTCGCAGCATGCTGCTGGCGGTACGCGCCAAGGTCATGGAAGGCCATACGCTGGCCAATGCGCTGTCCGAGTTTCCGCGTGCCTTCCCGGCAATTTACCGGGCAACGGTCGCTGCCGGCGAAAAATCCGGCTTTCTGGACCAGATTCTCAACCGCCTCGCCGACTATACCGAAGCCAGTCACGAATCGCGCCAGAAGATCATGATGGCCCTGCTCTATCCGGTTATTCTGCTGGTACTGAGCCTGCTGATTGTTACCGGACTGATGGTTTACATCGTGCCCGATGTCGTCGAGGTTTTTATCGACACCGGCCAGCAACTGCCTACTCTGACCGTCGCACTGATAGCCGTCAGCGATTTTATTGCCGGTTATGGCCTCTACCTGCTGATTGCCCTGATTGCCGCAGGGTTCGGTCTGCGCTATCTGCTCAAACAACCCGCCATTCGCCTCGCCTGGCACCGGCGGCTGCTAAAACTGCCGTTGGTCGGGCGTCTCAGCATTACCCTGAACACAGCGCGTTTCGCCAGCACCCTGAGCATTCTTACCACCAGTGGTGTGCCCCTGGTCGAGGCGATGCGCATTTCCGGGCAGGTGTTGTCCAACCTCTGGCTCAAACAGCTGGTGGAAGATGCCACCCGCAAAGTGACCGAGGGCAGCTCCCTGCACAGGGCCTTACAGCAATCCGGCTACTTCCCGCCGATGATGGTACATATGATTGCCAGCGGCGAAGCCAGTGGCGAACTGGATCAAATGCTGGAACGGGTCGCCGCCAGCCAGGAGCGTGAAGTCCAGAATTTTATCGGCATCCTGCTGGGCCTTTTCGAACCCCTGATGCTTTTGGCCATGGGGCTGACCGTGTTATTAATTGTCTTGGCAATCCTGCTGCCGATCCTCAACCTGAACCAACTTGTCACTTAATAAGGCAAATTATGAAAAAAACCGCAATTCCCAGACAGCAAAATCAAGGTGGCTTTACCCTGATTGAGATTATGGTCGTCATTGTTATTCTCGGCATTCTTGCGGCGCTGGTGGTCCCCAATATTATGGGGCGTCCGGATGAAGCCCGTATCAGCGCGGCCAAATCCGACCTGAAAGCCATTAGCAATGCCTTGAACCTGTATCGACTGGATAACTATAACTACCCCAGTACCGACCAGGGTTTACAGGCCTTGGTTAACAAGCCCTCCGGTGAGCCCGAAGCCAAAAACTGGAACCCGGACGGCTATCTCTCAAAATTGCCCAAGGACGGCTGGGGGAACGAGTATCAGTACCTCAGCCCCGGCGCACACGGCAAGTTTGATCTCTATTCTCTTGGCGCCGACGGCCGTGAGGGCGGTGAAGGCGTCGATGCCGACATTACCTCCTGGGAACTGGATCAATAGCCTGCCCCCATGAAATGCGCGCGCGGGTTTACGCTGGTCGAAATTCTGGTTGTCGTCGTGATCGTCGGCTTCCTGGCCGGCATGGCCGTTCTGGCAATTGGCAACGATCCGCAACGCCAGCTCAAACAGGAGGCGCAACGTGCATTGGCCGTGCTACAGCTGGCAAGTGACGAAGCCATGCTAGAGGGCCGCGAGTACGGCCTGATTCTGGACGATAGCGGGTATCAGGTCGCCCTGTTCGACGAAAAAAAGCGCCAATGGCTGCCCAGCCCGCAAAACGCCTTTTCCCGCTATGAGTTACCGGACAGCATCATACTGAGCCTGGAAACCGAAGGCTCAACGGTTGACCTGGCCAAACTGCTGACAAAACAGGATTCTGAAAAGGAAACGCCCTCCGATAATGACCTGGCCCCTGCCCTGCTGATCTTGTCCAGTGGCGAAATCACGCCTTTCACGCTCGCTTTCAGTTCAGACAGGCAGCCCCATACCGCCTTTAGCCTCAGCAGTGACGGCCTGTCGGAAATTCAGCTGAGCAGCCTGGGAGAACGTTAAGATGCGCCGGCACAGGAAGCATAGTCCCGGATTTACGCTGCTGGAAGTCATGATAGCACTGGCCGTGTTTGCCATTAGTGCGATTGCCCTGCTCAGCCAGAGCAACCAGGGAATCAGCCAGTCACAGTACCTGGAGGAAAAGAGCTACGCACTGTGGATTGCCGAAAATACCCTGACAGAATTGCGTCTCAAGCCGGAATGGCCTCCGCTTGGCAAGGATAACAATACCGTCACCCAGTTTAACCGCGACTGGCTGGTCGAGACCGACGTGACCGATACGGGCGAACAGAACCTGCGCCGGGTCGAGGTAAGGGTAACACGGCCGCCGGACGCAAAGGTGGTGTCGCTGCTGAGAGGCTACATAGGCAGATACTGATGCAGAACTCAGCCTATAAAAACAAGGGTTTTACGCTGCTGGAGGTCTTGATTGCCCTGAGTATTTTTACGGTGATCGGCCTGGCGTCCTATCGGGTATTGGATATCACGATCCTGTCGCAAACCCAGATCGAACGGCACGACACCCGCCTGCGCGCCCTTGAACGTGCCATGCATGTCATCGACCTGGATATCGAGCAACTGATTGATCGTCCCATCCGCGACAATTATGCCGATGAGCTCGCTTCACCCATCGCGCCCAGCAGCCAGTATGCGCTCGAGTTCACCCGCCAGGGGTGGCGTAATCCACTGCAGTTACCGCGTAGCCAGTTGCAGCGCGTCGCCTATGAACTCGGTTCGACCAGCGACGGTGAGGAGGCCACCGGCCCTCACCTTTTGCGCCATTACTGGACGGTACTGGACCGGGCCCAGGACAGCGAACCGCGCACCCAGGTATTGCTGAAGGATATTGATGACCTGCAAATCCGTTTCCTGAATGATAACGGCGAATGGAAGAGTGAGTGGCCAGCCAGAACCGCTTCCGGCTCCCTGACGAAGGGCATGCCGCGTGCCCTGATGCTGGAGCTCAACAGCCCTGGCATCGGCCATATCCAGCGCCTTTACCAGCTCAGCGAGGTAAGCGATTGGCAAAGTATCGCACTCAATAGGCAGGCATCCGGCGCTGGCAAGGACAATGACCAGCAAGAGACGCCGACAGCTCAGGACAACCCTGACGAAGAATACAGCGGTCGCGATGAGCACGATTTCGATCCCTCCGAATTCCACGATTTGGAGGGTCCCTGATGCCAACACTGCGTCATCAGCAGGGAGTTGCCCTAATCAGCGTCTTACTGGTCATGGCGATTGCAACCGTGATCGCCAGTGAAGTGGCTTCGCGCGTTTCTTTCCATATTCAGCGAACGGACAATCAACAAACCAGAGCCCAGGCCTACCAATACGCCCTCGGAGGCGAAGCGCTGGTGCGCCAGGTTCTTCACGAGGATCTGGAAAACAGCGAATACGACCATCTGGGAGAGAAATGGGCGACCTTAAAACCGCTCTACAAATTCGATCAGGGGCAACTCAAAATCCAGCTGGTTGATTTGCAGTCGCGGCTGAACATCAACAACCTGGTCACCAGGGAAGGTCTGCTTAACGAACCGGCATACATTCAGTTTCTCAAACTGTTCAACACCCTCGCGCTTGATCCGCAGCTTTTGGACACGCTGGTTGACTGGCTTGATAAAGACAGCACGCCTAAAACCATTAACAGCGAAGACACTGGCTACCTGGCTTCCGAGACGCCCTACCGAGCCGCCAACCGGCCGTTGGCACACCTTTCCGAACTGGCGCTGCTGCAGGGCTGGACACAAAAGGATATCGACCAGCTCGCCCCCTTCGTGATCGCCCTGCCGACAGCGACCAGAATCAACGTCAACACCGCTTCGGCTACGGTATTATCAACCCTTGCCGAGAAACTCACTCCGCTTAATAGCGCCAATCTGGTAGCCTCACAGCAGAACGGTGGTTTTCAAAGCATGGATGAATTTCTCGCCCATGACCAGCTGGCTGGCATCGCCGTTAACAGTGCCGCAGCCGATATACACAGCGACTATTTTTCAGCCTATGTGGTATCAGACTTTGCAGACAAAACCGTTCACCTGCACAGTATTTTTTACAGAAACCCGGCCAGCGGTGAGATCAAGCTGGTGTCCAGAGACCGCAGCAGTCACTTTCTCTGGCCGGAAGAAGAAAGCGGGTCCCGAGTAACAAGCCAAGTGAGAAACCTGTGACACCCATCCTGTTCCTGAAGTTACCCACCGTTTCCAGGCCTGCTGAATCAACCCGGGTTGATTGGGCACTCTATAACAGCCAGCGTGAAAAACAGGCGGGCGGCGAAGCGGCACCCCTCAGCGCCGTTCAAGCGGCAATAGGCCATGAAGAGCCTATGGTTATCGTGCTGGCACCGGCCTGCCAAATCCTGCAGACCAGCCTGCGGATTCCCGCCGGCCAGAAACGCCACCTGCAACGCACCCTGCCCTTTTTGCTGGAAGAGGAAATAGCCTCACCGATCGAAAACATGCATCTGTGCACCGGTCCCATCGACCACGGCCAGGTGCAGGTGCTGGCCGTTAGCCATAGCACCTTGAAAGCCTGGTTGGCCTGGCTGGAAAGCGATCAGATTAAACCCGACTGGTTACTGCCGGACAGCGCTGCGCTGGGCCTGGCAAGCGAGCTGGAAATACGGGTGGAAGACACGGGCATCGACTTTTTCTGCCGACACCAGCCCTTTGTTCGCGCCGAACTCAATGATGCAGCCTTTGTCGCTGATCGCCTGATTGCCGAACTTGGCGAAGCCCATCGACCCGCTTCGGGCCTGCTAACGATTCCCGAAACGCTGAGTGAAGAAGGTAAAGCCAGCGCCGGGGCCCTGGCAGCCCAATTCGAAGTGGAAGGTATCGACATCAGACACCAGACCGTCACCAATCATTTCGACAATACTTGCCAACAGCTGCTACCGCTGCTGCAGACCGCATCGGGTCCGCTGGTCAATCTGCTGACGGGCGGTTACCGCAGCGAATCCCGGCGCCAACTGAAAAGCAAACCGAACTGGCGTGCCCTAGCAGCCGCCGTTGCCCTGTGTGTTGGTTTAAAACTGGTGTTTGATTTAGGAACGGGGCTGTACCTGAACCAGCAAACCCGTCAGGTAAACGATGATATTACCCAACTTTATCGCGAGCTCTTTCCGCAGGATAAACGTATCGTGAATCCCCGCGTGCAAATGCAAAATCACCTGAGCCAAACCACTGCTGCGTCCGGCCAATCGGATTTCATGCAGCTCTTCGGGCAGGTCGCCGGTGCACTCAAAAACCTTGGCAATGCCAGGGATTCCCAGATACAACAGTTGCGTTATAACGATAAAACCCAAACCCTGCTGGTTGACCTGCAGGTCCGCGATATACAACAGCTGGAACGTTTCAAGCAGTTCCTGACGACGCGGAATATCAACACCGATATTCTTTCCGCAAACGAAGACCAGCAATGGATCAAGGGTCGCATCAGGCTGAGCCTGTAACCGAGGCCGAGAGGAATCTTTATGAACAGCTTCAAGCTAACGGACCTGAAACAGCAATTTCTGGCACTGGCGCCAAAAGATCGCTTGGCAATCACCCTTCTCTCCGTCTTTTTAGCGGGATTGATCGTGATCTACCTGATGCTATTACCGGCACACCGTTTCGCAAACAACGCCGCCGAGCAGTACCAGCAACGCGCAGAAATCCTGGCCTGGATGAAATCAAACGCCGCAGCAGCCAGAACCCTGACCGTTCAAACAACCGATAAACCCAAATTGGCACCCGGACAATCCATCCTGAGTCTGGCGTCACAGCAGGCGCAGGCAAAGGGAATTGGCTTCAAGCGCTTCGAACCCTTTGGAGACGGCGGGTTAAGGGTCTGGCTGGATACCGTGCCCTTCAACGATATGCTGCTGTGGCTGGTACAGCTTCAGGATGAATTCGGCATTGAAGTGCAGCAAATCAGCATTGATCGCGATAAAGGAAACGGGACCGTCAACGCCAAACTGGAACTGTACCTGGCCGGCTGATGTCGCCGCTACGCAGGCGGCTGTAGCGATTTGTGCCGGATAAGCGGTGTCAGAACCGTCAAGGATTGAGTCCCGAAGGAGGACAGCCACGACTTGTAACAAGGCCGTCACTGGCCTGGCTAAAAGAGCCGGAGCCCCGAAGGGAGAGGCAGGACACCGGCTGGAGACAGAACGAAATGGAGAGCGTTATCCTGTTAAGGATTGATATCGATGAAGCCCTGTTCAAGGTTCCAGGTATAAACGGACTTCTCTTCCCCTACCTTCACGGCAGTCAATTTACCATCAACCAACGGCTTGAACTTGAAGCAGGACCAGCCCCAGTCCTCACCCCAGTACTCACAATATTCATCGCGCTCATTGGCAATCCAGTTCACGGTATAAACCTGGTCGCCAGCAATAAAGACGACAACTGTGCCGTCGGCGTGGAAATTTTGTTTGAATTTACTGCCATCGTAATCACCGTGCAGTGAATTACCCGTGACCAGGTCACGTATTTGTGCTGAATTCAAATAATCGTCAGCCATCGCAGTACCACTGAGACCTGCAGTCAAAGCAACGGGCAATATGGCTGCAGCGAGTTTTGTTTTTAACATGTTTTTCCTCCTCTAATTATTATGCCTTTCCTAAAAAAGGACTCTGCAAACAGTAGTCCTCAAACATGAACGGCACTAGCACTGAAAAACAACAGCCCGTTAATCTTTGTTAAAAAAAATGAATACCCAATTAACCTGGCGGGACGTGTTTTGGACTCGAACGCCGCTCACCAGCGACTTAATCAGAGGTTCCTTAAGCCACAAATTCACAGGCTGGCGGCTGGACAAAAACCTCCACCGCCCCTACTCTAGCCAACCAACTTTTGCCATTGCCACCTATGGGATATTTATGACTACCGAATCCGATCTGCACGCACGCAGTGCATCCCAATGCGAACTTTGCACAGCCAAGGAAAACCTGTCCGTTTACGAGGTGCCCCCCAACAGTAACGGCAGCGCCGATCAATCCCTGTTGTTATGCGCAACCTGCCAGGAGCAGGTTGAAAATCCGGACAAAATGGACCCTCATCACTGGCGCTGTCTGAATGACAGCATGTGGAGCCCGGTAGCGGCCATCCAGGTGATGGCCTGGCGTCTATTGATGCGGCTGCGCAACGAAGGCTGGCCGCAGGATCTGCTGGATATGCTATACCTGGACGAGGAAACCAGAGCCTGGGCCGAAGCCACCGGCGAAGGCCTTAGCGAAGAGGACAAGGTCGTTCATAAAGACAGTAACGGTGCGGTGCTTACAGCCGGCGATACCGTGACACTGATCAAGGACCTGGACGTCAAAGGCGCCAATTTTACCGCCAAACGGGGTACCGCCGTTCGCAATATTTCATTAGTCCCCGACAACGCGGAACAGCTCGAAGGTCGTGTAAACGGGCAGCAAATTGTGATTCTCACCAAGTTCGTCAAGAAATCCGGCTAGCCAGCCTCGGCAACCGCTTTATCCGGCCATGACCGCTCGCGGCGCCATGGCCGGATAAAGCGCAACGTTTAAACGACAAAAGCCCTGCCCGGCAAACACCGGCGATATCATCCAGCCCGCTCCAGTACCTATCGGTAATCCTGTATACTGGGCAAGAAATGCTAGCCAGTGAGCCGCTTGCCATGCCTAAAGGCCCTTCAGCCATTATCACTGAGTCACCACCGCCCACGCTGGAATCGGTGGATTTAAGCCTTAGCCTTGACGAGGCCGAGTATGAAGCTGAGCTCAAGGCCGTACAAAAGCAACTGCTGGCCATCCAGCAGGCCTACTTTCACCAGAACAGGCGAGCCATCGTTGTTTTCGAGGGTTGGGACGCCTCCGGCAAGGGAGGCACCATTCGGCGCCTGACCGAGAAACTCGACCCCCGCGGCTTTCGGGTTCACCCTATCGCGGCGCCCAGCCAGGATGAAAAGCAGCATCATTACCTGTACCGTTTTTTCCGGCGCCTGCCGAAGGCAGGATCGATCGCCATCTTCGACCGCTCCTACTACGGACGGGTGCTGGTCGAACGTGTCCGCGAATTAGCCAGCAAGGATGAGTGGCAGCGCGCCTACCAGGAAATCAATGAATTTGAACGGCTCTTGATGGATGACGGGGTGCGCATTATCAAACTGTTTTTACACATCGACCCCGACGAACAGCTGAAACGCTTTAGCCTGCGCCTGCGCAGCCCGGTAAAACGCTGGAAGCTGACGGAGGAAGACCTGGTTAACCGCCAGCAGTGGCAGGCCTATCACAAGGCAATCAACAGGATGTTCCGCAAGACCTCTACCGAAGCCGCCCCCTGGCATGTACTGCCGGCCAATCACAAGTGGTATGTGCGGATTAAAGCCCTGCAGATCATCGCCGAGGCGCTGGCTGAGGGCGTGGATCTCTCGCCGCCTCCGCTGGATGAGACATTAATAAAAGCCGCCGAGCAGCAACTCGGCATTACACTGCCGAACGACGAAAAAGACGGTTAGGGCTCTATTAGCCTTTTTTCACCGTTAATTTTGAAGCCTTGTAACTGGCCGCAAACAGCGCCATGCCAACCAGGGAGAAAAAGCCCGCGGTTATAACCTGGCCACTGTTCTGGCTTTGTGATTCAGACATTAAATAAACAATCGCCAGTCCAGCCACCCACAACACGAAGCCAATAGCCCGAAGCAGGACGGAGCGGCTATCGGGCGCCAGCCAGGCGCCGCATTTTGGGCAGCGCATGTCATAACCGTAGTAGTTAAATTTCCGTTCCCTGACTTCGGTATTACGAAACTCCTGATTACAGCCGCTACAGTGCATTGGTTTCATTGCTTTCTCTCACACATTCATTCTTATTATTGATTACAAGCCCAGCGAGTTAAAAAAGGCATTTAACGCCTCCTCTCGTCCCGCTTCCCAGGCCTTCAGTGCCGCCGTGCCGATAATAGCGATATCGCCATGCTCACGGATAAAATCAATATCATCCTTGCTGCTGACCCCAAAACCGACGCCCAATGCCACATCGGTAGCCTTACGACAACGATCAAGAAAGGTCACGACGTCCTGGCTCATCTGCGTCTTGCTGCCTGTAACGCCTTTACGGGCGACGCAATAAACCAATCCTTCCGATGCAACCCCCAACTTGGCTAAACGCTCGTCCGAGTTCGTCGGCGTCATCAGAATCACCGGCGCAAGTCCTGCTGCCTTTGACAGGGCATGCAGCTCGCCAGCCTCTTCAATCGGCAGGTCGGGCAGGATATAGCCGCAAGCACCCGCTTCTTTTAAACGCTTCACAAAGTTCTCGTGACCCATTTTGAAGCAGGTATTGTAATAACCCATCATCAGCACTTTGAAATCAAAGCGCTGACTGACTTCAGCCATAAACTCAAAGCACTGCGCCACCGTGGTACCACGCTGTACAGACTCCTGGTTGGCTTTTACGAACAGTGGGCCGTCAGCCGACGGTTCGGAAAAGGGAAATTGCAGCTCAACGAAATCCACACCATGGGCCGCCATGATTTCCAGCTCTTTCATGTTGTCTTCGAACGAGGGGTAACCACACACCACATGGGTCATCACCAGCGGCTTACGGATTTTTTTACGTTCTTCAATATAGGCCTTAAGACTCATACTGGGCCGCCTTCTCCTTAATAAATTCACGCCAGTGGGCGTCATCAAGCGCATCAGCAACGGTGAAGATATCCTTGTCTCCGCGACCGGACTGGTTAATCAGAATAATCTCATCCTTCGCCATGTTGGGCGCTTCCTGCACGGCCTTGGCAAAGGCATGGGTACTTTCCAGCGCCGGGATCAGGCCTTCTGTTTTCATCACCAGTCGCAGCGTATCGCACACTTCGTCGTTGGTTGCCGCTTCAAAGCGGACGCGGCCCTGCTCCCACAGGTAGGCGAAAATCGGGTTGATACCGATATAATCCAGCCCGGCAGCAACCGACTGGGTTTCAAGCATGTTGCCGTCGTCATTTTGCAGGAAGTAGGTTTTGAAACCCTGCGCCACACCGACAGAGGCATCGCTATAGGCCAGGCGCGCTGCGTGCTGACCCAGCCCTGGTCCAAGGCCACCCGCCTCACAGCCGATCAACTCGACATCCTCGTCAAAGAAGCCCTGGAAGATGCCCATTGCATTGGAGCCACCACCCACACAGGCAAACACCTTGTCCGGCAGGCGACCACCGGTAAGCTCCTTAATCTGGCGGTTGGCTTCCACCCCGATAATCGACTGGAAGTAGCTCACCATCTCCGGGAAAGGATGCGGACCGCAGGCGGTGCCCAAGACATAATGCGTATCGGCCATGTTCGTGACCCAGTCACGCATACACTCATTAATGGCGTCCTTCAGGGTACGCTGGCCATCCTTCACAGCCACCACTTCAGCGCCGAGGTTTTCCATCCAAAACACATTGGGGCGCTGGCGTTTGACATCCACTTCGCCCATATAAATCTTGCAGTCAAAGCCGAACTTGGCTGCCATTGTCGCCGTGGCAAAGCCGTGCTGGCCGGCGCCGGTTTCAGCGATGACTCGCTTTTTACCCAACCGCTGGCAGATCAGCCCCTGCCCCATCACGTTATTAATTTTGTGCGAACCTGTATGGTTAAGGTCTTCACGCTTCACGTAAATTTGCGCCCCACCGAGTTTTTTCGACAGGTTCGGCAGGTATGTTACAGGCGTCGGGCGGCCCGAGTATTGATGCATCAATTGCTCATATTCGGCCCAGAAGCTTGGGTCTTGTTTACATTCGTGGAAGCAGGCCTTTAGCTCCTCAATGGTCGCCGTAAGAATTTCCGGCAGGAAAGAGCCGCCAAACTGGCCGTAATAACCTTCACGGCCCTCTTCAAAATCAAACAAATCCATAAAAATTGCCTGTAGAAAACGCTATCGGGTAGGTGCATGCGGAATGCATCGCACCAAGCGGAAAATCCGGCCTGATAGCTTAACGTAAAGGGTCAAAAATACAAGACGGAGGGCGAGATAACGCCCGTAGTCGGCTAACGGATCACCCCAATACGCTTTGCCCAAATACGGTAAGAATCGCGATAGGGCAAATATAGCGGATATAAAGCGGCCAGATACGCCAGAACCAGCTATGCTCCGCCCGCTCGAAGCCGGCCTTGATTTCCTCAAGCACCTGGTTACGGTGCCAAACCCAGCCGGCAAACAGACAAAGCATCAGGCCAAGCAGCGGCTGGCTGTAGCGAGTCGTTACCGTAATCACCCACAGGAACAGTTCAGCGAAATTAAACACGATCACCAAACTGATTACCGTAATCGCAGCGCTCACCAAAAAGGTTGAGGAGCGGCGCGACAACCCATGCACCTCGCTGACATAGGAAACCGGCGCCTCCAGCATGGAAATCGACGAGGTTAGTGCCGCAATCGTCATCAACACGAAGAAAGCCAGGCCAATCACAACGCCTGTTCCGCCCATCGTATCGAACAGCGCCGGTAATACGTCAAAAATCAGCGTATCTTCGGCGATCAACCTGCCTGCGGCATCGAAGATTTCGACACCGTTATACTGGGCCACATACATCGCCGGAATAATGAGCAACCCGGCAAGCACCGCAATGCCGATATCAATCAAGGTAATGGTTCGCCCCAGCGAAGCAATATTCTCCCGTTTACTGATATAGGAACCATAAATAAGCATGGTGCCAACCCCCAGCGACAGCGAGAAAAAAGCCTGTCCAAGCGCATTAACAATCAACTGGAAATTGAAACTCCGGCCGAAATCGGGCAAGAGGTAAACTTTTAATCCCTCCAGCGCCCCCGGCAAACTCATCACATAGCCGATCAGGCCCAGCAAAATAACGATCAGCAAAGGCATCAGGCGCGAAGACCATTTTTCAATGCCATTCCTGACGCCCGCGCTGATAATCAGGCAGGTCATCAACATAAAAACCAGCATAAAAACCAGGTTGCGTTCGGTGCTGAAAGCCATCAGCCAATCGGCGATCGCATCGGCGCCCACTAACTTACCCAACGGCGCGAGCGCAAAGGCCACCATCCAGCCCGCTACGATTGCGTAAAAAGCCAGGATCAGGCTGGCGGTCGTAATACCGGCGAAACCGGTTACCCCGCCGATAAAGCGGGTAAACGCGTTGGTTGAAACCTGACGTAGCGCCGTGACGATATTGGCCTTGGCATAGCGGCCAATAATCAATTCCGCCATCAGGGCCGGGTAAGCAAGGCTGAAAGCCATCACCAGGTACATCAACAGGAAAGCGGCCCCGCCGTTATTGGCGGCCTGTGTCGGAAACCCCCAGATATTGCCTAACCCGACTGCCGACCCCGAAGCCGCCAGTATAAAACCAACCCGGGAACTGAATTCGCCGCGTGTACCTGCCATGATCTCTACTCTTTGGTCGGAGGGTTTCAAGTATAGCGAAAGCAAGACAAAGTAAAACGGGGTACCAAAGCACCCCGTTTCCCATTCATTTGCCCGAAGCTTTCTACTTTTTAGTTGTCACGTATTTCAGGATTTCCACCACCTGCTCAGGCGTTTGCGCCCAGGCCAGCGCCGACGCGTCCACTTCCTTGAGCGGGTGAATGATATCTTCTCCGTGCAGGGTGATGTATGGCTTGCCTAGCGCCGCCGCATAACCGGCGTCAAAGGCTGCGTTCCACTGTTTGTACTTGTCGCCGAAGCGAACAACCACCACATCGGCCGCTTCAATCAGGGTCTGGGTGCGGATGTTATTGATACGCGCGGACTGGTGATCTTTCCAAAAGGGTTTGTCGTCAGTGCTCAGTACATTGCCAATGTCGTCGCTGGCTGCATGATCTGTAACCGCTGAGGAAAATTCGACGGGCAAATCCAGTTCAGCCGCACCGGCTTGTATTTGCTCGCGCCAATTGGTGTGAATTTCACCCGACAGGTATACGTTCCAGATCATCATGGTCTAACTCCCAAAATTATTTCAATACCAACGCCTTACGGCGAAAGTCGCGCATCATAGCAAATATTGGCGTTTGATAGAATTCGCAGCCGAAATTACGCCCCTTAGCCGTCCGCTACTGGCGAATGCCCTCAATCTCAAGGATCAGTTCAACCTGGCGGGACTCTTTTCGCAGCACGCTCTTCATGCCAAAGTCGCTGGTATTGATGAGAGCGGAACCGCTAAAACCCAGTCGGTAATTCCCCTGGGAATCCCAGCCCTGACCAATTTCACGGAGCTGTATGTCGATGGGCCGTGTATAGCCGTGCAGTGTCAGCTTGCCGGATAAGAGCAACCTGTCCTTGTCCAGGACCCGCAAACCTGTTCCTACAAAACGCGCCACCCGATAACGTTGCACATGCAAAAAGTTTTTCCCGCGCAGGTGCTTATCCCGCTCGGCGTGATTGGAATCAATACTGGCAGGGTCTATTTCAACTTCAACTCGCGCCTGTTCCGGCGCTTCGGCATCATAACGGAACCAACCGTCGAACTGGTTGAACCGCCCCGTGAGCCAGCTGTAACCCAGGTGGCTAACACGGAACTCGATGGAAGCATGACCGCCTTCGCGGTCAATCACATAATCTGCCGCCCGAGCGACATTTGCCAGTGGCAACGTCAACACCAGCATCAGGGACAATGCCCATACGCGCTTCGCCATCAGCCTGTTTTCCCGGTGGTTTCTACTCTTTCCGACCCAGCATTTTAAGCAATGTTCGGTCCCGGTTATAAAAGTGATGACGGCACGCCGCAACCGCATGAATAAAGGCGCACCCGATCAGCAGCCAGGCCAGCGCCCAATGTACCCAGCCGGCCAGATCAGCCTGCTGCTCAAACTCAGGCAGAAGTGCAGGCACCTCAAACCAGCCAAAAAAGGAAATACCGGCCTGCTCAGCCGTGGAAATCAAATAGCCGGCCAGCAAAACAATGCCGATCATCAGGTAAAACAGGCGGTGCATGGCCAGCGATAAGCGGCGTTCCCAGGCGGTGTAACTTTTTTCCGGCTCGGGCAGGGTTTCAAAACAGCGCCAGAGCAGGCGCAGCACCCACAACAGCGCGACCAGGAGCCCGAGGCTTTTATGCAGGTCCGGAGCACGGTGGTACCAGGTGTGGTAATAATCCAGATCCACCATCCACAGGCCAAGGCCAAACAGGCCCACGATCAACAACGCCATACTCCAGTGGAGCAACACGGTAATCAGTCCATAGGTGGTTTGGCTGTTACGTAACATTCGAGGCTCCTGCGTCTTGACGTGCAGATCGAATAGCCCTAAGAAGGCGTATCGCTGTGCGCCTGCATGAGGGCCTCCAGCTCAAACACGTGTTCATCATGAACAGCCAGCTGGCGCAGGGCTTCGGCCAATTGCAGCAGGTAATCCCGGTTGCTGCCGCTGGGCCCTTCGCTCCGGTGAATATGAGCGGCGATTTCCGCCAGCGGCGCTTCGCCCAAAAACGCCTCATTATCCTGCTTGGCGATATAAACGATGCCGTCAGTCGCTTCGCCATCGTCAAACAGCAGGGGCGTCGTTACTCGCTGATAGCCATTTTTTTCACGAAAATCGAGATGCGCCAAAACCGAAGCGTCCACCCGGTAGGCAACACCGGCACAGACCGCACCGGGTTCAGGTATCAGGGTTACCACCCGTCCCGGCGCATGAGGCCAGCCACGATGGTCGTGCGATCCTTGCCAGAAGCGTCGCACCCACCCCTGAATACTGGCCGCGCGCTTTTCAAGAAAAGGAAAGTCGACCTTGTAGATCAGCGAACCATAACCGAAAATCCACTGACTCGTTTCAGTCATTTTTACCTTCCGGGTCTCCCCCCTCGGGCATCGGACGTCCCTGTTCGACATCCACCAGGGGCGGAGACTTCTTATACAACAACTCAACCAATTCCGCTTCAGACCGGGACAGGCCGCAATGCTCCACCAATTCCCCGACGCCGCTTCCCTGGCTGACCATCCTGACCGCTTCGTTATAGGGCAGGTTGCCCAAATCGCGCTGTTGCAGCTGCTCCTGGCGCTGGGCGGTATCCTTCAGGTTCATTTCAACCTGTTGCAGCTGACTGGCAACGCCAAAGGCACCATCCATCATTGCGGACAGTTCGTTTTCCAGCCGATTGATTCTTTTTTGCAGTGCCAGTTCAGCCTCGCTGGCCCGCTGCACCGCTTTTTTAGACAGCACGACAGCGGTCGCTGCAACAATAAGCGCAACGATTGCAATAACTGCCAATAACAATAGCCCGGTGATACCCATGATTACCCGCTGATCAATAACGTCGGAACGCCCTGTTACAGGTCGTCCTGCGTAAATAATAAACCGCCGCCTTCCAATTCAACAGACTTAACCTTGTCCTTTTCCTTCAGGAAAGGCGTCGCGCCCCGCTCGGTATTTTCCTCGGACTTGGAAACCGCTTCGCCCACACCGCTCAGGGCGCGGCGCACATCCAGGTCGCGCGACACAATCAAGGCAACCCGGCGGTTCTTGCTTCGCCCGTCCGGACTGTCGTTACTGGCAATCGGCTGGTAATGGGCATAACCAACCGCTGCCATGCGTTGCGGGTCCACGCCATTTTGCGCCAGCATTCTCACAACACTGGCAGAGCGAGCCGCGGAAAGCTCCCAATTGGAGGGATAGAGGGAGGATTGAATCGGTAGATCATCCGTAAAACCTTCCACTTGTACCGGGTTTTCGTAGCTGCTGAGGAAGCCGGAAATTTCCTCCAGAATAGGAACCGCCGTGGCATTCAGGCGCGCACTGCCGCTTTCAAACAACAGGTTGGAGCTCAGGGATATTTCAATCCAGCTTTCGTTGCCGCTAACACTGATCTCGCCATCCTGCATCAGGTCGCCAAAGGCCGATTCCACCTGGTCCGACAACTCGGCCAGCATCGTACCAATATTGTCGCCATCGCCATCCGGATCGGCTTTTATATCCCCTTCTTTATTTGCCATGCCTGAAAAATCAATCATGCTGTTGTTGGCGTGTGTGCTGATTTCCACCACTTCCACACTGCTGGGCTCTTCGCGTTCCTGCACATTAAAGGCCCCGATCAAGGTCTCGGAAAGCACCTTGTACTTTCCTTCGTTAACCGAAGAAATCGAGTACATCACCACAAAAAAGGCGAACAATAATGTAATGAAGTCGGAATAGGAGATCAGCCAGCGTTCGTGGTTTTCCTGGTCGTGATTTCGGTGATTATCGCGGCGCGGCATAGATCATCCCCAAATCAGGTGTGCTCGAGGTAACCCTGCAGTTTCATTTCAATCGAGCGCGGGTTTTCACCTTCAGCAATGGCAATCACGCCCTCGACAATCATCTCATTGAACTGGTACTGCTGCTGCACGACGCCCTTGAGCTTACTGGAAATCGGCAGGAACAGCAGGTTAGCCAAACCAACGCCGTAGATGGTAGCAACGAAGGCGGTAGCGATACCCGAACCCAACTGGCTGGGATCGGCCAGGTTGCGCATCACGTGAATCAGCCCCATCACCGCACCGATAATACCAATGGTCGGCGCATAGCCGCCCATACACTCGTAAAAACGCGCTGCCTGCAAATCCCGCTGTTCCACCAGGTAAAGGTCAACCTCCATGGCCCGGCGGATTGCATCAGGTTCGGTGCCATCCACCAACAGACGCAGGCCCTTTTTCGAAAAGTACTCCTTCTCGGCATCAACAATGGCCTCCAGCCCTAGCAGGCCTTCCTTGCGCGCGGTCATGCTCCAGTTAAGGATTTTATCGGCGGCTGCCTTCACATTGCGGCGGGGAGGATTAAACACCCAAAACAGGATTTTGAAAGCGCGCGATACGTTAGGCAGGGAGGTGTGCAAAATAGCGGCGCCAACGGTACCGCCAATCACAATCAATGCCGCCGGCATGTTAAAGAGGGCCGAGATATGCCCCCCCTCAATAAAATTACCACCCAATACCGCCGCAAAGGCCAGGATGACACCGATAACACTTAGCACATCCATGCTAACCCCTTCATATATCCGGCTTTCAACATCATGATTAATTCCTCCAATCCGCCAGCCGCGTACGCAGCCGCAACGCAGCCTGGCTATGGATCTGGCTCACGCGTGACTCGCTGACGCCGAGCACACTGCCAATTTCCTTCAAGTTCAGTTCTTCCTGGTAATAGAGCGCCAGCACCAGGCGCTCACGTTCCGGCAGGCTGCCGATCGCCTCAGCCAGGTTTTCCTGGAAAGCCTGCTGCTGCACACCATCAAAGGGCGAGTCAGAGGCCGACGTACTCAGCGGTTTCAGGGCCGACTCATCCTGCTCGGTCACCTCTTCAAAACTAAACAGGCGCGTACCCGCGCTGTCCTGTAAATAGGTATAGTACTCTTCCAGTGGAATACCCAATTCCGCCGCAACTTCCGGGTCGGTGGCATCACGCCCGGTACGGGCTTCCACCGCTTTAATGGCCTCGGAAACGCGACGGGCATTGCGATGTACCGAACGGGGAGCCCAGTCCTCCTTGCGCACATCATCAAGCATGGCGCCACGCACACGGATACCTGCAAAGGTTTCGAAGCTGGCGCCCTTGCTGGCATCAAATTTCTGCGCGGCTTCCAGTAGGCCGACCATGCCGGACTGGATCAGATCGTTGAGCTGCACGGTATTCGGCAAACGCGCCAGCAGGTGGTGCGCAATACGCTTCACCATGGGCGCATACTGCTCAACCAGTAAGGCCGTGCGACTCTGCTGTTGATCCTCTGAATACATTGCCAGCTTCTGCATCACTAACACGGGGCTTTTACACCTCTTGTACCCCTACGGCCTGTTCGCTGCGAATCAGGCGTTCGACAAAAAACTCCAGATGCCCCTTCGGTGATCGGGGTAACGGCCAGGTATCCACCTGTTTCGCCAGTTCCCGGAAAGCCAACGCTGACGAGGAACGCGGATAGGCCTTGATCACAGGTTCACGTTTTTTTACCGCCTTACGCAGCATATCGTCATAGGGAATTTCACCCGCAAAACGTAGCGCTACGTTTAAAAACTTGTCAGCCACGGCGCTCAGGTTGCGGAACATTTTCAGCGCCTCATCATGGCTTTGGGTCATATTGGCCACAACATTGAATTTGAAAATGCCGTAATCGCGATTCAACACCTTAATCAACGCATAGGCATCGGTAATGGAGGTGGGCTCATCACAGACGACAATCAAGACCTCCTGGGCCGCCTGCACAAAATGGGTGACCGAGCCGGATATTCCCGCAGCCGTATCAATCACCAGCACATCCAATTGATCATCGATATCGCTGAACGCCTGGATCAAACCGGCATGCTCAGCATCACCCAATTCCACCATGGATCGAATGCCGGAGGCTGCCGGCACGATTTTAATACCCTCGGGCCCCTCCACCATAATATCCAGCAGCGAACATTCCCCGCTTAGCACCTCCGCCAGGGTTTTGTCCGCCTCAATACCCAGCAATACATCGACATTGGCCAACCCGAGGTCAGCGTCCAGCAGAACCACTCTGCGACCCAGTTTGGCTAGCGCGATACTGAGGTTGACGGACACATTGGTTTTTCCAATACCGCCTTTGCCGCCCGATACGGCAATGACACGAACGGGGTTTACATCACTCATTAACTGACTCTAGGCATGTTGCGCACCAAAAACAGGCGCAGGGACTTTTCTTTTTCTCAAGGGCGCACGCTTTCTCACCGGCATAACCGTCACCAGTCTGCGGCTATTTTCCTGCAAGCGGGCCGTACTGCTGCCCTTTTCGTCGAGCCGGCTCGCTTCTCCGCCCAGTCGCTTAACCAGTTCCTCGGCACGGGCTCTTCGAATATCATCCGGAATTTTCTGTCCATCAGTAATATAGGCCACAGGTAGCTGTTTTTCTACTACGAGGCTTAATACTTCGCCGAGGCTGCTCGCCTCATCCACCTTGCTCAGTACACAGCCATCCAAACGGATATGCTCCATCAATTCATAGACACCGTGCAGCACACGGCTCTGGCAGGTAGAGGGCAGCACCAGCAACTTTTCAATAGGTGCGCTGGAATTCTCCAGCACCTGCAGCTGCTTGACCCGCTCGGCGTCGCCGGGGTGGAAGCCCGCCGTATCAATGAGCACCATGGATTTATGACGCAGTGACTGCAACACGTCGTCCAGGCTATTGTTCTCATCGATCAAACGCACCGGCACATCAAGAATACGGCCCAAGGTGCGTAACTGTTCGTAGGCAGCCAGTCGGTAACTGTCGGTCGTCACCAGCGCCAATTGATCACGGCCGTGTTTGAGGGCATAGCGAATCGCCAGTTTGGCAATCGTGGTGGTTTTGCCGACACCGGTCGCTCCCAGCAGGGCAATAACGCCCTGGCGTTCAAGCCGTTGACTATCGAGCACGGGGATTGCCCTGGCAAGCCCCTGCAACGCGTCCTGCCAGGCATCCTCAATCGTATTGAAAAGGTCTGCCTCGCTGGCAAACTGGCGCGCCATCTGGCGGTTAACGCCCTGCGCCTCGAAACGTTCGGCCACCGCGGCCTGTAGCGGGTTTTTCATTCCCCACCGCTCATCGCTCGCCTGCTCCATTTGCCCCTTGAGCAACAGGCGCAGGTTTTCAATTTCCGAGCGCATCGCCGCCAGCAATTCATCCTCTTTTTTCTCAGCAACAGGCTGCCGGTACTGGCGCATCATGTGCTCAAAGGTCGCATCCACTTCGGAGTGAGCGGTATTGCTCCCCAAAGGCGGCCTTTCCTGCTTCTCGGCCGGCTGGGGGGAAACCGACCGCAAATCAACCACAGGATCCTCGTCGAGGGTTTGCATGCGCCCCTGTGCCGTATAGGTTGGCATTTCCTCAACCGGCGCCTGCGGCATGTGCTGTTGGACCAGTTCAGCATCCAGCGTCGTCAGGATTTCCACGCCACCGTCAACGCGCTTATTCGACAGAATAATGGCATCCGGCCCCAATTCTTCACGAATCTGTTTCAATGCCTGACGCATATCTTCAGCTACATAACGTTTAACGCTCATGCCAACACCCTCATTTGTCTTCTATTCATTTTCACGACTGCCCGCCCACGGTGGCAACAATGGTCACCTGGCGATTGTCAGGAATTTCCTGATAGGACAGCACCTGCACATTCTGCAGGCCAAAGCGCACAAAGCGCGCCATCAACGAACGCACCGGAGCAGCCACCAGCAATACCGGCGGTTTTCCTGAGAGCTCCTGCTTTTCAACCGCCTGGATCAGCGAGGTTTGCAGCCTTTCAGCCATACCCGGCTCCAGCACCGCCGAATCCTCGCCGACGTCCCCAAGCTGCTGGGTCTGCTGGACCGACTTCATTAACAACTGCTCAAGCCCCGGATCCAGGGTAATCACGTCCAGCTCATGCTGGTTGCCGACGATGTTCTGCACAATGGAGCGCGACAGCGCCACCCTGACGGCGGCCGTTAAGGTGGCCGGATCCTGGGTTTTCGGGGCAATATCCGCAATGGCCTCGGCAATGGTGCGAATATCTCGAATGGGAACCTGCTCCTGTAACAGGTTCTGCAAGACTTTCAGCAACACACTGGCCGAAACCAGTCCCGGCACCAGTTCTTCGGATAATTTGCTGGACGTCTTGGCCAATACATCCAGCAGTTGCTGAACCTCTTCATACCCCAAAAGCTCGTGGGCATGTTTCTGCATAATATGGTTAAGATGGGTGGCGATCACTGTGCTGGCATCCACCACGGTATACCCCAGCGACTGCGCGTTATCCCGCTGACCGGCATCGATCCAGACCGCCTCCAGCCCGAAGGCCGGGTCCTTGCCTGGAATCCCCTCCAGCGAGCCAAACACCTGGCCCGGATTGATCGCCAGTTCGCGATCCGAGTGGATTTCCGCCTCGGCCAAGGTCACCCCCATCAGGGTCACGCGGTACACGTTCGGCAACAAATCCAGGTTATCGCGAATATGCACCGTGGGCATCAGAAAGCCCAGATCCTGCGACAGCTTGCGCCGCACCCCTTTGATGCGCCCCAGCAGCTGGCCGCCCTGGCTTTTATCCACCAATGGAATCAAGCGGTAACCAACCTCCAGGCCGATCATGTCCACCGGCGCCATGTCATCCCAGCTCAGCTCCCGATTTTCCTCGGCAATCGGCTGCCCTGCTTCCTGGGGCAACTGGGCAGCTTCAACCTCCGCCTGCTCGGTCTGCTGGTTGCGGTGCGCAATCCAGTAACCCCCTGCCGCGGCAATTGCAGCCAATGCCAGGAAAGCAAAATGCGGCATGCCGGGCACCAGTCCCATGGCGCCAAGAATGGCGGCAGCCACGAACAGGGCCTTGGGCGATGAAAACATCTGCATGGCCACCTGCTTACCCATGTCTTCGGCACTGTTGACACGGGTTACCATGATGGCGGCGGCTGTCGAAAGTAACAGGCCTGGAATCTGGGCAACCAGTCCGTCGCCAATCGTCAGCAACGAGTAGTATTCCATGGCGGTTGAGAACGCCAGGCCATGCTGGGCCATGCCCACAGCCAGGCCGCCGATGATGTTAATCACCAGAATAAGAATACCGGCGACCGCATCGCCACGAACGAATTTACTGGCACCGTCCATCGAGCCATAAAAGTCTGCCTCACGGGCGACTTCCGAACGCCGAAGCTTGGCTTCCTCCTGATTAATCAAACCCGCATTCAGGTCGGCATCAATCGCCATCTGCTTGCCCGGCATGGAATCCAGTGTAAACCGGGCGCTTACTTCCGAAATCCGCCCGGCACCTTTAGTGACCACCACAAAGTTAATGATGATCAGGATCAGGAAGACCACCAGGCCGACCACATAGTTGCCGCCGATTACCACCGAGCCAAAGGCTTCGATCACTTTACCGGCTGCATCACCCCCCTCATGGCCGTTCAATAACACCACCCGGGTAGAGGCCACATTCAACGCCAGTCGCAACAGGGTCGCCACCAGCAGCACCGTCGGAAACACGGCAAAATCCAATGGCCTTAGCGAATAAACGCCGACCAGCAGCACCACCAGCGCCAGGGTGATATTAAAGGAGAACAGAACATCAAGAATGAAGGGAGGGACCGGCAGGGTCATCATTGCCAAAACCACCAGCAACAGCAACGGCAAAAGCAGCGTCCCCCGACGCAGCCCGCGTAGATTTGCCATAACCATCGACTGATTCATAATTCTCGGTAACCCTGTTTGCGTTTTATGCGTGTTGTTTATACCGCAGCAAAATTTTGACGCTTTGTGCACACAACGCCTCTCACCGGGAGTAATTGCAAGAACCGATCCAGTTTTTAAAATGCTAATATTTTTTTGAACATCAAAAAAATAGCGTTTTTATAACAATGAGTTAGCGTTATTACTTGAAACCGGTTAGGCATCCGAAACTTCTTGCCGTATGATGAGGCCTCACATGCCCGCAATCTACTTACGTTTTTTTGACGCCCCAAGGCTACGATGAATCTCGGCAAGAACGACCTCCATATCTGGCATATCCCCCTTGGTGGAGAGAGCCTTCTACAACAAAGCTTCCCCCCCTTGCCCAGCGAAGCCGAAATAACCCAGGCTGCAAAATTTACCCACCCGCTTTTACACCAGTGCTACCTTAAAACCCGCTGGGCAATGCGGAAAATTCTCGGTCTCTATCTCAGCGAGGCACCGGAAAAGGTACAACTCCGCTACGCCGAACTGGGCAAACCCGAACTGATACCGGGTGCACACTCATTGGATATTCGCTTTAACCTGACCCATTCGGGAAATGGCGCGCTCTTCGCTGTCACGCTCGGCACGGAGGTGGGTATTGATATGGAAAAAATCGGCCATAAGCCGCGACCGCTGAGACTTGCCAGCCGCTACTTCACCAAGGATGTTGTACAGCAACTTGATAACCTTAATGGGCAGGATCAGCAGCTGGGCCTGCTGAAGCTCTGGACCCAATATGAGGCCTACAAAAAAGCCCAGGGGCTGGGATTGCGCGGTGGCGATGACTTATTGCCGCTTAACCTTCACCTGACGGCAGATAAATTCCAGCCTTTCCCCAGCCCCAGCGATCAAGTGCCCGCCTGGCTGGTTGCCCAGCTACAGCCTGCACCTGGCTATGTGGGTGCAATCGTGATTGAAGCAAACGATGACCGCTGCCAGATGAGTCATATCGACTACGAAGCCTACTCATTCTAGGCGAGCGCCGGCCACCCTGGCCGCAACCAATAAGCCCTGCCCTGTTTGGCTAGGGTGTAGTTCGCAGCAACAGAACTTCCTTAACCCCTTCGGACTTCCAGTGACTGCGACAGGTGCCCAGACTGCTGGCTTCAATTGCCAGGTTATTCAGGTAGGCATACTTGACCAGTTCAAACACCTGCTCGCCACCGGGGTTACGCAGGTCAATGGCGTACATTTTCCATTCGTTACAACTGGCCGGCTTTTCCAGCTCGCCACTCAAGCTGAACAGAATGGTGTTTGTGACATTGGAGGCCCGCAGCTCGACCACCTTTCCAGACCATGAGCCTGCAGCATGGCCGGTGACACTGAGGGAGACCAGGATGGAAAATAAAAAAGCTCTCATGCCCACTTCAGATCACATTTAACGCTTCAAGTTCGAAGCGTTAAATGCAAGGCGGCCAAAGCTTTCTGGCAGGAAACAGTCTTAGTAACGTTGAAATGCTGCGAAATAAAGTTTCTTGGCCCGGCTCATCAAATCCGGGCGCAGCGCTTCGCGCTCGTAACCGAACGCCTCGAGCGCATCGCCGGCGATCTGTTCGAAGATCACCCGATCGGAACGGGACATGCGGTTTCGCCACGCAAAAACTTTCGACGCATCCGGCAATTTAATCGAGTTTTTGTGCCACTGGATACTTTCCTCCGGCACAACGCTATTCGCCGTGTCGGAATAGTGCAGCATCTCGTGACTGTACTCGACACCGAGAAACTCGCACACGGTCCTGAGTGTTGCTTCGGTATTAAGCACCAGATCTTCGTATTTAATTTCCAGGAAACGATCAGGCCCTATCACCCGGCCAATTTTATGGCACAACATGGTTTTCCATTTCCACTGGGCGGCAATGGTCGGGATACCGCTTGGCAACCAGGAAATATTTTTCTGGGACAGGGAAACATCGCGTCCATCGCGCACTAGGTGAATGAAGCGGGCATCGGGAATTACCTGATGCAGGAGGTCAATGTTTTCCGTATAAAAGGGCGTTTTATCGCACCAGTACTTTTTACCAAATCGCATCCGGTATTCGGTAAAAATGGCTTCGACCAGCTCCGTATAATTGCGGGGCTGGTGTTGCAGGACGGCCTCCTTGGATGAAATCAAGGTGCCCCGCTGAACCAGCGGGTGCTGGCAGATATCCTCAAGCAGCTTTTCTATATTCTGCGGCTCTTCCAGGTTTCCGTATTTGTGCAGCTGTCGATAAAAAACGGTAATAAAAGCAGTTTCGTGGGGAACGGCAATTTCCGGGTGGTTGTTCAGCATCAAGCGGAACATTGTAGTACCGGATCGTTGCGAACCGACAATAAAAGTTGGCTTAAAAACGCGTGTTTCCATAGTCCTTGTATCCTCTTAATCCTTGCGTCCTAAACAAGCAAGGCCGCAAAAATGGGCATGCGGCCAATGCTAAGCGCGGAATATTACAGGACTATGAAAATCAAGTTAATGTCCCTAACGGCAATTGTGCAATTTATTAGGGCGCGACGAGTTCGAACCGCTCACGCAGCAGCAACCGGTCATCCTCAAAAACCATAAACTCCCAGACACCGGGTACCTGCTCGTGGGTTTCCGTGATCTGGAAAGCCATGTCATGGGAACCGGCGTTAACATCAAGATCCTTGACGACCGAGTACTTATCATGGCGCGTACCATTCTCTTCAACAATGCCAGGCGTCAGATACAGCATGGTAACCCGATTCGGTTTTGCTGCACCCTTCCCCTCAAGGGTAAAACGAACCCCGAACTTGGCGCCCAACTGCGCTTTTATCCGTCTGGCAGGCGCAATGGTTTCCTTGCCTGCCACCAGCACACGTTCGCCCTCGGCAAGCTTCAGGTCCGGGCGGGTAAACAAGCCCGCTTCCAACGACGAAACCTGCATTTCCGCATACGCGGGAGAGACACAGCCAACGATTAATAAAAGCAGGGTTAAAGGAAAGAAACGTGTTCGCATAACGGGCATCCTGAAAGAAACATCCTTAACATGGTGAGCAACATAAAACCTGAAGAGGTTATCGGGGAATTATGTCGATTTCATGACAACCAATAAAGGCTCGGCCTCCGGATTGCCCGGCATACCCTGTACTATGGGTGATGGCCCCTGGACGAAGACGAAGCCACAACAAAGGGCCTGTCAACAGCCGCAAAGCTCAAGGCTCTTTCAGCGGTAAGCGGACGCGCAAACAAAAAGCCCTGCCCGTAATCGCAACCCGCCTGCTTCAGGAAGTCAAATTGGGCTTGGGTCTCAATACCTTCGGCAACCACCTTAATGTCGAGCTTATGAACCATCGCCGTAATGGCTTCGATAATTTTCCGGTCGCTATCGTTTTGCTGCAGATCCTGAACAAAGCCCCGATCAATTTTAAGCGTGTTAACCGGAAACTGCTTTAGCTGGGACAACGAGGAATATCCCGTACCAAAGTCGTCAATGGAAATGCGAATACCCAGTCTTCGCAGGTGCTGAATGAGTTTTTTACCCAGCTCGACATTCTCCATCAGCAGCGTTTCGGTCAGCTCAAACTCGATGAACTGCGGAGCAATCGACAGGCGCTCAAGCATTTCCTCCACATGCCGGGCAAACAGTTCATCCCGGAGCTGTCGCGCACTGAGATTGATAGCCACCGGCTTGACTTGTTGCCCGCTTTCAACCTGCTGCCGAATAAACTCGCAGGCGGCCTCAACAACCCAGTAACCGATTGGAACAATCAGGCCCGTGGATTCCGCTACCTCAATAAAGCTGCCCGGACTCAGCTCTCCTCTGCCGGGGTGCTGCCAACGGATCAGGGCCTCAAATTTCTCCAGCTGTCCGTCCGCCAGGGAAATAATCGGCTGCAATGCCAGGCTAAATTCACCTTTATGAAGCGCTCGGCGCAACTCCTCTTCCAGCAACATCACCTGTTTCGCCTGCGTCTGCATCTGCGTATCAAAAAACGAAAACTGGTTTTTCCCGTTTCGCTTCGAGGCATACATAGCGAGGTCCGCATTGCGGAACAGAACAGCACTGTCTAACCCGTCCTCGGGTGCCAGGGTAATTCCCATGGTCGCGCCAACCACAACATCATGCCGCCCCAGCCGAATAGGCTGGCTGATACTCTCAATCAGTTTCACCGCAATATTGGCCACATCCGCCGATGTATTGATATCCCTTAAAATCACAGCGAACTCGTCCCCGCCCATACGTCCAACCAGGTCGCTTTGCCTGACCGATGCCCGGATGCGCTGCGCGACTTCAATCAACAGGTTATCGCCCACTTCATGCCCCATCGAGTCGTTAACCCGTTTGAAATCATCAAGATCCAGGCAAATCAGGGCCAGGTGTTTTTCGCTGCGACTAAGGTTATAAATGGCCTGGTCCAACTGCTCCATAAAATGCCGACGATTGGAGAGTCCCGTCAGCTCATCCTTAAAAGCCAGCTGTTCCAATTGCAGTGTCTGATTCTTTACCAGCGCCCTTAACCGCTCCGGTTCGCGCATAATCCGCTGCACCAGCAGGGCGAACAAGGTTGCAACGATCGCGCTGATCAGCGTGCCCAGCACAAAGATAATGGGAAAAGAGGCCGGATGACTCATCCGGATAGTCCACTCGCTGTTCGGCACCCGGATAGGTTTTACAACCGGGTGACGCAGCTCGCCATGGGCCGTTCCCGCAAAAACTTCCACCGCTTTCGTGTCCGGATGCACACGGGATAATTCGTAGTCATAGCCCTTGGCTTCAAGCTGGTCCAGTTCGGTGGCAGTCAACAGGTCGTCAAGGAAGATCAGGCACGAGGTAAACCCCCAGAAATACTCTTCCCCATTTTTCTCCAGGAAGACCGGGGTACGACCGATAACGGCAATGCCGCCCTGAATAAGCTCAAAGGGGCCGGCCAGCGTCAGCTTACGGGCCTCAAGCGCCAACCAGGCTTCCTTGCTCCGCACATCGTCACGCAGGATATTGTGCCCAATTGCTTTTTCATTGCCGGGAAGCGGGTATATCTGCTCGATAACCCCCTTGGGCACCAATTGCAGGTTGGAGATACCGCCAAGGGTTTCGATCACCTCGGCCGCAAACTTGTCGAAATCCTTAAAATCGCCTCCGCTACGCCGCACTTCCTGGGCCAGGATATAGGTAGCGGACAACGAGCGGGTAAGACGTCGCTCAAAGGCAGCCGCCTGGGAGTTGACGATTTCTTCCAGAAAAAATTGCTGCTTCTGTTGTTCGGCCTCGCGCATGACATAGGAGAAGTAGGTTCCCACACCGAGCACGACCAAAAAAGCAATTAAGGCAAAGAGATTGCTGCGTTTGAGTTTAACCATTTACAGTTTCAGAACAAATTCCTAACGCATTAAACTCCCTTTAAAGCGCAGATTAAAAGACCCGTACCCCGCTCGCCCTAACCCTGGCTGCGGATAAATGCGACGATGCCTTCATTTTTTATATCCAGTGTAGTCGAGCTTTGCCGGGTGCGCCTGTTTGATTTCGGACCTTTTCAATGACCGCTGGACGACACCTGCAAATGAAAGCGTTAAGCGTCCCTGCGCAACTCTTCGGGAATAGGCAGATCCGGTAACGGTCCGGGGCGCGGCCCTTTGCGTTTCTGGAAACTTTGCAACTGGAATACATAGGCCAGCACCTGGGCCACCGCCACATAGAGGCCCGCCGGGATTTCCTGATCCAACTCAGTACTGTAGAACACCGCCCGCGCCAAAGGCGGCGCCTCAAGAATTGGGATATCGTGCGCCTTGGCAACGTCGCGAATCCTGAAAGCAACCAGGTCGGCACCCTTGGCCACCAGTACCGGCGCACCCATATCATCCGACTTATAACGCAGTGCGACGGCATAGTGATCCGGGTTGGTGATCACCACATCCGCTTCCGGCACTGCCGACATCATGCGTTGCTGGGACATATCGTATTGCAGCTGTCGAATACGGGATTTCACCTCGGGTTTGCCTTCGGTGTTTTTCATCTCGTCCTTGACTTCCTGCTTGGTCATTTTCAGCTTTTTGGCATGGCTGGCAATTTGGAATGGCACATCAATCAGGCTGATCAGGATCATGGTGGCGCTCATGCCCAGCACGGACCAGCCGACGATACGGAGCGCGCTGACCATCGCCGGGATTTTGTCCTGTTTACCGATTGCCAGAATATCGTCGGTCATAAAATCCAGGATGAGCAGCGACAGAGCCGCCACCAGCAGGAACTTGGCCAGTGTTTTGACCAGCTCCATCAATGCGCGCTTGGCAAACATACGCTTGATACCCGCGAGCGGGCTGATGCGTTCCATTTTCGGCATCAGGGACTTACCGGACATCACCCAACCGCCCAGCGCCACCGGGCCAATAATAGCCGCCAGCGTGACAACAATAAAAAAGGGCAGGAAGACCAGCAGGCTTTCGCCCATCGATTGCCCCAGATGCGCCAGCATCGCCTGGGGATCAAATATTTCTTCACGGGAAAACTGGAAATTGGCGCTCATCATTCCTGACAAGCCCGCCGAAATGCTGCCGCCAAAAGCCAGCAACGCGCCTGCGCCACCCAACAGCACAGCCGTCGTATTAAGCTCCCTGGAGCGAGGAATATCCCCCTTTTCCTTGGCATCCTGCCTGCGTTTGGGGGTCGCCTCTTCGGTGCGTTCCTGACCGGTATCCTGTTCAGCCATGCGCCGCCTCTACGATCAATCCCTTCCTGGCGAATACGAAAGCACACATAATCAGCCAAGCCCCAGCAGGTTACGCATCATCATCAGGCTTTCCTCGGCCAGCTTTTCAAACTGGGGAACAAACCGGGTCAGGGTGACAAAGACAATCATCAACCCCACCAGCATGGAGATAGGAAAACCCAACGCAAACACATTCAGCTGCGGTGCAGCCCGGTTCATAATGCCAAACGCAAAATTCACCACCAGCAGCGCACAGATCGCAGGCAATGCAATAATCAAGGCGCTGGCAAACATCCACGCCCCCCACTTCACCAGCTGGATAAAAAGCCCGCTATCCAGGGGCTGCTGCGACACGGGCATGGTTTTGAAACTTTCGATAAAAACTTCGATAACAACCAGGTGCCCGTTCATGCTGACGAACATCAGCATCACCAGCATCAGGTAAAACTGACTAAGCACGGCCACCGACACCCCATTAACCGGGTCCACCAATGACGCAAAACCCAACCCCATCTGCATGGCGATCATCTGTCCGGCAAGCACGAAAATCTGCAAAAAAAGCTGGAAAATAAAGGCCATGCTGAAGCCGATCAGCAGCTGCTGGCCAATCAATAGAAACGTACCGAAGGATAAGCCATCCATAACCGGCATCGGCGGCAACAAAGGCGCTACCGCCAGCGTCACCAACACCGCCAGCCCGATGCGCACCCGTGTCGGCACCAGCTGAGAGGAAATAATCGGCATGAACATGAAAAACGCCGCAATGCGGAATAATGGCCAAAGGAAACCGGCCATCCAGCTGGTTAGTTGAGAAACAGGCAATTCAAGCATCGGCGTGAACGCCCCGTTAACCGATAATATTCGGCACGTTGACCATGAGACGAGTCATGAAGTCCATCAGCTCGCGGATCAGCCAGGGGCCCGCCACCATAATGGTCAGCAGGGTCACCAGCAAACGCGGCAGGAAGCTCAAGGTCTGCTCGTTAATCTGGGTCGCCGCCTGGAAGGTGCTGATAACCAAGCCCACCAGCAAACTGGGCAACACCAGCACCGCCACCATAATCACCACCAGATACAAAGCATCGCCGAATAAACCGGCTACCACTTCAGGTGTCATAAGCCCCCCTAGATTCCGTAACTCGCTGCCAGTGAACCGATCACCAGCGACCAGCCGTCCACCAGAACAAACAACATGATTTTAAAGGGCAGCGAAATAATCACCGGCGACATCATCATCATACCCATCGCCATCAAAACGCTGGCCACCACCAGGTCAATGACCAGGAAAGGAATAAACACCATAAAGCCAATCTGGAAAGCCGTTTTCAGCTCGCTGGTCACAAAGGCAGGCACCAGGATGGAAAAAGGAATGTCATCGGGCGTTTCAAAGTTATCGATGTCGGCAATCCGGGAAAACAAACCGAGGTCGGACTCTCGCGTCTGTGCCAGCATAAACTCCCTAAACGGCTTGGCAGCCGTCTCCACCGCTTCCATAGGCGCCATTTCACCGTTCATATAAGGCTGCAGCGCGGTTTCATTGGCCTGACTGAAAATCGGCGCCATGATAAAAAAGGTCAGGAACAATGCCAGTCCCAGCAGAATCTGGTTGGAGGGCGTTTGCTGCAAACCCAGCGCCTGCCGCAAAATGGAAAAGACAATGATGATGCGAGTGAAGGAGGTCATCATCATAAGCAGCGCCGGCAAGAGGGTCAGCGCCGTCATCAGGAACAGGATCTGCAGTGTCACCGTGTACTGCTGCGAACCGTCCTCAGCTGTGGTCAGCGTCAGGGCGGGAATGCCGATGGGATCTTCGGCCAGAACCTGTGGCGCAAATAAAAACGCCAGGATCGGAATCAGGAATGTCAGCCCGCGCTTAAAGCGAGCCCGCTTAAGGTCAAATTTTTGCATCAAAAGGTGTCACTTTTACGTCAAATTAACGGCGTGACATCATCTGATGCAATTTCTGTGCAAACTCTGAATTATTTTTAATTTCCGTGGTATCGACCACGGCTTCATCGAAGGTATGCAGGGTATTGATCTGCTGGGCGGTAACGCCCAACAGCAACTGTTTTCCGCCAACTTCCACCAGCGCCAGGCGCTCACGCGAACCCACCGGCAGTACGGAAATCACCTTGATGGTACCGGTTCTCGCCGAAGGCATACCGCTAAAACGTTTGACCAGCCAGCCGCAACCGAACACCAGCACCAGCACAAAAATAAGGCCGGCAATCACCGTAACGATTTGTCCGGCACTGATGCCCGGTACGCTTTCGCCAGCCACCTCTGCTCGGCACAGGCTACTCGCCAGAACAAGCAGCCCTGTGGTGAGCAATTGGGATCGGCGCGTTGGATTCATGAGCGGTTTTTTGACACCAGCTTACTTGAGCTTTTTAATTCGCTCGGAGGGGCTCACCACGTCGGTGAGGCGGATGCCGAACTTTTCGTTCACCACCACCACTTCGCCGTGGGCAATCAGGGTGCCGTTAACCAGCACATCCAGCGGTTCGCCGGCCATCCGGTCCAGCTCAATGACTGACCCCTGATTCAGTTGCAGCAGGTTTCGGATGGTGATTTCTGTATTCCCGACTTCCATGGAAACGGTCACCGGAATATCCAGGATGACATCCAGCTCAGGCGACAGATTCGCGCCTCCCTCGTCCTGTAGCTGATCCAGTCCGGCCTTTTCAACGCCCGGCCTTACGGCTTCAGCCTGCTGCCAGTCCTGTGCGACGGCATCAGATGTATTTTCATCAGACATTCTTAACTCCCGCGATTCGTTAACCGGCTTTATTTCCAGGCCGCTTTATCTGGCGTACCACTTTCAAGGCCAAGTGTTCGTTTGAAGCCCCCATCTGGGTTTCAAAAATCGGCACGCCGTTAGCCATCAGGATACTGGTTTCAGGCATGTTAATCGGAATAACATCGCCCACTTTAAAGTTCAGGATTTCACGCAAGGTGATTTTTCGTTCGGCCACACGACAGTTAACCGGCACACTGGCATATTGAATATCCTCCTGCAGGGATTCCAGCCAGGTATCGTCGGAGTCGTCAATGTCCGCCTGCACGCCCGCATCCAGGGTTTCCCGCACCGGCTCCAGCATGGAATAGGGAATCGCCACCTGAATTTTGCCGACCCGGTCATTGAGGTTAATCTCAAAGGAGCTGACCACGACCACCTCACTGGGGCTGATCACCTTCGCCATGGAAGGGTTCGCTTCGCTGCCCGTATATTCGAAGTCGATATCCATCACCGTTTTCCAGGCTTCCTTCATGTCCACAAAAACCTGGCCCAGGACTTTCTGGATAATCCGTTTCTCGGTGTGAGTAAACTCGCGTTCGGCAATAGCCGTTTCCTGGGCGCCGCCACCGAAAAACTGGTCCACCAAGTTAATCACCAGGCTCGCATCCAGAACAAACAGCGCCGTGCCGCGCAACGGATGGATTTTCACCATATTCAGGCTGGTGGGGATACCCAGTGTCTGCAGGTATTCGGAGAACTTGACGTTCTCAATCTGCGCACTGCTGACGCTGGCCGTCTGGCGTAGCAGGTCGAACAGGCTCTGCTCGGTATATCGGGTAAAACGATCATTGATCATTTCCAGGGTCGGCAGGCGACCGCGCACGATATGATCCTGACTGGTTAGATCGTAGAGACGAACGCCCTCAACAACCGTTGCTTCAAAGGCGCTTTCTGCGGTTTCAACCTCCCCCTCATCCACACCGTTAAGCAGGGTATCAATCTCTTCCTGCGATAAAAGATCTTCTTCAGCCATCGAATTTAACACCAGCAATCATTTAAAACGCCTACTGCATGACAAAATCAGTAAACAACACCTGCTCGATCAGCAGGCTCTCATCCTTCGATGCGAGAAAATCCTGCACCGTCGTAGTGGCCGTCTGGTTAAGGCTTTGCCGCCCCGTATCGGTCTGCAAACTGGCCAGCTGCTGGGAAGCAAAAAGGTCATTCAGGCGACTTTTGATGACAGGCTCGTGCGCCACGATCGCATCAATGGCTTCCTGCTGCTTGGTTTTCACCGCAACATTGACCTGCAGGTAACGCTGCTTGCCTTCGCTGAGTACGGTCACAATAAAGGGTTTTTCAAAACGATGGTAAATAGAACTCACCCACTGGGGTTCTTCATTCGCCGCCTCTTCCGTCTCGCTGCTGCCGCCTACGAAAAAGAACATGCTGGCAGCCCCCAGGCTGATCCCCAACAACACCGCCGCAATAATAATGATGAGTTTGCTGCCGCCGCCTTTTTTCTTACTCTCATCAACTTCCAGTTCTTCGTTTTCTGCCATTTTTTAACCGTGCCTTCGTTAATCTGTTACCAATAATAGCGGGCGCTGTGCTCCAAAGCTGGTAATCATACCCGCCTGACTAACTATAGCAACCAACAGGCATTCCGCCTGATTTTTGCCACACTAAGCGTGCAAATCAATCAGTGAATCTGTCTCTATGCGTTGCACGGTTTGAGCCTCTGTCGCTTCGACGGCCTCATCGGTTTTATCAAACACCCCGGCTACCGCACCATCACGGGTATCAGCCCCTTCCTGCTGCGAAGCGGACTGGTCAGAGACATCCACGTTTGCCAGGTCGAGCCCGTTGTTTTCCAGCATTTCGCGCAATCGTGCCACACTGCTTTCCAGGGCATCGCGGACTGCCGCGTGCTGACTGGTAAACTGCACGGTAGCCTGGTCGCCACTCAGATTAATTCGTACATCCACCGGGCCCAACTCCCGGGGATTCAATTGCAGTTCAGCGGAGCTGATACCCCGGTTCACCAGCCAGGCAATGCGCTGGGAAACGGCTTGCCCCCAATCCGCCGACCCAACCGGCGCCTGAACACTGGCGGTCACTGTTCCTGGTCGTGCCTGTCCCAAGGACTGGGCCGCCTGCGTCAAACCATTGAGGCGCGTCAGCGGGTCGCCACCGTCAGCCGCTTTGGCGGCATCGGTGGCTGCGACCTTAGCGGTATCGGTCACCGCGGTATTCTTGACCTGCTCGCGCAAAATTTTAAGATCCTGTCCCAAGGGCATCTGGGTAAAACGATCCTGTAACAGATTCTGTCCGCCCTGCTCCATCGGGCTACCGGCAACGGGTTTTGCCGACGCACCTTTATTCACATCCGCTTGCCCGCCCTCACCGGCTATCTCGCCAGCCCGGTTTTGTTTAAGCGCTTTGAGCATATCCGGCATGCTGGCATCCGTAGCGCTCGCTTTCGCCTGGCTATTCACTGCCGTTTCCGCAGCATCGTCGGCGCCGGTTACCAAACCTTCATCGGTCATTTCTTGATCGGAATCCTGCTCACCCTCAACACCGGCCTGGTTGTCAGCACTTAAACCCAGCTCCAACTGTTCAATGTCGTCATCGACTCCAGGCGCTGCAACAGACTCCGTATTCAAAGCGGCCGTTTCGGCGGCAGAAGTTTCCCGATCGGCCTTGCCAGCTTTTGCTGTTTCACCGGGCGGCAATGCTTTGCCGTCTACCGACTCGTTATCCGCTTCACGCTTTGTCTTTACCGCTGCCGACTGGTTCGAGCGCGGGCTTTCAGCGGCTCGTTCCGCCGGTTGGTTCTGCCGCGCAACAGGCTCTTTTTTCGCATCGGATTGCCGTGATGCCAGATCATCGCGGCGCTGCTGACGATACACCTGATCAAAGGAGTTTTCCTTTTGTTTCAAGGCACTTACGCCACCGTTACGATCACTGGTACGAGGCGATGACTGAGTCGTTTTAGATACATCCAGATTCAGCAAAAAATCCACAGGTCGGTTTGTTGCGTTCATTCTTTTCTCCAGCAGTTACGCTCAGGAATAATTCCGTTGATTTCCGTCACCTTGTTCTCTGCAATTGCCGGGCCAACTTATTGAAATCCACCGGACCGACGCTGCAGGAAAGCCAGTTGCGCCTGTTCATCGAGCATTTTCTGCTCACGTTTCTCTTCGTCGCGCCGTTCCTGCTGGACACTGCGCTCGACCAACGTGTCCATGCGCTTCACCGCTCCCCGTTGTTGCAGCCAGTTCTGCTGGGCAACCGTTTCCTGCTGGCGAACCTGCGCCAGTTGCTGCTCCTGCTGGTTGATGGCCGCCGTTAAACGGTTAAGGAATTGGTGATAACCCTGCAACCGGGACGCCGGAATACCCTGGCTTCCCTCCTGGGTGACCAGGCGTTCATACTCGGCCCGGTACTCCACCAGCTGCTTCAGTTTTTGTTGTTCCAGCGAAACCCTTGACCTTGCTTCACCCAGCATCCTGACCTTTTCCTGTTCCCGGTTCTGTTCAAGTTTCAACAGCGGCGCCAACCGCGCTGACTTTTTCATGGGGTTATCTCTCGGTTATTCACGGTGTCGGCTGCGGCACAGGCCCCAAAATGGTCGTCAGGTCCGCATGGCTCTGCTCAAAATCCACGGCTTCATTGAGCCCCTGTTGCAGGAACTGCTTCATTACCGGCATACGTTGAATGGCAAAATCCGTTTCCGGATTACTGCCCGCCGCATAGGCCCCCACACTGATCAGGTCCCTGTTTTGTTGGTATTGGGCATACACCTGCCGGAAGCGTTGCGCCAGTTGCAGCTGCGCCTGACCGACCACCTGCGGCATGACGCGACTGATTGAAGCTTCCACGTCAATGGCCGGGTAATGGCCCGAATCCGCCAGGGCCCGTGACAGCACGATGTGACCGTCCAGAATCGCACGCGCGGCGTCGGCAATGGGGTCCTGCTGGTCATCGCCCTCGGTGAGCACCGTGTAAAAAGCCGTGATCGAACCCTGGCCGGCTGCGGCATTACCAGCCCGCTCCACCAGTTGCGGAATCTTGGCAAACACCGAGGGCGGATAGCCCTTGGTGGCTGGCGGCTCGCCGACAGCAAGCGCCAGTTCGCGCTGCGCCTGGGCATAACGGGTCAGCGAATCCATCAGCAACAGCACATTTTTCCCCTGGTCCCGAAAGTATTCGGCAATACGGGTCGTCAGCATGGCGGAACGCAGGCGCATCAGCGGCGAATCATCCGCCGGGGAGGCCACCACAACGGCACGTGCCAGTCCTTCAGCGCCCAGGCACTGGTCAATAAACTCCTTCACCTCACGACCCCTTTCGCCCACCAGTCCAACCACCACCACATCGGCTTCGGTAAAGCGCGTCATCATGCCTAAAAGAACACTTTTCCCCACACCACTACCGGCAAACAGCCCTAAACGCTGCCCCCGGCCAACGGTAAGCAGTGCATTTATGGCCCGAATTCCCACATCCAGGGACTCATGGATAGGTTGACGCTGCAACGGGTTAATCGTTTGGCCATCCAGGCCGGTCCGGGCGTCGGCCTGGAGCACGCCCTTTCCATCAAGCGGTTCGCCAATGCCGTTGAGCACCCGGCCCAACAGGCCAAAACCCACAGGCACCTCTTTATTTCGCTGCACCGGACGCACTCTTGCGCCGGGCTTAACGCCCTCCACCGGTCCCAGCGGCATCAGAAACACCTTAGCATCGGCAAAGCCGACAACTTCGGCTTCAATGCCCGGCCTGTCACCCATATCAATCAGGCAATGGTCACCGAGCGCCACGTTACAGCCCACCGCTTCCAGGGTAAGTCCGACAATACGCGTCAGACGCCCCTCCACAACCGGGTCAATCTGTTCGGGCACGCGCTGGCCGAAAGCCAAGAGACGCTCGGCAAGATTCGCCTGCATCAGGACGCTCCGCTGTTCATTGGCGCTTCAGTCCCCAGTCGCTGGGCAAACATTTTTTCCAGCATCAATTGAAACCGGGTATCGAGCGTAAAATCCACAAAACTGTGCTTCGACTTCACGAGACAACCGCCACTGACCAAGCTCGGATCAGCCACAATCTGCCAGTCGTCTGCTTGCTGCGCCGAGCGAAGCAGCTCGGCGTCATTCGGGTGTACCAGAATCTGGATATTTTCCGAACCCTCGGGCAGTTCCGCCAATGCCTGGCGGGCCAGATCAAGCATCGCCTGCTCATCGACCACCGGCAGGCTCCGGATCAGTGTCTTTGCCATACTGCCAGCCAGCTGCACGAGCGCCTGTTCGAGTTCGTGCTGCTGTTCCTGAAGGGGATGGATCAACTGTCCCATCAGGTGGTTGAGCTGGGCTTTCATCTGGTTTATTTCCGCCTGCGCCTGTTGCAACCCGGCCTGATAACCCTTCTCCACACCTTCCTGGTAGGCCTGCTCCTGGATAGCCTGCGCCTTGGAGGCGGTCATCGGCCCAGAGAAAGGGTCCTCCGGGCGCGCCGGTCGACGTTTCTGGCGTCCCTGCACACTAACCGGGTCGCCTGCCGCCTCCAGCACCGGCATCTGCCAGGCTTCACAGTTCTGCACCTGTTCCGCGGGTATCAGCGGCGGCTGTTCGCTATTTTCAGTCATGGGGACACCCTATCGAAGGTCATCAGATCATCTGGTCATCGCCGCCGCCACCGAGCGACATTTCACCCGCTTCGGCCATCCGGCGCGCCACCATCAGGATAGACTTCTGGGCCGCTTCCACTTCACTGAGCCGTACCGGCCCCTTGGCTTCCAGGTCGTCCTTCAACAGCTCTGCCGCCCGCTTGGACATATTACTGAAGATTTTTTCCTGCAGGGTGTCATCGGCGCCTTTCAGGGCGATAATCAGCTCATCGGAGGAAACCTCGCGCAACAATGTCTGGATGCTGCGGTCGTCGACCTCGGCCAGGTTATCAAAGATAAACATCAGGTCCTGGATCTTGTTGCTCAGCTCCTCATCCTTTTCGGTGAGTTCCTCCAAGAGCTGGCTTTCAATCGCGCTATCAATGGCGTTGATAATATTGGCGGCTGTTTTGGTCCCGCCCAACGTCGTCTGCTGGGTGGTTTTTCCGGTTTTCACCTGCCGCTCAATAATTTCATTCAATTCTTCAAGCGCGGAAGGCTGCACGGTTTCCAGTTTGGAAATTCGCATGATCAGCCCCAGGCGATCCTTTTCATCGAACAGCGTCAACACACTCGCCGCCTGGTCGGAATCCAGGTAGGACAACACTATCGCCTGCACCTGCGGATGCTCGAAACGGATAATATCGGCGACCGCACGAGGCTCCATCCATTTCAGGGTATCGAGACCGGAGGTGTTGCCGCCCATCAGAATACGTTCAATCACGCTGTTGGCCTTTTCCTTGCCCAGCGCCTGCACCAACAGTTTGCGTATATACTGGTCAGCGCCCATGGTCAGGCCGGTTTCGTCGCGGGCATCCTCCAGGAAACCGGAAAGCGCGCCCTCCATCTGTTCCTTGTTGATGTTCTGCAGTGTGGACATGGCCGTGCCGATCCGCTGTACCTCCTTGGGATCCATGTGGCGCAAAATCTGCGCGGCATGGTCTTCGCCGAGGCTCATCAGCAGAATGGCGGCATTTTCAACCGTCTGGAATTCGCGCCTACTCATTATCCTTAACCCATTGTTTGACAACCTGTGCAGCGCGCTGCGGGTCGTTATCAATCATGTTCTGCACGGTGCTCAGCGACATGTCCGCCTGCCCCGGCCCCGGCAGCATGGCCATTGCGCCGCCCTGTTGCTGGGCATGCGGATTGAACTGCGCAGCCGCCATAGGTCCCGCCGCCGCCATGCTTTCAGCCTGTTTAGCGGCCGCTTCGGCCCGTGCGGTTGCTTCCGCCAGCGCCTTTTGCTGCTGTCCGTTGACCGCCAGCGATTTCATAATAGGTCGAATCACGGCAAACACCAGGATTAGCACCAGCAGCCCCGCCAGCACCTGCTTAACCAGCTTCATGAACCAGGCCTGCTCCCAGATCGGCGTTTCCACCGCTTCGGGAACCACCACCTCAACCGGCGTAAAGGGCGCGTTGATCACCGTGACACTGTCGCCACGCGCTTCGTCATAACCCACCGCACCCTTCACCAGGTTAGTCAGCCGCTCAATATCGGCTTCGGCCCAGGGCGCCGGTTCGTCACCACCGGCCGGGATAACATTATCGATCACCACCGCAACCGACAGGCGACGGACCTGGCCCTGCTGGTATTTGGTATAGCTGATCTTGCGATCCAGTTCGTAATTACGGGTGGCCTGGGTGCGCCGGTTCTGCGGAGTATTTGCCGCCACCGCGCCACCTTCGCCTCCCGTCGCCACTTCAGGTACCGACACACCGCCCGGCGGCTGGTTGGAGAGCGCACCGGGAACACCGCCGGCTCCGGCCAGCCCGGAACGTTGCTCCTCAAGCGTCTGTTCGCTGCGTAATACCTGCAACTCAGGGTCGTAGGCTTCCTGGGTTTCCTCCTGAGCGGTGAAATCCACGTCGGCCGACACTTCAGTACGGAATTTATCCGCGCCGATCACCGGCAGCAGAATACCTTCCACACGGTCCGCCAGCACACCTTCCAGCTTGCGGGTATATTCAAACTGATGGGCCGCCATCGCCGCATCTTCAGTCTCACCCTGGTTGGATAACAGGCGGCCATTCTGGTCGACGATGGTGACATTGAGCGGGTCCAGCTCCGGCACGCTTGAAGCCACCAGATTCGTAATGGCGCTGACCTGGGTATCCTTCAGGCTGCGGCCGGACATCAGGTCCACAAACACCGAAGCGGTCGGCTTGCGCGCATCGCGCACAAAAACCGTCGATTTTGGCAATCCCAGGTGAACGCGCGCAGCGCGCACGCTCTGCAGGCTGGAGATGGTCCGCGCCAGTTCGCCCTCCAGGCCACGGCGATAGCTGATATTTTCCATGAACTGGCTGGTACCCAGCCCCTGCTCACGGTCAAGTAGCTCGAACCCAACGCTGCGATTATCGGTAATACCCACCGAGGCCAATTTCATACGCGCCGCATGCAGTTGATCGGAGGCCACCAGCAAACCACCGCTGCGGCTGTCGATTTTGTAGGGAATCTCGTTACTCTGCAAAATGTTCACCGCATCATTGGCATCAATATTCTGCATATTGGCCAATAACGGCGTGTATTCCGGCTCCTGGGACCAGAGTACAACCGCAAAACCGATAGCAATACTGGCCGCCAGGCCGACCAACAGGCCAATCTGGCGAAAAATACCAACATTGGAAAACCCCTGAAAGGCACTATTGCCCGCCGGAACTTTAACCGTGACGGTTTCAGGGCTTGCTTGTGAAGTTGCAGGTAAGGTGGCCATAATTTTTTCTTCTAATTCACATTATTCAGTTTCAGGCGTTTCTAAATAGGCATCTTCATGATGTCTTCATAGGCCGCGACCAGGCGGTTACGCACCTGGGTCATCGCCTGGAAAGACACACTCGCCTTCTGCATGCTGATCATCACCTGGGTCAGGTCAACGCCCGGCTCCCCCTGGGTATAGGCCGTTTGCAGGGCTGACGCCTTCATCTGTTGTTCATTGACGCTGTCAACGGCTTGATTCAGCATTTCCCCGAACCCCGGACCTTCATTTTTCTCCGGGCCGTTCAAGCCGGCGTTCCTGGCCAGCTCAGAGGCCTTGTTAATCTGCCCCTGCGCCTGTGCCTGCATTTCGCGCATCTGCGTCAGCACACTGGTAATATCTACTCGAGTATCCATCGTCGTTATATCCCGTTAGCAAGCCTGCAATGCCGCATCCAGGTCGAAACCGGATTCACGCATTTTGGCGAGTTTGTATCTTAAGGTGCGAGGGCTGATGCCCAACTTTTCGGCGGCCTGCTTCTTGCGACCCTGCTCATGTTTCAGCGCATCCACAATCATCTGGAACTCGTGGCTTTTCATGCCGTCATCCAGCGCACTGGCAGGCTCGGCAGGCTCGGCTGGCTCGGCTGGCACGGCTTGAATGGTAACCGGCGCGGCTGGGGCCAGTGCAGTCGATGAAAGGTGCGTGAAAATCAGGTCGCCGCCATGCACTGTATCGCCCTGCTGCAGAATCAAGGCGCGCTGGATGACGTTATCCAGCTCGCGCACATTGCCCGGCCAGTCATAGGCCGTCAGTTTCTGCTGGGCCCCAAGGTCGAACGCTGCCAGCGGCTTGTTCATTTTCCGGCAATGCATGGCGATCAGGCGATTGGCCAGCGGCACAATATCCATGCGGCGCTCACGGAGCGGCAACCACTGCAACGGGAAGACACTGAGGCGGTAGTAGAGATCCTCACGGAAGTTCTTTTCCTGCACATATTCCTGAAGGTCGCGGTTAGTGGTCGCAATGACCCGCACATCCAGAGGAATCACCTTTTTACCGCCCACGCGCTCCACTTCCCGCTCCTGCAACACACGCAACAACTTGGCCTGCAGGCCGATTTCCATCTCGGACACCTCATCCAGCAGCAGCGTCCCGCCGTTGGCCTGTTCAAACTTGCCGGGGTTGCTGGCATAGGCGCCGGTAAAGGCACCCTTTTCATGACCGAACAGGGTCGCCTCCAGCATATTTTCAGGAATCGCGGCACAGTTAATCGCAACAAAGGGGCCTTCGGCACGTGGTGAATTGTGATGAATGTAGCGTGCCAGTACCTCTTTACCGGTTCCGCTTTCGCCGGAAATCAGCACGGTTGAGCCAGTCGCCGCCACGCGCTGCGCCAGCTCCAGCAATTGCTGGCTGGAAGCCTCCACCGCCACCGGTTGCTGCAGATCCTGCTGCAGGCTGCTGCCGGACACATAACGCGCCACGGTTTCAACCAGCACCTGGGGTTTAAAAGGCTTAACCAGGTAATCCACTGCCCCATTGCGCATGGCGTTGACGGCATGGCTGACATCGCCGTAAGCGGTGATCAGCAAGACAGGCAGTAAAGGGTATTTCTGTTGCAGGCAGGCCAACAGCTCGTGGCCACTCATGCCGCCCATATTTACGTCACTGACTACCATATCGACGCTTTGCCCGGCCAACAACGCCAGTGCCGCTTCGCCCGAATCGGCCTGCAAAACCCCGTAGTCCGCCAACTCCAGCGTATCGCAAAGCGCTTCGCGTAATTGCTGGTCATCCTCAACAACCAGCACCCATGCGTTATTTTTTGCCTCTTGCATCCCTTTACTCCTGCTCATCGGGCAATGTTTTCAGGGGCAGCTGCAGCGTCATTCGCGTGCCCTGTCCTGGCATTGACTCAATAAAGAATTCACCATGGTGAGCACGCGCCACCCCCTGCACAACACTCAAGCCCAGGCCGGTACCGTGGGACTTGGTGGTAAAAAAGGCCTCTTTCACCTCGGCCAGAATGTCCTCGGCAATGCCCGGCCCCTGGTCAGCGACGCAGATACGCAACTGATTGGCATCCACAACGCTCAGTTCAACGCTGATTTCAGCCCCGCTGCCGACCACCTCGATCGCGTTGTTCACCAGGTTAAGAATGGCGCCGATCAGGCCCTCTTTATTGCACTGCAACAGCAGCCCAGGCGCACGGTTATCCAGTTGGTAACGGGACTGGCTCGCTTCCAGCGGCGACTCCATGGCGGCCTCAAGCCCCTGAACCAGCACATCGGTTGTCACCAGGTCGGAAACCGGCATGTCGCCGCGCGCGAAAATCAGCATGTCGCGGACCTGCTGCTCCAGGTGGTTCAGGCGTGACATCAATTTGCCGGCAAAGCGCTTCTGTTGGGCCGGCGCCAATTCGCTGTTTTGCAAATGCTCGCCGTAGAGCATCGCCGCGGAAAGGGGAGTACGAATCTGATGCGCCAGCGATGCCGCCACTTTGCCCAACGCAGACAGGCGTTGATGACGGCTCAGGCGCTCCTGCAATGCACGGGTTTCCGTCATGTCCGTCAGCACGATCAACTGCCCCGGCTCGCCTGCCAAGGAACGGGTCGCAATGCTGACACGACGGCCATCTTTTAACGACACCTCGTGACCATCGTCCAGGCGCGGCGCAAACACCCGCTGGATAACGTCCAGCCAGCGTTCGCCTTCCAGGGGTTCGCCCAGCAGTTCAATCGCCGCCGGATTGCACTCCTGCACACGGCCGCGAACATCCAGCACTACCACCCCCACAGGCAGGGCGCTCAGCAGCCCTTCCAGGCGACCGGTCACACGCTGTTTTTCGGCAACTTCGTTTTCACGCCGCGCCTCGGTACGCGCCAACTCCTCCGTCAACTCCTGCACCTGCAGCTCCAGCGCCTGATAGGCCTCGGTCAACTGTTGCGACATTAAATTGAAGCTATCAAAGGCCGCCTGTAATTTATTGCGGTCGGACCCGCCAAGATTCAACGCAACATCAATAGGCGTGGCGGGCTCACTCCCCTGCGCAGCAGGCATCAAGGTCACAGGCGCAACGGGCACCTGTAATTCTTTATGCTGTTCTGAACTCTGTGGCATCGCCATGTACTGATCGTCTCCTTCACCCTGCACTGCCAAAAAGCTGACAGATTATTGGCGTTTTTAAATTTGCCAAAGGGGTTTTGCAAGGATTGTGCCCAAAGCCAGAAAAGAATACTCAAAAGAAAGCTAAGTAATTGATATAAAACAAACTAAATAGAGGGATTAATAAAACAATAAGGCTTGAAAGGGGCCGCGATGGGCTGTTGATATTTTGACGAGACCGGCGGGAATGGGTTGGCGTTATCGGGCACGAGGAAACCAGCGACAACGCGCGCCACTATTATTTAACGTGACGAAATCTCTAGCGCGTTAACGCTGTAAACCGTATTTACGAATCTTCTCCACCAGCGTGGTGCGGCGGATTTGTAATTTCTCGGCAGCCCGGGCCACCACCGAATCCGCTTCTTCAAGCGCCTGTTCAATGAGGTCGCGCTCCAGCTTGCTGAGGTACTCCTTGAGATCGATGCCCTCTTCGGGCAGGCTGGCCAGCGCCGTGGTTTCGACCGGTTGTGGTTGCGGTGCTGACGCAGTCAAAAACAGCTGTTCAAATTCTTCCTGCGCTTCATCCGAGCCGTAACGGAATTTTTCCGGCAAATCCTGCAAACCAATCACCGAATCCGGGTGCGTAATCGCCAGTCGCTCCACCAGGTTGGCCAGCTCACGGACATTACCCGGCCAGCTGTGCTGGCAAAGCGACTGAATCGCCGCCCGGTTAAATTTGATGGAACCGCGGTTCTCAGCCTCCATGCGGTACAGCAGCTCATTGAGCAACAGAGGAATATCGCCGGTTCGTTCACGCAGCGCAGGCATTTCAATCGGGAAAACATTCAAACGATAGTAGAGGTCCTCACGGAAACTGGCCTCTTCGATCATCTTGTCCAGGTCCTTGTGCGTCGCAGCGATAATACGCACGTCCGCCTTCATCACCTTGGTGCCGCCTACCCGCTCGTAGACACGTTCCTGCAAGACGCGCAGCAACTTCACCTGCATGTTAAGCGGCATATCCCCAATTTCATCGAGGAAAAGTGTGCCGCCCTCCGCCATTTCAAAGCGCCCCGGACGACTGCTGATCGCGCCCGTAAAAGCCCCCTTCTCGTGGCCGAACAACTCACTTTCCAGCAATTCCGCGGGAATCGCACCACAGTTAACCGGCACGAAGGGCTTTTGTCGGCGGCTTGAATTGTAATGAAGGTTACGCGCCACCACCTCTTTACCAGTACCCGACTCACCCGTGATCAGAACACTCACATCCTTGTCGGCCACCTGGGCCATCAGGCGTCGTACCAACTGAATCGGCTTGCTATCCCCCACCAGGCTGCGGAACAACTCCACTTCACGACTCTGGTTCCGGTTACGCACCTGATCGTATTGTTCGCGATACAACTGGGCGCGGTGCAAGCTATCGAGCAACTGGTTATAGCGAACCGGCAGGTTGATGTTGCCAATGATCATGCGACGCAGTGTTGCATCAGAAGACTCATCCAACACCTGGTCGCCAAGCAATAAAACCGGAACACCCGCATCCCAAACGGTGAGATCGGCCAGCAGTGTTTCAAGCTCAAAGGTGCTCTCAACCCCGCCCACCAGGACAGCTACAACCTCGCTGCTCTGCTCAAAGCCTTCGGCAGCGCGCTGCTGCCAGTCGATGGAAGTCGCCGTAACAACCGTATCTCCCAAAAATTCGTGAATAACCTGCAGGTCGTGACGACGCTGGTCGTTGTTCTCGATAATAAGAACTTTAATTTCTCGGCGCATGGGATCGGCTTATTGGATGGTTTTTATTGTTCAATTTTTTGACGCATTCTAGCGCCCGTAAAAATAAATTTAAACCAGGAACCCGTAATGTCAAATTTGTGACGCCACTATTTTCAAGCGCTCTGCCCGTCGTAAGGAATACTTAGAGGTGAGAATAACTAATACAAGAACGCCCGTTATGTGCCAGGAACGGACATTCTAAAGCCATGATCTGCCCCCTATTATTGTTATTCAGTTCTTTTGGGGGTTCTTAGTTCGTTTTTTTTGTGACACAGCTAGATCGGCTAATTCAAACTCGATTTTTCTTTGTTCCATGTCTACATGAACAACTCGGACACAGACTGTATCTCCAATAGTGTAACCAGCATCTGTGCGTTCACCGGTAAGGCATTGTTTGGCTTCATCAAAACGATAGAAATCATTATTGAGGGAGGCAATGTGAATTAAACCTTCAATTTTCGTATCGGCCAACTCGACAAATAAACCAAAGCTAGCCACCGTGGTGATAGCACCGGTAAATACTTCGCCGACAGCATCTCGCATATATTCACACTTAAGCCATGCATCTACGTCCCAACTTGCTTTATCGGCGCGTCTGGATAGCTGTGAACAGTGCGCAGCTAAAGTGTGCATGCTTTCCTTGTCGTAAGGGTAGCTTGTGGCCGGATCGAGTGTATCGGCGCTGTTAATTCGTTGAACAGGATCAAAACCAATACCGGTTAACGATTTGAGCACACGACGGAACTTGCCCCCGCTTTCTTGTCCGCGAATGATCGACCGAATTGCGCGGTGCATTAATAAATCTGGATAGCGTCGAATCGGGGAGGTGAAATGTGAATAAGCCGAATACGCTAAACCAAAATGTCCCACATTGTCCGGGCTGTATTCAGCTTGGCTAAGTGAACGCAACATCATAGCTTGAACGACGCTCGCATCTGGACGTTCGCCAAGGCTACTAAGTAGATCATCATAATGAATAGGCGAAGGCTTATCACCACCGGAGAGATTGAGACCTCTTTCGCCGAGAAAGGCCCGCAGGATTTTCAGTTTCTTCTGTTGAGGACCCTTATGATTCCGGTATAGCGCGGGCAACTTAAGCTTTTCTAAAAAGCGCGCAGTGGCAACATTTGCACACAGCATGCACTCTTCAATGAGTTTATGAGCATCATTCCTGATTACCGGGAGTATCTGATCAACCTTGCGCTCTTTGTTGAATTGAAATTGGGTTTCCTGGGTCTCAAAGTCAATTGACCCACGAACGGTTCTGGCTTTTCTCAATGCCCCATACAGTTGATGCAATGCCGTGATATGCGGTACGAGCGCAGCATGATTACGATGCATTTTCTGGCCAAGAGTGGATTGGGAGGAAGTTAACAGCGCATCCACCTCATTGTAGGTTAACCTGGCGTGCGAATGGATAACCGCTTCAGAAAATTGGTAATCTGTCATTTTCCCAGCTGTGTTGATCGTCATTTCGCAAACCATAACCAAGCGGTCAACATTTGGGTTTAAGGAACAAAGGCCATTGGACAGCGCTTCGGGTAACATCGGGACGACATGCTGGGGAAAATAGACCGAAGTGCCTCTTTTTTGAGCCTCACGATCCAAAGGGCTATCCGGTGTTACATAGTGGGATACGTCAGCAATGGCAACCCATAAATGCCAGCCACCACGAGGTAGTTGTTCGCAATAAACGGCATCATCGAAATCTCGGGCATCGTCGCCATCGATCGTAACAAAGGGTAATTCCCTAAGGTCAACGCGATGCAGTTTATCGCTTTCAGAAACTTCCTCCCCCATGGATGTGGCAGCCTGCATCACCTCATTGGGCCATAAATAGGGAATCTCATGCTCTCGAATTGCGACTTCGATTTCCATTCCCGGAGCCATGGCATCGCCGAGTACCTCGGTGACCTTTCCATAAGCATTATATTTATGACAAGGGTAGTCTGTGATCTTTACGACAACATACTGCCCCTCCTTCGCGCCCTTTAACTGATGTTTATCAATATCAATTTCATGAGCTATGCGGCTGCTCTCCGGCTTTATGTAATAGTCCCCCTTATCGAAGCGTAACTGCCCAACCACTTGAGAAGTATTATGTTCAATCACCTTTACCAGTAACGCTTCCTTTCGGCCTCGACGGTCAGTACCTCTGATACGAACCAGAACACGATCACCATCAAAAAGCTTAAGCATCTCTCGCTTATTCAAAAGGAGATCATCACCCCCTTCATCAGGTGCTAAAAAACCAAAACCGTCACGATGACCAATGACACGGCCGAGAACTAAATCTTCGTCCCTCAATAAGCTGTAACCACGGCGGTGGTCATAGGCGATTTGCCCGTCACGTTCCATGGCACGCAAACGACGTCGTAACGCTTCGTTTTCGGCGCTACCAGACAGCTCCATAAGGCTTGCTAATTGTTTTTTATTCAGTGGGGTAGCGTGATCTTTAAGCAAGCCAAGAATGTAGTTTCGGTTTGGTATAGGGTGGCTATATTTTTTGATATCTAAGGTGTTAATCGCTGGTCTTGAAATCGCTATCATTAATTTTTCTCAAGAAAAACAGCCAATAACGTTGCGATGTGAGGATAGAAATATGATGACTCAATATAGATCAGATATAACGATGGCAATGTATGCTGGCTGGTATCACTCATTGGGTTGAGTGATTTAAAAAAGGATGGAATTCAGAAGCATGGATAAGAGTAGCTTAGGATGATCCTGAATAATCAAAGTCACAGTGAGAAAAATGCTCACCATGAATCTGAGATGGCCCTGGCGCCATACTTAATAAGCACAACGCCTAGGCACGAAGATGCAATAAGTTAGATTGCGACGATGTTCTCTGCTTGTGGGCCTTTTTGCCCTTGAGTTACAGTGAATTCAACGCGCTGGCCTTCGGCTAAGGTTTTGAAACCAGAGCTGGCAATCGCACTGTAGTGAGCGAAAACATCTGGACCAGATTGCTGCTCGATAAAACCAAAACCTTTAGTTTCGTTGAACCATTTAACGGTCCCATTTACTGTATTAGACATAATAATATCCTGTAATTTAAATATACGTGTGCCTTCAAGAGGCTTGAATAGCGGGAAATTGGACTGAAACTTAGAAACTACAGGACGAAGAATTACGAATAAAACAACGAAATGAAGAGAATAAACAATAGGCTTTCTTTCTAGCTGCTGAGCAGTCTATAGAGTTTACTTGGGAAGTCAAACGATCATTTTGTTTTCATCCAAACCAGAATAACTTTTTCCCTTCCTTCCAATTGAACCGCTACCAATTCTCTAGATACTCGCCAGCCTCTCTTGGTAACGCTACCCATGCTTCAAAGTCGACGACTTATTGAATAACAGGATGGTTTAAATCAATAAAAATGCCTTATTAGTCCTCCTCGAACGATTGAAAATACGCTTGAAGGTAATCAATAAGTGCACGCACTGATGGCAACAGGCATCTTCTCGAAGGATATACAAGATGTATTATCTCCCTTCTTGGGCGCCAGTCGGGAAGTAGATGTACCAATGAACCATTTTCAAGCTGTTCAGGGACCATCAGCGACGGAAGCTGGACGACCCCGACACCCTTGATTGCAGCATTGCGTAGCGCGATCATGTCGGTTGTTACATAACGAGGCTGGTGCCCAAGCGCTACCACCGCGTCATCAGGTCCGAATAAAGTCCACATGAAACTTTGTTGTGGTTCCCCTAAGCCCAGGCTTGGCCATCCCGTTAAATCACTGGGTTTAACAGGTAAGCCATATTTATCTATCAACGAGGGACTGGCCAGTAAACACTGACCTCGATCAGAAAGCACCTTTAGTATCAGTTCGCTGTTTTCCAGCGGCGGAGGGCGAACTCGGATCGCTACATCAATCCCTTCTGCCAGCAGATCAACTCTCCGATTCGTCGCCTCAAGATGAACAGTAACCTTTGGATATTTCGTCATAAAATCAGCCAGCACTTGGCCAATATGCGCATGTAGTAAGGCAATAGGACAGGTAAGCTTTATTGTGCCACTGGGTTCGGCTTTAACAGATTGAATAACCTCTTGTGCCACCTGCGCTTCAACTAACATAGCCTGACAATGTTCAAGAAATGACTGGCCTATTTCGGTGACATTGAATTGCCTGGTTGAGCGGTAGATTAATCTCACGCCCAGCCTTTCTTCCAAGGTCGCAATTCTGCGACTGAGCTTTGATTTTGGAATCCCTAAGGCTCTACCCGCTGGGGCAAACCCACCGTGCTCAACGGCTTTTACGAAATAGTAAAAATCATTTAGATCTTGCACGTAACACCACTCTATAGTCCCAAATATAGAACTATGATACTCATTTAAAAGGGCTACACAATTTTTTGACCTAATAATAGCCTTATAACAAAGCATAAAACTGGAGTAAGACATGAAAAAAGTACTGGGCGTTTACTCATCACCTACCCCGCATTGGGTTGGAGACGGATTCCCTGTCAAAACGCTCTTTTCCTATCAAATGCAGGATCAGCAAATCAGCCCGTTTTTACTGCTGGATTATGCGGGGCCAATCGACTTTCCCCCAAGTGAGCATAAAAGAGGCGTTGGAGAACATCCTCATAGGGGCTTTGAAACAGTAACACTGGTTTATCAAGGGGAATTGGCCCACCAAGACTCCACAGGTAAGGGCGGGGTTATCGGCCCTGGTGATGTGCAGTGGATGACTGCCGGCAGCGGGATTATGCATGAGGAGTTTCATTCTGAGGCCTTCACCCAGTCGGGTGGAACGCTGGAAATGTTGCAGCTATGGGTCAACTTACCGCAAAAACACAAGATGGCAACACCTAAGTATCAAGCCATTGCTGCTGAAGATATCCCCAGCATTCCTCTACCCAATAAGCAAGGAATGGTAAGGCTGATCGCAGGCGAGTATGGCAACTTAGTGGGGCCAGCTGAAACTTATACGCCTATGCAGGTCCTAAATATTGCAATCAAGCCTGCAGGCAAGCAACAGCTGTCAGTTCCCGAAGGGTGGACAACCATCCTGATCGTGCGCAAAGGGCAGGCACGAATTAATGGACAATTAATATCATGTGGGCAGACCATGATTTTATCCCGGAGTGGACAGCTTTTGGAGATCGAAAGTGAACTCGATAGTGATTTAGTTCTGCTGAGCGGAGAACCTATTCAAGAGACAGTTGTTGGCTATGGACCCTTCGTAATGAATAGCAAAGCTGAAATACAACAAGCGTTTTCAGATTTGCGAGAAGGAAAGTTCGACCAGTTGTCGCACTGATTGACACATTCTCTGCTGTTGTCTAAACCGTGCAATTATTTGCGCATTTAGTTCTTTCGAGGAGCAATAAAATGACTAAACCCTATGTTCGTCTTGATAAAAATAACGCAGTTGTTCTTTTGGTCGACCACCAAACTGGACTGCTCTCACTGGTACGCGACATCGATCCGGATAAGTTCAAGAATAATGTACTGGCCCTTGCCGACCTGGCCAATTACTTTGAGCTACCTACGATTCTGACAACCAGTTTCGAACAGGGGCCGAACGGACCGCTGGTTCCCGAGCTTAAAGAAATGTTCCCGGATGCACCCTATATAGCGCGCCCAGGCCAGATCAATGCCTGGGATAATCAGGAGTTCGTCGAGGCGATCAAAGCAACAGGTAAAAAGCAACTTATAGTCGCCGGTGTGGTTACCGAAGTATGTGTCGCATTTCCTGTTCTTTCTGCGCTAGCAGAAGGCTTTGACGTATTTGTGATAGCCGATGCCTCAGGCACGTTTAACCCAATGACCAGGGATGCAGCCTGGGACCGCATGTCTGCTGCCGGGGCACAGTTAATGACTTGGTTCGGAGCGGCCTGCGAGTTACACCGCGACTGGCGTAATGATGTGGAAGGATTGGGTAATCTGTTCTCTAACCACATTCCTGATTATCGAAACCTTATCAACAGTTATGTTACTTTTCAGTCTGATGAATAAGTTGTAGATATATACAGGCCCGCTGGCTAGATGTATTAGCGGGCCTATTGTTAATAGGCTTGCGCACATGATAACGCCACCAGCTACGTGAGCAGTGCTGGCTAATTTAGTTGTATCAGTGCAAATAAAGGAGCATGGGATGAGCAACCTTGATTTAACTACAGAAGCTGGCTGTGAAATAAAAACCGGATGTGGTGCCGTTGAGTTGCTGATAAAGCCTAAAGATAAAAATCTGGGCGGTTTTTGTGTTCGTAGAGTGTTGCCAAATCAACAGGTTAAATGTATCGGCCCCTGGATTTTCTTTGACCATATGGGACCGGCCAACTTTGCGGCTGGAGACGGTATTGATGTAAGGCCCCACCCCCACATCAATATTGCTACTGTTACTTATTTATTTGATGGTGCCATTTTACATAAAGACTCCATTGGCAGTGTTCAAACCATTCGACCGGGTGACCTCAATCTGATGGTTACTGGAAGTGGCATGGTGCACTCTGAAAGAGAGCCACCGGAGATAAAAAATAAACCTCATTCGGTTCATGGCTTGCAATTATGGCTGGCCCTTCCCGAAAAAGACGAGGAAACCGACCCTGCGTTTTATCATTACCCGGCTACCGATATTCCATCAACGCGAGTAAATGGCGTTTCGATTCGAGTGATGATGGGGGAAGCATTTGGGTTATGCTCACCCGTCAAAACGTTCAGCCCTATACTTTACATTGAAGCTCAACTTAAGGCAGGGCAAACACTTAAATTGCCGTGCGCCAATCAGCGTGGATTATACGTTGTCTACGGTGAAGTAAGTTTCAGGGATATTGTCGCAAAAGAACATAGCATGGTGGTTCTGAATGACGAGCCAGGGGTGATTCTGGAAGCAAAACAGGATACCCAAATTGCATTGATAGGTGGCAATGAAATTGGACACCGCTACATTGATTGGAATTTCGTTTCCAGTAGGAAAGAAAGGGTTGAACAAGCAAAGTGTGATTGGAAAGAGCAGCGCTTCCCGTTAATCCCGACAGATCATCAGGAATATATACCCTATCCAAATAAATGAAGAGAAGTGTTGCGTATTCGGCTCCTGGGTGGCCCATCATGCCCGCACATTGCGATAAATCAGGATAGCTAGCGGACGTCTACGATGGATCGTTGCCCCCATTCTCATCTGTAGCGTCTAGAACATCGTAAATTGTTGATTTTTTATATGTCTCCATTCCTACCTCTAAGTATTCCTTACGCTCGACGAAAGGAATACTTAGAGGTAGGAATGATTGAATACCCGAAGGGTGTTATGTGCCAATAGCAGTTATTCAGCGCTGCAGTAACAGTCACAGATCAGCATAGCTGAGTCGCCAGTAGACTTCCTTGTTAGTTATGGTTGGCATTATTTTTAAACTCAACTCGTTTATGAACCAGCCACGCAATAATTATTGCATTAAAGTAGGCGAATAATAGTAGGCCGATTTTATTTAAAACAACTGTGACGACCATACCGCCTGTTGACTGAGCATGAGTAATAGAAATTTTGGCATTCATGATATTAAGGAATGCCCACCATAAGGCTCCATTGGCTGTGTTTATGCCACCTGAAACGTCACGCTCCAGTTCTAGAATTAAAGCTGCACTTATTGTGAACGCGCAAAATGTAATTAGTAAAACGATAAGAGTAAGGCTTTGTAACCTGCTACCTTGAATAGATGTAATTAATACCTTTAAGGATTTTATGGTTCTTAGGAAGCGTAAAATACGAATGATTCTAGCTAATCGCCCCCAGCGCAGAGGGTCAACTAAAGGTATTGAAGAGGCTAAGTCAATCCAGCCCCATTTTAGGTAAGCCAGTTTGCTTTTTGCGGTATATAGGTTAAAGAAGAAATCGCCTAGAAAAATCAGGCATATACATAGGTCAACACGTTGCAATACAAGAGATATTTCTGGGTCTGAGATTATGAATGTTTCAACAAAAACAACCACAAGCACATAGATGCTTAAAGCTAAAAGAAATAACTGGTATGTGGCGCTTCCTTTCTCAGTCATTCACCCGGCTTCCTGTACAATTAACGCCCAAGCTTAAGGACGCTCGAGGTAGTCGAACAACTTGATTCGTTTGTTAACTGCTCTTGATTTTTGACTCGACATATTCGTTGAATGCGCTCCTTACCGACTCCAACTTCCATTGAACTGATGCTTTTTTTCTCTCAAGAATTTCTCCGCAAGCTTTTCTGACATTCTCAACAATCACATCAGGATCGGATTCCATAAAAAACTCATGCATGGAAATATTGTTGATATCTCGGCTAGTGGTGGAGTTACAGAATTGACAAGCAGTAACGGTATTTATTGAATCAATTGCTCTCGCAAAGGACTCCACTTCTTCATTCGTGTAACTTGGGAATTTCGATTTAACTTCTTCGCGAATCTGGCTTAGATAGCCGCCTTGTGATTTCCCAATTAAATGTTCTACGGTCATTTGCCGCCAAAGATCAAAATCCAAAGGCTCACCACCACAACCACATAGTTGGCATCGTCCCTTGCATCTAATGTGAACCTCTGCCGAGTAGCCGAAAAGAGACTGACAGTTTTTGTAGTTATATTTCACCATTTGGTTACTCTCAGAGCACTTGCTGTCACGATTTATTATGCATTTTCGATCTCAACTACCAATTTAACGATGTCTCGTGAAGACAGCTTCCTATTACTCGAGCGACCAGACTGAACCCTACACCTCACCGAATGACCATCTATTAGATATTTTGCTAGCTCTTTGTGGCAGTGAACATCAAGATCATCGTCTTTAGTATTGCCTCCATTGATATATACACGGTATGTGCGAGCACCTGTATCAATGTCTTTCTGATAAATTGGGCTAAGCTTATTCCCTTCATTATCAATAAAGTACACACTTTCAGATAGCAGCTGACTTCCGACTTTTGTTGTTTTTGCGTCGCTCATACTTCGTGCAATGCCTCTATTGGTTCATAATAGTACGTTATATGGGCCAGTCCGTTCGCATAACACTCTTTAGCTTTCATTTTAAATCCGACTTATCTACTTTTAATATTGATTGGTAAGAATCGTTGAGATACTGGCGCATGCCCTTAAGTACCTTTCCTGTCCAACCATTAGATGTTACGTCACCACTGAAGCCCGTATCTTTAGAGCCTTCTGCTATAACCTTAACTCTTGTCGCGCTACCGATCTCTTTGAAATAAACGCCTGCGATTACGTTCCAATCATGGAGAGTTATACCATGCTCTCCGATTACAACATCTTTTGATTTATCAGCCTTTCTCAGTAAGAAGCCATATCACCTAAACCAACTTTTGCGGCTTCGTAGATTTGATCAATATTGTATCCATGAAATATGTCAACATGTTCGTACTGTGACCATCCTATTTTCCCTTCAGGCGCATCAAAATCAACTTCGGCCACATCATGTGAAACCATATTGATAGTGGAGAAATAAAACGCTAATAGTGAATATTAGTTTTTCACATTTTCCCTTATAAAAGACGAACAGAGTACTCTCGAACCGCTCCATCCGTATAACACTCTTTCAATGATTTTCTAACTGGAATTTTTTAGTAAAGAACATCCTACCGTAACAGTTCGTTGTCAATTTTACGGTTAAGTGGGAATCCTAGTCCGTATATATCCCTTTAGACTTTTATAGTCCAGGCATCTTTCCTTTACTAATCAAAATCTTATCCATCCAATAGCTGTTATAGACAAACAGAAGTCCGGCTCAGTAGTATATACAGGCAATGTTGCGAAAAACGCCGCTTCGGTAAATCGCCTGGCATCGGGCCCGGAGAAAACGTTTTGCGCTGTTGCTTTTTTGTCGCGCGCGATGACGCAAAAGCGCCGACCAATCCCTGTGGTGTTTGCTGACCGGCTGTAATCACATGCTGTGATGGCGGCGGGTCTCATCCAAGGAGCCTGCATGGGAAAATCAGACAGTGTCACCAAGGCGCCCCGTGGCTTCTTCATTTCGGGGATAAGCCGGAGCCGTGCCGATGAATAACGCACCGCAAGCGGCCATGCAGGACGCAGCTTCAGCCGATTCGCAAACAGCGTCGCCCGTCAATTGGCATGCTGAAAATGCCGATAACGTGCTGACACAACTTGCCACCTCGGCACAGGGCCTCTCGCAACAGGAGGCAGCCACACGCCTTGATAGATACGGCCCGAACCGGCTTCCAGAACCCCGCACACGCGGACCGTTGCTACGCTTTTTATACCAATTCCATAATGTACTCATCTATGTCCTGATGATCGCCGGTGTGGTCACTGCTGCACTGGAGCACTGGGTCGATGCGAGCGTGATTTTCGGTGTGGTCTTGCTCAACGCGCTGATCGGTTTTGTACAGGAAGGCAAGGCCGAAAATGCACTCAGGGCGATTCGCCATATGCTTTCCCCGCACGCCATGGTAGTGCGTGATGGCCGCCGTACCAGCATTTCGGCCGAACAGCTGGTACCGGGTGATATTGTGGCTTTGCAGTCGGGGGACAAAGTGCCCGCCGACCTGCGCCTCATGCAGGTCAAAGGGCTGCAAATCCAGGAATCACTGCTGACCGGCGAATCGATGGCCGTGGGTAAGAATACCGCTCCGGCCAGCGAGCAGGCGGTAATCGGCGACCGTCGCTGCATGGCCTATTCAGGCACGCTCGTCACCCATGGCCAGGGGATCGGCGTGGTGGTGGCCACCGGCGCCAAAACTGAAATCGGCCGTATCAGCACCCTGGTTTCAGAAGTGGCCACTGTAATGACGCCGCTGCTGCGCCAGATGGCCCAGTTTGGGCGCTGGCTGACCTTGGCAATTCTGGGTATTGCCCTTGTCACCTTCATGTTCGGGACCCTGATACGGGATTACCATGTCGATGAGATGTTTCTTGCTGCCGTGAGCCTGGCGGTGGCCGCCATTCCCGAAGGGTTACCCGCCATCATGACCATTACGCTGGCCATTGGCGTGCAGCGTATGGCGCGGCGAAACGCCATTATTCGCCGACTGCCTGCCGTCGAAACGCTGGGAGCCGTGACGGTTATTTGCTCGGACAAGACCGGCACCCTGACCCGTAACGAAATGACGGTTCGGTCTGTGTGCACGGGAACTCACCTGTTTGGACTGACCGGCACGGGGTACGACCCGCATGGCTCGATCGTACTGGGTGAGCGTGAAGCCCATCCCGAAGAACGGCCGCTGTTTAGCGAAGCCATTCGGGCCGCGGCGCTGTGCAATGATGCCTCACTGGAGCAAAAAAACGATCAATGGCAGGTTTATGGCGACCCGATGGAGGGCGCTCTGCTGATTGCTGCACGCAAGGCCGGATTCGATACCGATCAGGAAGCCAAACTCTACCCCCGCACCGACCTGATTCCGTTTGAGTCGGAACACCGTTTTATGGCAACCCTGCACCACAGCCACGCCGCAGAGGCCTTCATTTTCATCAAGGGCGCGCCCGAGCGGGTACTGGACATGTGCGCCACCCAAAAGAGCCCTGATGGCAGCCAGCCGATTGATCGAGCCTACTGGTTGCGGCAGATCGAGGAAATGGCCAAACAGGGGCAGCGTGTCCTGGCCATCGCAGTCAAACCGGTCAGTTTTGAGCAAAGGGAACTGTGTTTTGCCGACGTGCAAAACGGGCTGACCATGCTCGGCATGTTTGGCTTGATTGATCCGCCCCGCGAGGAAGCCATCCAGGCAGTGCAAACCTGTGCACGGGCCGGTATCCGGGTAAAAATGATTACCGGCGACCACGGCGCCACCGCACAGGCCATCGCCCGGCAATTGAACCTCGTCAATGCAGAAAAGGTACTGACCGGGCAGGAACTGGAAAGCATGAGCGATGCCCAGTTACGCGAATCCGTTCAGGATGTCGACGTCTACGCCAGGGTTAATCCTGAACACAAGCTGCGCCTGGTACAACTGCTACAGGAACGCGGATTGATCGTGGCGATGACGGGAGACGGCGTCAACGATGCGCCCGCCCTGAAGCGGGCCGGCGTTGGCATTGCCATGGGGCATAATGGCACCGAGGCGGCCAAGGAGGCCTCGGAAATGGTACTGGCCGACGACAATTTTGCCTCCATTACCCATGCCGTCGAAGAGGGTCGTACCGTTTATGACAACCTGAAAAAAGCCATCATCTTTATCCTGCCGACCAATGGCGGCGAGGCGCTGATTATTCTGGCGGCCATCCTACTCGGGTTTGGTCAGCTGCCCTTAACGCCGGTCCAAATACTCTGGGTCAACATGATAACCGCCGTTACCCTGGCGCTGTCGCTGGCCTTCGAACCTCCCGAGAAAAGTGTGATGTCGCGCCCTCCGCGCAAGTCCGATGAGCCGATGCTGACACTGGCTCTGGTGTGGCGCGTCGCATTCGTCTCCCTGATTTTGATGGGCGGCACCTTTGGCCTGTTCCTCTGGGAGATGAGCCAGAACACCAGCATTGCGCATGCCCGCACCGTTGCCGTCAACACACTGGTCATGTTCGAGGTGTTTTATTTATTCAATTCGCGCTATATCACCGCGTCGGTGTTTAATTGGGCCGGGCTGACCGGTAACCGCTACGTACTGATCGCAATTGCGATACTGATGGGCTTCCAGGTGGCTTTTACTTACCTGCCGCCCATGCAAACATTGTTTGGCACCACAGCCATCGGCCTGGAAATCTGGCTGCGCATTTTACTGGTTTCATCCTCGGTATTGTTTCTGGTGGAGCTGGAAAAGACCCTGGTGCGGCACATACGCCGAGCAGGTAAATAAGGCTCAAAACGTCGCTGCAAGCTTCAATACAACATCTTTGCCTGTATTTGACTGGGTCAGGGATTCATTTTCCAGATTTCAGACACGCTCACACTTGCCCCCCATAACCGGCTGATGCTTTCTGTTGCTTGCCTCGAGGCGTTGCTGCTCCAGAACTTAATGTCGCCGCCCGCGGCTCGCGAATGCAGCAAATCCACCTGGGCCAATCGTCGTTTCAACTCTTTAGCCACCGGGCTTGCGGTGTCAATCAGGGTTGCCCTGCCGTCAACGGCCCGCTCGATGACCGGACTCAGGAACGAGAAGTGCGTACAGCCCAGCACAATGTGATCGGCGCCCTTTGAGAGCAGGGGTCGTACATAATTTTCCACCACTTCGGTGGTTTCATCGCTATCAAGATTGACCGCTTCGACCAGCTCCACAAGGCGCGGGCACGCTTGCATTTCAACCTCAACCTGCCCCGAAAACTTAGCCTTGAGCGACTGAAAAGAGCGGCTCTTGAGGGTTTGCTCTGTGGCAAGCACGCCGATAACCCCGGTTTTACTGTGCAAAGCCGCCGGCTTGATACCCGGTTCCACGCCGACCACCGGTATCTTGAGTTTCGCACGCAGGCTCTCTATCGCATTTACCGTGGCGGTATTGCAGGCCACCACAATGGCTTTACATCCCTGTTCACTCAGAAAGTCAGCCACCCGCGCTGAACGCTGCTCGATCACCTGTTTTGGCTTACTGCCGTAGGGGTAAAATCCCTGATCCGCCACATACAGCAAATCCTCGCAAGGGAGTTCCCGCCGAATACTGCGGGCAATTGACAAGCCGCCGACACCCGAATCGAATATTCCTATTGGTTTTTTCTTTTCCATACCTGCAAATAGACGCCCTGACAGTTGTAATTCACTCACCGCACCTTAAACCGGGAAACGGGGCGCTGGCGAAGCTGGCAAAAGCGTGCAACGCTGTGGGAAGATAGCCAGCAAGGCTGGGCAATTTTCCCAGAATGCAGTGCGCGTGACGACAGAAAATTAATTCGACTTCATACATAATCAGCGAGACACCATGGCAACCAGTAAACCCTATGAAGCGCAGCTTAAGGGCGATGTTTTCCTGCTTACGGACAACCAACAGTCCTTCGCATCGACACAAATCGAGCTGCTGAAAGCCGTTCACGAATGCGGCTCGATTTCCAAAGCCGCCAAGCAGGTGGGGATCAGTTATAAGACGGCATGGGATCGTATCGATGCCATGAACAATATGTCCAGCAAACCTCTGGTGACCCGCTCCACGGGCGGGGCGAAAGGAGGTGGCACCCGCCTGACGGAGTTAGGACAACGCATCATCGACGGTTTCCAGTCTTTGCAGGCTGAGCACCAGCAATTTATCAACCGGCTGGGCCAGCAACTGTATACGCTAAACGATATCGCTAATTTTATGAGGAACGAGAGTGTGAAAAGCAGTGCCAGAAACCAATTCCGCGGCACCATCACCCGGATCACCCCCGGAGCCGTGAATACAGAGGTTGAACTGGATATCGGCGCCAACCAGCCACTCATTGCCATCATCACCCAGGACAGCGTGGAGCAACTCGGACTCGAGACGAATAGCGGGGCCATTGCCCTGATCAAAGCCTCATCCGTCATTTTAAGTACCGATACCGCAATTGTGACAAGCGCTCGCAACAAACTCGTCGGCAAAGTTTCCCGCTTGGTTCCCGGCGCGGTCAATACCGACGTCACCCTCGATATCGGCGGCGAAAAATCAGTCTGTGCCATTATCACCAACACCAGCGCAACAGAGCTGGGATTGGCGGAGGGCAACACAGCCTGTGCACTGTTCAAGGCGCCAAGCGTGATATTGCTTAAGGACGAATAAAACCGCTATCGTACGATTGCAACGGATTTAATTTGCGCCCAAAGCCGTTGACCAGCCGCCAGCTTCAGGTGCTCGACGGATCGGTAGGTCAGCCGTGCAATGACATGGTCGCTGCCGGCCTGCAACCGCACCAAGGCCATCGCCGCATCCCTATCGGTGACAATTTCCATCACCCGCACAGGTAACCGGTTAAGGATGCTGGAATCGTCATGGCAAGCCAGCGTCAGGCTGACATCCCGGGCCAGTATCCGCACCCGAATTCGCTGCCCCACGGCATCACCGGCATCTCGCACCCAAAGCTCACCCCCCGCGCAGCGTATCCGCGACAGGTGCCACTGCTGATTGCGCTCAATCACTTCGCCTTGCCAAACCACACCCGCATCATCGCCGGCAGGCAATGGCAAATCGAGCCGCGAAAAAACCTCGCTCACATGCCCTTGCGCAACCGTCCTGCCCTGCTCCAGCAGTACCACATGATCTGCCAACCGCGTCACTTCATCCACAGAGTGGCTGACATAGAGTATCGGTATATCGAAGGTAGTCCGGAGTTTTTCCAGATAAGGCAGGATTTCCTGCTTTCTGGCCATATCCAGTGAAGCCAGGGGTTCATCCATCAGCAGTAATCGAGGCTGAACCAGTAATGCCCTGGCAATGGCGACACGTTGCCGTTCACCGCCTGACAACTGGCTGGGATAACGCGGCAGCAGCGGCCCAATTCCCATGAGCGTAATCACCTGGTCATACAGGGATTGGGAGCCGGGAGTACCAGCGCGTTTAACTGCGTAATTCAAATTACCCTGTGCGGTGAGATGGGGAAACAAGCTGGATTCCTGGAAAACGTAGCCCAGTGAACGCTGGTGGGTAGGCAGGAAGACCCGATCGCTTTGCCAGGTTTCGCCATTGACGGTTAAATACCCGCGCGTAGCGCGCTCCAATCCCGCCACGCAACGCAACAGGGTTGTTTTACCGGACCCAGACTGGCCAAAGATGGCCGTGATTCCATTGCCCGGCAATGCCAGGTCAACCTGAAGGGAAAAGGTTGATGCGCCTGATCCGGGATACTGCCATTGAAACCGGGCATGAAGCCCCTGCTTTGGGTTTGTTGCTGTAGTAATCACTGTTGAATGCCCTACCTCACGCCCCACCACGGATTCTTTCGCTGAAACCCGTAAAGCCCCAGCAACACCGCAAATGAGAAAATGACCATCACGGCAGCCAACGTATGGGCCTGCGCATACTCCATCGCTTCCACATGGTCGTAGATCTGGACCGAGACAACCCGGGTTTGCCCCGGGATATTCCCGCCGATCATCAAAATCACGCCGAATTCGCCCACCGTATGGGCAAACCCAAGAATGGTAGCGGTAAGAAAGCCCGGCTTCGCCAGCGGAAGCACGACCGTGAAAAACCGATCCCATGGACCGGCCCGCAGCGTTGCGGCCACTTCCAATGGCCGTTCGCCAAGCGCCGCCATGGCATTTTGAATAGGCTGCACCACAAAGGGCAGCGAATAAAATACAGAAGCCACCACCAATCCCCAGAACGTAAACGGCAATACGCCCATACCCAGCGCCTGGGTCAGCTGGCCAATAAAACCGTGAGGCCCCATAGCGATCAGGAGGTAAAAACCCAATACCGTGGGCGGCAAGACCAATGGCAATGCGACAACGGCACCGACAGGCCCTTTTAACCACGAACGTGTACGCGCCAGCCACCAGGCAATCGGCGTTCCGATAAACAGCAGCAGCACGGTCACAACGCTCGCCAGCTTAAGGGTTAACCAGATGGCGCCCATATCCGCTTCTGTAAACACAGGGCGGCCTATTCGGTTGTATAACCGTACGAATGAATGATGCGGCGAGCCTCATCCCCACGCAGGTACTCAAGCAGGGCTTTGGCGCCGGCGCTGTCTCCAGCGCGCGCCAGCAGGACCGCATCCTGGCGGATCGGGTTGTAGAGCTCACTGGGGATAATCCAGCCCGAACCGGCTTTAACATGGCCCTTATCCACGATTTGTGACAAGGCCACAAAGCCGAGGTCGGCGTTACCCGATGCAACAAACTGGTAAGTCTGGGCGATATTCTCTCCCATCACCCATTTTGCTTCGGTGGCCTGTTTCAATTGGAGGGCATCGAGTACTTCAATGGCCGCAACCCCATAGGGAGCCAGTTTCGGATTGGCCAACGCCACTTTGTTGAAGTCGCCTTTTTTAAGGCGGGCATGGCTTTCATCCACAAAATTCGCCTTGCTCGACCACAGCGCCAAGGCGCCCTGCGCATAGGTAAAACGGCTGCCCTTCACGGCCAGCCCTGCTTTTTCCAGCGCCTGCGGTTTGGCTTGATCGGCGGACAAAAACACCTGGAAAGGCGCTCCGTGCTGAATCTGTGCAAAGATTTTGCCGGAGGATCCGAAGGTCAATATCACCCTGTGCCCCGAATTTTTCTCAAACTGAGCCGCGACCTCCTTCATCGCCGCCGTAAAATTCGCAGCCACAGCCGCGTGAATTTCTTCCGCATGTGCCGAAGTCACTACCAGGTAGCCCAGCGCCAGGGCAATCAACCGGCCAAACAATCGCATCGCTTTCTCCTTAATTCAGGCACGACAGGGGCTGTCCTGCCCCGTGAAGCTTACGCCAAAGCGCTATATATTCATTTATATAACGGCTTTGTGCAAGCCTGAATTTCGGGCCCTCAAATTTGGAGCGCTAAACCAGATCGTGAAATGGGATAAAACAAGGCAAACCCCTTGAAATGCCGAAATAGGGAACCGCAAAGACGGGTTTAAAACCATAAACCGGATCGCGCCGATCACGGTTCGGGTCAAAAAATTTGGCTGCGTATTACTACGCAGCCATTAAAACCGCTTACCCAACCTCCCGTAATTTCCATTTCGAGAACCAGCCATAAAGGCTCGGCAATACAAACAAGGTTAAAAAGGTTGCCGTCACCAGCCCGCCGACAATCACCGTCGCCAAGGGCTTTTGAATTTCCGCGCCTACCCCGCTGGATAGCAGCATGGGTATCAAGCCGAGCGCAGAGGTAATCGCGGTCATCAAAACCGGGCGAAGCCTGGATACGGCACCATCAAAAACGGCCTCCTCGATTGGCAAGCCATCCTTAATACGCTGGTTGATGCTTTCCACCATCACCACGCCATTGAGCACCGCCACGCCAAACAGGGTGATGAAGCCAACCGAGCTGGGTACCGACAGGTACTGGCCGGACAGATAAAGTGAAAACACGCCACCGATTACCGCTAACGGGACATTCACCAGAATCAGCGCGGCCTGGCCGACGGAGCTGAAGGCGAAATAAAGCAGCAATGCAATCATTGCCAGGGACACCGGGACAACGATACCCAGGCGCTTCTGGGCTCGCTGCTGGTTTTCGAACTGGCCGCCAATATCCACCGAATAACCGGCTGGCAGTTCAACCTGCTCAGCGATAACACGACGAATATCCGCCACCACGTTACCCATATCGCGGCCCTGCACATTGGCCTGTATCACCACGCGGCGCTGCACATCGTCGCGCCGCACCTGGGGCGGTCCGGATTCAATGGTAACGCTGGCGACATCACCCAGGCGCACCCAGGCTCCCGTCGGCGACTGTAAACGCAAGTCGGCAATGGCGTCTCGATCCTTGCGAAACGATGCACCCAGGCGGACATAGATATCATAGCGTTCATTACCCCTGATCACCTGGCCCGCTCCGCGTCCGCCAAGGCCGTCCTGAATCAGGCCCATGACATCACCCACAGACAAGCCATAGCGGGACAACTGCCTGCGATTGGGCGTTATGACAAGTTGCGACTCGCCCACGATTTGTTCCATTGCAACATCGCGAGCACCGTCAATGGATTTCACCGCCGTCTCAATCGCCCGCCCCTTGTCAGCCAATACATCCAGGTCGGCGCCGAACAGTTTAATCGCCAACTGGGCTTTCACGCCGGAAAGCAGTTCATCAACGCGAGTGGCAATCGGTTGCGAAAAGTTGAACAGCAATCCCGGATGCTGCTCCAGCTTTTGCTCCATCAGGTTTTGCAATGCATACCGGTTATCGGCGCTGGTCCATTGCGAGGGCGGTTTCAAACCAATATAGATTTCAATGTTGTTGACCGGCTCCGGGTCGCCACCGACTTCAGCACGCCCGATACGGCTCAGGGCGTATTCCACTTCCGGAAATTCCAGAAGCATCGATTCCAGTTTGGGCGCCACTTCCAGAGCAGTTTCCAGACTCGACGAGGGCGCTAAGGTCACGCGCAGGTTAACGGTACCCTCCTCCAGCTCCGGAACGAACTCCGTGCCCAGCTGCGGCACCGTAACCAGTGCCAGCACAACCAAGCCGACCGCAACGCCGATAACCAGTTTAGCTCGCTGCATGGCCCAACTGAGGCTGCGTCGATAAAGGCGATCGAGAGGCTTCATGATAAAGCTCTCCTTTTCCCTAATGCCTTGACGGAACAGGTAGGTTGCCAGCGAGGGCACAATGATCAAGGCCACCAGAACGGCGGCAAGAACTGCCAGCATGATGCTGATGGCCATTGGCTGGAAAAGCTTGGCCTCGACGCCTTCAAAGCTGAACATCGGCATAAAGACGACAAGGATAATCAGCGCGGCAAAGAAGATCGGCCGCGCGACCTCTTTGCCGGCCTCCTGAAGCCGCAACGCAATACCCTGATGATCACGACCAACGTCATGCGGATCCCGGTCAGAACGTCCCAATCTTTGCTCACGCTGTTTATCATGCCCGGCATCGGGGTGACTCAGGTGTTTAAACATGTTTTCAACCATCACCACCGAGCCGTCCACCAGCATGCCAATCGCCACTGCAATACCGCCCAGTGACATCAGGTTGGCCGACAAGCCGAACCAGGCCATGACCATGAGTGCAATGCCAATGGAAATGGGTATTGAAATCAGCACCAGGAACGTCGCGCGCAGGTTCATCAGGAATAAAGCGAGTACCACGACAATGAATACAAAGGCCAGCAGCAACGCATTAACCACGGTATTCACGGCCTGCGAAATCAAATCCGCCTGATCGTAAAAGGCCTCGAACGTCACGCCCGCAGGCAATGCCTGGCTAATTAACTCGACACGCAGGTTAACGCTATCAATGGTCGCTTTGGTATTGGCACCCATGCGTTTAAGCACAATGCCGGACACCACCTCCCCAAGGGGTTGGGGTTCGCCATTCGCTGCCTTGCGCGTCATGGTCACCGCGCCCTGGCGTATTTCTCGGCCCAATTCCACAGTGGCAACATCCGCGACCGTGACAACGGCTCCATCGATGCTTTTCAGGGGAACCTGGCGTATTTCTTCCAGCCCCTGCTCTCCATGACCAAACCAGCCGGTACCCCGGATGACCAACTGCTCCTGGCCGCGGTTCATGTACCAACCACCGGCATTGCTGTTATTGCTTTCCAGCGCATCGACAACCGCCTGCTGCGTCAACCCGTAAGCCAACAGGCGCGAGGGGTTGATGTTGACCTGGTATTGACGAACATCGCCACCGAAAGACAACACATCGGTCACGCCGTCGACCGGCATAAGCAACAGTTTGACAACCCAGTCGTTCAAACTGCGTAGCGCCATGGCGTCGTAACCCGATGCCGGGTCGGCTAACAGAAGATATTGGTAAACCTGCCCCAAGCCAGAAGTATTAGGCCCCATCTCAGGGGTTCCCACGCCCACCGGTATCAACTCTTTGGCCGCCTGCAAGCGCTCGAAGACCAACTGCCGGGCAAAATAAATGTCCGTACCCTCCTTAAAAACAACCGTAATACCCGAAAGCCCGGTTTTTGAAATGGAACGCACTTCCTCCACATCCGGCAGTGCGTACATGACCGCTTCGATAGGGAAGGTAATCAGCTGCTCCACCTCTTCAGCCGCCAAACCCGGCGCTTCCGTATTGATCGCCACCTGAACATTGGTGACATCCGGAAAAGCATCCAAATTTAAACGTGGAATAATAAAGGCTGACGACGTGATCAGTGTCAGCAACGCGATAACCACCAACAACCGGTTGGTCACCGCCCAATCGATTAACCGATTAAACATGTGATTTTCCTTTGCGTTGGTTAATGGTTATGCGGGTCAAAGCCGCCCTTGGCGATTTGTGAGGCGACAAAAAAAGCGCCTTTGGTAACAACGCGAGTGCCCGGTTCCAGCCCGGTAATTTCCCGCCATTCCCCCAGGGAACGACCCAGCTCAACCTCCTGGGCCTCAAACTGTCCCTCCTCGTGTTCGACATAAAGGGTCCAGTCCCCATCAGCCCCGCGCATTAACGCCGCTTCTGTCACCGCAAGTACCGGCTTCTCGGTTTTAAATTGGAAGAAAACATCGGCAAACATACCCGGGTGCAGACGGTGCGCGCTGTTATCCACGATCAGGCGGATCACGCGAGTCCGGGAATTTTCATCGATGATGTGAGCTTCCTGTGCCACCCGTGCCTGGAAAATGCCTTCGGCCACCTTAACCAGCGCCTGGCTTCCCGCCGGTAACTCAAGCGTTTTGTTCGGCGAAATTCGCGCCTCAACCCACAGTTGCTGCTCGTCGGCAATTTCCATCAGTTTGCTGCCAGCGGTTACCAGTTGCCCCTGGCTGAAATCATCGGATAACACGGCACCGGCGGTAGAGGCCGTCAGTGTATAGACGCCCAGTACCGTCGCTTTCTTTTTGGGCAAATCGTCTATCTCCCGTTCGCTCATGCCAAAGGCAATTAGCTTGCCTTCGGAGGCCTCAAACGCCGACCGAGCGGTTAAATACCGCTTATCGCCCACCGCCTTTTTCCCGAGCAACTTCACTCGCTGCCATTCGGCACGCGCCACCCGGTAACTGGCCTGCGCGTCGGCTACCGCTTCGCTAAACAGGGTAACAAGCGCCTGCCCCTGCTCAACATGCTCGCCCAGGGCGACGTGCCGCTTCAGGATCACGGACTCAACCCGTGGGGAGACAAGGTAATTGGTATAGCCATTGGCCTGGATCTCTCCCGGGGCATAAACCTGGTAATTCATTTGTCGAGGCTCCAGTGCGCGAACCTCAATACCGGCAAGGTCCGCCTGAACGGCATCCAATGAGATACCCGCTTCGCCATGTTCTTCTTCGTTATGGGTTTCGCCGGCATGGTCCGCTTCATCCGCTGAAACTTCCGTTGCATGGTCATGCTCATCATGGGCGGCTTCCGTCTCGTGCTGATGCGCCTCATGGTGCCCGTCCCCCTCGTGCGCATGACCGCCTTTGGCAAAAACAGGGTTGGCGAACAGCGCAAAAAAGGCTGAAAAGGTGAAGGCTAAAAGTTGTTTATTCATTGTTTACCGTCCTAAATCTGGTTTTGCGTCGAATGCAGCATGTGTGTTTTCAGTTGTCCGGTGGATTTCAGCCAGGCAATGACAGCGAGCTGGAATTTTTCCTGCAGCGCTATCCCGGACAGCGCACCCGCCGTGTTTTGTTGAAGCGCCAGCAGGTATTCATTTGTCCCTAAATCACCGCTACGCCACTGTTGGGTCAGGAGTTTTCGACTATCGTCACTGTTTTGGCTTAACAGGGCTTTCCAGCGCTTCAGCTGGATTTGATATTGCTGCACGATGCGTCCGGCGGCTTGCGCCTGGAATTGCTGTTTGCGACGCACGGCGAGGTAATTGGCTTCTGCCGATAATGCCGATTCGGCCGCTGCTTTTCGCTCGGCGCTGAAGCTGTTACGGACATTGAGCGGAATCGAGAAGGTCAAGCCGACAACATCTTCATCGCCATCACGCCCCGCGTTAATGCCAACGGTTGGCTCCGCTTTGGTGTCAAGGCGAGCCAGCTCCGAGGCTTCCTTTTGAATCGCCCACTGCGCTTTGGCAAACAAAACCCGCGGGTGGTTTTCGGTAAGCACAGCATCGGGTTCCTGACCGGGATTGACCTGCCATAATTGAGCAGGAATTGCGGCCTTACCGGACGGCAAACCCGGGAAAAGCTCCCTGACACGCGTTTCGGCTGCTTGAAACTCCGCCATTGCCTGCGCCGTTTCATCGAGTTTTTGAATCAAAGAAGCCTGGCTGAGATTTACATCGATCTGCCCCAGGTCCCCGGCTTTCTGCCGGTCCTGTATCAATTGAAACAGGGTGTCGATTTGCTGCTCCTGCTCGCTGGCTAGCCGATAGCGCGCTTTCGAGGCTTGATAAGTGACCAGTTCTGACAGGGCCTCCGTCAACTTATCCTGGTAGGTTTGGGCATAGTTTTGTTCGGCAGCCAGCCGCAGAAATTCGTCCTGCTGGCGCCTATTCGTCCGCTTGCCCCAAACATCCAGTGTTTGAGTGATGCCAAACCGGTAATTATTTTCGTTTTCCAGGTGTTCGAACTCCGTTTCGAGCGCCGGGTTATACAGGGGTTGGCGACGGCCATCGGCCAGAAACAACTCGGCTTTAAGCTGTTGTTGCGCTGCAACCACGTCAGGATGGGTTTCAATCTGGTTTTTCAACCAGTTTTGCCAGGTAACATCGGCAACGTCCGGCCTGGCTGTTTCTGCCAATGCAGGGGTTAGGTAAAACCAACAAATAAAATTAATGGCGAACAAGCGCCTGAAAACTGAGGTTTTCATAAAATAACTCTCTTAAGTCGAATGCATACCATAAGGGCTCGGTGACGCTAAACCGGTGCAAAACAAAGTGATTTTTGCTCCGGTTTAGCGACCTAAAGCACCGCCTGTGTTGTCTGCCAGCGGCTCAAAAACAACCGGCAAAAGCAGGCTTATTGCGCGGTATTGGTATGGGTTAACGGGTTGCCTTCTTCACCATACGGCCCCGGGTGAAATGCAACTTTGATGACCGAATGCTCAGGCAGCGCCTTCGTGGAACGTGAAGAGAAGCGAACCGTCCCCTTGCGTCCGGCCCGATATCTCAGCATTCGAGGTTTGTAATGCGTGGTTTTATCGATGACGAGCTCACCCTGAAGCGAATAGGCTGAAATATCCACATGACCTGCGGGGAGACCGAATCGCCGGTCGGCAACGATGTGTCCTGTAACGCGTACCGCTCCCTCCTCCGAATAGGCTCTTACATCCGAGAAATTCCAGGCTTTTGAGGGTTGATTAACGACTTCGACAGCAATCGTTTGACTGGCGCCAGCCACCGCAGGCAGCGTCAGCAGGCTTGATAAAAGAACAGTAGTAATAAATTTCATATGCGACTCTCTTGAATCTCTAAATCCAACACAAAACTTCGGCGCACGCGTAACGGATGCCCGAATTAAAGTAAAAAGCGAGTTGGATTAAGCGATTGGAGGCCGCAGGCCCGGGGAAAGGTAGAGTGGCCGATGGCTTGAGGAGTAACCGGGTAGATCAGCCGCGATAGCTGGCACTGAAATATCCAGGAAAAAAGGCGAAACGAACAGATGGGCCGAACTGTGGCAATGGTGCCCGTCCAGCTCCAGGTTGGAGTCCGGCATCGTCTGCCCACTGCTATCCGCATGGCGCTTTTCGCTATGACCATGCAGGTGACTGCTTTCAGTGTGCCGGGTGCCGGCCTGATCAAAGACGTGGTTATCCGCCATAACCCATACTGATTGACAGGCAATCAATACGAGCAGCATCAAGGATAACCATTTCTTAAACATACAAAGTGTCTTGCAGCGATTTCAGGTTGATGGCGTTAACCGGTGCGCCTTGTTAATCTCAGGCGACCAATAGGACAAAAGCATAACAGAAATAGTTCGGTCCTCACCGGTAATTTTATCGGTTTGTTTACGCATGACAGACAATTCGCCGCCAGCCAGGTCTATAAAAATACCCGTCGCAGCCACTAGATTGCTCCTTTAAACTCGACGTTAAACGCTGTGGGTTTTTGGGGGTTAATCGCCAGTTCCCCACTAATTTGCCCGGTTAAAGCCGATACCAGACTCAACCCCAGAGTGGCGCTCGCTTCGATATCAAAACCATCCTCAAGGCCAATTCCGTCATCCTGCACGCTCAGCTTAACCCCTCCCGCAGCCTGCTTTTGCAGGGTTATGCGCACTTCCCCGTTCTCACCGTTGGCATAGGCATGCTTGAGGGCATTGGACACCAGCTCATTGACGATCAATCCCAGGGGAATACTGATATCCAAAGGCAGGTTAATGGAGTCCAGGTCCATGGCGATATTGCTATGCGAATAGGACATCATCAGGCTTTCAGCGATTTTCATCACCACGTCGGACATATTCACCTGCGACAGGTCCGTGGATTGATACAGTGTCTGGTGTATCAGCGCCATCGACTTAATTCGCCCCTGGCTCTCTTTTAAGGCCGCAATCACCGAATCGGACTCAATCCCATCGGCCTGCATTCCCAGCAGGCTATCGATAATCTGCAGATTGTTTTTCACCCGATGGTGAATTTCCGTCAGCAATATTTCTTTTTCTTTCAGCGCCGAGAGCAGCGATTCTTCGTGTTTTTTTCGTTCACTGATGTCCACGATGGATGCAAGCACCATAGGCCCCTGCAACGTATTAATTGGGTTAAGGGCAATCTCCACCGCTATTTCCGTACCATCTTTACAGCGCCCGTACAAATCGCGGCCATGACCCATTGCTCTGGCCACCGGACGGCGACAATAGCCGACCACCAAATCCGGGTGTTCGCCCTGGTATTTATCCGGAACCAGTACCGAAATATTTTGCCCGATCAGCTCCCTTCGCGCATAACCAAACAGTTGCTCCGCAAACTGGTTGACTAATGTTATTTTCCCGGAGGCATCCGTCATGATCATGCCATTGGGGGCCGCCTCGACCGCCAGGCTTATCATTTCAGTTGCCTTATGTCGCTCGGTAATATCGACAATTGCCGCCAGCACCAGTGTCTGCCCTTGAAACTCAAAGGGGTTTAATCCGATTTCAACGGGAAACTCGTAGCCCTCCTTGTGAAGCGCAAAGAGATCTCGACCGGCGCCCATCGCTCGGGTTGAGGGTTGAGTAAAGAAGCGGTCGCGCAATTTCGGGTGTTCCGCGCGATATCGGGTGGGTATCAACATATCCAGCGACCTGCCGACCAGCTCCTGCCGGCGGTAGCCAAAGGTTCTCTCAATCGCACCATTGACCAGCAGCATGATCCCATCCTGGTTGACCATCACCATACCGTTTGGCGATGCCTCAACGGCCATTACTGTCAGGTCGTCCTTATCAATTAACTCGCCATCAACACCAAACACTGCACGTCCCTCTTCAGCTGTACGGCGGCTAAGCCCGTCGTGATGTTGTCAGGTAGCAGGCCGCAATATCCTCAGCCGGCATGGGCTTGGCCATGAAAAAACCCTGTATCTGATCGCAGCTGGTCCTGGAGATAAACTCAGCCTGTTGGGTTGTCTCAACGCCTTCTGCAATTACCTTTAGTTTTAGCTGTTTAGCCATCGCAATAATGGCCGAGACAATCGCGCAATCATCCTCGTCTGCTGGAATGTCCCTGATAAAGGCCTGGTCAATTTTGAGCTTATGGATGGGCTGGATTTTCAGCGAAGCCAGGCACGAATAACCCGTACCGAAGTCGTCGATCGAAATATGCAGGCCAAGCTGTTCCAGTTCTTTAAGGCAAAGGGTAGCCAGCTCATTATCCTGCAAACAGGACTCGGTAATTTCAAGCTCCAGGTAGCCGGGCTTGATCTGGTATTGCTCCAATATCCCTTTAACCTGGCTGACAAACTCGCTTTCCTTGAGCTGGCGAACGGAAACATTAATGGCCACCCGGGGTGGTTGAAACCCCCTATCCAGCCAGTTTTTAATCTGTTGGCAGGCTTTCTCAATGACGCACTTGCCGATATCGATAATCAGGGAATTGGTTTCCGCAAAGGGGATAATTTCCGCTGCACTCAGCAAGCCTCGTTGCGGATTCTGCCAGCGAACCAGGGCTTCCAGCCCAACCATTTCATGCGTTTTGGCGTCAAACTGTGGCTGGTAATAGAGCAGGAACTCATCCCGGTTCAGTGCATTTCGCAACTCTCGTTCCCGCTGCAGGTACTGCGCCGTTTGCTCGGTCATTTCCGGCAGGTAATAGGAATAGCGGTTACGTCCCTTATGTTTAGCGGAGTACATCGCTGTATCCGCCATTTTAATCAAGTCATCCACGTCGGCAGCATCACCGGGAAAGACGGCGATACCAATACTGCCGCTGGGCAACACATCAACTGCGCCCAGTTTCATCGGTTGATTCAATGCCTTGAGCAGCTTCCTGGCCAACATGGCAATGTCATCACGGGCATGCACAGCCTCCATAATCACAATAAACTCATCGCCCCCAAGGCGACACAAGGTATCGGATGCCCGAATAGCCGATTTGAGGCGCTGGGCAACCGACTTCAGCATCAGGTCGCCAATCTGGTGGCCAAGGGTGTCGTTAATACGTTTAAAGTGGTCAAGGTCAATAAACAGCAGTGCCAGTTGATGATTTTCCCGTTCAGCCTTTGCCAGGGATTGGTTTAGCCGATCCTTAAATAGATTACGGTTGGGCAGCTTGGTAAGCGAGTCGTAATAGGCGATATAGGAGAGTTTTTCCTGGGCTTCATGCACAGCGGTGATGTCGGACAGGATAACGACATATTTACCGCCCGCCTCGGCACCGTCGGGCACGCACGCTATATTGAACCAGGCATGCATCAAGGTGCCGTCATAACGATAGGCACAGACCTTTTCCTGCCAGTTACCCTTCGTACCCAAGGCGCGCCAAAGTTCTTCATAACGGCTCTTACCCAGGGTTTCGAGTTTGAGAAAAACCAATTCCTCATTCAGGACACTCTGCGTATCAAACCCGGTAATACTCACGAATGCCTGGTTAGTACTGACCACTTGACGGGTTTCATCCAGGATTACGATCCCGTCTGCGCTACACCGATACACCATGGCGGCCTGCTGTAACTGCGCCTCCATTTTGCGGCGTTCCGTTATATCCTGAATAACGCCAACCACTTGCTGGTTACCCGTTTTTGGATCGCCAAAACGCTTGCCGTAAAGCAGCCACCGGCAACGTCCGCACTGCGGATTTTCCACCTCGAATTCCACTTCAATTTCGGCATCGGGCTGGGTCTGCAGCCGGTTAAGCTGTTCGTCGACCCTGGCCTTATCGGCAGGCAGAATCGCATCATGAATCGCCTGCCAGTTCTCAAGCGCGTCTAACTCGCCTTTCGCCCGATAACCAAGAATGACCGTACGGCTATCGTCCATTTCCCAGGTCGCAAGGCTTGCCGCATCAAGGGCTAGTTTGAGGTGGGTTTCACTTTTCTGGATTTTGAGGTCGAAGGAATTACGCTCGATGGCCATTTGCACAGAAGCGTGTAGATCGCGCTCCGAATAAGGCTTTAGGAGATAGCCATAGGGCTTGGCCGATTTAGCCCGCTCAAGGGTGACATCCTCTGAATAAGCCGTGAGGAAAATAACCGGAATGTGGTAACGCTCGCTGACACTTTGAGCTACTTCGATACCATCCCTCGAACCCTTGATGTGTATATCCATCAAAATCACGTCGGGCGTCTCTGCGGCGATAATTTTCATGGCCGTTTCGCCATCGGCTGCCGTCCCGGCAATTCTGTAGCCGAGCTTACGCAAGCGACGTACCAAATCCATGGCGACAATGCTCTCATCTTCTACAACAAGAACCGTGACCTCACTCATTCCCTTCATCCTTGAGGCGTTTAACGCCTATTCCTGCAAACCACGCATTAAGTTAGTGATTACGAAACGGCAACGAAAGAAGAAAGACTGATTGCCAACAGCCGCAAGGAGGCAAACCTCTTCTCTACATCTACTGACTGGCTAGCTTATTGAATTAATTTTAAATGTAGGTGAAAAAAGTTTAATCGCAAAGATTTTGGGACAACGGCTAAATCTTATCCGGCACACCCTCTTCATAGGCGGTAATGCCTTCCGGGAGCTTCTCCCAGGAGGACTTGGAACCGACATAGAGATGGTAACCAATCTCAATTGGCGGATTTCCGTTAAGGCAACCCAGGGTAATGCCGTGAACTTTACCCTGGTGAGTCCCGCAGAGCGTTGAACCACACCGGCTGCAAAACTGAAAGCCAAACCCTGGCAGGCTCTCATAGCTTGTTAGCAGTTCCTGACCCTGAAGCCACTGGAATTCATCGGTGTCGACCAGGGCGTACGCAGAAGCCTGGGCACTGAACGCCTTGCGGCAGCGGGAACAATGGCATGAGCGGGCATCTTTGAGCGCGCCCGTAATTCGATATTTAACACTGCCACAGAAACATTCGCCGGTCATTGACATACCTTACCTCCTTTAATGATTTGGCGCTTGCCCCCTGACACGGGCTCAACCGCGCCAGCCCGTTATTCGATTAAATACTTTTCATGATAGCGCCCACAAAAAAGCAGGCACATATGGAATTCCCCCTATGCAGCCACTGATGCTGATGACGATTAAATGCTGAGCCCATCATACCGCGCAAACCTGCAGGCAGATCGGCAAATTAAAGCGCACTATTGGCTGGCACGCAGCGCATCCAGCCCTTCCTTCTTCATAAACCGCTCAAACTCCTGTGCCAGAAGGCTCTGCTGACGCTCTTTCCGGTGCACCAGGGACCAACAGCTGCGAATAGGGAAGTTTTCAACGTTGAGCTTTATCACCCCCGGCAAGTCGCCATAATCCAGGGTGTGGCGACTCAAAATGGATAACCCAAGTCCGGATGAAACGGCGTACTTAATCGCCTCATTACTTTCGATGGTCATCTTTTCATTCAACTTTATGCCCTGCTGTTCGCAGAACTGCTCGATGGACAAACGGGTTCCTGAACCCGGTTCGCGCATAATAAAGGGGTAATGACTTAAGCGGGCCAGGCTGACCCGCTCCTGCAAAGCCAGCTCATGCTGCCTGGGAGCAACCACCACCAGCTCATTGTCGACAAAAGGCACCGTTTCAATATCTGCGCTTCTCGGGCAATGGCTGAGAAAATAGAAATCATCCATGTCCTGCCGTAACCGCTCAATCACCTCCTGGCGGTTAGCGATTTTCAACCGCACATCAATGAGCGGATGTTTTTTGCAGAACGCCCCCAGTACCAGCGGTAAAAAGTATTTTGCCGTCGAAACGACACAGAGTTTCAGCACCCCGGATTTCAGGCCCTTCAGATCATTCAATTGAATCTGCAGGTTATCCAGGCACTGGAAAATATGCTGGGCGCTGTTGGCCAGGGCAATACCGGCATCCGTCAGCTCAATGGATTTACCGCGTTTCTGGTAAATGGGCAGTTCAATCAAATCGCTCAGGTTCTTCAGCTGTATCGAAACGGAGGGTTGGGAAATGTGCAAGACCTCTGCAACCTGTGAAATGCTCTGGTAGCGCGCCAATTCCTGAATCAGTTTGAGTTGCCGAAGTGTCGGAAGTCGATTCGGATTTATCATAGATAAAATTAAATAATTTATATAAAAAATATATATTATATTTTATTTATATTTGGCTCTAGTATGGCCTCCGTCCTAATTCACGGAGGCATCGAACCATGCAGTATCTGTTTGCCGCGCTCACGCTGGTCCTGCTCCTGGGTACCGCCCTGCTTGCCCAACAAACAGGAATGGCAACACAAAGTTTGTTTGTCCTGACGGGCGCTGTTGCCCTTTACGTCGCCTTTTCCCTGATAAAAAAGCGCCCGCCGGAGAACTGCGATGAGTAGTTTTCTGCCCGACATACTCGCGCTGTTTTTTTTAATCTCACTGATATGCCAACGTCTGGGGGTCGACCTCAAGTTACCGGATGCGACCTACCAACTCCTAACCTATGTACTGCTGATCACCATCGGGCTCAAGGGCGGGCAGGCACTGGCTGGTGGCGCAAGTTGGGGGCTGGCCGGGCAAAGCATCGCGATTATCACCCTTGGCGTCATCATTACCATCGCCGCTTTAATCATTATCACCCTGTTCTCCAAGCTGAACAGAACCGACCGCGTGACGCTTGCCGCACACTATGGCTCCGTCAGTGTCGGCACCTATGCCGTTGGCATCAGTTACCTGCAACTGCGGAATGTCGAGTTTGAACCCCAGATTGCACTCTTTGTCGCCCTGCTGGAGCTACCGGCGATCATTTTCGGACTCTGGTGGCTGACCCGTAAAGACACCGATCGCAAACTGGATATAAAATCAATTTTCGCCCACAAAAGCCTGGTATTGATTTTAATGGGAATGCTGATTGGCGCCGCCTATGGCGACGTTGCCAAACCAATGGTTGAGAACCTCAAACCCATCTTTGCTGTCATGCTGGCACTTTACCTGGTGCATATGGGCGCCATCGCAGGGTCGCGCCTCAGGGATCTGGGCAAGAATCATCTTTTCATCATCAGTTTTGGCCTGTTTATGCCGCTGATCGGCGCAACACTGGGCTTCATTACCGCCTGGAGTTTCGGCCTCGGCATCGGCGGCATCACCCTGCTGGCAACACTCGGCGCAAGTGCATCCTACATCGCTGTTCCTGCCGTTTTTGAACAGGCCAGACCCGAGGCCAACATCGCCCAGGCACTGGTGGCATCACTGGCGATCACCTTCAGTTTCAACGTTATCTGGGGCATTCCCCTTTACCATCACATTGCCGGCCTTTTGTTCGGCTAACACAGCATTATCGGAGGCAAGCTCATGTTAGCGCCTATTTCCAACAACATCCGTAAACTCGGCAGCTTTCTTGGTCAGACCATCGCTCTGGATAAGGGAGAAGACTGGCTCAACAACGTCGAAACCATTCGACACCTGGGCAAGGATGCCGTGAGTGGCGAGCAGCAGGCCATTACCCGAATGCAGGGCATTTTTTCCCAGAGCACAGAACAGGCATTGCTGATCCAGGCCCGAGCGTTCAGCCAGTTCCTGAACCTGGTTAACATTGCCGAACAGCAATATACCGTTTCCGAGCAGGGTTTATCGGAACTGGACCTGCCGCACCCGCTGGAGTCGTTGGCCGAAAACCTCGGTAGCCAACAGGTTGAGAAGATAAAAAAAGCGCTCGAGAAACTGCATATTGAACTGGTTTTAACGGCGCACCCGACTGAAATTAATCGTCGTACCTTTATCTACAAATACCACCAGATTGCCGAGCAGCTTGAATCAGAGAATGAGACCGCTGACCAACGCATCCGGGAACTCATTGAACAGGCCTGGCACACCAATGAAATTCGTCAACAACGCCCGACACCGCTGGACGAATCGCGCTGGGGCCTGAATGCGATTGCCGACAGCATCTGGCAGGCTGTTCCCCAGTTTATGCGCGAGCTGGACGACTTTGCCCAACAGACCACCGGCGAACCGCTGGACGACCAGCTCGTCCCGCTAACCATGGCAAGCTGGATGGCTGGCGACCGTGACGGCAACCCCTTCGTCACCGCCGAATTAAGCGCCAGGGCCATTCTTCAAGCCCGTTTAATGGCTGCTGAGCTTTACCTGCAGGACTTCGAACAGCTTTACCTGGAGCTGTCCATGCACACAGCCACGCAGGCGCTGCTCAACGCCGACACCCAGCGTATTGGGCCCTACCGCAACCTGCTCAGCAGTGTCATCGACAAGCTGAAATTCAGCATCACCCAGCTTAAACAGGGACAAACCGACGGCGTCATTGCCAGCTCTGCCGAGCTGCTGGAACCACTGCTGGAGTGCCGCCAGAGCTTGCTGACATCAGGCCTGACAAATGTTGCCAACTCCCAACTCCTGGATTTGATCCGAAAGGTTCGCTGTTTTGGCATTTCACTGGTTAAGCTGGACCTGCGCCAGCACAGCGAACGGCACGATAGCGCCCTGGCCGAAATCACCTCCGTTTTAAACATCGGCGATTACCTGAGCTGGAACGACCAGCAGCGCTGCGAATTTCTTTTGCAGGAACTCCAGAATCCGCGCCCCTTATTGCCCGACTACCCTTGGAGCGAAGCAACCCAGGAGGTGCTGGATACCTTTAGCATGGCCGCGACACAGCCCAAGGAGTGCCTGGGCATTTATATTATTTCCATGGCCAGCCAGGTCAGCGATGTGTTGGCGGTTAACCTGCTGATGAAAGCCGCCGGTTTCCGGTGGCACATGCCGATTGCACCGCTCTTTGAAACACTGGACGACCTGAACAACGCACCCAATGTGATGGGCGAGCTTCTGCAACACGCGCTCTACAAAGACCGCTGCGACCACCAGCACTACGTCATGATCGGTTACAGCGACTCATCCAAGGACGCCGGTGTACTGGCGGCAACCTGGGCGCAATACCAGGCACAGGAGGCGCTCGCCGAGGTCTTTTCCGAGCACAACATCCAACTTAAACTGTTCCATGGTCGGGGCGGCACCATCGGCCGCGGCGGCGGCCCTGCCCACGCGGCCATCGCCTCGCAACCTCCCGGCACCCTGGATGGCGGCCTGCGCGTCACCGAGCAGGGTGAAACCATTCGTTACAAGTTCGGGCTGCCCAACCTCGCTGTGCGAAGCCTGCACCTGTATACCAGCGCCATCCTGAAAAGCCTGGTTACACCACCCCCGCAGCCAAAAAAGGAATGGCGGGAACTGATGGACAAGATGTCAACGATGAGCTGCCAGCGCTATCGCAGCTACGTGAAGGACAACGAAAACTTCGTCACCTATTTCAGGCAGGCAACGCCGGAACAGGAGCTTTCATCACTGCCTTTAGGCTCGCGACCCAGTAAGCGGCGCGTCGATGGCGGTATCGAATCCCTGCGAGCCATTCCGTGGATCTTTGCCTGGAGCCAGAACCGATTGGTTCTGCCAAGCTGGCTTGGGCTCGGCGAAGCCATCCGGCACTACTACGCAAGTGATGCCCAGCTCATGCAGGAAATGCTGCAGCAATGGCCCTATTTCCGGGCGCGAATCTCTCTGACCGAAATGCTCTACCTGAAATCCGATACCGAGATTTCCTCCCTGTACGACCAGGCACTGGTGGAACCCAGCCTGCAACCCATGGGCGAGGAGTTACGCGCTCAACTGGGCGCCGATGAACAAAGCATCCTGACACTGCTCAAGCAGCAGCATACGCTGGAAAACGACCCCTGGAACCGGGACTCCTTTGAATTGCGTAAGCCTTATCTGCTGCCTTTGCATTTAATACAAATCGAAGCCCTAAAGCGCCTCAGGAAAAAACCGGAGCACCCGGCCTGCGAGCAGGTGCTGATGGTGAGCATGGCCGGTATCGCCTCGGGCATGCGCAACACAGGGTAAAGGTTAGAGGCCCCTGCCCCGGAAATAATGGCGGGGGCCGCAGATAACAAAGAAGACTATGCGTTGGCAGCAGCACCGGAGCGCCACTGCTGCTGACGGCGTATCGACAGGTATTTCCCGTCGCTGGCCAGGATGCGGAAAATATCGGACTCGGTAATCATGCCAATCAGTTTGCCATGGCTGGCAACAGGAATACCGCTGAAATTGTGCTCCAGCATCATTCTGGCCGCATCGGCAATCGTCGCATTTTGATTGATCGAAAAGACCTCGGTTACCATGATGTCCCTGACCTTCATGTTCGCAATTTGCTGATTCAGCTCCCAAAAACTCAACGATGTCGGCGCAGCGGGCTTTGCCTCGAGCACATCCGTCAAGGATACAATACCGACGAGTTTATTTTCCGCCACCACCGGTAAGCGGCGCACTTTTCTATCCATCATCATTCGGCGTGCTTCTGACAACGCAACCTCACCCGAGATAGAGATAACCGGTGACGTCATATAATCTTTAACCAATGCATCTTTCATGCGTACTAACTTCCTCCATTGATCAGTTGAAAGCTGTTCTAAGGTGCTTTCAACTGCAACCGCAATAAACTGCCCCTTTACTTGGGAGGCAGATAATTTCAGCGCCAATGCTAGCGGCTGCATATGAATGTCAGGTTACACACCGATTAAATTATTGTGCTGTTTCGCAGCCCGGCGGAGGGCATTAGGGCGCCTACTGGCAAACAATTTTCGCTTTGCCAAAAAAAAGCCCCGCATAAAGCGGGGCTTTAATCCAGAAAACAAGGTGGGTTCAGTGCATCGACAAGTCAGCCGCTACTGTCACCCGCCAGACTCGCTAGGCGCAACGATGGCAGAGATTTTTTTGGTGAATCGACAGGTATCTGCCTTCAATCGCCAACAGGCGGAAAAGATCAGATTCGGTGATCATGCCCACCAATTTGCCATTATCGGTTACCGGGACACCGCTGATTTTCTGCTCCAGCATCAAACGGGTTGCATCGGCAACAGAGGCATTTTGATCAATACTGTAAACCTCCGTGGCCATCACATCCTTAACCTTCATATCCAGCACCAGCTGACTCAGCTCCCAGACATTCATCGTCGTGGACGCGGACAGTTTGGCCTCAAGTACGTCGGTGAAAGAGACAATGCCAACCAGCTCGCCGTTATCGACCACCGGCAGACGACGCACCTTATGCTCAGTCATCATCTTGCGGGCATCGGACAGGCCAGTATCGCTGGACACAGAAACCACAGAAATGGTCATGCTGTCTTTTACTAATCCATCACTCATTGGAAATAACCTCTTGGTTAAATTAATCAAATCGGTGCTAGTGGCAGGTCAGTGACTTATTCTGCGGTTAAACATGCCAGCAAAGCTTTAATAGCTAGAGGTTATCAAAATCGGCTTTCCCAAATGTTGATTAAAGTCAAACTCTCAGCATCTAGGGGCGCTTGGCAGCTAAAGATCGAGAGAATAGAGCGAATCACAAAATAATTCCGGCGAACAGGCTTACCCACCTGTACCTAATTGGCCACAGGCTATATGATCAACAACCGGTTTCCCAACTTTATCAGTCACTTAAGAAACCGTTTTCATTAAATGCCGCCGGCAAAATACAGACATGGAGAACGAGTTAACCACTCAGTTGATACCGTGAAAAACAACCGGATTATCCTGCTGATCCTGGTGATGGCCGTTATCGCTGTGTGTGTGAGCGGCATCGCCATTACCATGCTGTACAAGACGGCAATGCAACAGCAAGCCATCCGCCTGGCGGAAACCGCCCAGAGCCAGGCACGCTTTCTGGAGGCTGTTGCGCGCTTCGACGCACGTTTTAGTGCCGAGGACGTTCCTGGTGGCCCCTTTGCCGCTACGCTACAGCAAATTCGCGAAGCCCATGAGCTTTTCAAGGGGTTTGGCGAAACCGGGGAGTTCACGCTCGGCAAACGGGAGGGTAACGAAATGTTATACCTCCTGGATACGCGCTCGCGCAATCCGGCCACGCTCGAAAAGCCGCTATCCCCCCTGAGACTGCCGCTTGAAGGTCAGCGCGCAACCGCCATGCAACAGGCCTTGCTTGGAAACGCCGGCACACTCATCGGCCTCGATTACCGAGGCGTCGAAGTGTTAGCCGCCTTCGAGCCGGTCGCTGAACTGAACCTGGGTATTGTGGCTAAAATTGACCTCACCGAAATACGCCAACCCTTCGTTTATGCCGGGATTTTTGTTGTCCTGATCACACTGATCCTGGTAATCATCGGCACGATCCTGGTGGGCCGCATCGGCAATCCCCTGATCCAAAAGCTGGAGGAAAACGATCATCGCCTGCGCAGCATTCTCGATACCGCGGCTGACGGCATTATTACCCTGGATGAGGACGGCCTGATACGCTCCTTTAACCAGGCCGCAGAAAAAATCTTCGGTTACAGCGCCGAGGAAGCAATCGGCCAACATATCACTACACTGGTTGCCGACCCCCTTCCTTATTTCTACCACGGCAACACTGACGGCGAAGGAGTTTTAAAAACTGACAGCGAGCGCGAGGTCACCGGTTTACACCGCAGCGGCAAACAGGTCCCCCTGGAGATCGCAGTCAGCGAAGTCCAAGACCGTCACACTCGAATTATTACCAGCATCGTTCGCGACATCACCGAGCGTAAGGAAGCATTACAGGCCCTGCGCCAGCGTGAAGAAGAGTTACGGCTTACCTTTGAAAACACGCCAGCCGGGATTTACATCTGCAGCCTGTCCGGCGAAATTCTGCGCGCAAACCTCGCCTTCTGCTCGCTGCTGGGGCACTCACAGCAATCCCTCATCGGTCGAGTTCACACCGATTTCGTCAACCCGGACGATAAAGGCCGTCTCGCTTACCACGAAGGGCAGCTGGTAAATGGAAATTTCGACAGCTACTCGCTTGAAATTTCATTCGTTGAACGCGAAGGCAATAAAATTCCCTGCAAATTCCGCAGTAGCGTGATCCGCAACGAAAAGGGCACACCGCAACTCTGCATCATGCATATTGAGGACCTTTCCGAGCAGCTAAAAAACGAACAGCTGGTCAGCGAACACCGGGAACGCCTGGCCCAGGTGACGCGGTTGAGCACCCTGGGAGAAATGGCCGCCAGCATTGCCCATGAAATCAACCAACCCCTAAGCGCCGTGGCCACCTACGCCACCGCTTGTCAGCGACTGGTGGACCAGGAACAACCCAACCTGGGCGAAATCAGCCAAATCCTGAATAAAATCAGCAACCAGGCCCTTCGTGCAGGCGATGTCATCCATCGTTTGCGTGAATTCATTCGCAACCGGAAAACTCAGAAAGAGAAGATCGCCTGTAGCGACCTCATCAGCGAAGTGATCGGCCTCGCCGAAGTTGACGCCCAATATCACCATGTGACGATACAAACCGATCTGGAACCCGACCTGCCGCTGATTTATGTTGATGCCGTACAGATTCAGCAGGTCATCCTGAATCTGCTGCGCAACGCAATTGAATCGATGGATAAGGTAAGCAACCCGCTAAACAAAGTGGTTCGCCTTGAAGTTAGACGCCGGGGAACAGACACGGTTGAAGTATCCGTCATTGACCGAGGCGAAGGAATTCCCGCCGCCTCCGTGGACCAGCTGTTTACGCCGTTTTTCACCAGCAAACCAATGGGGATGGGACTAGGACTGCCCATCAGCCGCTCAATAGTCAATGCTCATGAGGGGCAGCTGTACTATACTCACAACGCTGAAGGCGGCAGTATTTTCCGGTTTACGTTGCCCTTATGAGAATTGCGCCAGGTACCAAAAGTATGAAACCAACCGTTTTTATCATAGACGATGACGAAGCAATGAGAGATTCCCTCGGACTGTTGATGCGATCCGTGGGCATAAACTACGAAACCTATAGCAACGCCCAGAGTTTTCTCGAGAATTACGAAGAAAGCCGTAGCGGCTGCCTGCTATTGGACATTCGCATGCCTGGAATGAGCGGGCTTGACTTGCAGCAGAAACTACAGGAAATGGACGCCGAACTACCCATTCTTTTCATTACCGGACATGGCGATGTCCCCATGGCGGTTGAAGCCATGAAAAAGGGGGCGGTGGATTTCTTCCAGAAACCCTTCCGGGATCAGGCGCTGCTGGATCGAATCAGCCAGGTGATGACCCAGCTGAACGACAACCAGAAAAAGCAGGCCGAACGCCAGCAAATTCGCTCACGCCTGGAAAGGCTCACCGCCCGGGAAAATGAAATCCTTAACCTGGTCGTACAGGGCGTCGGCAACAAAGTCATTGCAGCCGACCTGGGCATCAGCCAGCGAACCGTTGAATTACACCGCGCACACGTTATGCAAAAGATGCAGGCCGATTCGTTGGCGCAACTGGTGCAGATGGTCATGCTGACCGAGCAGTAGGAACGCCTTCCAACACGCCGTTATCGGCAGCTGTACTGGCTGCCGATATTCAGCCCCCTTTACATAAAGCAGCCTGCTCGACGAGCGCCTGCTTGAGCTTACGCCCTCTGTGACGCGCCTTATACCTGCCCTGGGCTCTCGGTCAACCGCACCATCCGATAATTAAGATGCAGCGACGGCTGCCTGGTGGACAGTCAAACGAACGCGCGCCCACTTATAGGCGTCCATGACAGAAATCGAATAAATGAAAAGGCCGCCGGCAAACCGCCCCAGCAAGGAGTGATCAGGGGTCGTTAGCTGATAAGACACCACACCCAGGCACAGCATGAAAAACAGCATGAGCAAGCCTCGCGCGGGCGTATTGTTCATCACCTGCCCCATACCCGGCAGCACCATGGCCACAAACATCACCAGATAGGGTGAGCGAGGCGTATCAGCAGGCTGTTTTGAGGAGAGTTTGGTCGAAGTGGTGTTCTGTGATTTCATGTTCGGCTTTCTCTGTAAGATCCTGGTAAATTAAAAGCGCCCTGTCGAGCAGGTCGGTAACACGCTCAGGCTTCAGCACCAGATCGTCAAATGCCAGACTGCGCAGGGTTCGATAACTGTTCTGGTTAGCCTGATTGGCCTGGTAAACGATCCGGACGCCGCCTGGCGTCACCAACAGCTCCTTGGCTTTATCATCCTGAAATAGATCAATATGCTTTTCAAGCATCGCCACCGGGGGCATTTTTTCAACATCGTTCGTTTTTAACACCGCATATTGCGGCCAGTGAGCGGGCTGCTCCAGCTGAAACTCCAGCCTGTCGCTGGGAGAAAAGAACTCGATATTCTGAGGGCGCACCAGAAAATCGAACACACCCTCATAGGGAATTTCGCCTCTTACCGTCACCAGCAGCCACAATGAAGGCAGTTTTCGATAACCGACATGATCAGCCACCGGTTCCAGCTTGACGGGAAGGCCTCGATAGCAACCCGTTAACACAGGAAAATTAACATCGTCCTGGCTTACGCTGACATCGGAAAAGAGCTGTTTGCATTGATCAAACATCGCTGCACGCCGCGCCTTAACTCGCCGCCGGTGCTGGATATGCATCGCTGTCATGATCAGGCCTACCGTACAGGCGGCCAAAATAAGGATAGGTTCCATACCATGGGTTCCTTGCCTACAGGCTGCCGCACCCCAGGTGCGGCAGCCCTCCAGACAGAAAGTTAACGGACAATCGTCACCGGGCAATGCGCCTTGGAGACAACCTCGTAGGCGATTGATCCCAGCAATAATCGCGAAACGCCAGTACGGCCGATCGAGCCGGTAACAATATGGTCATGCCCTGATGATTCTGCAAAATCAATCAGCGCTGCCGCAATATTCTTACCGTAAACGGTGACCGAACTGAAGTTACTCAGACCGGCATTCTTGGCCTTAGCCTCTGCCGAAGACAACTCCTTGTCAATCTGCTCGTCCCCCGCCCTCATCACATCGGAATCCCAAAAGTAGGATTTTGCTGATGCTTCCGAAGCAATCAGGCTAACCGTTACGAAGGTCAATTTGGCCGACTCCCGTTGCGCCAGCTTGATGGCAAAATCCACCGCCTTTTCGGATGATTTGGAACCGTCTGTTGCGCATAAAATATTTTCCAACATATTCCTTGTCTCCTTAGTAGCCTACCGGACGCGGCCAGTTCATGGTGAATTGGTCACCACGTTTTACAAACTTGTAGCGGTGCGTTGCGAACCAGATTGAGGCCACGATATAGAAGGCCAGAATCGACATGAGCGATACCCCGTAACCCAGGAAGGTCGCAAAATATACTGCAACACACAGGATAAACAGCGCAATGGCCGGGAACGGGTGGAACGGGTGGATATAAGCCCTGTGAATCGAATCAAGCGGCCACTGCTTGCGGAACTTCATCATATTGATCGGCATGAAGGTATAACCCAGCACACCGGACAAGATGGAGAAGGTAATCACCTGGTCAAGCAGCCCTGTAAATGCGAAGGAAATAGCAATCGGAACCAGGAAGATAATCGCACGGAATGGCGTTCTGTACCGCGGGTGAACCGCACCGAACCAGGCAGGCATATAACGGTCACGACCCATTGAGAACCAGGCACGGGATGCATCGTTGATACAACCGTTCGCCGAGGCGATGGCGGCAAACATGGTGCCGATAAACAGCAGAACCTGCAGGGTTGGCGAACCTACCATGCGCGCGGTATCGTACAGCGGCACACCGGCTTGCCCCAGATACTCCCAAGGCAACAGCCCAGTTGCCACAAACCAGGTCAGCGAGGCAGCGATCAGCAGCGTAATCATACCTGTCATGGTTCCCAGGGGGATTGAACGACCGGCAGAACGACACTCCTCGGCAGCCTGACAGGTGCCTTCGATGCCCAGGTAATACCACATCCCGAACTGCAACGATGCAATGACCCCGATCCAGCCATAGGGCAGATCTGTGAGCAGTTCGCTGTGTTTGAGGATTTCACCTGGATTCCAGGGGCTCACGCCGAAGAACAGGATGACAATGGCAACAAAGGCCGCTGCGGTGAGGATGAAGTTGATACTCAACGTCATAAACACCCCTCGGTAATTAAGCAGCGCCAGGGTGGCGATAGTTAATACCACGAAGGGTTTCGGGTCCAGGTCAGCATGCCCAAACTGCTCGGCGACCACAACAAGCAAATCGCCAACCACCAAGGCGTCCGCTGCCTCCAGCATGGTATAGGCCATAACCAGGTAAAGCCCGACATTAAAGGCCATTAAGGGCCCCATAATGTGCTTGGCCTGCGTATATTGCCCACCCGCCGCAGCCACTGTCGAAGTCACCTCGGAGTCGATCATTGCAACACAGGTATAGAGCAACCCGATAATCCAGCAGGCAATCAGGGCGCCGAAGGCACCGCCTTTACCGACAGAGAAGTTCCAACCCATGTATTCGCCGACGAGTACGATGCCCACGCCCAGCGCCCATACGTGAACGGGCCCCAGCACCTTCATCAGGGCAATTTGCCCGCCACCTTTGGAGCCGCCTTCGGCGGCAGGTGCAGTAATTGTGTTATCAGTCATCTTTTTTGCCCTCTAACAGTTCATCTACACCTTCTTTGGAGCTCATGAGCAAATCTTCGTCATACTCGCGGCTCACCCTGAATGCATCGACGGTAATGAATAGCAACATTCCCCCCGCGATGATCCAGGCTGCATACGATGCAATATCCCAGAAATCCATATAACACCCCTTGTTTAAATATATTTTTTATAATGTGACGGCGCGCTTATTCGCGTCTGCCAAATTTTTCGTTGATGACTTCCCGGTACTCCTTATCGGAGACCTTAAGCATAAAGATCCAGTAACCCACCAGTACCAGCAATGTGATAATCAGGGCGATAGGATCAATGGAGTAGTCAAACTTGTCATTGATAATGACGGCAGCTTCTTCAACGCTGATATCCAGCTTCTCCCACTGGGCCTGCATAGTTTCGTTCTGTCCCAGCGACTCCCAGGTTGGCGGCGCAGCTTCAGCAGCCGCTGCGGTTGCAGCCTCTTCCGATGAGCTGAAGTCCAGCACCAAAGGCGCCATGAGAGCGAGATACACAAGCACCAGAATAAAGATGCTGTCAAAAAACTGCCCGAATCCGGCCTGTACCGGCGGTTTATAGCGTTCCGACATAACTAGGCTCCTGTGGGTTTTTGAGTGGGTTGGTGTTGCGATGCGGCACCGCCCTTCTGAGATCGCGCTGCGTCCAGGTGGCGGATGTCAATCTTGTAAATGAATTCCTTATCCTGGGCATAGTGCCTCAGCATGGCGTAGATTGACGCCGTATTGAAAAGCAGCAGTAACAGGGCTCCGATCGTAAGCGTAATCTGAATATTACCGTCGCTTACCTGTTTGCTGATTTGAATATAGACAAAGGCAATAGTGATCCACAGCGCTATCAGAATAAGCGTTGCGAACAACCTGTCCCTGTTATACATCGAGTTAATACGTTGATTGATATTGTTAGTCATTCTTCCTCCTCATTTAAGGAAAGATTCCAATAGGATTAAAAAAACAACAGCACTTACCGAATTACCTCCTCGTGATGGATGGGTTTATAGGCCGTCGGGAAAAAAACCCGATGGAGTGAAAATTAGGGATTTCCCCTAGCGGAAAACCCCAGTCCAGTAAACTAACTGGAGCAACAGACTTATTACAATTGAGGTATTCCACATAAGGAGTAGGTAGATACAGCTAACTAGGTACGTAGTATCCGAACAAAGATAAGTAGAAGCGACAGATTCCCTAGAAGCGGACATCACCTGTGTTATCAAGTAGTTAGCTAGAAACCCCTATTTTCACCAAACCACTTTAAAATACGGGGCAAAACCAAACCCAACAAACAAACGAATTGACCACCGTCAAAAACAAAAAAAACTCCTTAAAAGTGCGAAAAATAACCCTTTCAAAACAGGTATAAACCGCTTCATAATAGGTATTTGTACGAGTTGCCCTTTTCTCCCATACCTCGTTCTAATAGCTAATCCGCCATTTAAGGTGGATCGGCTTACCCCTCGAACTGTTTTTGAGCCTTGTTTTTCCCAGCTTTACAGGGGCTCGCAGACTGCTTATTTAGGGATAAAAAAACAGATCGACGGCTGGGCATTAGTACATACCTAAAAAGGGGTGGTGTTTTTCACCAAAAAATAAACTGTGCCGAGCGGCGCAGTGAATAATAATTAATCTGAGGATTTTTGTATGACTGAACAAGTAAGCGTATCGGGCGGAGGCGCCGGTGTAGCAGAAGGTTCTGGTCAGGAAGGCGGCTTAAAGCGCGCAATTTCCTGGCAGGGTGCTTTCTGGGTTGCCGCCGGCGTACCGGCGTTAGTACTTTTCTCTATTGGCGGTATTGCCGCAACAGTGGGGGTTCCATCCTGGCTGGTATGGACAATTTCGGTTTGTTTCGGCTTCCTGCAAGCCTTTACCTACGCGGAAATTGCCGGCCTGTTTCCTAACAAGTCAGGCGGCGCATCGGTTTACGGTGCTACAGCCTGGTTGAAATACGGCAAAATGATCGCGCCCATTTCGGTGTGGTGTAACTGGCTCGCCTGGTCGCCGGTACTGGCTATCGGCGTAGGTATTGCTGCCGGCTATATATTGACGGCACTGTTCCCGGCCGATGCCGCCATTGTTACCTGGCAGATTACCCTGCTCGACCTGAGCGGCCTGAAAGAAGGCTTGACCCTGCGGATTGACTCCACCTTCGTTCTGGGTGCCACCATCCTGGTGATTGTGTTCTTCGCCCAGCACCACGGTATTTCCCGCCTGGCCAAGATCCAGACCATCATGGCGATTGCCACACTGGTTCCATTGCTGCTGATTGGTGTTGTACCACTGGTAACCGGCGATGTGATTGCTGCCAACTTCTCACCTTTCGCACCCATTGCTTACGGTGCTGACGGCAATATCATCATGGACTCCACCAAGTGGGCCTGGGATATTGATGGCTGGACGCTGTTCCTGGGTGGTATGTTCATCGCAGCCTGGTCGACATACGCCTTTGAAACCGCGATTTGCTACACCAGCGAATTCAAAAACCCAGCAACAGATACCTTCAAGGCAATCTTCTTTGCGGGCCTGCTGTGTATCTTCGCTTACACTGTAATTCCACTGTCCTTCCAAGGCTCTCTGGGCGTAGAAGGCATGCTGGAACCCGGCATCGTAGACGGCAGCGGCGTAGCGGCAGCCATGGCTCACATGATCGGCGGCGGCGCCTTCGTTGGTAACATCGTTGTTATCATGCTGATTTTCGCACTGATCCTGGCGGTAATGACCTCCATGGCAGGTTCTTCCCGTACTCTGTATCAGGGTGCTGCCGACGGCTGGTTGCCTAAGTACCTGTCCCACGTGAACCACCACGGTGCGCCTACCCGCGCCATGTGGACAGACCTGGGCTTCAACCTGATTCTGCTGTTGATGTCCGACTACCTGTTTGTACTGGCGGTATCTAACTGCTGCTACATTGTGTTCAACTTCCTGAACCTGAACTCCGGCTGGATTCACCGTATGGATAACGGTCACGTAAAACGTCCATGGCGTGCGCCAACCTGGATTCTGGCCGTTGGCTTTGTACTTTCCTTCGTTAACCTGGTATTCATGGGTGCGGGTGCGAACGTATGGGGTGCAGGCACACTGATGACAGGTATCGTGGTTATCTCATTGATCATTCCGGTCTTCCTGTTCCGCCATTATGTGCAGGACAAGGGCGTCTTCCCTGCCAATATGCTGGCTGATATTGAAATTGATGGCGAAATCCCCGGCAAAAAAGCAGGTGTATTGCCCTATATCGTACTGATTGTTGGTGTTGCAGTGGTTTGGGCATCCAACAGCTACTTCGGTTAATGGAAGATCAAGGAGACAAATGTGAAAAAAATACTCTGTACTACTGATGAAACGGAAGTGTCCCGAAAGGCCGAAGGTTTTGCCTGTGAAATGGCTAAAGCCCTGGGTGCGGAACTGCACTTTGTGCATGTCAGCCCGGTTACGCCAAACGACCTGAAAACGCCCGGCAACTTTGATGCCGTGATTCTTGAAGAGGTCGATGCGCGCAACCATGAGGTTCTGAAAAAGGCCTCAGAAACAGCTAAGCACTGTGGCATTTCCGATGCCATCTTCCTGACGCTGTCCGGGCATGATACCGCCAAGGTAGTGGTTAATTATGCAGAAACAGAAGGCTGCGACATGATCGTAACCGGCTCCAATGGCCGGGTTGGGGTTCCCCGCCTGATCATCGGCTCTGTTTCCAGCAGCATCATCCACAAGGCACACTGCCCTGTGACAGTGGTGAGATAGCAGACTGGGTTGGCTTGAGGCGTTGCTTTAAGCCAACCCTTGTTCTACTCCCCAGGGCAGGCATTGCCTGCCCGACTCTAAACGCGGCTTCGGCCGCGTTTTTACGTTTATCTGACCTTCGTTTACAGCGTGGTTAACCAGGCCAGCTGACTCGGAAAAACCATCGCCCAGATGATCAACAGAGGCAACAAATAAAAATAGGAAAGCATCGAGTAGCGGATAACGGCATTGGCATGGCGCAACCCCATTAAGTGATCAACGACCAATTGCCCCTTGAAGGATACGGTGAGAATGACGACCAGAACCGACCATAGCACCGGGTCAACCGATTCAGCAATTAAGGCTGTCAGCAGGGTTAAGCATAACAACAGCAGCCACACGCCCATCAGCACATTAGCCTCACTGAACAGTCCACCCGTTTTAATTTTGCGTATCGACATCTGCTTCACCCCAACACATACAGAAGCGGGAAAATAATAATCCAGGCCAGATCGATCATATGCCAGTAACAGGCCGCACCCTCCAACCCTTCGTGCTGTTGCTGATTGAAAGCACCCAAATAGGTGCGAAGCATCGCCCAGCCGATGGTGCACATACCGACCAGCACATGCAGCAAATGATTGAAGGTCAGGTAATAGTAGAGGGTAAAAAACCGGTTCGTACGCGAATCAATACCTTCCGCACCGTTCCATTGGTACTCCCAGCCCTTGATAGCGCAATAGCACAACCCCATTGCCAGCGTCCAACCCAGCCATTTCAGACACAGGTTCCGGTGGCCTGAGCGAATAGCGCTCATGGCACGGGCGACACAATAGCTGCTTGTCAGCAGCACCAGGGTATTCAGAATGCCGGCCAACGTATTCAATTGCGCCGGCCCTTCGGCAAACAGCTCCGGATTATGGGACCGAACCACCAGGTAAATCACAAAAAAAAGTGCAAACTCCGTCAACTCTGCCCAAATCAGAATCCATACGGCAATGTTGGCGGGCACCAGGCGTGCCCGGTCGCCAACCAAAGACTGCCCCGGAAGCACTTCAGCAATCCCATCCATGATTTTGCTTTACTCCTTTTTCGATTAAAAATACGCCTGAATCAAACGTTCGATCGCCGCCAGGGTTTCCGGCTCATCGGATAAGGGTTCTGCCAGACACACCTGACAGGCCTCGCTGGGCGTCAGGCCTGACTGCATCATCTGGGCGGTATAAATCAGCAGGCGGGTTGAAGCCGCTTCCTCAAGATCGTAATCCTTGAGCCGCCGAAGATCATTCCCCAGCGAAACCAGTTGTTCGGCGGTCTGCTTCTCGATACCCGACTCCTGACAAACGATGACTACCTCTCGTCCAGCCGTTGGATAATCAAAGCTCAACGCCACAAAACGCTGGCGGGTACTCGGCTTCAGCCCTTTCATCAGGTTCTGGTAACCGGGGTTATAGGAAATCACCAGCATAAAATCCGGGTGTGCTTCGATCAGCTCGCCGGTGCGCTCGATCGGTAACACGCGGCGATGATCAGACAGCGGGTGCAGAACAACCGTGGTATCCTTGCGCGCCTCCACCACTTCATCCAGGTAGCAGATTCCTCCCTCACGCACCGCACGCGTCAGCGGGCCATCCTGCCAATAGGTGCCTTCGCTGCCAATCAGGTGCCGCCCCACCAGATCCGAGGCGGTGAGGTCATCGTGACAGGCAACGGTATGCAGGGGCCGTCCCAAGGATGCCGCCATATACTCGACAAAACGCGTTTTGCCACAACCGGTAGGCCCTTTAATTAACACGGGCAAACGGTTATTCGCTGCAGCCTGGAAAATTTCAATCTCGCGCCCCTGCGGCAGGTAGTGGCCTTGGGATTCGGTGTAAAAATCGATTTTCATCGTATTACCTCTCGTTGGTATCAGGAAATGCCAGTCAGATTCAGATAAAGCCGCGGCAACAATTCCGGCAAACGTTTCAGGTCGTTAACCACCATATAACCCTGCTCGCCGAACAGGTAAGGCAGGTAATCGTTGCCCTGCGCATCGATGGTCACGCAAAAGGGCTGCAACCCCTGCTGCTTGGCCTCAAGTACCGCCCGACGTGTATCTTCAATGCCGTAACGTCCCTCATAGCGATCGATATCATTCGGTTTACCGTCGGACACAATCAGCAACAGCCGCTGTCGCGCCTTTTGCAGCTTCAGGATTTCCGTGGATTGCCGGATAGCCGCCCCCATACGGGTGTAAAAACCGGGTTTAATCGCCAACAAACGTCCCCGTGCCTCGTCGCCATAGGCTTCTGCAAAATTTTTCAACAACTGGTAACGCACCTGTTTGTTTTTAATCGAGGAAAAACCGTAGATGGCAAAGGGGTCACGAGTCGCGGACAGCGCCTCTGCAAACAACAGCAGGGTATCGCGAATCACATCGATGACGCGCTGCTCCCCGGCAGCCTCCATACCGAGCCCTGCTTCGGTGGACATGGACAGGTCAGCCAACAGCAAACAGGCCAGGTCTCGCTGCGGATTATTCCGGGCGCAATACAGGTTCTGCTGCGCCTCGTCACGCTGCGGGCAGGTCTGCAAATCCAGCCAGGCATCCAGATCAATCTCATCGCCATAGGGCTGGCGCCGCTGCCAGCTGCGCTCTGGTCGCAATTGTCCAAAGCGGTTTTTCAAGGTTTTAGCCTGTTGACGCAGCGCATCGGGAATTGCCGCAGGCAGCGCCTGATCCGCCAGCATGGGTTGAATCAGGCAGTAATCCTCAAGGTGGCGCTGCTTACGGTAATCCCATTCCGGCAGATGAATACCCTCGCCCACCGGCAGATCGTCGTTCTGCGCCGCCGGCAGGTCGAGATCGAACTTAAGCTGCGCAGCTCCAGCCCGTCTTTGCCTCGACAGGCTGATAATATCCAGGTCATCGGCCGCTGCAGCATCACCCTCCAAATCCTCCTCCTGGCAGCGATCCAACTCCACCTGTTCGGCCCAGCTGAACAGGCATTCCAGTTTAAATACCAGCAGACCGTCGGTTTGCTTGCTGTCGTCAAAACGTTCTGCCTGCTTGCGCCCGCTGTTCAACTGCTCCTGGGTGCGCGATCCAGCGCCGCTCTCCTCAAGGTTCTCCTCGCTTGCTGGCTGTACCGCCCGCAACGGCGCCGGATAAATCCATAGGGGAACGGGTACCGGATCACCGGAAGCGATCGGCAACCGTTCAACACTGCCGGGCTCGCGGATGGCCTGCTGAATCGCCAACTCACGCTCGCGTTCGGCACCCTGCAGGTTCTTTAAATTCGGGCGGCGCTCAAGCACCGCCTGGGAAAGACGCCGATAGCCGTCAGCCAGGCCGGGGCGCTTTTGTAAAAGTTGCTGCGTGGCGCACTGGTTATCCAAAAACCAGTGCTGAAGGGTCGGCAGCTGTGCCGCCAAAGCAGCCAGCCAGAAGTACAAGGCTTCATTGAGCGAGCTGTCGTTAAAACAGGCCAGACTCATTGGCAACTTAAGGCTACGCTCATCCTGCCAGCACACCGGATAACGTCGATGACTTCCAGCCAAACGCTGCACCCATTTCCTTTTCGGATTAAAAAACCGCTGGTCGCCGCCCTCAACGGCTTTGCCAGGCTCCCCACCCATGGCGCGAAACCAGGTCGCCAGTTGCGACTGCAATCCGGCAAGCTCCACCCTCGCCTTATCAAAATCAGTCTGAGCCTGACGGGTGATCAGCTTGTGCCACAGTTCGCCTACAAACTCTTCCATTACTGTTTTCCAAAAATCGGGACGTGGGGAATGGAGGCAGGCGCCTCCATTCCGTTCGGGTTATGCCGCTTCGACTGCCGCCGCGACAGGCTCCGGCTGGCTCTCAGTAACCGCCTGCTTGCTGGCCACAAAGAAGCTGGCGAAGTACATCAGCACACCGATAATAAAGGTGCCGCCAAAGGCCAGTCGTACCCAGTAGATCGGCATCAGCTTGTCCTGCGTCGCCATAAAGCTCAGCGCCTGCGCATCCTCAGGAATACGCTGCAGGGCAACCTGATAGGCGCCGGCCACCGTCAATGCCAGGGTAATGCCCATCATGCTCAGGCACATAAACCAGAAGCCGGCCGCTTCCACCTTCTGCGCAGCAATGGGGTTACCCTGCTTGCGTCCGCGCATAATCGGCATGGCGTAGGAAATGATGGTCAGTACGATCATCACATAGGCGCCAAAGAAGGCTAGGTGCCCGTGTGCAGCGGTAATCTGCGAACCGTGCGTGAAGTAATTCACCGGGGCCAGGGTGTGGATAAAGCCCCATACGCCGGCGCCCAGGAAGCCCATCACCGCGGTTCCCAGCGCCCAGGTCACCGCAATTTTATTGCCGTGATCGTACCGGCGCTGGCGCACCATCTTGAAGGCGAACATCACCATCATGAAGAAGGGAATCGGCTCCAGCGCGGAGAAGATGGATCCCAGCCACAGCCAGTATTCACCCGGTCCGATCCAGAAGTAGTGGTGTCCCATTCCGATCAGGCCGGAAATCAGCGCCATACCAATGATCACGTACAGCCACTTTTCGATCACCTCGCGGTCAACGCCGGTCACCTTGATCAGGGTGAAAGCCAGAATAGCGCCCAGAATCAATTCCCAGACTCCCTCTACCCACAGATGCACAACCCACCACCAGAAATACTTGTCCAGCACCAAATTATCGGGGTTATAGAAGGAGAACAGGAAGAACACCGCCAGACCGATCAAGCCGGTAATCAACACCATGTTGATCACGGTTTTGCGCCCCTTCAGGATGGTCATGCCGATATTGTAGATAAAGCCCAGACACACCACCGCAATTCCTATCTTGGTGATAGTCGGCTGCTCCAGAAACTCCCGCCCCATGGTCGGCAACAGGTTGTTATAGGTCAGCTCGGCCAGCTCCGCATAGGGCACCAGCAGATAGCCAAGAATGGTCGCCACGCCTGCGGCAGCAAACACCCAGAACAAAATCCGCGCTAATAGCGGACTGTGCAGCTCCGTGTCGCACTCCTCAGGCACCAGATAATAGGAGGCCCCCATAAAGCCGAATAACAGCCAGACCAGCAGCAGGTTGGTATGAACCATGCGCGCCACATTGAAGGGCAAATAGGGGAACAGGAAATCCCCAACGACATATTGAAGCCCCAGAATAAAGCCAAACAAAAGTTGCCCGGCAAACAGTATCAACGCGAAAATGAAATACGGTTTCGCTACCGCCTGTGATTTGAATTTCATCGTAAATCCCCTTAACCCTGCTTGTTGGGCGGCCAATTGTTATCGTCGATCCGCGAGGTCCAGATCAGGAAAGCGGACAGGTCGTTGACCTCCTCTTCGCTGAGGTGGAACTGCGGCATTTGCCGGCGCCCTTTAGCCTTGAGCGGCTGGATCGCCATCCAGGACTGCATGAACTGCCGGAAATTTTCTTCGCTGCCCTGACCGTAACGATCGAAGACATTACCCAGCTCCGGCGCAAAGTAGGCGCCTTCGCCCATCAGGCTATGGCAACCAATACAATTGTTCTCTTCCCAGATCTCCTTACCGTGCGCCACCTGAGCGGTGATATTTTCACGGTTGTCACGTTTTGGCAGTTCCAGCATGGTGTCGAAGGTCAACCCCACCAGCAGCAGGAAGAAAAATACGCCCCCGCCATAATAAATATTGCGGGCCATACCCTTGTTGAACTGATCAGCCATGGTGCCCTCCCGCAAAACCCGGCGAACCGACAAGGGCCGCCTCATACCTGCCACAGTTGTCGTATTTTTGATTCCTCATGGTTTCCTCTCTTATCAAATGGTTAACAACGTCAATCGGGCTATCCCTGCCCAACTACCTGACAACTATGACTAGTCAAACTTCGTGCCAACTTTTAACCCATTGATTTTTAATAAAATTAAAAACTTGTTATCTTTATAACAACCGTTAAAATGTTGTTATAAAAACACCTGAGATATCCAAATGACAACGCAACGTTTTTTCAACGCTCTGATCTCACTGGTGGCCGACCTCTCCCGGGACCTGCCTGCCGAACAACGCTACCAACGCCTGCTGCAAACCATGCTGGAAATCTTTCCCTGTGATGCCGCCGCACTGCTGCAACTTGAAGGCAACAGCCTGCGCCCCCTGGCAATCGATGGGCTGAGCAGCGACACCATGGGCCGGCGTTTTGTTGTCAACGACCACCCGCGTCTTGCCAAGCTGCTTCATTCCCGGGAACCCGTACGTTTTGCGGCCGACTCCGATTTGCCCGACCCTTACGACGGACTGGTTGAAACCCACGACCATCAACTGCACGTCCATGACTGCATGGGGGTCTCCCTCTACATTGACGAGCAACCCTGGGGCGCCCTCACCCTCGATGCCCTGCAGCCCGGCACCTTTGACGGTATCGACCCGCTCGAGCTGCGCACCTTTATCAGCCTGAGCGAGGCCACCGTGAAAGCCGCCGAACGGATTGACGAGTTGGCAGCCAGGGCGGAACGGGAACACTTGGTCGCGCGCACGCTCATCGAAGAGGGCGGCTCAGCTGAAATCATCGGCACCAGCACCCCTATGCAACGTATGAAGCAGGAACTTGAAATCGTCGCAAAATCCCACTTAACCGTACTGATCCTGGGCGAAACAGGCGTAGGCAAAGAGCTGGTGGCACGTCAGATACACACCCTGTCGCCTCGCGCAGAACAGCCCCTGGTTCAGGTCAACTGCGCTGCGTTGCCCGAGAATATCGCCGAGAGCGAACTGTTCGGGCACACCAAGGGCGCCTTCACCGGAGCGGTGTCGGAGCGGGCAGGCAAATTTGAAATCGCCGATGGCGGCACGCTCTTCCTTGATGAAATCGGCGAGCTGCCGCTCACCATCCAGGCCAAAATGTTACGCGCCCTGCAAAGTGGCGAAATCCAGCGGGTGGGCAGCGACCACCCCATCCAGGTTGATGTACGTATTGTCGCCGCCACTAACCGCGACCTTCAGAAGGAAGTTGCGGAGGGACGTTTCCGGGCCGACCTTTATCACCGCCTAAGCGTCTACCCGGTCAAAGTGCCGCCCCTCCGGGAACGGGACAAGGATGTATTGCTGCTCGCCGGCTACCTGCTGGAAACCAACCAACGACGTTTAGGGGTTCAGGGGCTCAGGCTGAATCGCGAAGCCAAACAACAACTCCTCGCCTACCCCTGGCCCGGCAATGTGCGCGAACTTGAGCATATGCTAAGCCGCGCCGCCCTCAAGGCCATTGCCGAACAGGGGCGGGATAGCCGCACGGTAACCATCTCTGCATCCCTGCTGGACATTGGTTCGGGCAAAACGGCTCAGGATTACCTCCAACCCGATGAGCAGGCGCAGGACCAAGCCCACGAAGCCATGCTTTATGAAGCCCTTCCCCAGCAAACGTTGAAGGAATCCGTTGATAATTTCCAACGGGAGTTGATCACGCGGACACTGAGCAGAAATGGCGGCAACCAGGCGGCGACTGCCCGTGAACTGGGCCTCAACCGAAGCAATTTTTACCGGCTGTTGCAACGGCTCGAACTGCGTTAGGAGCATTCACCCAGCACCCGCTGCATCGGTATAAGCGCCGGTTATCACTCATACCGGGTTGCTGCGACAGTTTCCCCAACCTCGTCATGGGAAACCGCAGCAACCAGGCGGTTACCCACGATCGTTACCCGATCGCCCTGGCGCCATGACTGCCTGGGGGACCGCACCACAACCTCATCCCCATTGTCCCGTCTTACCAAATAACTGGTTCCTTCCTGCCCCGCAGCCTCCTGCACCTCTCCGCCAGCCCAAACGCCCGTTGCACCAACCAATAAGGCACCCAGCGGCCCTCCGGCGGCTCCGCCCAGCAATACGCCGGCCCATCCTCCAACGCCTTTGCCCAGCGTTGTGTCCGCCTGTTCCGAGACCACAACATCGGCATTGACCAGTGCAGGGAAGGCGAGTACCGCCACTAACAAACCAGAAGCCATTTTTTTCATCATCAATTCCTCGTTTAACAAAATAAAAGTCGAGTCAAAACAGACCACATCAACACAAACAATTTGCGTGCCAACTTTAACTAATTGATATTTAAATAATTTTCAAAACTGTTGTTTTATAAACAACCACCTGAACGAGATCAAATCAACAACAAAAGAAATCTAATTAACAACATTTACATAATCGCAACTACCATAATTCGCCACAATCATTCACCACATTTCCCCTTTTCCGCCCGCCGAAATCCATTTTCGGTTTGTTAAATAGCCGTTGTAATAAAACCAACCGAGGGCGTTACCATGAAAAAAACCATTCTGATGTGTGCCATTCTGGGCCTGGGCTCTGTTACGGCAGCAACAGCATCGGCAGACTCCTTTGAGCTTTCCGACGAAAGTAAACGCAATGGCGTCATCTGGGGCAGCATTGTGACCGGCGCTGTGGCGGCGGGTCCTTTAGGGGCATTGGCAGGAACCATTGCGGGCAGCTGGCTGGGTGAAAAAGTCGAGACGGCGGGTCAGCTTGAGGAAACCGAACAAGCCCTGGCTGAAGCTCATGCTCAGGCAGAAGAGCTGTCCAAACAACTGGCAGGCACCACAAAACCGGTATCCCAACCGATCAACCTGGAGGGCTTACAGCTCGAGCTTTTATTTAAAACAGGCGAACGCCGACTCAACGAATCCGGAACAGAAAAAATCAGCGAGCTCGCAAAACTGATGAAACAACACCCCGAGCTACAGGTGTACCTGGAGGGCCATACCGACCCGCGCGGAAATACCGATTACAACCAGGCCCTTTCGGAAAACCGGCTGCAAACCGTGGCCGGTATTTTACAGGACAAGGGCATCGACAGCCGCCGCATCCGCAGCCACGCCTTTGGTGCGAGCCAATCCTCCGCTACAAAGGGGGATTACGACAGCTATGCGCTGGAACGGGTCGTAAAAATTCAGCTTTCCAGGCAGCCAGCCCCGGAAAACTATGCCCGCAACCACTAAATCCGCTTTTCCTAAGCCTCTCCTGTGGAGTTGCCCGGCATTGGCCGGGCTTTTTTATGCCCGCCCGGAAGAACGGGGAAGCGTCACCGTAAACACCACGCCTGCGTCATCCGGGCAGTTCGCGGCCACCACGCTCCCTTGGTGGAAGGTCACGATCAAATCCACGATATGCAGGCCCATTCCCAGATGCGACCGGCCACCGTTCGACTCACGCACCGACACCAGGTTATCGAACAGCTGGCTTTGCATGGCTTCGGGCAGCAAGGGGCCATCATTACTGACGGCAATACGAATTTCATCAGCGGCCGCATCAAAACGAATCTCAACGGTTCCGTCGGGCGGTGTAAAACTACAGGCATTATCCACCAGCTTATCCAGCATCTGCACCAGCAGATCCGGTGCCGCCATCAGGACGTTTTGCTCCGCTGCAACCGCTTTTTTATCAAAACCGGTCAGCTTAAAGCGGCATTGTTGATAGGTATCCCGGTAGGCTTCGGTAATTTCCAGCAACAACGCGGCAATATTTACACGCTCCAGCTCCGCTTGTTCGATGCTCTCCTCCACCCGGCGCGATTCGCTCATCGCCGTAATTAAACTGCCCAGTCGCAGGGCACCGTCCTTGGCGCGCTGCTGATAAACCCGACTGGGCTCGTCCAACGCCTGGTTCGTCAGGTTATCCAACGAAGAGTGGATGACGGCCAGCGGGGTACGCAGCTCATGGGACAGCTTGCGCGCCAGCGTTTGCAAGTAGTCGGTATAGTCGTGCACCCGTTTCATTAACGCCGAATAGCTGCGCGTCAGGTTATCGATTTCATCATTGGCAAAACTTGTCGGGTAACGGTCAACCACCTCCTTCGGGTCAACCAGCGCCTGCTGAGCTGCGCGGTTCAAGCGACGGATTCGCCAGGACAACCAGTTGGCATAGGCCAACAGCCCGAGCGCTGTCAGGCTGATCACGGCAAAACTCAATAAAAACAGGCGGCTAAAGGCCTGATCGGTAAGCCCTGCCGTTTGCTCGCTGCTTTGCTCGGCCACCAGGATTGCCACCGGATTGCCCTCATGGATAACGGGCGCAGCCATCGTTAAAATTTGATGGCTGGAGCGCTGCGAATCACGATACCAACTCCGGCCTGTTTGGCCCGCCAACGCCGCCTGTACCTCTTCTCGTTCGCTAAAATCGACGCCATCGGGGTAGGCCGGCCTATCCTGTCGGCTGGAGACCAGCAGAGCCCGATAAAACCTGCTCAACAGCCAATGGGACTGCTGGCTTCCCTGAGCCTCCGGATTGCCCGCACTGGCAAACAGCAAACCGCCGGGCTCCAGCAATCGCAGCCGCAAACCCGGCTGGATAAAAGGCATAATGGCCTGTCTTGCTGCCGGCGTCTGATAAACAAACCGAGGCGGCGTTCCGTTCTCCAGCAAGGGACCGTAATGGCTTATTTTATTGTCCGCCTCATCCACCACACGGTAATCGAGCTGCCCTTGTGCCAGGCTCAGCGGCATTTTGATTTCCAACTGGTAACCTTTACTGCGGTCCATCCAAACCGCATCGATGCGTGATTCCCGGTAGGTCTCGCCCTGCTCCGTGAAATAGCGGGCAGTGACAGAGCCGGGAGCCACTGCCGTAAAGACATACTCGCGACCAGCGCCTGCCGCCACAATCAGACGGTCTCCATTGGACGCCAGCGAACGTGCGGGGTTGTTGTAAATCACCTGCCCGTCGTCGACAGAAAAAAACAGGCCTAACTGATCGCCGCTGATGACGCACCGGTATTTTGACGAATGCAAACCCTCGGCAGATTGAAAAAGCGTCCAGGGCACGTCACGCCATTCCTCGTCATAACCGTCCACCCAAATCGAACCCTTGAGTGGATAACAGTAAAAACCGGACTTTGCGGTTAACGCTTCCGGAGCCGGGTAGTCGCCCTGGGGCAGGAGCGCAGCCGGGGTTTGTGCCAGCGCCTGGGCAATGACCTCTGTGGTGGCCTTGAGGCTGGCCTCCTGGCCAAGGCGCAACGAATGATCCATCTCCTTCAAATACTGGCAGCCCGCCCAAGGCAGGCTGAGCAACAGCAAACTGACACAGACTAATTGTTTTTTTAAGGTCATGGTGAAGGCTTTACATGCGCGCCATCAAAGATGCCAGCGGTAACCCAGCCCATAGGCTGTTTTAATCGCATCAAACTCATCATCGATTGCCTGGAATTTTTTACGAATCCGTTTGATGTGGGAGGTGATGGTATTGTCATCGAGAATAACGTTAGCGGCCTCCATCAGCTGTTGCCGGCTTTTGACCTGCCCCGGGTAGCGCGCCAGGTCGCGAATAATCCAAAACTCGGTCACGGTAATATCCAACGGCTGATGCTCCCAGGCCACCGTCATACGCGCCTTGTTGAGCGTCAATTTGCCGCGTTCGATAATCTCCTCCTCCGCCTCGGGCTGGGTCAAGGCTTCGATACGCCGGAACAGGGCAACGATTCGCGCCAGCACATGGGGCAAGCTGATGTCCTTGGTCAGGTAATCGTCAGCACCCAGTCTCAAACCGGATACCTTATCAAACTCGCTTTCGCGAGCGCTCAAAAACACGATAGGCAGGGTTTTGGAACGGCTCCGCAAATCCCGGCAAAGCTCAAAACCGCCTTCTACTTCGTCACCCAATCCGATATCAATCAACGCCAAATCGGGAAGCACCTGGTCAAATGCCTGCATCGCTGAACGACGGTCAGGATAAAGACTCACCTCGTATCCCTGCTGAACCAGGGCATCCCGATAGTTTTCCGCGATGCTGGGTTCGTCCTCGACAATTGCAATCCGTTTCGCCATAGGTCTTGCCGTTCCTTATTTTTTGCTATTGATATGGCTATTCTAGCCTAGACCTCCATGAAATGGAGCGGTTGCCACAATTGATCATAATTGCTCACCGGACTGCCTGATTTAGCCCACTAAATCGCCAGCCTCTGCCGTTTTACTTGCTGCTGACAATAAAAACGCATCAGGAGCACCTATGTTGATTTCCCGCCGACACAGCCGACCTCTTTTCACGGAAAAAAAGGATCCATTCGTCAAACCAGCCCGCAAAAAGGGGTTCTGGTGGAGCCTGGCACTCATCATACTGGGCCTGGTGGCCAGTATGGCCTGGTTCCACGCCGAAGCCGCAACACCCGAAACCGCCGCGGCAATGGATAAGGTTAACGCCGGTCAAATGCTGCTGCAGCCCAGCGCAGGCGGCGAACTGGTTCCGGCACTCACACAGGAAAGCCGTGTACACATTAAAGTCAGTGGCATGGTGGCGCATGTGTCGCTCACACAAAGCTTCCAAAACCAAAGTGCAAATTGGGTGGAGGGTACCTATGTTTTTCCGCTGCCCGACAAGGCGGCAGTAAACCGCATGCGCATGGTTATCGGCGAGCGGGTCATTGAAGGGCAAATCAAGGAAAAGGAAGAAGCCAAACAGATTTATCACGAAGCCAAAACGGTGGGTAAAAAAGCCAGCCTGGTCAGCCAGCAACGCCCCAACCTTTTCACCACCCAAGTCGCCAATATTGCGCCTCACGAAACCATTACCGTAGAGCTGGAGTACATCGACGCCGTCGCCTACGATCAGGGCCAATTCAGCCTTCGTTTTCCGATGACCATCACTCCCCGCTACATTCCAGGCGCGCCGCTCCAGGACGGGACGAACCCGGACGAAACGACAAAACCACTGGCGCCGGGTGCATCCGGCTGGGCCATGAATACCGATCAGGTTCCGGATGCCAGCGAAATTACGCCCAGGATGAATCCGGCACTGCCCAGCGCAGAAAGCCCCATCAACCCCATCTCCGTAACCGCCGAACTGGACATGGGCATGCCCTTGCAGTCGGTGGACAGCGCCTACCACAACATTATTCTGTCACGGCAGGACAACCGCTATACGTTACGCTTGGCCGCAGGCAAAGTTTCCATGACGCAGGATTTTTCGCTCGCCTGGCAGCCTAAGCACGACAATTCTCCCCGCGCCGCCCTGTTCAGCGAGCAGGTTGATGGCGAAGATTACGCCCTGCTCATGATGGTTCCACCCAACCAGCGTACCGAACAGGACGCTCCAACCACCGGCTTTCCCCGTGAAGCAATTTTCATTATCGACACATCTGGTTCCATGGACGGTGTTTCCATCGAGCAAGCGCGACAGGGCCTTCTGTTTGCATTGGCGCAATTAAAACCGGATGACCGCTTTAACGTGATTTCCTTCAACTCCTCGACCCACACCTTGTTCAGCAGTGCGGTGTCGGCTACCCCGCGAAATATCGACTATGCACAGCGTTATGTAAACGGTTTGCAATCCGGCGGCGGCACGGAAATGTTACCCGCACTCCAGGCCGCCCTGCGCGACGAAGCCGAACAGGGCTTTATCCGCCAGGTGATGTTTATCACCGACGGTGCCGTCGGTAATGAAGCTGCACTGTTTCGTACCATACATCGCAATCTGGGCAACAGCCGCCTGTTCACTGTTGGTATCGGTTCGGCGCCCAATTCCCATTTTATGCGTAAAGCGGCGCAGTTCGGTCGTGGCAGCTTTACCCACATCGGCCGGGTTTCGGAAGTGCAGGAAAAAATGACCGCCCTGTTCACCAAACTAGACAGCCCTGTGGTCAGCGATATCGAGATACACTGGCCTGAAGGCACTCAAGTTGAGTCGTATCCCAAACGCCTGCCGGACCTGTATAGCGGCGAGCCCCTGATGGTAGCCGTCAAGACCTCGGAACTAAAGGGCTCGGTGGTGCTGTCCGGTCAAACCGCAAACACCCCCTGGCAGCAGGAAATACAGCTCAATGGCGCACAGGATCACAGCGGCGTCGCCACAGGTTGGGCTCGCGAAAAAATCGCCAGTTTGCTTGATGAAAAAACCACCGGGCGCCAGGAGCCGGAGGTAAGACAGGACGTACTGGAGGTAGCATTAAGGCACCAGCTGATCAGCCCCTATACCAGTTTTGTCGCCGTTGAACAGCCAATCAGCCGCCCAACTGAAGAAAAATTGAAACAGGAAGCCGTTTTAAACGCCCGCCCCAAGGGTCAGGGACCACAAAGCTACGCCTACCCGCAAACCGCCACCGGCGCACCGATCAGCCTGCTTTGGGGCACACTGCTGATGCTGCTGGCCTGGGTATTTAAACGCGTTTTACCCTCCTCACTTCGCCCAAGAAAAGGAGGCGCACAATGATCTCGCTGATATTCAAAGTGGTGAAAAAGAGCATCATCGCACTGTGCCTGGTGCTTGGCGGATTTCTACTCGCGGACGGCGGCTGGATTTACGCCAAGGCTCTGCTGGCTCAGGAACTGATCGAAAGATCCTGGCAGGAAACCCTGGAAACCGGCAACAGGATAAAACCCTGGCCCTGGGCGGACACCTGGCCCGTCGCCCGCCTGGAAGCCAACCAGCAGGATGTAGATCTATACGTCCTGCAGGGCACCCATGGTAGCGCCCTGGCCTTCGGGCCAGGCTACCTGATCGGCAGCGCCGCCCCAGGCAGCGACGGCGCAACGGTCATCGCCGGACACCGCGACACTCATTTCCGCTTCCTGCGGGAACTGCATCAAGGCGATGCGTTGACCTTGACAGATCAAACCGGAACGCAGCATGCCTATCGGGTTCGAGCCCTGTCTATCGTGGACAGTCGGCAGCAGGAGCTGGCGCCCACCGCTGAGCAAGGCCAGCTGATTCTGGTCACCTGCTACCCCTTTGAAGCGTTCACCCCCGGCGGACCCCTAAGGTATGTGGTGCATGCAGAACCCGCCAAAACAGGGTTAACCATGTAAAGCGCGGCGATTTATTTTTTAATACACTTGTCGAAACAGCCGTATTAAAAATTTGCTGAAACCAGGGAGAACGCACATGCAAATTCACGCCGATTTATCCAAACGTGCTGTTGTCGATAGCAATGCGCTGCCCTGGGTCGATTCCCCGTTACCCGGCGTGCAGCGGCGCATGCTGGAGCGGGATGGCAACGAGGTTGCCCGCGCCACCTCCATCGTGCGTTATGAACCCAACTCCTACTTCAGCGCCCATACCCATGGTGGCGGCGAGGAATTTTTAGTGCTTGAGGGCGTGTTTTCCGACGAAATGGGCGATTTTCCCCAGGGCATGTATGTCAGGAACCCCATTGGTTCTTCGCACCAGCCCCATACTCTGGGCGGCACAACCATCTTCGTTAAACTCAGGCAGTTTCAAGCGCAGGATAAAGCCTTTGTGCGTATTAATACGCGGTCAGCCACATGGCGGCCGGGCGAAGTGGAAGGGCTGGAAATCCTGCCTTTGCACCACTATGAAAGCGAAGAAGTCTGCCTGCAGAGGTGGGCGCCCAAAACCCGTTTTGGCCGACACCTTCACTCTCACGGCGAAGAGATATTTGTTCTCTCCGGTAACTTTTCCGACGATCAGGGCAGCTATCCTCAGGGAACCTGGTTGCGCAATCCGGCCGGCAGTGAGCACTTTCCCTACAGCGACGCAGGCTGTCTGCTTTACGTAAAGACAGGCCACCTGTAAACAGCCGTCATGAGGCCTTCACGTTGAAAGTTAAGTTGTTCGCCCTTGTAAGTCTGCTTTTACTGGCACAGCCAACGGCTGCCGACACCTTTGCCTTGCCCGCCGAGGGTTCGGACCTGGTGGGTAACACCGCCGTTACACAAAGCCGCTATGAAGACACACTGCTGGATATCGCCCGCGTTCATAGCCTGGGCTATCAAGAGATTCGACAAGCCAACCCGAAAGTAGACTCCTGGCTACCCGGCGAAGGAACCGACATTGTGCTGCCGACAAGCTACATTCTGCCACCCGTTGAGCGCCGCGGTATTATTATCAACCTGTCGGAAATGAGGATTTACTATTTCCCGGCGGCAAAGCCCGGCACGGCACCCGTCGTTACCACGTATCCGGTTAGTATCGGCCGCATGGACTGGCGTACGCCGCTGGGCAAAACGCAGGTCATCATGCGAATCAAAGACCCTGCCTGGTATCCGCCCAAGTCCGTACTCGACGAGCACGCGGCGAAGGGAAGGCCGCTCCCCAACAGTGTCCCCCCCGGCCCCGACAATCCTCTCGGAGCCTACGCGTTACAATTAGCGATTCCCGGCTACCTGATCCATGGCACCAATAAACCCTGGGGGATTGGCATGCGTACCACCCACGGCTGCATACGCCTGCGGCCAGAGGATATCGAAACCCTTTTTCAGCAGGTGCCTGTGAATACACCCGTACAGATTATCGACATGCCCGTCAAGGTGGGTTGGTCGGCGGGGCAGCTTTATCTTGAAGTTCACCCTGCGCTCGAAGCCCCAGAACGCGTGCCCGGCGGGCTCACGGCAGTGGTTGAAGCATTGATCGCCACAACCGGGAATAGGCAGATACAACTGGATTGGCGGGCAATAGAGGACACTTACCAGCGCGCAACTGGCGTACCTACCCTCGTTTCGGTGCCCCAACCTCAAAATACCCCTGAGGTTAAATCCGAGGCACCCTGAGCCCGAGTTCACAGCAAAGGAAGCGGCATTAATAGCCGCATTCCTTCATCATCACACGTTATTTGCTGCTCGCTTTTTCAAACATACGGTCCATTTTTTCATCATGGACCTCACAGCAGGCCTGGGCATTACGTGCAGTTCCCAGTGCCATATTGGCCGTATTCTGCGCCTGTTGTGCAATGGATGAGGCTGCATCCGCACTCGCCTGTGCCGTAGCCACAGCATCTTCCAAGGCGCTGACCCGCACAGCCAGGTCGTCGTTACTTGCAGTTGTCGCACACCCGGCCAGTCCGATACTCATAACAAAAGCAGCCGCTAAGGCGGTTTTTTTCATTGACGCTCTCATCAGGGTTCTCCCTTTGTTTATGGATCAACGATAAGTTTTGATACGCCTTCCCGGTAATAATTCACTGACCTTCCTGCCACTTTACAGGAAAAATGACTTGGATCAGTTTTTGATGATACCGAGAACAACTCCATCTACCAACACCCCCGTAATTCTAAAACAGCTGATATAAAACAACTAGTTAGGCTCTAAGCAGGGGTACAATTATAAAGTTGGCGTGGCAATGCGGCGCCGCATAGACGTTAATCCTGTGACTGACCTGGAGACCCGACCATCTCAAATCCATAACCATCACCTGCAGAGGAGGATTTGCCATGAAAAACCCAATCGCATTAATCCTGTTGATAACCACTACGCTGTTAGCGGCTTGCAGTAGCGGCCCGGAATCACCCACCGGCTTTAGTTTACCCAAGGGAGATGTGAGGCACGGCCGTTCCCTCTTCCTGACGTTCCAATGCCATACCTGCCACACTATTGAAGGAATCAATCAGCTGGAGTCCGGTGGAGAACCGGGAATATCGGTAATGCTGGGCGGTGAAGTCAGCCGGATTAAAACCTACGCAGAGCTGGTTACCTCTGTGATTAACCCTTCCCACCGTTTAGCCAAAGGTTATCCGCTTGAAGCGATTCAAGTCGACGGCGTTTCAAAAATGCGTAACTACAACGATGCGATGACGGTCAGCCAGCTCATCGACCTGGTCGCCTTCCTGGAGTCCGAATATAAACTGGAACGGTATCCTGACTTCGAGTACCCCGTTTACGACTTGCCATCACGGGAAGGCCAAGAATAAAACCGTACGGGGTTAACCCAGGGCCAGGCCCTACCCTTCATAAAAGAGTGGAAGGAGTTGTTGCGCGCCATGATTGCCTAACGCCCCAGTGCCTGGGCTTTTCAAACTAAGGAGCCTCTAATTCAGCAACAGTAACGGCGTCGCAAGCTCATTGAATAACCTGGAAAGCTCTTCGTAGGTCACCCGGTGCTTTGGTACCAAAAGTAGCGTTGACGTGGGCTGACACAAACATTCCCGAAGCGCCGAGGCTACCGAGCGAACGCTGTGCACCTTCACCCGCACATCGGTTCCGGGAAGCCGGTGAACCAGCTCCTCGGGAATATCCGTGTCACACACCAGCACCACTTCGGACACGCCGCCAGCCTGGGCAAGCAACCGTACGATTTCCAACGCCCGCTCAAACTGCGGAGACCTGTCGTAAATCAGCGTGATTTTTAATTGATCCGCCTGGCGTGAATAGCAGCCTTTCGGCTGCAGGAGCGCCCGCTTACGCGCCGGAAAGAAGACATCAACCCCCTCTTGGGTAAGCGCCTTGGAAATCAGCTCTCCCGGCTCGGCCCGGAATGTGTAGGGAACCTTATAACGCCGTGACAGTTCGTCCAATAAACGATGAACCCTGCCGGCAATATTCCTGTTTAGCGCGGTTAAGGTCTCTGCGTGAAAGCTCTGCTCCCTGGCTGATGTGCGGTTTATTTCGGTAATAAAGGGCAACTTGGCGATATCGCTAAGCCGGGTATCCTCCACAAAGAGCCCCGCCAGCGGCGCATGCAGGAGGCCGGCCACTGCCGCCAACATAACCAGGCTTTCCTCCGTGGTTTCGCGCGCATCCAATGCAATCAGAATCCGCTGCTCAGTGTTGCTTGTCATCGCTTCGTTCTTCATCTGCCGGAGCCGAGTATTTCTTACTTAACTCAATCCAGGCATCAATCTGCGCCATGACCCGGCCATTGACGGAATCGTCAGGGTAGCGGCCATCCGTTTGCAGTTCCCCGGCGGGCATTTCCATTAACAGGGTTAGGGCTTGATCAATGTTTTCGACAGCATAGATATTGAACTCCCCTCTTTCGACCGCATCCACCACCGCCTGTTTCAACATCAGGTGCTGCACATTCGCCTGCGGCATCAACACGCCCTGTTTTCCCGTCAGCCCCCGCGCCAGGCAGATATCGAAGTAACCTTCAATCTTCTGGTTGATGCCGCCAATCGCCTGGGCCTGCCCATGCTGATTCAAGGAGCCTGTCACCGCCAGGGACTGTTGCACAGGAATATTGGCGATAGCAGAAACCAGCGCGCAGAATTCCGCGATAGAGGCGCTATCCCCCTCCACACCGCCATAGGATTGTTCAAAAACCAGGCTGGCTGAAACCGGCAGCGGTTTATTACGCGCATAGCGATTGGCCATCAGGGAGGAGAGAATCATCACAGCCTTGGAGTGAATATTTCCGCCGAGCTTAACCGCCCGCTCAATATCCAACACCTTACCGCTGCCCAACCGGGCCTTGGCCGTAATCCGGCTGGGCCGGCCAAAGGAATACTCCCCTAATTGATAAACAGAGAGCCCATTCACCTGGGCAACTTGCTCACCCTCCGTATCCACCAATTGGATATCGCGCAGGATGCTTTCATGCACCTTCTCCCGGAATTGGTCCAAGCGACGGTTAGCCGCATCGATTGCGCGCTGCACATGCGCACGGGTAATGATGTCGGCTTTATCCTGGGCCGCAAAAAAATCGCTTTCGCAAATGAGATCCTTCAAATGGTTGAGATGCAACGACAGTTTTTCGGCATCCTCCAGGCTGCGTGAACTCTGCTCGATCACCCGCGCCACAGCGTCCCGCGCCAACGGTCGGTGGCCTTCCTTATGCTGAAGGCTGGCAATCAAGCGGGCAAAACTCAAACTGTTCTGCGCATTTCGATCAATCTCCTCAGACAAGTCCGCAGGCACCTTGAACAGCTGGTTAAACTCCGGATCATAGGCCTGCAACAGGTAATAAATCATTCGGTCACCTACCAGGATCACCTTAAGATCCAGCGGAATCGCCTCGGGCTCCAGCGACTTGGTACTGGCCAAGCTCAGAATTTCGGATGCCGACTCAATCTTTGCCTCCCTAGAAAGCAACGCCCGTTTCAACGCATCCCAGGCAAAAGGACTGGTCAGCAGTTTCACGGCATCCAGCAGGAGATACCCGCCATTGGCTTTATGCAGGGCACCCGCCTTAATCAGGGTAAAGTTTGTGGTCAGGGTGCCATACTGCGCTTCATGCTCAACCCGTCCCAGCAAATTGCTCAATGACGGGTTATTCTCATAAACCACCGGCGCTCCGCTGCACTGACTGTTATCGACCAGTACATTAACGGTATACATCGGGAATGCCTTGACCTGATTCTTGGGATCGTCCGGCGCCCCCGGCCTTTCCTCCATGTTGAAATAATTTACGTTTTCAACAACGTCCTGTTCCACCGCCTTCAGGAAGCTCATCACCTCGGGCAACTCCCGATAGCTCTGTTCCTGATCGGCGAACACCTGTTTTACCGTGCTTTCGACAATTTCCCGATTGAGCTTTTTAAGCTGTTCTCGTCCCGCCTTCATCCATACCGGCATTTTCATGACTATTTGCTTCAGCTCTTCCTTGAGCGTCGAAGTTACAACTTCAATACGCTTACGCTCTTCCTCCGAAAGGGCATTAAACTCATCACTGGTGATGACCCGGCCCTCCACCATCGGCGCCAGGGTATAGCCGGTTGGGGTTTGAATGAGGGAAATATTCTGCTCGCGGGCTTTTTCCTCCAGTTCGCCTAACGCGCGCTGCTCCTTGTCGTTGTATTCGCGGTTAATCTCATTAACCCGGGTTTTATACTCGACACTCTGGAACACCCCGGGAATGCTCACCAGCAGATCTTCGATACACTGCAGCATGTCCTTTTCCAGCTGTCGAGCCATCCCGGCGGGCAACGCCAGCACGCGTGGTTGATGTGGCGCCTCAAAGTTGTTGACGTAACACCAGTCCGTCGGCGCAGGACGCTCGCTGGCAAACTGGCCAACAAAATTGGACACCATCTGGTGTCGCCCCATCCCGGTCGGCCCCAGTACAAAGATGTTATAGCCCTCATGCTCGATACTGACACCAAAATTCAGGGCTTCGGTGGCGCGTTCCTGCCCGAAATAATTATCCAGGTGCTCCAGTTCGCGGGTGTCGGCAAAGGGTAATTCAGACGCCTCGCAACGCCTGCACAGGTAACTGGCAGACAAGGCTAAGGCCTGCTTGTTTTTATCCACTTTCGCCCCCTTACAGGTGTGTTGGCAAGTGCGCGCGGATAACGGCCAAGTCCTCCTTCACCAGGTTTACATCAGATTCCTGGCGTATACGCGTTCGCACCGCTTCACTAAGCTCTTTGCGTAAATGCCCGAGCATTTGCGGACAGGCAACCAGATAAATCCGGTTAAATGCATCGCGCTGCCTGAACTCATTGAGTTTTTTACTGATTTCCTTGGCAAACTGCTGGGCTTCGTGAGCTTTGACGTCTTTTTCATGACCGACTGTATGGGAGCCTCGTCGGTCGCTGTTACTGTCCCGGCCGGGACGATCGGAGAGTAAATCTGCGGGTTTTCTTCTGCTGGCAGGATGAAGCAGCTCATGCTGCTCAACTAATTCACCGCGAGGTGTTGCGGTACTTAGAATACGCGCACGGGTGGTATCTGCAGCCAAAACCCAAATTTTTCCAGTCATGGGTCTGTCCCCCTTAAGCTCATGCGGGGTCGTCGCTGAACAAACAGCGATGAATTTTCACGAACGCTGTTAATTATATCACTTTAAAAAATACGGGGTTTGACCGGGATAAGGAAATAAAAGAGGGTCAGATCAAACCATCCCTTAGCGTGCAAGCCTGGAAAACAGCAGGCACGGTATAAAAAATGGACTGTGCCAGGAAATAACCCGGCACAGTCCAAGCCGTGGAAACACGTTCGGGTAGCGCTGAATCGAGCGCTGGTTAGCTCAATTGCGCCTGGATTTGCTGGTAGCGTTGTTTAAGTTCGCAGCCAAGCTGCTCAAGGTCACGACCCAGGTTGAGTGTCGTTTTCCCAACTGCGTAATCAAGGCGTTCATATTTAGCCTCAACTTCCTGCCATTTTTCTTCGGCTTCAGACCACTGGTCTTCTACACGCCCATCACCCTGGCCGAGGCGACTATGCAGCGTATCGCGCTGAATTTTCAATTCATTAACCAGGCCTTCTATCTTGCTTGCTATAGTCGTCATCGTCATACCCCTTTATCTCAACTTGGTGTGTGAAACAAAAAATGAGGATCTAACTCACTTTCAACTAAACCGCACTCATGCCAATGGCTTGACAACCCTTATAAGCTTAGGGAGAACGACCATAAAAAAAATCAGATAAAACCCTTACTTTTATCTGGGAAACTACGTATCGGGAACAAATACTGGTAATATTTGCAACGAGTTTCCACCAACAAAACCGCCAGAACTGTTAGAGAAAACACCATGCAAGATACCGACAAGCGGGCTGCCAAGCTGCTTGAAGAGATCCAGCAGCTACGTACCGAGCTGTCCACTGTCAAAAAAACGTCCGAAGAAAGGTCCAACAAACTTTTCAAAAGCGAAGAACGGTTTTCCCTGGCGATGCGTGGTGCCAACGACGGTTTATGGGACTGGAACCTGGAAACGGATGAGGTTTATTACTCCCCTCGCTGGAAAAGCATGTTGGGCTATGAAAACCACGAACTGGGTGCGCACTTAAATACCTGGGCTCAGCTGGTGCACCCGGATGATAAGGAACCGGCTTTAGAAAAGGTCAAAAATTACCTCAACGGCGCGACGAACTCCTACGAGGTTGAATTCCGGATGCGGCACAAGGCCGGTCACGAAGTGTTTATACTTTCCCGGGCCTTCCTGGTCCACCGCAAGCTTGATAACAAGCCTATCCGCCTGGTGGGCACTCATGTCGATATCACCGAACATAAAAAAGCCAAAGCCTTTGACGAAAAGCAGGCTGAAATCCTGAAGATGATCGCCATCGGCAAACCGGCAGCCGACATCTACGATGCCATTGCCCTGATGTACGAAGGCCGCCGCCCCGGTATTCGCTGTTCCATGCTGGAACTTGAGGGCAACAAGCTTCTGCATGGCGGAGCCCCCAGCCTGCCTGAGGAATACTGTGAAGCGGTAAACGGCCTCGAAAACGGCCCCGACGTTGGCTCCTGCGGCACCTCCACCTACACCGGGGAGCGCGTACTGGTCGAAGATATTGCAACCGATCCCAAGTGGGCCAACATCAAAGACGCGGCCCTCAAACATGGTCTGCGTTGCTGTTGGTCGGAACCGATCAAAAACTCCTCCGGAAAAGTATTGGGCGCCTTCGGCATGTATTACAACCATCCGGCCCTGCCGAATGAAGAAGAGCTCGACGACCTTATCTCTGCCGCACGGCTTGCCGGTATTGTAATGGAGCGGGATCAGGCCCAAAAACGCATTCGCGAGCTGGCCTATACCGACGAGTTGACGGGCCTTGCCAGCCGTGCTCATTTTTACCAGAGCCTCGAAGAGGCTATTAAAACGGCATCGCGCCATAAGCGCCGTTTGGGCCTACTCTATATCGACCTGGATGATTTCAAGGGCGTCAACGACAGCCTCGGACACGATGCCGGCGACATGCTGCTAAAAACCATTGCCAAGCGCCTGCAGGGCGCCTGCCGGGAAATCGATTTCGTCGCCCGCCTGAGTGGCGATGAGTTCTGCGTGCTTGTCGAAGAAATCGGCGATGATTACGCCGCCAATGTGGCGAAACGCTGCCTCCAGACGATCTCCCAACCGATCGAAATTGCCGCGCGCAAGCTGACTCCCGCCTGCAGCATCGGCATCGCTCATTATCCGGACGACGGAGAGGATTTGCATGCGCTGATCAAAGCGGCCGACACCTCCCTGTATGCGGCCAAGGAGAATGGGAAAAGCCGCTATGCATTCTACCAGCCCGAATTGACACACAAGGCTGAATACCGCTTCCAGGTCGAACAGTATCTGCGCGATGCTATTGAAAAAAGGGAGCTGTCGCTCGTCTACCAGCCCCAGGTGGATGTCGCCACCGGCAAAATCGTCGGCGTCGAAGCGCTGTCACGTTGGCACCACCCTGAACTGGGCCAGGTACCGCCCACTGATTTCATCCCCACGGCAGAACGCATTGGCATGATTAACGCCCTTACGGAATGGGTTCTGATTACCGCCTGCCTCCAGGCCGTAGCCTGGGAAAAAGCAGGGCTTCCGTCATTACGAATGGCTGTTAATATTTCCCCCAAGCATATCCTGGATAAGGAGATTGTGTCCCTGGTTGCACGCATTATCGATGAGACCGGCATGGCCCCCGAGCGGCTGGAACTGGAAGTAACGAAAGGCGTCGTACAGATCGACCAGGCAAGCCTTTCCACCTTCAAGGCGTTGAAAGAACTTGGCATCCAGCTGGCAATCGATGACTTCGGCATTGGCTACTCGTCTTTTGCTTCACTCAAACACCTGAATGTCGATTGCCTGAAAATCGATAAATACTTCATCGACGACATGCTGATTGACAAGAACAGCATGATCCTGGTGAACTCCATGGTCGATATGGGCCGCAAACTGGGTCACAGCATCATCGCTGAAGGCGTTGAAACAAACGCGCAACTTGAGGTTCTTAAAAACCTCGGCTGCGAAGCCGCCCAGGGTTACCTTTTCAGCAAGCCTGTCAGCGGCGACGAGATTGCCGCACTTCAAGCGTGAAATAGCCCGTATTTCTGCAATCTGCCTGTCCAGGAGCGTGTGTGACGTACGCTTTTCTCCTGTCCTGTCGACAACGAAGTTGTCTGTCCTTCCCAGAGGCCGATCAACAGCCGCCCGTTTTCCTGTCAGGACATCTCGCAAATGATCCCGCCGCCCCTAATACAAAAGTATTAGTTCGCATGCATTATTTATCTATCGGGGAAATTCACTAGACTTATTCAGGTAAGGAGATAAGAGTAAGGACACTCTCCGCAAGGAAGCACCGCGCAGGGATGCGCCTCCCCTCCCACGCTTCAAGCCCTATCCCTGTGTTCACAACAACCCTGTTAAAGATTCAATTTTGTCGCTTAATTGCGTACCATACGCGCCACTTCACATCCTTACTTTCTTGGCAGGAATCAATCCAGTTGTGAAGCCGCTTTTCCTCTGAAAAGTACCTGTTTATTACGTCAAGGGGATCTACTTTGATCTCTTGAAACCACTGGTTTGTTATTGCTGCGATTACGATGATTACTGACAAAATGCTGACCGAATACGCCATGCCCGTTATGCTGGCGGCGTTGATCATGTACATGATTTTTATCGTCTATAAACTCGGAAAAGACTCCAATGCTGGAAAAATCGGGGGGATTGTATTGTCAGTCGCCCTGCTGGTTGGGGTTGCAGGCTTTGTCATTAAATTTTTTATCAAGATAGCGCTGGATACCTCCATCAGCTAATTTAAGGGCAGGATCGAAACCATTGCAGCCTGCCACTTAATGCCACCAGTACGTTAATTCAAATCGACCGCGTATTTCTTAAGCAAATCCAGCGGTACAATTTCCAGCGCCCTGATATGCGTTCTCCTGAGGTGCACCCTTGGCGCCATATCGCTTTCCTCGGCTTCCAGCCAACGTGATGCACACAGGCACCAGGTGTCGCCAGGCTTCAATCCCTTGAAATTAAATTCGGGAACAGGCGTAGACAGGTCGTTGCCCTTAAACCGCGAATATTCCAAAAACTGCTGCGTGGCTTCGATGCACACCGTGTGTGAACCAACATCTTCGTCACAGGTATTGCATTTCCCGTCCCGGAAAAATCCCGTGCGGGGATTTTCCCCACAGGTTTCCAGCTTTTCGCCAAAAACATTTACGGACGCATCCATTTCCATCATTCAAAACCCTTTAATTTATCCCGTTCAAACCCCTTCGTGTTTAACAGCTTTAATCAGGCTACACCGATAAAACCCCGAATATACTCCCCAAAGGCATCCGTTTCGACAAGGAAGGCATCGTGCCCATAACTGGAATGATGATCGATGTACGTGACGTCAACCCCGGCATCCCGGAGAGCCCGGTAAAGGTCCTGCTGTTGGGGCGGCGTAAAAAGCACATCCGAGTCCACACTGACCACCAGCACTTTAGCCTGGATAGGCCGGAACACTTCCGCCAGATTCCGCTTTCCCGCCTCCGTGAGATCGAAGGTGTCCATGGCATCCACCAGCCTCAGGTAACTGTTGCAGTCGAAGCGATCAATAAATTTCTGGGCGTTGTAATCGAGGTAGTTATCAATGGCCTCTACCCCCTGCTTATCGACAAAACGAGCATCCAGCTCTTTCCAGTTACGATAAGTCAGCAAGCCATGTTTGCGAGCCGTTTTAAACCCCTTAAGCCTGCTGGCATCACTGTAGCGGCCGTTGTTCCAGTCCGGGTCCTGGCAGATAATTTCTTTCTGGATCAGCCGGTTAGCGTGATTGGCTGGGTAGCCCTTGGCGCAGGAGGAGATAGACAGCAGGTAACGGGCATGGTCGGGATAAAGCACCAGCCAGGCGATAGACAACATGGCGCCCATTGAGCTGCCAAGCACAGCGTGCAATTGACTGATACCCAATTCATCGACCAGGCGCTTTTGTGAGCGAACCATGTCGATAATGGTAACGGGCGGAAAATCTGGTCCGTAAATCTTGCCCGTTTGCGGATTAAGACTGGCCGGCCCCGATGAGCCGTAGCAACTGCCCAGGTTATTAACGCAAATAATAAAATACCGGTCAGTATCCAATGCTCTGCCGGGGCCAACCATCTCTTCCCACCAGCCGGGTTCCGGTTTTTTTTCGTGGGACGCCAGGTGGCTGCTGGTGGAGAGGGCGTGATGCACAATGACGGCGTTGCTTTTATCAGTGTTGAGCGTGCCGTAGGTTTCGTAAACCAGCAGCAACGGGTTAATTGACTCACCCGTTTCAAAAATAAAGTCATCATGGCTGGTGAACTCGAAACTGCCGTCTTCGCGCTCACGAATTTCATTGTTCATTGTCTTTTAATTTTTATTTTCTCAACTGCCCTTTGGGCTCTAAACACTAGCATACGCTCCAACGCAGATGGCTTGAAGCGCTAAAAGATTAAAGCGACGCAACAAAAAAACGCCGGAACCGCTAACAGGTTTGGCAACTCGAAAGGTATCATTCCACGCACCGTTATTAAGACACCGTTAGTTGAGAACATAGCAATGTCAAGCAACCGGAAATTGAACCCGCTTACGCCCGATGAAGAGTATGTGATTCTGCACAAAGGCACAGAGCGGCCCTATTCAGGAGAGTTTAACGACTTTCATGCCAAGGGAACCTTTATCTGCAAACAATGCGATGCCGAGCTCTATCGCTCGAGCAGCAAGTTTTCTTCCGGTTGTGGCTGGCCCAGCTTTGACGATGAAGTTCCCGGGGCAGTCCGGCGCGAAGTGGATGCGGACGGACGTCGTACGGAAATTCTTTGCGCCAGCTGTGGCGGTCACTTGGGGCATGTTTTCGAGGGTGAAGGTTTTACCGAAAAAAACACCCGGCACTGCGTAAATTCCCTGTCGCTCAAGTTTGTGCCCAACCCCGAAGACCAATAACCCGATCTTTGATAACGCCTTTTAATAAAGACGCGGTATTCAGCTTTCTACTCGTTTTTCAGGCATAGCGAGCAGGGCAAGGATCGCCTCATGATCCAGCGATTCCTGCTCTAGCAATGCATCGATCAATTTTTGCAAATCGCCGTTATGCGCTTTTAACAGTTGCGTTGTCGCCTGCTCGGCTTCGCGCAGGAAGCGCCGGGTTTCCTGGTCGATCAACTGGGCTGTCGCTTCACTGTAGCTGCGTGGTTCGGTCAACTCGCGCCCCAAAAAGGGATGCGCTTCGCCGTCACGGAATCCCAACGGTCCCATTTGCTCGCTCATACCCCAGTTAACCACCATCTTGCGCGCCAGCTGGGTGGCCTCCTTGAGGTCATTGGCCGCACCTGAGCTGGTATTGCCATACCGTATTTTTTCGGCGCAGCGGCCGCCCAGTAATATCTGCAACCGCTCCTTCACAAAGGCTTCGTCGACGTTATGGCGATCTTCGGTGGGCAGTTGCTCGGTCATGCCAAGCGCCCGGCCACGCGGCACAATCGAAACCTTCTGCACAGGATCGCTGTGAGGCAGCAGCAATGCCGTCAGGGCATGGCCGGACTCATGGCAGGCAATACGCGCCCGCTCGCCTTCATTGATGATATCCTTGCGTTCAGCTCCCATCACCACCTTATCGCGGGCAAACAGGAAGTCCTCGTTGATGAGTGTCGAAGCGTCCCGCCTTGCAGCGTGCAGAGCAGCTTCATTGACCAGGTTTTCAATGTCGGCACCGGAAAAACCCACCGTCATTGCGGCAATCCTGTCCAGGTCCACGTCTTCAGCCAGCGGCGTTTTACGGGTATGCACCCGGAGAATGTCAACCCGGGCTTTTTTCTGGGGCAATTCAAGAATGACCTTGCGATCAAAGCGGCCCGGGCGTAACAGCGCCGGATCAAGCACATCAGGGCGATTGGTCGCCGCCAGCACCACAACCACTTCCTCAGGTTCAAAACCGTCCATTTCGGCGAGTATCTGGTTGAGCGTTTGCTCGCGCTCGTCGTTACCACCGCCCAACCCTGTTCCACGGACACGCCCGACGGAATCAATTTCATCGATAAAAATCAGGGCTGGCGCCTCCTTACGAGCATTGGCGAACATATCGCGCACCCGTGAGGCACCCACCCCCACATAGAGTTCAATAAACTCCGAACCACTGATGGAAAAAAAGGGCACCCCCGCCTCGGCAGCCGTGGCTTTGGCTAACAGGGTTTTGCCGGTGCCCGGCGCGCCCATCATCAAGATACCCTTGGGCATTTTTGCACCCAAACGCTGAAACCTGGCCGGATTTTTCAGGTAATCGACAATTTCCTGCAGGTCTTGCTTGGCATCCTCCAGCCCGGCCACGTCATCATAGGTCGGACCGTTTTCACTGCGCTCGTAACGCCGCGCGCGGGAGCGGGAAAAGTTGAAAATACCACCGCCGCTTCCTGCCCCCATACGGTTCTGCCAAAGACGTCCGGCATACAGGAAAAAGAAAATCAGGAATGCCCAAGGCAAAAAACCTGTGACAATCTGTAGCCAGAGCGGCGACTGGTTCGGTTGAATATTCACCACGACTTCATGCTCACGCATCAGGTCCAGAATATCACTGTCGACAAAGGCCGGCAGCGTCGTTTTAAATTGTGGCTTTTCCTGGTCGTCGTTGAGGTAATATCCCTTCACATCCACACCACGAATATCGACCTGGCGGATACGGTTATCCTCGACTGCCTGCACCAACTCACTGTAGCTAATCACTTCGATACTTCGGTTGGGCAGAATGTAGTCGAAATAAATAAAGCCCAGCATTAACAGGAAAAGCCAGGCAATATAGGTCTCTCGCATCCGATTAGGTGGCGAGCCCTTAGCATTGGGGGTTTGATCTGGCATAGAAATCCGTTCCGCTTTTTAATGTCTGTTGGCGATTGCCCTCATTCTACAGCCTAGCGCTAAATACCGGACAGGTTATTGATCTTCATCGAAAACCCGTCAGTGATCGCTGTCAATGCCTGGTTATCAAAGCATTCGCCTTAACATGCAAATATTGAAACCACGCTTCACCGGCCCTGATATCATCGGAAGTTATACCAAAGCGAGCCGTCGGGCGAAAGTCGGCATATGAACCCCGAATGCCCTAACACAAACCGTCGCAATGCCCTGCGGATCAGGCAATCGAAACTGGCTAAAAAATTCATGGACATACAGAGTAAGCAATCAAAAGTATTACCCCGCATCGCTATCATCGGTGCCGGCATGGCTGGATTGAGTTTAGCCAACCTGCTGGAAAATCATGCGGATACCACTTTATTTGAGAAATCCGCAGGCGTTGGCGGACGCATGTCCACCCGCTATGCCGGTGCCTACCAGTTTGACCATGGCGCACAGTATTTCACCGCACGCTCTAAAGCCTTTCAGGGCTTCCTGGCCCCTATGCTGGCAACAGGCGTCGTTCGGGCCTGGCAACCCTCTGTCCTGACGCTTGGGGGCGATAAAAAACCCTACAAACGCGACTGGTTTCGAAAGCCACTATGTCACCGTCCCCAAAATGAACCAGCTGGGCAAAGCGTTGGCGAAGGGAAAAACCTGCTGCTTAAAACTGAAATCGCAGAAATCCAGCAATGCGAGCCAGGGCTGGTCGCTACGAGACATGGCAAATTGCCATCAATACTTTGACTGGGTCATTGTCACTACGCCCTCGCCGCAAGCCGCTAAACTGCTGCCCGGGACTTTCTCCTGCTATCAACACATCGAACAGGCCGAAATGGCCGGCTGCTATAGCCTGATGATTGGCCTGGCTCAACCCCTGCAAACCCGCTGGCAGGCAGCCGTGGTGAAAGAATCCTGCATTGGCTGGATTGCCATTAACTCATCCAAACCCCTGCGCACAGAAAACTTCAGCCTGGTTGTCCACTCAACCAACGAATGGGCGGAGCAACATATTGAGGATGATCAGGGCAACGTTGAACAAATCCTGACCCGCGAACTGGAGCGACTGCTTGGTGCGCCGCTGAATGGCATTGAATACAAACGCCTGCACCGCTGGCGCTATGCCAGCACGCGTTGCGCCCCTGAAGAAAACTGCCTGATCGACCCGGATTTAAAACTCGGTGTTTGTGCCGACTGGCTGATTCATGGGCACGTGGAATCCGCGTTCCTGAGCGCCCAGGAACTCTCGCAAAAGATTATCAACTTAATTAATGAAAGACCCATAAACTGACATCTGTTTAGGCTATTATTCAGCCAGACTTAACGCCCCCGGAGCCACCCCATGCTAAAAGCCCTTTTCCTCGATATGGATGAAACCCTGTGCGACACGCCGGGTGCAAACGAGCAGGCCAAGCAGCTCATGGCCGAGGAAATCGTGAGTCTTTACGACGCGGATCTCGATGGCGTCAATTTTGCTGAGGCTTACGTAACGGGCATTTACCGGGAATGGTCTGATCGCCAGCGCGAACGCTACCTGCCAATCATTGACCAGCAAGGCGAAAGAGCTTTTCGGGTACAGCTGATTCGCGACCTTTTATCCGAACGCGGAATCGGCGATGTCAGCGAGAAGCGAGCCGAATATCTGCAGGATAAATTCGATGAAGACCGCATACAGGCCTTCGACTTTTATCCGGGAATCAAGGAATGGCTGGCTGAGGCACGCAAGCTCTTTACCCTGGTGGTCATCACCAACGGCCCTGAACATTCACAGGTTCCTAAGGTTGAGCGCGTCAATATGGCCGCTCATGTGGATCACATCATCATCGGCGGCCAGGAGCCGGAGGAAAAGCCCTTTCCATCCATTTTTAACAAAGCACTCAGGCTTGCCAACTGCGAAGCCCACGAGGCCATTCATGTGGGCGACAACCTCCACTCCGACATTGCCGGTGCCCATAACAGCGGAATCACCTCGGTGTGGATTCAGCACCAGCGCCCGCTGGACGCCGAACTGGGCATCGACCCGCATCATACGGTCATGCATCCCAGCGAAATTCCGGCATTGATTCGGGAGATCCACAAAGGCTAACGGTTGCGCCACTGGCCAATCAAAACCAAAAATCTCGTTTTTGGTCCTGTTGCCAGATCATCATCGCTGTCTATAATCGCCACTTTTTCACGGAGCGAATCATTGGAAAACCAATCCTTGTCCCTATTGAGCAACCTGTCAGTCGCTGGCACCTCTTTTATCCTGATTGTGCTTGCCGAACTGGGCGATAAAAGCCAGCTGGTCTGCATGACCCTCGCCGCGAGGCACCGGCACGGTCCCGTGTTGCTTGGTGCGGTGGTCGCCTTTGCCATACTCAACCTGTTAGCCGTGTTGTTCGGCGGCTTGGTTGCCGCCTGGATTCCCGAATTCTGGCTGGCCATCATTGTAGCGGCACTGTTCGCCTTTTTTGGCTTACAGTCGCTACTGGCCAGCGACGATCCGGAAGCCGCGGAATCCTCCGTGCGCAGCAATCACAGCCTGTTCATCAGCGCTTTCCTGATGATCTTTGTCGCCGAATTTGGCGATAAAACCCAGCTGGCCGTCGCTGGACTGGCTTCAAGTTACCAAGGCGTACCTGTCTGGCTGGGCGCCACACTGGCACTCTTTGTGACAACCGGTATAGCCGTGTATGTCGGCCAACGATTTATGAAACGGTTACCGCTCGGTTTAATTCACAAATTCAGCGGGATACTCTTTTTACTGCTGGCCGCCGCTGCCCTTTACCAGGCATTTTTCGCCTGATCAGGCAGCGCCGAGCGACCGTCTATTGTGCAGCCGCGACCAGGCGGTTGCCGATAACATCCACGCGGTCGCCCTGCTGCCAGGTTTGTTTAGGCGAGCGGACAACCGTTTCCGAACCGTCATCGCGCTGCACCCGGTAAGCCCTCCCACTTTGGCCGGTTCCTTCCTGAACCTCGCCGCCAAACCAAACACCCAGGGCGCCAGCTGCCAGCGCCCCGACAGGCCCTCCGGCTGCGCCGCCAATCAATACGCCGGCCCAACCACCAACACCTTTACCCAGCGTCGTATCAGCCTCTTCCCCAACCACGGTATCTGCACTCGCGAAAGCGGAATACAAAACGGTTAACGTTAGCAGGCTTGTTGCAAATATCTTCATGTGGCTATCCTCCCCGGATAATGATCTGTTGTGCCAGCCCATGCCTTAAAGCTCACAGGCCGGTTAAGACCTGAACTGACACTCACAGGATGCAAATACACCGCCTTAGGTTCCCGTATTGGCAAACGGGCGACAGTGATGCATTTAAACGCAGCCCTCAATCTGCCAGTGATTTGGTGGGACCGAACACCTCGTAAAAGATGCTGCTGTCCGGAACCTTGAGCGCTTTCAGCTGTGAATACACGGCCTTCATCATGTCCAGAGGGCCGCACAGGTAAAACTCGGCGTTATCGACCGGTAGCTTGTTTCCAATTTCAGTCAGATCGGTACGACCTCTGTAATGACTGACCGCTCCTTCTTCGCCTTGTGCAGCCTGTTCGTAAAACACATAGGGAGTGACCTTTCCTTCATCGCTCAACTGCTGCAAACGTCTTGAGAAACTATGGTGATCGGGACT
>JAWKZQ010000003.1:0-271982 GCA_041395865.1 Pseudomonadales bacterium
CAGCGGTTTTAACCGTAAGGTAAAGGATGCCATCAAGGCTGGTGAGCCGATCCCGGACCCCCTCTGGAAAGCGGAAGAAAGCCTTGAGGAAAGCGCGCCTGAACTGAGCGTGTTGCCCTATATCGTGGTAGTGGTCGATGAATTTGCTGACATGATGATGATTGTCGGCAAGAAGGTCGAGGAACTGATTGCACGGATTGCCCAGAAGGCGCGTGCGGCAGGTATTCACCTGATTCTGGCAACGCAACGGCCATCGGTGGATGTTATTACCGGCCTGATCAAGGCGAACGTGCCGACGCGTATTGCTTTCCAGGTATCGTCGAAAATTGACTCGCGCACCATCCTCGACCAGGGCGGTGCCGAACAGCTGTTGGGGCACGGTGATATGCTTTTCCTGCCGCCAGGCGCCGGTGTGCCCGTGCGGGTACACGGGGCCTTTGTGGCCGATGAAGAGGTTCACCGTGTGGTTAATGACTGGGTCCAGCGGGGTGAGCCTGAATATATCGATGAGGTACTGGAAGGCCCTTCAGAAGCGGCGATGATGCCCGGCTATAACGGTTCCGACGAAGGAGACGATGCCGAGCAGGACGAACTTTACGACCAGGCGGTCCAGTTCGTCACCGAAAGCCGCCGCGCCTCTATTTCAGCCGTGCAGCGCAAGCTGAAAATTGGTTACAACCGGGCTGCACGCATGATTGAGTCGATGGAGGCTGCTGGTGTGGTGTCCGAAATGAGCAGTAACGGCAGCCGCGAGGTGATTGCCCCTGCACCCGTTAGAGATTAGTAATCGTTGGTTGAGGGTCTCGTGAAAAAAATCCTTTCATTCATGTTCTGCGGCTTGTTGTTGCTGGCCGCTAATATCGCCCAGGCCGACCTTTCGGCGTCAAAGGCGCTGGCTGACCGTTTGGCTGGTATGCAATCCTTTCGGGCTGACTTTCTGCAAACGGTTTTGGACGGGCAGGGCAATAACCTGCAAACTACCCGCGGTGAAATGGCGGTTCAACGCCCTGGTCATTTTTATTGGCGGGCGGAGCCCCCCCTGGAGCAGCTGGTCGTATCCGACGGCGAACAGCTGTGGTCTTACGATCCTGACCTGGAGCAAGTCACCGTTCAGGCAATGGACCAGCGCCTGACCCAGACTCCTGCACTCCTGCTCAGTGGGGAGGTCAAGGATTTGGCCGACAGCTACGAAGTCACCCAGTTTGAAATTAGCGATCAGGTGCAGCAGTTTCACCTGCGACCCAAAAACCCCGATAGTTTGTTCGAGAACCTGCGCCTGACATTTTCCGGCGAAACATTGGTGCAAATGCACTTTCTGGATTCCCTGGGGCAACGCTCCAGCCTGGAATTTGAAAACGTAAAAATCAATCCGACGCTCGATGAAGCCCTGTTCCGGTTTACTCCGCCGCATGGTGTCGACGTCATTCATCAATAAACCCACGGTTCCATTAGAGCAGCCCGCCGGGGTCTGTTATGATTCGGGCCTGAAATTTTATGGCTTCTTGACTCCTGCTTATGGCTGACCTGTTTTCAACGCCCAGTTATGAACCGCTTGCGGCCCGCATGCGGCCACGGAGCCTGTCCGACTATATCGGACAGGAGCATATTTTGGCCCCCGGTAAAGCGCTTCGCACGGCATTGGAGGAGGGGATGCCTCACTCCATGGTGTTGTGGGGCCCACCCGGCGTCGGCAAGACCACCCTGGCTAAGATGATCGCCGAGTTATCGGACGCCAACTTTGAGGTGCTCTCCGCTGTAATGGCGGGCGTTAAGGATATCCGCGCTGCGGTTGATCGCGCCAAGGCGGCACAGGCGCAATCCAGCCGTAAAACCCTGCTGTTTGTCGATGAGGTCCACCGCTTTAACAAGGCGCAACAGGATGCTTTCCTGCCCTACGTGGAAGATGGCACGGTTATTTTTATTGGTGCGACCACGGAAAACCCCTCTTTTGAGCTGAATAATGCCCTGTTATCGCGGGTACGCGTTTATGTGCTGCGCTCCCTTGATGAGGCGAGCCTGGTTAATCTGCTGCAACGGGCATTGAGCGAACCTGAAAAGGGGTATGGCAAACGCGATATTCAGATCGATTCGGATATGCTGGCCAATATCGCCCGTGCCGCTGACGGTGATGCGCGCAGGGCCTTGAACCTGCTGGAAATAGCCGTTGACCTTGGTGAGCAACAGGGCGATCAGACACGCGTCACCGATGCGACCCTTTCGGAGGTGCTGCAGGAAAGTACGCGCCGCTTCGATAAGGGCGGTGATGTTTTTTATGAGCAGATTTCCGCCCTGCATAAGGCGGTAAGAGGCTCGTCGCCGGATGCTGCGCTTTACTGGTGTATGCGTATGCTGGACGGCGGCTGCGACCCGATTTATATTGCGCGCCGCGTCCTGCGCATGGCCAGTGAGGATATTGGCAACGCGGATCCGCGCGCGCTGGATATCGCCTTGAGTGCCTGGCAGTCCTTCGAGCGCCTGGGAAGCCCGGAGGGCGAATTGGCTATCGCTCAGGCGGTGGTCTATCTGGCCTGTGCAGCCAAGAGCAACGCGGTGTATCAAGCCTATAATACGGTGAAGGCTGAGGTGAAAAGCAGCCCCAGTTATGAGGTGCCGAATCACCTGCGCAATGCCCCAACCCAGCTGATGAAAGACATGGATTATGGCATGGAATATCGGTATGCTCACAACGAGCCAAATGGCTACGCGGCGGGTGAAAACTATATGCCTGAACCCCTGCATGATCGGCACTATTATGTTCCCGTTGAACGGGGGCTCGAGACCAAAATCAAGCAAAAGCTGGATTACCTGCGTGAGCTGGATAAAAACAGTCGTCAGAAACGTTATAAATAACCGTACGATGAGAGGAAGCAGCCGGTGAACCAGGTGATTGCTGTCGCTGTGGGCGGGGCACTCGGTGCGTTATCGCGCTATTGGATGGTCGGGCTGGTCTCTCGACTGTTAGCACGGAATTTCCCCTACGGAACCCTGACCGTCAATGTGATCGGTTCGTTTCTCATTGGCATTGGTTACATCGTGATCGTGGAAAAGCTACATGTTGCAAGTGAGTGGCATGCTGTCCTGATGGTTGGTTTTGTTGGCGCTTTTACCACTTTTTCCACCTTTTCACTGGAAACGGTGAGCTTGTTGCAGGAGGGGCGCTTCACAGCGGCCCTGATCTATATTTTTAGCAGTGTGCTGGTTTGTTTGCTGGCCACGGCGGCGGGCATTGTTCTCGCAAAACAGTTTGTCTGAAATTCTAAATTACGGAATCCCCCATGTTAGATGCAAAACTTCTTCGCTCAGACCCTCAAGGGGTGGCGGACCTTCTCAAGAAAAAGAAATTTCAATTGGACGTGAAACGTGTTTGCGAGCTGGAAGCTCAACGCAAAGAGATTCAGACCGAAACCGAGCAACTGCAGAATGACCGGAATTCCCGTTCCAAGAATATCGGCAAGGCAAAGGCGGCCGGTGAGGATATTGCGCCGTTGATTGCCGAAATGAATACACTGGGCGAGCGCCTGGATGCCGGCAAGGCTCAGCTGAACGAGGTGCAGGCCCAGCTCGACGATATCCTGAGTGGCGTTCCTAACCTGCCCCACGAGTCTGTGCCCGAGGGCGAGGATGAAGAGGACAACGTAACCGTGCTGACCTGGGGAGAGCCCCGCCAGTTTGATTTTGCCCCCAAAGACCATGTGGATGTCGGTGCCGGGCTAAACGGGCTTGATTTTGAAACGGCGGCCAAGCTGACCGGCTCCCGCTTTGCCACCATGAGCGGACAGGTGGCCCAGCTGCACCGAGCCCTGATTCAGTTTATGTTGAACCTGCATACGCAGGAGCACGGCTACGAAGAAGTGTACGTGCCCTACATTGTCAACAGCGAGACCCTCTATGGTACCGGGCAGCTTCCCAAATTTGCCGACGACCTGTTTAAGGTGTGTGCCGATAACGAGTGGTACCTGATTCCGACCGCCGAAGTGCCGGTTACCAATATTTTCCGTGGCGAAATTCTTGATCCGGCCCAGTTGCCGAAACGTTTTACTGCACACACGCCCTGCTTCCGTAGCGAAGCGGGCAGCTATGGCCGTGATACGCGCGGCATGATCCGCCAGCACCAGTTTGAGAAGGTGGAGCTGGTGCACCTGGTTGAACCGGCCAAATCCTTTGAGGCGTTGGAGGAGTTGGTTGGGCATGCCGAAAAGGTACTGCAGCTGCTTAACCTGCCGTATCGTAAGGTTATTCTGTGCGGTGGCGACCTGGGTTTTTCGGCCACTAAAACCTATGACCTGGAGGTCTGGTTGCCGGGGCAGGATAAGTACCGTGAAATTTCCTCCTGCAGTAACTGCCTGGATTTTCAGGCGCGCCGCATGCAGTTGCGCTGGCGTAACCCCGAGACCGGCAAGCCTGAACTGCTGCATACCTTGAATGGTTCCGGATTGGCGGTGGGTCGTACCCTGGTGGCAATTCTTGAAAACTACCAGAATGCCGATGGGAGCGTGACAATCCCGGATGCGTTGCGACCCTACATGAATAATGCCGACAAAATGACGGCTAGCTAACCTTAGGCAACTTCTCGGGCGACACCTTAGTTATGGATTTCCTGCCAATTTTTTATGATCTCAAGGGCCAGCGCTGCCTGGTCGTCGGTGGCGGCGATGTCGCGTTGCGCAAGGCTGACTTGCTGGTACGTGCGGGGGCTTTGCTGCGAGTTGTGTCGCCGGAGCTTTGCGATGAGCTTGACGAGCTGATTCGGCAAAGTGGCGGGGAGTATATCTGTTCGATATATAGCCCGGACTACTTGTCCGATGTCGCTCTGGTTATTGCGGCAACGGATGATCCTGCGGTTAACGTCAGCGTTTCCGAACATGCCAAACAGCAGGGTCTGCCTATTAATGTGGTGGATCACCCGGACCTCAGCAGCTTTATCTTCCCGGCTGTGATTGATCGTTCGCCGGTGGTGGTTGCGGTTTCCAGCGGCGGGCAATCACCGGTGTTGGCGCGCCTGTTACGAGGCAAGTTGGAGTCCATGATTCCGGCCAGTTACGGCCGCTTGGCCAGGCTGGTTGGCAGTTTCCGGGAGCAGGTTAAGGAACGCTTCGGAACCATCAACGAACGGCGCGGTTTCTGGGAGTTTGTTCTGCAGGGGCCGGTCGCCGAGATGGTTTTTGCGGGCAAGGAAGACAAGGCCGAGGAGTTGCTTGAAAGCGCCCTGGCAGCCGCCGATGGCGAGCAGTCAGGTGTCGGTGAAGTCTACCTGGTCGGCGGCGGACCCGGAGACCCGGATCTTTTGACCTTCAAGGCATTACGCCTGATGCAGCAGGCCGATGTGGTGGTTTATGACCGATTGGTGTCGCCGCAGGTGATGGACCTGTGTCGCCGTGATGCCGACCGTGTATATGTCGGCAAGGCCAGGAAGAACCATGCTCTGCCGCAGGAGGAAATTAATCACCTGTTGGTTAAGTTGGCGAAGGAAGGTAAGCGGGTGTTGCGACTGAAGGGAGGGGACCCTTTCATCTTTGGCCGCGGCGGTGAAGAAATTGATCAGTTGATGGCACAGGATATTCCTTTCCAGGTGGTGCCGGGAATTACTTCCGCTTCCGGGTGTGCCGCTTATGCAGGGATTCCCCTGACGCATCGCGACTATGCGCAGTCGGTTCGTTTTGTAACTGGGCACCTCAAGGATGACAGTTGTGATTTGCCCTGGCACGAACTGGTACATGATCATCAAACGCTGGTCATCTACATGGGGCTGATCAGCCTGGTGCAAATCTGTGAACGCTTGATTGAGCATGGCATGGCAGCGGATATGCCCATTGCCGTGATTGAGAAGGGAACGCAACCGGATCAGCGGGTCATTAGCGGTACGCTGGAGAGCATTGCCGAGCGGGTTGCGCAGGCAGAGGTAAATCCGCCGGCGCTCATCATCGTTGGCAAGGTGGTTACCCTGCGCGAGCGCCTGGATTGGTACAGCAAACCGCAGGCCGAGCCGTCATGATGGACTTGGCTCTGCAGCCATAAAGCACCGGCGGCTCAGCCCTTAATCTGAGCCGAGCATTACATCGGATGCCTTGATGACGGCATAAGCTTCCCCGCCGACCCGGATGCCCAGGTTTTCACAGGATTTGTTGGTGATGATGGAGGTAATTGCCACTCCGTCACCAATCTCGATGGTGACTTCGCTATTCACGGCACCTGTGGCAATGGAGCGGACCGTTCCCTTAAGAACGTTGCGGGCACTTAGTTTCATCTGATGCCTCCTCGAAGCATTGACGGTTGGCAGGCCTATCATAGACCTTTTATTTCCCCAGTAAAATATCCCGGTTTACGCCGCCGGCGATTGTCGCTGTTTTGTCATATTCCTCCCTTATGCTTTGCCGTCAATAAGGCGTGTCAAAGGCACCGAGGAAGGCCCTCATGATTTCTATTGAAAATGTTGTTGCTGAAAACTTTCCGTCACTGCAACGTAAAAGTCCGAAAATCAAACGACCCCTGCTGGCAATGTTGAGATACCTCTGCCACGAACGGGAGTTTCACTGGTTTGAGGAAAAATACCCGAATCTCAGCGGGTTTGATTTTGTTGACCAGGTGCTTGAGCATTTTGACTTTAGTTACAGTGTCAGCAGCCGCGATAAACAGCGTATCCCGGCAACCGGTAGCCTGGTGATTGTTTCAAACCATCCGATTGGCAGCCTTGACGGGTTGGCTCTGTTGCAGATGGTCGGGGAGGTTCGCCGCGATGTGAAAGTGGTCGCCAACGAGCTGTTGTCATCGATTCAGCCGCTGCAAAAACTGCTCCTGCCCGTCGATAACATGAATCAGCGTACCCGACGCAAAAACCTTAAAGCGATTGAACAGCACTTGGAACAACAGGGGGCTGTGGTGATTTTCCCGGCCGGAAAGGTCTCGCGAATCAGCCCCATGGGTGTGCGCGACAGCCGCTGGAGAAACGGTTTTCTACGGTTTGCCGAAAAATTCAAGGCGCCGGTTGTCCCGGTGTTTGTGGATGCTCGAAATTCGGCTTTTTTCTACAGTTTGTCTTTCCTGGGGCAGCCGCTGGCATCTCTGTGGCTGGTCCGTGAGATGTTCAAACAGGCGCGCCGCGATATCCGTATTCATATCGGCAAGCCAATTGGTTACGAAACCTACAATAAACTGCCCTTTGATTCTTCCGCCAAGGCCAAACTGTTCAAGAAACACGTTTACAAGCTGGCTAAGAACTCAACGCATGTGCATTTGAGGGACAGCCTGGAAACGATTGCTCACCCTGAAAACCGCCAGCTTTTGCGCGATGAAATCCGCCAGTGCGAACTGTTGGGCAGTACCGGCGATAACAAGCAGATTTACCTCTATAACTTCGATGGCGATTCTGCCGTCATGCGCGAAATTGCCCGGCTGCGCGAACTGAGTTTTCGTGCCGTGGGCGAGGGCAGCGGTAAACGTCGCGACTGGGATCGTTACGACAGTTACTACGACCATATTATTCTCTGGGACGAAGAGGCTCTGGAACTGGTGGGCGCCTATCGTATGGTGAAAACGGCTGAAGTGATTGCGGAGCAGGGCGTTGAAGCGCTTTATACCCATACGCTCTTTGATTACCAGCCTGCCTCGAGACTCTACCTGGAAAAAGGGCTGGAGCTGGGGCGTAGCTTTGTGCAGCCTAAATATTGGGGTAAGCGCAGCCTGGACTACCTGTGGTTTGGTATCGGGGCTTACCTGAACCGTTTTCCCGAGGTGCGTTATCTGCTGGGCCCGGTGAGTATCAGTAACAGTTTTCCAGAACTGGCCAAGGCGCGAATGACACAGTTTTATCGTCATTTCTTCCCGGCGCAGTCTGCCTGGGCGCTAGCAAGAAACCCCTACCAGCCAGCAATTGAAACAACGGGCGATTATCGGGAAGAGGATTACCCGGAGGCTTTTTCCCGCCTGAAGCGTGATATGGCAACGCTTGGCGTTTCCGTGCCAACGCTATACAAGCAATATTCGGAAGTGTGTGAACCCGGCGGCGTTCAGTTTGTTGACTTCAATGTGGATGAGGAGTTTTCGGACTGTATCGATGGCCTGGTGACGGTGGATATCGCTTACCTGAAGGAATCACGCCGCAAGCGCTATCTGGGTAAATAGGAAGAATCAGGCCCAGAGCCGGGTTCGTAGGGCCTGTAGGGAGGATTGTTCCCAATGGCCCGCTAATACCCATTCCACAATAGCGGCCGCTACATCGGGGTAGGGGTGCTGCGTCGGTTTCTTTGATTGCTCAAGCCAGTCCTGGATTTTGCCTTGGTCCAGCGTTGTGATCACCTGTCCGAGACCGAGCTGCTCGAGGGCGGCGGCATTGGAGAGTTGCTCCATTTGTCCGCTCAAGGGTTTGGTGAGAACTGGTAGCCCCATGTGCAAACATTCGGAGATGAGTGCAAAACCGCTGTTGCAGATGACTCCCCGTGCGCCGGCGAGGTCGCTCCTGAAACCCTCCAGGCAGTTTTTCCTGAGTTTCGTGTTGCCCTGCTCACTGTCGGTGAGTGTAGGGGCATACTGGATGAAATGATGCCCCGGAAACTGGTTTAAGAGTTCCGTAACCTGTTGCTGGTCTTCCAGGGGCAAATAGACCAGACGGTAATTTTGCTCCGATGGTTTTGCTCTCAGCTTCGTGTCGATGATGGGGGGTAATATGGCGTGCCCAAAGTGGTGCCAGTGCAAGCCAATACCCATTTTGACGGGGGCAAAGCGTTTCATGATCAGTTGTGTTGCCGGATTCTGCCCGCGCATGGGGATCGGGTAGTCAAAGGCGTACTGGTGGCCGATGCCGATACAGGTTTTTCCCGCCAGCTTTGCGGCCCAGGCGGTAATGGGTTCAAAATCGGTGAGAACCAGGTCGTACGCCGATACATCCAGCTGGCGTACGTCTTTTATAAACTGGAGCGGGTTGTTGTCGAAGACCGTTTGCAGGTATTTCACCTTGCCGGCCTCGGTGGTAAAGGTGAGGCCCCGGCGGTGCAGGTAATTCCCAAAATCCTGCATGTCGAAATAGCGGTCAGCTTCGCGGCCCGAGAACAGGTAGGTTACATCGGCATTATAGTTGGCGAAGTGTTTGGCCATGATACGCGCACGGCTAATGTGGCCGTTACCCGTTCCTTGCACGCCATAAAGAATCTTTAACGAACTCATAGGATGTAGCGGTAAAAGTGTTGCTATTAAGCTACCAGGTAAGCGGCATAATAGCCGATACTGGTACCGAGTATTGCGCCGGCAATAATATCACCAGGAAAATGTACACCAAGAACGATGCGTGAGGCGCCAACACAAACAGCCCAGGGTAAAAGTACCCAGGCGGCCGTGCCGTAAACCAGCAGTACCAGCGTGGCCAGGAGGAATGCGGCGGCTGTGTGCCCGGAAGGGAAGCTGAATTTATCTGAGGCGGTAATGACGGACTGGAAGCAGGGTATGGCTTCAGGGGGACGACGCCGCTTCAAGCTGTTTTTTAGCACCCAGTAAAGCGGACGTTCGATTAAAAAGCCGACGATCAGCATCTTGAAGAACAGCAGGCTGTCATCGACGCTAAACAGGATGAGCCCCAGCGGGAATATCAGTTGCAGCCATCCATCCCCTGTGCGAGAGACCTGCTTGGCAACTTGTACCAACAGGTTGTGATTCCGGGACTGCGCGCACCAGAGCATCACGCGCAGATCGTACTGATGGAGGTTTTGCAGTAGCTTGGGTGTATTTTGCATAACCTGAACTATAGAAAGGGCTTGTGTCGCTTAAGTGACATATTTGTGTCACTTTTATGAAATTTTACGCCCTGCTTGGCTGACGCCACTTGCATCTGTTTTTCTGAACCACAACAATGCGCAGCGAAAACAGGAATAGGTCTACTTATGTCGTTACATTGGCTGGATATCGCTGCATTGCTGGTTTACCTCTTTGGCATGCTGGCTATGGGCGTTTATTTTTCACGCAAAAATACCAGTACTGAAGAATACTTTGTGGGGGGGCGCTCCTTTGCCGGCTGGGTCATAGGACTGAGCCTGGTTGGAACCTCGATCAGCTCGATCTCCTTCCTGGCGTACCCCGGCGATGCGTTCAAAACAGCCTGGTTACGTTATCTGCCAAACCTGATGCTGCCCTTGGGCGTGCTGATTGCCGCCTACCTGTTTCTGCCGTTTTTCCGTCGCGGCAAAATTACCTCCGCTTACCAGTATCTTGAGGACCGCTTTGGCCCCTCGATTCGTGTTTACGGAGCGATTGCCTTTATTGTCGGGCAGTTGGTCCGGGTTAGCATTATCCTCTATCTGCTATCCCTGCTGATTCAGGAAATGACCGGACTGGATACCACCACGTCTATCGTCATTAGCGGCGGTTTTGTGGCGCTTTACACCATTATCGGGGGGATCGACGCCGTTATCTGGACCGATGTGATTCAAACCATAGTGTTGGTATGTGGCGGTATTTTTTGCCTGTGGATTGTGGTTGACCAGCTGCCCGGTGGTTTTGCCCAGATTTTTGAAGTTGCCTCCCGCGAGGGTAAATTCGCCTTTGCGGAACTGAAGGACGGTGTGCTCGAACCGGTTTCATGGGATCTTTCCCTGCTCGATAAAACCGGCACCATGATGCTGCTCATGGGGTTAACGGTCTGGCTTACGGAATACAGCGCGAACCAGAATACCGTGCAGCGCTATTGTGCCGCCAAAAGTACCCGAGAGGCACGCAAGGCGATGTGGGTGGCGGTTTGCTCCAGCCTGCCGATCTGGGCTTTCTTCATGTTTCTCGGTACTAGCCTGTTCGTTTTTTTCCAGGAGTTCCCAACACTGGAAGCAACGGAAATGCTGAGCGGAGCGCGCAAACCTGAAGCGATCCTGCCGTACTTTATCAGCCACTATTTGCCACCTGGCCTGGTTGGCCTGGTGATCGCAGCGGCCGGGGCGGCAGCCATGTCGTCACTGGATTCCAGTATCAATGCCATTGCTACGGTAACGGTCGTCGATATTTACCGGCGCCACCTGAATAAGGGGCGCGACGATAAGCATTACCTGAAAGCCGCCTGGGTAGTGGCGAGTTTGACGGCGAGCCTGATGATTGCAGGTGCCATTTACCTGGCTCATGCGGAAACGAAAACCTTGCAGGATACGGCGACTATTCTGGTCTCTCTGCTGGGTGGCGGTTTGCTCGGTATGTATTTGCTGGGCTTTTTCACTCGCAGGGGGGATGCGCGCGCGGTTTGGGTCGGTATTCTGTTCACGATGACCTTTACCGGCTGGACGATTCTGGCAAAGAACGGCTTTTTACCCGAAACCTGGAACGTGCCCTTCGACCTTTATTACGCAGGCATTATCGGCAACCTGGTGATGTTTCTCGTGGGGTACGCCGTGGGAATCTGGCTGCCTAAACGCGATACAAACCTCAATCAACTGACGGTATGGGATTAACTTGAGTCTGGCAGACCGGAGACTCTCGGCAGATTTTTATTTTCGGGCGGAGCTGGAAGTAGACGGGGCAGATCTTCAGTTCCTGAGGGAACTCGATTGTCATTGTGGGCAGGTTATTGCTGTGAGCAATGGATATTTTTGAAATGTTGGACAGGGTAAAGGCCGTTAAATCCTTGCCCATGTCGAAAACCTGAACGTTCAGGATGCCGTGGAAAGGCTTGAGCGTACACACAACCTGTGCGCTACCGTTGCAGGCTGAGTAGGACAGGGTGTTGAAGTACCAGGGACAGTCTTCATCTGCAAGTATAGGTTGTGCACCGAAGAAGCGGGTGAGCGCTTCTTCCTCTGGATATTCCCTTTGCATGATTCCCCCCCAGGGTCATGGCGATGAAAGGAATGCAGCAGCTTGTACCGTCAGGGCTTGAGTTACAGTCACGGTTATTATTTTGATTGCTGTTCGCCCGTGCCGCCTGCGTTTTATTTTTTATGAAGCATGAATCTAAACACTTTCCTAGCACTAAGGCAATCACTAGACAGGCCGTCCCGATGAGCACACTTGTCTGCCGGATGTGGTTGGGAATAAGGCCCTCTAGACCAGTAGGGTGCCGGCACCAAGGGTATTGGCTGTCTGGTCATGGGGGGATTAATGGTTTTTCGACGCCCAGATCGCTAATTTGTGACTGATGGTTTTTAGCGAAACCTGGTCTTCCGGGATTGGCTGGATGACCTTGTCGTGAACCAGTAATCGGTAGATATAAAGAATTTTATCGTTGGCCGAGTCCGTGTCTTCAAATTCGACGACACCGCGGGCTTCGCCGTATTTTACGCCATCGGCAATGGCTTTTTTCAGTAGTTCTTTCTCGTTTTTCAGCTTTTTCACAGGAGGGCTCCAGCAATTCTTGCAGTGTTTTTAGTGCAGGTTATAACCGTCCTGCTTGATCAGCGTGCGGGCTTTTTCCAGGTCGAGTTCTTCAACAGGGTGTGCCAGGTAGTAGGGCAGGTCAATGGCTTTATCGCTGAGTTGCAGTATTTTGCCGCCCTCCAACCGTTCAATGACCGAGTGAAGCGTTGCTTCAAGGTTGTCGGGTACCTGCGGATACCTGGCAGCCATGTAGTCGACCAGCTCCTGAATGGTGTGTTGCCCGTCGGCCAGGGAAACCACCAGTCCAAGCCAGCCTTCCATGGGGGTCGTGCTTTCAGGGTTTTCAATATCGGCGAGGGCGACCTGGTTGTCACGGCGGGTAAAAATAACGGTACGGTAAAAATACTGCTTGTTATCCATGGGCGGTCTTGGCAGGTTGTTGGCGATAGACATCAATCTAACCTGATTCCTGGACCCAGGCCAATGGGCTAAGCATAAAAAAGGGCCTTGCCATGTCGGCAACGCCCTTTTGCGCAAGCGGTAAAAGCTGTGTTAAGGCTTAGAAGCTCAGGTTTGCGATCAAGCGGGTTGACTCGCCATCGTCATTGAAGTCGGCGTGAATCAGCTCCAGGCTGAGGCTGTTATTCACCTGGTAGGCGGCGTAGTAATCGGTTTCGTCTTCGCCTTCACCAAAATTAACGTTCAGGATGCCCAGGGTCAGGCCTTCGATGCCGGTATATTCAAGACCGGCTGCGAAGGCGTCCTGGTCCTCGACTTCCGCAATGGTGAGCTCATCGGCGGAGGTGTAGAAAGGGCCAGTTTATCCTGGGTGGTTTCAGTTCGGCTTTGGTGGTCTCCAATGCTTGATTCAACGGCCACTTGCTTATCGACATCTGTTTTCTGAGTGGTGAGCACGGCTATGTTTTCCGCAAATTGACCATTTTTATGCTGTTGACCCGGCACTTTGTCTGGTTTCCTCTAAGCTCGTGATTCAGGTTCTGGATATCTTCTATCTTTTCCGCTAAGTCCGTAACTATTTAGAGCCGCATTGGCCTGTTTAATTCATCGGCATTTCGTTGTAACAGCGCATTGTCGTCAATCAGCTCGGACGCTCTCGACTCAGCCTGGGCGAGCCGGTGTTGCAGATCCTGAATCAATCTTCAATCCCTGGTTAGCCGCACGGAACTGTTCCGCTCCTGCTGTCGGTCTTCGGAAGTGCGCTGCTGGTAATGTTCGAAGTGATCGCGAATGTCAGTTTCCTGCTTGAGCTCCGTTATATTTTCCGCTTCAATTCAGCGGCCCGTGTAATGACTGATCTCTTTGCAACTCCGCCCTGGTTAGTTTGATGTGTATGTCTTCAGGGTTTGAGCTTTTGGTTCCCTTCGTCGATACGTTGCCCCTATCTGTGTCTGATCCTTTGCCGGGCATTGAGCTGCGCAATCGTATTGCTGGAATCATCGAGTTTTTTCGAAGTTCTTCATTCAGTTCTATGAACTCCTGCTGGGCCCGATCAATGCGGTGGTCGGCCATCTGTTGCACGCGCTCGTGGAGGGATTTCACCACTTCCACCAGATCGTTTGGCAATCCACTGGTATCGGCCATATCCCCGTTATCGGAACGCCAGCGCTTGAGCAGTGGCGCGATCGTACTTTTACTGCCGGTGCCCGACGCTCACGCACCCACGATCCACCGTGGGCTCCTGGCCTTGGATTTTGATGGCTTCGGCGGCTTTGGCGACATCGAGGTAAGTGACTCCGGCACGGGCCATGGTGGATTCCTCTCGGATTATTTAGTAACGTATTACGTAGCACGTTATATAACATTGTATTGATGTATTTCAAGGTTGCTTGAACTTCGGTTTATAACCCGGTAAATCAAGGTTGTCGTAGGTTAGATTGTGTGACTGAAAATTTTCCCCTTTGTAATGGCGGTACATAGCCGCTTTTCCAGCGACTCCGTGGGAGCCCAGTTCATGAGTAACAAGCCATCAATATCCGACCCACCGACTTATCGTTACGTAATGAAGAATCGAGCCTTGCTGCTCCTCAGGAATCTGAGGCTGCTGCGTCCTGCTACCTCCAGGCAACCCACCTCCGACAACACCCGAAAAGCTTACCGCTCCGCTATACGGCAATTCGAAAAATGGGGTGGCCGTTTGCCCGGATCGGGATACGGTGGTTCGTATCTGCTTTCCAGGGCAGAATCCCTTAATTCCAGAACCTTGGATCTCCACCTGACCGCCATTGGTCAGTGGCACCACTACCAGGGCATCACCGATCCGGTACACAATCCCTTGGTGCGTAAAACCATGGAGGGGATTCGGCGGTCACATGGCCAGCCAAAACGGAAGGCCAAAGCGTTGCGGTTGGAGCATATCGCGCAAATGGTGAATTACCTGAGGCAGCTGCCGGACAGCAAAAAGAAGCACAGGGACATTGCGCTGGTATTGACCGGTTTTTTTGGGGCCTTTCGCCGTAGTGAATTGACTGCTATTCAAGTCAGTGACCTGATGTGGGAGCCTGAAGGGCTGATAATTCGATTACCACGATCTAAAACAGATCAGGAAGCGATGGGTTTAGCGCGAGCCTTACCTTTTGGTGCGCCAGGCTGCTGCCCTGCCACGGCTATTAAAGACTGGATGGCAGTCGCTAGTGTCGATGAGGGCCCTCTTTTCAGACCGGTCAACCGTTGGGATCAAGTTCAAGCAAAACCCCTGAATCCGGGTGCGGTTAACGATTTGCTCAAGACCTTGGGAACAGCCTGCCAATTTGAGTTCGTGCCGGAGCTGAGTAGCCACAGTTTTCGTCGTGGTCTGTCCACCTCGGCGGCACGAGAGCGAGTGGATTTCGAACTGATCAAGAAACAGGGGGGCTGGAAAAGCGATGCCACTGTCTGGGAATACATCGAGGAAGGCCAGCAGCTGTCCGACAATGCAACGGTCATATTGATGGATAAAATGGCAACCCTTCTGCACTCGATTAGCAGGTTCGCAGTTTATCCACCCGTTGCGTCACCTACAGAATACTCAGATCAACGCCAAATTGTTTGAGCAGCAGATAGAAAAGCCAAAAGCAAACAGCAGTAATTAATGCACTGGCCACTAAAGCGCCCCAGAATCCCAGACGCGGCAGCAATGATGGAAAAGCCAGAAACATCGGGAGCGTTGGGATCACATACCAGAAGGTGTACCAGGCGTGGTTGGATACTTTTTCAGCGGAGCCAGTTTCGACCTGAAGCCAGATAAGTGCAAGAATGGTGACTAGGGGCAAAGCAGCTACCAGAGCCCCCAGCTTATCGCTACGTTTCGCAATTTCAGATACCAGCACGACCACAAGTGCTGTCGTTAAATATTTCGTTACCAGCCAACTCATTCCCATCGTTCCTCGCTTATTAACCCAAAAACCGATTGCCTATCGGTTTTTCTGTGCTAGTATAAGCCCCGTTAAGATCTGGGGAAAGTTGTATATGATATTGGGTGAGTTAGAGAAACGCGTGCTGCAATACCTATGGGAGACACTAGAGGCCGATGCCAAGCAGGTGCATGAAACTTTGACCAAGCGCCAAGGCGGTACGCTCAATACTATTCAGAGCACCCTGGATAGATTATTCAAAAAAGACCTGCTGACCCGCCAGAAACAGGGGCACGCGTATTATTACCGCGCCAAAGTAGGGAGAGAGGAGCTGATTGCTCAGCTGATCCAAAGCGTCACCGGAGACCTTATCAGCGAAGGTGAAGACAGCCTGATAGCCGCCTTTTCCTCCATCTCGGCTGGACTGGATGACAAAAAATTTTCTCAGCTGGAAACGCTGATTCAGCAGCAACGCCAACGGCGTAGTCAGGAAGACACAGATGCTAATTAACGAATCGGCAATTCTGCTCAATCTACTCAGTATCGCATTAATGGGCTTGCTGACGGCCATAGCACTGTTGGTGTTAGTGTGGCCCTTCACGGCTCGTTACATCACGCAATTATCAGCTTGCACACAACAAAAGGTGTTGTGGTTATTTGTGGCCACACCCTGGGCAGCCAGTATCATCTGTGTATTCGTTTTTTCTTCCCTATTTCAACCGGACAGCTCCCTTTGGCTGGGCCGATTTACCCACTGGCACCATCCGTATGTGTTTCATTTGGATAGCTGGCACAGTGCGACACTGTTTATATTTATTCTGGGCTCCGCTTATGTGCTGGCCAGCAAGGGGTTAAATACGGTCCACCATTTAAATACCTTGAATTCGCTCACCCGCTTTTCCCAGAGAAAAGCCAGCCATTGGGAAATTGGCCGGGACATCGCCGTGCTTGAATCTCAAACGCCGTCAGCCTTTGCCGCTGGGCTTATGCGTCCCAAGTGTTACGTTACGACCGGGCTTATTGAGCGGGTTACCGAAAAGGAACTGGATATCATCATTGAGCATGAGCAAGCGCACATAAAGCATCGGGATACGCAGAAAAAATTGTTATTTGCGTTACTCACATCGCTTTATCCAAAACCTATTGCTCGTCGTTTGAACCGATTGTTCTCGGTGGCAATGGAGCAGTTGGCCGATGCTCATGTCAGCAAGTCGTATTGTGCATTCGAGATTGCTGAAACTCTGGTCAAGGCCGCCCGAGTGCAACATGCCTCTACGGGTAATGCGAATCCGCTAATGGTGAACTATGTAACTGCTGACGATGTTGATTTGCGTGTCAGAGCCTTGGTTTCTCCACAGGCATTTCGATCGCACTCCTGGGGTTATTATCTGCTATTTATGGCACTAACCACTATGGTGTCATCCGCTGGGGTGGATGGTTTGCATCATCTGATCGAAGCCATTTTTTCCCATTAAATTTTCAGAAAACTAAAAGGCTGTTAAATGAATCTGCGCTCTTTCGGTTTGCCAAAAATACCGACCACCAATCGGTTTTTTAAGTGTGTACTGCCCGCTCTGTCTGCAATGATCCTCGTAGGCGGTTGTCTGACGGCCCCAACGACCCTCGCAGAAAGTGCGCCAGAACAGGCAATATTAACGCTGGATCAGGCGGTTCAATTGACGCTGAAGCAACACCCGCAATTGGGTGCTTTCGTGCATCAGCGTGAAGGATATCAAGGGTTGATTGAACAGGTTGGCGTGGGCGCACGCCCCACTGTTGGCTTGACGGTGGAGGACTTCGCTGGCAGTGGCGACCACAGCGGTTTTGATAATGCACAGTCCACCTTATCCATCAGCTGGATCACACAAGGGGCACGCATCGATCACCGCATTCAGGTGGCGCAAGTGACTGCCAGTCAGGTTGATATCCAACGTCAGATTGAAGCGCTTGACCTGTCTGCTCAGACCGCCCGGCTGTTTATTCAGGCACTGGTCGAAAGACAGCGTTTAACGCTCGCACAGCAAGCCTCGCAGCAAGCGAGGAAAACAGTGGTCGCTATCAAGAAGCGTGTTGATGCGGGTAGCAGCCCGGACTTCGAACGACTTCAGGCTGAGGTGGAGTTAGCGCAGCGGGAGTTGGAATCTGAAGATCTGCAACATGTGCTGAAATCAACACGCTACCAATTGGGTGCCCAATGGGGTGAAAACCGCAACCATTACCGCTTAATGGGTAGGCTGTTTAAAATCCCGACCATCGTTAGTGTCGAACGGCAATTCGACCAACTCAAACAAAACCCCAAACTGACATTGTTGGCCACGCAGCAGCGTATCGCAGAATCGGAAATAGAGTTGGCGAGAATCGAGGCCAAACCACAATGGCAATTTTCGGTAGGCGTTCGGCGTTTCGAGACAACGGATGACTTTGGGATGGTGGCTGGTGTTTCGGTGCCGTTGGGTAGTGATCGAATTAGTGCTGGAAAAATCAGGCGTCTGCAAGCCCAACAGGCGCAATACGCGAGCGAATCCGAAGTGATCCAGCGCCAGTTGGACACCCAGCTCTACGTACTGCTCCAAGAAATCAAACACAGCCAACACGTGATAGAAACCCTGCAACAACGGATTATCCCCGCATTGAACAATGCACAGGCACAGGCCACGCAGGCCTATGAAAGCGGTAAGTTGGGCTACCAGCCGTGGATTTCCATCCTCAATAAAAAGCTAGGTGCGCAACAGGATCTGTTAAGCGCCTTCGAGGCCATCCATTTACAGCATATCGAGCTGCAACGCCTCACCGGCACAACATTGACATTCTAAGGACGCTGCGACCGTGAGATATACCATGATGAACCACTACGTTATTCGATTTTTTCTGGTATGCCAGCTAGTACTGGGTGCCATGTTTCTGCCCTCAATCGCCGCCGCTGTTTCACAGCCAGAGGCTCAGGAAGCGGAACCCGAAAAAGGCCCGCACCGGGGTCGGATGTTGCGCGATGGCAACTTTGCGGTGGAGCTGGCTATTTTCGAAACCGGCGTACCGCCGGAATTTCGTGTCTGGGTCAGTGATGACGGTGAGCCGGTATCTCCTGATTCGGTGGACCTTCAGGTCAAGCTCACACGGCTGGGCAATGTCGTTGATGATATCCGCTTTAGAGCAGAAGGGAACTACTTGCGTGGCGACACGGTGATTTATGAACCGCATTCATTTGTCGTCACCCTTATCGCGCACTACCAGGGCAAAACCTATCGTTGGGAATATGACAACTTCGAAGGCCGTACCCTCATAGGCGATGGCGTAGCTGAAGCCATGGGTATTGCCACAGAAACTGCTGGCAGTGCCACTCTCCATCAGACCATCCGGGTGTATGGCAAGCTGGTTTACCCCCCAAGTGCCAAACGGCAGATTCAGGCCCGCTTTGATGGTGTGATTAAACAGATGCACGTGGGTCTGGGAGAGCCGGTCAGCAAGGGCCAGGTACTGATTACGGTGGAAAGCAATGAGAGCCTGAAAACCTATCAGATCCAGGCACCCATGGCCGGTGTGGTCAGCGAGCTGTTTGCCAGTGCCGGTGAGCAAACGGCCGGGCGCACATTATTGGAAGTAACCAATACCGGTACCCTGCTGGCCGAGTTGGCCGTCTATCCGGCAGATAGGCATAAGGTCAAAACTGGTGCTCCGGTAACCCTCTCCATTAACGGCGTTGATGCGCCGCTGAGTAGTACTGTCAGTGGATCGAGAACATCTTTGCGTAGTGATCAGGCGCGGTTATTCCTGGCCGACATTAACAATGCCGATGGGTTGTTGAGTGCCGGGCTGTTTGTCAGCAGCGATATCGAAGTCGACACCTTTGAAGTTCCATTGGCGGTAAAACGCAGTGGTTTACAGAGTTTCCGCGATTTCACCGTCGTCTACGCCAAGGTCGGGGAGGAATATGAGGTACGGATGCTGGAGCTGGGCCGCGAAGCGGGGCCCTGGGTTGAAGTGCTGGGTGGTTTGGAGCCAGGCACAGAATACGTGACTGAGAACAGCTACATCATCAAAGCCGATATTGAAAAATCCGGCGCCTCACACGACCACTAGGAGCACCCCATGCTGGACAAGATTTTACGGTTTTCCATACACCGCAGTGGTGTTGTGATCCTGCTGGTTTTGGCGCTGGCAGCACTGGGTGCCTGGAATTTCACCAAACTGCCTATTGATGCCGTACCCGACATTACCAATGTACAGGTAATGATCAACACCGAAGCGCCGGGTTTTACCCCTCTGGAAGTGGAGCAGCGCATTTCCTACCCACTGGAAACCTCATTAGCGGGGTTGCCCGGATTAGCGCATACCCGTTCGGTCTCCCGTTACGGCTTGTCGCAGGTGGTCGCTATTTTCAGTGATGACACCGATATCTATTTTGCCCGCCAGCTGGTAAATGAGCGCCTGTCGGCCGCCCGCTCCAAACTGCCGAGTGGACTGGAACCCGAAATGGGGCCGATTGCCACCGGCCTCGGTGAAATCTTTATGTTTACGGTAGATGCCGAACCCGGTGCTACCAACGAAGAGGGCAAGCCCATTACACCCATGGATCTGCGCGCGGTACATGACTGGATTATTCGCCCACAACTGATGCGGGTGCCTGGCGTGGTGGAAGTCAATCCTATCGGTGGCTACGAGCGCGAGATTCTGGTTGCCTTTGACCCAGCACGCCTGCTGGCGTTTGGTTTAACCCAGGCCGATGTCGTGGCAGCGATCAACGCCAATAACACCAACCAGGGCGCGGGGTTTATCGAACGCAACGGTGCCCAGTGGTTAATGCGAATCCCCGGACAGGCTGAAGTCATCGACGATATCGGCCAGATTCCCCTGGCCACTCAGGATGGTGCCACAGTCAGAGTCGCCGATGTGGCGCAGGTCAGTGAAGGGAAAGGCCTGCGTACCGGCGCGGCAACCCAGAACGGGCGTGAAGTGGTCATGAGCACGGTGTTTATGCTGATTGGTGAGAACAGTCGCACCGTTGCCAACGGCGCTGCTGAGAAGCTCAAGGAGATCAATGAGAACCTGCCGGAAGGGGTGGTGGCGACGGCGGTTTATGATCGGACCAAATTAGTGGATAAAACCCTGACCACCGTGCAGACAAACCTGGCGGAAGGGGCGCTGCTGGTTATCGTTATTTTGTTCCTATTACTGGGCAATATCCGTGCGGCGTTTCTGACAGCATTGGTGATTCCCTTCGCCATGCTAATGACTATCACCGGTATGGTGCAGACGCGGGTCAGTGCCAACCTGATGAGTCTGGGTGCCCTGGATTTTGGTTTGCTGGTCGATGGCGCCATTATCATTGTTGAAAACTGCCTGCGGCGATTAAGCCAGGCTGGTGGCAACGGGCAAATACTTGCCGTACGTGAGCGTCTGGAAGTGGTATTTGAAGCAACCCGCGAAGTGATACGGCCAGCGCTGTTTGGTGTATTCATTATCACCGCCGTCTACCTGCCGATTTTTGCCTTGGAAGGCACCGAGGGCAAAATGTTCCACCCGATGGCCATCACCGTGGTCATAGCCCTGCTCAGTGCTATGGTGCTGTCCGTCACCTTTGTTCCGGCCACAGTTGCGCTGTTATTTAAAAAGCCGGTGCAGGAAAAGCCCAATGTCATTATCAGTGGTGCTCTTTCATTGTATCGACCTGCATTGGCTTGGGTGCTCAATCACAGAGGGCTGGTCGTTGGAGTTGCCACGCTTTTGGTCATCATCAGTGCTTTGGGCGCGACGCGTCTGGGCAGCGAATTTGCTCCCAATCTGGACGAAGGTGATATCGCCATGCACGCCCTGCGTATTCCGGGAACCTCCCTAAGTCAGGCAATTGTCTTGCAGGAGACGTTGGAAGAGCGCATTAAAGCCCTGCCGGAAGTCGAACGGGTCTTCGCTAAAATCGGTACAGCGGATGTTGCCACCGATGCCGTACCTCCCAGCGTGGCGGATAACTTTATTATCCTCAAACCCCGCGATCAGTGGCCCGACCCGAATAAGACCAAAAACCAGGTAGTGGCTGAGCTGGACGCATTGGTCAGCGATATTCCCGGCAACCGCTACGAATTTTTGCAGCCGATTCAAATGCGCTTTAACGAGTTGTTATCCGGTGTGCGGGCTGAGCTGGCCATCAAGGTGTTTGGTGATGACCTGGAAACCCTGGCGGCACTGGGTGATGCCATCGAAGGTGCGATAGGAACGGTTGAGGGTATTGCCGATGTGCAGGTGGAACAGACCACGGGGCTGCCGATGTTGGTGATTGTGCCGACGTTGGACAAACTGGCCCAGTATGGCGTCAGTAAAATGGAGGTGCAGGAGCAACTGGCGACGGCCTTTGGCGGACGAGTGGCCGGCAAGTTTTACGAGGGTGATCGGCGAGCGGACATCGTGGTGCGACTCGATGAGTCCCTGCGCCATGATGTGGATGCCATGCTCCGTCTACCCATCCATCTACCCAATGGGTTGAGCGTTCCCTTACAGGAGCTGGCGACACTGGAGAGCATAGAAGGGGTCAATCAGGTTAACCGTGAAAACGGCAAGCGCCGGGTTGTGGTTACCGCCAACGTGCGGGACCGTGATCTGGGAAGTTTTGTGGTGGATATTCAGGGTGCCATCAACAACTCGGTAGAACTGCCTGCGGGTTACTGGGTGGAGTATGGCGGCACCTATCAGAAATTGCAGTCGGCCTCACAGCGTCTGTCGATTGTGGTGCCGGTTACACTGCTCATGATCGTTGGCTTATTTGGTGCTGGCACTGGGGTCTTTCAAAGATGCCATGATTATCTTTTCCGGCGTACCCCTGGCGCTGACCGGTGGTGTTGCCGCCTTGATGTTGCGAGATATTCCTTTTTCCATCTCTGCTGCTGTGGGATTTATCGCACTGTCTGGTATCGCCATTCTCAACGGACTGGTGATGGTGTCGTTTATCCGGGAATTGATCAAAGAAAAGCTGCCGCTGGATAAGGCTATTACAGAAGGCGCTTTAACCCGTTTGCGTCCAGTGCTTACCACTGCGCTTGTCGCTTCCCTGGGCTTTGTTCCCATGGCACTGAATACGGGAATTGGTTCCGAGGTCCAGCGACCACTGGCCACCGTGGTCATCGGCGGTGTGATTTCCTCCACACTGCTGACACTGTTTGTCATCCCTGCGTTGTATCGTCTGTTGCACCGTGACACCATGCCTCGCCAACAGGATTCTGCCCATGTCTAATCACACCTGCCGCCTGGAGCAGGCGCTGCTGTTGGTACTGCTGGCGTTTTTTTCCGCTGCCGTGCTCGCCCATGGCGTGGATGACAGTACCCGCAGCTTTCTGCAACAAAATAGCGGTGTGCAGTTTGTTCCGTTTCTGTACATCGGTGCCAAGCATATGCTGACCGGCTACGATCACCTGCTGTTTCTGGTGGGGGTCATCTTCTTTCTATACAAAAGCCGGGATGTGCTGCTCTATGTCACCATGTTTACCCTCGGTCACAGCATCACCTTGTTGTGGGGCGTGCTGGGTAATATTCAGGTCAATGCCCATTTGATTGACGCCATCATCGGCCTGTCGGTGGTGTATAAGGGCTTTGACAATCTCGGCGGTTTCAAACGGTTGCTGGGTTACCAACCCAATACCCGCTTGATGGTGTTGCTCTTCGGGCTGTTTCACGGCTTTGGCCTGGCCACCAAGCTGCAGGAATTTCAGTTGCCCGAGGAAGGGCTGCTGACCAATCTACTGGCGTTCAATATCGGCGTGGAGCTCGGGCAGTTTGCCGCTCTGGCCTTTATTCTGATCGCGATTAATTTCTGGCGGCGACTTCCGTCCTATGAACGCTTTGCCACACTCACCAATACCCTATTGATGAGTGCTGGCTTTATGTTGATGGGCTATCAACTTACCGGCTTTGCCGTACTTTAATCATGACGAGAAATACCATGGATCACAGCGTTAATCTAAGCACCCTAATCAAAGCATCCGTGGCGGCAACTATCGTTGCAGTGATCGCTTTACTCACTCTTATTCTGCCTGCTGAATATAATATCGACCCCACTGGAATCGGTCAGAGACTCGGCCTGACTGTATTGGCCCAATCCGCAGAGGCATCACCCGTTGATCCCGAATCAGTGCCAGAAAGTACAGAGTCACAACAGGTGCTCGAAATCACCGTGCCCGCCAACAAAGGTATCGAGTATAAATTGCAGATGGAGCAATATGACAAAGTGACCTATGAATGGATGACCGATGGCAGTTCACTTTATTTTGATCTCCACGGGGAGCCCGAGGGTGACACCACCGGCTATTTTGAAAGCTATGCCATCGCCACACTGGATACCATGAAAGGCAGCTTTACCGCGCCATTCAATGGCTCACATGGCTGGTATTGGAAAAATACCAGCAATAACCCCGTCGCTATTCAGCTTATCCTCAACGGCCAATTTCAAATTATCGGTATAAAACCTTAAAGCTCTATAGGAGAACATCATGAAACAGCTTTTACGCACACTGCTTTTTGTCATCCTGATTACACCTGCCGGCTGGGTGATGGCACACAGCGATCACGGCATGATCAACGATGAAACAGCCGTGCAAATTACCCATAAAACCGTACAACAAATGACCTTTAAGGATTTTGGCTATCCGGTGGGGAAATTGGATGCCAGCTGGAAATCGGTTACACCAGATGATATTGAAGTCGTTGAGGTTGGGGATGGGTTTTATGTTTTGCGCATTACTCAGAGTGGAACAAAGCAGTCCCTATCCATGAAAATTGCTTTCACTGGGCAAGTATTGGAGGTTTCAGAAGTGGTAGCAAAATAGTCGCATGACTTGGGAAAGCGTAGGCCGGACGTTGGCGAGGATGTATCACAAACGGATGGTGCCGATAAATCACCTGGATGCAAGCAAGCTGATTTAATGTGGCTGACGACCGGGCCACATTAAATCGGGGTTCGCTATGGAAAATATCGAACGTATCCAGCTGTTATCCAGTACAGAAGTCGAGAGTTATATGCTCGCCCTTGTATTCAATACCCATGAACAGAGCTTGCATTTCTCATTAAGTCCGGTACAACGCGCCACTCTTGAGCTGTTTCGCAATACCCCGGAGTTAGCGCATATCGAAAATCTAATAGTAACAAACTATAGAAATTGCCGGTGAAACTGAACACTTGGAATCCCAATGACCGCTAAAAACCGGTTAGCCAGACAGCGTCATCCGTTGATGCCACTATCAGCGGAAATTTAAGTCGATGGTCGCCATCTACCAGACAGCCTATCCACGGATCAAGTCAGATATCACAGAAGACGAGTTGGGGGATATTTACACACCCACAACGGAAGATCAGCGATGGGCTTTGCGTCACTGTAGACGGTCAAGCGTCTCTTTTTTGGGATTGTTGGTTCAGTTAAAGACCACGCAACGATTAGGTCGATTCGTTAGCCTTGGTGAAATTCCAAAGGTAATCATTACACATATCAAAAACCAGTGTCGTTCGCGGATGACACTGAAGGATCTCAAAACCTATTACCTATCGGGCGCGAAAGACCGCCATGTAAAGCTGATTCGACGCCATCTCAATATCAAAGCCTACGATTCGGCTAAAACATCTGCACTGGCGCAGACTTGGGCACTGGAAGCTGCGACCACCAAAGAAGCACTACCGGATATCATCAATGTCACTTTGGAATATTTGGTCAAAGAGCGGTACGAACTCCCTGCGTTCAGCGTACTTGAGCGGATATGTCAGGCGGCCAGAGCCGAAACCAACACCCGGTATTACGATCAATTGTGTGGATTTTTAGTGTCAGAAAGTCGCCAATGGATCAACGATATTCTTCGATCTAGCACAGGACTGAATGGTTTTGGTTGGAGCACGCTGAAAAATGAACCCAAACGCCCGACCCCTCGTAATATCCACGCGTACATCCAATACCTGGAGTGGCTGACATCTCTGCAAACCCTTTTACCCACGGATTTGGGGTTGCCGCCGGTGAAACACCAGCAATTTATCAACGAAGCCAAGGCCCTGGATTACGCGGAGCTGATGAAGCTCAAGCTGAATAAACGATTCGCACTCGTGATCGTCCTAATCCGTCACCAGTACGCACAAACTCTGGATAACGCCGCCGATATATTTATCAAGCTGCTGTTAAAAATGGATCGTTCGGCGCAGAAGCTGCTGGAGAAATACTTGGCAGACCATCAAAAGCAAACCGATCATTTGATTTCTGTGTTGTCGGGGACGGTCAAGGTGTATCTGGATAAACCCGATTCGGTGACAGCTTTTGATCCGATCCTGGGAAAGAACAGTGATCAGCTACTGCAAATGTGCGAGCAATATATGGCATTCGCAGGCAATAACTATTTACCGTTCATGGTCCAACTCTACAAAAAGCAACGATCCACCTTGTTCCGTACGATTGAAATACTCAACCTGGCATCGGCCACGGAAGACAAGGACTTGCTCAATGCTTTTCAGTTTATTTTGAAGCACAAAAAGCGTCGCACGGAATTCCTGTCAATTCAAAGCGATCCGAACGATCCATCTTCCAGGAATGTCATCAATATTCGCTGGATTCGAGAAAGCTGGTGGAAATTGGTCACGGGAAAAACAACCAAATCAGCACAGGTGACTGAGGTGAATAAAACTTGTTTTGAGTTGTGTGTGTTTGAACGGATCGCTGAAGAGCTAAGTACCGGTGACTTGTTCATTCCCTATAGTGAAACCTTTGATGACTATCGTGAGCAGATGATCACCTGGGAAGAATACGAAGCGCAGTTACCTACCTATTGCGAGGAAGTAGGGCTTGTCGCCGGTGATACTGAATTTACAAGATCCCTGAAGAAATCGATGGAGGAAAGCTGCCGTAAAGCTGACAGCCGATTCCCTGATGACGAGCTGGTTCGCATTGAAAACGGGAATCAGATTATTGGAAAGCCAAAACCGGATCAACCTTCACCAGAAGTCGAAGAAATTGGAGCGCTATTGCGCGATCGGTTGGACAGAATCAACCTGCTCGATGTGATCATCAATGTCGAAAAGTGGCTGAACCTGAATAAACATTTTGGTCCCTTGTCGGGCTTCGAATCACGTATCAGCGATCCGGAGTTACGTTTTGTTCTGACCATATTTTGTTACGGTACCAACATTGGCCCCACCGAAACCGTGCGATCTGTGCAGGGCGTTTCTCGCAAGCAAGTCGCCTGGCTGAACTTAAAACGCACGACGGAAGCCCGTCTCGATAAAGCTATTGCGAAGATCAATAGCGAGTATAAGAAATACCGGCTCATTGAGTGTTGGGGGTCAGGCAACAGTGTGTCCGCTGATGGAAAACTTTGGGATCTTTACGAAGATAATTTGCTATCTGAATACCATATTCGGTATGGCAGCTATGGAGGTATTGCCTATTACCACGTCTCGGACACCTATATTGCATTGTTCAGCAGGTTTATTCCCTGTGGTGTCTACGAGGCCATTTATATCCTGGACGGTCTACTCAACGACGAATCTGATTTCAATCCAGACACCGTTCACGGGGATACACAAGCGCAATCTACACCGGTGTTTGGTCTGGCATACCTGCTGGGCATCAAGCTTATGCCGCGCATCCGAAATATTAAAGATCTCAGTTTCTACAAGCCTGACCGCGCCATGGTGCTTGATCATATTCAGTCCTTATTCAAAGAGCCAATCAAGTGGGATCTCATTGAAAAGCACTATGCGGATATGATGCGAACGGCCATGTCAGTTAAAGCTGGGAAAATCACCGCCTCGACAATCCTGCGCCGGTTCGGCACCAAGAACCGAAAAAACAAACTGTACTTTGCGTTCCGAGAACTAGGGCGAGTGGTCAGAACGATGTTTTTGCTGGAATATATTACCGACGTTGATCTACGCAAAACAATCCAGGCAGCGACATGTAAGAGTGAGGAGTTCAACGAGTTTGCTCGGTGGTTGTTTTTTGCTAATGGCGGCAAAATTCCCGCAAACTTAAAACACGAACAAAGCAAAATCGTGAAATATAATCATTTGTTGGCCAACTTCGCGATCCTATACAACGTCAATGCGATGACCGAGGTGTTTAATCAATTGAAGTCGGAAGGGCACAATATCACTCGCGACCACATGGCCGCATTCTCGCCGTACCATACTGAGCATTTGGGTAGGCTGGGTAGTTTTGAGCTGGATCTGACCAGACAGGTCAAGCCCATGACGTTTGAGCTTTTTGTTGATTAATGCTTTAAATACAACAGGTTACATTTAATGCGGCTAATTTTAACGCTTTTACCGGCCGGACCTCGGTTTCGTCTTCGCCTTCACCAAAATTAACGTTCAGGATGCCCAGGGTCAGGCCTTCGATGCCGGTATATTCAAGACCGGCTGCGAAGGCGTCCTGGTCCTCAACTTCCGCAATGGTGAGCTCATCGGCGGAGGTGTAGAAAGGGCCGCCGCCAAAGCCGTCAGTTGCGGTGCCATCGACCTCGTTATAGGCAGCGGCCAGCGTGAAGTCGCTGATGTTAACGCTGGCAAAGATACCGTAAATATCACCGTCCGTGCCGGAGTTGTCCGATGTGTCGTCGTTCTGTGCGCTGAACTGCGCGCCGAACTCGAAATATTCGCCGCTGTAGACGGCTTCAAAATAGGAAAGCTGGGCCAGCTCATCGGCGTCGTAATACCAGGCCTGCAGGCTCAGCGCCTCAAAGCCCTCGTAGACCGCTCCGATCAGGTTTACACCCTCATCGTCGTTCAGGTGCCTGAATTCTTCCGGCTCGTCGGTATCGACGCCGGCCCATTTTCTCAGGTGAGCAACCTGAAGGGTTGTGTCGGCTAAGCTGGTGTTGGTGAAGACGGCACCCTGGAAGGTATTGGGCACCATGCGAATATCGTCGGTGTCGGCGAAGGGGGAATCGTATTCAAAACGGCCGCCTTTGATTACGTTATTGCCGACATGGGCCTGCAGGTAAGCTTCGCCCAGAATGGCGTAGCCATCGCCGTCGGCGCCGAAAAAACTGCCTTCGTCATCTTGACCCAGGTCTTCGGTGGCATAGACGGTTGCGCCCGCAGACAGGCCGTTCCACTGCGGGGAAAGGTAACCGAACTTGCCCCCGATCGCCGAACTTTTCGCGCGGATGCCGGTGTCGTCTTCAGCGCTGATGTAGCCCAACCGGAGGTTGCCGAAAAACTCGCCGTTTTCGCCGCTGGCAAAGGCCGGCTGGCTGGCCGCGGCGGTCAGTAATGAGGCCGTGACCAGCCGGGTTTTTAGTGAGAAGGTGTTTTTCATTCTTTGTCCCTAAACGTTGTTATGGTTATTTGTGTCTGTTTCAGCCGTCCCATATAAGGGCAAAGTGATACCTTGCCCTTCTGAAGCAGGTAACCGGGAATTAATACCCGCCTTTTTTCCCGTAACCTGCAAAAACAAAATCCCACTCCAGATCAATGGGACTCCACCAGGGATTTACACCGCTTTCCCTATCGGTGTGGCGGAAAAATCCTGCTCGCATGGGTGGATCAATGTGATAGCTGAGTTTGTACCGCCCGGCACCATTGAGCTTTATGTTTTGTGCATAATGGGGGCCGTCGGATGCAACCATTGGCATAAATGTCCCCTGTGTACGCCAGTCAGAACCCTGCTTGGTAATGGTGTAGCTGATGGTCAGGTACGGAATCCAGGTTCCTTCCGGGAAGCCATTTGGATTGTCGGCCAACGCCTTGATATCTGCCTCGAGGTGGATATCGGCTTCGCCCATGCCCGGCATGCTGGGATCCATGGTAACCGGCTGAATGTAAACGGCGGCGATTTCCATACCATGCCTTTCAACAACGCCAATCTCAACATCGCTGGCCTGTACAGGTGTTGCTAACATGCCGGCGGCCAAAAGCAGGGAAGCCATCAATGGGTTGGTTAATTTTCCGTTATGGGCCTCTTTCAGTTTTTTATACGAACGGTTTATTTTGCAAAAATGCATGGTTTTTCTCCATGGTTTGTGAATGATAATGATTATCAATAAAATGTAAAGCGTCGTGACGGTTTTTGATTCCTCCAGGCGGTTAACCGAAGAGCGCCAGCCACCAGATGATGGCAATGAGCAGGCTGCCGGTGACGCCTGGAACCAGAGCTAGCCAGCACCAGCGGGCAGGAACGCCCTGGCGCCGGAGAATGCGATAACCCAGAAAAATGCTCCATAGCAGGCTGATCGTGAAAAAGCCGCCTTTAACCCAGCCAATGGCTTCGTTGTTAAAACCCAGCAGGCGAAGGGGCTCGAAGAGCGCGGCGCCCAGGCCAAGTACAAGGCAAACCAGGGCAACGGGCGCGTACTGATAGCCCAGTTCGATCATACGCACGCGTAGCGAGCGCCTGTCGCTTGTCGCTCTTGTGAGACTCCCGGCCAGCCAGGCGCTAAGAGCCGTTGTGCTCCACAGCAGTGCTGCCAGGGCAACAGCGCACAGGCTCATAAAGCCTGTGATCATGATGAAGTCCAACCAGGTAAAAACCTCCCGGCGCTCCGGATGAACACTCATTAACCACCAGGGGCCGGCATCACCAATCCAATAGAGTTCGTGGTCGATAAACCAGCCTGCTACCGCAAGGCGCCACTGTTGATAGAGGTCCAGCACCAGCCAGAGAAATCCGCCCAGCGCGCTGCCAATACCCAGAAACAGAAACCAGATTTCTGCGTTGTTGGGGTTGTGATCGCGGATGTTTTCAATTTCCAATCCCGGGCGTCGTAGGGTCAGAGATAGTCCGCCTTTGGCCTTTGGATTTACACAGCGGAAGCATTCGATACAGTGTCGTGATTCCTGTTTGCGCGGAATGTCGATCAGGGTGGGGCAAATGCCCTTTTCCGTATAACCTTCCGATCCCTGCTTAGGGCGCTTGGGTTTGAACTGTACGGCACCGATTCGTGAGAAAACGCCTAATAGCAGGCCAATCGGGCAGGCATGGCGACACCAGGCCCGCTTGTTTCGGCCAAATAGAAAACCAACGACGATGGCTAGCGCCAGGGTTCCGCCGAAAACCAGTGCCATGGCTTCCGGATGATCGCGGACGCCGAGCGTCTGGCCGAGCGTTGTAACCAGCAGGAAACTGACGATGGGTGTTCCTTCCCAGCGGAGCCAGCGCGGGATCGCTAGCTGAGGCCCTTTTGTGTTTGCCCATTCTGAAGCGGCGCCCATCGGGCAGAGCAGGCCACACCAGCTACGCCCGCTAAAAACCACTGACAGCAGTACCAGCGGGAACCACAGGCCCCACATGACGTAGTTGGCAAAACGGGTAAAGTGATCAAGCGCTCCGGCTTGTTCGGAGGGTTCTGAGAGGAACAGGGGTAAAAAGATCAGGGAGATAAAGGCAATAAACATAACGCTGTGTACCCATATCAGGCGTTGTTTATTCTGCACAAAAAAGCGTTCCAGCTGCTTCACGGTGGATTGGCGATCGACGCTGACGTCTTTTAAAGGAATTCGCTGGCTTGGGTCGAAATATTTAGCGTCCTTCACAATGCCCTCAATTCGTCATAATTATTTATCATAAATAATAACGATTTGCATTTGCAGTAAATTGAGTTGGATCAAGTGAAGGGTTTAAAGGGCATTAATTAAGAAATAAAACCCACAGAGCAGCATCAAAACAGCGGGAAGCAAGCGAGTGTATGGATTGCTAGGTAATAGTTTTTCGATCAGTACAAACAAGGTAAGGGCAAGAATCCATAGCAGGTTCATAACGCCGGCGACAAACAACAGCCCCATCAGGAGCCAGCAACAGCCCAGGCAATAAAGACCATGGTGCAATCCCATTCGTAGCGCGCCCGTATAGCCCCTGCGAAAGTGCTGGCTTAGGTAAGCAACGGGTGATTGGCAGTGCTTCAGACAGGACTGTTTAAGCGGGGTCAGCTGGTAAATGCCGGCGACCATAAAGAGTGTTGCCGTGAGCGCGTTGCTGGTGGAGACCATGCTATCGGAGACCAGCATCTGCTGGTTAAATAAGCCCTGCAACAGCGTTGCGAACAGGCTGAAAACGGTCCACATCAATAAATAACCCGCTAAAAACAGGAGGGTTGCCAGCAGTGGGGAAAGACCGGTTTGACGCACGATGCGTGCATAAATCATCAGGGTTCGAATGGCTGAGGGGAGCATCATGCCCACCATCATGATGCTCCACATCAGGAACATCATGATGGTGTTCCGCAATGTCCAGGCAGCGGTTGATGGCGGCATTTGCTGTGGCATATCCATCGCGGCCATGTCGGCAGTCATGGCGATCAGGTACCACCAGGCAAGAAGGGTAATGCTGCCCAGTGCTAAGTAGATAGCAATCCTGTCCCACACCCGTAACCTGAACGGTATTGAAGAAGCGCGCATCGGCGTTTTCTCCGGGATCAGCCGCCGATGATTCCGCTCTGGCTCAGGTGCAATTCATTAAACTGGCCATAACTGTTTTCGAGTTCCATGAGGATTTCACCCCATGTTGTCGATGAAGCTGTGCCGATTTCCGCATAGGTATACTCGAAACTGCCCTTGGGGCGGTTAATGCCGACGTGAAACGGCTCGCCGCTGAACTCGTCAATGATCGGGCTTCCGGTCACCTCCATAATGCCGGGCACCCGGATATGGGCGGTGCGCGCAGCAATATCAATGGCATAGTCGATCGGTAAATAAAGCGGCTCCAGCAGCTCCGAGCTCATGCTGGCAAAGATATTGAAATGGGTTGCGCCTGGTTCAGTCGCTTCGCCATAAAGGATTTTTCGTAGCGATTCACGCTGCTCGGCTGACGCCTGCTCGTCAATGATCATTTGCAGGCGGCCATTACCCTCGGCGATCTCGCCGGGCCAGGCACCGACCGTTGCCCACTTCAGACCATCAAGCGATATACCGTTAAAATGGCCGCGCGTCACCTGACCGCCGGAGGTAAATTCACAGTGGCCGTAGGTGGAGGGTGCGTTAAATTGACAGGGACAACCCCAATCGCAATTGCAGTTACTGAATTCAGTACCGTGTAGCTCCCAAGTGTCAGACATGGTGTGCCTCCTTGTTCGCTTTAGGAATTTAACGGTACGATTTTACCAAAATAACCTCTGCCAATACTAACTGGTGATGCAAGAGGCTGGCTGATTCTGCCAAACGGGCTGCGTTACCCCATCACGTGGTAGCCGCTGTCCACATGGATAATCTCACCGGTGATGCTGGCCGCATGATCGCTGCAAAGAAAAGCGGCAACCGAACCGACTTCATCGATATTAGGGTCGTGCTTGATCGGAGCGCGAGCGTGGGCATTTTCCAACAGATTGGAAAACTCATGGATGCCGCTGGCCGCCCGGGTTTTTATAGGGCCGGGGGAGATGGCATTAATCCGGATGTTGGCCGGGCCGAGGTCATGGGAAAGGTAACGAACCGTATGCTCCAGCGCGGCTTTGACGGGCCCCATGAGGTTATAGTTTTCGACGTATTTTTCGGCGCCGTAATAGCTCATGGCGCACAGGCTGCCGCCACTGTTCAGGTATTGGCTGGCGCGGTTTGCGCAGGCAATCAGTGAATAACAGCTGATATCCATGGCCGTCAGGAAGCCGCTGCGGGAACACTGCAGCACTTCATGGTGAAGATCCTCCAGCGGCGCAAAGGCAACGGAATGGATGAGAAAGTCCAAGCCGCCCATAGCGGTCGCCGCCTGATCCAGCAGCCGGTCAATGTCTTCGTCCCGGGAAAGGTCGGCAAATACAGGCTCAAAACGGGTCACCTCCCGGGTAATGGGGGCGACATAGGGCAGGGCTTTGGGGTGGCCATAGGACAAGGTGAGAGTCGCTCCGGCTCTGGCCATTTGTCGGGCACAGCCGTAGGCAATGCTCTGTTCATTGGCGACGCCTATAACCAACCCTTTTTTATCGGCTAACATGAAACGGGTTCCTTGAGTAATTTATGACAGTGACGAACCATCATCAGCTCTTCGTTGGTTTTGATCGAAAGCACATGAGTGTCGGCGCTGGGCGCTGACAGATAATTCAGCTCCTTGTTGAGGGGGGCATCACTCATTTCTGGAACGCCCAGAAAGGCCAGTTGACCGCAGATTTTTTTAATAATCCTGGGCTGGTTTTCGCCAATGCCGCCACTGAATACCAGTACATCCAGGCCGCCGAGGGTGACGCACATCTGGGCGATGTTTTGCGCCGTTTTCCAGCAAAAATAATCAACCGCCAGGGCGGCGCGTTCGGATTTATGATCCAAAAGCATGCGGATGTCCGAGGACAAACCGGAAATGCCGAGCAAACCGGATTTTCGGTACAGCAGTTTTTCAAGATCGCGCGCACTGTAACCCTGGTCCATCAGGAACAGCAAGGCGCCCGGATCGATAGCGCCAGGGCGCGTCGCCATGGGCAGGCCGTCCAGAGCGGTGAATCCCATGGAGGAATCCACAGAGGTCCAGTCCTTGATTGCACAAACCGAAGCACCACTGCCCAAATGGGCATAGACCTGTTTTTTTGGGGCCCATTCGGGATGCTGTTCCTGCAGACGCGTTGTCAGGTATTCATAACTTAAGCCATGAAAGCCATAACGTCTTAACCCCATATTGGTTAGGTGCTGGGGAAGGGGCAATAACTGTTGCAAGGGCGCGGTGTGGTGATGAAACGCGGTATCGAAACAGAGGACCTGCTTCACTTCGGGCAGTTGCGTCCGAATCAGGTCGATCAGTTCTAGGCAGGCAGGTTGGTGTAGGGGCGCGAGCGGCGAGAGTTTGCGCAGGGCTTTAATAATTTTTTTTGTGGCCAGTAGGGGCCTGTGGTAGTCCGCGCCACCATGAACGACCCTGTGAACCAGAACCAGCTGGCTGTGGTTGTTATGGGCCAGGTGGGCCACATGGGAAAGCCAGCCCGGCAGGTCCTCCCGGTGCTCAAGCACAGGCAGGTCGCTAAAGTCGGCGGGCAGGTCCTGTTCAACCTTGTCGAATCGGTTATTGTTGCTCTGCCAGTGAAGGTACAGCCGGCCGATGCCCAGAGGGGTTCCGGCACGTACTTGGTAAATTGCCAGTTTGCAGGAGGATGAACCGCTGTTACAGGCGATGATCAGCGGGGCCTTCATAGCGCAATCTTGCTCAGTTTCTTGCCGTTCTCGGCATGTAACCGGGCAACGGTTGCTGAGGCCACACGGGTTTCCACGCTGTCCGAGCGGCTGGTGAGCACAATGGGAACGCCTGCCCCCAGGATGACTCCGGCGGCTTCGGCATTACCCTGAAATATCAGCTGCTTGGCCAGCATATTACCGGCTTCAAGGTTGGGAACCAGAAAGATGTCCGCTTTGCCGGCAACATCGGATTGGATTCCCTTTTCGAAGGCTGCTGTGATGCTGACGGCAATATCAAAGGCCATGGGACCGTCTACCCAGCCTCCGGTGATTTGGCCGCGTTGTGACATTTTTGCCAGGCAGGCTGCGTCAATCGTTGCCTGCATGCTGGGGTTGATTTTCTCAACCCCGGCCAGGGCGGCAACCTTGGGTTCGGTTATGCCCAGGGAAAGGGCCAGCTCGATGGCATTTTGGCAGATATCCGCCTTTTCCATCAGGTTCGGAGCAATATTCAGGGCTGCATCGGTCACCAGCATCGGGTTTTTCCGGCCCTCGGTGAACAGGATATAACAGTGGCTCATTCGCCTTTCACGGCGTAACCCGGAGTCTTTTCTCAGTACAGCGGACAACAGCTCCTGGGTGCCTAAATTGCCCTTCATCAGCATATCGACCTGTTTGTCCCTGGCCATGGCAACTGCTTTTTCCGCGGCGGCATGGCTGTGTGGCACATCAATCAGCTCGTAGGGGGATAGATCCACTTCGGCCAGTTCAGCCGCTGCCCTGATTTTCTCTGCCGGACCAATCAGCACTGGCGTGATCAGACCTTCTTTACAGCTTTGTACCGCTCCGCTCAGGGACAAAGGCGTAACGGGATGAACAACCGCCGCTTTTGCCGGAGCAAGCTGGCGGCATTGCTCCTTGAGTCGTTTGAATTGCTGCCGGCGATGCAGTGTGACGAGCGGCAGGTTGGGGCGTTCAAGCCTGACCTTTTCGACCGGGACCAGGACCTTGGCTTCGCCGGAAAGGATATGCTGGCCGTCAGCGTTATGAACTTCACACTGAAAAATGGCATGCTGTTTATCGTGAATTTTTTCGATGCAGGTAACGCGCGCCGTGACCTGGTCGCCGACCTTAACGGGTGCCAGGAAGCGCATATTCTGGCTCAGGTAAATGGTTCCGGGGCCGGGCAGCTCCGTACCCAGCAGGGTGGAAAGCAGCGAGCCGGACCAAAAGCCGTGTCCGATAATGCTGTGGAAAAGGCTGTTTTTGGCGTAATCCTTATCCAGGTGGGCGGGATTCACGTCTCCCGATACGACCGCAAACAGCTCGATATCTTCTTCGGTCAGGCTACGGCTCAGGTTGGCCTGCTGACCGATGGTCAGCTCGTCAAAGGTGACATTGGAAATATCCATTTTGTTTCACCGTATTGATTCGTTACTGCGAACATAACGGTGGATTATGTCAGTCGTTTGACGTTTTGGTTTAAGAATGATGAATCTGGGAAATAACTGCCAAGCCTGCCAGCGTTAAAGTGGGATGAGTCTTTGTGCGATGCGCGGGGTTAACGCCGTTATTCAGCCGGCATGGCATGTTATGCGGCGGGTTATTACAAATGCCGGCTCATTGATCAAATGCTTTCATACCTGGCTTTAAGAACGCTAACAATTTCTTTGGCAAGTTCACCGACAATACCTTTACCTTCCCAGGCATAAAGCGAAACAGCCATGGGCGGTTCAACGGGAAAGCCTGCAAATAAGCGTATTTGTCGACCTTTAACAGCGCCTACCGGAAGAAGTGACAGTCCAAGGCCGGCCTCAACAGCTGCGATAATGCTGTTGAGGCTGCCGCTTGAAAATGCCACATACCAACGTTTGTGCGCCTTATCGATTCGATCGAACATTGAGCTACGATACAAGCCGCCTGGTGGAAATGTCACTAAAGGAAAAGGCTCTGACCATTCAACGGGCAGTTTTGCTGCTTCATACCAGGCGATAGGTTCAGGAAAGGTTGCACGGTGATCGGCCCCGGGAGTTGCCTCTTTTACTACAACAAGGTCAAGATCGTTTTCCCGGTATCGCTTGATAAGGTCGCTACTAAGTCCTGTCGTCACATCTAATCGCAACGCTTGATGCTGTTTTACAAAATTCGCAAAAACGGATGTTATTTCCGACGTGACAATATCGTCAGGCATTCCGATCCGAATTGATGCCGTACCCGCCGGATCTGCGAGTAATGTTTCTGCCTCGCTTTGCAGCATTAAAATGCGCCGCGCATAGCCAATGAGCTTTTCGCCCGTACTGGTGAGCTGAATAGGTCGAGTCGACCGATTGAACAGTTCGCGGCCAACAACTTCTTCCAAACGGGCTATCTGCTGGCTGATTGTGGATTGCGTGATATGTAATCGGTCGGCCGCTAAAGAAAAACTTCCCGCATCAGCAGTTGTTACGAAAGCCCGCAGCAGTTTTGATTCAATCATTCCTTTAATCCCAGCACTGAAAAACGTGACATCATTTTTGTTAAATAAGGTGAATGCCTTTGTGTCTCTCCGTGCTATTCAGAGAGAAGCTCAAACTGTCAAATACGGTGATGTTTCCGGTAAATCACCATGACTAAGGTCTCTAATATTCAGAATATTACTACTTCCTATGAAAACATTTAATTTCATAATGTATTTCGAAGCGACTATATTTGCGAACTTACTTTCAAGCACCGCTCCTTGATACGCCCGGGTTTTAAAATCGTTAAAGCGAATCAGGTTTTCCGGAAAAATCCAAAGTGACACACAACCAAGAATTCCTTAATCAGGCGCTCGCGCTCGCCGTTGAGAATGTCAAACAGGGCGGACGGCCCTTTGGTGCGGTTGTTGTTAAAAACAGTGTAATCATTGCTAGCGGTGTCAATCGAATCCGGCAAGACAGCGACCCCACCGCTCATGCGGAACTCTTGGCATTGCGCGAGGCAGGAAAAGTGCTTCAGACCACACGCCTTGATGAATGCACGGTCTATGCAAGTGGGCAACCCTGTCCTATGTGTCTTGCAGCCATGCGGCTGGCTGGAGTTAAGAAGATCATATTTGCCTACTCAAATGACCAGGCCGAGCCCTTCGGACTCTCGACTGCCGATGTTTCGAGTGAGCTGTCTCTTCCACTTGAACAGCAAAGCTGGGCATTCATTGAACACTGCCCTCCGGAAACGGAAAACACCCCGCACCTCTACGAATTGTGGCATAAGCATTCATCAGCCACGCCTTAGCAATTAGACGATGATGGGAAAGCAAGCGGCTGTATCCCAGCCCAATTACGGATTGTTTGTTTTAATTATTTTGATCGGTCTCAACCTGAGGCCTTTCCTGGTAGCGCCAGGTCCAATGATTGTCGATATCATCGATGACTTGGTAATGTCCTATGGCGCAGTCTCTCTGCTGACATTAGTACCGATGATTCTGATGGGAATCGGGGCATTTATCGCGCCAGGCATTCAGGCGGTTTTGGGAACACGTCGCGGCCTGCTGAGCGCTTTGACGCTACTGGCTTTAGGCTCTGCATTGAAACTGTTGGCTGTCAATGGCATGACGTTAATTGTGACGACTGCGATTTGTGGTGCAGGCGTTGCTTTTATTCAATCTGCGATACCCGGCATTATTAAAGAGAAATTTTCAAACTGTATTCCGTTATTGACCGGCCTTTATTCGGGTTCCCTTATGGCCGGCGGAGCTTTCGGCGCTCATGTCATCCCCCTCCTGGTAGATTTTGGATATAGCTGGCGACAGGCCTTGGCCTGGCTCGCTCTGCCTGCCTTGATCACCCTTGCAGGAGCATTCCGACTCCTTCCCGGCACTCCTGCCATCAGGCCGGAAACAAGGCTGGTTCTTAGGCTGCTACGTTGCCCAAGAAGTTGGACATTAATGGGCGTATTTGGACTGATTAACGGAGGGTACACTTCCATAATTGCCTGGCTTGCACCTTATTATCGAAGTCAGGGGTGGAGCACTGGGGATGCTGCAGGCTTAATTGTCATTTTGACTTTTTGCCAAGCGAGCTGTGCAATCGGGATTCCAATTTTAGCGCGGCACAGAATTGATCGGCGGCCTTGGTTTTGGCTAACGCTGATGCTGCAGGCAGCCGGATTTTTCGGTTTAGCGTTTATGCCTGCGAGTTATCCCGAGGTATGGGCAGGCGTTTGTGGTGCAGGGCTTGGCGGCAGTTTTGCGCTTGGATTGATGATTGCGCTTGATCATATACCTGACCCGGTACAAGCTGGAACCCTTGCGGCTATCATGCAGGGCGGGGGATTTTTGATTGCGGCATTTCCTCCATGGTTGATTGCGATATTCCATGACTGGACTGGCAGCTTTCAAAGTGGGTGGTTAATGCACCTTATGTTTGTTCTAACAACGGCCGTATTTTGCTTTTGCCTCAATCCCAAGCGTTATGCCGATGTATTGAGATTTAATAATGTTCCATCAACACAGGCATAGCGATTTAGTGCTGGCTTCTTGTAGGTGTTCATCCAATGGATGAATCGGCGGTTTACCTTAGATGCCTATTTCTTTCCTGTCTATTGCCATGCAAATCTCTAAATATTCCTTAGGTCGTTCATCGGGAGGCATATTTTGTCAGGTTATTTGATGGGCGCTTTATAACTGCAGACACTGATTATTGGGACCTCAGGCGCTCTTCTCAGAGGTATAGCTACTTTTTAGAAGCCCACACCGCTCCATTGAACGGTGTGGGGGAGGGAATCAAGCCAGATCGAAGCGGTCTGCGTTCATGACCTTGGTCCAGGCTGCTACGAAGTCGTGCACAAATTTTTCCTGGTTGTCGTCCTGCGCATAAACTTCGGCATAGGCGCGAAGGATGGCGTTGGAGCCGAAGACAATATCCACCCGGGTGGCTGTCCACTTGAGCGTATCCGTCTTGCGATCGCGAATTTCGTACAGGTTGCTGCCTGCCGGTTTCCAGGTATTGCCCATGTCCGTCAAGTTAACGAAGAAATCGTTGCTGAGCACACCTTCACGCGCGGTGAATACACCGTGTTTGGTGCCGCCATGGTTGGTGCCAAGCATACGCATACCGCCGACCAGAACCGTCATTTCATGTGCGGTCAGTCCCAGCAGCTGTGTGCGATCAAGCATCAATTCTTCGGCGCTGACAACATAATCCTTCTTGAGCCAGTTGCGATAGCCGTCGTGAATGGGTTCCAGCACATCAAATGAGGCGGCGTCGGTCATTTCTTGCGTCGCATCGCCACGGCCGGGCGAGAAAGGTACATTGACGTCAAAACCGGCTGCTTTAGCCGCCTGTTCAATGCCAAGGTTACCGGCCAGCACGATCACGTCTGCCAGGCTGGCGCCGCTTTCGTGGGCAATCGGTTCCAGTACGGCCAGTACCTTATTCAGGCGGGCAGGTTCGTTACCCTCCCAGTCCTTCTGGGGCGCCAGGTGAATGCGTGCGCCGTTGGCACCGCCGCGCTTGTCTGAGCCACGGAAGGTTCTGGCACTGTCCCAGGCCGTTGAGACCCGCTCATTAATGCTGAGACCGCTGGCGGCGATTTTGGCTTTTACTGCATCGACGGCGTAGTCGTTGTTTCCGGCGGGAACCGGGTCCTGCCAAAGCAAGTCCTCCTGAGGGACGTCCGGGCCGATATAACGAGCTTTGGGTCCCATATCGCGGTGCGTAAGCTTAAACCATGCCCGTGCGAATACGTCGGAAAAATACGCCGGATCCTGGTAGAAGCGTTCGGCGATTTTCCGGTATTCGGGATCCATTTTCATGGCCATGTCGGCATCGGTCATAATCGGGTTATAACGGATTGTGGGATCTTCGACGTCGACGGGTTTATCCTCTTCCTTAATGTTGATGGGTTCCCACTGCCAGGCGCCGGCCGGGCTTTTCTTCAGCTCCCAGTCGTGGTTTAGCAGCAGCTGAAAGTAACCGTTGTCCCACTGGGTGGGGTGGGTGGTCCAGGCGCCCTCAATGCCGCTCGTAACCGTATCGCGGCCGATGCCGCGCGTGGTTTTGTTATGCCAGCCTAAGCCCTGGTCTTCAATTGCAGCGGCCTCGGGTTCGGGGCCGAGCAAGGCTGCATCTCCGTTGCCGTGGCATTTGCCCACCGTGTGCCCACCTGCGGTGAGCGCAACGGTCTCTTCGTCATCCATGGCCATCCGGGCAAAGGTTACGCGTACATCCTGAGCGGTCTTGAGTGGGTCCGGGTTGCCGTCCACGCCCTCCGGGTTAACGTAAATCAGCCCCATCATCACGGCGGCCAGCGGATTCTCCAGGTCCCGCTCACCGGAGTAACGGCTGTTGGGGTTGTCGCTGGGAGCGAGCCATTCCTTCTCTGACCCCCAGTAGGTGTCCTTTTCTGGATGCCAGATATCCTCGCGCCCAAAGGCGAAACCGAAGGTCTTCAGGCCCATGGATTCATAAGCGATGGTGCCCGCATAGGCAATCAGGTCGGCCCAGCTGAGCTTGTTACCGTATTTTTTCTTGATTGGCCAAAGCAAACGGCGTGCCTTGTCGAGGTTTACATTATCCGGCCAGGAATTGATGGGTGCAAAGCGCTGGTTGCCGGTTCCGGCACCGCCGCGACCATCGGCGATACGGTAGGTGCCGGCGGCGTGCCAGGACATGCGGATCATCAAGCCGCCGTAGTGGCCCCAATCGGCTGGCCACCAGTCCTGGCTGTCGGTCATCAGGGCATGCAGGTCGTTTTTGAGCGCGGCTACATCGAGCTTCTTAACCTCTTCCCGGTAGTTGAAATTCTTGCCCATCGGGTTGGTCTTGGTGTCTTGCTGGTGAAGAATGTCGAGGTTAAGTGACTTCGGCCACCATTCCATGTTCGATATGTCGTTTGCTGTGGCGCCTCCGTGCATCACAGGGCATTTGTTTTGAGTCATAAGACTGCCTCCTGGCCTGGGTGGTTACATGTTGACGGGCCTGTTAGACCTGTATGGACAAGTATTGAGCGGGCGTATCAATTGGTAAAATTGTTTGTTTCTATTGATGCGATAGATTTTATCTATTGCTGGAGGAGGCGCTGACCGATGTGGGTCAGTCACTGCTTACGATCATATACAAACGGAAGCGTTGCAGAGGCGTCGCCGGAAATGCACTTCCCGGCGTATTTCAGTGATGAATAATCAGGGTTTTTTATCGGAGTCCCCTAAGTAAAAGTCTTCATTGAAGGTTTTTACCAGGTGAGGCTTGAACACAGTGATCGCGGTCACAATGGTGCCGTTAATGAAGCCTTCAGGGAACATCAGGATAAACAGGATCGGTGCTTCGCGAGCAATTTCCTGGATGGACAGGTCGTAACCGGCAACTAAAAGCAGTCCAAGAGTTGTCAGCGCCACGGCGGCCGAGCAGATGCCTGCGCCAAGGAAACCGGCGCCAAATAGGAACACAAAGAGGTTTTTTAGGGGGATGCGCTGGCTGAACAGCACGATGCCGTAACTGATGGTCGCGGGAATGATGGTGGTGACCAGGTAGTTGACGCCAAACATGCTCCAGTGATCGAAACCGGCAAGGAGCAGTACTAACTGGCCAATGGCGCCTGCCAGCATGGCAAAATGCCAGCCAACCATCAGCGTGACGGCCGTCATTACCAGCGGGTGAAAAGTCAGCACTTCCAGTGCCTCGATCCGTAACAACCAGAACAGACCCAGCAGGATGCTGGCGCCAAACACCAAATGCTGGCGTTCGCTGTGTTTGGTAATCAAGTGCCAGGGCGCTTTGATCAGGGCTGCGATAAAGCCAATCGCAGCTATCAGTGAGCACAGGGCTACCAGCCAGGTTGGGAAAAAGTCGGGGGCAAAAATCATCCGTCAGCTAACATCCAGCGCATTATGAATCCGGTGGGGTATTCTATTGGATTTGTTTATGAATGGAACGATCCCCGCCTGGAAAAAAAGCCGGGACGTCTATTCTCGGCGTAAACCGGCTGCGTTCATAACGCGTGTGGCGATTTCTTCAACAGATGCACGGGTGGTATCGATAAAAGGGATGCCGGCTTTCCTGAAAATGGCCTCTGCCTGGCGGACTTCTCGCTGGCATTGGGCCATTGATGCGTATCGGCTATCGGCGCGCCTAGCCTGGCGGATGCCCTGCAGACGTTGCGGGCTGATACTGAGGCCGTAGAGCTTTTGGCGGTAAGCCTTAAGCTGTGCGGGTAGTTCAAAGCCATCCAGATCCTCTTCGGTGAGCGGGTAATTGGCGGCGCGAATTCCAAATTGTAAGGCGAGATAAAGACAGGTGGGTGTTTTGCCGCAGCGTGAGACACCGACAAGGATAATGTCGGCCTCGTCGTATTCACGGGTTGAAGCGCCGTCATCGTTATTGATGGCAAAGTGAACGGCGTCGATACGGTTTGAATAGTGGTGATTTTGGTCGATGTGCCGTTGTTTCCCCGCTTTGGAAACAGAGGGTGAACGAAGTTCCTTTTCCAATGGGGCCAGGAACGCGGAAAAAATATCCACGACAAAGGCGTTGCACTGCTGGATTTGTTTGCGCAGTTCCGGGTCTACAAGAGTAACGATGACAATGGGCAGGGTATCTTGCCGGGCATTGTCGGCTTCGATCAGTTGAAGTGTGGTTGCCACCTGTTCGGCGCTGTTGATATAGGGCAGGGTGGTGAATTCAAAACTCACCTGTTCGAACTGGGTCAGCAGGCTTTTACCGAGCGTTTCAGCGGTGATAGCAGTCCCGTCGGAGATGAAATAAACCCGGCGTTTCATCGAATGTCCACTTTTGACGTCATACGCACATCATAGACGGCCGGGACAATCACAGCAAAGATGAATTTATAGGGCGTAAAGCAGTCAAGGCCGAGTGTTTTAGCTATGCTTAACAAGGGATGTTGAAAAGTCTTTAGGGGGCGAGTGTGAGCGATTGGGTGGTTTCTCTTGAGCAGGTAGGGATTGAGGATGTGGGGCGTGTCGGTGGTAAAAATGCCTCGCTGGGTGAAATGATCAGCAACCTCAGTGCGTTAGGCGTTTCGGTGCCAACCGGGTTCGCAACCACTGCCGAGGCCTACCGTGACTTTTTAGCGGCAAACGGTTTGACGGAACAGATTCGGGCGCGGCTGGCGTCCTTTGATGTTGAGGATGTGAATGCGCTGGCTGAAGCCGGCCATGAAATCCGTCGCTGGATTCTTGATGCCCCCCTGCCAGCCGAACTCGAAAAACAGATCACCGAATTTCTATCCAGATTGCAGGCCGGTAATGAGCAATTGGCCGTTGCAGTCCGTTCCTCGGCAACTGCGGAGGATTTACCCGATGCCTCTTTTGCGGGGCAACAGGAAACTTTCCTGAATGTCAGGGGCCGCGAGCAGGTGCTCAAGGCCATCAAAGCGGTGTTTGCCTCGCTTTTCAATGACCGGGCTATTGCCTACCGGGTTCACCAGGGCTTCGACCACAATGAGGTGGCGCTGTCGGCTTCGGTGCAGATTATGGTGGCCAGTGAGTCAGCCGCAAGCGGTGTCATGTTTACCCTGGATACGGAATCGGGTTTCGATGAGGTGGTGTTCGTGACCTCTGCCTACGGTCTCGGTGAAACCGTCGTGCAGGGGGCGGTTAACCCTGATGAGTTTTATGTTTACAAACCATCGCTGCGTGAGAACCGGCCTGCGATTTTGCGACGCAGCCTCGGGGGCAAGGCAATTAAGATGGTGTATGCCCCCCAGGATGCCGAAACGCTGGTTGAAACGGTTGCGGTGCCGGAGCCGGCGCGTCAACGCTTTTCGCTGACAGATGCGGAGGTGCATGAATTAGCAAAACAGGCGTTGATTATTGAGCAACATTACCAGCGCCCGATGGATATTGAGTGGGCCAAGGACGGTGAAACCGGCAAGCTTTATATTGTCCAGGCCCGGCCCGAAACTGTGCAAAGTCGCGCGTCTACGGTACAGCTGCAAAGTTTTGAGTTGAAGGAAAAGGGCGCGGTGTTGGCGCAGGGGCGTGCCATTGGCAAGCGTATCGGCAGTGGACCGGTACGCATTGTCCAGGATCTTGCGGACATGGACCAGGTGAACGAGGGGGATGTCCTGGTCACCGAGATGACGGATCCCGACTGGGAACCGGTGATGAAACGCGCTTCGGCCATTGTCACCGACCGGGGTGGACGTACCTGCCATGCGGCCATTATTGCCCGGGAGCTGGGCGTGCCGGCTGTGGTGGGATGCGGCGATGCGACTAAAAAACTGGCGGAGGTCGCACAGGTAACGGTCTCTTGCGCTGAGGGCGATACCGGCACCATCTATGAGGGCTTGCTGGATTATGAGGTGCGCACGACCAATCTGGAGAATATGCCTGCGCTGCCCTTTAAAATCATGATGAATGTGGCAACGCCGGATCGTGCCTTTGATTTTCACTTTATTCCCAATGCCGGGGTTGGCCTGGCGCGTTTGGAGTTTGTCATTAACAGTACGATTGGCGTGCATCCCAAGGCGCTGATCAATTACGCTTCGCTGCCGGATGAGTTAAAAGCGCAGGTTGATGCGCTGGCGGCCGGATACGATAGCCCCGTGGACTTCTATCGACAGAAACTGATCGAGGGAATCGCGACGCTGACCGCCGCGTTTGCGCCGAAACCGGTGATCGTGCGTTTTTCGGATTTTAAATCCAACGAATACGCCAACCTGCTGGCCGGTGAGCTTTATGAACCGGAAGAGGAAAATCCGATGTTAGGTTTCCGGGGGGCGTCGCGTTACATTTCCGAGGATTTTTCAGACTGCTTTAAGCTGGAGTGCGAAGCCGTTAAGTTTGTACGTGATGAGATGGGGCTCACCAATCTGGAGGTGATGGTGCCCTTTACCCGTACGGTTTCAGAAGCGGAGGCAGTGATTGACTGCCTGGCAAGAAACGGACTCAGGCGGGGGGAGAAGGGGTTGCGTGTCATTATGATGTGTGAAATTCCCAGCAACGCGCTGTTGGCCGACCAGTTCCTGGAACATTTCGATGGTTTTTCCATCGGTTCCAATGACATGACGCAGCTGGCGCTGGGGCTGGATCGGGACTCCGGTATCATTGCGCACCTCTTTGATGAACGCGATGAAGCGGTTAAAAAGCTTTTGAGCCTGGCCATCCAGGCCTGCCGTCGGCAGGGGAAATATATCGGTATCTGCGGGCAGGGGCCTTCGGACCACCCGGATTTGGCCAAGTGGTTAATGGAGGAGGGTATTGAGAGCGTTTCCCTGAATCCGGATACGGTGGTGAAGACCTGGCTGTATCTGGCGTCCGGTGATAAAGCGACCAGCCCCTAACCTTTTTAATTGTCGAGGCATAAAAAAAGCCCGCAAAATGCGGGCTTTTTTGTGTGGCGCATCCGGGAGGATTCGAACCTCCGACCGCTCGGTTCGTAGCCGAGTACTCTATCCAGCTGAGCTACGGATGCATTGATTCGTTTTGCCTGAGAACGGTTTTTTCGTGGCACGCAGACCTGCTGGGCCGAGCGAGTTCGTCTTTGCAATAAGGCGCGGGATGATACCATGTTCTCTGGATATTCAAAGGGGTAATCGCACCGAATGGGGGATTTTCTCGGTAAAGGCAAGAGATTCGAGCCGCTTTAGTGTCCGGGACGCTTACAGGCAGTTGGTCGGCTTGGGCAGGCCGGCAATTTTGCAGGCTTTGCGCATCGGGGTTTCCGGGAACAGTTTCAGGAGGTAAATACTGCGGCCCTTTTCCTTGCCTAAGCGCTCGGCCATCAGTTTTACAAAAACCCGCGTGATGGGTGTGTGCTGGAATTCCTGGTGGACGTCCCGTAACAGGCGAATCACTTCCCAGTGTTCCTCGGTTAGCTGAATGCCCTCGGCATCCGCAATCTCTGTGGCAGCCTGCACCGACCAGTCAGCCAGGTTTTTCAGGTAGCCTTCCTTGTCTTTGGCAATTCCAGACATCGGTTAATACCAGCTTTGTACCGTATCGTATTGTTCGGTGAGCTGCACGAAGCCGTCATAATCAACCAGCTCAACGCCCGGTTTTACACGTTCCAGTAAACCGCGAGCCTTGAGATCGGGTATCAGGGCATACAGTTTGTGAAGCGATAACACCTGTTCTGTCAGCAGGCCGTTAGCCGTTTCCGTTGCCGCATAGACGGCGTCTTCGATCAATAGGATGCCACAGTCGGGTTGGGCAACCCGCAGGCAGGAGTCCAGGCTGTTATCCTGGAAGGGCGATTTATTCACGGTGTGCAGGATCATTAGAAGTTCAGCAGGATGTCCTGCTGCTCCAGTAATTCAGAGATCGCCTGGCTGCTGATCACCTCAACGGGAATCAGCAGGTCTGCTGCGTCCAGGTTGCGGGCCTGAAGCGACTCGGCTTCCACGTAGATATCCTTGACGTCATACATCTCCAGCATGGGCAGGGTTTGCGAACTGTTTTTTTGCTGGATTTCGCTGGGGTCCTGGTGCTTGAGCAGCTGGTAAACTCCGTCATCCATAAACAGGATGCCGAGCTTCTGGCCGAAGGCGGCGGCAATTAATCCGACGTCCAGCGATTCCTTGGCGAAGGCGCTTCCATAGGGGGCCTTACGGTTGACGATCAGGATGGATTTGTCGTGGCTCATGCTCAAGCCCCAAAACTGATCAGGCGGTCGGAGTGGGTGGCGGCATCAACCAGCTGTCCAAGTCCCGAGAGGGTGAACCCCTTGCCCAGGTTGTTGCCGGTTTTTTCATAACGCGCCTGCTCCACCTCGTCCAGAACGCCGCGGCGCAGACCGGCTGCGATACAGACGACTGCATCGATCTGGTGCGCTTCGATGAACTCACGCCAGCGTGCGGGAATATCGTTTTCGTCCTGGGGCGGGGTGGCGAGGTTGGAGGCGTTGTGAACGCCATCCAGATAAAAGAAAAGCCGGTAAATTTTGTGCCCGCGCGATAGCGCTGCATTGGCAAAGTTAAGGGCCGTATCGGCAGCCTGGCTGGCGTAAGGCGCACCGTAAATCGCAAGGGAATATTTCATGGCAAGGCTTTCATGGGTTTTGGGGCTGAAAATAAAAACCCCGCCGCACGGCTGTGAAGCGGGGTTTTGCTAACAGCTATCCGGCTTGCTGATCAGTCGTCGCCGCTGAAAGCGCCGAGGATGTGCAGCAGGCTCAGGAACAGGTTGTAGATGGAAACGTACAGCGTCACTGTTGCCAGGATGTAGTTGCGTTCACCGCCGTTAACAATTGCACTGGTCTGCATCAGGATGGCCGCAGAGGAGAACAGCACGAAGCCTGCTGAGATTGCCAGGTGAAGGCCCGGAATATTCATGAAGAAGCCCAGGACCATGGCGCCCAGCAGCACGAAGAAGCCCGCAACCATAAAGGTGCCCAGGAAGCTGAAGTCCTTGCGGCTGGTCAATGCATAGGCAGACAGGCCCAGGAAAGTGAACCCTGTCAGGCCCAGTGCAGTTGCTACCAGCTGGCCACCATTATTGAGCGATAGGTAGAGGCTGAGGATTGGGCCCAGGGTATAGCCGAGGAAGCCTGTGAAGGCAAAGGTCAGCAGCAGACCCACGACACTGTTCTGGAATTTATGAATGGCAAACATCAGGCCATAAAAACCTACCAGCATAATAATCAGGCCGGGATGAGGCAGATTTAATGCCATGCTGACATAGGCAACGCCCGCGCTGAACAGCAGTGTCATCGCCAGCAGGCTGTAGGTGTTGCGCAATACCTTATTGATCTCTAGAGCTGATTCCCTGCTCGAGGTAATGGCATTTAAGTTGGTTGGCATAGCTAAACTCCGTAATTAATAGGATCAGGGTTTAAGAGTAGTAAATTGGTACAAAGTTCTCTGTTTCAAGTATTCCTGACTAACAGAGTACGTTATTTCAAAGCAAACCAGATCATAACCAAGAAAAAAACCAAATTCAAAGGAAGAGTATTGACTCTAAAGCCCGTTCCGGTAATATGCGACACCACTTCGGTGGGCTGGCTGAGTGGTCGAAAGCGGCGGTCTTGAAAACCGTTGAGTGTAACAGCTCCCGGGGTTCGAATCCCTGGCCCACCGCCATACACAAAAGAACCGGCTTCGTGCCGGTTTTTTTATTTCTGATCCCATAAGCTGTTTGGAGCAGATGCTTACTCCATCAATAGCTGCCCGAGCAAATTCCCCACCTCCATATCACTGATCTGGCCGAAGTGGTTAAGTCGCAGGTTGCCCCGTTTGTCGATCAAAACCAGTGTTGGCGTTCCCTGCATCTGGTAAGCCTGCATGGTCAGGGGAACGGGGTTGTTGAAGGCGGGTTGATCGACGCCAATCGGGAAGGTGAGACGGTACTCGTGTGCAAACACTTCCAGGGCCTCTGGGCCCATGACTTCGTGATGCTCGAAGACAGTATGCAGGCCAATCACGCGAAGCGGGTCGTTTTTGTACATCCTGTCGATAGCGTTGATTTGCGGGATGCTGTGGGCCACACAGCCCGGGCACAGCATTTGAAAGGCATGTAAAACAACGACAAAACCTCGCATTTCCGCGAGTGATAGTGGTCGTTGCGTATTGAGCCAGTAGCTAGCCTGGATTTCCGGTGCTGGATGTGGAGTGCTGACGTTGCGAAGATACATGTAACTCCCTACCTGTCTTGAGACTGGTGTTGAGACGACCGCGCTTTGTTTTGATTATCCCAGATATAGGCATCGGTGTAATTAGCAAACCGGCAAGACTGGGGTTGCTTGACTGGGCCTATGTAAGGGCGTAAAACAGCCTTAGGGTGAACGGTAAGGGCTTTCACCGATAAAACCAATACAAAGGGACGCCTCTTCATGCTGAAATCAATCAAAGTTCGGGATTATATGACCACGCAGTTGGTCACGTTTCAACCCGAAACAGACATCTTTAAGGCCATCTCAACACTGAAGGAGCATCGTATTTCCGGTGCGCCTGTGCTTGACCACAATGGACAATTGGTTGGCATCCTGACCGAAGGCGATTGTCTGACAGCGATTATCAAGGATATTTATTACACAGAGGCAGGCGGCAAGGTCGGTGATTTCATGACAACCGAGGTGTCAACAATCGGCCCCGACGATGACATTGTCGATGTTGCTGTCGAATTCCAGAAACAGCGTCGCAAACGTTTTCCTGTGATTGAAGACGGCGAGCTGGTTGGCCAGATTAGTCAAAGAGATATTCTTCGAGCGGTGCTGGATATCGCGCAACACCCAGAGCATGGCTAGATAAAACAGTAAGTTATATTATTTATTTAAAGTTATTTGTATGCGTAACCCTGGTGTTACGCACGCTTTTCTCTTAATAAACGTTTGAAAACGTTGTCGGCGGTTTTCTTTGTCTTCCTTTGATTCAAAAACTTTTCTTGCTGAACTGACCCGGCGTCCGGGCGTTTACCAGATGCTCGACGAGTCGGGAAAAGTGCTTTACGTGGGTAAGGCAAAGAATCTTAAAAATCGTGTATCCAGCTATTTTCGATCAACCGGGTTGAGTGTGAAAAATCGCTCCCTTATGGAGAAGGCAGCGGATGTTCAGGTGACGGTAACGGGCAGCGAAACAGAGGCGCTGTTGTTGGAGCAGAACCTGATTAAAAGCCTCAAGCCGCCCTATAATATCCTGCTGCGCGACGACAAGTCCTATCCCTTTATCTTTTTGACCGAAAAGGATTCGTATCCGGCCCTGGGCCTGCACCGGGGCGCCAAACGAAAAGGCGTTCGCTATTTTGGTCCTTTCCCCAATGTCAGTGCGGTGCGTGAAACCCTCAATCTTTTACAGAAATCCTTTCGGGTACGCCAGTGTGACGAAAGTTATTTTAAGAACCGTTCTCGGCCCTGCCTGCAATACCAGATCGAACGCTGTAAGGCACCCTGTGTGGGTCTGGTTTCAGAACAGGAATATGCCGAAGATGTGCGCCACACAAGTATGTTTCTCGAGGGAAAAGACCGGGAAATTATCACGGAATTGACGACACAGATGGAACGCGCTTCCGAGAGACTGGATTTCGAGAAGGCGGCCGAGCTGCGCGATCAGGTTATCCATCTGCGGCGTGTCCAGGAGCAGCAGTATGTATCCGGACACAGCGGTGACGTGGATGTGGTTGCCGGCTTGATCAGCCCAATCGGGATTTGTGTGCAGGTGCTGTTTATTCGTGGCGGGCGGATTTTGGGCAGCCGCAGCTATTACCCCAAGGTGAATATGGTCACCTCTGTTTCCGAGTTGCTGGGTGGCTTTATTCCCCAGTTTTACCTGACGGGTTCGGCCCAGCACCAGATTCCACGGGAAATCATTACCAATGCTGAGCTGGAGGATGAAACGATGCTCAGGGTAGCTCTTGAGCAAACCGCAAACCGCAAGGTGCAATTGAGTGCCCGGGTGCGCGGAGACCGGGCGCGCTGGTTGCAGCTGGCGGTTAATAATGCCGAGCAGAACCTGCAGGGGCGGTATGCCAGCAACATGGATTATGCCGGGCGACTTAAGGCCCTGCAGTCGGACCTCTCCTTGGATGACGCGCCAAAACGGATGGAGTGTTTTGATATCAGCCATAGCTCCGGTGAATCCACCGTGGCCTCCTGTGTGGTATTCGACGATAACGGCCCCTTAAAGTCGGACTACCGGCGCTTCAATATCTCCGGTATTACGGCTGGCGACGACTATGCCGCGATGCAGCAGGCACTGACAAGACGTTACAAGCGTCTTAAATCGGGTGAGGGCAAGCTGCCTGATATCCTGTTTATTGACGGCGGTAAAGGCCAGTTGCGAATGGCTGAGGACGTGTTGACTGAACTGGACGTGAAGGGCGTGTTACTGGTTGGTGTCGCCAAGGGAGTAACCCGCAAGGCCGGCCTGGAATCCCTCTTCATGGCCGGGCGTAGCGATGAAATTGTATTGCCGCCGGATTCGCCGGCCCTGCACCTGATTCAGCATATTCGCGATGAAGCGCACCGTTTTGCGATCACCAGTCATCGCCAGGCACGGGGCAAAACCCGCCGCACGTCGCCCCTGGAGGCCATTCCGGGCGTTGGGCCGAAGCGGCGCCGGGAGCTGTTGACCTTTTTTGGGGGGGGGCAGGAGATAGAACGGGCGAGTGCCGAGGAGATTGCCAAGGTTCCCGGCATCAGTAAACAGATGGCGGAGGAAATTTATGCCGCGCTGCGTAATGAATAATCGCTATCGATCCAGTATCATGGCCAACCAATAGAGATGCCCACGAGAAATAATCAAGAATAATCCTGATATGAGCATTCCAAATATCATCACCAGTTTGCGTATTATCCTGATTCCGGTGATTGTTATCGTCTACTACTTGCCCTTTAGCTGGAGCAACCTTGCCGCTGCCTGTATTTTCGTGATTGCGGCGCTTTCCGATTGGCTGGACGGCTACCTGGCGCGCAAATGGAACCAGCACACGCCTTTCGGGGCTTTTTTCGACCCGGTTGCCGATAAGCTGATTGTCGCGACGGCACTGGTTATGCTGGTGCTGGAGTATCCTTCCATCTGGATGACGCTGTCGGCCATGGTGATTATTGGGCGTGAAATCGTGATTTCCGCGCTGCGCGAGTGGATGGCCGAACTCGGTAAACGCACCAGCGTTGCCGTGTCCTATGTCGGGAAACTGAAAACGACCTTGCAGATGGTGGCTATCACCATCTTACTGGTTGGAGAACCAGGTACCTGGATTGGTAACCTGGGGCTGTTTGCCCTGGTTGCCGCCTCTGTACTGACACTCTGGTCCATGTTTATTTACCTGAAAGCGGCCTGGTCGGATTTGACCAGAGAAATGTAATGGATATTCAGGCTTTCCTGGAACGAATCGACTACCAGGGTTCTACAGCAGTCAGCCTCGAGACCCTGAAAGGGCTGCAGCGCGCTTTCCTGCTGTCGGTTCCCTTTGAAAACCTCGATATACATTTCGAGGAAAAAACTGCCTTATCCTTCAACGCCTTCTACGAGAAAATCGTGGAGGAACGCCGTGGCGGCATCAGTTATGAATGCAATGGCCTGCTGTTTGCCATGTTGCGTGCCCTTGGCTTTGAGGTTCAGCTGCTTTCAGCGCGAGTCTGCCTTGGCGAAGAGCTGACGCCTGAATACGATCACATGCTAATCCTGGTTTCGTTAGCCGATGGCGACCAGAAAAAGGATTATGTGCTCGATGTTGGCTTAGGGCAGAGCTGCCCTGAACCCATGTTGCTGGGCTCAGAACAAACGTATGATTCCGAGAATTGCCATTATCGTCTCGGTACTCACCAGCGCCAGCCGGCCATTTTTTTCAAAACAGCCAACAGCAATTGGCAGCCTCGTCTGGTGTTTGATCTGGAGCCAAGGGCGCTGGTTGATTTTGCAGGCATGTACCGTTTCCATCAACAGTCCGAGCAGTCGCCTTTTACCCAGGGCCAACTGGTCACTCGAATGACGGAAACGGGGCGAGTCACGCTGAATGGCATGACTTTGGTGGTGACCGAAGGCAGCCGCCGTGAAGAAAGGGCGCTGGCCTCCGAGCAGGAATGCCTGGAGTGCCTGAAAACCCGGTTTGGTATTGAGTTCGAGACCTGATTACGGGTCGATCAGGAAGCGCTCTGTTTCCTGCTTATGTTTATCCAGGTAACGCATGAAAGGCGTTCCGCCAGTACCAATTTCCGTGGGGTTAGCCTGGCCCGTCTGAGCCTGCTGATGAATGTAGCTGGCGGCGTACTGTAGGTGTATGGCGCGAAAACGTTCAATCAGCCGAACGCAGGCATTGTAAGCGGCAGCCAGCTCCGGTGTGCGACTTGCTTCGTGTATGACAAAGGCGCGCACTGAAGGCCCCTTCGCAAGCCGGTTTAAAAAGTCGCGATGCTCCGGTGGCATATAGTTTCGCATTTCCAGCAGGTAGGCCTTTAGCGGGTCATCGGCATGCTCGATTTCCAGCAGGGTATCCAATGCCGGGATAATACTGCTCTGTGCACCGGTTTCCCCCCTGAGACATTGGGGCTTGTTCTGGTAGGCGGATACGCCCTCATACAGCAATCCATCGGGTAAGCTGGGATTGTTGTTCCAGCCGTGAATGAAAGGGCGAACCCGGTTGTAGTAAATGAAAGGATCGCAGTGTTCAGGCATACGCTTGAGGCTTCGAACCATCGCTTCCAGGGCGCTGCCGATTGTTTGCAAGGCATCCAATAGCCTCTGCGGTTGATTATCGGCAACCGCTGATTGTGCCGGTATCAGGCTGGCAATAGCCGGTATTGCCTTTGCTTCGATATCGATGTGAATCAGGATAAACCACTCTTCGTCAATTCCTCCCCAGAAATTCTGCAGCAGGGCAATGTTTCCCAGCTCAACAGGGCGTTCCGGTTGCAGGCGTTTCCAGTTATGAAGTGCGTAGGAGGCATAGGACAGCACCGGCGGCCTGCCCAGGCGCTGGGCAACTTCATACCAGGGTACGGCCAGGCTGGCCGGAAGAATACTCGCCGGTTTTGAACCGCCCCAGACATAGGCATGGCCAATAAAAGAGAGAAGAAGCATGGCTCGCTCAAGTGTCGGTTTGGTCACCAGTTTTGCCACGGGAAAGTCAGGCAAGTCTTTCAATAGGACCTGTAGCTGGTCGCTGAGCAGCAGTTTAGGAAGTGCATGGGCTGCCTGCTCCCAGCTTGAAAAGGTTTCAGGCAGCGTTGTCAGTGGCGATTTGTCGGGTAGAAAACCCAACTGGGCATTAAATTTAGGCTGCATGGAAGTCATCGCTTGTCATCACCTGTTTTTCTTCTTTTGATAGTTACGCTGCGTTGAAGTTCTGAAAGCGCGGAGGTGGTGATTGAACCCGCTTGTCTCAGGGCGGGTCTAACAGGAAGTTAGCAAACTTATCTTTGAGGGGGTCGGCATGGTGCCACATGTCAATAATCCCATGGGAATCAACGGGTTTGAGTTTGTTGAGTACACGGCACAGGATAGTCGCCAGTTAGCGCGCCTATTTGAGCAAATGGGTTTTGTCGCCATTGCCAGGCACCGTTCCAAGGATGTGGTGCTTTACCGCCAGGGATATATCAATTTTATACTTAACCATGAACCCGATAGCTTTGCCCAGGGATTTGCCCGGGTACACGGGCCCTCTGTCTGCGCCATCGGCATTCGTATCGCAAATGCAGCCGAAGCCTTAAAGAGAGCCATCGCACTCGGGGCCGAGCCTCACACCAGTCACCCCGGCCCTATGGAGTTGAATATTCCCGCCATCTACGGGGTTGGACGCAGCCTGATTTACCTGATTGATACCTACGCGCACGACAGTATTTATGACGTGGATTTTGTTGCCGAGCCCGGCGTATCGTTTAACCCGCCAGGTGTCGGACTTGAAGAAATCGATCACCTGACCAATAACGTTTGCCAGGGCCACATGGATGAATGGGCCGGTTTCTATGAGCGGCTTTTCGGTTTTCGGGAGATTCGCTATTTCGATATCCACGGCAAGCAAACCGGCTTGCGTTCACGCGCCATGGTCAGCCCCTGCGGCAAGGTGCGTATCCCTATCAATGAGCCGACCGATACCGGGTCGCAGATTCAGGAATACCTGAACCTTTACCACGGCGAGGGCGTTCAGCATATTGCCCTGCAGACCGGGGATATTTACACCACGGTCGAATCCTTAAGGGAAAAGGGCGTTCGTTTCATGGATGTGCCCGATACCTATTATGAGCAGGTCGATGAGCGGGTTCCCGGTCATGGCGAGGACCTGGAGCGGCTCCATAAAAATAAAATTTTAATCGACGGCTCGTTAGGCAAGAGCGGAGGACTGCTGTTGCAGATTTTTACCGAAACCGTGATTGGGCCCATCTTTTTCGAGATTATCCAGCGCAAGGGCAACGAGGGTTTTGGCGAAGGTAACTTCCAGGCGCTGTTTGAGGCCATTGAACGCGATCAGCTGAAACGGGGTGTGCTCTGAGATGGCCCGTTCCAAGTGGATTTCCCTGCCGCGTATCGAGGGGCTTTCATCCCGTCAGGCTCATGCTGACTTGCCTCCGGACACCTTTGAGCGGGAACTGGGACGGGAAGGTTTTTATGGGCCCGCAACGCAAATGTACCACCGACACGCACCGACTGCCTGGGTCGATGTGCAGGGGCCGTTACGCCCCCGTGCACTGGATACCTGCAAACTTGAGCAACAGGCATCTTCCCCCTGGCTGGCATCGCGCTTGTTGAGTAATGCCGCCGTTAAGATTCGCTTTTGGAAAAGCCCGCAGGCGATGGATCACCTGGTGCGCAATGCCGATGGCGACGAACTCCTGTTTTTTCACCAGGGACAGGCTGAACTCTTCTGCGACTACGGACATTTGCGCCTGCAGGAGGGGGATTATGTGGTGCTGCCACGCGGTACCATGTGGCGAATTGATCACGATAAACCCGTGGCTGTACTGGTGGTGGAGGCGACTAACGACAGCTACCACCTGCCTGAAAAGGGGCTGGTTGGTGGGCACGCAATTTTCGATCCGGCCATGCTGGATACGCCGAAAATCGACGACGCTTTTGTTGCCCAGCAAACGGAAGAGCCCTGGCAGGTTCTGGTTAAATGCCGTGAACAGGTCAGCACTATCAGTTACCCCTTTAACCCGTTGGATGCGGTGGGATGGCACGGTTCGTTGATGCCGGTTCGTATTAACTGGCGCGATATCCGGCCAATAATGAGCGCGCGCTATCATGTGCCGCCCTCCGCGCATACCACCTTTGCCGCCGGTCGATTTGTGGTTTGTACCTTTGTACCGAGACCCATGGAAAGCGACCCTGGCGCGCTCAAGGTGCCATTTTTTCATAATAACGATGATTACGACGAAGTGATTTTCTACCACCGCGGCAACTTTTTTTCCCGGGATAATATCCACCCGGGCATGTTAACCCTGCACCCGGCGGGGATTACCCACGGGCCGCACCCCAAAGCCCTGTCGGCCGGGCAGCAGGCCGCGCGCAAGGAAACTGACGAAGTGGCGGTAATGATCGATAGCCGGGATCCGCTGACGCTTGCAGACTTACCCTCTGGCGTTGAGTGGCCGGGTTACGTGGATTCCTGGAAAGGGGAAGGGTTATGAAACTGGCATCGCTGAAGCAGGGCGGCAGGGACGGCACGTTGGTTGTGGTCAGTCGCAACCTTTCTCGGGCTGTTATTGTGGACGACGTTGCGGCTCACTTACAAGGTGTACTGGAATCTTGGCATTCGTTAGCGCCGCAACTGGCTGATATTTATCAGGCGCTCAATTGTGGAAAAATTAAGGGGTTTGAGCTTGATGCGGCGCAGTTGGCCGCGCCACTGCCGCGAACTTACCAGTGGCTGGACGGTAGCGCCTACCTTCCTCATGTTGAGCTGGTTCGCAAGGCGAGAGGCAGTGAATTACCCGAGCAGTTACTGACGGACCCGCTTATGTACCAGGGGGGCGGCGATAGCCTGCTGGGACCGCGGGATGCCATTCCCCTGGGCGATGAGAGCTGGGGGCTTGATTTTGAGTCCGAAATCGGGGTGCTCACCGATGATGTTCCCATGGGCGTTTCTCCTGCTGAGGCGGGAACTCACATAAAGCTTCTGGTGCTCATCAACGACGTGTCCCTGCGCGAGTTGATTCCGGCGGAGTTGGCAAAAGGGTTTGGCTTTTTGCAGGGCAAACCCTCCAGTGCGCTGTCGCCGGTAGCGGTAACGACCGATGAGCTGGGCGATGCATGGGACGGAACACGATTAAACCTGCCCCTGCTTACGATGTTAAATGGTGAGCTTTTTGGCCAGCCGGAAGCCGGTCAGGATATGCACTTCAGTTTTCCCGAACTGATCAGCCATGCGGCTAAAACCCGGCGTTTATCTGCCGGCACCTTGATTGGTTCCGGCACGGTTTCCAATCGTGACAGCCGCCGCGGCGCGTCCTGCCTGGTAGAAAAGCGGGTGATTGAAATTGTCAGCAAAGGAAAGCCCGAAACGGAATACATGAAGGTGGGAGACCGGGTTCGCATTGAGATGCGCGACCGGCAGGGCGACTCTGTTTTCGGCGCGATCGAACAGGAGGTGGTGCCATGGCAGCGCTAACCCTCTACAGCTACTTTCGCAGTTCCTGCAGCTATCGGGTGCGTATTGCGCTGTTGCTAAAGGGGTTGCCCTTCGAAGGGCGTTATATTCACCTGCTACGGCAGGGCGGGGAACAGCGCTTACCGGACTATCGGGCTGTTAATCCGCAAGGTTTGGTCCCAGCCCTGGAGGATGACGAGGGTGTGCTGACACAGTCGATCGCTATTATCGAGTACCTGGAAGAGCGTTACCCGGAGCCTGCGCTGTTACCAGAAAATAGTCGCCATAGGGCCTATGTCAGATCATTGGCTCAAATGCTGGCCTGCGATATCCAGCCATTGAATAACCTGCGCGTACTTCAGAAACTTAAGCAGGATTTTAATGCCGATCAGCAACAGATCGAAGACTGGTATTTACATTGGGTTGGGGAGGGGCTGATGGCCTTTGAGAGTGTTTTGGTGTCGCAAAAGCTGGCTGGCGATTGCTGTTACGGAAACAAGCCCACATTGGCCGATATCTGCCTGGTTCCACAGGTCTACAATGCCCTGCGTTTTAATTACGATTTGTCAGCAACCCCGCGAATACAGGCGATTTATGAGCATTGCGCAAGCCTGACCGCCTTTGAAAAAGCGGCACCGGAAAATCAACCGGACGCCGAATAGCCCGGCCATTCACAGCCTTGTAGCGCCTGAACCGGGAAATCCAGGGTTTGTCTAACGCAGTATGCTACTACGTGTGAAGGAGTGCGGTTTATGGTTCATTCACCGAATTCAACGCTGCTCGAGTTTGCGAAGGTGCGACAACTGGTTGGCTTGACCGAGCCTAGCCTGAAAGCCATTGCTGAAAAGCGGGCTGGTTACAGCGTCGAAAAAGGGCGTCGCTTCCTGGCGTTTCAGCAGCGGATTAACAGCGAAATGCTCGGGCACCGTGTCATCACCAGCAATGCCTATACGGCCTGGTTCAGTAAAGGGCTGCAAAGCTTCGAGCAGGTCCAAGCCTTTATTGTGCAATTCTCGGTTTTCTCCAACCAGTTTTTGGTGGCTCAGTTACAGAAAATGATTAATGCCGATACGCTGGAAGGTATGCGGGTTTCCAAAGAAATACTGGCGAACGAAATCGGTGTCCTTTTCAACAGCGGGAACTCACAGCCGCTGGAAAAAACACAGGCCGCTGCCAGTGAGGATGCCGGCCCAACCGCGATGGAGGGCTCTGTTGACGGCGGAATTTTTCGTTTTAAAGCCGCTCACTTCGAGTGGTTAATGAGAATTGCCGACAAACTGGCGTTGGGATTGTCCGATGTCGGTCGGCGCTGCCATGGTACGCCTTCGACATTGTTTTATTGTGATGAGCTGATTCGGCTTTACGGTAATGAAGATTACCGAACTTCCCAGGCTACCAGCTATGCCGTCGAAAACGGGCGGCAGCGGGGTTCTGGGATGAGTTATCTGAAGGGTTGGACCGGTACAACCACCGTACCGGCAGACCTGCCGTTGGGTTTTTACCTGGCATGGCCGCATCGAGGCTCCAGCATGCCCTGCATACCCAGGAGGAACTGGAAGCGCTTTATTTCAGTCGTGACCTGGATGAAGCGGCTTTTATCAGGTGGAGGTAATGAAATGCTCGATGGCGTCATGCCTTCTGGGATGGTTTGAACAACAGCGGCTGCGTGTCAGGCGGCCTGTGAACCACGTAGCGAGTTCGTTAGAGAATGGCTCTTTTGTGCGCCTGTGGCACAAGGTTCCTGTAACCGTCCAGGGCTTCCGGATTGGCCGGGGCAGAGATTTTTACTTCCGGCCTTCCACAACGGCCTTGACGGCCAGCTCAACGACCTTTCCTGAACGGGTTCGCGGTACGGTGTCCACCGGGTATATCAGGTCGGGAACGTGCCGAGGGAGTGGCGCCTTCGCGGATTTGCGTTTTGATTCAGTTAATCAAGGCAATATTAAGGTGCGCGCCACTCCCTGAGTTGTACGAACAGGATGATTTGCTGATCGTTTAAGTGTTGTTTGCCAATGACAACACTGTCCAGAACTTCCGGGATTTGCTCTACCTGCCGGTAGATTTCTGCACTGCCAATGCGGACGCCGCCGGGATTCAGGGTGGTGTCGGAACGGCCGTGGATAATAAATCCGCCCTGGGCAGTGATTTGGCAAGAAATCATACGCCATGGTTCAGAGGCCCGGAAACGTTCGAAATAAGCCGCGCGATATTTTTGGCCGGCGGTATCGTTCCAGAAACCGATCGGCATGGATGGAAAAGGTTTGCTGCAGACAAGCTCTCCCTTTTGCTCTTGAACAGGCTGGCCTTGCTCATCGACCACATCAACGGCCATTCCCAGCCCTGCGCAGGTAATTTCGCCGCGGTAAACGGGCTGCGCGGGGTTCCCCAGCACGAAGCAGGAGATAATGTCAGTGCCGCCGGAAATTGAGGACAACTGCACATCCTCTTTGATGTGCTCATAGACATAATCGAAATGTTCAGGGCTGAGTGTTGAGCCGGTTGAGGCGATGGTGCTGGGAATGCTCCAGGTTATGGGTTTCCTCAGGGCGGCAGCGGTTTTGCCAGTTATCGATAAATTTAGCGGATGTGCCGAACAGGGTGACATCTCCGGTATCAATGTAATCGAACAGCACGGTTTCGGATGGATACACGGGTGAGCCGTCGTAGAGCATCAGTGTTGCTGTAGCGCTGGAAACCATCCAGGAGTGCCACATCATCCAGCTGGTAGTGGTGTAATGCAAAGAATACGGTGGTTGGGTTCGAATATCGCAGTGCAACTGGTGCTCCTTGGTGCGCAACAGGGTGCCGCCACCAGAGTAGACGATGCATTTGGGGAGGCCGGTGGTGCCGCTGGAAAATAGAATGCGGGGGTGGTTAAAGGGGAAGCGGGGAAGTTGATGTGCTGCGGTAAGGAGGCAGCAGGTCTTCCCAAAGCGTGTAATCATCGTTAGCTCGTTCTCGTCATTGGCGCTGACGCAGGGATAGTCGTAGGGGAACGATAATAACCTTATCTATTGATTTAATTTTATCTGTCAAGATATTGATATTTCTAATTTTTTGCACTTTCCGACATAAAAGTGGCCGTCGTGGGCGATCAGTAATTTGGGTTCCAACTGCTCGAAACGATCCAGTAAACCCTGGCCGCCGAAATCCGGTGAGCAGGAACGCAGATTGCACCCAGGCTGGTTGCGGCCAGCGTATGGCGGCAACGGTTTCTGGCGTGTTGGCCATGTAGGCGGCGACACGGTCACCGGCAGTGAGCCCCAGCGCCTGGAATGCCTGTTGCAGACGTGATACCAGTTCGTTTAGCTGGCGCCAGCACAAGCGCCTGTGCAGCTTGTGCTTGTCTTCGGACCAGAACACGATGGCATCTTCCGAGTCGTGACGGCGCAACAGGTTTTCTGCAAAATTCAGCCTTGCGTTTGGGAAGAAGCTGTATCAGCATTTTCCGAGGTCAGCTTCTGGATCGTTCTTGTCACCGATAACTTCGCAGAAATCCCAGATTGAGGACCAAAACGTGCCGGGTTCGGTGACTGACCAGTGGTGTAAGGTCTGATAATCTGCAAATTCAAGCGCATAGTCGTCCCACAGGAAATCTTGATAGGCGCTGAGGTTGGTTTGTGCAATATGTAGTTCGGACGGTTGCCAGATTGGTTTTTTCATATACCTGCCCTGTGGCTTTGACAATAAAAAAAGGTATGATCAGTGGCTTTATCTTGCCGAGGTGGACTGGTTGATCATAATCGCTGTCATAGCCTTGCCTGAAGACTTGTTTTCTGCATGGCGGGTCATTGATAATCGGTGCTCGTTTTAAGATGGACCCCGGTGCTCGCCGCAATCCCTGGTTTGGAGTAAACCTTGATATCCTGCTACCTGAAATGCCTTGATTATCCCCGTACCCTGCTGGTTTTTGTGGCGCTGCTTTTTTTGCTGGCATTAAGCTTTTGGCCGCGATTTACCTTTTGAGGCATCCTCCGACACACTGGTGGTGGAAGGGGACCCGGATCTTAGCATTACAGGAAATGGAAAAACGTTTCGGTGGCGAGAAATGTTGTTCCTGACCTATACGCCTCGCAACAGCCTCCTTTCGGCGGAAGTACTTGCTGGGAATTGCTGAAATTCAAAACCGGCTTGCGGCGTTGGAAAACGTCAGTTCCGTCTTCAGTATCCATGATGCCCCGTTGATGGATAACGGCTCAAATGACGCCATTGATGGCGCAATACCGGCGCTGCGAGTTCGGACCAGGTTGATTTCGAACGGGCGGGGAGAACTGGTCAGCAGTCCTTTGGCATCGCATTTGCTGATTTCCAGGGACGGTCAAACCACGGCCCTGCGTTTGGGGTTGCGCTTCGAAACCGAGCTCGAAACGCTTCGTGAACAGCGTGAAAAACTTCACAGCGATGCGCATGCCGGTTCTGCCGCGCTAAGCGATATCGAACCGTTGCAGCGGAAAAACTGAGTTATGCCAGGCAGCGTGCGCAACTCATTGCCAACGTCAGGGCGATTAAGGATGGCTACGAGGGTAGTGCGCAATTGCATTTAGCCGGTGTGCCCATGATTGCCGCCGACATGATCGCCTACGTTAAAAGCGATGTGATGGTATTTGGGGTGTTGGTGACCCTGGTCATCCTGGTTATGTTGGCCATCTTGCCGTCGCCCGCACGTTGGTGCTGCTTCCCCTGTTAAGCAGTTTTTTAACCATTGCTTTACTGATCGGCTGGCTGGGTTTGATTCGCCAACCCATCACGGTGGTGTCCTCCAATGCGTTGGCGTTGCTGGCAATTTTTTCGTTGTCGTTCACCATACACCTGGTGGTGCGCTATCGTGAGCTGTTGGCGACGCGGCCTGAGTGAAGGCCACGCGGAGCTGGTTTGCAAGCACCATGCGTAGCAAGTTTGCGCCCTCGGTTTATACAGCGCTGACTACTATCGTGGCATTTGCCTCGCTGTCCTCCAGTCATATTCTGCCCGTGGAGGATTTCGGGTGGATGATGTGTATCGGCATTGCCATTGCTTTTGGTGGCCCTGACTTTTTCCCGGCCTCGTTGCTGCTGTTATCCCGTGGCGAAGCCAACCGTACCCTGGGAAAACCAGCGGCCATTAACCGGGTGTTCAGTCGCTGGGCACAACACCGTGCGGGCCGGATTTTAGTCTTTTCAGTCACCTGATTGCGGTAACCGCCTTTGGTCTTTTTCAGGTCAGCCTGGATAATCGCTTTATGGTACTTTGAAGTGACACGGAAATCCGCGCCAGTATGGAAGTATTTTGATGAGCATCTGGGGGGACGGTACCCTTTGAGGTGATTGTAGCGTTCGAGCCCTATGAAGCAGAAGCGCTTGATGAGGACGATGCGTTCTTCTTTGAGGACGAGGATACGTTTCCGGAAAAATACTGGTTCACGCCCGATAAAATCAAAAAGCTCAGGGCGCTTCATCATTACCTGGAGCAGCTTCCCCAGACCGGCAAGGTAATTTCGCTGGCGACCCTGGATCAGGTTGCCCGCGACCACAACGATGGCAAGGCCCTGGATGCCGTCCAGCTGGCGGTCGTACTGGGGGCTCTTCCGGCAACGATCCGTGAACAGATGATCGACCCCTATGCCGATCCCTACAGCGGTGAAATGCGTCTCAGCGGAGCGGATTATGGAAAGCGGTCCTTATTTCTCCAGGGAGAAAATGGTGGCGGGTATTCGCCAGGATGCACAGCAAATAGGCTTTGCTGAAGGCGAGGTGCAGGTTACCGGGATGATGGTGCTGTTTAATAACATGTTGAAACAGCTCTTTAACTCGCAGACCTCCACCTTGGCCTATGTGCTGCTGGCGACTTTTGTCATGTTTGCGCTGTTGCTGCGCTCCCTGAATCTGGCCCTGATAGGCCTGCTGCCCAACGTCATCGCCGCAGCCACGGTGATTGCCTTCATGGGGTATGCCGCGATTCCGTTGGACATGATGACCATTACCATTGCTGCAATCAGTATCGGTATCGGCGTTGACGATGCCATCCACTACCTGCACCGTTTTCGCGAAGAGTATGCCGCGACCGGTGACGTTCTGGAAGCGGTCAAGCGCAGCCATGAAAGTATCGGTAGGGCCGCTTTACCTCCATTACCATTGTGCGGGCTTTTTTCAGTTTTGGCATTCTCCAACTTTGTCCCAACGATTTATTTCGGCTGATTAACGGCCTGGCCATGCTGTTTGCCATGTTGGCAAACCTTACGATTTTGCCGACCCTGCTTTGGTTTGCATCCTTTGTACCGGGTGAAATCTGCGAAGGCGGGCTGAAACAGGAGGCTACCTTTAAAAGAGTGGTTTTTTTTATGACTTACGCGGGACAGCGCCACTCTATTTGGGATCGGCATGGCATGCTTTCCTGGAGTGGTTTTATACTTAAAGAAACGGGCCTTGAGGAGTGTTGCTTGTGAAGGAAAAAATGCCTATTTCACTGGTGCTTGGTTGCGGCGGCGCACGGGGCGTTGCCCATATCGGCGCGATCAAATGTCTGACCGAACGCGGATTTGAAATTCGCAACGTGTCCGGGTCATCTATGGGGGCATTAATCGGCGGCATTTATGCGGCCGGTAAGCTGGATGTTTATGAGTCGTGGCTGAAAACCCTGCAGCGCCGCGATATTACTGGGTCTGCTGGACCACTCGTTTCTCCACCCGTGCGCTGTTCAGGGTGACCGTATTATCAACGTCCTGAAGGACATGATTGGTGATATTAAGATCGAGGACTTGCCCATCGGGTTTACGGCCGTTGCCACGGACATTGGCGAGCAGCGGGAGGTCTGGATTAACCGGGGATCCATGTTTGATGCGGTGAGAGCGTCCATGGCTGTGCCCATGGTTTTCGCCCGTAGAGCGCGGCGACCGGCTGTTGGTGGATATGGGCAGTCAACCCGGTACCCATTGCGCCAACACGCACGATGATACAGCCTTGACCATTGCCATTGACCTGAATGCGCCTGAAGAGAGGTTTCCCGGAAAAGACGGTAAAGCACAGGCCGATCATATAAACCCCGGCAGCGGTTATCGTGAGATGATAGGCAATTACATTGGCAGCCTGCGTCGCCGCGGTAAATTCGCCGAGGGAGAAGCGAGCACCTTTGAGCTGGTTTTCCGATCCTTGTCCACGGTGCAAACAACGCTCACACATTTCAAGTTAGCCGCGTACCGGCCGGACCTGTTGGTCGAGGTGCCACGCAACCTGTGTGCCTTTTTCGATTTCCACCGTGCCCAGGAGCTGGTGGATTTCTTTTATCGGCGTACCGAAGAAACCCTGGAGCGCTATGAGCGGCACGCCCATCAACACAAGGAGGAAGGCCCCATTATTGATGAGGCCTGAGCCGCAATAAGTCCACGGGTTTGTTCTATATCACGCCTTTGACCACACTTTTCGTGGGGTCGAATGCCGTCGGTCATGCTGGTATATTGATTCGCGAGACCCATGAGAGTAGCGAAATGGAGCGCCTTCACATGGCCCACGACACAAAACCCTTGTCAATCAGGGTGCTTTGCGATCCCATGCCGCCGGAAAAGGCGCCGCGCTGTTTTTATATTGGCGCGCGCAAAGTGGAAATATTGGATGTTGTTGATCGTTGGCTGGAAACCGAACACGGTTATTTCAAGGTGTTTGGTGACGATGGCGGCACTTACATCATTAAAAATAATGTCCTGTCTGGTGACTGGGAGCTGACGCTCTATGATAGCGGTCAATACCAGTAGCGTCGTCAATCGTTTTTAAGTTGTTTTGCCGCCGATGTGGCGGTTGCAGCAAATAATTCCCGGGATTTTCCATGACCGAAACCACCCAAACCAGCAAACTGGAACAGTTGAATTTTGTTAATCGCTTTACGCGCGAACTGCCGGCTGACCCTGAATCAGGCAGCCGAGTTCGGCAGGTAGGCCGAGCCTGCTTTTCCCGTGTCAAACCGCAACAGGCGCCGGCTCCCAAGCTGGTTGCCTATTCACGGGAGGTTGCCGAGCTGCTGGATCTGGATAAGGCGAGCAGCGAGTCCGCACTTTTTGTGGATGTTTTTTCGGGCAACCGGCAGTTGGACGGCATGGATACCTACGCGACCTGTTACGGTGGCCACCAGTTCGGAAATTGGGCCGGCCAGTTGGGTGATGGACGTGTGATTAACCTGGGCGAAATTAAAAATGCTCGCGGTGAATACTGGACGCTGCAACTCAAGGGGGCCGGATTAACGCCCTATTCAAGAGGTGCAGACGGTTTGGCTGTGCTGCGCTCCTCGGTACGTGAGTTCCTGTGCAGCGAGGCGATGCATCACCTAGGTATTCCCACCACACGAGCCCTTTGCCTGTTGGAGACGGGCCAGCAGGTGGTGCGGGATATGTTTTACAACGGCAACCCACAGAAAGAACCCGGCGCCATTGTGTGCCGGGTGGCACAGTCCTTTACCCGGATGGGTAGCTTTCAGCTGTTTCCCTCCCGGGGCGAGCTTGATGAATTGAAGCAGTTTCTCGATTTTACGATGCGCAGTGATTTTCCGCATTTACTGGATGAAGGCATTGACCTGAACGACCAGGCGCAAGCCTTTGCGGTTTACGGACGCTGGTTCTCCGAGGTGTGTCGAACCACGGCCGAGCTGATGGTGCACTGGATGCGTGTTGGATTTGTACACGGTGTGATGAATACCGATAACCTGTCCATCCTGGGCTTAACCATTGATTACGGCCCCTACGGTTGGCTGGAGGATTTCAATCCGGGCTGGACGCCCAATACCACCGATGCACAGGGTAAACGTTATGCCTATGCCAGACAGCCGCAAATAGCCCAGTGGAACCTGCAACAGCTGGCGAATGCGGTTTACCAGTTAATGAAAGAGGTCGAGCCGTTCCAGGAAGGCCTTTTGCTGTACAACAAAACCTACAACGAAGGCTGGCAAACCATGATGGCCGGCAAGCTGGGGCTCAACGCCTATCAAGACAGTGATGAATCGCTGATCAACGAATTGCTGCAGGTGCTGCAATTAACCGAAACCGATATGACGATTTTCTACCGCAAACTGGCGGATTTTGATTGCGAGGCGGATCACAATCGCTTATCGGATGAGCAGCTTATCGAACCGATCCGTGAAGCCTATTACAAACCGGAACAGCTCACCCCGGCGATTATTGGGCGCATGGCGGATTGGCTGAGAGATTACCTGATCCGTGTGCAGCAGGATGAGCGTTCCAATGCCGAACGTAAAGCGGCGATGAATGCCGTAAATCCCAAATACGTATTACGAAATTACCTGGCGCAATTAGCCATCGATAAAGCCGAGAAGGGCGATTACAGCGAAGTAAATGAGTTGCTGGATGTGCTTCGCAAGCCCTATGAAGAGCAGCCGGGCCGAGAGCTGTACGCAAAAAAACGGCCCGACTGGGCAAGGCACCGGGCCGGCTGTTCGATGCTGTCCTGCAGCTCCTAGGCCTTCAAAGCAAGGTCTTCTGCAACCAGGCGGAAATCGCGTGGATTTGCTCCAGGCAAACGCTGTGTTCCATCGGGAAGGTATGGTAATTGGGCGATAGCCCCATCATCGAGAGTTGCTGCACGCTTTGCTGCCCCAGTAGCTCAGGAACCACGGGATCATGAGTGCCGTGGTAAATTTCAATTGGCAGGTGCTGGTTAGCCGGATTAATTTCGATGCTGCTCTGTGTGGCAAAGTAGGTGGACATGGCCAGCAGGCCCGCCAAGGGCTTTGGGTAGGTAAGGGCTGCCTGGTAGCCCACCGCACCGCCCTGGGAAAAGCCCGCAACCACAATGCGCCGGCTATCAATGCCGCGTTCAATCTCCCGGTCAATCAGCGCCTGTACGGCTGCTGCTGACTTTAGCAGCTGCGCTTCATCGACTTTCCGGTCAATATTGATATCCAGGATGTCATACCAGGCCGGCATCACATAGCCATTGTTGATCGTCACCGGCATCGAGGGCGCATGCGGGAAAATAAAGCGGATGGCGGTCTCGGCGGGCAGTTGCAGTTCCGGGACGATGGGTTCGAAATCATGGCCATCGGCACCCAGGCCGTGCAACCAGATAACAGAGGCATTGGCGGTGTTTGAGGGCTCGACTTCAACGCAGGGTAAATAGCTCATCAGTGAGTGGCCTTTTCAGGTTCGGGTTCAGGTTTTTTGGAAACGCGGTCCAGTGCGCCCATTGCAAAGGCGGAAAGTACAAAGGTCAGGTGAATAATCACGTACCATTTGAGTTTGTCGTTGTCCGTGTTGGCAACGTTCATGAATACCTTGAGCAGGTGAATACTCGAAATGGCGACAATGCTGGCAGCAATCTTCATTTTCAATGAAGAGGAGTCCATTTTGCCGAGCCAGCTCAGCTTTTCTTCATCTTCCCCGACATCCAGTTGCGAAACGAAATTTTCGTAGCCGCTCATCATTACCATGACAATCAGGCCGCCGACCATGGCTAGGTCGATAAGGGACAGGATCATCAGGACCATGTCGGCTTCTTTCAATTCGAACACATGGGGTAGCAGGTGCCACGCCTCCTGAAAGAATTTCATGCCCAGGGCCAGCAGGGCCAGCGAGAGTCCCAGGTAAATGGGCGCCAGCAACCAGCGCGACCGATACATGGTTTTTTCAACCAGCGATTCGAATTTGTTCATTGAGTGAGTCCCTTAAGCGTGCAATGGGGATGGATTTTCGGTGATTCGTTTTGTTACCGCAAGCATTGTTGGGCCGGGATTCGGGCTGGGCTGGATTTTAACCAAGGGCAGGATTAAGCTGGCAGAGGGTTTCACAGAAAGAATAGCAATTGAGCCGATGCAAGGAGGTGTATCATGGCGAATATTGTTGTCTGTGCCGACGGGACATGGAACCGGCCCGAGGAGGATCTCGAAAAGGACCACGCCACCAACGTGTTGAAACTGGCACGGGCTATTAAGCCGGAATCAGGCGATCTTGAACAACACGTTTTCTACGATTGGGGCCTTGGCTCCTACCACAACGCCATCAATGCCGGAATAACGGGTAACGGCATCCATAAGAATATTATGGATGGTTATCGCTACATTGTGCAGAACTATAATCCCGGCGACAAACTCTATCTGTTCGGGTTCAGCCGGGGCGCCTATACGGTTCGTGCATTATGCGGATTGATTAATAACTGTGGCATTCTCAAACGTCCCCATGCCAGGTTAATCGAGCAGGCCTGGCGAATCTACAAAAGCCCCGGTGCCAAGTATCACCCTGACGGTGAAGGGTCGGCGGAGTTCCGGCAGCAGTACTGCCAGCGTAGCCGCGCAGTACATTTTGTCGGTGTGTGGGATACGGTTGGTGCGCTGGGCATTCCCTTCAGCCTGATGGGTCTGTTGGAGGGTAAGGATGAGTTTTACGACACCAAAATGGGCGCAAATGTGAAGACTGCACGCCATGCGCTTGCGATCGATGAAGAGCGGGTCGATTTCGAACCCACGATTTGGCTGCCACGTGCCGGTGTTGACCTGAAACAGGTTTGGTTTGCCGGCGTGCACAGCGATGTTGGCGGATCCTATGGGCCCGATAAGGAAACGGGCAATTGCGTTTCGGACCTGGCATTGGGCTGGATGCTCGACGAGGCCCAAACGGCCGGTTTAGTGATCGAGCAACATATTCGCCGTGAACTGACCAATGGCCTTAAAGCGCCGTTGAACAAATCCCGCAAGCATGTGTTCAGGTTTAAAAAAGCACTCCATCGCGATTTGTTTGTGAAGGATATCGCCATTAAGTTTCATCCCAGCGTTAAAACGCGTTATGAAAGCGACCCGGACTATCGGCCACCCAAGCTGGAGGCGCTCATTAACGAAGTGGGGTGGGAAGGTGTTGATGTGGGCGTATAGTCTAGCCAGGTCTTTGACAATGGGGAAAAGGGAGAGTCCTTGATGCGTGGAACAGGAGCTTTCGTGAGGAGTCCAATTGTAAGCGCGTTGCTGTTGATCCCTGGAGTTGGCCATGTACAACAAATACTTCGCTTCCCGTTACCGCCTGCTGTTTTTTTTGGGGGTTTTGCTGAGTGTTGACGTCGCTATCGCGGTAGAGGTTATACCAGCCCGCGTCGAACGTAAGCCTGTTCTAAATGAGGAGGACAGTAACCCTTTTGATGATTATGGGATTTCGGTCGCTTATGAGGGAGATACGGTATTCATTGGTGCTCCCTTCGATGATGCTCTGGGGGTCAATTCGGGTGCTGTCTATGTCTACAGTCGCAATAACAACGAATGGATTCGGCAGCAGAAAATCACTGCCAGCGATTTGGCGCCAGGTGACCAGTTCGGGTGGTCCGTTGCTTTATCCGGCAATACGGCTTTAATTTCGGCACGTTTTGATGATGATAAAGGTTTTAATTCTGGTTCGGTCTATGTGTTCGTTTTTGAACAGGGACGCTGGAGGGAAGAAACTAAATTGACTGCCAGTGACGGTAATAGCACGGATCAGTTCGGTCACGCGCTTGCGCTGCAGGGTGATTCAGCGGTCATTTCCGCACCCTATACGGAAGAACCTGGAACCAACGCAGGCGCAGTGTATATTTTTGATCGCTCAGGAGGTGTCTGGCATGAAAAGCAACGTTTAGCTGCTCCTGATGCGGCATCTGATGACCAGTACGGTGGGTCGCTTGCACTGGATGAAAATCACTTGTTGATTGGTTCTCGTTTTGACGACGATAAGGGCTACAACAGCGGTTCCGTACATTTCTACGAGCTGAAAAATGGCGTATGGCAATTGCGACAAAAACTTGCGGCTGATGATGGTGATGTTAACGACCAGTTTGGGTGGTCGGTTGCCCTAAATGGAAATACGGCGGTAATCGGAGCCCGTTTTGACGACGACGGTGGCGTCAATTCCGGATCTGTTTATTTTGCCGGCTATGAAAAGGGTAAATGGGCGATACAGCAAAAGTTCACAGTCCCTGAATTCAGAGTTGGTGCACGATATGGATGGTCAGTTCAGGTTGAGGGCGGGCATGCGGTGGTTGGGGCGCCCTTTGATAACGACCGGGGGCAGAATGCGGGGGCCGTTTACATTTATAGTCGCAGAGAGGGTGCCTGGTACTTACACCAGAAGCTGACTGCCAGTGATGCAAGCACAGGTGAGCGTTATGGCATTCGAACAGCTATCTCAGGCGGTAATATTTTGGTGGGTGCCTATCAGGATTATGAAAAAGGTGCTTTGCGGGGCGCCTCCTATGTGCAGGTATACAGTACCAAGCAGTGGCGTGAATCGATTAAATTATTGGCATCGGATGGCGCTGGTCAGTAATCAGGCGTTTTGATCTTCAGAACTCAAATTCCACCAAAAAGCGCAGCGTACGGTTAGGGCTTTCGTTATCCAGCCCGAAAATAGCACCGGCTTCCCACTTAACCTGTCGCCGGGCTCCCAAATTAACCTGGCCTAGCAGCACCGGCCCCATCGCTTTAGTCTCTTCGCCCTGGTAATACTCAACAGCTGGTTCCAACGCACGTGAGTAACGGTAACGGGCCTGCAGTCCCAGCGTAGACTCCAGTTCGTCCTCAATATCGGACCCCCACTCATAGGCAACGAAGAGGTTTGCGGTGGTGCTCCAGCGTCCCCATTCCTTTTCAACCAGCAGCCCACCGGCGGCTTCCCAGACATCCTCTTCATGCTCTTTTTCCAGTTCAAAGAGGGCGCCCCAGTCGGCCCAGAACTCACCCTGTTCAGAAAGCTGCCACAGGGCTTCGATTTCATAGGCCTCAAGTTTGAAGCTTTCATCGGCGGATTTTTCCGCGATCAGGTAGAACTCGGTAAACAGGCGATCACTCAGCGAGCGCCCATAGGCCAGGCGGTGCAGCTGCTTGTTATCCGCTGTGCTGGGCTGCTCATCCTGGTGAATGCTGCGCCATTCGAGTTCCTGTTCTAGTGGCTGCACGTAGGGGTGATAGATTTTGTCGATCACAACCCCGTCTGCAAGACCGGTGAGTGGAGCGGCTAACAGAGGGAGCGCAACGAGCGGCGAATATTTTTTTAGTGGCATGGGATCACGGCTTCAGAAATTAAGGTTGGAATTTACCCGGCAGCGGGTTTGTTCGGGTCTGAAAGGGACGAGGCTGGTTTTCCCAGCATGCATAGCAATAAAACCAGGCCGGCGCCAAGCAGGTAGCTGATGACTTGAGCCAGGGAGGGCGTCGCTTCGTAACCAATCAGTGCGTAGAGTAAACGCCCGGCAATGGAGCTCTCAGAAAGCCAGCCGGAGGTGTTCCAGAGCGCTTGGCTTGAGGATATCCAATCGGCCTGTGTGAGTTGTAATGCTGCCTGGGACAGCATATTGCCGGCAAACATGGCTAACAGTATCAATGCGGTTAAACGCATTAGGGAGGGCGGAAGGCTGCGTAACAGGTAATACAGCAGAACACCGATACTGAGACCAATGGCAAAACCAATACTGCTACCCATCAGGGCACTTTGCAGCTCAGTTGTCTGGTGGAAAAAGCCGCGCAAATAAACAAGGATTTCAGAACCCTCGACGGTGATGGCACAGGTGATGCTGCCGCTGGCAGCAATAAACAGCGCATTGCGGACAGCGCGCGAAATCGGTTTGTCGCCATCGGTCTGGTTTTGAGTCACGCGGCGCAGCGATAGGGCAAAGAGGCCGATAAAAAGGGTGATAGCTGTCTGCAGGGAGGCATTCACAACTTCCTGCCCCACATAATCAAACCACTCGGAAATGCTTGCCATGTTGACTGCGTAGAGCAGTGATAAAAACAAACCGGCGACCAGCCCGGTAAACAACCAGTTCAAGGATGCACCGCGCTGGTGGTTAATGGTTAACAGCACGGTTATCAGCAGTGCCGCCTCTAGCGTTTCCTGCAATACAAAAATGACCGAATTAATGAGCATGTTTGTTCAACCTATTTAACGATCACTTTGCCCTGGGCGGTCTTCGGAAAGAACTCGCCGAAAAAGGGGTATTCACCCGGCGGAAGCGGACCGATAAAAATGACGGTTTTACTCTGTCCGCTGATCACCTTTTCACGGTTCAGCTCGTAGCTTTCAAACTCCTCGGCGGTCGGGTCTTCATTAAGGATAAAGAGTTTAACCTTGGTGTTGGCGGGGATCACCAATTCAGCGGGAAAGAACAGGTGATCCTTGATGGTGATCTCATAACTGGGGGTTGCAGCCAGTGCTAATCCGGGCGGCAGCCAGCCGAATAGCAGTAGCAAGATAAGCCGAAAGAAGGTTTTTAAAGGGTATGAAATGGACATTTTAGTGATACCCTGATGCGCTTGGCGGATTATTAATAACTTTATTAAACAGTATGTTAAAAGATGTACCTGATGTAAAACTTGAGTTTGTGATGCTGATATCGGCATGATGGAGGTCGGCAATACGTTTAACAATTGCCAGGCCGAGTCCGCAACCTGTTTCCCCGGAAGGGTGCCTGTCGCCGTGAATACGGTAAAAACGATCGAAAATTAACGGACGTTGATTCTGGGAAATGCCTGGTCCTGAGTCTTCGACACTGAGCAACACACGGTTATCGACCGGCTCGAGGCGAACCTTGATTTGCCCGTTTTCGGGCGTGTATTTATTGGCATTGCTCAACAGGTTTATCAGCAGGGTTTTAAGCGCAAAGTTATCGCCCATGATGGCGCAATTCGTTCCTTCGAATTCGAGCTGTTGGTTTTTTTTGTCAAACTGGGGATACGCCTCGGCCAGGACTTCTTCGGTTAGCGCTTTGAGATCAATCGGCGTGAAAGTGGCGTTGTATTGATCGGGCGAGTTGCGGTACAGGGACAGGATTTGCTCAACAATGTGTTCAAGCCGCTGGGCCGTGAGCTCGACCTCACGGGCTGCCGTCGAATCACCGAGGGCTTTGCGGATGTTATAGAGCTGTACCTTTAACGTGCTGATGGGGGTTCTGAGTTCATGGGCTGCATCGGAAGCAAACTGTTTTTCCCGTTGCAAGGAGGTTTCGAGTCGTTCCAGCAAGCCATTGGAGGAGGCGACAATCTGCGCCAGTTCCTGCTGCGGGGCTTGAAGGGATAGGGGGCTCAGGTCGTTGGGCTGTTTGTTTGCCATTTCGTGGGCAAGCCGGCGCAGCGGTTTCAACCCGTGACTGACAATCAGCCAGATCAGCAGCCCCACGATCGGCAATCCGATTAAAATTGGCATAATGGATTGCAGAATAACGTTTTCAGCCAGGGTAAAACGCAAATCCTTTCGTTCCGCCGCCAGGACCCAGTAACCGGTTTCCGGGTCGTGGTAGGAAACCGTTCGCCAACGGTAGCCATCGAAATTGGCATGATCAAAGCCTGGGCTGAAACGGCTGATAGGCGTGTCAGGCGTGTTGGAGGAGGCGGCTAAAAGCAGTTTGTCCTGCCACACCTGGAAAGCAAGATGGCTTTGATGATCAATATTGGTGGCGGTATTTTCCGTATGGATATTGGCAATGATACGTGCTGTTTCCAGCAGTTTCTGGTCAAAAAGCTGCTCGGCCTGCTGCATACTGGACTGGTATCCGCGCAGCGCGGCAACGAAGTTAAACAGGGTAAAAACGGCGAGAATCACAACAACCAGGAAAATCCTGATGGATCTCATGCCGGGTCTACCTTATATCCAACACCACGTACGGTTTTTATGAAATCGCTGCCCAGTTTTTTTCGCAGGTGGTGTATGTGCACTTCCAGCGCGTTACTGGAAACCTCTTCGCCCCAGTTGTAGAGACGGTTTTCCAGGGTGCTGCGCGTCTGAACACGGCCGGCATTTTCCATCAGGCTTTTGAGCAGCATAAACTCTCGCCGTGACAGGTCGAGTTGCTTGTCGTCGAGGGTGACCGTGTTTAACTGGATATCCAGCGTTACCCGATCGATCCGGATTTCAGTGCTTTTGGTGGTGCTAAGGCGGCGTTCGAGCACCCGGAGGCGGGCGAACAGCTCCTCCATTTCAAAGGGTTTTGCCAGGTAGTCGTCGGCACCGCTGTCTAGCCCCGTGATACGGTCATCCAGCTCAGCGCGCGCTGTGAGCACCAGAATTGGCATCTCAACATGTTTTTTACGCGCCCTTTTCAGAACGTCGATGCCGTCGACATCGGGCAGGCCGAGATCAAGGATAACCACGTCCGGCGGTTCGGTGTCGAGGATATGCAGCGCTGCTTCACCGGTACCGACGGCGTTCACCGTATTTTGTTGTTCCTGGAGTGCCTGTTGAAGTGCCTTGGCCAGTAAATGATCGTCTTCGACTAACAGTATCTGCATCGTTATTAAGCTTAGAACTCCTGGCGCACCTTGTTCAGTTTTTCAGAAATTTCCTGTTGCCGCCCGGCATCGGCCAGCGGCCTGTCAACCCGTTTGGGTGCGGCCTGTGCCTTGAGTAGAAAGGTTTCAGCCTCTCGATAACGTCCCTCACTGTACAGGAAATCGGCGTAAAAATAATTGCTATCAATGCCGTTAGGGTTAATTTCAAGGGCTTTCAGTAACAGGGTCTCGGCCTTGTCATCATCCCCAAAACCAATGGGCCAACCGGGTACGTTAAAGTACAGGGTTCCCAGACTGGTGTATGCAGAACCCTGCATCGTTTCCGGGTCCAGTTCAATGGATCGTTCCAGGTCGGTTTTGGAGGCTTTTGCCAGTTTCAAGGCACCCAGCCCGCCTTTGGCTCCAGCATAGGTGGACTTGATAATACCACTCCACAGCCAGGCAGGGGCAGAGTCCGGGTATTTTTTTACAACCCGGGTGGCATCGTAGACCAGTGCTTCATAGGCGTTTAATTGATCTTTTCCTTCAAGCTGGTAATTAACTTCGGCCCACCGCTTTTGCAGTGTTTGGATATCGCTGTCGACGTCGGCCCAGGCGGTGCTGGCAGCGAGGCTGATAAGGAGTGTTGCGACAAGTTGCTTACAGGCATTAATCGGATGCATGGTAGACCCTCTTTTACTGCTGGGAAAATTTATGAATAACCGGTAGTTTTTTTACCAGTGCATTGTGTACCAGCCCCGGACAAAGACTGTTCATTCGTACAAAGAGTTTCTCCGGCCAGCCCATATAACGTTGCCGGGTTTTTCCGGAGAGCAGGCGCAGCACTTCGCCTGCGACCTGTTCGGGCGAGTCGGTGCTATTGCCCAGCTCCTGGTTAAGCGCATTGATGGTGGCTGAATTCAGGTCCGTATTGGTTGCACGCGGCGCCAAGTAGCTTACCTTAATGGGGCCGTCGCCCAGCTCTCGTTGCAGAGCCTCGGTGAAGCCTCTGAGCCCGAACTTGCTGGCACAGTAGGCGGTAAAGCCGGGATGGCCAATGCTGCCGAAGGTCGAACCGATGTTGACAATGGCCGCTTCCTGGTGCTTTTTGAGAATGGGAATTAAGCGTTGGCAGAGCAGCATGGGCGAGAGCAGGTTGGTGATGATCATCGCCTGGATGCAGGCCGGGTCCTGCCGTTCGTAAAGCTGAAAATCTAGGACGCCGCAGGCGTTTACATAGAGTTTCAGGTTAACTTTTTGGCAGGCTTCCACCAGGGTGTCGCGCCCTTGCGCCGTATTCATATCGGCGATGACAACCTGGTGCTCGCCGTTCAGGCTTTGCTTCAGGGTTTCAAGCGTTGCCTGGTTGCGTCCCGCCAGCAACAGGTGTACGCCGGTTTTATCCAGTTCCCGGGCGATGGCCTGCCCGATGCCACCGGAGGCGCCCGTTAACAGCAAGTATTTGTTTGCGAGTCTCATAGGTCACCTTAAAAGTTAGCGGCCTGCCCAGCGGGCTGCTGATGTGAATCGGTGATGTGACGGAAAATGTCCGCATAGAGCCGGTAGAAAATCCTGGCGCTATGGATGATTTGCTGCTGATCTTTTTCGTCTTCGACTTTGTTCATCAGGTTTTCAAAAAACTTCATGTGTTCGATGTCCAGCGCACCGTGCGAGTAGAGGTAGGAAAACGCTTTGTCAGGTAAACCCAGCGCAGCTTTGATGCTGTCGGCGGCTTTCTCTGCAACGTTGATGCTGGTCCCTTCCAGCACTTGGACCATGCCGAAGAATGCCACGGGGTTAACGCGTTGAATCGTATCGTAGGCATAGCAGACCATGAGTTCAGTTGGCAGGCTGGGCTGGCTGCGACGTGCGGCCTCTTTGTCGAAGCCGCAGGCGGCAATGTCGTTGAGAATCCATTCCTGGTGGCCGATTTCCTCCTCGATATACTCCGCAGTTGCTTCGCGCAGCCATTCTTTGTCCTCGGGAATGCGTGACCCGGCAGCCATCATCAGGGGGACGGTGTGTTTGACATGGTGAAAGGCTTCCTGCAGGAAAGCGCGGTATTCCTCCAGGCTAATGGTTCCGTTCAGGGCTTTTTCAATGAGCGGTACGGCCAGTAACTGTTGGCGTTCCTGCTCGGTCTGTTGTTGCAATTGTTCAAAAAAAGTCATGGTATTCTCCTACTTTCCTGTGGATTCTAAAAAGTGCTGATAGTGAGCGTTGAGTGCTTGCCAGTCGGTTTCAGTAAAAGCGTTTAGGTGTCTCTTCAGTTGGCTGAGGTCGTGTTCCGCGGCCTGTTTAGACGTTAGCCTCCGGCGGCACTTTTCGAGGTCAATCAAGGCGATTTCCACTGCGGGTTCAGCAGTGGACTGTTCGACCCGCACAAAAATATGTTTTGGATACAGGCAGCCGTGCTGCCATTTGAAGTGGTGGAAAAGGCTGAGTGTCCAGGCGAGTTCTTCAATGATCTTGGCCCTGATGCCTTCACTGCCTGCCTGATTCCGACTGGATTCCAGCCATTGATCGAGACTGGTAAAGCCGCTTAGGTCATGGGTGACGAGTACGGTTTTCCAGCCTTCCTCTGCTTTTTTCTTGCCACAGTAGAGAATTTCAGGAACCTTAATTCCCAACGCCTGGCAGGTATGGATGGCCTCGGCTTCGCGAAACGCTGTGGGACGACCAAAGGGGTGGCGCAGGGAGCGGTGCAGGTGATTAACCTGTGTTTTCACAAAAACGACACCTGTGCCGGGTTCGTTAATGCGCTTGACGCCGCTGATACCCTGACGGCGATGGTTCGGGGGCTCAACCCAGTCGCCTTCCCGCTGCCACCAGTACTCGAAGTCTTTTGGGGCATCTGAGGCAATATTCAGCAGCGGTGCGCTTTTCATGGGCGTACTTTTTTCAGGACATAGACGCGCCACATGGCATAGTAGGGCAGGAAATCGAGCTTTGCTTCGACGCGAAAACCGGCCTGTTCGAATTCGCGTTCGACCTGCGATTGTTTGAGTACGAAGCGATTCTTGTTGCTTTGGCTGTCTTTCCTGGCCCGCTTGCGTTCCAGGCGCTTGCGTTTCCATGCCTTAAGGTTGCCATCGACCCAGAGCGAAAGAATCACGCTATCGCGACTGACGCGATGAAACTCATTGAGAATTTCTAAACGGTGTTTGCTTTCGTAAATGTGGTGAAACAAGCGCATGCAAAAAATGGAATCAACCGATGCGTCGGGCATATCGATGTCAAAGGCCGAGGTTTGGAAGGCTCTGACATTCTTGACGATGTCCCGGGGTTGTGACTGCTGCGCCACCTGGATCATATGCGGTGAGTTATCCGCCGCGTAAAGTACCCTGTTGGGTGCTTCACTGAGAATTTCCCAGAAGCGTCCGGCGCCACAGGGAAGATCCAGTACGGTCTGTGGCTCGCCGGCAAGAAGGAGCGCGCGCCTTGCCAGTTGACCGTCGCGCCAGTTTGACAGTCTTCGGGACAGGCCGTCTTGATGCTTTTGGCGATAGTTCTGCGAATGATCCAAATCGTACTTTTTAGAAAATTCCAGTTCAGTTGGTTGTTTACTGTCGGCCCCTGAGCCGAGTTTTGTCGAATTTGAGTAAGTCAATGGTGAGCACCTATCCGGTATGAGTTAGCGCATAACCCTTGTGGGTTAAAGGGTTGTCCGATTGGGTATAAAGCGCCTCGATCAATGGACCAAAGCTTGCCTCGATCCTTTTGCGGCGCGGTCGGCCGTTATCCGTAAACAGGTACTTATCCTGCCTGACTGAGCCTTCCAGGTAGTGCCATTTAACGATGCGAGCGTAATCGGGTAGTTCGGCGTTTGTTTTGTCAATGAGCCTTTGCAACTGTGGTTGAGCCCCCCCTTTGGCGCTCCAAATCAATGCGACACAATAGGGGCGGGCGTCGCCCAGCACCACACACTCGGCAATTTCGTGATGAGCCAGCAGTTCGCTTTCAACCCATTCAGGGCTGATGTTGCGGCCGAAGCTGGAGATCAGCAGGTTCTTTTTACGACCGTTGATGACCAGATAACCCTCGTCGTTCAGGTAGCCTAAGTCGCCGGTTGGAATACGCGCCGGGTACCAGCTGTCCGGATCGCCGACATAGCCCAGCATGGCGTTGCCGGCGACAAGGACTTCGCCATCTTCAATACTGACCTGGAGATGGGGCAGCGGCCTGCCACTGCTGGCCTGATCGTTATGTTCTGGGGTATTCAGGCTCACGACCGAGGCGCACTCGGACAGTCCATAGCCCTCATAGGCCGGGATATGCAGTTCGTGGGCACGTGACAGCAGCTTTTCGGAAACACGGGCTCCTCCCACGGCGACGAATTTCAGCGTTGCGGGTGGCTGCCAGCCGTTTTCGGCGGCACAGACCATGGCCTGGAGTAATTGCGGTGTTGTAATCAGGGTATCCGGCTGGTAACGGCTGATGGTTCCAGTAAAAGCCTGCAGGTCGAAGGAGGAGCTGCCACTGAAGCCCAATTCAGCGAGGCTTGGCAGCAGTACTTCGCCGCCAGCCAGCAGGGTCGAATAAATGCCGGCGACATTTTCCAGCAGCGTGCTGAGGGGAAGCAGGCACAGGTGCCGTGGATTGTTAAGATTGACGGCATCGGCAAGCGCCTGAGCCTGACAAGCCAGTTGATCATTACTGAGGCACACCCCTTTCGGTTGTCCGGTGGAGCCGGAGGTAAAGGTCACCTTCTGGGTGTTGTCAGGCAGCGCTACGGTTTGGCCTGCATGAGCCAATACCCGGAGCTGATAGGGAAAAACCTGCAAACCGGGTTCCAGCGTAACGTTGTCACCTTCAAAGGCACTAAAAACCTCAGCCTTTTCGCAGAGCACCGCATCCACAGGAATGGTTTTAAGCACATGCTCGATCTGCTGACTGGAGAAAAAGGTCGGTAGGGGTACCAGGCAAACGGAAGCCGATTGGCAGGCCAGGTCCGCTGTTATCCAGGCCAGGCTGTTATCGGCATGCAGGGCCAGCCGCTTAATGTGGCGCTGCCTGAGTTCCTGAGCCAGCAGGGAGCAGTTCTCCTGCAGCTCGCCGTAGGTCAGCCTGCTGTGGGCGTCACTGGCCGCAGGCTGATCGCGCCGTAATTCCGGCTTAAGCAGAGAGAGGATGTCTGTCATCGTTGTCGTATTGGCTCAGTAATGGCACCAGTGCCTGAAGGAGCGATTGATAGAGCGCTATCACATTGGCATAGGTTTTACGTTCCAGCAGGGTTTGCATCGCGGCAGCCACGCTCACGGCAACCACCTTGGGGCGGCAGTCGTAATAGGTGCCCCATTCGGAAATGTGTGATTTTGTCAGGAGCGCAGGGTCCGCCTCGTACAGTTCGTGCAGGGTCATCCCCATGCGCGTCATCGTTTTATGTACTTGTGGGGTTGCGGTAAAGACAACCCAGTCAAAGTGTGATGGCTCCAGCAGCGCGGTCAGCATGATAAAGAGTAACTGGCTGCCGCCACGCTGGGTTGAAACCAGGTTGCCGATTTCAATGATGGCGCTGCGGCTGACAAATTTTCCGGCAACTTTGGAGACAAAGCTTTCAATGGCGCGGGGTAGGTATTGTTCCAGGAAAAAATCGCCGCTTTCTGCCGAGCGCATGCCCAGGGCCGTAATGGGTTGATCCTTGCAGTTCATGCTCAGTAGCTGCGGCATAAAATGACGGATTGAGGCGCCATGGATTTGGTTGAACTGCCGGGCAATGTAGTCCTCTACCGTTTTTCTTCCCGCTGATTGAGGGTGGTGGAGGTCCAGGGTAGGGCCGGGTATCAACAGGCGTTCCAGGCCTTGAAAGCGCCTGAGTTGGGTAACGTCAGGCGTGTGTATCATGGGTGTTTGCATCGTGCTATCCAGCCTTATATCAAATGATGATAGAAAGACTAGCAAGCGAAGCTTAAGGCAGAATTAAGGCGCTTAAGAAAATGCAAAATCCGTTGCAGGCAGGTCTCTGAAGTGCCGGTTATCCCTTGTGGCTGGGACGGGCACAGGCGCTGAGCGGCGTGATTCTGAGGCTATGCGCTGCCAGAGGCGACTTTTCAACATGGGCGTTGATGGCAAAATAGGCGGACAGGTTGTCCTCGGTCAGCACTTGCTCCGGCGATCCGTCGGCGGATACCTTGCCTTCGCTGAGCAGAATCAGCCGGTCACAGAAACGGGAGGCCATGGCGAGGTCATGAATGGCGGCAATGACCAGCTTGCCGTCATCCGAGAGCCTTTTTGCCAGATTCATCACCTCCAGTTGATGGCAAAGATCAAGACTGGCTGTGGGTTCGTCCATGAACAGGATCGAGGTTTCCTGGGCCAGTGCCCTGGCGATGAAAACGCGCTGGCGCTCGCCACCGGAAAGCTGATCGGTGCGACGGCCAGCCATTGGCAGCAGGTCGGTTTTTTCCAGTGCCTGATGAATAATACGGCTGTCCCTGTCGGTTTCGGGCCGGAAGGCGCCCAAATAGGGGGTTCTGCCCATCGCCACAATCTCCCGCACATTAAACGCGTAACCGATGGCGGTATCCTGCGGCACGAACGCAATTCGCCGGGCGATCTCCCGCTTCGAATAGGTGCGCAGTGGCTGGTCATCCAGCGCTACCTCGCCCTGTGTCGGCTCAAGCAACCCCATCAGCAATTTGAGCAAGGTTGATTTGCCGGCACCGTTCGGGCCGATCAAGCCCACGAATTGGCCCTTGTTAAAACTCAGGGTAACATCATCGATAATCCGGCGGCGTTGGCGGGTAAGCGCCAGCTGGGTACAACTGAGCGGTGGGGTCATGAGGTTTCCTGCGTTTCCGGGCGGTCAAAACGATGACGCCAATCCTGTAGAAGCGGGCAACCAGGCTGCATGTGGGCGGCCTGGCGTAGTGCTATTCGGGCCGCGAGCCGGCCAAGCCGGTCCGTTGGGGCTGGATAATCACGTGCCGCTGTTTTTTGGGTATAGGCGGCCAGGACCTGCTGCTTCTCCGTGACATAGTTTGATAGTCCATAGTCCGCAAGAAGGTTCTGGAAGCCCTCATGCAACTGGCGATCAAAGGGATGCGGTTCGCCCAGCAAATCGTAACAGGGGTTGGCCGGGTAGAGCATTAAACCGGCAATCAGGCCTTTGGGAATGGGGGCGTTGGCGGCATGGTGCAGGCCGCTTTTCAGTAACTTTGGCAGGACGTGGGTGTGCGGCCCCTCAGGGGATTTCTCGATGCCGATCGGCTGATACACCTCCAGGCGCGCCAGGCGGGAAATAAACACCCGGTGGGGATGGTGACGCAGGATATGCCGGAAACCGCCGCATTCGGGCGCGAGAATATTGGCGCCCTGTAAGGCACGCAAAGCGGCAATCAAACCGGCATTGTCGGTGCGTATGCAGACATCCACATAGGGGGTCCCCAGACCCAGGTCGAAAAGCACCTGCTCACGGTGCGCCGCCAGAATACTGCCTGAATCGGTCCCCAATTCGGTAATGCCGGTTCTTGCGGTCATTCGGGCGCTTGCCTCGGGTAAACAGAAGGCAACGGCCTGCCCCCAGTGATCGCGATGCCGGCGGCTGGTTTCATAGGCCAGCGGTGTGCAGTCCTCAAGGTGATCCACCCGGATGCCGCCGCGTGCGGTGGCAATGCTTAACTGCGGGCCGGGGGCAATCAGGCGCGTTTCGTTTTCATCCTGAGAAAATTCGCCCAATGCGCCAAAGGCGCCCAGGCTCCAGCTACTTTGGCAGTTGTCGAGGTGCTCGAGAATCAGCGATTTTGTCATCGTCATAACCCTGTTAGATCTGGACTGACCAGCGTTGTTTAATTAAAAGGAACAGGAAAAAAGGCGCCCCCAGCATGGCGGTGACGACGCCAAGCGGGATCGATTTTTCCGGTATCAGCGTGCGAAGCATGAGGTCGGCGCCTACCAGGCAAATCGCGCCGCCCAATGCGGAGGCAGGCAACAGGTAGCGATGGTGGGGGCCGATCAACAGCCGGAGGATATGGGGCACAACCAGACCGATAAAGCCGATGCCGCCACATACGGAAATGGTGATCCCGACCAGCAGCGCCGTAATGATCAGCAGCCAGCGACGGGTGCGGGCAACGTCCACGCCGATGGATGCGGCGTGCTCTTCGCCCAGCAACAGCGCATCCAGGCTGCGCGAGAAAAGAACCAGCAGCGCGATGCCAAAAACCGCAAAAGGGGTAATTAACAGTACATGATCCCAGGTGCGGCCATCCAGCCCGCCCATGGTCCAGTAAACGATCATGCGACCCACCTCCCAGTTATCCAGCGACAGGGCCAGGATGAAGGAGGAGGCGGCGGTATTCAGCGCACCCATGGCAATGCCCGACAGCAGCAGGGTGCCGATGGCCAGGTGGCCGCGCTGGCTGGCGACGCGATAGACCAGCAGCAGCGTCAGGCAGGCGCCAATCGAGGCGAAGAGCGGTAGCGCCCAAATCGAAACCGAGGCGAAGCCCAGATAAAGCGCCGCTACCGCGCCCAGGGAAGCGCCCGAGGAAACGCCCAGAATCGAGGGCGATGCCAGGGGATTGCGGAACATACCCTGCATCACGGCACCGCAAATACCCAGGCTGGCGCCAGCCCACACCCCCACCAGGATGCGCGGCATGCGCACGTCGATCAGCACACTTTGCATCCAGGGGCGAAACCCCTGTTGCGAAAGTGCCAGACCTAAGGGTTCTGCGAGGATGCCCAGCGCGGTTTGAAAGGGGATATGCACCGGCCCTTGAAACAGGCTCGTGACGATAATGACGGACAGGGCGCCCAGCATCAGCAGTAACCCTTTGCCGGAAGTGAGAGGGCGTATCATGGATTGAAAACCTCTGGATGCAAACGTGTGGCAATTTGCGTAATGCCTTCCCAACTGTAGTGGGAAACCGATAACACCCAGTAGCCCCGCAGGTCATAAACGCGCTTGTTTTGTATTGCCGGTACCTGTTGCCAATTGGGGTTTTTCACCAGTTCGGCCGATGGCGGAGGCGCATCGTCCGTGGACCAGTGCGTCAGCAGGATGATATCCGGCTCCAGGCCGATCGCCATTTCCTGCCCGATCTTTTGGTTACCGGTCAGGCCCGCCTCACGTGCAACGTTGTATCCGCCGGCCATTTCAATCATTTCGTCCACCAGCGTTCCTGAACCTGCTGTGTAGCCGTTGAGGTTATAAAAGAGCACGCGCGGGCGAGGGCGTTCCTGTACCCGGGTTTTGACGAGATCGGCCCTTTGGCGTGTAGCCGCCAGTAGTTCCTCAGCCTGCTGTTCGCTGCCGGTTGCCTGGGCAACCAGGCGGATATTCGTTTCGATTTCCGCGTAGCTGCTGTGGCCGGCCAGGCGAACCACCGGAACGCCTGCGTTCAGTAACTGGTGAACCGTTTCGGCCCGAGTGTAGCTAGCGATAAAAACCAGGTCGGGCTCCAGGGCGAGGATTTCCTCCGTATCGCCGCGAATTCGCCGGATATTGTCGGGGTAGGTTTGTGGAATATTGGAAACACTGCGGTCGTCGGCCAAATAGGTCACGCCGACAATGCGACGGCTATCCACCAAGGCCGAGAGTATTTCATCGGCGCCCAGTGTCACCGACACAATACGCTGGGGCGGCTGCTCCAGCAGATACTGATCGCCGGTTGCATCCACAAGTGTTTTGGGGAATTGCAGGCCCTCAATGCGGGTGGGCTGAAAGGCCTTGTCGGTGAAATGTGCGACGCGAATATCCAGTGCGTAGCCCAGGGTCGAGCCTGCCAGCAGGAGAAACATCAGGACGCCAATCGTTCTACAGGTGTTCATCATCGCTTGTAATATGCAAAAAGTTGAAGTGGACAAAAGACCTGCTTAGCCTTCGAGTGCGCAGGGCAATCGTTGCCAAGCAGGTCTCTATCGGTTCTCCGTGTGCCGGTTGTTATAACCCGCCGCGGAAGGTAATGCCGACGGTTCCGCCAATGCCCTGGGTGCCGTAGGTCAACACTTCCTCGTATTCTTCATCCAGCAGGTTGTCCACCCGGGCAAACAGCTCAATTTGTTCGGACAGCTGGTGGCTCACCGCCAGGTTCACCAGGGTGTAATCCGAGAGGGTGACTTGCGTCTGGTTGAAGAAGGCATCGAATTCGAGGTCGTCCTGTTCACCGTTGTATTGAACGCCGCCGGTGAGCCGTGTTTTACCGTTTGGAAGCAGGTAACTGCTATTCAGGCTGGCAATGTGCCGGGGTCGCCGGACCAGTTCATTGCCATTGCCATCTTCCGTATCGGTATAGGTGTAACTGGCATTAACCCGAAGGTTTGGCGTGGGTTTAAAGACGGCGCTCAACTCCCAGCCTTCGATGTTCGATGTGTTTGGCGCATTGATTGCCGTATTCCCTGCTCCGCTAATCAGGTTGTGCACATCGGAATGGAAGTAGGTGAGGTCAATGTAGCCGTTAACGGATTTGAAATGGTATTCGGCACCGGCATCCCAAGTGGTGTTTTTCTCTGGCGTAAGGTTCGGGTTTCCCGAATAGGTTGGGGTGCTGCCGAAAAGCTCGAAAAACGTCGGGTTCTTAACGCCGCTGCCTTTGCTGGCATGGGCGCGGATATTATCGGTCAACCAGCCGGCCAGCGTGAAACGGTAGGTTTTGGCATCCTTGAAAATATCGTTATTGTCACGGCGGCCTGCCAGGGTTGCATGATAACGGTCGTTGATATCCAGGCCATATTCAAAGATCAGGCTGCTGAGTTCCGTTTCCCGGTCAAGGGCCGAAAAGGCGCTTTGGTTGGCAAATTCTTCCTTTTCCCGCTCAGCCGCCAGGGTTAACCGGTGATCAAGACGATCCTGTGCGATAAAAAAATCCGTCTGGTAAGCCAGTTTTTTCTTTTTCCCCTGGCTGAAATAATTGGACGCACTGAAGGATTCGTTATCTGTTTCGTTGCCGCTCATGCTCAGTTTGTGCTGCCACCGGCCGTCGAGCAATGCCAGGCGAGAGGAGAGCCGGCCGAATTTTTGCCGGGTTTCGGAGGAACTGTTGTCGTCCACCGGGCCGACGCCGAAGGTAAAGCCATCGGTTTCCACCTCCGCTTCAAGCTGGCGCAGTACCAGGTCAAAGGACAGCTTTTCACTGGCCTGCCAGCCCGCTTTCAAATTGACGGTGGTGTTTTGATAACCATCCTCTTCCGGATAACCACGGTCTTCATTCAGTGCGGAGATGCCGCCGCTATCCGTGTTGCTGGCACTGAGCGAGTAGTGGTAATTTTTGCCGCCGGCGTTGATGTTGAATGCCTGGCGTTGTGTATCGAAACTTCCCGTTTCCAGCGTGAGTAGCCCGTTCAGGGCGCCTGCGCCCTTTTTGGTGATGATATTGATGACGCCGCCCATGGCGTCACTGCCCCACAGGGCGCTTTGCGCACCGCGTAGGACTTCAATGCGTTCGATTTGCAGGTTCATCAGATTGGCAAAATCGAATTCCGAGCCTGCTGACACGTCGTTCACTTCAATGCCGTCAATCAATACCAGGGTGTGATTGCCTTCGGCCCCGCGCAGGCGGACCTGGGTCAGGGTGCCGAGACCGCCGGAGCGGTTAACGGCAACCCCCGGCGCATCGCGCAGGGCATCGGATACGGTTCTGATCTGGTTCTGCTCGAGGTGGCTGGCGTCCAGCACGGTAATGGCGCTGCCCGAAGCATGCCGGGGTTTTTCAACCAGCGAGGCGGAAACCACGATTTCAGTGAGGCCAGCCGCCGAGAGGGGGGCTGAAAGGGATAACAGGCCGAAGCCGGACAAAAGCAGGGCATGCTTGCCGATAACAGGATATTTCATGTGTCGCTCCTAAGTCTTGATTGGAGCTGAAGGCGGACCAGGCCACGAACGGGTGCGCAGCACCGGATAACCGACCGCAAAACGCAAGCGTGTGGAGAAAACGGGAACAGGGTGTGACACCTTTTCACGGATTCGCTTCCAGCAACAATAATTAAGGTTATTGTCACCGTTACGGAATCCGCCCAAACAAGCTCCCCGCTTGCTGGAAGGTGACGATTCGGACGGCAGGTCTCCTGGCTCGCAGGTCATCGTATGTTGCTCACCTTCCCGGTTTCCCAGTGGTATAAGAGCAACTACTCTCTGCTTACAGTTGCGGGGGCAGCCACGGTTTTACACCGTGTTCCCTATTAACCTCGGTTAAGAGGACCATCTTCAGGCGAGGATTCTAATCGCAAACAAACCCTGAACGCAACGCTTAGGATTTGGCGGTGTTCCCCGTAATGCTGGTGCGAGTAAATTGAAAGCCGGATTCCGGTATCAGCTGAAAAGGGCCATCAACCAAATGCTTGCGGCCAGCAGGATAGCCAATAAAACGGCCAGTGAGCCGAGGTCTTTGGCGGCTTTCGTCAATAGGTGGTGTTCCAGCGAGACCCTGTCGAGGGTGGCTTCAATCGCGGAATTCAGCACTTCAACGATCAAGACAAAAAGAACGCTTAACACCATGGCCAAACGTACCCAGCCGGTATCCTCGAGAAGCAGGGCGGCAGGTATGGCGGCGATCAATACCACCACCTCCTCGCGAATGGCCGCTTCGCTTTTCAAGCCGAATTTCAAGCCGGCCAGGGAATTTTTGAGTGCTGACTGCCAGCGAGAAACGCCGGATTTCGATTTGCTGACGGGTAGGAGGCTTTTATCAATACGGGTCATAGCGTCGGGAGTTTATAAGTTACCGGTTGTTGCGGGATGGGTTTTATTGGCAAGCAGGGAGTTTGCCGGCGCGTCACGCCACTGGATTTGATCATAATCCTTCAAGGTTGCCGGATTTTGCGGGTTGCCTATCCAGCGGGGGTGTTTGACAAACTGTTGCGAAACCAGGCTACGGCTGTGGTCCATGCCGTTAAAATCAATGCCGATCATGTCGGGCAGGGTATAAATGAAGTCGGCATTACTGAATGGCCGGTTGGTAAAGTCGCGCCAGTTGTCGGTGTCGTGCTGGCGTTTGTATTCAGGCGAGGCCCAGACAATAAAGGGAACCGTGTACATGGCTGGTGTCGGTGCGCCCTCGTTGCGACCGCTGAAGGGCTTTTCAGGGGTATCGTAGACCTCTTCGCCGTGGTCGGAAAAGTAAACGAACAGGGCTTCCTGGTGTTGTGAGCGAAGCTTGTCGATCAGCTGCGAGACAACGTAGTCATTGTAAAGCACGGCATTGTCGTAGCTGTTGTACTCATCCAGGTCACCCATGTTGAGCCAGATTGGCGAATTAAAGTGGTCGACGAATTTATCAAATTCCTCCGGATAGCGGTTTTCGTAACCGCGGTGGGTGCCGAGCAGGTGCACGACAATCATTTGTTTCTTTTTGCCGGACTGATCCAAAGCGTCCTGGAAGGGGTCTAACACATTGCCGTCAAACTGGTTGGCATTCTGCTCGCGGTTATTGTTCAGGTAGACCTGGTGGTCCGCCATTTGCGACAGCGTCGTTAACATCGTATTACGGCGGGTTTGCGTTTGCTGATTGGTAATCCAGGTGATTTCGTAACCGGCTTGTTTCATCATGTTGAGCAGGGTCGGGCGTTCAAAAAAGGCCTGGGGGTGCTCGGAGTCGGCAAAGGACAGGACCTGTTGCAGCGCCTCGATGGTATAGGGTCTTGGTGTGATCACATTATTGAAGACGACCAGTTCGTCACGCATCGCATCCAGTTGCGGCGTGGTGGGGCGAGGATAGCCATAGAGGCTCATGCGATGCCCATTGGTTGACTCGCCGATGACCAGCACCAGGGTATCCGGCAGGCGATTTTCGTCGACGGAAAAACCCGCCAGGGGAGGAAGATCGCTGTTTTGGTTGAGCAGGCGCTCCATGTCCGCCAACTGGTCGCGGTAGTGCGCGTAACCAACCACCAGGTTCCAGGGTGCAGTGGGTTCCAAGCGTCTTTGCAGGTGGTAGTAAGCCGCTTGCAGGCTTTGGCCTTTGTTTAGCAGGGTGTTGGTAAAGGGCCAGCTTACGATGAAGATAAAAAGTAACAGGTAAGCATAACGAGACAAGGGTTTGAAGGCCGGCGGGGATATCAGGCGCCACATCAGGATTGGCGGGATGCTAAAGGCGATAAAAACGAAGGGATACCACCAGCGAAAATAGGAGGCGAGGAACTCGCTGCTTTCGGCGGCATTGGATTCGAAAATAATAAAAATGGCGCTTTGGGAAAAGTCCTGCCCGTAGATCAACCAGTAACCCAGCCCTGCCAGCGAGGAGAGCCATAAAATTATCCCGAACAGCCCTGCCAGGAATTTGGCACGGCTTGGCCACAGCAATAATGGAATCAGCCACAGCACACTCATCAGCAGGCTTTGGCGTATTCCGGTTGTACCTGACATGCCGGTCGAGTAGACCAGCAGTTGGTAAACGACCGAAAAATAACAGAGGTATAAATAAGCCCAGAGCAGTGGATGCCGTTGCGCAAAGGTTCGCATAGGAGTAACTCAGCGGTGGTTTAAAGTCCTGCAAGGTAACAGCCGATGCTTAAGGCAGCCTTAAGGTTGGAAAATTTGTCGTTAAAACTGCCTGAATTCACAGGTTTTGGGGGTTGGCGCAAGGGTTAGAACCAGGCGGTAGGCTTACGGGCGCGCCCTGAGGATATCCAGTTCCGGGTTATAGAGTTGCGTTTCAACTTCCATAAAACCCAGTAGCGTATGCGCGACAAAATCGTGATTGAGGCGTTGCCGGCGTTTGTCTTCGATAACTTGGCGATCTATGTGCATGCCTTTGCCAAACCACATTAGCGCCGCGACATGTTTCTGTTCATCGGGGGCCAGGGCATAGGGCAGCCCATGCAGGTACACGCCATTTTCGCCAAGTGACTCGCCGTGGTCGCTGACGTAGAAGAGTGCCGATTCAAAGCCGGGGTTGGCTTTTAATAACTGGATAACCTGCGCAAGAAAGTAGTCTGTGTAGCGCACTACGTTATCGTAGGTATTGCTGATTTCCTCTGTACCGCAGGCTTCCAGCTGATTGGAACGGCAGGTGGGTGTGAAAACCTCAAAGGCATCTGGATAGCGTTTGTAATAAGCGGGGCCGTGGTTTCCCATCTGGTGTAAAACGATCAGGATATCGCCGTCAGGAATACCGTCGATGTAGGCCTGTAAGTCCTTCAGCATCCCGATATCCCGACATTCCACATCGCAATCAGGGTTGGTTTCGGGGGCTTTGAAATCCTGGTAAGTGACCCGGTCGGCTGCGCCCTTCGAATTGGAGTTGTTGTCACGCCAGAGAACGTTAACCCCGGCGTGCTTTAACACATCGAGCACATTGTCGCTGGATTGGAATTCAGCCTTGCTGAAATTCTGCTGCCCCAGGAAGGAGAACATGCAGGGCACTGAAATGGCCGTTGAGGTACCGCAACTGTAGAAGTTGCTGAAGCTGAACACCTTTTCCTTTTCCAGCAAAGGGTTTGTCGGTTTGCTGTAGCCGTTCAGGGAAAAGCGGTCGGCGCGCGCCGTTTCCCCCACCACCATGATGATCAGCTCACGGTCTGTATCCGTGTCCGGAATATGAGCGTCCTCGCCCTGTGTTTCAAAGGCCTGGGCCGTACCGATGGTGACTTGCCGATCCACATATTTTCCGAGGGCGTAGACGTAGGCAAGCGGGTTGGCGTAGTAGCGAACGGCTTTATGCTCCCTGATAAAGGAGGCATAACTGGCGCTGAAAAGAAACAAGGCGCCGGCAACAACCAGGACAGCGCAAAGCAGTAATACCAGGGTATGGGCCAATTCGCGAGCCAACGACCGGTACATTATGTTGACCCGGTAAATGAGGATCGCCGGGAGAATACCCAGTAAGCCAACATACAGCAGCAGTTTGCTGCTCAGGAGGTCGGCGGATTCGTTAACGTCCGTCTCGAAAATATTTTGCAGCATACTATCGTCGATCAGGGTGCCGTAGCTATCCATGAAATAACTGGCCAGAGACGAAAGCAAAACGATCAGGATAAGCAGTGGCTTGGTTGTATATTTTGTGGTGAAAAGATAGAGCAGGGCGCAGGTTGCCCCCACCAGGAGCAAAAAAACAGAGCCAATGAAAGGAATGTGCTCGCTGGTGAAGGGGTAAATTGCCAACAGCTTTTCGAAAAAAGTCGCGTTAAAAAAGATCGCCAGAAAAAAACTAATGATTAATACCAGCTGCTGTTGGCTGAGACGTATTTTCATAACGCTTATCAGGGGTTCTCGGGGTGGCAATTGACGGTCATCGCTGGCGGTGAATGAGGTTTTGCTAAACAAGTGCTGCTCAGTTTTGTCGTTGGATTTTTCGTTTGAATGGGTTGAAAACCTTGCGGTGAATATTCAAGAGCACCAGTCCACCCAGGCCCAGAAACAGCAAATGCACCCACCATAAACCCAGCCACGGATTTATGGTGTTTTGTTCCACAGCGGTTTTCATGTTGGACAGGAGAATCAGGTAGGTGAAATAGAAAACCATTGCCGGGATCAGGAAATAAAAGCGGCCCTGCCTTGGGTTTACGCGGCTGAGGGGAATGCCCAGTATCGAGATAATGGGGACTAAAAGCGGCAATGAAATGCGCCATTGCAATTCGGCCATTTCACTTGAATCATGCGGGGAGAACAGGTCCGCTGTGGGCATGCCCCGTACGCTTTTAGTTTTTACTTCTTTTGGCGGTTCGGCGAGCTTGATGCCAAAGGTATCGAACTGTGTCACCCGGTAGTCCTGATGTCCCGGTTTCCCTTCGTATCGAAATCCGTGCTCCAAAACCAGGTATTTCGAGCGTGTCTTTGCATCCACCTCCAGGTGCCCCTGTTCGGCGACGATCTGGTAGCCAGGCTTTTGCGGGCTGTCATCCTTTGCGATAAAAACCTCACTCATGACTTCACGGTCATCGGTGAGTGTCTCGGTATAGAGTGACAGGCCGCTTTTTCCCAGTTCGGAAAAGCGGCCGGCCCTTATGCTGTCGAAAACAGTACGGTTAGAGTTTTGAATAAATAACTCGTCGACTTTTCTCAGGCCCAGCGGAGCGAGAAATAAACTCAGGGTTGCAACGACCAGGGTGATGAGCGTAATCGACGCGGCGATATAAAGCGAAAGCTTCCGGATGCCTATACCCGTCGAAAAAAACACCGACATTTCGTTATCGATGTACATTCGGCCTAAAACCAGCAGGATTGCCAACAGCAGGCTGATGGGCAGAACCATCAGAAGAATGTCGGGTAAACGATAGGCAATTAAATTAAATAAAAAACCAAAGGCGATTTCGCCGCTGGCCACGTCGTTAATGTAGCGAACCAGGCGGCTTGTCAGGAGAACCAGCACCAGCACAAAAGCGATGACAAGCAGGGTTACCAGTAGCTGTTTGTTGATGTATTTGAAGATGATCATCTGTTATTCAAGCAGGGCCGGCTCAAAGCGGGCCGGGTTGCCCCGTAAACCTCGATTGGTTTGTTTGACTGTCGTTTCTGTTAAACGTGGCGGCTGCCCAGGTTTGCTGCTGCCTGCCGCTCATTGCTTACCGATAACCTCCTCGGACTTTTCGATGTCATCGATCGCAGCCGTTTGCAGGTTAGGGGTGTCCAGCCTGTACAGTTGTTGTTCGTAGGTCATGGATGACCAGCTGGCATGAGCCAGCGCTTTTTCAGGCAGTTCTTTATTGTTTGAACCGGTGGGTATCAGCTGACTCTCCCGATACGCGAACTCTGCAATAGGTAGATCCTTCCTGAGTATTGCCAGGTGGCCGCCTTCCATATAAGCCTGGGTTGCGTTGTATTGCATGATGGCGCGTCCGGCCTGGGCCTGCATGCCGGGCAGGGTCAGGTCGTGACCGATCATGGGATGAACCGAAGAGATGCCAATCAGGGAAAGCAGGGTGGGGGGCAGGTCAATTTGGCTTGCCACCGGTTTGAATACCCCAGGCTCAATGGTTCCCCCCATAATCAGGCCGGGAATATGGAAATACTCGACAGGCACCAGTTCGGCACCGCGCACCCGCGAATTGTGATCGGCCACGATAATAAACACGGTGTTGTCCCAATAGTTCGATTGCCGTGCTTTCTCAATAAATTGTCCCAGCGCGTAGTCGGCATATTTGACGGCGTTGTTGACCGTATGCTTCTCCGAGCCCTCCAGTTCGATACGATTATCCGGGAATTCGTAGGGCGAGTGATTGGACGAACTGAACACTAGACTGAAAAAAGGACGGTCGCCTGATTGGCTGAACTCTTCATGGGCGCGGTTGAACAGGTCCTCGTCGGAGACACCCCAGGAACCGGTGAAAACCGGGTTCACGTAGTCGTCCTGGTCGATTACTGAATCAAAGCCGTTGTTTACGAAGAAGCGTCCCATGTTATCGAACTGGGCTTCGCCACCGTAGATAAAACTCGTCCGGTAGCCTTGCTGACCCAGAAGCTGGGCGATGGTAAAAAAGTTTTTTTGCGATTTACCAAGTTTAACCACACTGCGTGCGGCGGTTGGCGTAAAACCGGTGATAACGGCTTCGATGCCGCGCACCGAGCGCGTGCCGGTGGCGTAAAGGTTTTCAAACCAAAGGCCTTCGCTGGCCAGGCGGTCGAGGTTGGGCGTCAGATCTAAACCACCCAGTGAGCCGACAAATTCAGCGCCCAGGCTTTCCTCAAGGATAATAACCAGGTTGAGTGGCCGGGGGTAGGTCCGTGTTGCCTGTTGGTGGTGAAGTGTGGGCAGCTGGGCCGAGACAAAATCATCGGCATGCACTTTCATTTGGCTGCGCACCCGCTCAATGGTTTCCTCCGGCGCCATCGCGCCATAGTTCATGCCCCCTTCGGGTTCGTGGCGCATTTCATACATGGCGTACAGGGCGGTGTAGGCCGAATTCAACGCCAGGTCGTTGGCCATTGGGTCGGTGGACAGGGCCACTGTGCTGGGGTTTACCGGGCGGTGATCCAGGGTGGAGCGAATCGCGCCGGCACAGGCCAGCAGTAAGAATGGCGTGATAACCAGCGCGCTCAATAGGGAAACCGGGTGGAGGTTGGCGGTTAACCCTTTTAACTTGGTACTCACCTGCCAGGCGATAAAAGCACACAACAGAATGGCCAGCGTGAGCGGTAGTTTCTGTGTTGCCAGCAGGGTCGAGCCGACTTCAATCGGATGATTCAGGTATTCGACAAACAGAATGTTGGGGCGGGCATCGAACTGATTAATAAAGGAGGGTGTGCTGCACTCCATGAAGGTCAGCAGAACAGCCACCGTGGGTAAATAAAACGTTAAAAAAACCTTCCAAACTTTCAATAAGGGCCGACTGGTTGCAAGCGGGAGTAACAGCAGGGTTGGGAAAAGCATCACGATGCCGACCATGACCATGTCGAAACGCAGTCCCTGAATAAAGATGTTTGCCAGCATGTCTGCGTCGATGACCCGTTGCCATTGCCAGGCAACCAGTGCCAGGCGTGACAGGGTTAGCAGGCCGAGCATAAAGAGGCAAAAAAGCGCAAGTGGTTTAAGGCAGGTCCATAGGCTGGATCTGCGGGACTGAATTGGCTGGTCTTGTCGAGTCAAGGCTTTTTCCGGAGGTTTGGGTTAATGGCAACCCATATAAGCTTACAGACCAAACCTTAAGGGATTCTTAACAGCGTATTAAGAATGCCTCTCGCAGAAATTACCAAGGGTGCGACAACGTGTCACACCCCAAGCTGTTTTTTCGTTTTTATAATACCCGCAATTTTAATAAGGCTTAAGGGAGCATTTTTAATGGATAAGCGGGTTGCAAAAGCTTTTTTTCTTGCCGCATTGGCTGGTAATGCCAGTGCAGCGCATGACGGTATGGTTATCGAGATTACATCGGGCCTGCCGCAGGTAAAATCGAAGACTCAGTCGGAGACAACGGCTGTTCGGGCATCGCCATCGACGGATGGCGGGGATTTGCTGCAAAGTCTGCCCGGCGTGTCCGGTATTCGTATGGGGGGGCGCGCCATTGATCCCGTCATTCGCGGACAGAGCCAGACGCAGTTGAATGTTTTGCTTGATGGCGCGACTATCCATAATGCCTGCCCTAACCGTATGGACCCGCCGACGGCCTATACCTCCGTAGATAGCTACGATTTTGTGACCGTAATCAAGGGGAACCGCACCGTTCAGTACGGTGCCGGCGGTTCCGGCGGCACGGTGCTGTTTGAGCGGCGTTGGCCTGAGTTTGACGAAAAGGGTTATGAAGGCGACTTAACCGGCAGTTATCACGAAAATGGCGAGCGTTACGAGTTAGGGGCAGATCTGGCGGCCGGCTCGGACCAGGGCTATGTGCGTTTTATCAGTCACAAGGCGTCAGGTAACAATTACGAGGACGGCGATGGCAACGAGGTGCGTTCTTCCTACGAAAGCCTGACCAATGTATTTATCGCGGGGCTGCAACTGGGCAGTTACAGCCGCCTGGAAGCCAGTTACGAGAAAGCCGAAGAGGAGGATGTACTCTTTGCTGGCGCAGGCATGGACAGCCCCTTTGCCGATGCGGAAACCACTCGTTTGAAACTGGTTCACCAGTTCCAATCCGATGTCGTCCAGGAAATGAAGCTGGAGCTCTACCGTTCTGAAGTCGATCACCTGATGGATAACTATTCCCTGCGTCCCGCGGGCATGATGTTGCGGCAGGCGCCATCCACCTCGGACACCGACGGATTGCGGCTGGTTTTTGATGCCCGCCTGATGGCCATGGACTGGAAAATAGGGTTCGACATGCAAAATAACGAGCGTGATGCCGAATTGCAGGACCAGACTGGCGCGGTGCTGCGCTTGTTATGGCCCGGCGCCGAGATTGATCAACGGGGCCTGTTCGTTGAGGGACAAAAAAACCTGGGTGTTGACGATGTGCTGAAAGCGGGTGTGCGTTACGACCGTATCAGTGCGCAAGCGACACGCAGCGACGAAGTCAATGCGGGACTCTCCCCCCAGCAGATTTGGTCGATGGCAGGTGCGCCTGCCGAAGGCGGGGATGAAAAAAATGAGGACAACGTCGGCGGCTTTTTGAACTGGACACACCGGATCAACGACCATTACGCCGTCGATGCGGTACTGTCGCGCAGTGTTCGGACAGCCGATGCGACTGAACGTTACATGGCCCGGACGACAATGACGAGTGACTGGATCGGCAACCCGGAGCTTGATCCGGAAAAGCATCACCAGTTTGAGGTTAGCCTGCGTAATAAACAGGGGAAGACAAGCTGGGGAGCGACGGCCTGGTATAACCGTGTTGACGACTACATCCTGAGGCAAACTGTTGCCGCAGGCATGAAGGAGCGGGATATTTACCGCAATGTCTCTGCTGAACTCTACGGGGCCGAGTTTGAGGTTAAACACCGTATCAGCGCTAACTGGATTGTTGGCAGTACACTGGTCCTGACGGAAGGGAACAATCGGGATGATGATACGCCGCTATCTCGGATTGCTCCGCTGGAACTGACTACCTCGCTGGATTATGAGCAGGACAGCCTGAAGGCGGGTGTGGTATGGCGACTGGTGGATAGCCAGAATGATGTTTGTTTAAGCGGTTCGGTCAACTGCGGTGGCCAGGATGTGCGTAAAACGCCGGGTTACGGTGTTGTGGATGCGCATGCGGAATACGCTTTCGATAACGGTTTTAAGCTGCTGGCCGGGGTCGACAACCTGTTCGATAAAGCCTACACCCTGCATGAAAGCCGCGACGATACGGTTAACCCGGAGCCCTTCCAGGTGGCCGAACCCGGCAGAAGCGTCTGGGTAAGGATGAGCAAGGACTTCTAACGGAGCTTTACCGAGGGCGGGTTGTCATTGTTGCAACCCGCCCTAGTGCGTCGTGAGCGAATCTCAGTTATGCTCACGCTATGAAGGACAAAGCCTCATACGCCAGCGCTCCTGCTATTAATGCCAGTCACGCCGAGGTCATCGTGTGCCACGGTTGTGATCATTATTATGATAGCGTTGCCTGTAAACCGGGGTACCAGTTGAATTGCCGTTATTGCGGCACGGTTCTCAAAGCAACCCATGAAAACTGGTTGTCGAGGGCGGCGGCCTTTACGGTCGCGGGCCTGGTGCTCTTCCTGGTGACGGTTACCTTCCCGTTCCTTGGTCTTGAAGCGGCCGGACAGCAGCAGCTTACGGACCTTCTTACCGGTATTCTGGCGCTGCTGGAGCGCGACCAGTTCCTTTTGGCCTCCCTGGTATTCGTTACCATCGTTCTCTTGCCGCTGGCCGAGTTGTTGGGCCTGAGCTATGTGATTATTGGTCGATGGTTCGGCCTGAAGCTGCCTGGATTGAAATCGGTTTTACAGCTGCTGTTTATCGCGCGGCCCTGGAATATGATGGAAATCTTTTTCATCAGTGTGCTGATTACCACGATTAAACTGGGCGATATTGCCTCCCTGCTTCCCGGCGTCGGCCTTTACGCATTTGCCGCCTTGATTCTGGTGCTGATTTACACCCATATGCACCTGGATCGGCATGCGCTCTGGGAATGGTTGCAGCATGAAAACCGTTTTAGCGTGCGCCAGGATGAAGCATTGGCGGTGTGCCATTGCTGCGACGCATTGGTGGGAGAAAGCCTCAGTGAGTGCCCGCGCTGCCGGAGCACGGTGCGGCGGCGCATTCCCGACAGCACCCAGCGTACGTTTGCACTTCTGGTGGCGGCAACCCTTCTTTATTTTCCGGCCAATATGCTGCCCATTATGACAACGGTGCAGCTGGGGCAGGAGAGGCAAGATACCATTCTCTCCGGGGTGGTACACCTGTTCGAAACCGGCAACTACGGTATTGCTGCCATTGTGTTTGTGGCCAGCATTCTGGTACCCATCGCCAAGATAGCAATACTTGCGTATCTGCTGTGGGCCATACGGAAAAAAGCTTACGGTAACCCCAAACGCCAGACATTTATTTACCGGGTTACCGAGTTTGTTGGCCGTTGGTCAATGATTGACGTATTTGTGGTGACGTTGCTGGTGGCCATGGTTCAGTTTGGCGTACTGGCAAATATCGAACCCAATAGTGCAATTGTCTGCTTTGCAGCCGTTGTCATTTTAACGATGCTGGCGGCGGAAACCTTTGATCCAAGATTATTGTGGGATGCCCATAATGACCAATGAGCCCGAGTTAAGACGAGCAACAACGCTGTCGCCGGTTTGGTTTATTCCGCTGCTGGCCTTTGTGATTGCCCTTTGGCTGGCGCTTCGAGCCTGGCAGGAATCCGGCCCTGTTATTCAAATCCAGTTCCAGGATGCGGCCGGAATAGCGGTGGGGAAAACCCAGGTACGTTACCGCGATGTGGTTGTGGGGGAAGTGAAGGATATTAGACTGAGCGACGACTTCACCCGGGTGCAGGTAGAGGTCGAGATGGACAGGCAGGCAGAGGGCCTGCTGACGCCACAGACCAACTTTTGGGTGGTTTCGCCGCGCATATCCTTGAGCGGAATCAGCGGTATCGAGACGCTGTTGTCCGGGGTGTATATCGAGATGGATTCGCCGGGTAATGAGGATGCTGAATTGCAAACCGAATTTATCGGATTGGATGAACCGCCTTCGGTACGTTCCTATGACAGTGGCAGTACTTATCTGCTGGTTTCGGACTCGCTGGGTAGCCTGGATATCGGTTCACCGATTTATCATCGCCAGGTGCCTGTGGGCGAAGTAACCGGCTATAAATTACTGCCGAACCAGGACAAGGTGCAGATTCGTTTTTTTGTCAAAGCGCCCTATAACGAGCTTGTTAAGGAAAGCAGCCAGTTTTGGAATGTCGGCGGCTTCGATGCAACCATCGGTTTGCAGGGTATTGATCTTGATGTCGGTTCCCTGAATGCGTTGATTGCCGGTGGCGTCGAGTTTGAAACACCGCCGATGCTGGGCAACCACATTGTTGCCGCGCCGCAGGATCATACCTTTTACCTGTTCGAGGATCGTGACGCCGTTAACGAAGGGGCTATTACGGTTTCCTACTCGTTTTTATTGCGCTTTCAAGGCTCGGTGCGCGGCCTTAAAGTGGGCGCTCCCGTTGAGTACCTGGGAATCCAGGTGGGCAAGGTGGAGCATATCAGCCTCGAGAATGACGCTGAGCAGGGGCGTCATATTAACGTGTTGATCGGCATACAACCGGAACGAATGAGTCGCGGCGAGGAACTTTCGAAGGCCTTGGTGCATCGGGAAATTGCCGGGCTGGTGAGCAAAGGCATGCAGGCCCGGCTGCATTCGGGAAGCCTGATCGGTGGCTCGCTGTTTGTCGATCTGGTCCCGAATGCGGGTCCGGAGGGCGTTATGACCCAAAACGGCCACTTTCCCGAAATTCCCACCTCCGATAATGAATACAACCAGATTGCGCGTCAGCTGGCGGGGATTGTGGAGCGATTGCATCGCGTGCCGATCGAGGATATCGGTAAAGACCTTCAGGAAAGCATAAAGCTATTTAAGCAGGTGGTTGCCGACCTTGAGCATGGGCAAATCGGGAATAAAACGGCAGCACTGGTCGATAACCTTCACAAGGCGACCCAGGGTCTGGAAGGTTCGATGAAACAACTGGAAACGACGTTGCGGGCTATTGACCAGACGGTAGCGCCGGATTCCGCCCTGAACCATACGCTGGTGGAGACGCTGGAAGATATTTCCGGCGCAGCAAAGTCCATGGAACAACTGACCGATGAGCTTTATCGATACCCCAACGCATTTTTGCTCGGCAAGGAGGCGGATTCACCATGAAAAAAAACAGCCCATTGGTTAAACGACTAAAAAGGACGGCGGGATGGCTCCTGTGCCTTAGCTTCCTGGCCGGGTGCGCTGCACAACCGCCAACCCACTATTATGACCTTACTGCTCGGGTAAACGCCGAACCAACCCGGCTGCCTGGAAGTATTTCGCTGGGAGTGGGGCCTGTCAGCCTGCCGAAAGTCCTGGACCGCCCGGGAATCGTTACCCGCCAGCATGAAAATACGATTGATGTTGCCACCTACCACATTTGGGCCGGCGAGCTGGAGGAAACCTTTACCCGGGTATTGGCCGACACGCTGGCGGCAACATTACAGCAGGATACGGTTTGGGCATCCCCTTGGGATAATCGTTTTCGGCCCGAGTACCAGCTACGGATTTTCGTGGATCGCTTTTCCGGGGAGTTGAACGGACGGGTTACGCTCAGTGCCAACTGGACACTGCTAAAGGATTATGGAAACGAAGCAGTCAGGACGTACCGCTACCGTACCACCGTTGAAAGCGGGGAGGGATATTTGGCGTACGTTTCCGCCTTGAACGATTTGCTCTCAGGCTTTGCCGATGAGATAGCAACCAAACTCTCGGCAGCGCTCGCAAGCACAGGCGATGACGGAATGAACCTGTAAATCAGGTTGTAAATACAGCCAGCAGTCTTCACGAGAGGGTTTGATGAATTTGAACAGGTTAAGGGAATTCTTCCCGCTGATATTGCTCATTAGCCTTCTAGGCCTGTCAGGCTGCGCCTCATTCCAGGCGAATCCGGATCTATCAACGTATCTAACCCGAGCTCAGACACAAACACAGGATAATATTACGGTGACTACGGCTGTGCTCAGTCACAGCGAGTCCCAAGAGGTATTTGGCTCAGACCTGAGTTTAAAGCGCATCCAGGTAATCTGGGTGGAAATTGATAACCGGGACGACCATGTCTACTGGCTCGTTAATTCAGCCATGGACCCGGATTATTTTTCACCGCATGAGGTTGCCTACAGCCAAAGGGCTTGGCTCAATCCCGACTATAACAAGGAACTCGAATCGTATTTTGAGACGGTCAGTTTTCGAAATCCTATTCCAGCCAACACAAAGCACTCGGGGTTTGTTTTTGTAAACCTGGATATGGATGAGAAAGAAGTTGATATCGACCTGATCAGTAGACATGAAACGAAGTTTTTTGATTTTTATTTTGAGTTAGCTGAAATCCGCGCCGAATCTCTCGAGGGAGTGGAAAGAACCCTGAACGATTCGCCCGCCACTGCTTTAGATGAGCGGGAGCTGAAGGAGCGTTTGGAGCAGTTGCCCTGTTGTACCACAGGCGAAGACGGAAGCCTTGATGGCGATCCGCTGAACCTGGTGATCATCGGGGATAGCAGTATGTTATTCCCGGCTTTTGTGAGAAGAGGCTGGCACCGCTCTGAACAGAGTTACCTGGGCTCTATCTGGAAAACCATCAACTCATTTATCTTCGGCAAACACTATCGTTATTCGCCTGTCAGCCCGCTGTATTTTAATGGACGCAAACAGGATATTGCGTTGCAAAAAGCCCGGGGTACTGTTCACCAACGTAACCATTTGCGCCTCTGGTTGACTGACCTTTCATACAATGACAAAGAGGTTTGGGTCGGCCAGATCAGCCGGGATATTGGCGTGCGCTTTACGCTGCAAACTCCCACATTTACGACGCACAAAATTGACCCGGATATTGATGAAGCCAGGACGGCGCTCATTGAGGACATGCTCTTTTCACAGGGAATAGCAAAGATCGGGTTTGTGAAGGGAGGCGGTGAAAAAACGCCGGATTTACCTGGACGTAATTTGACGGGAGATGCTTACGTTACGGATGGTCTGCGAGTCGTACTTGAATTTGGCCGCCGGCCCAACAACATTGAGGACGTGAGGTTCTTTGATTGGGAATCACCGGGGCGGTTTAAAATTTTTTCTGAGCCTGATTAGTTGTCCAGAAATCAACTAATTGTTGAGATTAGCGGCCGTCAATAGCGGTAAGACCGTTCGGCCTTGAGGTTGGCGAACAGGTAATGGTTACAGCCACCAGGCTTGGCCCGATGCGTACTCATAAGCGAGTTTTTGCAGAGAACGCGGCAAAATGCCCTGATTCAATATTTTGCTTTATTGGTTGTAGATGTAGGCGCAGTACTCGTCATTTCTGGTAAACATCTCACTGTGGTGGTCGACGGTTTCCAGATAGTTAAGCAGCTCTTCTTCGGTTTTGAAGTGAACAATCTGGCGGTTTTCCTCCTTGAGCTGATAGGTTTCCTCATACAGCCAGATAACGTCTTCGCGCAGCTTTTTAGGGATGACGATTTGGGTTTCGTCATCATCATTCAGGGTGATCTTCAATTTGCCTGTTTTGTGAGTGGGGCCATGGGCCGCTAATGCGCCTTTGAAAACCGCTTCATGCGTTTTTCCGTTTACGGAATTAACCTGAACATGCACATTGTTCGATTTTGTCCGGTAAATACAGATATCCGCACCGTCTTTACTTTTGAACGAAACCTTATTCATGACCACCTCCTTCGACTTATGTTTTGTCACAAGACACGGTTGGTGCGACTAAATTTAAACTTTATTTTCGATTTGTGCCAGAACTATCCCCGGTGAGGGGTTTGGGATGATGGGGCGGGGAGGCTGAAAACATCGTGAGAATCGTGAAACTCGCTTTGTGAAAAGGCGCTTCATCAATTATTTCTACACAATTTTGAGTTACTATCACACCCTCTAAATGCAACCGCCAGAGGCAATATCTTGACCCCATTGGGCCTACCTGTAGAAGCCGTTTTAGAAAGCCTTAAACAGCAATTATCTGAACGACACGAGGTCGTGCTGGAAGCCCCGCCGGGTGCGGGTAAAACCACCATTGTCCCGCTTGCGCTTTTGGATGAGCCCTGGTTAAAAAGCCAAAGGCTTAAACACCGAAAAATCCTGATGCTGGAACCGCGCAGAATCGCCACCAAATCGGCGGCGTATCGCATGGCGAGTCTGTTGAATGAAAAGCCCGGCGAAACCATTGGTTATCGGATGCGATTGGATACCCGGGTCGGCAGGCAAACCCGGGTAGAGGTGATCACTGAAGGGATTCTGACACGCATGCTGCAGGATGACCCGTCGCTGGATGAGGTGGGGTTGGTCATCTTTGATGAATTTCACGAACGTAGCCTCGAGTCGGATCTGGCGCTCAGCCTGTGCCTCAAGGGCCGGTCATTGTTTAGGGGTGATGATGACCCGCTGAAACTTCTGGTCATGTCGGCCACACTCGATAGCACGGGCGTATCGGAATTGTTGAGTGGCGCCCCTGTTGTGAAAAGTGAGGGCAGGACCTATCCGGTCGATATTATTTACGGACAGGCCATGCAGCCCAAAGCGCGCATCATTGATCGCATGGTGGCGACCATTAAACGCGCGCTCGATGAGAATCCAACCAGCAGCCTGCTGGCTTTTTTACCTGGGCAGGGCGAAGTCCGCCGCACGGCCGACGAACTTTCCAACTGGATTTCCGATAGAAAATTACCGGGCATTCACCTGCGCCCGCTGTTTGGCAACCTCTCCATTGAAGAGCAGCAACAGGCCATTGCGCCGCTTTCGGGTAAGCAGGCCAACGACCAGAAAGTGGTGCTGGCCACCAATATTGCCGAAACCAGTCTCACTATCGATGGTGTGGATGTGGTGGTCGACTCCGGCCTGGTGCGGGTGGAAAAATTTAACCCGGCAACCGGCATGGCGGGTCTGCATACCGTCAAAATTTCAAAAGCATCCAGTGTGCAAAGGGCAGGGCGTGCCGGGCGGTTACGTCCCGGCAAGTGCTATCGACTCTGGTCAGCGGATCAACAACAGCAACTCGCCGCGCACAGCCCGGCTGAGATATTAAGTACCGATCTCGCACCACTGGCATTGCAATTATTGCAATGGGGTGTCGATAACCCAACCGAGTTAAGTTGGCTCGATGTGCCGCCAACCGGGCACTGGCAACAGGGTATGGCGTTGCTCAAGTCGCTCGGTGCGGTTAAACGCGAAGCCAATGACTGGGTGTTGACCGGGCATGGACAGGCCATGACGTCATTGCCGGTACACCCAAGGCTCGCCCATCTATTACTGTGCGGTGCCGCGGTTGGCTCTGGCAAACCGGCCGCCTTGCTCGCCAGCCTGTTATCGGACCGTGATCCATTTAGCCATGCCTCTTCTAATTATGAGAGCCCTGATATTAGTCATCGCCTTGAACTCTTGAGCGGCAAAGCGTCTTGCCCGCCCATGCATCAGGGTTGGCTACATCGCACGCGCCAGCTCGCCGAACAGTTCGAACAACAGGTCTCCAAAGTAAAACAGCCGGGCTCATTGGCCTATTTGATCACCGCTGAGCAGTTGCCCGGTTACCTGCTGGCCTGCGCCTACCCAGATCGTATTGCGCGCCGTCGACATTCCGGCGGCTATCAACTTGCTAACGGGCGTAGCGCCAACCTGCTTGGACATCATCACCTGGCTAATAACGGCTGGCTCGCCGTCGCGGAAGTTTCAAGCATGCAGGGCGGCAAGGGCGATATTATTCGCTCCGCCGTGAAACTGGATGAACGCCTTTTTGATTCGGCCCTGAGCGACGCGATTCAGACTGAAACCATCGCCGAGTGGGATAAAAAAACCAATCGTTTTGTCGCCGAAGAACAGAAAAAAATCGGCGCTTTGGTTTTGCAGCGCACCCGCTTGGACAGCGTGCCCGCCGAGGCCAAAAGCGCCGCATTGATTCAGCATATCCGAAAGCAGGGCCTCAATCTGCTGCCCTGGACCCCGGAACTGAAACAATGGTGCGCCAGAGTCTTACTGGTTCGCTCAATAGAGGGGGCCAGTTCAAGTAATAAGCCAGGTGATGAGAATTGGCCGGATGTAAGCGAGGAGGGGCTGCTCGCCACGCTTGAGGAGTGGCTTGCGCCGTATTTGAACGACGTGAATCTATTAAATGACTTCAAGAAAATTAACTTAACGGACGTGTTGCAGGCATCGCTGCCCTGGGAGCAACAGCAGGCGCTTAGCGAATTGGCGCCGACCCACCTTAAAGTGCCCTCCGGTTCAAACATTCGCATCGACTACACCGAGTCGCCGCCCGTGCTGGCGGTAAAACTCCAGGAAATGTTCGGTTGCGAGCAAAGCCCAGCCGTAGTGGCCGGTAAAGTACCACTGCTGGTACATCTCCTGTCGCCCGCGGGCAGGCCGCTGCAAGTGACGCAGGACCTCGCCGGTTTCTGGCGCACCTCGTATCACGATGTCAAAAAAGACATGAAGGGCCGTTATCCCAAACATCCCTGGCCGGATGATCCACTGGTGGCGATTGCCACGCGCAAGACGAAAAATCGTCTTTGAGTGGTCAGGAGTTAGAAATAGGGGTAGTTAAAACTCTAATAAGTCTTAATTATTTCAGAGTTCAGGTTAGGTTATTTTACGAGTGCTTTTGTGACTTCTTCTGAAGAAGAAATAAAATAGAGATGCGATAAAAAGATAGCCTGTGCTTGGCAACGAGAGTTCCCTTACAGCTATGTCGTCAAAAAACACACTATTCCCTCCGCGGGTGAAACCGAATAAACCAACTCCACCTGACGAATGAGTCTCGTCTTTAGCGACAAGTGTACTAATAAGAAAATTGTCTCGTCCTAAAGCAGTTTGCCAAAGTGAAGCTTTAATCCAGTTATCAAACGTTTCTAATTCTATGAAGAAATTGTTGTCTTGAGGGCTGATATTAAATTGGGAGGTGCTTGCCAATACGTTTTCTTGCCGGACGACACCAGCGTTTAGTGTTGCCAATGTGAATGTAGCAGTCGTAGCTCCGTAAAGGATATGCGCAATGTATCCATCTAGAGCAAATCCACTTCCTGATAGCCTCGCCATTAGCCCGCTAGAGCGGTAGCCAAATGTATCTGTGATACCTACACCAACGTAACCTGAGATAACAACATTTTTATAGCTTTCTGATAGAGGTGTTGTTGCGTAGCTATGGGTTGGCGCAATGGAATTCCCTTCGTAGTAGCGCAATTCTTTATCGCCCCTGGATGAAATAGGGAGAGCTGGATTCGTGGGGGCACCTTGAGAGGCTACTAAAGAGTCTGGTTCAAATATTCCTCCACCTGATAAAAATGTATTGGAGAAATGTGTATCCGATACTGTTGATGCATCATCAAACGTTTCAATGAACCCAGCATTTGAATTCATTGAACAAAAGCTTAGCGCTAATGCTGGAATAATTTTCCCTAGTTTCATTATGACATTCCCTATCAAATAAATTTTTATGAATTAACAGCTACTTTATTAAAGCGCTATATTATATATAGCTGCATCAGGCAAAATTCGTTCCAAATTGTTTATCTTTAAATTAAAATCAATGTATTAGCTTGTTTGTAATAAGCTAATACATATCAACTTGTAAAATGTTCAAACACTTTTGAACTGCTGAAACTGCAATAATTGGTGACCGTTTTGAGTGCTCCTCTTATCACGGTGTAAAAAAGACATGAAAGGCCGCTACCCCAAACATCCCTGGCCGGATGATCCACTGGTGGCGATTGCCACGTGCAAGACGAAAAATCGTCTTTGAGTGGCTCGTAGTTGAAACGGGCTGAGATTAGAGACAAAAATTCCAGCTTGGGTTTATGGCTTTGCTCCGACCTCAGTTTCCAGGCTCCAAATCGTTTGGAGAGTGGCCGCGCCGCTAACTAACCGACTTGGGCAGGTTCTCTCGTCCCCAAACCATACGCTCACGCAGGTAGGGCAGGGGGCGTTGAGGGTTCGTTGATTCGAACTCTCTGGCCAGCCGGTGGCCTTCAAAAATGGCGTCGCCCGTGAGTCTGGGCGCATAGCAGTCACCGGCCTGATAGATGCCTTTTATGCCTTCCTTCTGCCACTCGTCCTGACGTTCCCGCAAGGCTTTATAAAGCGCATCGTTAGACAGGCGCGCGGTTACAAGGATCACGGTGTCTGCTTCCAGGAGCTCTGTTTCGCTGCCAACTCTGCGTGGGTACATACCAACCTTGGGAGCGGTGGTGCGTTTGGAGCCGTCGCGGGATAGATTGAAAAGTTTCAGTTTCACCACATCGCCCGGCTCACATTCTTCAACCCAGCAGCCACCATATTGCGCAATTTTTTTTTCATGCAGCATGCGGTGCAGATTGGGCGCTTCCAGGGTGTACTCCATGAGCGGTGCTGCTGCCGCAAACTGGGTCACAATACTCACCTGTTTGCCCAGGTCAGCCATCATTTCGGCCAAGCTCACACCGGTAAAATAACCATCGGCATCGAGAATTACGACACGGTGGCCAATTTCTTTACCCGCCAGCACCTGTTCAGGTGTCGCAAATTGTGGCGTTGATGCATCGACGCCGGGCAAAGATCCCATGGTCACGTGGCTAAAACCATCCGTCGCCCACCGGGAACCGGTGCAAAGTACCACCTTGTCGGCCCCGTAGGTGAGAATGTCATCGGCACTGAGCCGGGTGTGAGGGTGCACTTCGACATTCTTGAGTTTATCCAGCTGGCCCTTGCAATAACTGGTAATGCGGCCCCATTCGCTCATGCCGGGGTAACGCACCACGTCACGGATATGGCCGCCCACTTCCTGCTCGGCTTCGCAAAGATGCACCTGGTAACCTCGCATGCCAAGCACACGTGCGCACTCCATACCTGCAGGCCCGGCACCTACCACAAGCGCTGAACCTGCATCCTGAACCTGGTCAAACTTTTCCGGGTGCCAGCCGCGGCGGTATTCCTCATTGGCAACCGGGTTTTGCGTGCAGACCAAAGCCGCGCCACGCTCCCAGCGGGAGATGCAAATATTACAGCCAATGCATTCACGAATGTCTTCGGGGCGACCTTCTTCAATTTTTCTTGGCAGGAAAGGGTCGGCAATCGAAGGGCGCGCGGCGCCGATGATATCGGCCTGTCCGGAACGAATAACCTCCACCATGTCATCCGGGTTGGTAAAGCGCCCGACATTGATGATTGGCACATTGGCAACGTCCTTAAAGCCGCGGGTAAAGGGTGCCTGGTGGTTGGTTTTGTAGAAACGTGACGGCCCCGCATCTTCGCCCCATTCCTCATAGGTGCTTAAATTCAAGTCCCATAAATCGATCAGCCCCTTTTGGGTGACGTGCTCGACAAATTTAAGCCCTTCATCCTGCGCCTGAATGCCATCTGGCCCCAGAATTTGGTCGACAGAAAAACGCACGCAAACAGCCGCTTCGCCATTCAGCGAAGCTTTCACTTTTTCGATGGTTTCTATCCAAAAACGCGCCCGATTTTCGAATGACCCCCCATAACTGTCGGTCCGCTTGTTGTGGAACCGGGACAGAAATTGCACCGGTAAAACACCGTGCGAGCCATACACGTAAACGATATCAAAGCCGGCTTGCACAGCTCGCTTTGCGGCTTCAACGTACATATTTTGAAGCTCAGCGATTTCATAAACATCCGGCTCATGTGAATAGCAGGCGATGGTCCAGTCCGATGTGGATTGTGAAGGGGAACTGGGCGCGACCCGGGATTCGAGATTTGCCGCCGCTGCGCCCATGTGCCACAGCTCGACACCGGCCAGGGCGTCCCATTTGTGAAGGCTATCGCACATATGCCGAAGATTAGCGACATCACCCTCATCCCAAAGCGAAGCCAGCGTGCTCGGTGACGTATCGGCCTGATGATCGATGGAACAGGCTTCGGTGCAGATGCCGCCCCAGCCGCCCTCGGCCTTCATGCCGCGAAAGCCCGCTTGTGTACCTGGGCGTTCAGAGCCTGCGCCGTTGCAGTGGGGCACCTGATAGAAGCGGTTTTTTAAAGTCTTCGGGCCAATTTGGATGGGTTCAAAGAGGATGTCGTAGTTCGGATCGCGAGCCATGCTTGTTCTCCTTCTAAGTCGGAATACGGGCTAAGGCCTTTGTGTTTCAATGGCTTAGCGTACGCCTCATGAAAACCTTGGGCAAGCTTGATCAGCTTGCCGGGACATTAAAGGAGGTGGCTTGAATATTTAATAACCGATGTTAGCCCTTTAATTTGCAGTTGTTGCCGGCAAAGTACTGTTGCTTGCGCACCTGGTATCACGCTTTTAAAAAGGATATGCAAGTCCGCTATCCGAACCATCCCTGCTCGATGATCCACTGGTGGCGATTGCTTCCGCAAGACTAAAAATCACATGTAACTTATCGGTATTAATAAAAGGGGCATACTTAATAAAGGTTCTTAGGCCCGTAGTTTGTGTTACGGACCTAATTATCTGGATTAACTGGGCCGCTAACTTTTCCACATGGAATTCAAAATTGTGCAGCAGAAATTCCCACGTTTGAATTGCTTATCTTTTAATTCGAGAACGTCAGCTTTTACATTTCCAAATGTTGAATCGGGTTTGTGTTTAATACCTTCATAAAAGGCATTGATAATGTCTTCTTTGAACGCCGGTGTTCTAGGGTGTGCATCAACCACAGCTTCTCTTTCTTTGTCAGTGTAATCCGAGTAGGTCAAACCGAGAACATCCATCTCAACGCCCGCAGTTACTAAAGCAATTACCGGGTGCATATGACAGGGAATACCTGGTGTTGTATGTAGAGCGATGGCCGACCAAACCGTATCAATATCATGTTGAGAGATATTATGAGTCTTCAGGAAATCCCGGGCAGCATTGGCGCCGTCTACTTCAAAACGCTCGCACGCACTGCTGTGACTAGGCATTAAGCCGATATCGTGGAACATAGCTCCGGTATACAGAAGTTCCGGATCAAACGTTAACCCCTTCTTCGTGCCTGCAATTGCACCAAAATAAAAGACTCTGCTTGAGTGGTTAAACAGCAATTCAGTTGCCGTGTCCCTTACAAATTCTGTGACTTGGTTGGCGAGTAGGCTATCTGGAATGAAAACGCCGGTTTCCTGGTAAATCTTATTGGCTGCTTGGTTCATGTCATTGGTCCTTCAAATTATGCTGTGGTTGAGACGCCAATATATTGCTACGATATTTTGTCCTCAATAGATGAAAACGTAAGATCTAGCCAATTATTCAACCTTTTCTGCCATATTGACCTTGAGGTGAAATCTGGAGTTTTATTGTGAGTACTGAACTTGTTGTTGCGATAGTTATTCCTCCGCAAGCACAGCCCCTAGATATATCGGGTCCTTTGGCTGTATTTAGGGAAGCAAATAGGCAGTTCTCAGGTAGCGAGAAGTACCAGGTTGTTTTGCTGTCGACGGAAACGTCCACCACGTTTAATGTTGATGGCATGACCGTAAAGGCAAATGCTTCTATTACGGATGAACAGCTCACCATCGATACGTTATTAGTTGCAGGTACAGACGCGTATCAGCAAGCGTTTGATATGAACCATTTTCAACAGTGGTTACAGCTTAGGGTGAGGCGGGTTCGCCGTTATGGATCGGTTTGTACGGGGGCGTTTTTTCTTGCTGAAGCGGGGTTACTGGACGGAAGAAGGGCAACTACGCATTGGGAACATGCCGATGAGCTTGCTTCACGTTACCCGCGGGCGGAGGTATTCCCGGACGCTATTTATATCCAGGATGGTTCTCTTTATACATCGGCAGGGGTGACGGCAGGTATCGATTTGGCGCTCAAATTAGTCGAGGATGACCTCGGCCATGAGCTGGCTCTAAAGGTAGCGAAAAGATTGGTTGTATTTTTGAAGCGTCCAGGCGGGCAATCCCAATTTAGTGCACACCTCGCTGCACAAGCGAGTACCGAAGGTCGTATTTCTCGTTTACAGGCCTGGATTCTGGATAACCTGTCAGCCGATCTCTCCTTATCGGTTCTTGCTTCAAAAACCGCAATGAGTGTGCGTAATTTTAGCCGGGTTTTTCAGCGCGAAGCGGGTTATACCCCAGCTGATTTTGTAGAGCTAAGTCGGGTGGATGCAGCTAGAAGATATCTGGAAGACAGCGACTTATCTCTGCAGCGAATAGCCACGTTGTGTGGGTTTTCAAGCTCGGATGTTATGCGGCGAACATTTTTGCGGCGCATTACCATCGGGCCAAAAGAGTATCGCAAACAATTCCAAATTGTTGAGTGCGAGCCGAAAACAAAACCTTAAAGCGAAGGGGCTTTCTGCTGGCTCACGGAACAAAACCCAGCCGTAAAAGACATAATTGATCTATGCGAGCAACTTAATACCCATGACAGCCCAATGGAGACGCTATGAGTCACGAATACAGCCCGCCGAAGGTTTGGACGTTTGATGCTGAAAGTGGGGGCACCTGGGCTAAGACAAATCGCCCTGAGGCCGGTGCCACGCACCAGGCAACACTCCCGCAGGGGAAGCACCCCATTCAGCTTTACTCATTGGCAACACCGAATGGCCAGAAGGTTGCCATTATGCTTGAGGAACTGCTAGCGCTAGGCGATCAGGGGGCTGAGTATGATGCACACCTGATAGACATTGGCGAAGGGGATCAATTCTCCAGCGGTTTTGTTGCGGTTAACCCTAATTCCAAAATCCCTGCTTTGATCGACCGTTCCGGTGAAAGCCCGGTCCGGGTATTCGAGTCCGGCGCGATCCTGCTGTATTTAGCCGAAAAGTTCGGGCACTTCTTGCCCAGGCAAATGGCGGAACGGACGGAAGCGCTTAACTGGTTGTTCTGGCTGCAGGGCGCTGCGCCTTTTTTGGGCGGTGGCTTTGGTCACTTCTACGCCTATGCGCCTACAAAAATGGAATACCCCATCAACCGCTATGCCATGGAAACGAAACGCCAGCTTGACCTGCTGGATAAACAACTGGCATCGCACCGCTTTATCGCCGGGGATGAATACAGCATCGCAGACATCGCTATTTGGCCCTGGTATGGTAGCCTGGTACGCGGCAGGCTTTATGATGCGGCCGACTTTTTAGAGGTGCAGTGCTATAAAAACCTGCAACGCTGGGCGGAAGTGATCTGGCAACGCCCGGCTGTGCAGCGCGGAAGGATTGTAAACAGAACTTGGGGCGAACCCTGGGAGCGCCTTCCTGAAAGGCATGAGGCGTCAGAGATTGATGCGGTTTTGGCGCTTAAAAACTAACGGTTAAATCCCTGTTTGAGGGCCAGCTTGAATCGTTAATACTCATACAGCCTCCCGCAATCCTAGTTTAAGGCGTAACAACGCGGAGGCTTTCCACCCAAATCAACTCGCAAGCGCCATTCCCGGTATCGTTGCGCGTCTGTGAACTGATCCAACGCCAGCCGTCAGTCGCTGTCACCTTCACTAAGCTACCGGATATTTCAATAATCTCGCCTTGCTGGACGCGCTCGATATCACTTTTTATGGAATCATTCGCGGGGATCAGGTGCATATTGGCACTGTGCGTTTCTATTTCATGCCTCGGTATCGGAAAGGACTCAACGCGCCAACGATAAAAGCGGTTCGATTGTGAAATCTCAATGTTATCCAGCACGCTTTCATCCGACATTTTGCCCCAACCTAACGCCAGGTCTGTTGGGGAAAGGTCGGCTTCACGCCCTATGTAGTAATTTTCCTTGGCCAGCACTTTGGCTTTTATATGAAACTTCGCCAATTCCGTGATGGTGTATTCGTCATCTTTGTAAGTAACCGACGGGCTCCTGCTTTCCTGATAGGGCGATTCACTCGCAAACACGCCGGGCCCAAGGGTCACTTGGCCTGGGGTGTTGAAGAGCTTCCAGCCAACGCCCAGTATCAACAGTAAAAATAGTACTTTCTTCATGATGTCTGTCTCAGCAATGCATGGAGTAAGGATAGGTAATGACGCCGATTTTTTCGGACTCTTTTCAAAGAAAAAGAGAACCGAGTGATTATTAAATTGTTCTTACGCCACCTTTGGGTTGGGCAAATACACAAAACTCGAAAAACCGCCCTTGCATGTAACCAAACAGTCATGTGCAGCGAATAGTATGGCGACGCTCGAATTTGAATGCGTATGGGAGGTTTACAGATGGACAAAAACAACAGTTTTCAGGCAACCCGCCGTTTTACGGACGTTGAACATTTCCCCTATGGATTCGCGCGAAGTGGTGATTTTACCATCTGGCAGGCCAACTTATTGGAAGCCTATGGGCATGCTTTTAGGGCGCTCGAAAGCGGTGAACGCCAACCGGAAGGCCAATTAGAAATCGACTTCGTCGCTTTCTGCCGTGGTGAAAAGCCGGCAGAGAGTGAGCATGAAAAGGTTTGGAAACGTTATCGCCGCAGCGTTTCAGAAGACACACACCGCTATTCCCTGTCTGGCCTTGGGGCGAATAACAGCTCAAATGCGCAGCCCTCTACTGATTATTGAACAGGCTAGAGCGAAAACTTACGGGATTTGGCTGTGACTCTAGACTGTACTGCGTTGGGTTTCATTAAGTGAAAGAGAAAGCGAAGCATTACCTGCTGTTAGCGACGGCCTGGTTATTGCTGCTCGTCGGCGCGGTTCTCTTTATCTCACCCATTCCGATTGGCATATTTTTTATCGCGGTCGGCTTGTCGTTATTAACCTATTCCAGCGAAAGCGTTCAGCACAAGATTCATGATTTCCGCGTGAAGCACCAAAAGCTCAACGCGCAATTAGAGCGGTTAGAAAAGAAGTTCGATCATCGCAAAAACTTCATGACACATTCGCTGCGCAAAACGCGCCCGGGTAACAGCCGCTTAAAAGAGTAGGGGCCTCACCGCTCAAACCATATTCGCTACGGCTAGTTTACATTCACGCCGTGACTTGCCAGCCATTGCTTATCCAGAACCCAGCGCACACGGCTAACATCTTCTTGGCGTGTGACCAAGTTAGCCGCATAGGCCTGAACCCGGGCCAGCTCTTCCTGTGCCGCCACCATTTCATCGGATACGGCACTGTGTTGCTTTAACTCCGGAAACATAACCCGCAACGACTGAATGGCCGACAACTGAGCAGAACGCGGGCTGCTCATTTGGGCGACACCGTTTTCCAGGGACATAACGAGAAACGGGTAAGGGTAGGCCGCCAACTCTGCGTCAGCTTCAAGCAGCTTATTGATTTCACTGACTCGAAAATCCAGACTGCTCAGCCACAAAACGAAGCCAATGAGCGTCAGCCCCGCCAAAACATAGAGGTATTTTCGAGTAAAACTATCCAGCCCAGTGCTTTCCTGCTCGTCATTCATGAAAAATCCCTCTTAATTGAAGCAGCCGCATTGATGCCTGCTTTCTAGGTAGTCTAATGCTTGAGAACACGGTGAGTAAGGCGTTATACCGATAAATAAAGAATTCCGTCTTCAACCTTATGCTCAATCTTCTTAAGTGGGCTTTGGTTCCCTTTTTCCAGACATTCACCATTCTCGAGATTGAACCGCCAAAAGTGCATGGGACACACCAACGTCATGCCCTCAATAGCATCACAGGGAATGTTCACCGCCTTATGCGGGCAGATGCTATCAAACACCTGAAACGTCTCATCATCCCTCACGACAAAACAGGCTTTTTCAGCATATTTAAACCGTGACGCACCCTGTTTTACGTCATCAACGTCGATTAGTTTGAGCCACTGGGTTTCGTGATTCATATTCATTCCATTTGACGCTTAGGGTGTAGGGCCAGAGTAAATAAAAAAGGGGGGGATTGAAAATATAATGGCCCTTACAATTCCTTTGATACGACTCTGCTGACTTGCCCCCGATTTTAGGGCCACTACTTACTTAGTAAAATCCAGTTCATTGATTGTTGGTTTATTGGGTTTTCCTGTCAATTTCTGGTCACGATAACAAGCTGCAAATTCAGCCGGTGTCATATACTCCAAGGCCGAGTGAGGTCGATTCTCGTTGTAGTCCTTTCGCCATTCACTAATCAGGGCTCTCGCATGATGCAAATCCGTAAACCAATGCTCATTCAAGCATTCATCCCGGAATTTGCCATTAAAGCTTTCGATGTAGGCATTCTGTGTCGGCTTGCCCGCTTGTATTAGCTTCAGCTCCACATTCTTTTCATAAGCCCACTGATCCAGTGCCTTACCTGTAAACTCAGGGCCCTGGTCTGTCCTGATGGCCGCTGGATACCCTCGAAACTGCGCTATCGCCTCCAACGTACGAACAACCTGCTCTCCACAGATACTGTGAGCCACAGGTATATCCAGCGACTCCTTGGTGAAATCATCCACCACTGTCAGCGTTTTCAGTCGTCGTCCATTCGCCAGTGCATCCATTACAAAATCCATTGACCAGACTTGATTCGGCGCGCTTGGTAACTCGAGCGGTTGGCGTTCCACAGCAATACCTTTACGGCGTTTACGTTTGCGCACAGCTAATGCGGCTTCATTGTATAACCGATATACCCGTTTATGGTTGACCTCAACGCCTTCACGCCTTAGCAGAGCATGTAGGCGTCGGTAACCAAAGCGACGACGTTCATTCGCAAGCTCGACCAAGCGTGCTTTAAGTGCCAGGTCGTCTCCCTGTTTCTCAGAATGGTAACTGAGCACTGAGCGCGACAACCCCACAAGCCGACAGGCACGACGCTGGGAAATAGGTGTTTCTTCCTGCATCGTGACCACAGCCGCACGCTTATCCTGTGAGGTTAGTACTTTCGGTTCAATGCAGCCTTCAGCGCATCTGCATCAAGCATCGATTCGGCAAGCAGACGCTTCAATTTCGCATTTTCTTCTTCGAGCTGTTTAAGGCGTCGCACATCCTGTGTATCCATGCCACCAAACTTCTTACGCCAGGTGTAAAAGGTCGCGTCTGATATGCCATGCTTTCGGCAAATCTCTGTCACCGGCACGCCGGCTTCGCCCTCTTTCAAAATAATAACAATCTGCTCGTCGGTGAATCTTCTTTTCATGTCCGCTTTCTCCATTATTGGCGGACTTTACTAAGTTCAGAGTGGCCCGGCTATAGGGGAGCAGGTCAGTGTCCGACTTTTTTGAAGGATTGCCCGGTGTGTGAGCGCAAGGCGTTGAAGTGCTTGAATAAGGAAGAAAAAACTGATTGATCAATGGATTATCCGTTTGGGTTAGCCATTTGCGCTCAAAAAATCTGATCGTCATTTTATGGTGGATGCCCCATAATTTAAGACCCGTCCATATGCAAAAGGTCGGTCTATGTCTAACCCTCTCTCCTCGCTGTTCGGTGCGCTAAAGGTCTTTGTCCCTGTTTTTCTGTTTTTTGTGGTCGTAGGTGCTGTGGCTGGTTTTGGCCATCGCTCAAATACTGTTCATGAAAACTTATTGGCTGAAACGACTGTCCGGCTGCAGGGTGAGAGCTATGTTTTTGAATATAACTGTGCGACCAACAACGCGGTGTTTATTTATTCCGTGGACGAGAACCGTGGCGAGTATCTGGCGGATTTGTCGACGCTGGTGGCTTTGAAGGAGACGGAACTGGCGCTGCCGACTGAACGTCTGGAGGAGTATCGCACAGTAATCAGCGCATTGCTCGGGGGCGTTGTGGGCGGTGTGAATTTGAAATCGGCATTAAAGAAGCCGCCGGGCGGCTGGACCTGGAAGGTGGTTAAAAAGACGTTGCTTGGCATTGTTGGTTCGGTGTCGGGCTATTCCAGCGGCTATTACCTGGGGGCGCACTATGACACGGGCTGTGATTCCGACCTGGCGGCTGCTGCCTTAAAAGATAAGGCGGTTATGCTCAGGGTTGAACGCGCGCAACTGTTGGTCAGCCTGTTGCAGCTGGAAAACCTGAAAGGGGCTGCGTTATCGCAAACGGGCAATGCCATTTACGAATGGGATAAAGACCCAGCGTTTATGTGTTCGGCGGTGCTGCGGGCGGAGAAAGAAAATTTAATGGCGATGATGCAGGTCGAAATTGAAGACCCGAACTCAACACACTTTCAGTTAATCGACAGGATTACGGCGATGTATAACAAAGTCGCCGGTATGGCTGATTACCAAACGCTAGTCGACTTGAATGTGTTTAAGCTGGCGGGGCAGTTTGATGATTTTGAGGAATCCGATTCTGTGGTTGGCGAGCGTGTGCGAAACAATCGCCAGAAATGGAACGAAGCTTGCGAGGCGGTTGGCCGTGTTACGTTTTAGGGTGTGAGCTTATAACGCACCATTTTCTGCGCTAGAAGGTGACAATGATGTAAAGCAGCCAAACCGGTATGCTCAAAAGCGTGACGAGCGTCCAAACCTCAAGGAAGGGGCCAAAGCCCGGCAGCTTTTCCAGCTTGTCTTTTAGAAGGCCTTTATCTATCCAGGCGGTGATCGCCAGCGTGGCAATATTTGCTAAAAACAGTTTCGTGACAATATCCATTCCCCGATCCTATCGGAATAAACCTGTCGGAATAAATAAAGAGATACAAAAATAGGCGTTAGCGCTTGGATTAAAGAGGTGTTTAAAGCGGGCAGAGCCCTTTAATTCGGGCGGGGTAAACTCCGTAATGCTGAGCCGCTGATGCGTTTGCGCGCGACTAGTGGCTTGCCGCTCTGAATATTCTAATAAACAGGCACTTAATGGCTTTGAACTGTTTTTCAGTCAATTCATGCCGCGCATTCTCCAGCCTTGCAAAACACTCAGCCTGGTAGCGGATAGTGTCGTTTGTCAGCTTAATCCGGGAGTTGCTGGCGTGTTGTTTCTTCGTTGTGCCGGTGATCATTGCTTCATGGATGTTCATTAGCTTTAACCTTTGTTTTGTCATGTTTCTTCTGACTCTAGGGTTATTTAAAACCGTTGCTGCTGAACGGAGGCTGAATGGGGGAATCTTTATAATGAGCGAGAATTCAGCGGTGTAATGAAAGGTGAGTTTCACTGACGTTTAGTCCGCCAATCAGGTACTATCCGGTACCTGCTTTTTACTCAGCATAAATGTTTAATTTCCCCGGGTGTTTTATTGAATGGATGAAATCAATCAGCCACTAGCGTCAGCGCGTCAATCGCTGGTTTCACGCACGTTGGATGAGTGGCGTACCTTGGCTATTTTGGGTGGCCCTATATTGGTGGCGCAGGTGGCGCAGATGGCGAATGGCGTTATCGATACGCTGATGGCGGGGCACGCCAGCGCTGAGGATTTGGCGGGCGTGGGCATCGGTAACAGTCTATGGATGCCGCTGTTCCTGTTTTTCATGGGGACGTTGGGTGCGCAGCAACCGATTATTTCCGGGTACAACGGCGCCCGCAGTTTTGAAAAAATTATTCCTACCGTTTGGCAGGGCATTTATCTGGCGAGCATCGGGGCTGTCATCATGATCTTGCTGCTGACGAATGTGCACCCGGTGCTGAGTCTGTTGAATCTGGAACCGAATACCGCACGTATATCCCAGGGCTATCTGGATGCCTTTGCCTGGGGTGTGCCGGCCATGTTGCTGATGGCTGCGTTGCGCGGATTGACGGATGGGATGGGGCATACCCGTGTCATTATGGCGTTTTCGCTGTTGGGTACGCTGTGCAATCTGCCGCTCAACTATATCTTTATTTACGGCAAGCTGGGGTTGCCAGCGATGGGCGGCATTGGCTGTGGTTGGGCGACTTCTTTGTCTAACGCCATTGCGGTGATTGCTTTGCTGGTGTACTTGAATCGCAGCCAGCTTTTTCAACAGGTGCATTTGCTTAAGGGCTGGATGAAGCCGGACCTTGAGCGGGTGCGTTATATCCTGAAAATCGGTTTGCCGATTGGTTTTACGGTTTTTGTGGAAGTCAGCCTGTTCTGTGTGATCGCGCTTTTCCTGGCATCGCTCGGACCGGTTGTCGTGGCCGGGCATCAAATTGCCCTGAACGTGGTCTCGTTGATGTTTATGGTGCCGCTGAGTGTGGGCATGGCGCTGACGCTGCGGGTGAGCTTCCTGATGGGAGCGGGGGCGCCGGATACGGCGCGACTGATTGCGCGCAGTGCGCTGATATTTGCGGTGGGCCTTTCGCTGGTTTTTGCGACCTTACTGCTGGTATTTTCCCCGCAGGTCGCGGCCCTTTATACCGGTGATTCGGACGTTCAGGCCGTTGCTACGCAATTGCTGGGCTTAGCTGCCTTTTTCCAGGTGGCGGACATCATTCAGGTGACCTGCATCAGTGCATTGCGAGGCTATAAAGACACCCGCATCCCGATGTTTATTGTGTTGTTTTCCTTCTGGGGCGTGGGGCTGTCATTGGGTTACATACTCACTTTCACCGATTATTTGTGGCCAGCCATGGGCGCGGCAGGATTCTGGATTGGGCTTACGGCGGGGCTGACGTCGGCAAGTATATTGCTGATTTCGCGCTTGTTTCTGTATCGACCAAAGCCGGAATTAGCGTAAAGGGCGTTTCGGAAGTGCTTGGACTATTTTGGATTAAATAGGATAAAGAAATGGTGCCCGGGGCCGGACTTGAACCGGCACGCTCTAACGAGCGGGAGATTTTAAGTCTCCTATGTCTACCAATTCCATCACCCGGGCTTGGGTGGGGTTACCAGCCGGGAGGCAGGTTTATTTTAGATGGAGGCGCGGGTCGGAATCGAACCGGCGTACACTGAGTTGCAGTCAGCTGCATAACCACTCTGCCACCGCGCCACTTATCTAAAACTGCTGGTATGAAGTGTAATTGGAGCGGGAAACGAGATTCGAACTCGCGACCCCAACCTTGGCAAGGTTGTGCTCTACCAACTGAGCTATTCCCGCTTTGTAACTACACATCCCGGAGGTGAGCAACAGTTGCTGCTCTGTTCAAGGAGCAGCTATTTTAGCGTTCTGCTTAAGAGAGTCAAGGAGGATTCGTAAGAGTTTACGCATCCTTTAGGAATTGTTTGACCAGACGGCTGAAGGTTTCGGGTTTGTCGCTGTGCAGCCAGTGGCCGGCGCCATTGATAACCTTAACTTTTGCATTGGGGAAGAGTGCTAAGATTGAGTTTTTGTGCTTGCTCTGGATGTAGGCAGAGTCCATTCCCTTTAGAAACAACGTTGGCCCTGAGAATGCTTTTCCAGCGGGTGCCTGTGCGAGTTCTTCATAGTGCTCGGTGATTGCCCCGAGGTTTAACTTCAAGCCGTAGTGCCCGTTTTCCTGACGTATCAGATTTTTGAGTAAAAAGGCTCGTACGGCGGGCGTTTCAACATAGTTATTGAGTAATTGGTCCGCCTGTTGGCGTGTTGTGATGCGGCTCTGTTCGATGACTCTAAGGCCATCCAGAATGGGGTTAGGGTGTCGAGGATAGGTGACCGGCGCTATGTCGGCCACAATCAATTTGCCGATACGGTGAGGGACGCTCAAGGCAACTTGCATCGCCACTTTCCCTCCCATGGAATGGCCGAGCAGGTGAGCTTGTTCGATGTGTTCGTTATCCATCAATTCAACAATGTCGGCGGCCATGTTGCTGTAGTTCATTTCGGGGCTGTGTGGGGATGCCCCGTGATTGCGCAAATCGACCTGGTAGACACTGTATTCGTCCGCCAGCGCTTTGGCAGCCAAACCCAGGTTGCTGAGCGAGCCAAACAGGCCGTGCAGCAGGATAACGGTTGGCCCCTGGCCCTGCCGGGAAAAATTGAGTTTCATTAACTAACACTCATTGTTATGATCGCCGACCCATATAGAAGACGCTAAGTAGAAGGCGTCAAGGCTCGTTTCTTTCCACCAACCATAACAAAACTGACGCACCATGGACCCTATTTTTTATTACATTCTGCTGCTGGTAACGGGCTTGATTGCGGGTGTTATTAACACGCTCGCAGGCGGTGGGTCGAATTTGACCGTTCCTGCCTTGATGATGATGGGAATGCCGGCCGATGTTGCCAATGCGACTAACCGATTAGGTGTCGGCCTGCAGTGTGTGGTGGGCGTACGCGGGTTTAAGCGACACAATAAACTGGATATGAGCGATGCCGTGCCGATTGTCGGCATGACGCTCGGTGGCGGCTTGGTCGGTTCGCTGGCGGCTTCTTATCTGCCTAACACATATCTCAAGCCCGTTCTGCTTGGCGCTATGGTGACTATGGCGCTGATTATCCTTATTCGCCCCTCTATTGTTATGCCGGAGCCTGGCGAGCCGGTATTTCGTCTTTCAGAGCGTCGCGGAGCAAAGTGGATTCTGTTTGTGGCGGGTATTTATGGCGGCTTTGTTCAGGCCGGTGTGGGTTTTATTCTGATTGCGGCGATTGCCGGCTCATTACGCTACGACCTGGTGCGCACCAATGCCTTAAAGATGCTTTGCACGATTGGTTTTACATTGATCGCGTTGACGGTATTTATTGCCCGCGGCCAGGTGCAATGGGTGCCGGGTCTGGTGCTGGCCTGTGGGACTATGGTTGGGGCGCATTTTGCCGTAAAGATGGCGTTAAAGGTGAGTCAGAAAGCGCTGAAATGGTTTTTGTTCGTCATGACATTGTTTGCCTGCGGAGCGGCGATGCTGACGTGATGGGAAAACAAAAAAGGCCGTCGATTGACGGCCTTTTTTGTATCAAGTTTTTGGCCTGTGAGAGCTAGATATTTTTTAACGCCTGGCGTACCGAAGCCAGTTTGACGCAGGTGCAGAACACCTCCATCGTCAGTTCGATTTCTTCCAGACTTGGGAATGAGGGCGCAAGGCGGATGTTGCGGTCCTGGGGGTCATTTCCATAGGGGAATGTGGCGCCAGCCGGGGTTAACTTAACACCAATTTCGCCTGCCAGGGAGACAACCTGTTTGGCCAGGCCGGGCCGTGTATTGACGGATACAAAATAGCCGCCTTCAGGGGTTTCCCAGTTCAGAAGATCGTTGCTGCCAAATTCGGCTTCCAGCTTTTCCAGAACGGCGGCGAAGCGGGGGAGCAGCAGTGCGGCATGTTTTTTCATATGGGCTTTCAGGGCGTCGATATCCGGAAGGAAGCGCATATGACGCAGCTGGTTGACCTTGTCTGGGCCGATCAGTGAAGCGCCAAGGCGTTTTTTGAATTCCTTGAGGTTCGAGCCTGTTGCGGCCATGAAGGCGATGCCTGCACCGGCAAAGGTGATTTTAGAGGTGGAGGCAAACTGCAACATGGTGTTTTCCGTGCCGTATTTTTTGCACAGATCCATGACGTTGGAGAGTGCGGGGGCGCCGTCGCTTAAATCGTGCACGGCGTAGGCGTTATCCCAGAAAATACGGAAGTTGGAAGGGGCGATGCGCCCTAACTGAGCGATACGCTCCACAACCTCGTCGCTGTAGACGATGCCTGTCGGGTTAGAAAAGCGCGGGACACACCACATGGCTTTGATGTTGCGGTCGTTGCGGATCAATTCTTCCACTTGATCCATGTCCGGGCCTTCGGCCGTCATGCGTACCGGGATCATTTCGATGCCTAAATCTTCACAAATGAAGAAGTGGCGGTCATAGCCGGGGGAAGGGCACAGGCATTTGATTTGCCCTTCGGTTTGCCAGGCTGTTCCGGGGCCGTCAGGGCCGAAAAGGAAAGCAAAGGTCATTGCCTGGCGCATCATGGTCAGGCTGCTGTTGCCACCGGCAATAATTTCATCAATGGATACGCCCAACAGGTCGGCACCCAGTTGGCGTGCTTCTTCAATACCTTCCAGACCGCCGTAGTTACGCGTGTCGGTCCCATCCAGGGAGCGGTAATCGCCCTTGAGAATGCCGTCCAGACAATTTGAAAGATCCAGTTGTTGGGGGGAGGGCTTGCCTCGGGTTAAGTCCAGGTTTAACTGTTGGGCCTCCAGTTCTGAGTAGCGGGCAGCCAGTTCTGACTCCCATTGCTGCAGCTGTTCTTTGCCGGCTTCGTTAAGGTGCAAGGTGGTGATCCTCAGTTGAGATTTACTGATCCAATTGATGCGAAATGCGCTGCATTATAATGCTTATAAACAGGCAGCTAAATAGGCCTGGATCAATAAACTTTTCAAATTATTTGTGGCTGCTGCCGGGCCGCGATTTTATGAAAAAGTGACTGATTTCCCGTGAGTTGGCATTAAATAACCATGGGCGCATAATGGAACGGCAAGCATCAATCAAAAGAGGTGGTTTTACAATAAATAGAAAGAGAGGAAATCACAGTGAAAAACCTATTAATTAGTTTTTTTGGATGTGCTTTACCTACTTTATTTTCAGCGAACCTATTTGCCTTGGACGGGATTCGTATTGCTGCGGGAGGAGGTGAATACTCCTCTGAAGTGTATAAGATCAGCTTGCTGGAAAATTTTGACAAAACCTGGTTTTCTGGGCGGGTGAAAGGGCATTGGGAGCTGGGCTTCAGCCATTGGGATAGTGATAGTGATAGGGGCACCGTTCACGATGTCCAGGCCATCGGTTTTGCACCTGTCTTTATTTACGATTTCGGTTCAGTCGGAGCGACTGGCCAGCCCTATTTGGAATACAGTGTCGGCTTGCTTTACATGAATGAAGAAAGCATCGGTGATAACGAAATGGGGCAGCGCTGGCAGTTTGATAATCGTGTCGGTGTCGGGGTGCGTTTCGGCCCCAATCAGCGACACGATCTCAGTATTAGCATCCGGCACGTATCAAACGCATCCACGGACGAAGAGAATGATGGCTTTAACAGTGGGCAGATAGCATATACCTACCACTGTTTTTAAAAACGCTGTCTGAGCAGCGGCTAGGATTGCTCCTGCTGGTGCAGCATTTCAGTAATGCGTGTGGCGGCCTCAAGTGCACGCAGGCCGTCTTCGCCTGAAACCAGGGGCGCTGATCCATTCTGGACGCAGTCGATGAAAGCGGCTATCTCGGTTTGCAGTGCGTCCCCATCCTCATAAATATTCTCCGTGCTGTTGATGTCGGGCACGCCGGGGAACATTTCACCTTCGCCTTTGGTGTGATAACTGAAAATCCGGTTTTGGAAGTCGATTGACAGGTAGGCATCGGGTTGGAAGATGCGCATTTTGCGTTCGGACTTGAGGCTAATTCGACTGGCGGTAACGTTCGCTACGCAGCCGCTGGCAAAGGTCAGGCGGGCATTGGCAATATCGGTGGCATCGGACAACACCTTGGTTCCACTCACGTCGATGCTGACCAGTTCCGAGCGTACGGTGGAAAGGATGATATCAATGTCGTGGATCATCAGGTCGAGAATGACGTCAACATCGGTTGCGCGAGGCTTATAGGGCGCCAGGCGGTGGGCCTCGATGAAACGGGGTTGGACCAATACTTTGTCCAGATCCAGCATGGCGGCATTAAAGCGTTCCAGGTGGCCGACCTGGAGAATGCAGTTGTTGGCTTTGGCCGTTTCGATCAAATCCCGGGCTTCATCAGGGGTGACGGTAATGGGTTTTTCAACCAGCACGTGAATGCCCTGCTCAAGGAATTCTTTGGCGATACGGTGGTGTAGGGTTGTCGGCGTAACGATACTGACCGCATCCACCTGGCCGAAGAGGTCACGGTGATCCGTGTAAGCCTCAACACCGTGTTCGGCTGCAATTGTTTTTGCATTCTCGGCGTTGTTATCGACGACGCCTATCAGGTTGCTACCGGGCAGGGTGGCGTATTTCTGGGCGTGGAATTTTCCGAGATAACCAACGCCGACGACGGCGGTGCGGATTGCAGTAGATGAGGTCATGAACGTGTTTTTCTTCGTTGTTGCGATGGGGGCAGAGTATAAGGGATCAGGGACTATTTAAAAATCTTGTGGACGAAATTTACCCGCAACTATTGTGCATTTTATAAATACTGGCTTAAGCTAAAAAAGCGCTCCGGGCTCTAATACTGTTCCTGGCGCTGAATTAAATACCCCGACAGTTCGTTCAATACTGATTTGAGATGCGAGAAACTCTGGCGACGGATTGGTTGTCAGTGGCTTTCTTATGCAACGAAAGTTGGTTGACCTGATGAACTTTTGGTTAAAGCGTAATTTGCTTAGGGAATGATCAAAAAAGAATGGGCAAGTCTTTAGTAATTGTCGAGTCGCCAGCAAAGGCCAAAACCATTAATAAATACCTGGGTAGCGATTACATCGTTAAATCCAGTGTGGGTCATATTCGTGACTTGCCCGTCAGTGGTTCAGCTAGCAAGAGCGACCCCAAACAGCGGGCGCAGGAGGCGGCAAAAACTCGAAAAATGTCGCCCGAACAGAAAGCCGAACATAAAAAGAAAAAGGCCAAGGCCCAGTTAATCAGCCGGATGGGCATTGACCCGGAAAACGGTTGGACCGCTAATTATGAAATCCTGCCCGGCAAAGAGAAGGTTGTTAGCGAACTGAAACGTTTGGCCAAGGATGCTGACGCCATTTACCTGGCGACGGATTTGGATAGGGAAGGGGAAGCCATTGCCTGGCACTTGCAGGAGGTTATTGGCGGCGAAAAGTCCCGGTATAAAAGGGTTACTTTCAACGAAATTACCAAGAAGGCGATACAGGAGTCCTTTCAGGAACCGGGTGAGCTGGACCTGAACCGTGTTAACGCCCAGCATGCCAGACGCTACCTGGATCGCGTGGTTGGATTTATGGTTTCTCCGTTGCTTTGGGCTAAGGTTGCCCGAGGCCTGTCTGCCGGACGCGTGCAGTCCGTCGCTGTGCGCTTGATTGTCGAGCGTGAGCGCGAAATCCGTGCCTTCAACCCCGAAGAATATTGGGATGTGCATGCTGATTTGGCGACATCGGACGCCGGCAAGGTGCGTTTTGAAGTGGTCAAGCAGGCTGGTAACCCGTTCAAGCCAACCAGCGAAGCGCAAACAAATGCAGCGCTGGCACAGCTAAAAAAGGCTGACTTCGAAGTTGTTAATCGCCAGGATCGGCCGACATCTTCCAAACCCGGCGCTCCCTTTATCACCTCGACCCTGCAGCAGGCGGCAAGTACTCGCCTGGGGTTTGGCGTGAAGAAAACGATGATGCTCGCCCAGCGCCTCTATGAAGCCGGGTACATTACTTACATGCGTACGGATTCGACGAATTTAAGCGCAGATGCGGTGGCCTCTTGCCGCGACTTTATTTTGTCTGAGTTTGGTAAAAAATACCTGCCGGATGCTCCTGTTTCCTACAGCTCCAAAGAAGGGGCGCAGGAGGCGCACGAAGCCATTCGTCCCTCGGACGTAAACCTAAAGTCCACCCAGTTGAAGGCAATGGAGCGGGATGCCGAGCGTCTATACGAGCTGATTTGGCGCCAGTTTGTGGCTTGTCAGATGCCCAGTGCGCAGTTCATCAGCTCTACGATTCAGGTTGATGCGAGCGATTTCGAGCTTAAGGCGAAGGGCCGTATTCTTAAGTTCGACGGGTATCTCAAAGTGATGCCTGGGCGTGACGACGATGTTGTCCTGCCCGATCTTCAGGTTAATGAAAAATTATCCTTGGTTGAACTGCTGCCAAAACAGCATTTCACCAAACCGCCTGCGCGCTACAGTGAAGCGTCGCTGGTCAAGGAATTGGAAAAGCGTGGCATTGGCCGCCCTTCAACCTATGCTTCCATCATTTCGACAATTCAGGACCGCGGCTACGTTTCGGTGCAGAACAAGCGGTTTTATGCCGGAAAAATCGGCGATATCGTCACTGACCGTTTGAGTGAAAATTTTGCTGAATTGATGGACTACAGTTTTACCGCCTCAATGGAAAAATACCTGGATCAGGTGGCAAACGGGCAATTGAACTGGCAGCAGTTGCTGGACAGCTTCTACGGCGAATTCATCAAGCGCCTGGATGCTGCTAACGATGATGACTACGGTATGCGGGGCAATAACCCGACAGAAACCGATATCAAGTGCCCGGCCTGCGGGCGTAATATGCAGATTCGTACCGGCAGTACCGGGGTGTTTCTTGGCTGTTCCGGTTATGCGTTGCCACCCAAGGAGCGCTGTAAGGAGACGTTGAACCTCACGCCTGGCGATGAGGCGGTCGACGCGGACGCGGACGATGAAGCCGAGTCCAGGCTGTTGCGTAATAAGCATCGCTGCGCCAAGTGCGGTACGGCGATGGATAGTTACCTGATCGACGCTCAACGTAAACTGCATGTGTGCGGTAATAACCCGGATTGTGACGGTTTTGAAATTGAGCAGGGCAGCTTTAAGATAAAAGGTTACGACGGTCCGGTGATCGAGTGCGACAAGTGCAGCTCGGAAATGCAGCTCAAATCGGGGCGTTTTGGCAAGTATTTCGGCTGTACCAACAGCGAATGTAAAAATACCCGCAAGCTGTTGCGTAATGGCGAAGCGGCGCCACCTAAAATGGATCCGGTGCCGATGCCTGAGCTGACCTGTGAAACTGTGGACGACACCTATGTCTTACGCGATGGCGCAGCGGGCATGTTTCTGGCCGCCAGTAAGTTCCCGCGTAATCGCGAGACCCGAGCGCCCCTGGTTGAGGAACTGATTCCTCATCGCGAAGAAATTGACCCGAAATACCACTATCTGTTGGACGCCCCGGTAGCGGATGCCGAGGGTAACAAGGCGATTGTTCGTTACAGCCGCAAGACGAAAGAGCAGTATGTGATGACCGAGGTGGATAAGAAGGCTACCGGTTGGCGTGCTTTTTATGACAATGGCAAGTGGGTCGAGGAGCAACCTAAAGCTAAGGCGAGCCCCAAGGCGAAGAGCAAAGCCAAGTCCAAGGCAGGCTAAATTGCAGTAGGTTGGGCAGCAGGCGTTGATTTGTATTGTGAAGAAAGGGTGTTAGAATAGCGCGGCTTTTAAATCCACCCTTTCGAATCCGAGTCGCGTGTATGTCCAGCCCCTATTATGAAATTGTAAAACTTGCCGATGGCGAAATTGCTCTGCAGCGCGTTGATGATGAGGGCGAGCCGCTGGTGCGCATCTCTTTTTCGGATGAGGCGAAATTTTTCCTTCAAGAACAGTACGTTGATGTCGCAAAGGCGATGATCAATACCGGTATTCGTGTTGTCGGGCAGCTTCAGGACGGCGAGGAAATTGAGTCCGAAGACGGCGAGAGCGTATCCCGCACCGTTCACTAAGCGTTTACAGAGACGCTGGCGTCACATCCGGTCCCGGATGACGCCAACGACCAGCCCCTCAATGGCAAAATCGCCGCTGTCAGCGGTCACGCGAATGGGCTCGTAAGCCTCATTTTCAGCAATCAGTAGAATTTCACGGTTCGTCTTCTGAAAGCGTTTTACCGTGACCTCATCGTCGATACGGGCGACGATAATCTGGCCATTTTGGGCCTGTTGGGTATTTTTGACTGCCACCAGATCCTCATCGAAAATTCCGGCGTCAATCATGCTTTCGCCGTGCACGCGGAGTAGAAAATCGGCGCTGGGGGCGAACATGTGCGGGGGAACCTCCGCATAACGCTCAATATGCTGCTCCGCTAGAATAGGGGAGCCTGCCGCAACCCGCCCAACGATGGGTAGCCCGTCTTGCGGCTCTTCCTCTTCGTTAAGCAGCCGGATGCCGCGCGACGTCCCGCTGACGATTTCAATCACGCCTTTACGTGCTAAGGCTTTAAGGTGGTCTTCAGCGGCATTGGCGGAACGAAACCCTAATTCTTTAGCGATATCTTTCCGGGTCGGAGGAAAGCCTGTTTCGCGAATGGCGTTGCGGATACAGTCCAGGACTTCCTGTTGGCGGGCGGTGAGCTTAATCATAGTGAGGCCTGTTTCTTTGTACAGTCTGTGATTATATACAGCTATCGGGCGGGTTGCGACGATAAAATCGCAGCGAAAGGGGGTTAAAAGTATTTTTTTTGTGGTGTTTGTATCTAAGCTTATGAGAGACGAACAAAAACTTTTCACCGCCAAAATATTAAGTGGGCAGGAGTGTAATAAATGGATGAAAGCAAATTACCGGAAGCCTGGCGTGTTTTACGAATCCAGTCAGAGTTGGTCGATGGCACCGAAAGTCTCATCAAGGTAGGGCGTGCCGTCTCCATTTTCGGCAGTGCGCGTCTTGGCGAAGTTTCACCGTATTATGAAATGGCAACCGAGCTTGCGAACGAAATTGCCAAGGAGGGCATTACAGTGATTACCGGTGGCGGTCCGGGTATCATGGAAGCGGCCAATAAGGGGGCTTTTAAGGCCGATGCTGTCGGTAATGGTCAGTCAATCGGGCTTAATATCAAGCTGCCCTTTGAGCAGATGGCGAACAGCTACCAGGATTTAACACTGGATTTCCGTTACTTCTTTGTTCGTAAATACATGTTTGTTAAGCATGCCATCGCGTTTGTGATTTTTCCTGGCGGTTTTGGCACCATGGACGAGCTCTTTGAAGCGCTGACTTTGGTGCAGACGGAAAAAATTATCAAAATCCCTATCATCTTGATGGGCAAGGATTACTGGGCGGGACTGTTGAACTGGATAGAAGATACCCTGATGATACAGGGCTGTGTTGATCAGCGTGACAGGGACCTGATTACCCTGGCGGATTCTGTGGAAGATGCCATGGACATCATTCGTTCCTACAGCGCCCAGACAATCAATAACTAAATATTTTTACAGTACCAACGTCGATTGAGGGCTTGTGAAACAGGATACACATATTGTCGTGCAGCTTGAGCAGCAGAAGCTGGCACTGCATAAGGCGGGTAAGCCGATTGCCGTTTACCGGGTTTCCACGGCGCTTAAAGGGCCGGGCGAGCTGTCTGGTAGCGAACAAACGCCCCGTGGGCAGCATGTGATCCGAGCCAAAATCGGGGCGGGATTACCCGAAAATGCTGTCTTGGTCGGGCGCCGTTTCACTGGTGAAGTCTATAACGAAAAGCTTGCCGAGCGCTTTCCCGGCCGAGACTGGATTCTGACCCGCATACTTTGGTTGAGTGGCTCTGAAGTGGGTTTCAACCGCCTCGGCGAGGTGGATACCATGAGGCGTTATATTTATATACATGGAACGCCGGAAAGCGAGCCGATAGGTGTGGCAAAGTCGCACGGCTGTATACGCATGCACAATGCTGATTTGATTGACCTGTTTGACCGCGTTGAAAGCGGTTGTCCTGTCCTCATCGAGGAATAAAAACCTCGATTTGTATGAACCATTCCCCCTGTTACTGCTCGAAGGCACAGCATTTTTTTACGCAAAGCCGTAAAGTACTTGGTGAGACTCGCTGAATGAGAGCCCCACGGTAAGGGGCTGTTGTTATGAGAGCAACCGCATAAAGTTGTACTACGTGCTCAGTGGTGCCAGCGGTGGCGCTTTCAGGCCAGCTTCCTGTATGGGGGCAGGGTACCGGAAAAGTTTTTGAATCGACTGATGTGTGTTGTGACAGGGTACGCAGGTAAAGTTGTTATCGCCACGTGTCTTTGGACCCCGAAGTGTTCCCTCCTTTATCAAGAAACTCTGACCTGCTCCCCTATAGCCGGGCCACTCTGAACTTAGTAAAGTCCGCCATATGGGAAACGGACATGAAGAAGATTCGACGAGAGATTATTTTGAAAGGGCAAGGCGGTGTGCCAAGCATATATCAGACGCGACTACTGGCAAAGTTTGTGGCATGGATACCAGGATGTGCGAGCCTTAAACCAAGAAGAAAATGCGAAATAAGCGTCTGCTTGCCGAATCGATGCGATCGATGCGTGAAGGCTGCATTGAACAAAGTACTAACCTCACAGGATAAGCGTGCGGCTGGTCACGATGGAAAAACACCTATTTCCCAGCGTCGTGCCTGTCGCTGTGGTTGTCGCGCTCAGTGCTCAGTTACCATTCAGAAACAGGAGCGACCTGGCATAAAGCACGCTTGGTCGAGCGCGAATGAACGTCGTCGCTTTGGTTACGACGCCTACATGCTCTGCTAGGCGTGAAGGCGTTGAGGTCAACCATAAACGGGTATATCGGTTATACAATGAAGCCGCATTAGCTGTGCGCAAACATAAACGCCGTAAAGGTATTGCTGTGGAACGCCAACCGCTCGAGTTACCAAGCGCGCCGATCAGTCTGGTCAATGGTTTTGTAATGGATGCACTGGCGAATGGACGACGACTGAAAACTGACAGTGGTGGATGATTTCACCAGAGTCGCTGGATATACCTGTGGCTCACAGTATCGAGAGCAGGTTGTTCGTACGTTGAGGCGATGCGGTTCGAGGTATCCAGCGGCCATCAGGACGAAGGGCCTGAGTTTAGGTAAGGCACTGGATCAGTGGGCATGAAAGAATGTGGGCTGACTAATACAAGCGGAACCGACACAGAATGCCTACATCAGCTTTAATGGCAAATTCCGGGATGAATGCTTGGCATTGCAAGCCCTGATTATGAATGGCAGGCTACAACGGTCGACCTCACTCGGCCTTGGGTATATGACACCGGCTGAATTTGCAGCTTGTTATCGTGACCGAAATTGACAGGAAAACCAATAAACCAACAATCAATGAACTGGATTTACTAAGTAAGTAGTGGCCTAAATCGGGGGCAAGTCAACTCCTCTTAGCTTGCTGTTGCTGCATCTGTGGGGTGAGCCGCCGTCGACTTCATGTTGCCTGCCGTGGGTTGGCATTCGAACGCCAAGCTTAACGGTATGTTCGCTACTTGATTCATCTATAGGGCTATTTTCGTAAGGTTCTGCGATGAAGTTTTTGTGGAAAATTCAGGGAAAATCGCGGGATTTATGGGTTGGTAATAACGGACCTACTCTTTAGAATAAAGCTCAGTTAATCAGGAATACGAATATGCCCATTGGCCCCCTCATGCTTGATATCGAAGGACTGCACACAACGGCGCAGGACAGGGAATTACTGCTCATCCCCAGGTGGGTGGACTGATTTTGTTTGCACGTAATTATCAGTCACCGGAGCAACTTGCCGCGCTTATTGCGGAGGTGCGTAGCGTCAGGCCCGAGGTCATCATTGCTGTCGATCAGGAGGGTGGGCGTGTGCAACGGCTAAAGGACGGCTTTACCCGTCTTCCGGCAATGCGCTGTTTTGGCGAGCTTTATCAAAACGAACCTGATCAGGCGCTTAACCTGGCGCGTCAGACAGGCTGGCTGATGGCCGCAGAAGTACTGGCTGAAGGAATCGACTTGAGTTTTGCGCCAGTGCTCGATATTGATTGTGCGATTAGTGAAGTCATCGGCGATCGCGCTTTTGCCGCGATTGCCGAGCAGGTTGTCGAGTTGAGCCGGGCCTTTATTGAGGGCATGCACGAAGCCGGCATGATTGCGACAGCCAAGCATTTCCCCGGCCACGGTAGCGTTCAGGCTGACTCGCATCTTGCGATTCCGGTGGATGAGCGGCCTTATGAGAATATCGAAGCACAGGATATGCTGCCGTTTCGCGAACTGGCGAAGGACATTGATGCGGTAATGCCTGCGCATGTGATTTATTCGCAGGTGGATAGGCAGCCGGCTGGTTTTTCTCGTCATTGGTTGCAACGTATCCTGCGTCAGAAACTGGGATTTGAGGGGGTTATTTTCAGTGACGACCTCAGTATGGAAGGCGCCAGTGTGGCGGGTAGCTTCGCCGACCGTACCCTGGCGGCCCTGGCGGCGGGGTGCGATATGGTGCTGGTTTGCAACAATCGCCCGGCGGCGCTGGAAGTGCTGGATTACCTGAGCTGTACGCCCTTTGCGCCTTCCAGCCGTCTGGGGCGTTTAGCCGGACAGAGCGCCTTTGATCGGACCACGCTTCGTGGTTCTGAGAAGTGGCAGCAGGCTGTCGCAGCGGTGTCTTCTCTCCTGTAAAATCAATTAATTTTCAACGTCTTAAGGTGCATTTATGGAAATGAACTCACTATTGACCCAGCTCGGCCTTAAGGGCGATGGGTTGCTGGTGGTCGAAGTTTTCATCGTTGTGTTTGTCACGGTGCTCGCCAATTTTGTGGCGCTTTATTTGTTGAAGCAAATCGTCCGGCACATCGAAAAAACGCACAACTACTGGGACGACGCGTTGATTCTGGCAGCACGTAAACCCCTGAGTGTGCTGATCTGGTTGCTGGGAATCAGTTGGGCAGCCGATATCGTGGCAGCCAATACCGATGCCGTGATTTTCGATGCGATCGGCCCGGTGCGCGAGGTAAGCGTTATCCTGTTACTGGCCTGGTTCTTGGTAGGCTTTATACAGCGCACCGAAGCGGCGCTGATGGACCCGCAGAAGGTCAAGGAGCCCTTCGACGAGACAACGGTCACAGCGATTGGCAAGCTACTGCGTGTTTCGGTGATTATTACTGCGGCACTTATTCTGATGCAGACGCTGGGTTACAGTATCAGCGGTATCCTGGCGTTTGGAGGTGTGGGCGGTATTGCCGTTGGTTTTGCAGCCAAGGACCTGCTCGCCAACTTTTTTGGCGGGCTGATGATTTACCTGGATCGACCCTTTACCGTCGGTGACTGGATTCGCTCGCCGGACCGTGAGATTGAGGGTACCGTGGAGAAAATTGGCTGGCGCCTCACCAGTATTCGTACCTTCGAAAAACGGCCTTTGTACGTTCCCAATTCCACGTTCACTAATATCACCGTGGAAAACCCGTCCCGTATGACCAACCGTCGAATCTATGAAACGATTGGCTTACGTTATGACGATGCCGCTCAACTGAAGGGTATTGTTGGCGAGGTAAAGGACATGCTCCTTAACCATCCCGAAATTGACACGGATAAAACCCTGATCGTTAACTTCAATGCCTTCGGGGAATCTTCATTGGATTTCTTCATCTACACCTTTACCAAAACCACCGACTGGATTCATTTTCACGAAATTAAACAGGATGTGCTGATGAAGGTGCTGGATATTATTGAGGCTCGTGGTGCTGATGTGGCTTACCCAACCTCCACGGTTCATTTGCCCGACAGGCTTCACCTTGACGCGCCAGCGGAGCTGCCCATTGAGCCGGTTCAACGTAAGAAGGAAGCCTGATGATTGAGCGACCACGCATCGCCATTATTGGCGGCTCAGGATTGACGCAGCTGAGCGGCATGCAGATTTACGACAGCGAATGGCCGGGAACCCCCTACGGCGAGCCTAATGCGCCCCTGGCTCATACCCGTCTCGGTGGTGAAATGGTGATCTTCTTTGCCCGGCATGGTGAAGGGGGAAGTTTTGCGCCGCACCTGGTGAACTACCGGGCCAATTTGTTTGCGCTCAAGCAGGCCGGGATTGAAAAGGTGATCGCGGTTAATGTGGTGGGCGGCATTACAGAGGAAATGCAGACGGGGCATCTCTGTGTCCCTGACCAGATTATTGATTATACCTATGGTCGTGAAAATACTTTTTTTGACGGCATCAAAAAAGAGCTGAAGCATATCGATTGCGCGGAACCCTATCAGGCCGGCTTGCGCAAAGCCTTGATCGATGCGGCCGCTGCGCTCGATATTCCGCTCAGTGAGCAGGGTGTTTATGGCTGCACTCAGGGGCCGCGCCTGGAGACCGCTGCTGAAATCAATCGTATGGAACGCGATGGTTGTCATATCGTGGGTATGACGGCCATGCCGGAAGCGGCGCTCGCGCTGGAGCTGGAGCTGGATTATGCCGCGATTTGCCTGGTGGTGAACCGGGCGTCGGGGCGCAGTGAAAAACCTGTCAGCCTGATGGATGTGAGGGCGACCGAGCAGCAAGAGATGCCTAAGGTTGAAAAAATCCTGCGTCGGGTCGTACAGGACCTAGGAGGCGCTATTTAAGCCAGGTGCAGGGCGTTTTTCTGGCAGCTTATCCGGTGAAAAGGCTTGTAAATCCATGGCCGGGTCGGGCTGTTTGTAGGGCGTTATTTGTACCAGGATGCCAAATAGCGGGTGGTCGATGTAATGAAGTTCGTTAGAACGCATACGACGTGACTGATTCAATCGCGCCGTTGCTGCCCGAATAAAACGGGCATTGCTGCCGATACCAGGTCTGCTGGCCGAAACTGACTCATTATGTTTTTCAAGGTTCTGGTCCTGCAGCCAGGCGTCGCTATCCGAAACGCCCCCATCTTTACTGAAGACGCTCCAGTCCAGCTGGTTGATGTTTTCGATATTTTTGAACTGGGAAAAGAACAGGTCGCTACTGGCATGAAGATAGCGTCCGCGAAAGATAGTCAACGTACCTTCCAGTTCGTATTCGCCATCAAAACGGTCACCCGCCTGAATCAGGACAGCCTGGGCCTGATCTTTTTGCTGGACGGGCTGGCGCCAAGCAAGATGCTTTAACAGGCGCAGGTCCGGGGCACGTTCGATGCGTTGCGCCGAGTTATTCAGCTGCCGTTGGTCGCTCGGAAGCAGCAGGAAAGGCTGTCGACTCAAATTGCCGCCCGGTTTTTCTTCGAGCTTTACCGGGTTGCTTGAATAGTCGGGGGCAAAGTCATCCCGCCACAGTTCACTGCTGCGCTGATAATCCGGTTGTTGGGCAAATAACAGGATTTCAATTTGGTACCAGTCCGGTTCTGCCGCTGTACTTGGTGTGGAAATGCCCAGCAGGCCAAAAAAAAGTAGGGATGTCAGGAGTCGTATTTGCATGCGCCTAATCATATCGGTCGTTGGGAATTAAGTCGACAGCTGTTCCAATAACAGGTTCACACCCGCTAAGCGGGTTTGTGCTGTTGGCATCGCATCCATGTATTTCAGACGGTCGATACCCTCCAGGCGGTAGCGGGCCGGCTGGCTCTGTATTAGGGAGACCAGCTTTTCCGGATTTACTTTAGTGTCGCTATCGAACTCGACGCGTACCAGTTGGTCGTTGCCGTCAATTTTTTGCAACCCCAGTTGTTGCGCTTTAAGTTTAATCGCGGTGATTTCAAACAGGTTCTTAATGGGCTCGTTAAGCAGCCCAAAGCGATCAATCATCTCCACCTGCAGTTCACGCAAATCCTGATCATTGGCGGCCTCTGAGATGCGTTTGTACATGACGAGGCGGGCATGAACATCGGGCAAATAATCTTCGGGGATCAAGGCGGGCAATCGCAGGTTCACCTCGGCGCCATGCTGCAATGGTTTTTCCAGGTCGATCGTTTTGCCCTGTTTGAGTGTGTTAACGGCCTGGTCCAGCAGCTCGGAGTAAAGTGCGAAACCGATGGTATGAATGTTACCGCTTTGGTTGTCGCCCAATAATTCGCCGGCACCTCGGATTTCCAGGTCGTGGGTGGCGAGTGTAAACCCGGCGCCAAGCTCCTGCGCATTGGCGATGGCTTCAAGCCGTTTCTCGGCATCGCTGGTTATGTTTTTGGGCGGCGGTGTCAGCAGGTAGGCGTAAGCCTGGTGGTGCGACCGGCCCACGCGTCCGCGCAACTGGTGCAGTTGCGCCAGGCCGAATTTGTCCGCGCGCTCAATAATAATGGTGTTGGCAGTCGGGATATCGATACCGGTTTCGATAATGGTCGTACAAACCAGCACATTGAAACGCTTGTGATAAAAGTCGGTCATGACCTTTTCCAGATCGCGTTCGCGCATCTGGCCGTGGCCAAACCCAACCCGGGCTTCGGGAATTAGCGCTTCTATCTCGCGGGCTTTGCGTTCAATGCTGCTGACATCGTTATGCAACACATACACCTGGCCGCCGCGCAACAGCTCACGGTTTATGGCCTCCTTGCGGATGCCGTCATCCTGGCGGTGAACGAAGGTTTTGATCGACAGGCGTTTTGCCGGGGGCGAGGCGATGATGGAGATGTCGCGTATGCCGGCCATGGCCATGTTCAGCGTACGTGGAATGGGGGTTGCCGTCAGCGTGAGGATATCGACTTCAGAGCGCAGGGCCTTTAGCTTTTCCTTTTGGGTAACGCCAAAGCGGTGCTCCTCGTCAATGATCAGCAGCCCCAGGTTTTTAAACTGGATATTGCTGCTGAGCAGTTTGTGCGTGCCGATGACGATGTCGACCTGCCCGCTGGCAAGTTTTTTCTCGACGCCTGATTGCTCCTTGCCGGTGCGGAAGCGCGAAATAACGTCGATATTAACCGGCCAGTCACTGAAGCGATCCTTGAAGGATTCGTAGTGCTGTTGCGCCAGCAACGTTGTGGGTACCAGCATGGCAACCTGTTTGCCGCTGTGGGCTGCCACGAAGGCGGCGCGCATGGCGACCTCTGTTTTACCGAAGCCCACATCGCCGCACACCAGTCGATCCATCGGCTGGGTTGACTCCATATCGGCAAGCGTGGCTTCAATGGCTGCCAATTGGTCGGGCGTTTCCTCAAAGGGAAAGCCGGCGCTGAACAGGTGGTAATCGTTTTCATTGATATTGAATTCAAACCCTTTCCTGGCGGCGCGGCGGGCATGAATTTCCAGTAGCTCTGCGGCTGTATCGCGCACCTGTTCGGCGGCTTTGCGCTTGGCTTTGTCCCACTTGTCCGTACCGAGTTTGTGGAGCGGGGCGGTTTCATCGCTGGCACCCGTGTAGCGTGCAATGAGGTGCAGCGAGGCGATCGGAACATAAAGCTTGGATTCGCCAGCATATTCAAGGGTCAGGAACTCTTCTGTCTGGCCGCCAACATCAATGGTTTCCAGGCCCCGATAGCGGCCTACGCCATGGTCGATATGCACCACGGGGGCATCGATCTGAAGCTCCGCCAGGTTACGGATAACCTGGTCGCTAAAGTCGCGTGCCTTGCTGCGACGGCGGCGTTGTAAAACCTGGCGGCCAAAAAGTTGTGATTCGCTGATGATCACCAGCGCCGGGTTTTTAAGTTGCAGGCCGCGGTCGATTGCGCCAACAGTAATACCTATATTGGTATTGTCGGCGATGAAGTCTGGCCAGTTGTCGTATTCAGTGGGCTTGATCTGTATGCGCTTGAGCAGATCGAGCAGTATCTCGCGACGACCGGTTGATTCCGCACAGAATAGTGTGCGTTGTTTCGTATCCTGCAGGTAGGATTTTAATTCCAGCAGGGGATTTTCGGCGTGGTGATCGATACTGAACGTGGGCGGCATCATGCTGCCAATGTCGATACCCTGCGCAGCCTGTTCCCCTGGCGGAAGTAATTTGGTTCGGGGGAGGGGTTTAAGTGCCGAAAATAACTCGTTAACAGGCAGGTAAATTTCGTTTGGGGTCAGTAAAGGACGCTGAGTATCGTAGCGCCGGTCTTCATAGCGGTTATTGATTTCCTGCCAATAGTGTTCGGCGGCTTCGTCAAGTCTGGCAAAGGTGAAAACCTGCGTGTTTTCGGGCAGGTAATCAAATAAAGAAGCGACCTTGTCGAAAAACAGGGGGAGATAGAATTCCACGCCCGATGGCGTGATTCCGCTGGAAACTTCCTGATAGATATAACTGCCCTTGGGGTCGGCATCGAAGCGGCCGCGCCAGTTTTGCCGGAATAAGGCGATTGCCTCATCGTTCATCGGGAATTCGCGTGCAGGAAGAATGCGTATCTCGGATACCTTTTCTAGAGTACGCTGGTTTTCGGGGTCGAAGGTGCGCAGCTGTTCAACTTCGTCATCGAACAGGTCAATACGATAGGGCGTCGCGCTTCCCATCGGGAAGACATCAATGATTGATCCCCTGACCGCAAACTCGCCATGCTCGTAAACCGTATCTACAACGTGGTATCCCGCATGGGCGAGGTGTTCGCGGGTTTTTTGTATGTCGAATTGTTGTCCGGGCTCCACGATCAGGCTGTTGCCCAACACAAATTGGCTGGGAGCGGTGCGTTGCATCAAGGTGGTGACGGGGATAACCAGAATCCCGCGTTTTAGTTGCGGCAAGCGGTAGAGTGTCAGCAGGCGCTGGGAAACGATGTCCTGGTGAGGAGAGAAGCTATCGTAGGGCAGGGTTTCCCAATCGGGGAAGCTGAGGATATTTGCTTTGCCGGCGCTAAAGAAGTTCAGCTCCGATACCAGTTGGTCGGCGCTGTTTGTGTCGGCAGTAATAACCAGGGAGAAACCGTCATGGTCGAGGCTGGCTTCGTAGATGGCCAGGCTGGTAGCGGCTTCATGAGTACCTGTGATGGGCTTGCCGGATACATTTTTGATGGCTGTAACAGTAGACATTGTGTGACAGTAGTTGTGGAACCTTGCGGCTTGACTATGGGGCGCGTAGTTTACGCGGAAAGCGTCGAAATGGATATGGAGGCAACGGCTAAATATTGGTTTTAGGGTGCCTGAGATACGTGTTTTTGGTGGCCATTTGCCGCCAGTCCGAAGGGCGCAATTTGTCTGAACTTGCCCTAGAGATGTGTAGGCTTTTATGAGAGAATACCGCCGCTTTTTAAGGGTGGTTTGATCGGGATCAAAGCCATGGCATTGACGACTTGACTACCCTTGTGCTGGTCCATACCGGGTTGGTGCCAGTAACCACTAATTTTTTAACGACTTAAGGTGCTCATCAGTGACTGAACAGATGCATGATTCGAACTTGGAGAATTGGGAAAAAGGGGAACGCGCAGCGGAGGCCATGGTGCCTATCATTGGCGGCCTGTATCGTGATAAATCCGTTGAAACGTCCATCTTTGGTCGACTGATCGTAAAACGCACCGTTAATGAAATTCTGAAGGCCCACGACTTTGCGGCCAATGTTGAAAACCGCGATATCGCACCAGCCGATACGCTGGCGGCACTGGAAGTCCTGAACAGTCTGCCACTCGGTCCTTCCCATATCGATGTGGGTAAGCTGATGGTGGCATATCGGGACAATGGCAGCAACCAGTCGCTGGAAGACTTCCTGCGTGGCCAGCTGGCCGCAGCAATGGCCGCTGAAGCCGTTGAAAATAGCGAGCAAAAAGAAGTGGTGCTCTATGGTTTTGGGCGGATCGGTCGCCTGTTGGCGCGTCTGTTAACCGATGGCACGGGCAGCGGTATGGGAATCCGTTTGCGTGCGATTGTCGTTCGTATGGGTAAGGGCAATGACCTGCTGAAACGTGCCAGCCTGCTGCGTCAGGATTCGATCCACGGCTCCTTCAAAGGCGTGGTCAAGGTTGACGAAGAGGATTGTTCACTGATCATTAACGGGCATCGCGTCAAGGTGATTTACTCCAACTCGCCTGATGAAGTGGATTACACCCGTTATGGCATTGAAAATGCTGTTGTGGTCGATAACACCGGTATCTGGCGTGATGAAGAAGGCTTGTCTCTGCATCTGAAATCCAAGGGTGTATCCCAAGTGCTGCTGACAGCGCCGGCCAAGGGTGACCTGAAAAATATCGTACACGGCATCAACAATGACATGATCAGCGCGGATGACAAAATCCTGTCCGCCGCTTCCTGTACCACCAATGCCATCACGCCTGTACTCAAGGCTATGAACGACAAGTTCGGCATTGAAAACGGCCACGTTGAAACCGTTCACTCCTACACGAACGACCAGAACCTGATTGATAACTACCACAAGGGTGACCGTCGTGGTCGCGCCGCGCCGTTGAACATGGTACTTACTGAAACTGGTGCAGCCAAGGCTGTTGCCAAGGCGTTGCCTGAAATGGCGGGTAAACTGAGCGGTAGCTCGGTGCGCGTACCAACGCCGAATGTTTCCATTGCGATTCTGTCACTGAACCTGAAAACCGGTACATCGAAAGAAGAAATTAATGACTACATGCGTCACATGGCGCTGCACTCAAATCTGCAGAAGCAAATCGACTTCAGTAATTCGCCTGAAGCCGTGTCTTCCGATTTCGTTGGTTCTCGTGCCGCCGGTATTTTTGACGCGCTGGCTACTATTTCTAATGACAAACACTGTGTTCTGTACGTTTGGTACGACAATGAGTTTGGTTATGCCTGTCAGGTTGTGAGAATTCTGCGTCAAATTACTAATGCGACGCTGCCTGTTTTCCCAGGCGAAAATACATAAAGGAGTTTGGCAGGGTGGGGCTCTGTCTCTATAGCTGAAAGATTAAGAGGCCGTTTGGGTGAAAAGCCCGAACGGCTTCACTACGTTTTTACATTTTAATAATTGTTGGCAAAGCATATGATCAAAATCAAAAGAGGTTTGGATCTGCCGATAACCGGGACGCCTGAACAGGTCATCCATGATGGCCCGGCAGTTCGTTCTGTCGCTGTTCTGGGGCGCGACTATGTGGGCATGAAGCCCACTATGGCCGTCCAGGTTGGCGATAAGGTTAAAAAAGGGCAGTTGCTTTTTACAGACAAAAAAACAGAGGGTGTTATTTATACCTCTCCCGCGTCGGGTACGATCGCTGCGATTAACCGTGGCGAAAAGCGCGCTTTACAATCCATTGTCATTGACGTCGAAGGAAATGAAGCGGAAACGTTTGCCTGCTATGCCGCAGGTGATCTCTCTGCCCTGAAACGAGAGCAGGTTGTTGAGAACCTGGTTGATTCTGGGCTATGGACTGCGTTCCGCACACGACCCTTCAGTAAAGTTCCTGCGCCAGCCAGTAAACCGGCAGCCATCTTTGTTGCGGCGATGGATACCAACCCGCTGGCGGCGAACCCTGAGGTGATTATTGCCGAGCAGGCAGAAGCTTTTGCTCAGGGACTTGAGGTCATTGCCCGCTTGACCGATGGCCAATTATTCGTCGGCAAGGCGCCTGGTGCGAACATCCCTGTGGGTAATGCGCCGGTGGTTGTTGAGGAGTTTTCAGGTCCGCACCCGGCCGGTAACGTGGGTACCCACATTCACTTCCTAAATCCGGTTTCTGAAAGCAAGACGGTTTGGCATATCGGTTACCAGGACGTGATTGCCGTTGGGAAGCTTTTTACAACAGGCGAGCTCTATTCCGAGCGTGTTGTATCGCTGGCCGGTCCCCGCGTTTCCGAACCACGTCTGGTCCGCACTCACCTGGGGGCCTGCTTAACCTCTCTGGTTGCAGGGCAGGCTCTTGAAGATGAGAGTGCAAACCGCATCATTTCCGGTTCTGTTCTTTCCGGGCAGACTGCTCGGGGCCCAGTTGCTTATCTGGGGCGTTATGCTGTGCAGGTCACCGTGATTCGCGAGAAAAAGGAACGGGATCTGCTGGGATATCTGAGCCTGGGTGCCAACAAGCACTCAATCCTGAACGTATACCTCTCCAAGTTGAATCCTGGAAAACGCTTCGATTTCACAACAACAACAAACGGCAGCCCCAGAGCGATGGTTCCAACGGGCGCCTATGAAGCGGTGATGCCACTGGATATTCTGCCAACCCAGTTGTTGCGAGCGATTATCGTCGGCGATCTTGAAATGGCGCAGGCCCTTGGTTGCCTGGAGCTGGATGAGGAAGATCTGGCGCTGTGTACTTATGTTTGCCCTGGTAAATACGAGTACGGCCCGATTCTGCGTAATAACCTGACTGTGATTGAGAAGGAAGGGTAACCATGGGACTGAGAAATATACTCGATAGAATTGAGCCCCATGTCGCCAAGGGCGGAAAACATGAAAAATGGTATGCCTTGTACGAAGCGATCGATACCTTTTTCTACACCCCCCCCTCGGTAACCCGGGCCGGATCGCATGTGCGTGACGGTGTAGACCTGAAACGCATGATGATTACCGTGTGGCTATGTACTTTCCCGGCCATGTTTTTCGGTATGTATAACGTCGGCCTTCAGGCCAACGAAGCCATGGCAAGCCTCGGTATTACCGATGTTGAAGGCTGGCGCGGCTTCTTTATCGGCCTGTTTGGCGGTGGCGCTTATAATGCCAATAGTATTTGGGATTGTTTCGTTCACGGCGCATTGTATTTCCTCCCGGTGTATGCCGTCGTGTTCCTTGTCGGCGGTTTCTGGGAAGTGCTCTTTGCCTCAGTGCGAGGCCATGAGGTGAACGAAGGCTTCTTCGTGACGTCAGTCCTGTTTGCATTGATTCTCCCTCCCGACGTTCCTTTGTGGCAGGCAGCACTTGGTATTTCCTTCGGTGTCGTCATTGGTAAGGAAGTGTTCGGCGGTACGGGTAAGAACTTCCTCAACCCGGCGTTAACCGGTCGTGCTTTCCTGTTCTTTGCTTACCCGGCGGAAATGTCCGGTGATTCGGTCTGGACCGCTGTGGACGGATTTACCGGAGCCACAGTGCTGGGTCAAGCCGCGCTGGGTGGTATGGACACGCTGACAACGACCTGGAACGAGGCGTTTATCGGCTATATCCCTGGTTCCATGGGCGAAACTTCAACGCTGGCTATCCTGATCGGTGGTCTCTACCTGCTGTACACCAAAATCGCCTCCTGGCGTATCGTTGCCGGTGTGCTGCTGGGAACGATTGGTTTGTCGTTGCTGTTTAACGCAATCGGTTCAGATACCAACCCGATGTTTGCAATGCCCTGGCATTGGCACATGGTTGTCGGCGGTTTTGCCTTTGCGACCTTCTTCATGGCAACCGATCCTGTCTCTGCCTCTATGACCAATACCGGCAAATGGGTGTTTGGTGCATTGATCGGTGTGATGGTGGTGCTGATTCGTGTGGTCAACCCGGCCTTCCCCGAAGGCATGATGCTGGCCATTCTGTTTGCCAACCTGTTTGCACCGTTGATCGACTTCTTCGTGGTGCAGGCCAATATCAAGCGGAGGGCTCTGCGTAATGTCTAATAAAGACTCCATCAAGAGCACGATTACCGTGGCGCTGCTGTTGTGCCTGGTATGCTCCATCATCGTGTCCGGCGCTGCGGTAATGCTGAAACCCCTTCAGCAGGCCAATAAGGCGCTGGATAAGAAAAACAATATTCTGTTAGCGGCAGGTATTGAAACCGAAGGGCAGGATATTGAAACCCTGTTCGAGCAGTTTACGCCGCGAGTGGTTGACCTGGAAACCGGTCGTTATGTGACCGATATTGACCCTGCCAGCTACGATCAGCGTAAAGCCGCGAAAGATCCTAAGCTTTCTGATGCGCTGAGCGGTGACGAAGATATTGCCAGCATCGGCCGCCGTGAAAAGTACGCGACCGTATACCTGTTGGAAAAGGATGGTCAGCTGGATCGTATTATCCTGCCGGTTAAAGGCTATGCACTGTGGTCGACACTCTACGGCTTCCTGGCGCTTGAGGGTGATGGCAATACGGTTGCTGGCCTGGGCTTCTACGAACATGCTGAAACGCCTGGACTGGGTGGTGAAATCGATAATCCCCGCTGGAAAGCCCTGTGGCCAGGTAAACAGATTTTCGACGCCAATGGACGATTGGCGGTAGATCTGGTTAAAGGCTCTGTTGATCCATCAAACCCCAAGGCAATTAACCAGGTTGACGGCCTGTCTGGTGCAACGCTGACCACTAACGGCGTAGAGAACCTGTTACGGTTCTGGCTGGGTGAAAACGGGTTTGGTCCGTACCTGACGAACCTGCGAGCAGGAGGTGTGTAATGGCTGATAACGCAAAAAGTGTTGTAGTTGAGCCGATTTTTGAAAACAACCCAATTGCCCTCCAAATTCTGGGTATTTGTTCGGCGTTGGCGGTTACCAGCAACCTGCAGGTAACCTTAGTGATGGCAATTGCTCTGACGTTAGTGACGGCCTGTTCGAACTTTTCTATTGCGTTGATTCGTAATCGAATTCCGAACAGTATCCGTATTATCGTGCAGATGATCATTATTGCATCGTTGGTAATTGTGGTAGATCAGATTCTGAAAGCCTATGCCTACAGTATTAGTAAGCAACTGTCGGTGTTTGTAGGCCTGATTATCACCAACTGTATCGTGATGGGGCGTGCGGAAGCCTTTGCGATGAAAAACCGTCCAGGGCTGAGTTTCCTGGATGGGATCGGTAACGGGCTGGGGTATAGCACCGTACTGATTTCTGTCGCTATTGTCCGTGAGCTGACCGGTTCCGGGAAGCTGTTTGGCATCGAAATCTTTAAAACAGTCACCGAGGGTGGCTGGTATGTGCCTAATGGCCTGATGTTGCTGCCGCCGAGTGCCTTCTTTGTGATTGGTCTGTTGATCTGGGCGCTGCGTACCTGGAAACCTAAACAGGTCGAGGAGAAGGAATACCAATTGGCTCCTCAGAACTCATCCATGCATGAGGCCCACTAATCATGTTTGAATACTATATTAGTCTCTTTATTAAGGCCGTATTCGTTGAGAATATGGCGCTGGCTTTCTTCCTGGGTATGTGTACGTTCCTTGCCGTATCCAAGAAGGTGCAAACAGCCATTGGCCTGGGTGTTGCGGTAGTTGTCGTACAAACCATCACAGTACCTATTAATAACCTGATTTATACCTACCTGCTGAAAGAGGGCGCCTTGGCATGGGCTGGCCTGCCAGAGGTTGATTTGAGCTTCCTGGGGCTGTTGAGCTACATCGGTGTTATTGCAGCGCTGGTGCAGATTCTCGAAATGTTCCTGGACCGTTACGTACCTGCTCTTTACAACGCACTGGGTGTGTTCTTGCCGCTGATTACTGTGAACTGTGCCATCCTGGGTGGTTCCCTGTTTATGGTGGAGCGTGATTACAACCTGGGCGAGAGTGTCGTTTACGGGTTGGGCTCCGGTTTCGGTTGGGCACTGGCTATTACCGCCCTGGCTGGGATCCGTGAAAAACTGAAATACAGTGATGTGCCACAGGGTTTGCGTGGACTGGGCATTACCTTCCTCACCGTTGGACTGATGGCGTTGGGCTTTATGTCCTTCTCTGGCGTTCAGCTTTAAAGGTCAACTGGATAAAGGTTAAGGATTAGTATGAATCTGGAAATTTATCTTGGCGTCGGCATGTTTACGGCTATCGTGGCTTTATTGGTAGTCATCATTCTGATTGCCCGTTCCAAACTGGTTAGCTCCGGTGACGTGACCATTGAAATCAACGGTGATCCGTCTAGATCGATTCAAGTACCAGCCGGCGATAAGCTGCTGCAAACGCTGGCGAGCAACGGAATCTTCCTGTCCTCCGCCTGCGGCGGCGGTGGCACCTGTGCTCAGTGTGAGTGTGTTGTAAAAGAGGGTGGTGGCTCCATGCTTCCAACTGAAGAGGGGCACTTTACCCGCGGCGAGAAGCGTGAAGGGCATCGCTTGTCCTGTCAGGTTGCTGTTAAGCAGGATATGAAAATTGAAATCCCCGAAGAGGTTTTCGGGGTTAAGCAGTGGCGCTGCAAAGTTCGCTCTAACGAAAATGTTGCCACTTTCATTAAGGAGCTGGTACTTGAACTGCCCGAAGGTGAGGAAGTGGATTTCCGCGCTGGCGGTTACGTGCAGTTGGAAGTGCCGCCTCACCATGTGAAGTACAAGGACTTCGAGATTCAGGAAGAGTATCGCGAGGACTGGGACAAGTTCAACATGTGGCGCTACGAATCAATCGTTAACGAGCCGGTAGTACGCGCCTATTCCATGGCAAACTATCCGGAAGAGAAGGGATTGGTGAAATTCAATATTCGTATTGCTTCACCGCCTCCGGGTACCGATTTCCCTCCCGGAAAAATGTCTTCCTATGTGTTTAACCTGAAACCCGGTGATGAAATTGACGTGTTCGGCCCCTTTGGCGAGTTCTTCGCCAAGGACACCGAAGCAGAGATGGTGTTCATCGGTGGTGGTGCCGGTATGGCGCCGATGCGTTCTCATATCTTTGACCAGCTGAAGCGATTGAAGAGCAAACGCAAAATGTCATTCTGGTATGGTGCTCGTAGCCTTCGTGAGATGTTCTATGCAGAGGAGTACGACCAGCTGGCTGCGGAAAATGATAACTTTCAGTGGCATGTCGCGCTCTCTGACCCGATGCCAGAAGATAACTGGACGGGCTACACGGGCTTTATTCACAACGTGCTGCTGGAAAATTACCTGAAGGATCACCCCGCACCGGAGGACTGTGAGTTCTATATGTGTGGGCCTCCGATGATGAATGCGGCAGTGATTAAAATGCTCGAGGATTTGGGCGTTGAGCCAGAGAATATTCTGCTGGATGACTTCGGCGGTTAACATCCAAAACCTGAACTGCACCCGGCTGCTTAACGGTCTGGTGCAGTTTTTTAAATATACGCTGCTATTGCTGGTTTTCCCGTTTATTCTGACGGGCTGCGAAAAAGATCAGCCGCTCGAAAGCGCCGTTACCCCTCATGATTTCGCCGGCCAGGTAATGGGAACCTGGTATACGGTTAAGTACTTTGCGCCCGCCGCGACGAATAACCCGCCACCCCTTCAAGAAATTGATCGCCAAATTGATGCTGCCTTAGTCCAGGTGGATCAACTGATGTCAACTTATAAAGCCAGCTCCGAGGTGAGTCGTTTCAATGAAGCGAAGCCCGGGCAATGGTTTGATGTCTCAGAGCAAACTTTTACAGTGATTTCCCTGGCTCAGCGTATTAGCGAGCAAACCTCGGGCAGCTTTGATATTACCGTTGCACCGCTGGTTGATTTATGGGGGTTTGGGCCCGACCCGAGAACGGTCGAGGTCCCTGATAAGCAGCACATCGAGTCTTTATTGGCAAATCTGGGTTACCAAAATCTCGAGCTCGATGCTGAAAAAAAGCGAATACGTAAGAAGGCGGAACTGCGGATTGATCTGTCGGCAATAGCCAAGGGCTTTGCCGTTGACCAGGTGGCTAATTACCTGGACGAAACCGGTATCGTCAGCTATATGGTTGAGGTGGGCGGCGAAATCCGCACACGCGGTTACAAGCCCGGGCAACAGCCTTGGCGCATTGCCATTGAATCACCCAATCCGTTACAACGGGAAGTGGATCGGATCATTAACGTCACCGATCGTGCTGTGGCAACGTCAGGCGATTATCGAAACTATTTTGAAAAGGATGGCCGGCGCTATTCTCACACGATTGACCCGAAGACAGGCTATCCGGTTACCCACCGATTGGCGTCAGTTACCGTCATCGCAGATACGGCCGCCGAGGCTGATGCATTGGCGACGGCTTTTTCAGTGATGGGGTCGGATCAAGCAATGCGATACGCAAAGGCGTATAATGTGGCTGCGTATTTTATAGTAAAGGAAAGGGAGGGGTTCATGGCGAAACTCAGCGATGCGTTTGTGACCATGGGCCAGTAAATAATTATGATGACTCTGATGCTTCTTGCGTTTGGCTTTATGCTGTTTATTGTCATTGCGATGGCCGTAGGTGTGCTGCTTGGGCGTAAGCCAATTTCAGGCTCCTGTGGTGGCTTAAGCGCAATTGGCATGAAATCCGCGTGTGATGTTTGCGGTGGAAATGATGAAGTCTGCGAAAAGGAAAAGCTAAAAAAAAGCCAGTCTGGTAATGTAAATGCCAAGAGCCTTACCTACAATGCTGCAGAGCTTGATAAAAAACAGTCTCAATAAATGCTAGGGGATAATGCATGACTAAAGCTTCCAAACACTACGATACTATCGTCATAGGCAGCGGGCCTGGTGGCGAAGCTGCGGCAATGAACCTGGCCAAGCACGGCCAAAGGGTGGCCATGGTGGAAAAGTACAAAGTAGTGGGTGGAGCCTGTACCCATCTTGGCACCATTCCATCGAAAGCATTGCGCCATTCGGTCAGTGAGGCGATAGCCTTTAATACCAACCCGATGTTCCGAAAGATCGGTGAGCCTCGTGTATTCTGCTATCAGGATGTACTTAAACACGCAAAGGACATTGCCCAGAAGCAGGTAGTGGTGCGAACAGACTTTTACTCTCGCAATAAAATTGATCTGGTATTTGGTTGGGCCAGTTTTGTCGATACGCATACCATTAAGGTTGTACTTACCGATAGAGATGAGCATAAAGATATCCTTTTAAGTGCGGACTGTTTCGTGATTGCTACAGGCTCGCGACCCTATCTTCCGGACGATATCGATTTTTCACACCCTCGAATTTACAACAGCGATACGATTCTGGATATGGAGCATACGCCGACCCGGCTCACCATCTATGGTGCAGGCGTGATCGGTTGTGAATATGCCTCTATTTTTTCAGGCTTGGGGGTCCGGGTTGGACTGGTTAACACGCGCGATCGCCTGCTATCGTTCTTGGACGACGAAATCGCTGATGCACTCAGTTACCAGTTGCGTAATGACAATGTACTGGTCCGCCATAATGAGGAATATGAAAAAATCGAAGCTGACGATGACGGCGTAACGCTGCATATGAAGTCGGGTAAGATTATCCACTCTACAGCATTACTCTGGTGTAACGGCCGAACCGGTAATACTGCTGACATGGGGTTGGAAAATATCGGCTTAACCCCTGACTCGCGCGGTCAACTGAAGGTTGATAAGTCATTCCGGACGAAAGTACCCCATATTTTTGCTGTAGGTGACGTTATTGGCTGGCCGAGTTTGGCCAGTGCCTCCTATGATCAAGGGCGGGCGGCCTCATTTGGCATCATGGGTAAGAAAAGCTACTGGAAGTCCCATGATGTACCGACCGGGATTTACACGATTCCTGAAATCAGTTCGGTGGGTAAAACGGAGCGTGAATTAACGGAGAGCCGGGTACCCTATGAGGTAGGCCAAGCACATTTCAAAAACACCGCTCGTGCTCAAATTACCGGCCAACGTATGGGTATGCTGAAGATTCTGTTCCACCGTGAGACCCTGCAGATTCTTGGTATCCACTGTTTTGGCGATCAGGCCGCTGAGATTATTCACATTGGCCAGGCAATTATGAATCAAAAGGGTCGAGGCAACTCAATCAAATACTTTACGGCTCATACCTTTAATTATCCCACCATGGCCGAAGCCTATCGCATCGCTGCCCTGGATGGACTAAACAGGGTTCGTTACCAGGTGGATGACGAAGAAGTTGTGGATAATAAAGTAGCGAATATCTCGGATAAAATCAGTGGCTAACAGGCCGGCAGGGAAGCTCGGCTTCGGATCGGGTTTTTAGATGTAAACCTGAAACGCGCAAAATTAAGGTGCGTTTATAAAAATTCTTTTGGTACAATCGATGCAAAGCTTATGATTGAACCGACCCGTTCCGATTTTAATAACAATTAAGGGATGTTATGAGTGAAGTAAATCGTTCAGGGGTAGAACGCCGCTCACAATCACAGTCCGACATCAATTCTCTAGTGATGTCCCGTTCCGATACGCTTTCTTTGTACACCGATCTGGCTGCTCACCGGCCATATAGTCTGGATGGCGAATTTCCCGATGAGTTACGCCGGTTTTGCCAGGCATTGATTGACTACACGGCCAGCGCCCACTTCCAACTTTACCAGCACCTGGATGAAAACAAGGAGCGCCGCAAGGTTGTCCTGAGTGTGGCGGATGAGGTCTATGAAGAAATTATCAAAACTACGGATCTTATCCTGACCTTTAACGATCGTTATGGAGCCGACGCAGATATTGAGGCGCATATGGGCCACGTCGAGCATGACCTTTCGGTGCTGGGGGAAGCGCTGGCGGATCGTATCCAAAATGAAGATCGGATCATAGAAGCCATGATGAATGAACGCAGGCGATCCGCCTAAGTCTTACCGATCAATCAACCTGATTAATCAAACGGCCGCGTGATGCGGCCGTTTTTAGTTCGTATGCTTTTTGCTGAGGATGTAGCGGCCTTCCCTGAAGGCGCTGAAATAATCACTAATGGCCGGGTGTTTAACGGGCGATTTTGATTCACAGGGGCTCAGGTTTCTTTGTGCGACATAAGTCTCATGAGTCCCGTTGTGCACGAGCACCCTGTACCAGGGCTCGTCTTTTGGAGGCCTGCTTTTGGCCATCAGTTCATACCAGTCATCGGACAGCATAAAAGCGTGATCTACATCAATCACGACGCCGCGGTAATCGAACAGGTTATGGATGACCAACTCTCCGACATTGAAGCGTGCTTGTTTTCCCATTCTAGGACCTGGCTACAGGTATTGGGCGACCTGTTCTTTGGTTAAATCGATGTAATCCGTCAGAATGTGTGCGCCTTCCATCAGGTAAGGGTCGCTGGTGGAGATATCCTCGGACTCCTCTGTGGATGCTTCCGGCAGTTCCTCGAACGGAGGTAAACCCTTTGCTTGTCGGCGCTGGTTTTCAGCGCTAAGTTGCCACTGCTTAAAAGTGCTTTGTTCATTTCTTCTCAGGTTTTCATTGAGGGAAACATCCGATTTTTCACGGTTTTCTTTTATTTTTTCGATTTGACTGAGCCTGAATTGGAAGTCTGGATTTTTCTCAATCCGTTCTTCGTGCAAGCTTTTCAATTGTGCAATATAGGGTGCAATTTTACCGGTTTTACGATGTAAAACCGGGCGGATAGTGTCCCAGGGCAGTGCGTTTTCCAGAACATTTTCGCCAATTTCATTCAGGTCGATAAAGGGCGGTAAATCAATATCAGGAAGTACACCCTGGTATTGGGTGGTTTCTCCAGAAACACGGTAGAACTTTGACTGGGTGATTTTCAATTTGCCCTGGCGTAAGGGGATCAGGGTTTGCACCGTACCTTTACCAAAGGTTTGGCCGCCGATGATGATTCCGCGCTGGTAATCCTGGATAGCGCCGGCAAAAATTTCCGAGGCAGAGGCACTGAGGCGATTCACCAGAACGGCTAAGGGGCCGCTATAGGCAACACTGGGGTCGTGGTCAGAAATCACATTAACATTGCCTTTATGGTCTTTGATTTGTACGGTAGCGCCACGGTTAATAAAAAGGCCGACTAAAGAGTTGGCTTCAGTCAAGGAGCCACCACCGTTGTTGCGTAGATCGATAATGACACCGTCGACTTTTTCCTGTTTCAGCTCCTCAAGAAGTCGTGCAACATCGCGGGTCGTGCTGACATAATTTTGTTCCCGGCGTTGGTAGGCATCCCAGTCAAAATAGAAATCGGGAATGTTAATGATGCCGATGCGGCTTATTGCACCCTTATTATCGACGTCGATAATGCGTTTTTCTGCCAGTTGATCTTTAAGCAGGACGCGGTTGCGAACAATGCTGATTTCCTTGCTGGTTTGTCCGCCAGTCGTAGCGCTGGGAATGATTTGCAGGCGAACGGTGGTTCCCTTGTTGCCGCGAATCAGGTTAACAACCTCTTCAAGACGCCAGCCATAAACATTAACCATTTCCCCATCTTCGCCCTGGGCGACGCCAATAATCTTATCAGCGGGGTGAAGCTGCTTGGAGTTGTCTGCCGGGCCGCCGGCAACCAGCCGTACCACCTTGGTGTAGTCCTGGTCCAGTTGCAAAACTGCGCCGATACCTTCAAGCGAGCGGCTCATGTGTATATCGAAATTGTCTGACTGGTGAGGCGGCAGATATTCGGTATGGGGGTCGTAGCTTTGCGTAACTACGTTAATGTATTGCGCAAAGGCGTCGCGGCTGTTGATTCTTTCCAGCCTTTTAAGTTGTTGCTCGTAACGTTTTTTCAGCAGATCAATGATCTCGTCGTCTTTTTTACTATCCAGCCGCATGTCCAATACGTTGCTTTTCAGCCGCATGTGCCATTGCTGATCAAGCGCTGCAGGGGAGGCGGCCCAACTGGCATTTTTATTCATGGGGTCAAAGCTGTCATCGCGGTTAAAGTCGAATTGCTCAAGACCTGCGTCAAGCTTGGCAATTAACCAATTAAGGCGTGACTCAACCCGGTATTTGTAGCGGTTATAAATCAAAAAGGCGGGACGCAGGTCGCCTTTGTTGAGGGCGTCATCAAGACTGTGTTCATACTGATCGAATTCTTCGATATCGCTGGCGAGTAAATACAGTTTGGCCGGATCAAGATTCTTTAAATAGGCGTGCAGCAACTGGCTGGAAAAATTGTCGTTGATATCGATATAGGTGTAATGGTTGAGCTTCAGTGCATTAAGAATTTCAATGCCGGTCAGCTTTAGTTCTTCATCGGCGACACTGACGGGGCTGGAGGTTGTATTGCCGGACCAGCTGTTAGCGGAGAAGGGGATGCCCAGTACCACCAGGAAGCAGCAAGTAGCGAAAAACAGCGAGCGTGGTTTAAGGATTCCCATAAATAACCTATTCCGGTGGTGTCCTGGTTCAGGCTAGAATAGCCTCTTTAGTTGATCGTTGCAGTGTGGAAACCAATCGCAACCCCTGTGGTCATAGGACTCTCGCGACTGCTTCGGGTTCCGCCCAACTTGCTGAGTCAGCTTCAATCGTCCCGGAATAAACCGAGAAGAAAAGGTTGGTAGTTGCAGTATGGTATTAGCTACCTCCTAAATGTTAGCCGAAACCGTTCAAGTTTCATAAGCTAATTTTATTTCACTATCAGGACCTTATTTATGCTTCGTTCGATTTCCCTTGTCGTTTTGTCGTCTGCACTGGTGCTTACCGGTTGCTCGGACCCGCAAAAAGCGGAACAACAAACCAATCTCATCGCGTTGGATTCCGACTATAAAAAACTCAGTTACGGCTTAGGCTTAAATATCGGCAGCGGTATTGCCCAGCAAGGCGTCCCTGAGCTGGATGTTGACGCTTTACTTGCCGGTATTCGGGAATCAGTAGCGGGCGAGGAGCCTCGCATCACGCAGAGTGAACTATCTGAAGCCGTAGCGCGTATTCAGCAGGCCGAAACTGAAAAAATGCAGCAACTCGCCGAAGCTAACCTCGCAGAGGGACAGGCATTCCTGGCTGAAAATGGTCAGCGTGAGGGGGTTGTGACAACGGAGTCCGGGCTGCAATATGAAATTTTAACAGAGGGTGAGGGCGCATCTCCTGAAGCGAACAGTATCGTTAAAACGCACTACCACGGTACTTTAATTGATGGCAGTGTATTTGATAGCTCGGTTGAAAAGGGTGAGCCGATTGAGTTTGCGGTGAACCAGGTGATTCCTGGCTGGACCGAAGCATTGCAGTTGATGAAAATCGGATCAAAGTGGCGACTCTACGTACCGGCAGATCTGGCATACGGTGAGTACAGCCCAGGCCCTGATATTCCTCCTCAGTCAACACTGATCTTCGAGGTTGAGTTGCTGGACTTCAAGCCAGCGGAAGAATCCGATAATTCCTAGCAATTTAACTCAGTGTCGCATTAATGAATCAACGTGATTTAAATCAGGGGTTGCTGGCATTCCTCGGGTCAGCGCCGACGCCGTTTCATGCGGTAAAAGGGATGGCGGAGCAGTTAGCCGCCGCCGGTTATGTGCGTTTGCATGAGAAAGATGAATGGAACCTCCAGTCAAGCGGACGTTACTTCGTTACCCGTAATGATTCCTCCATCATTGCCTTTAACTACGGGCAGGGCGAGCCTTTATCCTCCGGTGTGCGTATGCTGGGAGCGCATACCGACAGCCCCTGCCTGAAGGTTAAACCGCAACCGGAGCTGAATAACCTGGGGTTTTATCAGCTCGGCGTTGAAAAATACGGGGGAATGCTTTTGAACCCCTGGTTTGACAGGGATTTGTCGTTGGCTGGCCGCGTGACCTATGTGAATGGCGCTGCAGAGGTCTGTAATGCCCTGGTGGATTTCGAGCGCCCAGTGGCAACGGTGCCTAGTCTGGCAATTCACCTGGATCGTACAGCCAATGAAAATCGTACGGTCAATGTTCAAACCGATATGCCAATACTGCTGGCTTTGCAGGAAGGTGAAACGCCCGAAGCATTCAGGGCATTGCTCAAGAAACAACTGCAAACCTTGAATAAAGATGTCAAAGAGGTGCTGGATTATGAGATTTACTGTTATGACACCCAGCCGCCTGCCCTGATTGGCCTTAAGGATGAGTTTATCGCCAGCGCCCGTTTGGATAACCTGCTGAGCTGTTACGTGGGTTTGCGTGCGCTCATTGATAGCGATGCCAAGGTGCCGTCACTTTTGATTTGTACGGATCATGAGGAAGTCGGCAGTGCTTCGGTAGCCGGGGCACAGGGGACTTTCCTGAACAGTGTACTGGAGCGATTCTGTTCTAACCGAATTCAGCTGGGGCAACTTGCTGCCCAATCGATGATGATTTCGGTTGATAACGCCCACGGTATTCACCCGAACTTTGCTGACCGGCACGATAATAATCATGGACCCATGCTTAATAAGGGGCCGGTGATCAAGATTAACGCATCCCAGCGTTATGCCTCGAACTCTGAAACGAGCGCTGTTTTCCGCCACCTCTGCCAGCGGCTGGACATTCCGGTTCAATCATTCGTCGTGCGTAGCGATATGGCATGCGGCAGTACAATCGGGCCGATTGCCGCCACAGAAACGGGCGTCAAAACCCTGGATATCGGTGTGCCCAGTTTTGCGATGCATTCAATTCGTGAGTTGGCCGGTGCCGCCGATCCGTTTCATCTGTATGGGGCGCTCAGGGCTTTCTGTGAACTTCAACAGCTACCGGAGAGCAGCTGTGTCTGACAGCAAAAGGGGGCGCTTTGGGGTCCTGCTCGTCAACCTGGGTACCCCGGATGCGCCAACTACGTCGGCAGTGCGTCGCTATCTGCGGGCCTTTTTGAGCGATCCAAGAGTCATTGATACGCCTAAGCTTATCTGGTGGTTTATTCTCAATGGCATTATTTTGTTGGTTCGTCCGGCCAAGGTGGCCAAGCTCTATCGCAGTATCTGGACAAGCGAAGGTTCGCCGTTGCTTAAGGAAAGTCGTGCGCAGGCTGCGGGTTTGCAGCAAACCCTGGACGAGCGTGGGTTGGACTGCCGTGTCGAACTCGCCATGACCTACGGAGAGCCCTCCGTTTCCGGCGCCATTGAGAGGTTGCGCTCGGCTGGCTGCGAGCGGGTGCTCGTTATTCCCCTCTATCCACAATATTCGGCAACAACAACGGCTGCCGTAATAGATGCTGTCTATGCCTCGCAAAAGCAGCAGCGGGATCTGCCTGAGTTTCGTTTTGTAAAGTCCTACGGTGATCATCCGACCTATATTGCGGCGCTCGCCAATTCGGTTAAGTCGCATTGGCAGCAAAACGGGCAAGGGCAAAAGCTGGTCATGTCATTCCACGGGATTCCCAAACGCTATGCTGACTGTGGTGACCCCTATCCAAAGGAATGTCATAAAACAGCCCATTGTTTGGCTGAGGCCCTGGAACTTGAGGACGAGCAGTGGCTTTATACCTACCAGTCTCGTTTCGGGCCGGCAGAGTGGCTGCAACCCTACACCGATAAGACCCTGGAAGCATTGCCCGGCGAAAGGATTAAAGCGGTCGATATTATCTCACCGGCTTTCACGGCCGATTGTCTTGAAACGCTGGAAGAGCTGAAAATTCAGAATCAGGAGCTTTTCCTCTCCTCAGGCGGCGAGCGCTACGAGTACATTCCGGCGCTGAATGCGGATGCTTTGTTTATTCAGTGCCTTGCCGAGCTGACCGAGCAGCACAGTCAGGGATGGTAGATGCGCAACTTCGAATGGATATATCAGCACGCGCTTGAGCGCAAAGGCGACCGGGAAGCGCTTGAAGCTCTGCTGCCGCTTCCGATCAGTGCGGATGAGCTGGTATCCAAACCCGACAGCTATTTTCTCTCTGCCATGACCTGGCGTATCTTCTGTGCGGGTTTAAACCGCAAAATGATTGATAACAAATGGCCGGCCTTTGAGGAAGTGTTCTTTGGTTTTGATCCCCAGAAACTGGTGCTGATGAGTGATGAGATGCTGGAAAATACGCTTCAGGATACCCGCTTGGTTCGCCACTGGGGCAAAATTAAAAGTATTCGAACCAACGCGGCGATGCTGCTTGAATTGGGGCGAGAGAAGGGAGGGTTTGGGCGTTTTATAGCCGAATGGCCTGAGGACAGGATTGTCGATCTTTGGCTGCTGCTGGCCAAGCAGGGCGCTCAGCTGGGTGGAAACTCTGGCGCTTATTTTTTACGTATCGTCGAGAAGGATACGTTTATTCTGACCAATGATGTCGTTGCTGCGTTAAAAGCTCAAAAAATTGTTGATAAAAAGCCCGCCAGCAAAAGGGATTTGAATGCTGTCCAGGAGGCTTTTAACGCGTGGCACAGACAGAGCGACAGGCCACTGTGCCAGATCAGCCAGCTACTTTCTTTCTGTGCGAATTAAGCGATTTTTTTCGGCTTAAAGAAATTGTCATAATTTCATATTGTTTCGCTTGACGATAGGCACACCTCCCCATACAATGCGCGCCTGTTGACGAGATTGATGCGTCCCCTTCGTCTAGAGGCCTAGGACACCGCCCTTTCACGGCGGTAACAGGGGTTCGACTCCCCTAGGGGACGCCACTTAATTTCGCGGGAATAGCTCAGTTGGTAGAGCGCAACCTTGCCAAGGTTGAGGTCGCCGGTTCGAACCCGGTTTCCCGCTCCAAATTAAAGCCCTGCATTGCGGGGCTTTTTTTTTGCCTGTTATTTATCAATTCGGGTAATCCCTGTAATAATTGAATTGACACTATTACTTTGGGATTCTGCTGGATATGGCCAACGCGGGAACGCTCGTTGAAGTTTTTGACAATGCCTGTTTTGAGTATGCTGAGAAGCCTGCGTTTAGCGCCGTTGGCCATACGCTGAGTTTTGACCAGCTGGAGGCGTTGAGCCGAGACTTTGCAGCCTGGTTACAGAATGAGACGGACCTGGAGCCCGGTGACCGGATTGCCATTCAGTTGCCCAACCTGCTTCAATACCCCGTCGTTGCCTTTGGGGCTCTGCGTGCCGGTTTGGTCATTGTTAATACCAACCCCCTTTACACAGATCGTGAGCTGGAGCATCAGCTCAAAGATTCCGGTGCCCGGGCAATGGTGGTGCTGGAAAACTTCGCCGTTCATGCTGCCAATGTGATTCGCCACACGCAGGTCAAGCACGTTATCACAACCCAGATTGCGGACTTGCATCCCTTCCTGCGCCGGCATTTGATTAATGCCGTTGTGAAATACGTCAAGAAGGCGGTTCCTGAGTTTTCATTCCAGCATCATTACCAGCTTCCCGAAGTGCTTCATGCCGGAGAACAACTCGAATTTTTACCGATATCCCAGAGTAGTGAAGATATTGCTGTGTTGCAGTACACAGGTGGTACAACAGGGGTTGCAAAGGGAGCCATGCTGTCCCACTTTAACCTGGTGTCCAACATGCGGCAGGTGCTGTCTCACATTCCGGAGGTGTTTGAAACCTGCCAGCATACCTACTGTGCTCCGTTACCGCTTTACCATATTTATGCGTTTAATTTGCATCTGCTTTGCTCGCTGTCGTCGGGAAACCATAGCGTGTTGGTGCCCAATCCCCGCGATTTATCCTCGATCACCAAAGTTTTTAACCGCTATAACATCACCGGTTTGATGAGCCTTAATACGCTTTATAACGCGCTTCTTCACGATGAGGATTTTGCCGACGCTCACCTGGAGGATTTGAAGTATTGCTCTGCCGGCGGAATGGCCATGATGGCGGATACCACGAATCGTTGGCGCGAGTTGACCGGTTGTGAAATTCTGGAAGGTTATGGGCTCACGGAAACATCACCGGTTGTTTCAATTAATCCGGTGGGGAAGGTGCGTCCGGGTACTATCGGCACACCGCTTCCTGACACGGAAGTTAAGGTTATTGACGACCAGGGTCGAAACTTGCCAATGGGCGAGCCTGGCGAGCTGTGCGTGCGAGGGCCGCAGGTGATGGTTGGGTACTGGCAATGTCCCGAGGAGACCGCCAAGGCGATCTCAATGGATGGCTGGTTTGCGACGGGCGATGTCGCTGTGATTGATGAGGATGGCTACCTGCGTATTGTTGACCGTATCAAGGATATGATTGACGTGTCGGGTTTTAAGGTTTATCCGAACGAAGTGGAAGACGTGGTAACGTCTCATCCGGATATTGTTGAGTGCGCCGTGATTGGAATACCCAGCGACGAAACGGGCGAAGCCGTTAAAATTTTTGCCGTTAAGAAAGCAGAGGTGACGGAGGAGGAGATCCTGGCGTTCTGCCATGAGCGCCTGACAGGGTACAAGGTTCCAAAGCATATTGATTTTGTTACGGAGTTGCCGAAGTCAAATGTCGGGAAAGTACTGCGTCGCGAGCTTCGGGAGATGGCGCTAGCGGGATAATCTGCCAACCTCTATTGGCATTCAAAAAATCAGCCCCTACAATAGCGCCGACTCTTCATTCATCAGAGGTTCCATGACCCAGGCACTTAGCATTCGCGGATTAAAAAAAACTTACCCAAACGGTTTCGAAGCGCTTAAGGGCATTGATTTGACGGTTGAGCAGGGTGATTTTTTTGGCCTGCTTGGCCCCAACGGTGCTGGTAAATCCACCACCCTGAATATCATTACCTCGCTGGTCAGGAAAAGCGCCGGACAGGTCAAGGTGCTGGAGCAGGATATCGATGTCGATTTTTCCAGTGCCAAAAAACATTTGGGTGTGGTGCCTCAGGAGTTCAACTTCAACCAGTTCGACAAGGTCTTCGATGTGGTAGCCACCCAGGCCGGGTTCTATGGCATTCCCCGGAATCTTGCGGTTGAACGCACTGAAAAGTACTTAAAAAAGCTTGGGTTATGGGATAAACGTGATACAAATTCTCGGATGCTTTCCGGGGGGATGAAGCGCAGGTTGATGATTGCCCGGGCATTGGTCCACGAACCTGAAATCCTGATTCTGGATGAACCGACTGCCGGTGTTGATATTGAATTACGGCGTTCCATGTGGGAATTCCTGAAAGAAATAAATGCGTCCGGAACCACCATTATCCTTACCACTCATTACCTGGAAGAAGCCGAAAGCCTGTGCCGGAATATCGCCATTATTGACCAGGGCGAGATTGTCGAGTCATCCAGTACACGCGATCTGCTACGTCAGCTGAATACGGAAACCCTGGTACTGGATGTCGTTGACGCGTTACACCAGGCGCCGGACATTCCCGGTTTCGAGACCACTTTTGTTGACCCGCATTGTTTTGAGGTAAGGATTAACAGCGGGCAGCACATTAACCAGGTATTGATCGCTCCTTGACGGGCTGGATATTCGTATCTCCAGTATGCGAAATAAAAGCGAACCGCCTGAGGAGCTTTTGTCTCCTGGTCGGTAAAACATCCGTGGAGATGCCTCATGAATTCCCAGGACCCGGATCGTTTCAGCACGATTGTACGAAAGGAAGTGCGGCGCTTTACCCGTATTTGGGTGCAGACCCTGATTCCGCCAGCTATTACCATGGCCTTGTATTTTGTGATTTTTGGCAGCCTGATTGGCAGCCGGATCGGTGATATGGGCGGTTTCGATTACATGAGCTACATTGTGCCGGGTTTGATTATGATGTCGGTGATCACCAACTCTTATTCAAACGTCGTTTCCTCCTTCTTTAGCAGCAAGTTCCAGCATCAGATCGAGGAACTGCTGGTGTCACCAACCCCTAACTGGGTCATCCTGGTTGGTTATGTAACCGGGGGCATGGCGCGTGGCTTGATGGTGGGGATTATTGTTACCCTGCTGTCGCTGTTTTTCACCAAGCTACACATTGCGAACGTGGGCGTCACGCTGATTATTATTTTGCTCACTTCAATGTTGTTTTCACTGGGTGGCTTTATTAATGGCATTTTTGCCCGCAGTTTTGATGATATTTCGATTATTCCCACGTTCGTGTTGACACCTTTGACCTATCTGGGCGGTGTGTTTTATTCCATACAGCTATTGCCGGACTTCTGGCAAAAAGTATCCATGGCTAACCCGATTCTATACATGGTGAATAGTTTCCGTTACGGCATTCTGGGGGTATCTGACATTAATGTCGGTTTTGCCTTTACCATGATTTTGCTGTTTGCGGTGGGCATGTTTGTTTATGCTTTGTATTTACTAAAGAACAGTAAGGGACTCAGAACCTGATGGATGCCATTGAAGCGCTTCACAACCGCGTATCCAGCCCGCTGCTCAAGGCGCCTGCGCCCAATGCTGAGCAACTGGAGACTCTGCTTAAGGCGGCTTCCCGTGCCCCCGACCATAAAATGCTTAAACCCTGGCGGTTCTTGATTATCGAAGGGGAAGGGCGGGAAGTTTTGGGCGCCTTGCTGATGAAGGCGGCTCAAACGAGTAATCCTGACATCGATGATGAAGGTTTAGCCAAAGCACGCAGTAAACCAATGCGGGCGCCTATGATCATTGTTGCAATCGCCACGCTTAACGAACACCCAAAGGTGCCCGAGGTGGAGCAACTCATTACCGCCGGGGCCGCTGCCAACAACATTGTGACAGCCGCTTTTGCGCTGGGGCTGGGAGCCTATTGGCGAACCGGAACGCCCGCTTTCGATGAAACGGTTAAAGCCGGGCTGGGCTTGTCAGCCAATGAGCAGATTATCGGCTTTATTTATCTGGGGACACCCGACGGTCGAAGCCGGCGGTTGCCTGAATTTGATGCGTCGGAATGCAGCCGTAGATGGCCTGAATAGCCGTTAACGGCTTGTCTTCTCGATCAGCCCTCCAGACAGTATTCCCTCTTAAACCGCTATGAATCTGTTTTCCTATAAATTGAAAGATTGAGTGCTTTTGGGCGGTTAGGGTGGCGCAATGAGTTCGCATTTTTAGAAAAAAGTGACGCAAAGTGTCAGTCTTTATCTTGTGTTTCATCGTGCCAGTGACGTATGTCTTTGGTAAGCAGGTTTCAGGCGTATTATTAATTTCAGGTCAGCGGTGATTCATCAAAGTTAAGAAATGAACAGCTAAGTGTTATTAGCCGCATATTTTTTAGAAGATCCTGCAATTTACTTCTCTTTAGATGTGGCCTTATAAAAGCCGCTTTTTTAGAGAAAATGTCCCCTTCGTTTTTTAATACTGCAACACTTCTGGTGGCATAGTAATTGCCCTCGAAAATGTGTGGTCTTTATCGCAGGAGATTCTTCACCATTAATTTCACATAGGCTGGGGTTAAGTCCGTTTACAGCTTCAGGGGTTAACATGACATCAAGCGAAGAAGGAACACTAAATGATGTGCTGGATATAATCTCCGAAGGGGTTTGGATTTGGAATGCATTAACCGGCCACGTTTACCGGAGTCCAAGTTGGTATCGCATGCTCGGTTTAAGGGCAGGGGAAAGCGCCGAGGATGTATTAACCTGGGAAAAAGTGATTCATCCTGATGACTATGTCCGTGTGATGAACCATTTTGAGGCGTATATCTGTGGCCGTATTTCAGAGTACCGTATTCAGTATCGATGCATCAGGTCTGATGGCAGCGAACTTTGGATTGAAGATTCGGGACGAATTGTTGAGCGCACTGCAGATGGTAGCGTTGCTCGAATGATTGGCGCGCACACCAATATCCATGAGGCAAAAATTGCACAGAATCAGTTAAAACTTCAGCAAAGCCTGCAAAAGGGCTGTGAAACGCTTGATCAGATCATTGATAGGCGTGTGGCTGAATTGGCTGAGGTTAATCGGGAGCTTGAGGAAAAGGTCGAAGAGTTCGAGCACATTGCAACGCATGACAGTTTGACCGGCTTGTACAACCGGCATATGTTCGAAAGCCTTCTAAAGATTGAAATCAAACGTTTCAACAGGTACAGGAAGCCCTTTAGCATGGTGCTGGCAGATGTTGACCTGTTTAAAGAGGTCAATGACCAATACGGTCATCTCGTAGGCGATCAGGTTTTGCGCCAGATCGCTTGCCTGGTTCGAGGCCACCTTCGCCAGGGGGATATCTTATGCCGGTGGGGGCGAAGAATTTGCGATGATCCTACCCAATTGTACGGCAGAACAATCTTTGGAGATGACGGAACGCCTGCGTAGCATTAATGCAAAAGCGAATTCGAGAAGTTTATTCCCATTACCTGTAGCTTCGGTGTCACCAGTTATGTTGAGGGAGAGTCTCCTGATGCTGTATTCATGCGGGTTGACGAAGCCTTGTATAAAGCAAAAAGTTTAAATCGCAACAATGTTCAGCAGTTGTGAAAAAATCGCCAAGGGTTGTGGCTATTTAGTGCGATTACCGGTTGATCAGCGAGCGGTGAAAAGATCAGGATATGACCACAATAAACTCTACAGCGTATCCGGTTTTGTCGATGGCCGTGAGCATGGGAAGAGGTATTAGAGCAAGCAGCTCAGGCCTGACCGTTTCAGGGAATGGACGGCTTATCCTTTTTATTTAACTGAACATGCGTCGGCGGCCGAAGCCGCCGGTTACCTGAATTTGAAACGCTGAAATGTTGTCGTAGGTGGCTCTAATAAGAGTTAACGGCTGGCCTTCTCGACAAGTTTTTCCAGCCTTCCGGCCACGACATCCCAAATTGCCATGGGCCCGCTATCCAAGAGTTTTTGGGATGGGCTTTGCTTAAGTTCGCGCAGGAATTTAACAAATTCTGAGCGGTGAGCCCTGAGTTCAGCCAACTCCTGCTGGTCTTCCGGGTTTTCTAGGGATGCGGCCTTTTCAGCCATTTCGTCAAAGTGTTTAAGGCGGGCATTGTATTCGGTGACGTGTCGGTCAACCAGCTCGTCTAGTGTGGTCATGGACGTCCTCCTGCGAAATAGGCGATTGCCTGTAACGGCTAATAACGCCTTTTATTATCCGACTTTTTAACAGGGACGCCAGCTTTTACTTTGTGCATAAGCGCCTGATTGTGGGGAACTTAGATATCGCCCGGTAAAAGTCGGCCCTGAAGGAAGGGTTACCGGGCGATATGGTTGGGCTAAAGCGCCCGTTAGTCGTGGGCAATTTCCTTGCTGGTAAACAGATAATCTTTTAACTCGGCATCGAAGGTGGGGTCCTTGCGCCGAATCCATTCGAGCACCATGGCGGCGTGTTCTTTTTCTTCGTCGCGGTTGTGGGCAAGAATCGCTTTTAACTCCTTATCCTTGCAGGCGTCGACCCGCTGGTTGTACCAGTCGACCGCTTCCAATTCTTCCATCAGAGAGGTAATCGCTCTGTGCATGTCCCGTGTTTCATCACTCAGTTCATTGATCGGTTCGTGATAGCCTTCGTTTGCCATTGCTTTCTCCTTGTTGGCGGATGGTTAGTCTAGCGAAAGTTTGTGTTATCTGTGTTTGGTCACTTTTTTAGTTTTAACGGTTCCCAAAATTATAGGCTTTTATTGCTATTCATGTGGGTGTTTTGCCGTCGGCTCCTGTCACTTGCGTCAGAGACGACCACAGGTAAATCCGGGGTTGCCTTCGGGATGGCAAGATGTGTTGAAGGCTTGTTCTGAATAAACCCATCTTAGCAATGAAAAAACTGCCTGATAAGCCCCCTATCGTTTGCATTTGCCAGGGGCGTGGTATACAGTACGCGCACTTTTTTGCTGGCGCTTTTCAGTGTCTGGTAAGAGATAAAAAATTATTGGTGAGGTGTCCGAGTGGTCGAAGGAGCACGCCTGGAAAGTGTGTAAGTCGAAAGGCTTCGAGGGTTCGAATCCCTCCCTCACCGCCATATACAAAGCCCCATATTTGGGGCTTTTTTTATACCTGTCCTTTTTGTTTAAAGCCTGTCCGCTGTCGGCGCTTTTTTGCAAAGGCGTATAATGAACCATTATCTGCTTCGAGATGGATTATTCGGAGGTTGATAGATGGCTGCCAAATGTCGTTCCTGTGGACGAACCATCGCTTCAAATGCCCGTGTCTGTGGCTTCTGCAAAGCTCCACAAACCTTTTCGGCCCGCTTAACCTCTGCATTGAAATGGTTGGGCGGTATCGCGACTGTTGTTTCAATCGTTCTTGCGGTTAATAGCCTGGTGGGCTTTTACGGCGGTTTTCTGGAGAAGCGTGAGGCTGTCCAGGAACTGGCTGCGGCGGCGGATCAATTACGTGATGATGGCGACTATGCCCGGGCCTGGTCGCTTTACGAAGAAGCCAGAGAAATGGATCCGGGAGCACGAATCGTACGTCGAGGGCAGGAGGCGCTGGTGGAAGCCTGGCTGCCGAATGTTCACATTACCGGCGATGAAACCTTTACTGATATCGTGAATAAAACCCTGCCGGTTTTGATGCGGGCACTGGTACGCTCAGCGGGTGAGAAAAAGGCAGATTTCCAGGCTTTGATTGGCTGGGCTCATTATCTGGAGCAGCGTGAGCGGCGCATCAAGGATGCCGATGTGCCGGGCCTGTATGCCAAAGCCTTGCAAATGAATCCCGAGAATACCTATGCAAACACTTTTTTGGGGCATTGGTATATTTCCGATGAGGAGAATCTGGAAATGGGTCTGTCGCATTTCAGGCAGGCGTTGAATACGGGGCTGCATCGAAGCTTTGTACGCGATTATCAATGGTCAGCGCTGTCGAATATGAAGCGTTCTACCAGTACCGGGGATGACGAGCATATTGCGGTGCGTCGTGAACAACTGAAGATGATTCACGCAATGCTGGTTCTTGAAGAACCCTGGGTTACCGGCCGTAGCGATAACTTCCCGCAGGAAGCGATAGAGGCCTATGGCCAGCCGTACCGGCCACGTTATGACTGGTTTGAAAAGGTGTGGCCGGCTCTTGAACCCGAGCAGCACCTGCAGTTGCTTCGACGAATGCAGGCCGCGTTTAAACCCGATTCGCTGTTATCAACTCAAGCGCACTATTTGCTGGGACGCACCCTGGAGAAAATGAATAGCCGGGCAGAAGCGTTGGCGGTTTACCAGGCGCTGGATGAAGTGCTGACCGCCAACGATCGATTTAGAGCGCCGCTTGATAAAGCACTGGAGCGGTTGACAGGCCAGCTGCCACGTTATGCGCTATTGCGTGACGATCCACTGTCTTTTCATGCACGCACGCTGGAACAGGAGGCTTTTGATCACCCGGATTTTAAATTGGCGCTGGATTATTTCGATGACCTGGTCTCCCGGGTTTATTACCAGCAGGAGTTGGATAAGGTTGCCCGGGCTACCGATGCGCTAAGCCAGGGTGCGGAGCGGTTGAAAAGCCTGTTGGATAAACCGGGTGAACCTTCACGGCAGCAGGACGATTTGCTTGATGCCTACTGGCAGTTGGCCAGCTCGATGGGGGCATTGCTGCTCTACCAGCGTTCATTGGATGAGGCCGTGACGGTGTATGAGCGTCTTGCCCAAGACGCTCGCCTGCGCCGCTGGATGCATATTGATGCGCGTTATAACCTGGCCTGTGCATTGAGCCTGCGCTCCAACATTGAGGCAGGTAGTCAACAGTATGCCCTGGACCGAGAGCGTTCCGTGGCCAGTCTGCTGGAAAGTATCAAACTGGGCTACGATGACTGGAACCACATCAAACGGGATACGGACCTGGATGCCATTCGCGATCATCCGGAGTATATCCGCATTATGACGGGGCGCTAGTCGTTAAGTCCGAGACTGAAATTGCTGCACAATTTCCGTATAACGACGCAACTGGTCAACGATGCGTTTGTTAATGGAGCCTTCAGGAAACTCGCCCTTACTGTCCTTGTTGCCAGGGTTTTCACCGGTAAGCAATGCCAGGGCTTCATCCACTTTACTGATGGCATGAATGCTGAACAGGCCCTGTTCAACGGCCTCAATGACTTCGTTGGAGAGCATCAGATTGCTTTGGTTGCTAGCTGGAATGATGACAACCTGATCGCCCGTCAGCCCGCGCATTTTGCAAATATCAAAAAAGCCTTCGATTTTCTCGTTAACGCCGCCAATGGCCTGGACCTCGCCGCGTTGGTTGACTGAGCCGGTCATGGCGATGTTCTGTTTAACCGGTTGCACAATCAGGGCCGAGAGCAGGGCGCACAGCTCGGCGAGCGAGGCGCTGTCGCCGTCGATGTAACCATAGCTTTGTTCCATCGCAACCTTGGCGGAAATGGCCAACGGGAAATTTTTCGCATAGCGACCGCACAGATAGCCAGCCAGCAACAGCACGCCTTTGGAGTGTACGGCCTGGCCAAGTTCAACTTCACGTTCGATGTCGACGACTCCGCTGGAGCCGGGGTGTACCGTTGCGGTAATCCTGACGGGCAGCCCGAAGCTGCTTTCGCCGACCTGGATAACCGACAAGCCGTTGACCTGGCCCACTGCAGAGCCTTCGGTTGAAATGACGACCTTGCCACTGAGAATGTCCTCCTTGACCAGGTCATGCAGGCGTGAGTTTCGACGCGTGCGGGCGTTAATAGCATTCTCGATATGCTGCTTGTCGATAATGTTTTCCGAGGATTGCAGCAGGAACTGGTTTGCCTCGGTAACCACTTCCATAATGGGGTCCATGCAGGCCGTCAGTTTGTTCTGGTTCTCTGCGAGGCGGCAGGCATGCTCAGCCAGGCGGGACAGAGCGGAAGCATTCAACTGGGCCAGCCCAAGGTCGTCAGCCCGGCCCTGGACATGGTTGGCAAAGCGAGTTAGGTTGCAATCGTCAAAATCAATATCGCTGCTGAAATCCACCAGGATACGGAATTGCTGGTCGAAATCGTAATCGTGTTCCTCCAGGGCGTAATAGACCTCGCGTGGGCCGATCAGGATAACCTTGATGTTGAGTGGAATGGATTTGGCTTTCAGGTGTTGCGGCAAGCCCAGCTGTAATTCCGAGCTGGGTTGCTCGATATAAATTTTGCCGTCGAGCAATGCCCGTTTGAGTGCCTCCCAGGTGGATGGGTCGCGGAGTACTTTTTCAATATCAAGGATCAGGTAGCCCCCGTTAGCATGGTGCAGGGAACCCGGGATGATGTTGTGGTAACTGGTGGCTTGCGAACTTTGTTCGCCGGAAACAGTGATGCTGCCAAACAGGTTGTTGTAGCTGGGATTGGTTTCAAAAATGATGGGCGCTCCGTTCGCCTGCCGGTGGGCGCTAAACAGGTTGGGGCGGTAGAGCTCCTCCAGCAACATTCGGCGTGCCCCGGGGCTTTCCTGTTGTTCGCCTGCATCCAGGTGTTCGACGATGGTACGGGGCAGGTGATCATTGACCTGGGCGAGATAAAGCAGGATGCCGGCATAGCCCAGGTATTGGTTTTGAATCTGGTCAAAAAGCGGCTTGAGGGAATGGCGAATGGTTTCCTGCTGCAGTTTTCTCAGCTTGTTGTTCAGGTCGCGTTGCCATTGGGGTAACTCCATCAGGCTGTCGTTCAGCATATTTTCCAGTTCTTCGGCCTGGCGGTGAAAGGCCTCGCGCTTTTCTTCGCTTAACTTGGCAAAGCTGTTTTCATCGGCTATTTCGCCATCGACCAGGGGGCTAAAGGTAATACTGCCTTCCTGGCGGTACACGGCAATGTCCATAGCCGTTGCGCGTTGCTCGACAGTTGCAACGGACTGGTCGTAAATCTGATCGAATTCTTTCTGGATGGCGGTTTTTTTGCGCAGGTAGGTGGGGTGCTCGAAAACCGCCGGGAAGGTTGCCAGTATTTCCTCGATAAGCTTGTCGATATCCTTCAGGAATGAAGAGCCCTGTTTATGGGGAAGGGCGATAGCGCGCGGCTCACTGGGGTTGTCGAAGTTGTTTACATACAGCCAATCCTGCGGGGGATCGGCAATGGCTGCCAAGGGGGCTAGGTAATCCATCACGTAGCGAACACGCCCGGTTCCGCTGTCGCCGGCGAGATACAGGTTGTATCCGGGTTGGGGGGTACGGATGCCGAGTTCCAGCGCTTCTGTGGCTCGAGGTTGTCCGAGAATCTGGTTGGCGGTGGGCGGTGAACAGGCTTTATCGAGGTTGAGATCTTCGGGGTGAATGTGTCGTATCAGTTGCTGTGCGTCTAATTTCACCGTGTCATTATCCCTGCGCAGTGATGTCGATGGTGACTCGCAAAAACCAGAATCACCAGCCTGAAGCCAGTATAAACACGCTTTTTTTGCGAACGCAACAGGCTTTAAGCCTGCCCATCCTGAGTACACTTTCCTGTCGCTGGGGCGGTTTTTTAAAGTCGGTACACTTGATGCGCATCAAACACCTTTTGTCCATTTCTTTGCAGGATACGCGTTATTGCCAACCGAAGAGAGTTATTTCATGTTGACGTTAAGTATGGCCGGTTTGACGGGCGCGGTATCCGGAAAGTTTGTATCATCCCCGCTAGTGCGCAAGCTCCCATGGCCCGGCCCGTTAAAATATGTTCCCCTTGCATTGGAGTGTGCTGTCGCCGAACAGGTCTGTAACCGCCTGTTTAGGGAGCAGTTGAAGGACGGAGAACTGGATTTTCTGGAAGGAGTCGAGTTGAGGCTGCATATTAAGGATATTGATTTTGACTGTCGGGTCAGCAAAGCCGGTAATCGGCTCAGGTTTTCTAAAGGAAAGGGCGTGGCGGAAACGACTTTTTCCGGAAACAGCCGAGAATTTCTCCTGCTGGCTGGCCGCCGTGAAGATCCGGATACCCTGTTTTTTCAGCGACGCTTGTCGATTGAGGGCGATACGGAAATCGGGCTCTGTATTAAAAACCTGATTGATAGTATTGATAGGGATGAGTTGCCGGCGGTTTTGAATAGCCTGTTAGACCTGGGTGCAGATTTTGCTGAGTCTTTGCCGCAGAGCGAAGCGGGCGTTTGCTGAGAGCGCTGAGCGGTTAGGGTAAGGTTTTTAGCTTGTCCATACCCGCACTGCCACGCCAGTAGCCATCACAGTTTTCTCCATCTAAAATAGCTTGATTATCAATGGATTGACTATCTTTTCTAATGTGATTGTTAAATTCTTGAATGACTTCCTGCATCTGGTTCGATTGCGGGCTCAAACGCATAATATCAACACCCAACTGCTGCATCTGCAGCCAGTGAGGTAGCAGGTTCTGAACACGACCTGACTGGGTTTGAATGCCGTTAATTGTAAAAAACGCCTCGCCCTCCTGGCTGTGCATGGGCAGGCCTTCAGGGTAGTTCTGGCAGACAAACTGGCAATTATCCTTGGGAATATTCCTGTAGCGGGCGGTGAAACAGCGCGCCGAGTAGGCGAGCGGAAGGCGCCCATAGGAGAACACCTCTGTCTCGATGTGATCGGCAATGCCGAATGCCTGGGCGTCGGACAGTATGTCTGCCAGGGTATTGGCATTGAGCTCAACGGGCATCACCCAGCGAATCAGGCCCTTTTGGTGCAAGAGTTTGAGGGTATTGGCGTTGTAGATGTTCAGGCTGGGGCCGGCGACAAAGGGGAGTTGCTGCTCGATCATCAGCTGGGCGGCACCAAAGTCGTTGGCTTCCACCAGAAGTTCGCCGTTTTTACAGAGCTGTTTAACACTGCTGAGGTCAGAGCCTGCCTCCACCAGGGTCAGTGTCGATAGGACAATCTGCTTGCCGCTTTCGGACAGCGCCCTGGCAAGCTCAATCCATTCCGATGGTTTCAGGCTGCGGCGCTTGGCACAGACGGTTTCACCCAGATAAATAATATCCAGTGGACTATTAAGACACTGCTGGTAAAAATCCTCGATGGTGTGTCGCGCCCAAAAATACAGGATTGGACCCAGGGATAGCTTCATGGAACCTCCAATTATTGCCAGGGCCGGTTATAGGCACCCAGAGTTGTTTGTGTGCCTTCGGAAACGCTGGCCAGGGCAGCCATCCACTCGGCCCGGGGAGTAAAGGTTTCCGGGCTGTTCAGGCATTGGTCGATTGCCTCGCGCCATACTTTGACGACCTTGCTGACATAGGCAACGCTGCGTTGCCTGCCCTCGATCTTAATGGCTTTGATACCGGCTTTTTGCAGTTGTGGGAGAAGCTCAAGGGTATTCAGGCTGGTGGGTTCCTCGAGGGCATGGTAGGTATCGCCTGCAACCTGGTAGCGGCCCTTGCAGACCACGGGGTAACCCGCTTTTTCGCCAGAGCCGAACCGGTCGATCAGGACACCGTTGAGACGGGCTTCCGTGCCGTTAGGCGTTTCGACCCAGCGCACCGCCTTGGCCGGGCTGCAGGCGCCGCAGGTGTTGGGGGACTCTCCAGTTGCATAGGAAGAGAGCAGGCAGCGCCCCTCAACCATGACACACAGGCTGCCAAATCCGAAAACTTCCAGCTCCACGGGGCTTTGTTCGGCTAGCTGTTTGACCTGCGCCATGGATAACACCCGGGGAATAACGGCACGCTTAATACCAAACTGGTGATGGTAAAACTTCAGCGCTTCAATATTGGTCGCCGAGCCCTGTACTGAGAGGTGAAGCGGTAAGTCGGGATAGGTTTCGGCGGCATAGGCCAGTACGCCGCTATCGGCAACGATCAGCGCGTCGATACCGAGCCGGGCGGCAACATCCACGGCTTTTTGCCAGCGAGCCCAACCGGCCGGTTGCGGGTAGGTATTAATGGCTACATAGACCCTGCAGCCTTTTCCATGTGCGTAACGGATGGCCTTTTGCGAGGTACCGTCGTTGAAATTCAGGCCTGCAAAGTGCCGGGCGTTGGTATCATCCTTGAATCCGATATAAACCGCGTCGGCTCCGTGATCGACAGCGGCTTTGAGCATAGGGAAGTTACCGGCAGGGCAGACGAGTTTCATCCTGAGTATCCGTTTTTAAGTGGTACGAGATTGCCCAGCCAGGCTTGCTAAGGCTGGATGCTGAAATTCTAGGGAGACGGCACTGTCTTTACATGAGCGAAATCAAGTCAGCCAAAAAATTTTGGCTATCGGGCGTATTGGCTGCAACCAAAGGGTTGCGGGTGCTATCAAAGCCCGTGACAGTCTGGTTTACTATAGGGAATGTGTACTTGCCATGCCGTATTGAGCTTTTTCACTCATGAGGAGCTATTGCTATGAGCCTGGATATCGAGTCAATCCTGGGAAATGAAACGGAAACCCTGTTGGGACACCACTGCTCGGGGCTAACAGCCGATGCGTTGCATTTACCCGGCAGCGATTTTATCGACCGAGTTGTGGCACAGGGTGATAGAACCCCGCAGGTGCTGCGAAATTTTCAAAGCCTTTTCAATCGGGGGCGTCTGGCCGGAACCGGCTATTTATCCCTGTTACCGGTCGATCAGGGCGTCGAGCATACGGCAGGCGCGTCTTTTGCACCGAATCCTCTTTATTTCGATCCCTCCAATATCATTGAGCTGGCACTGGAGGGCGGTTGTAATGCCGTGGCTTCAACCCTGGGTGTTCTGGGCAGCGTGGCACGGCGCTATGCACATAAAATCCCTTTTATTGTGAAGCTCAATCATAACGAACTGCTCTCGTATCCCAACCGTTACGACCAGACCTTGTTTGCGGGAGTCAAGCAGGCGTTTGATATGGGGGCGGTCGCTGTCGGCGCCACCATTTACTACGGCTCCGATGAATCCAGGCGCCAGATCGAAGAGATTAGCGAAGCCTTTGCCTATGCCCATGAGTTGGGTATGGTCACCATACTCTGGGCATACCTGCGCAACAGCAGCTTTAAAACGGGAGACACTGATTACCATACTGCCGCCGATTTGACGGGACAGGCGAACTACCTTGCGGCCACCATTGAGGCGGATATCGTTAAACAGAAACAGGCTGAGTGTAACGGCGGTTTCAAGGCGCTGGCATTCGGTAAAACCCATCCGGGCATGTACGATCAACTTGCCTCGGATCACCCCATTGACCTGGTGCGCTACCAGGTGGCCAATTGTTTTATGGGCCGGGTCGGCATGATCAATTCAGGCGGTGCATCGGGTGACGATGACCTGCACCAGGCCGTCAGGACGGCCGTTATCAATAAGCGTGCCGGCGGCATGGGGCTGATATCGGGCCGCAAGGCGTTCCAGAAACCCATGGGGGAAGGGGTGGCCCTGTTGCACGCAATTCAGGATGTTTACCTGTCGGATAAGGTCACTATCGCCTGACATCAATGAGTACCGAGAGCCAGGCATGAGAGCGATGGTGTTGCACAAACCCGGTGAAAGACTGCAGCTTGAGGAGCGCCCGGTACCCTCCTGTTTGCCAGGACAACTGCTCATTCGGGTGGCTGCCTGCGGGGTGTGCCGTACCGATCTGCATGTGGTTGACGGTGAACTCGAGCCGGTCAATCGTCCGATCATTCCCGGTCACCAGATTGTGGGGTATGTCGAAAAGCTTGGCGCACAGGTTGATACATTCGAAGTGGGGCAACGCGTCGGGGTGCCCTGGCTGGGGAGCAGCTGCGGCGTTTGTGCGTTTTGTTCGAGCGGTCAGGAAAACCTTTGCGACGACGCGCGCTACACGGGTTACCAGGTGGATGGCGGGTTTGCAGAATATACGGTTGCTGACGCTCGCTACTGTTTCCGCCTGCCCGATACTTACAGTGATTTGCAGGTCGCGCCCCTGCTCTGTGCGGGGTTGATCGGCTACCGCGCTTACCGCCCGGTGATTGATTGCCAGCATATCGGGCTTTACGGCTTCGGCGCTGCGGCTCATATCCTGATTCAAGTGGCTTGTTCCCGCCAGCAATCGATTTATGCCTTTACCCGCAAGGGCGATAGGGATGCGCAAAAATTCGCATTAAAGCTTGGCGCCAGCTGGGTCGGGGACTCGACACAACAACCTCCGCATTTGCTGGATGCCGCCATTATTTTTGCCCCGGAAGGTTCGTTGGTGGTGGCTGCGCTAAAGGCCGTTCGAAAGGGTGGCAAAGTGATTTGTGCCGGTATTCATATGAGCGATATTCCCTCATTCCCCTATAAGTATCTCTGGGGGGAACGACATATTCAGTCGATTGCCAACCTGACACGCCAGGACGCTATCGAGTTTTTACCGCTTGCTGCCGGTATCCAAATCCAGACCGATGTACACCCTTATCCGCTGGAGCAGGCGAACCAAGCGCTGGACGACTTGAGACATGGGCGTTTTACCGGGGCCGCCGTTATCGTGCCCTGAATCACAAGGAGTAAGCTGTGACAAAAAAAATAATCGCCATACTCTTGCTGCTTTTCGTGGTTGCGGTGCTGCTATGGCGTCAGCTGGGCGATGAAAAGCCGCAGGTTTGGGTGAGTAGTGTTGATCGAGGGCTGGTGGAAGCGACGGTTTCCAATACCCGGGCCGGTACGATAAAGGCTTGCCGACGGTCGAAGCTTTCAATGTCAATCGGGGGCGTTGTGGATCGTTTGTTGGTCGATGAGGGCGACCAGGTGGAGAAGGGGCAGCTGTTGCTGGAGCTCTGGAATCGTGACCATAGAGCCAATGTCTCGCAGGCCGTTAATGCCTACAGCGCGCGGCAGCATGAACGCCAGCAGGCCTGCCTGCTTGCCGATTTCAACCAACGGGAAGCCGAGCGCAAACAGGCGCTGTTGAAACGCAAGCTGACCTCTGAGGAGACTGTTGATAATGCCGTCACGGCGGCCAAATTCCAGCGTAAGGCCTGCGAGATGGCGCGGGATCAGGAGGGCGTGGCAAAGGCACACCTGGAGTTGCAACAGGCGCTTTTTGAGCAAACGCAGTTGCTTGCCCCCTTTGACGGCATCGTGGCAGAGGTTAACGGCGAGGTGGGCGAATACGTGACGCCATCTCCGCCCGGCATACCGACGCCGCCGGCTATTGATCTGATTGACTATTCCTGCCTCTACGTGACCGCACCCATTGATGAAATTGATGCCAGCCAGGTTCGGGTGGGGCTGCCGGTGCAGGTGACGCTCGATGCCTACCGGGGGCGTAAATTGCAGGGGGAGGTTATACGCGTCGCTCCATCCGTAACCGATCTTGAGAAGCAGGCTCGAACGGTCGAAGTGGAGGTCCGCTTACGGGATGTGCCTGAGGATATTGGCTTGCTGGTGGGCTACAGTGCCGACATCAGTGTCGTGCTGGAAAGCAAGGCGGCTGTGCTGAGGATTCCCACGGAAGCCCTGTTGCCAAGCAACCAGGTTTGGGTACTGAGCGAGAATCACGAACTGGCCCTGCGCACTATTACGACAGGCATTGGCAACTGGACTTACACCGAGGTTACCGAAGGTCTTGAGGAGGGTGAGCTGGTTGTCCGCAGCCCAGATGCCAAAGGCATTGCCGAAGGGGTTTCAGCGGAACCTGTTTATGATTAAGTTGAGCGATGTCTGCAAAACCTTTTATTTAGGCGATCAGGCCGTTCATGCCCTGGATCACATTAACCTGCAGGTCGAGCAGGGCGAGTACCTGTCGGTGATGGGGCCCTCCGGGTCAGGAAAATCCACCCTGTTAAATATGATCGGATTGCTGGATAGACCCGATAGCGGCAGTTATTGGTTGTCGGGAACAGAAACGGCCCAATTGCCGGAGGTCCAACGCGCCGAGTTACGCAGCCAGCACATTGGTTTCGTTTTCCAGGCCTATCATTTGGTTCCCCGCTTAAACGCGCGTGAAAATATCGAGTTGCCCATGATGCTGGCGGGCGTGAAACCAGCCGAACGGCGCAAACTCGCACAGACGGTGATGGAGCGGCTGGCAATCGGCCACCGGGCCGAACATTTGCCCAGGCAGATGTCGGGCGGCGAGCGGCAACGGGTTGCCATCGCCCGCGCTATTGTCCGTAAACCCACAATCCTGCTGGCTGACGAGCCCACCGGGAACCTTGACAGCCACGCTGGCGAAGAGGTGATGAGGGTGCTCGAACAGCTGAATGACGAGGGGATTACCCTGTTTGTGGTGACCCATGACATGAAGTTGGGTGCCAGGGCCAAACGCCATTTGCGGATGGTTGACGGCCAGATTGATGCTGACCGCGTAGTCGAGGGCAACGCGATCGATAGCCTGGAGCCTGCCGGTGCTTAGAAGTACGGATATGATCCGCTTCAGTTGGCAGGTGCTGGTCAGGCACCGTTTCCGCAGTGGCATGATCCTGCTGGCCATGGCATTAGGCGTGGCCTCCATTATCGTGTTGACGGCGCTGGGAGAAGGTGCGCGCCGTTATGTTTTGGGCGAATTTTCCTTTCTTGGCGACGATGTGTTGATCATGCTACCCGGCAAAAAGGAAACTACGGGCGGACTGCCCCCTTTAACGGGCATTGCAGCCAGGGATATTACGTTGGAGGATGCCCAGCAGCTTAAACATCGCTTTTCGGGTATTGAGTCAATTGCTCCCATCGTCCTTGGTAGCGCTGAGGTTTCTTTCCAGCAGCGCTCGCGAAACATCACGGTGTTGGGCAGTACCAGCGATCTGGTAACTATTCGACAGTTAACCCTGGCCAGGGGACGGAATCTTGAAACCATCGATATGGGAAGGGCCAGCGACGAGTGCCTGTTAGGTCAGACACTGGTTGAAGAGCTGTTTGGCAGCGAGCCGGTGGTCGGTTCCTGGGTAAGGGCGCGCGACTATCGATGCCGTGTGGTGGGCGTTATCGAGGGCAGGGGAGATGCCTTTGGCATGGACCTGAGTGATACGCTGGTGATTTCAGTCGCCTCGGCGCAACGTCTTTTCGATACACCTGGCCTGTTCCGTATCATTATGGAAATCCGGCCAGGCTTCGACATGGATGAGGCGAAGGCGCGAATTCTATTGATAATGAAGGAACTTCACCTGGGCGAAGAGGATGTGACCCTGATCAGCCCGGATGCACTGCTTTCCACCTTCGATAATGTGTTGACGGCCATGACCCTGGGGGTGGCTGCAATAGCGGCTATCAGTATGGTTGTGGCCGGTGTTTTAATCATGAATATTATGTTGATCAGCGTCAGTCAGCGTACCGCGGAAATTGGCCTGCTCAAGGCGCTTGGGGCTTCTGCCCGGGATATTCAGCAACTGTTCTTAATCGAATCCTTAATCATGTCGTTTGCCGGGGCCACACTGGGAGTGATGGCAGGTTTTGGACTGGTGTTGACGGGGCGGGTGCTGTTTCCCGAGGTGCCCTTTTATACACCGCTTTGGGCTTTGCTGGGGGCCTTAACCATTGCAATGATTGCCGGTGTTGGCTTTGCCTGGGGTCCGGCAAAACAGGCCAGCAGGTTACTGCCGGTGGCGGCTTTGTATCAGCGCAGGTAAAAATCATGAGTCTGCTTGATTGGTTGAGCTGGATAATCAAAGCGTTACTTGGAAACCGTAAACGCAGTGTGTTGACCCTGAGCGGTATTGCGATTGGTATTGCTTCGGTGGCCTTGCTGACCTCAATCGGTGAAGGGTTGCGGCTTTATTTGCTGGATAGCTTTAGCCAGTTCGGCACTCGAATTGTCGCCGTTACGCCCGGCAAGGTAACGACTCAGGGCATTCCCGGCATGCTCAAATCAATAAAACCCCTGACGATTGATGATGCCGAGCGGCTTCGCGACATTCCCTTTGTGGAGCAGGTTGTGCCGCTGGTGGGCGGAACCGGGCGAATCGAAGCGGGAGAACTGGCCAGGGACAGCGATATTTTTGGCGTCGGTCACGAAGCCGCAAAAGCCTGGAAAATGGAGGTGGCACTGGGGCGCTTCCTGCCGTCGGATAATCCCCAGGCGCCGCGTGCCTATGCAGTGCTTGGGCAAAAAATGAAGCAGGAGCTGTTCGGGTTGCGTAATCCGTTGGGCGAGCTGGTCCGGGTGGGTGAAATGCGTTTCCGGGTTGTGGGGGTGATGGAGCCCAAGGGGCAGTTCCTTGGTTTTGACCTGGATGATGTGATTTATATTCCCACGCACTTGGCATTGCAGCTGTTTAACCAAGAGAGCTTAATGGAGGTTGATGTGGTCTTCAGTGAGCAGAGTACATCAACCGAAATCAGCCGGCGTATCAGTGAACGACTTGAGGCGCTGCATGGCAGCGAAGATTTTACCCTTTTCACCCAGGAAGATATGCTCAGCAGCCTGGATAAAATTCTTGGGTTGCTAACCCTTGCCGTGGCCGGTTTGGGCGGCGTTTCACTGCTGATCGGAGGGGTGGGCGTCTTGACCATCATGACCATTTCATTGCGTGAACGCACCTCTGAGATTGGTTTGCTGTGCGCGCTTGGCTGTACCCGGGATCGTATTCTGCTGCTGTTCCTTGGTGAAGCTATTTGCCTGGCAACCGTTGGCGGGCTGGCGGGGCTGACGTTAGTGGTCGCGCTGGTTTTATTTTTACAGGGGGTGATTCCAGGGTTGCCTTTGGCGTTGAATAGCGGTTACCTGATGGCGGCACTGCTTTTGTCATCACTGATTGGCCTGGTTGCCGGTATCGCACCGGCCGTTAATGCATCGAGGCGCAACCCTATCGAAGCGCTGCGTGATGAGTGAGCTGCAACCTGGCGGGGTTGTATTGATTGCGGGCTTGCCTAGACTGAAACAAATAATATTGATTGGAATGAGGCGAATATGACAACCAACACTAACCAGGCTCCAGCACTGGATGTGGTTTCACCCTTTGATGGAACCTTGATTGAAACCATTCCGCAGAGCACGGCGGAAGATGCGGAGCGTATGCTGGAAACTGCCAGTGCGTTGAATAAAAACCGCGATGGCTGGCTGGCGCATCATGAGCGCACTGCAATTCTGAAAAAACTCGCCGAACGGGTTGAAGCGGAAGCAGAAAGCTTTGCAATGCTGATTGCCAAAGAGGGCGGCAAACCACTCATGGATGCCCGGGTGGAAGTGGCACGCGCCGTTGACGGTATTCAATTGGCCATAAAAGAGCTTTCTCATATCATGCGTGGCGAAGAAATTCCCATGGGCCACACCAAGGCGGCAGACGGGCGCATTGCCTTTTCAACCTACGAGCCGATTGGTGTGGTGCTGGCGGTCAGCGCCTTTAACCATCCCCTGAACCTGATTGTTCACCAGGTGGTGCCGGCAATTGCAGTGGGCTGCCCGGTGATTGTTAAACCGGCCTCATCAACCCCGTTAAACTGTTTGCGTTTTGTCGAACTGGTTCACCAATCCGGCCTCCCTGAAGCCTGGTGCCAGGTTTGCGTTTGCAATAGCGCCGTAGCTGAAAAGCTGGTTACCGATGCGCGTATTAACTTCTTTTCATTTATTGGTTCGGCCAAAGTCGGTTGGACACTGCGCAGTAAGCTGGCGCCGGGCGTTCGCTGTGCGTTGGAGCATGGTGGCGTTGCGCCAGTTATCGTCGACGAGCAGGCCGATCTGGAAAAGGCGATCCCTTCATTGCTCAAGGGCGGTTTTTATCATGCCGGACAGGTCTGTGTGTCGGTGCAGCGCGTTTATGCTCACCAAAGTATTGCCCGTGAGTTGGCGCAGCGGTTGGCGGCCGCGGCCGATAAGCTGGTTGTGGGCGACGCAACCCGCGAGGATACTGAGGTTGGGCCGCTCATTAAGCCGGGTGAGGTGGATCGTGTCGAGCAGTGGGTGGAAGAGGCGGTGGCCCAGGGTGCAGAGCTGGTGACGGGCGGTAAGCGCCTGGGCGATACCACCTATGCGCCGACTGTTCTGTTCAATCCGCCCAACGATGCCAAGGTTTCGACGGTGGAAGTCTTCGGGCCGGTTGTTTGTGTTTATTCCTATCGCGATCGGCAGCAGGCGATTGAACTGGCCAATGGCCTGGATGTTGCCTTCCAGGCGGCGGTTTTTACCCGCGATATCAATACGGCAATGGACACCGTCAAGCGGCTCGACGCGACGGCTGTTATGGTTAACGACCACACGGCGTTTCGCGTTGACTGGATGCCTTTCGCCGGGCGCCGTGCCTCAGGCTACGGTATTGGCGGCATTGGTTACACCATGCACGATATGGTGCAGATCAAAATGGCGGTCATCAAAACCGACTAACCGGGTTGAGCCTGCTAGCCTGCTACATTGATCAGCCAGGCGATCAGGACAATTTGGGGGACGCTGATCAGCGGCAGAAACAGGGCGATTTTCCAGGATGCCGTGGCTTGCCTGACTACCATGATTTCCGTGTAGTCGGTAGCCACACCGCTCATGAGAAAGGCAAAACTGTTACCGGGCGATCCGGCCCGGTTCAACAGGTCTGCAGCAAGTGGCGCCGAGCCCTCTGAGCAAACCTCCAGAATGGTTGCAACCAGCACTGTTAAGCCTAAACCAACCAGGGTTGGGCCAAACCAGGCTTCAAACACCTGTGGGTCCAGGAAGGTGCGCAGGGCCGCAGCGAATATAACGCCCAGGAAAATCCAGCGAATAACCATTTTAGAATCCGACAGGGCGTGCTCGCCGACTGAGCGGATAAAGGCACCGTTCAAGTTGAAGTCGGCCAGTCGTGCCTTGGCCTGTGGCCAGAACTGAAAATCTTCCGGGATATCGCACTGGTTTGGGTTGCCAGGCAAGCGCTTGCTCGCAACCAGGCGATCAAAGACAAAGCCGGTCAATAGAGCTATTAAGACCGACAGGAGGATAAAAGCCAGCGTCCATTTCAGGCCGATCAGTACGATTAAAATAATCGTCAGTGAAAAGGAGTTCCAGGGGCTGGCGATCAGGAAGGCCATTACCTGTCCTGCGCTTACCCCACGCTCGTAGAGCTTGGCGCCCACCATCAGGATACCGTGGCTGCATAAATCCAGGAGTACGCCGGCCAGTGTGGCGCGAACCAGGCCGCTCAGGGTGCCGCCTTTGCCCATCATCGAGATGACGAACTCACGGGGAATATGGCTGAGAATCCCGACCATCAACATACCCAGTAAAATTCCCCACCAAAGGGTGTTCATCAGCTCAAAAACAGAATGGGACGCCTTGTTGAGATAGGGAATACTGGCTGTGGTTTCAGGCAGTAACAGATGCAGGCCGTAGAGCAGGGCGATAATCAGCGAAGTCGACCACAGCAGAACATCAATTTTTTTACTGTCGGTGTTGCAGCAGGATGGCTCGATTTTCTTGGTGGCTGCCTGCTGAGAAGAGTCACAGCGCGTTTCCTGTTCGGCCTTGCCAGCGCAACAGGTCGGTTTTGCCGGTTGTGTACTGCTGCAGCTGTGGATTTTTGCTGTGTTGCTGCAACAGGTGTTTTTTTCATCGGCCATGGATTGTTCTCATGTCGTCATTGGCAGGTTGATTCTGGCAGGCCCAACCCGAAAAACAATAACCAGGGTCAAGCGGTGTCAATTAGAGTCTCATTATTGAAATCTGTTCTGCAAGCCGTCCCGAATCGTATATACTTGCGCTGGTTTTTGATAGGGAACAAATAAGAAATAAAGGTTTAACTATGATTATTCTGGGCTTGTCCGGCGCGTTGACGCATGATCCTTCTGCAGCACTTTACATTGACGGAAAACTGGTGGCTGCCGTGGAGGAGGAGCGTTTAATTCGCGATAAACACGCCAAGAATAAAATGCCCTACGAATCGGCGAAATTCTGCTTAAAACAGGCAGGCATCAAACCTGAAGAAATCGATGTAGTGGCTGTTCCCTTCGCCCCCATCAGCCTGTTATCCCCGGCGCGCTGGCACTTTGCCAAGCGTTACTGGTATGCACCGGACCGCGCACTGGATGCGATTTTTAACGGCAACCGGCGCTACCGTCGTTACATTGGCCGTATCAAAGAGCTTTGCAATCAACTGGGGATTGATTTAAAGAAAACCAAACTCGAGCCTGTCGAACATCACCTGTCGCACGCCAGCAGTGCTTACCACTGCAGTGGCTTTACCGAAAAAACCGCCATTATGGGGGTTGACGGTAAAGGCGAATACGCCACCACCTTTTTTGGTTATGGCGAAAACGGCAAAATCCACAAGATCAAGGAATTCTACGATCCCGACTCCCTGGGTGGTTTGTATGGTGCCATCACCGAGTACCTGGGCTTTGAAATGCTCGATGGCGAATACAAGGTCATGGGCATGGCGCCCTACGGTGACCCCGGCAAGCATGACCTGTCACGCATCATTAACTTTGATGGCAAGAACTTCACCGTTGATAACAAGCTGGTGAATACAGTCGGCGTACGCCGTTACAAGGAAGACGGGAAGGGCTTTTATTTCAGCAAACACCTGATTGATTGGCTGGGGCCGCGCCGTATCGGCGATATCGCCGATGAACCCTATATCGACTATGCCGCCAGCATCCAGGCGCTCTATGAAGAGGTGGTGTTGAAGCTGATGGATTATTATCTCGGCGATATTTTGCGTGAAACCGGGAAGCTGGCCTTTTCGGGCGGCGGTGCGCTGAATGTAAAGCTGAACCAGCGCATTATTGCCATGCCCTACGTGAAGGAGCTTTGGGTACAACCGGCCTCCGGCGACGCCGGAACTGCCATTGGCGCGGCCTCCTATGTTTCCCACCAGCGTGGCGTGCCGGTTGAAAAAATGGAGCACGTTTACCTTGGGCCATCCTACACGAACGATGAAGTCATTCTGGCCTGCAAGCAGTTCCGTGACGATGTTGATTATGAAGTGATCGATAATGTACCGGAACGCATTGCTGCGATCATGGCTGAAGGTCACCCCGTGGCCTGGTTCCAGGGGCGTATGGAGTTTGGGCCCCGGGCTCTGGGCGGGCGCAGTATTCTGGGATGCCCAAGCAGTAAGGGCGTAGCCGATCGCATTAACGAGCAAATCAAGTTCCGTGAGCGTTGGCGTCCATTCTGTCCAAGTATGCTGGATACGGTAGCCCCCGAAATGCTGCAAACGGACCATCCATCGCCTTACATGACCTTTACTTTTGATGTAAACGAGGAATGGAAAGGTCGCGTGCCCGAAGTGGTACATGAAGACGGTACAGCTCGTGCGCAGGTGGTTAAAGAAGCCGTACATCCACGTTATTATGCGCTGCTTAAGGAGCTGGAGGCGTTAACAGGCAACGGCGTTACCTTGAATACCTCCCTTAACCGTCGCGGTGAGGCGATGATCTGTTCGCCCTATGACGCGCTTAATATGTTCTACAACTGTGACCTGCAATATTTAATCATGGAGGATGTACTGGTTTATAAAGCGGGCGCCGACAAGTCCGCAGGTTTACCCGGGAAAGCTCCCCAGGATTAAGGAATTCCCACCTGAAACCTGCCCCGAATCATTTGTTTGCCGCTATTAAACGTAAAGTCCCTGATGGCGGCACCTGAGTTCGCGGAGGTTGTATGTCATCCTCGGTGGCTTCAAGAAACCCGTGCTAACCGGAACCCTCTTTCGGTTACTGCCAGTACAGCGTCAACGCACCTTTCAACGCCGGTAACTTTTCTTTCTAGAAAGGCGGGGCGTATCTGAAAAGCTGTTTTTACACAGCTAAAACCGTATATGAATTTACGACAAAAAAACTGATAAGAATTAAATTTTATCTACTTGACTAATTTAACTCATTGATAATAAATGGTTTATTTTTGTCTGATTAAAAATTGATCAATTTTAAGGAATGCCTTTAACCACGCTAGGTTAAGGAACCTACCCAAGTATTGCTCCCAGACTTATCCACAGAATATGTGGAAAACCTGTCCGCTTTACATCTAACAATTCACAACGGCGCGATTCGGGGCTGGGTGAATATCGATGGTGTCCATTGGTCCCTTTCGACGACATAAAAAAACGCTGGAAGAGTGCTGGCGTTTCGCTTCTTTTTTGGCGTTACTGGCTAAGGCCGCGACGTCGTGGTGTGAGTGGCAGCGTTCGGGGTCAGGGCAGACGACACCAATGGCAAGCCCAAGTAATGGCCATCTTTGCGGCTGGCCGGTACGGGTCATGGCAATAATGCCGCCGCGTTTAAGATCTGCTTTTTTGTAGAATTCGGGGATTTGTCGATCAAAAGCTGCAATAATTTTTCTACAGGTCGCGTCCCAGCTTTCGTCAGTGAAAATAGCTACAAAATCATCGCCGCCGATATGGCCGATAAAGTCGGAGGGGCTGCAATGCTGGTGCAGCAATGATGCAAGAAGTTGTATCACCTGATCGCCCTTGGCATAACCATAGACATCGTTGTAGGGTTTGAAATTGTTGAGATCCAGGTAGGCGATATGAAAGTTTTGTTTGCCCGTCAGAAGTTTGTCGATCTGGCGGTAAATCGGAACGTTGCCGGGCAAAAGTGTTAAAGGGTTTGAGTAGCTGGCATGCTGCAACTGTTGTTGCGTGAGTTGACGCAACAAATCGCGTACTGAGCCAATGCCGATATATTTGCCCCTATGGGTGATGATGAAATGCATCATCAGCTTTTCGTCATCGTCGGTTGTTAGCATTTTCGCGATTTCTTCGAGATTGGTGTCAGCTTCGACAACCACTGGGTTGTCCATCATGGTTTCAATGACAGGTTTTTTCTCGTTCAAGGAGCGGCCATAGGGTTTGGAAAAGAGCTCCAGAACCTGCTCCCGGATCATCATGCCGATGGGCACTTCATCCCGTAGGACAGGCACTGAATAAACCATCGGGTGGTCGTGGAAAAAGGCGACAATCGAACCGGTGCTGTCACGGTAATCCAGTGTTTTGACGTTCTGCAGGAGGGCACAGGCCTTTTTCTCCAGATGTGAGGATAAGCGTTGGATGGCCTGCTTCTTGTTTAATACAGCGGGTACCTGTTGTGACGGAAAAGCTGTAGGGCGGGCAAAAAAGTACCCCTGCGACATGGTAACGCCCAGGTCTGTCAGTTCGTTAAACTCCTGCTCTGTTTCAATGCCTTCGGCGATCACGCTGGCGTTAATACTGGTGCCAAGGTTGATGATGCTGCGTACAAATTCACGCTTAATCGGGTCCTTGTGGACTTCATTGATAAAATAGCGGTCGATTTTCACGTAATCGGGTTTTACTTCCGACCAGAGTTTTAAGCCGGCATAGCCGGTGCCGAGATCGTCAACGGCGACTTTTAAGCCCAGGTTTCGGTAGTGCATCAGTGCCGTAACCAACAGGTCGGCTTTCTCAATGGGGTATTTTTCACTTAATTCGATGACAACCCGTTCCGGTGCTAAACCGGCTTCCTTCAGATAAGAAAGGGTTTTTCCTTCCGGATGGTCAGAGCTTAGGAAGATCATCGGACTGACATTGAGGAACAGGCGACCTGGTAGGCCAAGCTCGACAAATCGCTTAATGGAGACTTTCCGGCAGATCAGCTCCAATTCGGACAGCAGGTTATGCTTTATGGCGGCATCGAATAATTGCAGAGGTGAGTGCAGCGGCGTATCGGAAGGACCTCTGATCAAGGCCTCATATCCGTGCAGGCTCGGTGTATCGGTGCAAACAATGGGTTGGAAGAGGGGCGTTAAGTTTGCGCTATTTATCGTATCTTCCAGTAACGTTTTGATCTCATTGCTCATTTCTTTTCCTGCCAGGAAACGTCTATTTATCTTTGCAACCCTAGTAGCTGAATGTGATATTTTTGTTACAGTAATGGCGCATATTCATCGTATACACACAAAAATTCATCAAATGTGATGCATTCGGAGTGTAGCTCAGCCTGGTAGAGCACTACGTTCGGGACGTAGGGGCCGGAGGTTCAAATCCTCTCACTCCGACCAATGAGGCTGTGGAAGGGGTTTTTAACTATCGAATAATGGTGGCTTAGATCTTTTTAAGAGGTTGGGTTTGACAGAGATCGCAATATTGCATATCTTATGTATATACAATGCATATTAAATGTATTGTGTTTTTAAATTTACTAGAAGAATTCGGGAATGCCTACGAAAAAACCGCGTAAAAAAGCTGTGAAAAAAGATAGCCAGTTGGTTATCCGAATCAACGCAGAGGAAAGGGATGCCTTCGTTTCTTTGTGTGAGGATCTCGATACCAGCGCGGCACGGGAGATCCGCCGGTTTATTCGTCGATTCCTGGACGAACATGAATAACGAAACCCAAGGAGAAATGGTTATGGCTAAGGCCTCGAAAAAAGTAAAGTCGCTGAAGAAAGAAATCAAAGCAAGGAAGACGAAAATTTCCAAACAACAAGGCAAGTTGAAAAAGCTGAAGAAAGCGCTGAAAAAAGCCGCTTAAAATACTACGTAACTCCATTTTGAGTTTTTGACGCCATAAAGAAATTTATGGCGTCTTTTTTTAACTCAATGCGTTTCAAACTTTTCCTTTAAGTAATCTATCATCAACTTGACCTTCGCCGGTGTGAACCGGCTCGACAGGCGTAATGCGTAGAGATGCGTCGGTTCTGGTGTAAAGTCGGGGAGAATGATCCGTAACTGTTTGTAATTCAGGGCTGTGTTTACGATAAAACGCGGCAACATCACGATGCCGACCCCTGCAACGGCGGCATCACAGAGCACCTTGCCGTTATTGGCGATCAGTTGACCCTGGAAATGCGACGCTTCGCTGGCAGGATACCCGCGGCCTTTGTTTTGGGTGAGACTGTAATGCAGGCAATGGTGATCACGAAGGTCGTCATAGTCTTGCGGTTCACCATGCATTTCCAGGTATTCCGGTGACGCGCAATAGACAAACTCGATTGGGCAGAGCGGGGTGGCTACCAGCGACGAATCCTTAAGATCGCCGATACGTAATGCAATGTCGATACCTTCGGCGTATAAATCCGTATGGCGGTCATCAAGTACCAGGTCGATGTGGATTCCGGGGTGGCGTTTCAGAAACTCGGGAAGCAGGGGGGAAAAGCGCTCCAGTCCAAAACTCATTGGTGCAGCAACTCGCAGGCTGCCGCTAATCACTGCATTCCCGGCTTTAAGCCGCTCTTCAGATTCCTGTAAGCCGATTAATACATTCTGTACATCGTCGTAATACTGCCGGCCTGCATCGGTCAGGCGCATGGTACGGGTCGTGCGGTTCAATAACCGCGTTTCCATCGCTTCCTCCAGTGCAGAAATGCGACGACTGATGCTGGCGGTGCTGGTGTTCAACCTATCCGCCGCCTTGTTAAAACTGCCTGTTTCGACTACGGCAATAAAAGTGTGTAAATCAGTCAGGGTATATTGTTTCATTATTTGTAACAGTTAATTTAATAAGTGCTTATTTATCTCGCTATTTAAACCAATGATACTGGCCTCATCAACCCTTGTAACGTATTTAAGGAGGTTTCAGATGTTAACGATTCGGCGGGCTAACGAGCGTGGACATTTCACGAACGATTGGCTTGATTCTTATCACAGCTTTTCTTTCGGCGATTATTTCGATCCCGCGCACATGGGGTTTTCGGCGTTGCGGGTCATTAATGAAGACCGCATCCTTCCTGAAGGCGGGTTTGCAACACACCCCCATCGCAATATGGAGATTATCACTTATGTCATGGCCGGTGAGTTGGCCCATAAGGATAGCATGGGCAACGGCAGTATTATCGGCCCCGGCGAGGTGCAACGCATGTCGGCCGGGAAAGGTGTCCGCCACTCGGAGTTTAACCCTTCCGGGGAAAATGAGACGCACCTGCTGCAAATCTGGCTGCAACCTAAAGTAAAAGGTATTGAACCGGGTTATGAGCAAAAGGCTTTCGCTGACGAAGAGAAACAGGGACAACTAAAACTACTGGTTTCAAGTGACGGTCGATCAGGCTCAGTAACGGTTCACAGCGATGCCTCGTTATAGAGCGCTCGATTGGCTGAACAGGAAACTGTTGAATACAGGCTTGCCGATGACCGGATTGCTTACGTTTACGTTGCACAGGGCCGTGTTGACCTCAATGGAGACCAGCTGGAAGCCGGCGATGCAGCCGGACTGGTTGAGGCTAAAAGCATAAGCCTGACCGGCATCGACGATGCCGAAATACTGTTATTTGATTTACCTGAGTGAGGTACTGGTATGAAAAATCCCGTTGATTATCCAATCCATAAAGTATTACGCAATCGCTGGAGTCCCTACGCCATTGATGCGCAGCGTAATGTCAGCAAGGAAGAGTTGATCAGTCTGTTTGAGGCGGCGCGTTGGACAATGTCCTCCTACAATGCCCAGCCGTGGCGTTATATCGTAGGAGTACGCGGCCAGAATGACGAGGTGTGGCAACAGGTTTACGAGGTGCTGCTGGAGGGTAATCAGCCCTGGGCAAAGAATGCGCCGGTGCTGGCTTTGGGCTTAGTCGAACACAATTTTGAATATAACGGCAAACCCAATAAAGCAGCTGTGCATGATTTGGGGGCGGCTTCGGCTGCGTTGACCTTCGAAGCGACGGCGCGTGGAATGGTGGTTCACCAGATGATAGGGATTAATCCGGAGAAAGCCCGCCAAACCTTTAAGCTGGATGATTCCGTCGAGCCTTTTACCGGTTTGGCAATTGGTTACCAGGGTTCATCTGGCAGTCTACCCAATGATTTGGCGTCGCGTGATGAACGTAAACGTGAGCGTAAGCTCCTGGATGAAATCATTTTATTCGGCAGCCTGTAATCCGATTTACAGGCTGTAGGCCTTAAGTGACGCTGTAAAGCGTCACGTTTTTTTACATATTCTGAAAATAGATATAGAAGTATCTTTATAAAACAATAGGTTATAAATTGGCACGCTTTGTGCTTTTAGAGGAGAAATCAAAAAAACCGGGACTTTTTCTATGTTCAAAAAAATTGCACTGTTTGCCGCGACACTCGTTTTTACCGCAGCGGCCCAGGCTGACGTAATTGCGGTATACGGCTCCAACTCAAATGCAAACGTTGTTACCTTCTTGAATAACAATGGCCATACGGCTACCAATTTTGGTAGCGCTGCCCCAACAGCGGCCCAGCTGGTGGGTGTGGATGCTGTTATTAACCTGCGTGGCAACGGTAACGCTGATGTGGCCAACTTTGTCAATAACGGTGGTTTGCTGATCACTGAATGGCAAGGGGCCGAGTGGGCGCTGGATACGGCTAACCTGCTTAACGCTGATGGTGGAGGCAACCTTTCTATCGGTACAAATACGCCAATCACTCACACGGCTGCGGGTCTTGTTCTGGGCTTGGGCGATGGCTTAGCGAATCCGTTTGCCGATGGCCCCAGAACCCAGTTCCAGTGGACACTGGGCAACATTGGCGCGGGCGTTGATATCCTGGCTACTCGCCCCGGTGATATCGCAACGATTATTGGTGGTGTTTCCGGTTCTGGTTATGCGTTGATTAACTCCCTCGACTGGGCTGACAGCTTCCCCAGCAACGGAAGTGTCAGCGGTACATGGTTATTGAATGCGCTTAATATCGAGCTTGGTGAAAATCGCGTTCCTGTAGTGAACACTGTCGCACTGTTGGGTCTAGGCCTGGTTGGTTTATCGCTTGTACGTCGCAGAGCGAAAAACGCTTAACCGGTTAAGCAGTTGTGATTTTAAAAAACGGGCCTTTGGCCCGTTTTTTTTGTTTTGAGCTTTATCCTCAACTTATCCAGACCGTTTTCTGCTGTTGATTACAGTCAAATCCCTGCGTTCGGTATCCCCCTAAAATCTGCTGGTAAATCCACTTTAACTGACACGGATTTTTGACTGCTATGACCTACGAAGACAGAGCCTTTGTGTTGGCGCCCCTTGCGATGCCTTTTGCCTTTCTTTCCTATGCCTGGTTTCTGGGATTATCAGGCTTTACTCTTGATCAGGGCTTGATGAGCTATTTGGGTACAGTTTTGATCATCATTATTGGTGGTTTGCCGGTGGTGTATGTGTATGAGTTTTTTATCGCCTACCGTTTTTACCGGCTGTTATTGAAAAAAGGCAAGATAAACATTTTTTCAATCGTTTTTGGTGCGGCCCTAATGGCAGATATCCCCATCCTGATGATCATGCCTTTCAAGGGCTTTACCAGTGTTTCCGTTGCTTTCCAGCTGTTTACCTTTACCGGGATGGCTGTGGGCTTAACCTTCTGGATTTTATTAAAACGCGGGGAGAGAAAAGCCGCGCATAAGTGAAGAGGATTATTCATCCTCCAGAAAATTATGTGTCTGGGCGTAGTTTAAACGGGTTCGGAAACGATCCGCTTTCTGGGCGAAGTACATCGCGATCATGCAGCCCGCCTGCAGGCCGTAAAGAATCATAAAGCAGACACTGTAAAAGCCAGTAATATCAACGGCCATGCCGAAGATGATGGGGAGTGTTGCTCCGCCCAAAGCCCCTACAGCTGCGACAAAGCCGCCTACGGTGCCCATTTGATCGGGATAATAGTCGTGGATGGTTTTATACACGCTGGCGCGCCCGAAGCCCTGGGCAATGCCTATGACAAAGATAAGCAGCGAGAACACCCACAGATTCACCTCAATATGCAGTTGTACGTCCTGCTTAATGCCATGAATGGTCATGGTGGTGGATGGATAGCTGAGGAAAAAGAGGCAACCCAGGCATATCCAGAATACCGTCCAGTTGACGGCTCGCCCGCCGTAACGGTCTGCAAACCAGCCGCCCAGGGCTCGTACCATGCTGGAAGTGGTGGCAAAAAACAGGGTAAATGCCATCGCGCGCTGTGGTGACAGTTGATAAACGTTGGTGTAGTACTGCGGCAACCACATGATGAGGGCCAGAAAGCTGCCGAATACAAAATAATAATAGAGACCAAAACGCCAGACCTGCAGCCGCATAAAGACAGGCCGCGTATCCCAATGAGGTTCTGCCGCTGCCGGCTTGGATGAGTGAGCGGGTTTTGGCCGTGACGGGGCAAACAGGGCAAAGAGTATTGCCATCAGAATCATGCCGCCTCCGTAAGCAGGACCGATACCTTCCCAGCCCCAGTATTTTACCAGGACCGGTGCGAGAGCCAGAGTGATGGCCGCACCGGCGTTACCTGCGCCGAATACGCCCATGGCGGTACCCTGGCGATTACGTTCAAACCAGTCATTGATGTAGCGAATGCCAAGGGTAAAGGATGCGCCGCTGATTCCAATCCACAAGCCCAGCAGCAAGTACAGGTTGTAGTTGTCGATGAGGGGTAAGATGAAAAGGGGTGGGGTTATAAGCAGCATTTGCCATGTAAATAAATGCTTGGGATTGAAACGATCAGCCAGGATGCCTGCGGGAATGCGGGCTAATGAACCCGTCAGCATGGGGGCCGCGAAAAATACGCCGAGCTGGGTGACGCTCAGGTTAAGTTTATCTTCCAGTTCAAGCCCCAGTACGGCATAAAGAATCCACACCGAGAAATTCGCGGCAAAGGCCAGTGTCGAGAGGGTAAGGGCACGGCTGGCACCGCTGCTTGGAATTGAAATGCTCATGCTGCTATCCCTGGTGTCATGCTGATTGAGGTACCGTAACAAATCCCGGTGCTTGTGTGATTGTTTTACCTGTGATGATAAGGGTTAATAAATTTAGCCACTTGACCATGGTCAAACTACCGCCACCCCTAAAGGGAGACACTTTATCCAACCAAAATTTCAGGCGTGTAAATTTCAACTGGTTGGAGACAGTTATGTCCAGTGATCACAAAATAAACCTGTTCGCCCTGGGCGACCCCAAGATCAAAACGCTCCATATAACCTGGTTTGCGTTTTTCTTGACCTTTGTGGTTTGGTTCAACCACGCTCCGCTGCTTGTCTTTATGAAAGAAGCATTTGATATGACCGGCCAGCAGGTCAAGGCCCTGATGATACTTAACGTGGCCTTAACGATTCCGGCACGAATTGTGATCGGTATCCTGGTCGATAAATACGGGCCGCGCAGGATATTCAGTGCGTTGTTGGTTATCTCCTCGATTATCTGTGTGACCTTTGCCTTTGCCGAAACCTATCAGCAATTGGCAATGTTGCGGTTCCTGATGGGTTTCACCGGGGCCGGCTTTGTGATCGGCATTCGTATGGTGGGCGAATGGTTCCCGCATAAAAGTGTCGGTATCGCAGAAGGTATCTACGGTGGCTGGGGCAACTTCGGTTCTGCCGCCGCCGCGATGACTCTGCCAACCCTGGCATTGATTTATGGTGGGGAAAACGGCTGGCGCTATGCGCTGGCGTCCACGGGTGTGATTGCAGGTTTATACGGGATTTTCTACTACGTGGTTGCCCGCAATACCCCCAAAGGATCCACTTATTTCAAACCGAAAAGGTCGGGCGGGCTTGAGGTTACCAGCTGGAAAGATTTCTACATGTACTTGGGTATGAATATCCCCATGTATCTGGCCCTGGCGGTGCTGGCCTGGAAGCTTTCTCCATCCGGTGTCGGTTTGCTGACCACTTCGGCCATGTATGCGATCTGGGCGACGCTTACGGTGCTGTACTTTTTCCAGGCCAGCCAGATCTGGAAAGTGAATAAAGAGCACCTGACCGAAGGTGTCCCTGATCTTGATAAGTACGAGTTCAAGCAGGTGGCAATCCTGGACTGGTCTTATTTTGTCACCTTCGGCTCAGAGCTGGCCGTTGTATCCATGCTGCCGCTTTTCTTCCTGGAAACCTTCGACAACCTTGATCCGGTAAAAGCTGGTCTGCTGGCCTCCGGTTTTGCCTTTATGAACCTGGTGGCACGCCCAACCGGTGGCTGGTTCTCCGACAAATTTGGTCGTCGCAAGGCGCTCATGATCTTGATTGGCGGTTTGGCTGTTGGCTATTTCGTGCTCAGCCAGATCGATTCAAGCTGGTGGGTTGCCATGGCTGTCGTGGCTACTATGTGTTGCTCCTTCTTTGTGCAGGCGGGCGAGGGGGCTGTCTTCGCCATCGTGCCGCTCATCAAACGACGTATGACCGGTCAGATTGCCGGTATGGCCGGAGCTTACGGAAACGTGGGTGCCGTTACTTACCTGACTGTGCTAAGTTTCGTTGATTACAGCACTTTCTTCATGATTATCGGGGCATCGGCGGGCATAGTGTTCTTTATCGCCATGTTCCTGAACGAACCCAAGGGTAAGATTAAGGAAGTGCTGCCCGATGGCACCGTTCATATGATTGATGTCGGTTAATCAGCCAAACCGGGCAGCCCGCATGTCGGGCTGCCCAACCGCGTTCAAATGCTGCATTTCGATTGTCGTGGTTTTTGATCCAAAACATTCAATTCGGGTAGTTTAAGTAGGAAAATTGATAACTCTCTGGAATGGAGTTCTGCCGTGAGCGAAAGCCTGAATATAGATACGGCCCATTACAGCGTCACCGGCTTGAAGTCACACAATGAAGACTGTGCCGGTGTCCTGGTTCCTGAAGACCCTTATCTTGCGCTTAATAAGGGGATTGCCTTGGTGGTCGCCGACGGGGTTTCTTCGGCGGAGGCAGGGAAGGAGGCCAGCCAGACTGCGGTTGAGCGTTTTATCGACGAGTATTATCAAACCCCGGATACCTGGTCGGCAGGGCATTGTGGCGAGAAAATCCTTTCTACCATTAACCTGCGTCTGTACCGTAAAAGCCATGAGTTTGCGACTGAAAGTAAAGGCTACCTGACCACCTTCAGCTCGGTTGTGCTGAAAAGCAGGACCGCCCATTTTTTTCATATCGGTGATAGCCGTATTTTCCATCTGCATCGGGATAAGCAGGACGCTTTGGTGCTGACGCAATTAACCCGTGACCACACCGCCATACTTGGTGAAAATCGTGCAACCCTGTCTCGAGCACTGGGGATGGATAACCGGCTCAATGTCGACTACGGACGCGTACCGCTCGAAGAGGGTGATCTGCTCATGCTGAGCAGCGACGGTGTCCACGACTTCATCCCGGTACAGGACCTGAAACAGATTCTATCTCAGGATAAAAGTGCCGAAGCGCTTTGCCATGAACTTGTAGAAACGGCGCTGGCCAATGGCAGCGATGATAATGTCAGTGCGGTGGTGGCCCGTATTCACAGTTTGCCCGAACAGAGCCTGGACGATTACAGTGTCAAGCTGACGAGACTGCCTTTCCCGCCAGACCTGAAACCAGGTATGAAGGTCGATGGCTACCTGATCGAAAAAGAGCTGTTTGCATCAAGTCGCAGTCAGCTTTATCTGGTGAGCGACACAGAGACAGGCGAGATAGCGGTAATGAAAACGCCCTCGCTCAACTATGAGGACGATATCAGTTACATAGACCGGTTCATTCAGGAAGAATGGATCGGTAACCGCGTTAAAAGCGAAAACGTGGTGAATATCATACGACAAACCCGGCCGCGTACCTGTCTCTATTACCTGATGGAATATGTACAGGGGCAGGGGCTTGATCAATGGATTGCCCAGCACCAGCCGGTTAGCCCCAAGGCGGCCATTACGATCGTTAAACAAATCGCCAACGGCCTCAACGCCTTTCACGATAACGAAGCCATTCACCAGGATTTAAAACCCGGCAATATCCTGGTGACGGAAAATGAGCGGGCGGTGATTGTGGACTTCGGGTCTGTTTATGTGGCCGGTTTGGCAGAGCTGCAGCGTCCGCTGGTGCACGAGGGGGCGTTGGGTACAGCTTCCTATTCGGATCCTATGTATCTGCTGGGAAAAAATCCGGGAATGCAGGGTGATGTCTATTCGTTAGCAACCATTACCTATGAAATGTTCACCGGCCATCTGCCCTACGGCGAGGCCGCTGAAGAGTGCCGAACGGCTTTCGATTATGATCGCCTGCGTTACCGCAGCGCATCCATGCATAACCCGGTAATTCCACTTTGGTTTGATAAAGCCCTGGAAAAAGGGGTTGCCTTCGACCTGGAGCAGCGCTATCGAACGATTGACGAGTTAATGGCGGATTTGACCCATCCTAATCCGGAATTCCTCAAGGATGACCCGGTTACTGAAACCAGCACCAGCAGCCTGATGTTCTGGAAGCTCCTGTCCGGTTTTTGGTTTATTACATTCCTGCTGCTGCTCTACCTGTTTTGGCAGTCTTAGCCTGCAACAGCCGGTGCAGAAGCGAACAAAGACGCTTAATCGAAATTCAACCAGCCGCCATGGCCAGAGTGCGCTGCGTCCAATTGGTAACGAGGGCCTTTAGCTTCAAAACCGCCGCGAACGGGGTCCTCGGCCAGTAGCAGGGAGGTATCCAGGTCAACCCAATCGAAGCCGCCCAGGCCCGCCGTGAAGTGGGCGCCAAAGCCAATGGCGATACGTGTTTCCACCATAGCGCCAATCATTAAACCGATTCCATGACTGCGGGCAACGGCGGCGATATCCAGCGCCTCAGTGACGCCACATTTCGACAGTTTGATATTGATGACCTGAGCTAGGCCGCCCTTGGCAATACGCACCGCATCCTCAACGCAGCGGCAGGACTCATCGGCGGCGATGGGTACACCGGCCTCACGGGCGACTTTGCCCAGGCCCCCCCAGTCTTCACGCGCTACCGGTTGCTCCAGTAACACGGGGGTCATGTGTTTGCGGCGCAATTCGGCCATCACTGTCAGTGACTCTTCCGCGCTAAAGCCCATATTTGCATCAAGCAATAACGCACAATCAGGAAATCCTTTGCGAATGGCGCTGATTCGCTCAATATCCGCGGCAATATCCTGACCGATTTTTGTTTTGATGAGGGTAAATCCCTGCTGGCAGTATTGGCGTGCCAAAGTTTCTGCCAGTGCAGGCTCACAAATGGGAATGGTAATGTCGGTAACCACATGGCGGGTTGCGCCGCCGAAAAACTGGTACAGGGGTACATCAAAACTGCGGGTAAGGGCATCCAGTAAAGCCATTTCAATTCCACAGCGGATGCTTGGGAACTCAGGAATATGCGCTTTCAGCTCGGTTGCAATTCGCCTCCATTCGGCAGCATCCAGGCCAATGAGCCGGGGCGTTAGTTGTTCCAGGATGATCAGGGCTGTTGATTGGTCTTCATGGGTGACCGGGGGCAGCGTTGGCGTCTCCCCCCAGCCTACCGAACCGTCGGCCAGGGTGATCTTAACGGCGACGTTCTGTAGCGCCCGGTGATCAACCACGGCTATGGTGAAGGGATTTATCAGGGGAACGTTAAGAGGATAAACCTGCAATTGTGTTATCCGGTGTTTTTTGCTCATCGGTCTTCCGGGTGCTTTTTTCACAGAGTAAATCAATACGGGTGTGCGATCAAAAGGCAGCTTTAACGGGTTTTTTATTTTTGTCATAAATTGCCGGTATTGTTTACCCGCTTGAATGTTGGGTTGCCTGTAGATACGTTCGATCAGGCCCTTTGCAACCGATCGATATCAGGAGTTGTTATGCCGAGAACTTTTATCGCTTTACGCAGTGTGTTGTATGTGCCGGGTTCAAATGAGCGCGCCCTTGAGAAAGCCCGTACATTACCGGCCGATGCACTGATCTTTGATCTTGAGGATGCTGTCGCACCATCAGCGAAGGAAAAGGCCCGCAACAATGTAATGAATGTGCTTCGTCAGGGTGGTTTTGGTAATCGACAGCTGGCTGTGCGCGTGAACCCGCTGGGCTCCTCCTGGGGGTATGACGATCTGGTTGCCGCTGCCGGCAGCGGAACAACCGCCGTACTTTTACCCAAGGTCGAGGGAGAGGATACGGTGCATCAGGCTGAAGCGGTTTTAAAAGAAGCCGGTGCTCCCGATGCGCTGGAAATCTGGTGCATGATGGAAACTCCGCGGGGAATGCTGAATGCCCAGGAAATTGCCGGTGCCAGCTCCCGTATTCGGGCCGTCATCATGGGTACCTCGGATCTGGCCAAGGACCTGGGGGCATCCCATACGAAGGAAAGGTTGCCATTCCTGACCAGTTTTGGTCTTTGCTTATTGGCGGCACGCGCGGCGGACGTGGCAATTGTCGATGGTGTTCATCTGGATCTTGAAGATGACGAAGGATTTGCTCAAGTTTGTCGGCAAGGGTTTGAACTGGGTTTTGATGGAAAAACCCTGATTCACCCGAAAACCATCGAAGAGGCAAACCGGGCCTTTTCACCGTCGGAACAGGATATCAGTATGGCAAAACAGATCATCGAAGCCCACACAGCGGCCCAGTCGAGGGGGGAGGGGGTTGTGGTCGTCAATGGCAAACTGGTTGAAAACCTGCATGTTGAGGGAGCCAGACGAACGCTGCTATTAAGTCATGCGATTGCAGGACTGGAAGCAAGTTACACAAGAGGATGAGCGGATTGCTAATACATACATGGTGCTCGGTCAGCTTTTTAAAACCCGGCAAACACCAAGTTAAATCGCACCGACCCGGCACAGGATTTTCAATATGTTAAGTGGAGTATTTATGACGACAAATACGTCTTTCAATGCGGATCGAAAATTCTGGGATGATCAAAACTTCCCCTATGGTTTTGCCAGAAGTGGTGACTTCACCATTAAGCAGGCCGAACTTCTGGAGAGACATGGACAGGCTTATCTTATGTTGGCTCAAGGTCACCGGGAGCCTGCTGACTCGATTGAAAAGCGCTTTGTTGCCTTCTGCCGCGGTGAGAAAGAAGCAGACAATGTGCATGAAAAAATCTGGAAGCGTTACTCCGACAAGCTTCACAATCAGGGCGCACGTTACCTGCTAGCACGGGCTGAAGGGCAGACGGAAGGCAGTGATACTTCATTGTCCGTCAATCTGGATGACTAATCTCTCCGGCAATTAACGACTCCATGGAAACGCTCAGGTAAAGGCGGGTACACAAAGATAAACGGTTGAAATTGGCAACTGGAAGGCTTAAAACTTGGGAGTAACAGCCATTCATTCCTAACGCTTGTCACACAAACGAGTTGAGGAGTCATCCTGATGATCATTATTCTGCACCCCGATACGGATTTGGGTAGTGATGCTTATATGCGCCTGAAAGACTACCTGGCCAATTTGCCTGATATTCAAATCAATCAGCATCAGGAGCTTGGCACCGAACATCGGGTCACTGAACTTTACCTGATCGGCTCAACGGCAGAGTTAGATGCCGCTGAGATCGAAGCCTTTGAAGTGGTGGAGCGGGTGGTGAGAGTCTCCCGCGAATACCGTATCTTAGGGCGGCACGGAAGTGATGAGCGCCCCGCCTATTTTGATTACAACGGGGTACGTTTTGGGCAGGATACTTTTCATGTCTTTGCAGGCCTGTGTGCGGTCAACAACCAGGAGGACAGCGACGCGATGCTCAAAGCCATCGGCGAACAGGGGCAGGAATGCGCGCGCATGGGAGCCTACAAGCCCCGTACCAATCCTTATTCATTCCAGGGGTTTGGCACGCAATGTTTACCGTATGTCTTTGAATCTGCCGGTAAATACGGAATTAAAGTGATTGCCATGGAGGTGACGCACGAGGCGCATATCGAAGAAATACAGGCTGCGCTTGCCGATGCTGGGCAGCCAACGGGTGTCATGCTGCAAATTGGAACCCGTAACACCCAGAACTTTGAGTTGTTAAAGGCCGTCGGGCGTCAGCGTGAAATGCCGGTACTTTTCAAGCGCGGCTTTGGCATTACGCTGGAAGAATCGTTGAATGCGGCGGAGTACCTTGCCGCTGAAGGAAACCGGAAAGTTATTTTCTGCCTGAGAGGCATGAAAACCAACATGGGCGATCCGCACCGTAACCTGGTGGATTTTGCCCACGTACCGGTTGTAAAACGATTGACCCGCATGCCGGTTTGTGTGGATCCGTCCCACTCGGTTGGGACACGCGAACTGGGTGTTGACGGTATCCCGGATGTTTTTCATGCTGCTGCCCAGGGCGTTATTGCCGGCGCTAATATGGTGCTGGTTGACTTTCATCCGGCGCCGCAACGCGCACTGGTTGATGGTGCCCAGGCATTGACGCTTGATGAATTACCTTGGTTCCTGGCCGACATGCAGGCCGCCAGAAATTGTTATGAGGCAAGAGTTAAGCTGGCTGACAAGGGCTGAGCCCCGGATTGATTTCGCCGTTATAAAGCAGCCCTTTTAAAATTTCTTTTCTGGGTTTCGAAAAGTGTTCTCTTGAAATACAGCATGAGGTCGGATTACCTTCGGCACTTGGCTTAACCAGGCAAAAAAAAGCGCCGCAACCTGGTCAGTTGCGGCGCTTTTAACTCAGTGTTTTACGACTGATTAGTGCTTATGCAGGCTACCTGCCATGGGGATACCCAATGCTTTAGAAACAGCAATGGTTGTGGCCCGCATGTCTTCAGGCTCCATGTTCTGCACATTGGTTTTACCCGTACAGCGTGCCATCATGGTTGCTTCGGAAGTAAAGGCTTGCAGCAGGTTGGCTGTGCGCTCTTCACGATCTTCAGCTGTCAGGTCAGAACTGTAGACAGGTTCGCCGTGGGAGATGTCTGCACCCAAACACAGCGCAGCAGGCGTACCAATGACAACGGCTTTTGAACCCGCTGCCAGCATCTTGGCACCGTCGGTACCGGTACGCAGACCGCCGAAGTAAACCAGATCGATTTCTTCTTCACGACCCAAAGCGCGCAACTTGTCTACGGCTTTCTTCATGATTGACAGATCAGGTGCGCCAGTCAGTTCAGCACTCAGACCAGGCAGACCATTGGTAGCATCAAGGATCAGGAAGTCTGCTTCCTGTTGCAAACCAAACTCGATTGCCTTTTCAACATTGGAAATATTGGCAATCAGGCCCGTTGATTGATCGGTTGAGGTACGAGCGATAGAGCCGGCTGCCATGGCGCTGTCTGCGTAGAAAGCAGCCGCATCGGCACTGGCGTTTGCAGTATCTTCAACGATCTGAACCCACTTTGCACCCTCGATAGGGTGAGTACCCAGGTAAGCTGCACCAGCATTAGCAATGGATTTGCCCCAAGACTCACGAATCTCGGCAGGCGCGTGATCCAGGCCTGTTACCAGGAACGGCGTATCCAGTACGATGTTGTTGATGAAGCCCAGGTCCGTACGGGTTTTACAACCTTCACGGTAGGGGTCAATTACCAGACGCGACAGGTTAGCTGGCAGGAATACCAGGTCATCCAGAGTCGCTACGTGATCTTCACCGAATGGGTTTTCACGCGTTTCCAGACGTGTATCCAGCAGGCGGAACTGCTCTTCAGTCTGGTCCGGTGTGATGCGAGCCATCGCAAAGATGGATTCACGCGCTTCCACGGTGTAGTCAGCAGAACCTGTTTCAGCATCACAGCGGAAACAACGTGCCGCTTCGGCCTTAGCTTCTTCGGCTGTGTAGGTGGTTTCGATCTCAGCGAACTCAACGGGGTTTTTGCCCATGCCGTTGAATGGCTGGTGCACACGTGGATTAATTTCCCACATAGGGTCGTTACACACAGGTACACGGCGAGTGCGGTAAGGCGTACGGTAAGGCAGTGGTTTTTCGTTGCCTTCCATAAAAGCTTTCATGTAGTAAGCCGCGCGGTGACCGTGGTGCATCGCTTCAACAATGGTGGAGCCGCCGAAGCCGCCGTCACCCGCTGCGAAGATCATTGGATCTTCTGTCGCCATGCTATCCCAGCTGGTTTTAACGCGATCCCAGTCCATCAGGCCTTTTTCTTCCAGCTCGCCACATTCGGCTTTCTGGCCAACCGCTGCGATAACCAGGCCACATTCGATGTCGTGCTCGGAACCTTCAACGGTTACCGGACGGCGGCGACCGTCTTCGTCAGGCTCACCCATGGCCGTTTTAACGCAACGCAGGGCTTTGCCGCCGTTGGCTGTGTCAACAACTTCAACAGGCTGGGTGTTGTAAACGATTTCAACACCTTCCTCGATAGCGCCTTCCAGCTCCTCTTTACGAGCAGGCATGCCTTCAGCGTCGCGACGGTAAACAACCTTAACGTTTTTAACGCCAGGCATACGCAGTGCGGCACGACAGGCATCCATGGATACGTCGCCACCACCGATAACCAGTACAGTTTCAGGCAGGGTAGGACGCTCGCCACCGTTAATGCGACGCAGGAAGCCCACACCGTCTTCAACGAAAGGAGCCGCTTCACCTGGCAGGCCCATGTTTTTACCCACGGAGGCACCGATCGCCAACAGAATGGTGTCGTGTTTTTCTTTCAGTTCGTCCAGCGTTACGTCACGGCCCAGCGCAGAGTTCAGGTGAACCTTGATGCCAGGGCAGTGTTTCAATACGCGGTTGATATCTTCTTCGATAACGCCTTCTGGCAGACGGAAGCGTGGGATACCCCAAACGCACATACCGCCCAGGCGGTCAGACGCTTCGTGCAGGTGTACTTCATAACCGGCTTCTGCCAGGTCATGAGCTGCCGTAACGCCAGCAGGACCGCCACCGATAACAGCTGCAGTTTTCTTCTGTGTAACAGCCACAGGTGGCAGGTGGAAGCCAGGGCCCAATTCGTCCAGTACGTAACGCTTCAGGTTACGAATGGCGATTGGCGCATCACTGTCGGCACGGCGACAGGCTGGTTCACAGGGCGCATCACATACACGACCACAGATACCGCTCATTGGGTTGGTCGCGTTGATGGCTTCCAGCGCTTGTTCAAATTTGCCTTCCCAGATCAAACCGATGTAGGAAGGGGCATCCGTACCAATTGGGCAGGCTACCTGACAGGGCGCCGGAACGTAGTGAAGATCTTTAGTATCGTCGTCCAGATCCGGAGTCGCTGTCACGGACATTTCAGGTTGAAAAAATTCAGTCATTGTTCAGTTATCCTGCCTTACGAGCTAAAGTTGACAGATTGTCGTCAGGACGGGCGTGATCGCGGTGTCCTGGGACATAAGGTAATCCAGTGATGTCGGCTGCTTCTGGGGTCAGAGCGACCAGGTCTTCACGGCTCACTTTGTGAACGTCGTCATAACCCAGCGCTTTGGTGATCGCAGCGATCTGCCAACGCATGGATTCCAGGAAGCGGTGAATGTTTTGTGCCTGCAGGTCCAGGTTATAACGAGACTCGTGCCCTTTATCCTGCGTAGCAATACCGACTGGGCAGGTACCTACGTGACATTGCATACAGGCAATACAACCACCGGCAATAATTGCAGCAGTACCTACGGATACACAGTCAGCACCCAGTGCCAGCATTTTAACGGCGTCAACACCGTCTTTAATGCCGCCCATCAATACCACGTCCATATCGTCCTTGGCGTCGATTTCTTTCAAGCCGTCCATCGCTTCCTGAATGGCACACAGGGTTGGAATACCGACGTTTTCCAGTACTTCAGTACTTGCTGCACCGGTAGAGCCCTGCAGGCCGTCCAGCTCAACAAAGTCAAAGCCATCTTTGTAAGCGATTTTGATGTCATCTTTAACACGACCGGCACCCATTTTAATGCCCAGCGGTACGCGGTGGCCCATGGCTTCGCGCAGCTCATCCATCTTAATTACCAGGTCATCGGCGCCCAGTACGTCAGGGTGGCGAGAAGGTGAACGCAGGTCGATACCTTCTGGAATACCACGGATTTTAGCAATTTCAGGGGTTACCTTTTTAGCCATCAGCTGGCCACCCAGGCCTGGTTTTGCGCCCTGTGAAATATAAATCTCAACGGCATCTGCACGCTGGATATCCTGGATGCTGAAGCCCAGGCGGCCAGACAGCATCTGCAGTACCAACTGATCGGCTTCTTCACGCTGTTCATCCATCATGCCGCCTTCACCGGTGTTCTCGGAAATACCGGACAGGCGAGAGGCGCGGGCCAGTGCCAGCTTCACGCTCTTACTCAGTGCGCCGAAACTCATTGGTGCAATCATTACTGGCATAGACAGATCCAGAGGCTTGGCACCCCAGCGGCCACCTACAGTGGTATGCAGGTTGATGCCGTCCAGAGCACTAACGTCTGCTTTCACGTGAGAAACATCTTTCGCAAAGGCGATGTCGTTCAGGTGTGGTACGGGCTTGGATGCGCCGTAGCCACGGATACGGTAACGACCTACTTCACCTTTAATCCAGATATCTTCCTGTACTTTAGGGTTCCAGTAGTTGGAAGACTTGGAGTGTACGAAGAAAGGCTGTGGACGGTGACGCGGCTCTTGCTTGCCATAACGCAGTTTTTTACCGGCGTTCATTACCTTCGTGAAGGTACCATTGAATTCCATGCCGTATTTGGCCAGGAATTCGTTAATGGATTCCAAATCACCTGGTGCCATATCAACGATTTCAGCGTCATTACCCAGGCTTCCAATGTTGCCGCCAACGAAGATTTCGCCGCCGCTCATGTCCTGGCCAACATTTTCTGCAGCATCGCCCAGAATAATGATACGCCCACCGTACATCATATAGCCGGCCATAAAAGCGGCGTTACCGCCGCAGCACACAGTGCCTGATTTCATTACCTGACCGGCGCGGCTGCCCATGTTGCCGCGAATAACGACTTCGCCACCGCGGATTGCAACACCGGCAATTGCACCGGCATTACCGCCAACAACTACCGAGCCTTCGTAGATGTTATCGCCTACAGCCCAGCCCACGTTGTGTTCGATTTTGTAGGTGCCACCGTGGGACAGGCCGCCACAGAAATAACCTGCAGAGCCCTTAACGGTAACGTTAATTGGATCGGTCAAACCCACGCCAATATTGTGCTTCGCATCTGGGTTGATAACTTCTACGTCTTGGCCGTTACGGCCGCACTCACGGATTTTTTCGTTCGCTTCCGTGATGCTCAGTTTGCTTAAATCTATAGTGACCATGTTCTAAATGTTCCAGGTGCTGGTTCTGTGGAGTTAACTGATTGGCCAGGGAAGAGGCGGTTGATGCTTACTTCCTCAGAGGCAATGGCAATCATGTCGTCATTTTCAAGCAGAACCATTGGTTTAGCGGCCAAATGGTCTTTCGCGTAACCGATTTCTGTTGGTGTTGAAACCAGGAACGAGAAAGTACCGTCCATGTCATCAATAGCGGTTTCCAGTGCGCTTTCCAGGCTGTTGCCTTGAGCCAGCTTGTCGGCCAGGTAAACAGCTACCAGCTCGCTGTCGTTATCCGTATGGAAAGCAAAGCCACGGCGTTCCAGGCGACGACGCATTTTCCAGTAGTTGGTCAGCTGACCGTTGTGAACGATCGCGATATCTTCGAAGCCAGTCGCCCAGAAAGGGTGTGCTGCTTCAGGGCGTACCGCAGATTCGGTTGCCAAGCGCACGTGACCGATGGCGTGCGTGCCTTTTAATTCGCCTATGTGGTAGATAGCGTCCACGTCATGAGCCGTACCATCGTCTTTGATGATATCCAGCGTATGTCCGACGGAAACGAGTTTTGCGTGCTCTTCCATGTCTTTGGTGAAGGCCAGCAGGTCGCCACCGAAGTCGACACCAATGTGGTAGGTGCAACCTACAGTCTCTTCGGTTATGAGTTTGGCATCGTGTTTTTCAAGCAGCTCGCCGATGCTCTTGATCGCTTCGGCTTTGCCCGCTTCATCGGTTGGAATGATAAAGCGAAGTTGCAGTTGCTCTTTTTTATCGCCATACAGCGCAAAACCTGTGCTGTCTGGACCACGGTGCTGACAGCCATCCAGCATGTTGATCAGCGCTTTGCCAATCTCATGGGAGCCTTTTTGTTTGTACATAACACCAGCTATGCCGCACATTGTTGTACCTCCTTCCAATTTAAGAATTTCCAGGGTGGGGCAACCCTTCGACTGCCGGGTTGAAAACGTCGTGCGCATACGCACACCGCTCAACTGAGGCAGGCCAGATATTTTGACCACCCACTTGAGGATATTGTTAGATCCTGCTGCGGAAATATTTCGAATTAGTCCATATGTGAATGTGCCTCCCTAGCCGCGACTATTGTTAGATTGCCGCTTTCCAGCTTGGAAAACACGCCATAGTAGATCGTCCTTACTACGGGCTCAAACCAGCTAATTTTAACCGATTTTACCCCTCGGAGACAATGCCTCTATAACTTAAAGTGATGTCTTTAATGTGGTGGGGTCCGTTTCTGAGGCGTTTTTTATGCTGTGAATGAGGCATAAATTGATAGCGCTCGCTAAGTTGTTGTACTTATTAGCTTTTTAAAAAAGTTTTGGGTGGGGTTGTGTGGAATAAGCCAGAATTTAAAGGTGTTTGCTGCACCTGTCTCGCAAGGCGCATTTTAAATGAACTACGCCGGCGACTCAGCCATTTTGCAAAAAATCACTGTATTGCCAGAACTGCGCCAGCGGGCTTGCGCAAGGAATTGGAACCTGGACGACTGGGGAGTCATAAATTTCCAACGGCGGGGGAGAGTTGCTGGCGCTACAAACGAACAAAATGAGCTGCGATTAATATTTGATATTTAATTTTATTAAACAATAAGTTGTATGATTTTATTAATGTTAATTAATCGACTTGTTCTATTGCTGGCATCAATATCGAAGCCTTCTAGCGAGCCTACCTCCTTCGGGTTAATAACCTAGCGGGATTTAATTCCATAAACAGCTCGCCCCCGGGCCATCCCTTTATGCCAGCCAGCACGATAAACATCGGTTAAGCGATGAATTTTAAGCGTGTACTTTGGCTTTAAATAAAACCATCATTTGGCAGAGTCAAACTCCGTTGGGTTGTGATAGTCTTGCTGCTACCTGATTTAAAACGATATATAAAATAACGATAAAGATTTTAACCAATCCTTACTGGAGGGAATGATGAAACTGAAAACTTTACTGGTTGCGGGCGTAATTGCAGCAATGCCATTTGCGGCAAACGCCGGTGATGCTGCAGCTGGAAAATCCAAGTCAGCTGCATGTGCAGCTTGTCACGGTGCGAATGGCGTAGCCACAAACCCGACTTATCCAAATCTGGCGGGTCAAAACGCTGCCTATCTGGAATCTGCATTGAAAGCCTATCGCGGCAAACAGCGTTCGGGTGGCCAGGCTCCTATTATGCAAGGTATGGCCGCTTCTTTGAGTGATGCCGATATCAGCGATTTGGCTGCCTACTTCAGCAGTCTTTAAGCCAGTTTCTTGCGGCTTAATCAAGCCGATGGACGGGTGACCGTTCATCGGCTTTTTTACGCCTGCTCAATGCTTTCTTCGAGCATCAATAGAAATAACAATTAATCGTTGATTGCAATACTCTCTGGCTACATAACTTACCTGCGCACACTTGGATAAGCGTGCCTGCGCAATGATGAAAAGAAGGCCTGGACGACCCAATATGGGCCAGGCGTTTGCTGATGCTTTTTCGTCGTCGGCTGCTTGTCATACCGGCAGCGATACGGCGATGTTCATTTTATTAAAGGATTCGGTTTGGATATTTCTCTACTTAGCGTCGAGTTGTTGGCGCTTCTTTTTGCCGTGGCGGTATTTGCAGGTTTTGTTGATACGCTGGCGGGAGGCGGCGGACTTATCACTGTGCCGTCGTTAATTCTTGCCGGCGTTCCGCCTGTTGTTGCGTTAGGCACCAATAAGCTGCAGGGCTGCATGGGGACCGCGACGGCGACCTTGATGATGTTCAGGAAAAAGAAGATTACCTGGGAGGAGGTCAGAAGACCCATGCTGTATGCCTTTATGGGTGCGGCAATCGGAACGCTGATCCTGCAGTTTGTCTCTTCCCAGGCGCTGAGTTTCATTATTCCTGTCGTATTGCTGGTTATCGCCACTTACTTTATTTTTTCTTCTCGTATTCACATGGCTAAGCGTGACGCCGTGATAACGCCTTCGACCTATGAAAAAACGGCTATTCCAGCAATCGGCTTCTATGACGGTTTTTTTGGCCCGGGAACCGGATCTTTTTTCTCGCTTGCGGGCGTTTCACTCCGCGCCCAGACATTGCTTGAGGCAACTGCTAGGGCTAAGGCACTGAATTTTTCCACCAATATCGCCTCCTTGCTGGTATTTATCGTTGCCGGGAAAATTTTCTGGGCGGTGGGGCTGACCATGATGGTGGGACAGGCGATCGGCGCCTGGGCCGGTTCGCATTCTTTATTACGCATTCCCACCAGTTTATTACGTTTCATTATTGTGGCTGTTTGCGTAGCCATGCTGGTGCGATACGCTTTACAAATGTACTAACGGCGCTGGTTGAGCTGGTATAAATAAGGGCGATTTAGGCTCGCTTTATATAAGGGCTTTTCATAACATATGCCGTAATAATTACGTTTTGTTGTCAGAGATTGTATGCACAGTATCAAGATTGAACAGTGTGTCCTTGATGAATGGCAGGATATTTCTAACCTGGTTGCCCATTTATGCAAAGTGCCTTCAACTCTGCTGATGCAAAAAAACGATCAAACGCTTCATGTGGTTATTGCTTCTGACCACCCGGACTCTCCTTTTAGGGCTCACCAGAAAATCAACAGTTCGCCCGGCTCTTTTTGCAATCAAGTAATTGAAACCCAGCAACCGCTGCATGACCCCAATGTACTTAAAGAACCCGAGTGGGCCGAAAGCTCCGTTGTTAAGTCGGGGATGGTCTCCTACTATGGCGTGCCGATTAACTGGCCGGATGGCAGTGTGTTCGGGTCTTTTTGTGTGCTCGATAATAAAGCCAGTGTACGTACTGAGATGGAAATTACGCTGATCAACCAGTTCGCTCATATTATTGAGTTAACACTTGAGCTGACGTACAGCAAAGACAAGATGTATCAGCTGAGTATTACCGATGACCTCACCCAGGTGCCGAACCGACGCTATTTTTTCGATAACCTGTACAAGGAATTCAAGCGTAGCAGGCGTCACGACAGTACCTTTAGCGTGGCTATGTTCGACATTGATCATTTCAAAAGTATTAATGACATTTATGGGCATAGTAAAGGCGACGAGGTGCTGGTCAATTTTGCTCAACAACTGCAACAGATTATTCGTAAGGAAGACACTCTGGGGCGAATCGGTGGGGAAGAGTTTGCTTTGATTATGCCCCATACTAACCTGGATGAAGCGCTTAATATTCTGGGGCGCTTTAAAAAGCACTTTGATTCAGTTTTGGTACCGCCTGGCGACCAGCGTATTACTTTCAGTGCTGGTCTGGCCGAGCTGACAGACAGTTGTGAAAACGCGGAGAGCCTTATAAAAAGGGCCGATAAACTGCTTTATCAAGCCAAGCAGGAGGGGCGTAATCGTATCTGTTGTTAAGAATCGCGATAATTGCTCAAGACAATGCTTTTCCTTCATCTCCACTAATAGAAATGAAACGCTCCTTAGCGATGTTTCGCAGGTTTTTACGATAGAAACGCAAATCGGGTGGGTTCGTGCGTTAACCCCTGGAAGGCGAAGCGGTCTTTGCCGTTGTATTTACAAAACGATACAGCAGGTTTGGCTCACTGACGATATACAGCGTCCCGTCAGCAGAAACTGCAACGCCTTCGGCCTGCGGGATGTTTTTATGTTGAGCCTGCCAGAAACTGCTTAGTTTTATTTCTGAAATCGGTTTTCCGTCCAGGCTGAATTCCGTCAGTTTTGACGACTCATCGCTGAGCACCAGCAATCGTTGCTGTTCAGGCGCGAAGAAAAGCCCGCTTAAATCGCTGGAACCGTTGTTGTCATCCTCAAGATTCCAGGGTGTGGAAACCTGTACGTTGTTTTTTCCGTCCAATAGGCCGGAAACCTTGTAGAGTGCGCGGGGTGACTTTTCCTTAACGAGGTAAATATCACCGGTTGAATGATCAATACTGATCCCTTCCAGCCTGAGATTCTTTTCGCTGCTGGTAAAGATATTCAGTGCAAACCTGTCGGAATCTGATTTCTTTACAACCAGGGTTTCCGGGTTGATGTCGATAAAGTTGATTTCCGAGCGCCGTTCCTCAAGCACCGCAAAGCGGTTCCCCTCAATATGAGCAACACCCTCCGTATCCTCGAAGCCTTGCAAAATAATCATTCTAAGGACTTCGCCGGACAGGCTGAGCTCGTAAAGGGTTTCCGGGTTGTTAACAACCATAAAAAGGGTGTTGGTAACCGGGCTGTAGGTAAGCCCGGATGCATTGTCTTTGAGGCCCTGGATGCTCAGGGGTTTACCCTGGAGCTGGTAGCCTTTCAGGATTGAGGGCAGCAGGGTCGGGGTTTTATTTGCCGATACATTAGTGACGGCCAGGAGCGTAGCCGTGAGCCCGGAAACAAGCAGCAGGGATTTTAAGGTGAGACGCTTTACTCGACTTGTTTGCTTGAACATGATCGGATTTCCCGAGCCCATCGTATGAAAGTTGGCGCGATGATGGCATAGCTATATGACAAACAAATTAAAAGCGCTCCGGCCAAGGTGTTGATTCATTTTTCAGTTGTGTTTAACCCCGAGCACTGATAGCTTTGCCAACTTATTTCTATTCTGCAATTTCTCTTATGTGATTAGCTCAAAAGGGCGATCAAAAGGATGTTTTATGACCGTTCAAGTGCCTGAGGGAATTGTCCCGCTTGACAGTATCTTGCCTGAAGAACCGCTACTGATGATGGGGGCCGGTCCCGTACCGATTCCGGAACGCGTGGCGGCTGCGAACTCGATTGTCATCAACCACCTGGGTGCGACGATGGCAACGATTATCGAGCAGGTGAAAGCCATGTCCCGGTACGTATTCCAGACCGATTCACAGCATATTCTCGGTGTAGCAGGGCCTGGCTCTGCGGCCATGGAAATGGCTGTCGTTAACCTGGTATCCCCTGGGACCCGAGTTTTAAGTATCTGTAATGGGTTTTTCAGCGGCCGCCTTGCGGAAATGGCTGAGCGAGCGGATGCCGACGTTATCCGCCTGCAAGTGCCCTGTGGTGAAGCAGCCGATCCGAACGAGGTTGAGCAGTACCTTAAAAAACACCAGCCACGGGTGCTGACCATCGTACAGGGCGAAACGTCAAATACGGTGTTCAACCGCTATTTACCCGAGATTGCAGCGCTTGCCCGCCAGCATGATTGCCTGGTGGTGGCCGATGCCGTCTGTACCCTCAGTACGATGCCTTTATCGATGGATCGCTGGGGTGTGGATGCCGTTATTACCGGTGGACAAAAGGGCTTGTCTTCGATTCCCGGCGTATCTCTGGTGGCCTTTTCTGAGCGGGCCTGGGACCGCATCAATTCCCGTAAGGATCAATTACGTCACTGGTGTCTTGATGCCAAGCTGGCCGATCAGTTCTGGTACAAAAAGTCCTACCATTATACGGCGCCCGTTTCCGGAATCCTGGCCATGCATGAGGCATTGCGCCTGATATGCAACGAAACGCTGCCGGTTCGCTTTAACCGCCACCTGCGTTGCTCGTTGGCTCTGCAGGCTGCCATTGAAGCGCTGGGGCTGTCTTTATTCGTAAAACCCGAAGCGCGCCTCAATTCGGTGATTGGCATCAACGTACCCGAAAATATTAAATCCGCCGAATTACTCAGCTACCTGTCCGAGCACTATCGTGTTGAGATTTCCGGTTCCTTTGGCCCCAATATTGTTCGTATTGGCCAGATGGGCGAGCAAAGCCGGGAACATAACCTGTTCCGGACCCTGCACGCACTGGGCGCCAGCATGAAAGCGCTGGGGGCGCCTATGGATGTGCCGGCGGGAGTCGCTGCCCTGGAAAGCACCTTGGGCAGTTATACGCCGCAGATGATTGAGATTTAAAGCCGTAACGGGTTCAGTACGATGGAAGATGTCATAGAGCAATTGCGGGAGCAGGCAGAGGTTATCCCGGTGCCGCTTGAGCTGCCCGATGAAGATGACCTGGTGGTCATTGAAGAGGAGCTTTTCCTGCCGCTTCCCTTTGAGCTGCGTGAATTCCTGCTCAAAGTCAGTGATGTCGTGTTTGGTTCCCTGGAGCCGGTAACGGTAACAGACACGCACAGCCACACCTATCTTCCCGAAGTGGCGGCTACGGCCTGGTCTCTCGGTGTCAGCCGTGAGTTGATACCGCTCTGTGAAACCAGCGCCGGCTTCTATTGCGTTAACCAGCAAGGCGAAGTGACGTTTATCAACCCTGAAACGGGCGAAGCGAGCAGTGACGAGTGGCCTTCGGTTTGGCATTGGGTAAAAGAGATTTGGCTGGAAAGTTAATGGATACCTTTAATCTTGAGGGGCACGAGTACATCGAACTGCATAACCTGCTTAAAATCACCGGTCTGGTTGGTAGTGGCGGTATGGCAAAAAACCTGATTGCCGATGGACAGGTCCGCGTTGACTCGCAGGTGGAGCTCCGCAAGCGCTGTAAAATTCGCGCCGGCCAGGTTGTCGAATTTGCGGGGTCGCAGGTAAAAGTAGAAGAATAGCGGGGTGCGGAGCTATACTGCGCCCTCAATTTTGTTTTAAAGCGTTAAGGAAGCAACATGGAAAACCTAACCCCAGATTTATGTGACGAGTACCCGGATTTAGTGCAGGTTGTTGAGCCGTTATTCAGCAGCTTTGGCGGCCGCATTGCCTTTGGCGGTGAAATCGTCACTGTAAAGTGTTTTGAAGACAACTCGCTGGTGAAAGAAGAGCTGGGTAAACCCGGCCAGGGTAAAGTGCTGGTCGTTGATGGCGGCGCGTCGATGCGTCGTGCTTTGATGGGCGACATGATTGCCGAAAACGCGGTGAAAAACGGTTGGGAAGGTGTGGTGATTTACGGCTGTATCCGTGATGTGGATGTCATTATGTCGTTGGACCTGGGCGTTCAGGCGATTAATACCATTCCGATGAAAACGGAAAAACGCGGCGAAGGCCAGCTCAATATTCCTGTCACCTTCGGTGGAGTGACATTCACACCCGGTGAGTATGTTTACGCTGACAACAATGGCGTGATTATTTCGCCACAGGCGTTAAGTTTGCCCGAATAAACGAACGACTTTGCTTACAAAAGAAAAAGCCCGCAACCAAGAGGTCGGCGGGCTTTTTTTTATTCAAAATAGAAGTAACCCTGGTTAAACAGCTCAAACAAAAGTTGTTGTGCACTGGCCTGTTTGAGTAAGGGCAATATCCTCGTCGGGCTGATTCGCGTCGAGCTGGTCAGTTCTTCAACCAGCAGTCTCAAATCCAAAGCGGCAGTATAGCTTTTGCCGTTGACAAAAACCTCCAGCCGGTCGGCGTGGGCAAACCAGGCGTAGCGGTTGCCTTCAACCCAGCATAAGCACTCAAGGGTACTGAGCTGTTCGATGAGAGCCCTGGGCGAATTGATTTTCTCAAACTCATAGCCCATCTCCTGCTGTTTGGGCTCGGTCATGTATTCGCCAAACCAGCTGGCCAGTTTGCCGGAGTCGTTGAGTATCTCTGTGAGCGTTTTTCGTACATTCTCCAACGCAGCCGGGCTGATTTCCCCAGGGTTGCCTTGCAGGCTGAGATCAGGGTCGCTGTAGCGTTGATCTTCGCGCAGGGAATCTGCCAGGAAGTGGCTAAATTCACCGAGCAGGTCGGCATGACTGGGAGCGCGGAAACCGATCGAGTAGGTAATACTGTCGCCAACGGCAATACCGTAGTGTGCAATGCCCGGCGGGATATAAAGGATATCTCCCGGTTCGACGAGCCACTCGTCCTGGGTGTCAAATTCCTTGAGAATGGACAGCTCGCAGTCAGGGAGGGTGGGCGATTCGGCATTGCAGGCTTGTCCGACACGCCAGTGTTTTTTGCCAAGGCCCTGAATCAAAAAAACATCGTACTGATCGAAGTGCGGACCGGCTGTGCCTTTGTCCGGCGCGTAACTGACCATCACATCATCAATTCGCCAGTTGGGAATAAAGCGAAAGTGATCCAGCAGTGCATAAATTTCAGGAAAGAAACGCTCGACTTCCTGGACGTGCAGGGTCCAGTCGTTATCGGGCAGGGCGAGGAAATCCTGTTCGGAGAAGGGACCGTGCTTTAAGCGCCACTGCGGCAGCTGCTCATGCTCGGTAATCAGGCGCGACTCGACAAAATCTTCGCAGGCAAGCCCGGCAATTTCTTCCGGGCTTAGCGGGTTATCAAAACCCGGCAACGCCTGCTTGATCAGTAGCGGCTTTTTTTGCCAGTAGTCGCGCAGAAAGGTTTCTGCACTGACTGGCCCCAAGGCATATTCTGCTGCCACGTGTTAGATGTTTTTAGCCTGAGCAACCGCGTTGCCAATGTAACTGGCCGGGGTTAACTGGCGTAAAGAGGCTTTGGCTTCTTCCGGGATTTCCAGGGTTTCGACAAATTCCAGAAGTGCCTCTTTGGTAATGCCTTTGCCGCGGGTGAGCGCTTTCAGTTTTTCATAGGGCTCTTCAATGTTGTAGCGGCGCATTACCGTTTGTACGGGTTCAGCCAGCACTTCCCAGCAGTTGTCCAGGTCGTTGGCCATTGCTTCGGCGTTCAGCTCAAGTTTATCAATACCTTTCAGCGTAGACTCGTAGGCAATCAGGCTGTGTCCAAAACCGACACCCAGGTTTCGTAATACGGTGGAGTCCGTCAGGTCGCGCTGCCAGCGCGATATCGGCAATTTGCTGGCCAGGTGATTAAACAGGGCATTGGCGATACCCAGGTTGCCTTCGGAGTTCTCGAAGTCAATGGGGTTAACCTTATGAGGCATGGTTGAGGAACCGACTTCGCCGGCAACGGTTTTCTGCTTGAAGTAGCCGAGCGAGATATAGCCCCACACATCACGGTCAAAATCAATCAGGATGGTGTTATAGCGTGCGACGGCATCAAACAGCTCGGCAATATAGTCGTGCGGCTCAATTTGCGTAGTGTAGGGGTTCCAGCTTAATCCCAGGCTTTCTACAAAGCTTTGGCTGAGTTGCTCCCAGTCGACGTCAGGATACGCCGAGAGGTGCGCATTGTAGTTACCGACGGCACCGTTGATTTTTCCCAACAGCTCAACGTTTTGGATCTGTTTTAACTGGCGCTGCAGGCGGTAAGCGACATTGGCCATTTCCTTGCCCATGGTGCTCGGCGAGGCCGGTTGCCCGTGGGTGCGGGACAGCAGCGGTTGCTCCGCATGATTGACGGCCAGCGTTTTGATCTTGTCGGTGATTTGCTGCATTAACTGGCAGGCAATCTCACGCCCCTGTTTGAGCATCAAGGCATGGGACAGGTTGTTGATATCCTCGGAGGTACAGGCAAAGTGGACGAATTCGCTGGCACTATGCAGCTCGGGCAGGGTGTCTTTAACACCGTCAAAGGTTTCCTTGATGAAGTATTCGACCGCTTTTACATCGTGATTGGTGGTGCGTTCGATGTTTTTAATGCGCTGGGCGTAATCTTCCTTGAAGTTGGCAACCAGATTATCGAGGTAGTCGGTCGCTTCGCTGCTCAGTGCCGGCACTTCCTTGATTTGAGGATGCTCGGCCAGTTTTTGCAGCCAGCGAATCTCCACTTCAAAGCGGCAACGAATCAATCCGTATTCGCTGAATACGGAGCGTAATGAACGGGTTTTTGAACCATAACGACCATCAACGGGGGATACGGCGGTAAGTGCTGATAATTCCATCAAATATTCCACTAAGTTGAGCCTGATTAAAGGTGCGCGATTATACACCAGTTTTGCTGTTTAAAGCAGGGGGGAGGTTAGCGATCAGGCAAGAGTCTTAAGGGTTTCGAGCAGTTTTTTCCGATAAAACATAAAATGCCAGCGTTTTCCGCCGACCTGGCGCCATAGCATGGCTGAGCGAATACCGGCCAACAGGGTGGCGCGTATTTTATTCACCACCAGGGGATTCTGCAGGTGCATCGCATTGCCGGTTACCTGGATGCGGAAACGGAAGGTGCTCAGGGTGTCTTCGTAGATGCTCGCAAAGGACGCCAGGGTACGCTCATGGGTCAAGTCGAAATGCTCGAGTTTGCTGTCCATTTGCTGCAAGCGCGTTGCCAGCACGTCCATCAATTCATCGTTGCCCTGCAGTTTGCCCTGCAGGTGAATCAGGCCGATCGCATAGCGAAGGCGCTGACGGCCCTGGGAGTTCTTCTGCGCCAGGACGTCTTTCAGGACGGAGAAGCCCAGTTGCAGTCCGGGTAGAAAGTTAACCTGGCCGCCATAAATTTCCTCAATGGTGCCGGGCGATGTTTTTAAGATGCTTGCCAGGCTGGTTTCAAAGCTATCCTGCGGGGCAGTGCCTGTGTTGGCAAGTTGCTCGACGATTTCGGCCGCTTGCAGAATGCCCGCCAGGGCGATCACTTCTTTGTAAAAGGTTGTTTTCACGACTGTGGCTCCTCTCAATCCTGAGCTTTTAACGCTTCGGTAATCACTGCGCCGCCAAGGCAAATGTCGCCCTGGTAGAAAACCACCGACTGGCCGGGAGCGATGGCACGTTGGGGTTTATCGAAACGCACCAGGCATTGCTTGTTTTCCAGGACATCAACCTCGCAGTGCTGATCCTCCTGGCGATAGCGAATTTTCGCCGTGCAGCGGAACCGGGAGGCCGGGGGCTGGCCGTTGATCCAGGTGGCGCCTTCGGCGAGCAGAGCCGGTGCGAAAAGCGCTGGGTGATCTTTACCCTGTACCGCCAAGAGCTGGTTCGTTTCCAGGTTCTTTCCGGCCACATACCAGGGCGTTTCATCACGGCCCTGCATGCCGCCGATACCCAGCCCCTGGCGCTGGCCGATGGTGTGGTACATCAGCCCCTGATGGTGTCCGATCACCTCGTTTTCGGGCGTCACGATGTCGCCCGGCTGGGCAGGTATGTACTGTTGCAAAAAGTCGCGGAAGCGGCGTTCGCCGATAAAGCAGATGCCTGTACTGTCTTTTTTGTTATGGGTGATCAGGTCGTGCGCTTCGGCGATTTCACGCACCCGGGGTTTTTCCAGTTCGCCGACCGGGAACAGGGTTTTTGCCAATTGTTCTTCGGAAACGGCATGCAGGAAATAGCTTTGATCTTTATTATCATCCAGACCGCGCAGCAAATAGGTATGCTCGTCATCGCGACGCAGGCGTGTATAGTGGCCCGTGGCGATGTAATCGGCTCCGAGCATCTCGGCATATTCTAGAAAGGCTTTGAACTTGATTTCGCGGTTACAGAGGATATCCGGGTTGGGTGTGCGGCCGGCCTGGTATTCGTGAAGGAAATGCTCGAATACATTGTCCCAATATTCGGCCGCGAAATTGGCGGTGTGCAGCCGGATGCCCAGTTTATCGCAAACCGATTGGGCATCGGCCAGGTCCTCTTTCGCGGTACAGTATTCGGTACCGTCATCCTCGTCCCAGTTCTTCATGAACAGGCCTTCAACCTGATAGCCTTGCTCCATCAGCAAAAGGGCGGAAACGGAGGAATCGACCCCTCCCGACATACCGACGATGACGCGAATCTGAGAATTATCCATGACCTTTGGCAATAGCTTGCACCTGTAATGAGTACCTGAAAGCGAAGCGCGCTATTCTATCCCAGATCGGCTGACAAGCGAACCCGCTGCGAAGGGTTGCATCTGTCCTCATGTGCCGACGTGGGTGATGCTATCGAGCGGGATTCGTTTGCCTGACAGGTAATCCTCGATACAACTGACGACCATGGGGCTACGCAGCATCGCTTGCTGGCGTTTTACCTCCTCAAGGCTTAGCCAGTGTGCCTCAAGAATACCCTCGTCGAGTTGATAATCGGGTTCCCGCTGCAGTGCTTTGGCGGCAAATAGTGCCCTGAAATAGGTCGTGCCGTTATTGGGAGACGTATAGCAATAAAAGCCAACCAGGTATTCCAGTTCGACATGCCACCCGGTCTCCTCAAGGGTTTCACGCAGCGCCGCCTCAAACAGGGTTTCATTTTCGTCCACGTGTCCGGCAGGCTGGTTGAGTACAACGTCTCCGTCTGAAATTTCTTTAACCATCAAAAACTTACCGTCGCTTTCTACAATCGTTGCGACGGTCAGGTGTGGGTACCAGGGCGTCATCGTTTCTTGGTCCTATTCGCGGCTTTTCGGCCGTAAGTCTTTTTGCCGGTATTGGGTCTGTTTATTTTTTCTCGTTTGTTGACGGGTCGGGCTCGCCTTGTTTGGTTGGGCGTTGGGCGTGTATCAGCGGTTCGATTCGGGGCATCAACCTCCAATACCTGAAACTCGCCGGGCTGGAGATTGTCCAGTCGCCATTGCCCGATGGCTACGCGAACTAATCGCAGCGTGGGATAGCCAACGGCGGCGGTCATTCGGCGTACCTGGCGGTTGCGCCCCTCCGTGATCTTGATTTCGAGCCAACTGGTCGGGATTTGAGCGCGATAACGAACAGGCGGATTACGGGGCCATAACATCAACTCCGACTCCTTGAGTTGTTTGGCTTTGGCCGGGCGGGTGAGGCCGTCATTCAGCTCGACACCCCGGCGTAGCTGTTGTAATGCCTCGTCGCTTATTTCGCCCTCAACCTGAACCCAGTAGGTCTTTTCCAGTTTGTGGTTAGGGTGAGCGATCTGGTGTTGAAGTTGCCCATCGTCCGTCAGCAACAGCAACCCCTCGGAGTTGTAATCGAGGCGGCCAGCCGCATACACATCGGTTTGTTTGATATAGCTGGCCAGCGTTGGCCGCCCCTTATCGTCGGTGAACTGGGTCAAGACGTTGTAGGGTTTGTTGAAAAGAATCAGTGTGCTCATGGACGCATGATGGTATAGCCGGGCACTAATAACAACTGCTTTAAGGCGCTATTGGCAAAAGCTAAAATACTAACGTTAATTATCGAAAGGTTAGCTAACTATTTGAATAATAATTTTATTTGTCAGGTAATTTATCGTGATTGCTGAGTGGTAGCGCATCCTCGTCGTTTACCCCTTTATTCTGCAGTTTTTCCTCCGCCCAGCGGCGGTCGCTATCGTCCGGGTGAAGACTGCGTTCCCCGTTATGCTTTTCTGGCAGGTAAACAAGGTGCGTCAGCAGTGCAAAGTGATCGGAGCCCGTGATCGGTAAACGCTTGATACTCCGCACCCTAAAATGGTGGCTGTGGAACAAATGATCCAGGGGCCAGCGAATGAAGAAATAACCGGCATGAAACGTGTTAAACATTCCGCGCCCGATTCGCGGGTCCAGCAGTCCGCTGATTTTCCGGAATAAACGCGTGGTGTGCGACCAGGCCACATCATTTAGATCGCCGGTAACGATGACCGGCTGCTTGTGTTTTACGACCTGTTTGGCAATGAGCAGAAGTTCAGCATCACGCTCTGCGGATTCTTCATTTTCAACGGGGCTCGGCGGTGCGGGATGCAAAAAATGCACATAAACGGAATCGCCGGAGGCAAGGGTAAAGGAGCCGTGCATGGAAGGGACATGGGGTTCGACCAGGTATTCAACCTGGCTGTCGGAAATTTCGAATCGCGAATAGACGTGCATGCCATAGAGATTATCCAGCGGACACTTGATCGCGAAAGGGTATTTATTCCCTAGCTTATCGAGCTGCTCCTGCCACCACTGGTTTGACTCCAGGGTCACCAGGATATCGGGTGCATGTTGTTGTACCGAGGCAATCAGGTCTTCGGCTTCGGTATTGGTCATCAGCACGTTAGCCGTCATAATTTTGAATGCCTGTGGTTCCCTGGCCTGGTTGCTGGAGGCTGATTTGACTTCTACCGGATAAAAGCGGGTGTAGGGTAATATCCACCAGGCCTGGTAAACCAGGCAGGAAACCGTGATAAGGACCGAAAGCAGCGGCAAGGGCTGAGCCAGGTCCAGGGCCAGAAGTTCCAGCGTCAGGAGGGCTACTGCAAGGATAAAAAACTGCAGGCGAGGAAAATCCAGGCCACGTACCCACCAGGCTTCATGGCGCCAAACGGGTAGCAAGGTTGCCGACAATAGCAGCACGCTTAACAGTACAATAATGCTATCGAACATCGCTCAATTCAGGCATGATGCCTCCTGCGTTCAGGTTGTCCGGATGTCCTTCAATTTAACCTAACCTGGCATCAGGCTAAAGTGATTCCCATGCAAAACCCCTCGAATACCCACAGTAAACTTATCGGCTATATTCTCTGGATTTTTGGCTTTATGGGCGCGCACCGTTTTTACTATGGACGGCCTTTAAGCGGTACCTTGTATTTTTTCACCCTGGGTCTTTTCCTTATCGGTTGGATTGTTGACCTGTTTTTGATTCCCGCAATGGATCGCGATGCCGATTTGAGATTTCGACCGGGCCTTAAGGACTACAATATCACCTGGATTCTTATGACCTTTCTTGGCATCTTTGGCGCACACCGTCTTTACCTTGGGAAATGGGTCACCGCGATTATCTGGTTTTTTACCGGCGGACTTTTCCTGATCGGCTACCTCTATGATTATTGGACGTTGAATGACCAGATTGATGAAGTGAATCGCACCGCCTAGTCAAACCTTCTACTAATTGCCCTCGGGAAAACATGAAAAGCGAACACCTGCAAAAGCTGTTTGATAAAACCGTTAACATCGTTTTTGGCCTCATCCTGGTTTTTATCATTGCCGGGATCGGAATCGGTGCCGTTCAGTTGATTAAATCCGTTTGGGTGCTGTTTCGCTTTGAAGGCATTACAGGTCATTACATCGACATTATTACCGATGTCCTGACGCTCTACGTTTTGGTGGAGCTGTCCCGTTCGTTGGTTGAGTATTTCAGGTGCAACCGGCTTCGTATGACCTATATCGTCGATGCCGCGATCATCTTTATCATTCGTGAAGTGCTCATTAATCTCTTTAAGCATGAAATTAAACCGGAAATGCTGTACGCAATTTCTGTGTTTTTGCTTGTGCTTGGTGCCTTGAGAATCGCCAGTATTATTGTGTTCCAGCGCGAGAAAAAAATGGCTCTCGATAGCGAGGCGGAAAAGCCCTAACTCTAATTGCGACGGAATGGCGTTACAGAAACTGCATCAACAGGGTTGCGATACCCAGAAATGAGAAAAACCCCGCTATATCCGTCACTGTCGTCAGGATGATAGAGGAAGACTGCGCCGGATCCTGCCCCAGCCTTACCAGGGTAATGGGTACAACGGCGCCGGCAAACCCGGCCGCTATCATGGCAAGCACCATTGAAAGGCTGATAACTGCGACCAGCCCGAGTGAGCCACTCCAGACAAAAACGCCAATGCCGCAGGTCACCGCAATACATAACCCGTTGAGCAACCCGGCCCGCACTTCTTTAAACATAACGGTAAACCAGTCACGGATTGTAATTTCGCGGAGTGCCAGGCCGCGCATTGTAACGGCCAACGCCTGGGCTCCGGCGTTTCCGGACTGACCTGCGACGACGGGCAATAAAACAGCCAAGGCCGTGAATTGGGCGATTGTGTTTTCAAAAATGCCGACCACGGATGCGGCTAAAAAAGCGGTCAGCAAATTAATCTGAAGCCAGGGCATTCTTTTTTTGACGGCGAACAAGGGTGTCGACAGGGCCCGTTCTTCCTTGCTTGCGCCAACCATTGTCTGGATATCGGCGGAGGTATCGTCCTGAACCGTTTGCAGGAGGTTGGCGTGGACGATGATTCCCAATAGAACACCGTTTATATCGACAACAGGCAAATCAAAAAGCGTACGGCTGGCAAAAATGGTCGCCACTTCCTCTTTGTCCGCCAGGGGTGAAATCGTTGCCCGCACAGGTTCCGACAGCGCACTCAGTGTTTCCTGGGGATCGGCCAATGCCAGGTCCTGCATCAGTACACGTGCCTCCAGGCGGCCCTCCGGATCAATTAAAAATAACGAGCGGGCCGTTTTCAGCCTTACCCCGCGTAAGGATTCAATCGCCTGTGCAACGCTCATGGCCCCCCGGTAGAAGGGAACCCGCGTGTCCATGAGGCGGCCCGCTGAATTCTCCGGGTAGCTCATCAGCCTGGACAGCTCTCGATTAACAGCGGGCTCAAGCTGCGCCAGTTTTTCTGCCACCTGAGTGTCGCTCATCTGCGATAAAACCTGTATGGCGCGATCTGGCGCAAGCCCTGTGAGCAAATCCTTACAAAGTGAGGCGGGCAGTTGCTGGGTGAGGGAGGCGGCGATCCGGGGCATCAGCTTTTCCCACACGGGAATTAAGATAGCCGCGGATTGGTTTTTGAGAAGCGGGATCACTTCGTCGATTTTTTTTGATTCGATATATTCAGCGGCATCAGCAGGAAAGGATTGTAAAAACCGTTGATTGAGTTTATCAACAAGGGCTGCTGTTTCAGTCATGACTGTCTACCTCTTCAACAGGTGTTTTAATCTAGCCCTGTTTGTGTTTTCCCTGGTTGGATGGCCGCGAAATACCGCCAACGACCTCGATAAAACCAATGAGCGAAACAAAAAAAGCCCGGCACATATGCGCCATCAGTGAAAACTTTTGTGGGCGTGGCGGTTCGTCTGCTTTTTTTCTTGTTCCTTCGATCAGCGCGCTATGGGTCAGAACGCCCAGCAGGAGATTGTTCGGCCCCGTCACGGGCAGTGAGGAAAAGTCGCTCCAACCTTCGAAATCAATAACTTCCCAAAGCGTTGCCCGCGCAGAAAGCGTTTTCAGGTCTTTGTGAACCAGGTTGATGAGCGGTTCCCGGGCATCGCTGGTGATAAGGCTGTTTATGTCGGCAAGGCCAATCAGGTGCTGGAACTCATCCACAACCAGTACGATACCGCCCAAGTGACTTTTTTGTTGCTGAATCAAGTCCAGGCAATCCGCAACCCGGCTATCGGGCGTAAAGTAGGGCATCGATGTATCCATCCAGGCGCCGACAGTACTCACCGGATAGGTCAGTTTAAGCTTAAAGCCCCGGGCAATATCCGCTGGCATCTTCTGGATAATGTTTTCCCGGTGCTCGGCTCCCATGAGACGTAAAAGAATCTCGGCTTTATTGGGTGTCAGCGTACCGAGTATTTCGGCACTGAGGGGGCGGGGTAATTGGCACAGAACGCGAGTGGCAGGCCAGTTAGCCATTGCAGAAACCGCTGGCGTAACGATATCGACGGGGACCTTTTCCAAAAAAGCAGCGGCCTGTTCCGGCGATGCTTCCTCCAGGAGTCGTGCACAGGCCTGGGGCTGTTTTGCCAGAAAGGCCTGGCTCAATAATTCGGCATTATTCATAGTTCGTATCATCCAGCAATACGGTGATAGGTTCTTCCTGGTAATACTTGGTGGGAATGGATGTTCTGCCTTCAGGTGTATCAAGAACAATGGTGGTGCTTGAAACCTCCAGGACGGTGCCTTCCTGCTGGCCAATACGCACTTTTTGCCCCGGTTCGATTAAATCGCGGATGTAATAGGCCGCAATTAGATTGCTGACAAAGGTTTTGCTGCCTAAGCCAAATGCAATTGCAAAACCAAGCAGTAATGAGGCCGAGGCGATGCCCAGCATGATGGTTATAAAGCTGACATCGATACCGAGCTGTTTAAGGCCGATAATCAGCGCGGTGACGAAGGTAATTGCTTGGGCAATTTTTCCAATCAGTTCCACCTCGCTGAGTGAGGCCGATTGTGCGGCTGAAACCGCTAATTCACGCACCAGGCAGCTGAGAAGGTAGCCTGACAGTATGATGACACCGCCAAAGATGATGGCAGGCAGGAAGGTGACGATTTGTTCAAGCCAGGCAGCAACGCCCAGTAAACCGGCTACCCGCATCGCGGCGGTTAGAAAAAGGAACAGGGTGATCCAGAAAAAAACTGCTGCGACGAAACGGGTAATGCCGCTGGAAAAGCGAATGATCGCGCGCGGTCTGCCCGTTAAAACGCGGTCAAGAAAGCGGTTGAGGTAATTCAGTAATTTTACCGTGGCCACTTGGACGAAGCGGGCAACCAACCAGCCCAGAATCAGCAGGATCAGGGCGCCGGCAATATTCGGCAGGTGCTGGATGATCTCATTGATTGATGAGGTTAATGCTTCTTCAGATTGCTGAGAAAACTCAGATGCTTTATCCATTCGTTTATCCCAAAATAAAAGTCTGTCGGCTACAGGGGTTGTTTATCCGGCTCGGGTTGTTCCGTTTCTCTTTTTACCAGTGTGGCGATTAATCGTGCGGCTTTGAAATACTCTTTTGTCATGCTGTACAGGGCATTCAGTTGCCTCAAATAAGCATCCAGCAGCGCCGGCGTAATTTGCTGCCTTCTGAGTTCTTCGACAAAAAATTGCCGGGTTGCTCGAATATTTTTTTTGAAATCTGAAAGTGCCGTTTTGAGCTGTTTTGCTGCCGTCGGGTCGATTTGCTGGACAGTGCTCTTTTCTATCAGTTGATTGCTGGATTCAAAAAGGGCCGTAACGGCTTTTCTTTGAGGCTCCGAGAGTGCGGGCAGGCGTTGAAACAGGGCAGCGGCCTCCCTTAAGGCTGTCAGGCTGTTGGTCAGGTAAATATTGGCCCGGATGACGTCATGGAAAGAGCTTGCAATGCTTTCCGGCAAGGGTTGTTGCGAGCACTGAACGACATATTCGTTTACAGAGGCAATCAATGCCTTAATCGCCTTTTCCCTTTCTTCCAGTGACAGCCCCTCCTGATCGCTTTTCATGAGCACCGGCGCCATTTCGGAAAGCAAACGCTGTTGATCCAATAACGTAGCGTTCAGTGCCAGGTCGGGTAATGAAAGAATATTTTTGTCCAGGTGGTGAGGAATGGATAGCACCTTTTCCCTTGCCGTAAACAAGCCGCTTAACCAGCGGGTTAACCTTGATTCCAGCGGTAGCATGAGCAGCACACCGAGCAGGTTAAAACTGGTGTGGAAGAGTGCCAGCGAGATAGCCGGATTGGGCTCCAGGTTCAGCGACTCCTGAACCCAGTTGATCAGCATCAGGAAAGGCGAAAGCAAAGCGAGTGCGACAATGGCGGTAATCACGTTGAAGAGTACGTGCCCCATTGCTACCCGTTTTGCATTGGCTGTTGCCTTAAGCACCGCAATCAATGCGGTGACCGTTGTTCCAATGTTAGCGCCGATAACGGCAGCTGCGCCTGCCGATAAGGGCAATAAACCGGCAGACACAGCGGTTAAGACCACCGCCAGGGCCGCACTTGACGACTGCATGGTTGCCGTTAGGAAAAGGCCTATCAAGACCATCAGTAACACGTTCAGGAGACCGCCGCCGGACAGGATGCTCAGATCCACAACCTGGTCGATATTGGCGAAGGCCCCCTGCAGGTTTTGCAACCCCAAAAAAAGCAGCCCTAAGCCCGCCATGGCCCCGCCTAAGGAGCGGCCTCTGATATTGCTGGCAAAAAGATGCAGGATTGCACCGATGCCAACGGCGGGAAGGGCGAGAACCTCGATGTTAAATTTGAAGCCAATCAGGGCCACAATCCAGGCCGTCATGCTGGTACCGACATTGCTGCCAAAAACTATCCACAGGGCCCTTGAGAGGTCGAGCAGTCCAGCATTGATAAAGCCAATCACCGAAACCGTCACCGCACTGGAAGACTGGACAACGGCAGTGAGGGTGAAACCTGAAAAGAAGGAGCGGGTCGGGGTGATGGTCCAGCTGGAAAGGATACGCTCCAGGGCGTTACCGCCAGCCAGCTTTAACCCCTCAGTCAGCAGCCACATGCCCAGTAAAAAGAGGCCCAGACCTCCAAGAAACTGTGTCGATGCGGCCCAGGAAATCATCGTGGTTATACCCCGCTTTGCCCGTCGGGCGTAGGCGTTTCTTTGCCGGGTTGATCAACCTGGTAAACGGGGAAGGGCGCTGTTTGACTGCCGCTGTAAAGCGAGACATGGGGGAAGGGGATTTCAATACCGTGGGCATCAAAACTCTGTTTGATTGCCTGCATCAATTCGCTTTTCAGGTCTCTAAAGACTTCTCGACGACACCATACGGACAATTGCAGATCAACCGAGGAGCTGCCGAAACCCGTGATGATGCAGAAGGGTTGCGGTTCCTCAAGGCAGCGTGCGTCACGGGCTGTCAGTTCCAATAGCAGCTGGATAACCTTCTGCAGGTTTTCCCGGTATGCCACGCCAATCACCAGGTCAATCCGGCGGATGGGGAATTTGGTCAGGTTGGTGAATTTGCTTTTGATGAGCAGCTCGTTGGGAATGCGTACGTAGAGGTTGTCGAAAGTGCGAAGCTTGACCGACAGGAGGTCAACACTGATGACCTCGCCGGTATCGCCATCCACCTTTAGGACATCACCGATCTCAAAGGGTTTTTCGCCGAGCAGGAACAGGCCGCTGATGAGGTTTGATGCCGATGTTTGCGAGGCAAAGCCGAGTGCAACGGTCAAAATACCGGCTGCGCCCAAGAGCACTGAGATTTTAAATCCCAGCTGGTGAAGCGCTGTAATGGCAAACAGGGAAAACAGCAGGTAGAAGATAAAACGCGTGTAAATGGCGAGCTGGTGCTTATTGAGCTTGAAGCGGGTGAAACGTGTAAAAAAGCGGCTGGCCAGCCGGGCGACTACCCAGCCAATCAGGACCAGCAGTGCGGCTTTAATCATGTTGAGCCAGGAAATCGTGCTTTGGATATCTGCCTCAGGTATCAACTCATTCATAGGTGTTTTCCGTGTTTTGGCCGGTTTTCTTGGATCAGGCGAAAAGGTTTTCCCAGGTGCTGGTTAGAATTCCTTTTTCGGTCTTCTCCCTGGCGCCGGAAACCCGTTGGTTGGTGTCGGGTTTCTCAATGCGGATACTGCCCTGGTGGTTTTTGGGTTCTATCGAAAAATAGAGGGGTTCGGTTACCAGTTGGCCGTTACCCTGATAAAGCGATAAATAGGGCGCAGGTATGCTTAAACGCTCAAGGGTGAGGCTCTCGGCACTTTGATTATCAATGGTTACGGGCGTTTGTGCGCGGTACGGCAGTCGTTGTAACAAGGATTTGTCCAGCCGCGCATGGGTGTGGGAGCCGTAACAAAGCGAGCCCTGGCCGGTTAAGGCTCCCATCCAGGTTTCGGACAACTGTTGCAGGGGAAACTCGGTTTCGGTATTGCCACCCAGGCAAACAGCGACCCACAGGGGCGTGGTGACAAATAAGGTTATTTTGTTATTGGCAGGTATCGTCAAAGGCGAGTAGGGCCTGACCACGACGGGGCGGTCTGCCAGTTTGGGAATCAGTTTCAGGGTGCAGGACGTGCACTCAACGGCAATTCGGCTAAGGTGCTCGCACTCCTTGGTGATATTGAGCTCAAAGCCGGCCTGGAAATGGCCCTGATTTTCCAGTTTTTGCCAGCTGTAACCCAGTTGCCACTCGTGCAGTAATCGCTCGATAACCAATACCAGGTCACCTGCCATGAGATAGAGCGGGCGTGTTTCCACCTGCCATTGGGCGGTCCAAAGCGTCATAAAATCGGATGTTAAAGGTATTGCCTTACTCATGTGTGTTTCTCTGCGCAGTAGCAATTAACGAACGGAGGGCCGGGGGGATCGCCAGTGTGGTTAATACGCTCATCAGCACCAGTGTGACATAGAGTGGTTGCTCGATAAGCCCCGCGTTCAGGCCCAACAGGGCAATAATCATGGCGACTTCGCCGCGTGGCGCCATGCCCAAGCCGATAATAATGGATTCGCGTCTCGAATAACCGAGAAAGTACGCCGGCAAACCACATCCAACGAGTTTGCTGGCAAGAGCAACGAGGGTAATTGCCAGCAAAAAGCCCAGCAGCTGCAGATCCAGTGCTGATAAATCCACCAAAACACCCAGCGAAACAAAGAAAATGGCTGCAAATAGAATGCGCACGTATTCAGCGCCTTCTCGAAAGTCGCGGCTGTGTTTAAGTTTTACACCTTCCAATGCGACCCCGGCTACAAATGCACCGACAATGGCTGACAACCCGAAAAGCTCAGCGGTGATGGCAAAAAGAAAGGCCATCATCATTGCGAAAATGAAGGCCATTTCCGTGTATTTTTTGCCGATTTTGCTTTCGTCAATCAAGGTAATGAGGCGGCTGATCAGTTTTTGACCGATGAAGGCGCCCATGGTGAAAAATGCGACACCCTTGCCCAGCAGCCACAGACTGCCGATCACAGAAACCTCACCGGCAATAAACTGATTGCCAATTGACAGTGCCAACAGCGCCAAAACGTCATCGATAACGGCCGCGCCTATGATGGCCTTTGCAGTAGCGGAGCCCAGCTGCCCCATTTCACGAAGCGTGTCGGCGGTGATAGCAATGCTGGTGGCCGTTAGACAGATGCCCAGGAAAATGGCGCGATGCGAGTCAAAGCCGAACAACAGCGCGAGCAAATAGCCTCCCAGCCAGGGGAGAATGACGCCGAACAGGCCAACTAACAGGTATTGCCAGCGCAGAATATCCTTGAGACGAAATTCCAGCCCAACCACAAACAGGAGAACAATGGCGCCAATATGGGCAAGATTGCTGACGAGGGTTGTGTAGGTCACCCAGCCGAGCAGAGAAGGGCCGATTAAAACCCCCAGCAGAATCTGGCCCACAACGGCGGGTTGGTTCAGCCGGGACGCCAGCAGGTAGCCCGCCAGCGCGACGAAAAGCAATAAACTGACCTGCAATTCAATGGATTCGGTGAAGTGCATAGCCTGGTATCCTTGCTTAACCGCTTTTTTTCAGCGCAAGAGGCTGGCTTTTTGGGGTGTTAGATTCAGGAAACGCTATATAGGCAGGCATTGAACCAGCAACACCGGGGCTACTGACCCATGAGCCATTCCGCCTGAATTTCATGAATACCTGTACTCCCGCTGGGCGCTGTAATATAAGGCAAGAATACCAATCCACCTTGGGCGAGGGAAAGAATTGAAAGTGCTTTTTCCTGTTTGCCAGAAACTGATCGTCATTACTGACCCGAAAACACGGCTTGGCGTCGTCAGTTCATTGCTTAAGGCTGAACAGGAGACGCCGTCTGATGTGCCCCTTAAGCGGGAGAGGTCATACTATTGTGGAATGTGGGAACAGCGCATCCATAACCGGCGTGGATATGCCGGGCCGCCTGCTTAAGGGCATCGGCCTGTACGGTCGTGTGGAGAAAATTTCATCCAGGCCAGTTAAAAAATGTCGCAGCGATATCATTCACAGGCACTGATTACAGGGAGTCAAAATGACAAATAACAGGTTTGCTCAATCCACCCGGGCCCTGGAAGCACTCCAACCGCGTTCGCTTAAATACCTGAGTGACTATCTTCAAACCCTGATACGCGGCCGCCTTTGGTTAAAGGTCGTGATCGGGATGGTCAGCGGGATTGCCACGGGCATACTGATCGGCCCGAGCGTCGGCATTCTGGATCCTGATGCCGCCGTTACATTAGGGGATTGGCTAGCATTCCCAGGCAAGTTGTTTTTGGCGCTGATTCAGATGATGGTCATTCCACTGGTTTTTGCATCGATTATTCGGGGCCTGACAGCGACAGAGGATTTAGAACAGTTACGCCGAATCGGGCTCAGAGCTGTACTCTTTTTTATGGGAACCACAGCCATTGCCATCATTATCGGGTTAATTGTTGCCTCAATCGTTAAGCCCGGTCTTTATATCGACAGCCAGTCGCTGCAAGCCACGGCCAGCTATATTCCGGCAGCGGCCGAAACGCAGCAGCAGGGAAGCTTCGATTTAAATGCGTTGCCACATAAGATCGTCACGTTGTTGCCTGCAAACCCGCTCAATTCCATGGTGGAAAGCAATATGCTGCAGGTGGTTATTTTTGCCATGGTGATCGGCGTTGCACTGGTTATGATGGCACCGGCTCAAGCAAAACCCTTGCTGGACCTGATGGGATCCCTGCAGGAGGTTTGCATGACCGTGGTGCGCTGGGCCATGGTATTGGCGCCCTTTGCCGTGTTTGGATTGATCGCCCAGTTAACCGCCAAGTTAGGCTTAAACGCCCTGATGGGCATGGCCGTTTACATCCTCACGGTGCTGCTAGGATTACTGGTTATCTTCGCGCTTTATTTATTGCTGATTTACCTGCTTGCCCGACAAAGCCCAACGGCATTCATCAGCTCCGTTAAGGACGTCCTGTTGCTGGCTTTTTCAACCTCCAGTTCAGCAGCCGTGATGCCGCTTTCAATAAAAACCGCTGAAGAAAAACTGGGTGTCAGACCATCCATTTCCCAGTTCGTCATTCCCCTGGGGGCAACTATCAATATGAACGGCACAGCCCTTTACCACGGGGTTGCAACGCTTTTTCTCGCCCAGGTGTTTGGTGTTGATATCAGCATGAGCGGGATGGCGCTCATTATCCTGACCTCCGTCGGCGCTTCCATCGGGGCACCCGCAGCGCCCGGTGTGGGCATCGTGATTCTTGCCATGGTTCTAAGCACTGCCGGCATACCCCCGGCAGGCATTGCCCTGGTGATGGGGGTTGACCGGATACTGGATATGAGCCGAACGGCAATCAATGTAAGCGGTGATCTGGTCGCCAGTAAACTGATGGATAAATGGGTCGGCGGCAAGCAAAGCCATGAGGAAGCGCTGGCGACAGAGCGCGAAGATGAGCGGCTGCGCGGAGAAACCGGCGACGACGTTTTAGAGGTAAAACGTTAAAACAACGATTGGTTTTGTTATTGCGAGCGGTAAATTAAATCCAACGACTGACCGGAACCCGACTCGGTTTCGAAAAACAATCGGTCGGTGAGACGGTATTGCAGGAACAGCTTGCTTAGCTGGTCCACCAAGCCAATGCCGTAACGCACATAAAGCCGCGGGGTAATGTATTTGCCCAGGGTAATCCCGACCGTATTGATACCTTCTTCCGCCTCCAGGCCAATTTCATCCAGGCCGGACAATTCAGAAATACGACTGGTAACGGGGCTTGATTGACTGATGGAGTAGGCCAGCAGGGCATTGGCCAGGGCATTTTTTTCCTGGCTATTACTGTCCTTCAGGGATTTGCCGCGAAGAATATAGGAGAGTATTTCTGTTTCCGGTAAAGGAGGTTCCGAAAACAGGGTGGTTTTCAGGTTTGATACAGGGCCGTTGGCGCGCAACCCGGCTCTGACATCTCGAACCCTGCGGGAGGCTTCAAGATCCAGGGCCGGTTCTGACAGCGCACCGCTGAAAATGATAAAGCCCCTGTCGATCGCAAGGTCCTGCCCATAGGCCTGATAGGCGCCGTCGATGAGTTCTATCTGCCCCTGACCGGTCAAACTGCCATCCAGGGGCTTGCTCAGCCTGAGTACCCCTTTGAGGTTGGTTTTCAAACCATAGGCGGCCAGCTTAACATCATCGCCGGCCTCCAGTAGCAGCGCCAGCTGGTAGGCAAAGGCCTCGCCATTAACCGACTGGCCCTGTTCGCCATGCACGACGGCATCCGGTGTCAGGCTCAGGCGAGAGGCTGAGCGCTGGTAAACGATGTTAGCTGAAGGAATCAGCACATCCCCCTGCAAATCAACCATGGTGGGCGTAACCTTGAGGGTGAAATCGGGTGTCACCGCAACTCGCTGCCCGGGGTGGTTCATCAGCAAGGCATTTTCGCCGGTTATTTGCAGTTCGATTTGCCAATCGTCGACCGCGTTTAACGATAAGGCCCCGTCCATTTTCAGCGTACCTTCGCCAGCCTTTGCGGTACCCTGGATGTGTTGCCGGAAGCCGGATAGTGCGGATGTTTTCAGGTTAAGGTCGGTCCACTCTACGGCCAGTGCATTGATGTAGATACTGGCAATATTAAGCTCGGACTCCAGGCGCATATCGGGGCGTTGCAGGGTGCCGCCCAGTTGAATACGACCGCGCAACTCACCCTGCAGGTGATCAATTTCGGGCAACAGCTGGGCATAGGGCTGTAAATCCGGCAGGTGGAAGTGGAATTCTCCACTTAAGGGGCTTGTTTTTTGATTCAGCGACTGAACTGAAAGCGAGCCGCTCAGGCTGCCATCTTTATTAATTTTTGATTTAATTTCGCCCGTTAACAATTCGTTTTTTAAAGAAAAATCGATGTTTAACTCGCTGAGAGTCAGCTGCTTTTGTGCTTCGTCCGCGGCACCGATTAACAGAACATCATCTTCATGTGCCTGAAAAACGCGTAGCGAAAAATCTGGATTTTTGAGCGTTCCCTGTAGCGCACCCTGGATATCCACAACACCGGTAACCGGTACGCTGAGCGATTTGTTCAAATTGAGCAGTGCTGCCGGAATTTTCTCGCCGTCGAGGGTGACGTCAAATTGATCATTGAGCCATAAACCCTTTGCACAGAATTGTCCCGCTACGGCTGCCAGGCACAGCGCTGAGAACTGGTAATCTTGCTGCCGCAGCCTATAGTCCACGTTGTTTTGCAGTTGCCAGAGGCCATATTTTTCATTGGAAACTTCAAGTTGACTCAATACGCCGGAAATTTGCTGTTGCTGGAATTGCGGGCGAGTTTGCATGCGCAGCTTAAGCTGGCTTGATGCGGCGTCTAAATCCAGTGTTGGCTGCCGCCAGTCACCCTGGGCCGTGAGCTGCACCCGATCGACGGTCTGTTCCTGATAACGAATACCTGCCGCCACCAGGTTATTTTTGCCTGCTAAAAAGTGACCCTCGATAAGCTGGATCGTGACCTGTATATCCTCAATCGCCAGGTCGGCAATTGAGACGGCTTGGCCATGCAGCCTGGCTTTTAGTGTAGGGCGCTCCAGGTTTCCGGCTAAGGCGGCATTGATCTGGAGACTGCCGGAGGCCGCAGGGTAGAAGGATTCCAAAGCGTTGATATCCAAGGCAAGCTCCGCTGCCAGCTGGTTTTTGCTAAAGGTGCCCTGTAACTGCAAGTTATTGTTGCCGGAGCGGGCAGCCAGCGTCTCTACCCGAACCTCATTGCCACGCGACTGTAGTTTGAAACGCGCCTGTATCGGGTGATTATAGAGCTGTGCCTGCAGGTCAGGGCTGTTCAGTTGCAGCTGCAATTCGTCGCTCCACTGGCCGCTGATGTGGACTAACCCTTTAAGGGCATCGGGTAACGGTTGATAGAAAGGGCTGGCATTAAATTCATCGAACAACAGCTGGTTTTGCCAGCGAATAACCCCCTCTGCCCAGCCCAAATGACCGTTTAGGGTGGCTTTACCGGCTTGATCGCCACTGATGGCAAGGCTCTGAATCTCGAGGCGTTCGGGACTGGCAAGGGCCTTAAGACTAACGTCGTAGGGCTGTTGTTCTGGAATAGACAATTTCCCTGCCAGGGTTGTCTGCAGCTTTGCCAGCGGGCCCTGGGCCTGTAGATTCAGCGAAGATAACGCGTAGCTGCTTTGCTGTTGAGCTGTCGGCAAGGCGAAGTACTGCAACTCACCGTTTAACTTAAAAAAGGGCGTTTCCAGCCAGTTATCGACCTGCAGATCCAGCTTCGAAATCAAGTCGCCGCTTGTGTGCTGGAGAAGATTAAGCTGTAACGCATCGGCTTCAACCCTTGTCTGGCCGTGTACCGAACCTTGATCATAAATGGGTGCCGACCAATCGGCCTGTAAGTCCAGCTGTAACGCCGGAAAAAGGTAGGCCGTGCCTTTCAGTTGTACACGGGTAGCGCCGTAGTTAAGGCTTAATTGCGTATCGGCAACGCCTTGCTCATCCACTTTGGTGCTGAGGTGGATAGCGCCAAACTCAACATCTTGTGCCGGGCTGATTATCGTGAGCCGTTGCACGCTCAGGTCTTCCAGGATCAGCTCGAAGGGGATCAAGCCCTGTCTCAGCTTCAGGTAGTCCAGCGGGCGGGCGGTTTGTGGTTCGCTCTGCCCTGATGCGCTCAATTCCAGCGTAACCTGCTCTGCACGCAGCCGTTCCAGAACAAGGCGTGCCCGCAATAGGTCTCTGAGGCGGAGTACCAGAGTGAATTCGCTAATTGTGGTTTTAACACCTTCGGTTTCCACAGTCAGGGCGGCTACTTTCAACCCCGAGCCTATTGAGCCCTCAAGGTCTCTGTAGGTGAGCACGCCGGAATAGCTCAACAGATTAAAAACCTGCCGTGTGCCGGATGGCGTATAAATGAGCCATGCTGCGATCAGAAACACGAGCAGGATAGGCACGCAGAGCGCCAGCAGCCAGCGAGTTTTCAGCGTCATAACTGCGGTCCGAACATAATGTGTATCCTGAAATCGTCCTCGCCTTCTTCGAGCGGTACGCCGATATCAAAACGTAACGGACCCACTGGGGAGTACCAGCGTAGCCCCAGGCCGACACCGGTAACCGCATCAAAGTTATCGGTCCAGGCATTACCGCTATCGACAAAAGCAGCCACGGCCCACTTTTTATAAACCGGCCGCTCGAACTCGATACTGGCAACACTCAAGTGCTTTCCGCCAATGACCTGCTGGTTCTCCTTGGGACCCAGTGATTCATATTCATAACCCCGGATACTGCTGTCGCCGCCCGCAAAAAAGCGTCTGGAAGCCGGTAAATCCTCAATATCCTCGGCCAGGGTGAAGCCCAGGGAGGCACCCATCAGAAGCTTGAAATCATAGGGCAGGGGGGTAATCCACTTGCCATTAGCCTGCAGCTGGAGGAATGATGAGTCGGACACTAGCTGTTCGGCACTGCCCAGCAAGGTGAAGGACAGCATATAGCCCCGGCTCGGATTGCTGATGTTGTCAGCTTTAATACGGCTGCGTGTAATCGCTGGAATTAAATGCAATGTGCTTTCCTTGTCGCCGGCAACCTCTGCCGTTTCCTGGCTGATAAAGGCCGATAGGGATTGATGCCAGCCTGAGTCCAGCAACCTGTTGCGGGTTAAACCGGTTTCCCAGCGTTGACTCTCTACACTGTCGGTATTTTCGTCGAGGTATGACAGATCAAACTGCAGATTATTATTCAAAAACCCTTTTTGGGGGATCAGGTAATTCAAGTTCAACTCATTGAGTACCTGGGAAGCCAGCATGGATGCCTGCCATTGATGCCCCTGTTCGTTAAAACGATACCGCTTGTAGCGGCTGCGCAGGCGTGGGCCGGTGTCCGTGGAGTAGCCGACACCGACTTCATAGCTGTGCGGTTTACCGGCGCTGGCGGTTACCCGTATCGGCACCTGGGTGTCAGTTTTCCTCTCCAGCTGCGGAAGAATGTCGATCTGCTCAAAATAGCCCGTTTCAAAAAGATGACTGCGATCGGCCTGTATTCTTGTCAGGTCATAAAACTCGCCTTCGTTGATACTGAGGATGCTGCGAATCAGGTCCTTGGAAATATCGGACTGCTCAATCGTAATCGCGCCAAACCGATAGCGGCGGCCGGAGTGCCATTGCAGGCTAATATCGACAGCGTGCTCATCGGGATAAATGTCCACTCGCTGGGTTGTCATGTTGGCATCGAAATAACCGCGCCGGACCCCGGTGGCATGTATCTTCTCCTTGAGCGTTTCGTAACGTTCGCTGGTAAAAGGTGTTTGGGGCGTCAGGCCTGATTTATCAAGCAGCTTGATGAATACCGGATCTGTTTCAGCCTCTCCGTGAAACTCAATGGTTACCTGACGTATTAATACCGGCTGGCCGAGGTCGATTTGGTAGCCGAGTTGCCAGCATTTATGGTTAAAACTGAGCGCGTGCTGGATATGGGCATTGAAATAGCCCAAGGCTTGCAGGGCTTGCTCCAGTGCTTCATTAAACTCGCCGAGCAACCGCTTTCTTGCCGATGCCGGGGTATCGCAAGGATATTGAATGGCTTCAAGGTGCTCTGCCACGGCTCCTTTTAAATGGTTTGGCAACCCTTCGAGCTTAATCTGGCTAAAACCGGCTATCGGTGAAAAAAGCAAACACAGACCCACAATAAACGGAAGAAGAAAACGTGGGTTCATAGCGGGGCGGGCACCTTTTTTAAACGGCGAGCGTTGCAGTCTCTGCGTATTGGATGTCTTTGAAACGGGTTCAGAAAGGCAAAAATCTCTATTCTTTAAGCCCCTTATGGCCTTAGAGTATCTCAAGAGAGAACGGGATAAAATCTAATCTGTTACTTCAGGATTAAGTGACGTTATTTTTACTCTGCTGGCTTAATAAGGTTAGGCAAAATGAAGAATGTGCTTCAGGAATTAACACGTATCGTGCAAGGCGCAGCGCTTGTTGAGCCGCCGCATGCGCAGGTTGAATTTATTGTCTCATCGATCAGCCAGGCCATCGGCATCGATGTCTGCAGCCTTTACCGGATTGAAAGCAATGGCGATTTGCTATTAGTAGCCAGCTACGGCCTTGGCAACCAGGGCGAGGTGGTGGTTCCTGCCGGTAAGGGATTGGTTGGCGCTGTCGTTAAGGACCGCCACCCGGTTAATGTCGCAAACGTGTCCAACCAGGCTGCTTTCTATCCCGTTGAAGCCTCCAACGAACAGCGCCTGAAAAGCTTTTGCGGCGTACCCATGGTAAAGCATGGCGAGGTGATCGGCGTGCTGGTTGTCCAGAGCACCAAGGCGCGTCGTCTCAGCAAGGATAAAGAAGCATTCCTGGCAACTTTAGCGCTGCAATTGGCGTTGTTGCTCCCAGCTATCGCCGATAACCCGGATTTGCCGAGTAACAGGCCAATCAAAGGCGTTAGAGGCGCGGTAGGCGCGGGCATTGGCCAGGCACGTTTTATGACGACAGCGGGACTTGCCAATGTCGTCGATGCGCCCAGTGTCGATATCGCCGCCGATATTGCGCGTTGGCATGAGCTGTTGAACCAGGTTAAAGCAGAGATTGCCGCTGAGCAGGCCCACTTAAGCAAAGAGCTTGCTGAACAGGTGTCGAGCATTTTTGATGCCTATCAGATGCTGCTGGCCGATCCCGCCCTTTCGCAGCACGTCGAAGCCGAAATAAAAGCAGGGCACTGGCTGCCAAGCGCTTTAAAAATCAGCATTCACTTTTTTGCCGATATTTTCCGCAATATGGAGGACCCTTACCTCAAGGCGCGTTACGAGGATATCCTGCACCTGGGCGAAAAGCTGCTCCAGGCTTGGCGGGGCGGGACAAAGCAGAACGATCTTGTTGATCAAAACGAACCGATTGTGCTGATTGGCACACAGGTCAGTATTTCGGATATTGCTCAAATCCCGGTATCCCAGTTGGCAGGGATTGTCTGTTTCGAAGGTGGGGGGCTGTCCCATACCGCGGTGGTTGCCAACGCGCTCGGTATTCCTGCGGTCATGGGGGTCGGCGCCCTAAAAGGCGTGAGCAATGGCGATACCCTGATTGTGGATGGGAATGAAGCTCAGGTCATCATCAGCCCGTCAGCGTTGTTGTTAAACGAGTACCAGAAATCGATTGCCAGGGAACTCAAGCTCAACGATGAGCTGCAAACCCTGAAAGACAAACCTGCAGAAACACGTGACGGTCAAAGGGTGCGCCTGCTCGCGAATACGGGGCTTCTGTCGGATATTACTCCAGGCCTGAAAAGCGGCGCGGAAGGCATCGGGCTCTACCGGACCGAACTAACCTTTATGGCGCGTGACAGTTTTCCCAGCGAAGATGAACAGGTGCAAGTTTACCGGCAGGTGTTCGAGGCTTATCCCGGCAAGCCGATTTATATGCGAACACTCGACATCGGCGGCGATAAACAGCTTGCCTATTATCCGATTCAGAATGAGGAAAACCCGGCACTGGGCTGGCGTGGGCTGCGTTTCTGTATCGATAACATTCAGCTTTTAATGACCCAGGTGAGGGCCATGATCAGGGCATCCGTAGGCAGTGAAAGCCTGCATATTCTATTACCCATGGTTTCCGCCACCAGCCAGATAGATACGTTTCACGCCCTATTGAATGATGCCTGCCAGCAACTGCGTACCGAGGGCTACGAGTTTGCAAGGCCGAAAATAGGCATCATGGTCGAAGTCCCCGCAGTGATTTCCCAACTGCCGTTCTGGCAGCATAAACTTGATTTTGTCTCTGTGGGCTCCAACGACCTGAGTCAGTACCTGCTTGCCATAGACCGCAATAATGTCCGTGTTGCCGGATTATTCGATCATTTGCATCCGGCCATATTGCATGAACTCCAGCGTGCCGTAAGCAGAGCCATGAACTGTAAGCTGCCGCTGAGTGTCTGCGGTGAAATGGCGTCGGACCCTGCCTCTGTCGTGCTCTTGCTGGCTATGGGGGTACGCACGCTGAGCATGAGCGCTGCGCGGTTGCCCCGCATAAAACGTGTCATACGCTCGTTGGAGATCACGCAGGCTAAACAGTTGCTCGATGAAGCGATGCAACTCGATGATGCAAAGGCAATCAGGCAACTGGTTTTAGGGCGAATGGCAGCAGCAGGTATCGAGTAACCCTCTTCGTTCGACAGTTAGTTGAGCTGAATAAAGCACATGGTGTTTTTTCTGTAACATTTTGATATTTATTAAAAATAAAACTTTATTCCCGGTATCTGCGATGTGGAACCTAACCGGCCTTCCGATACCCTGTTTTTCAGTTTGGCGTGGCCCAGTGCCTGAAAATAGTCCGTACCACTAATCCGGGGCAGGGTGACAGCCCCGGCTCCTCTATGAACCCGCCGGAATAGCTTTCTTTTTGAGCCCCGCAACAATGTAAGTTTCTGGGTGAGTAAACAGCTATTCCGCGACGACTCCATTCGTTGCTTTCTCCGGATTAGCCGTTTTCCTGCGTTGTATCGGGCACCGAAAATACAATCAACGTTATATGAACGAAGTTATCTTAATGACCACGCTGTTGTTATTAAGACTTCATTAATGGGGTTGTTAAAATGAACTCGCTCAGACTTTTCTCTTATAAATCAAGCAATTATTTGTTGGCGCGAATTTTGTATCTCCAAACTTATGACGGATACAAACATAAGTTACGTTTACAATGTCGCAGCATAAAAAGGTTGGAGAGCGTGGTGATTCCATCAGTGGAGGAGTGAGCCTGTTATTACAGAAACAGGCCGATCTTTTCCAAGGACTTTCTTTGGAGAGAATAGAGCCCCTATTGTCCAGTTCCAGAATATGCTCCGTTGACCGCGGGGCGGTGATTATCAAACAGGGAGATACGGTAAAGTACTTATATTTACTCATTGAGGGAAGTGTTAGGTTGTATCGAACAAATAGGACGGGCAAGGAGGTCTCTATTTCTATGCTAAAAGCAGGAGATACCTTTATGGAATCAGTGCTTTTCATGGATGGGCCTTCACCCGTCAGAGCCAAGGCGCTCAATGCCTGCAAGTTCTTTCTTGTGCCGGCTGCGACCTTAAGGCAACAGATTCGAAATGAAAGAAGTTTGGGAACCAATCTTCTTCGTATTATCGCCCGACATTATCAGAATGCTATTCAGCAGATTGAGAGTGTCGCAACAAAGCCCCCACTTGATCGTCTCGGTTATTACCTTCTGAAGTTGTATATGGAGCAAAACCCGCATGGTCCCTATGTTGATCTGCTATTTCCAAAAACGAGTATTGCCAGTCACCTGGGGATGACCCCGGAAACCTTTTCACGGTCGATTAGAAAACTAAGGGCGCTTGGTATTGAGCTGGATTACAAGCGCATCCTGATACGGAAGGAAGAAGCACTTTGCCGTTTTTGTGATCAGGATATTGCAGCAATCTGCCCGAAGAAAAAGCATCACAGGTGTTACGGACCTCTACTGGGAAGCAGGGACTAGGCCGGGAATTGCTCTCTGCGAAAGATTAGGCGAGTACTCTTTACTAGATTTCAGTCAAGTGGACGGCCCGATACGGTGGATATACTCAGCGGAGACCTCGAAATTCTCAAGGATTGAGCGTTGGTTCAACGAACCGTGAGGAACCTAACGAAATAGGAGGTAAGAACGTATGGGGTTGAGTGGCATTAGTATTTGGCAGCTATTAATTGTGTTGTTGATCATTATGCTGCTGTTCGGCACAAAAAAACTCCGCAGTTTGGGCTCCGATGTTGGCGGTGCAGTGAAGGGTTTTAACAAAGCACTAACCGGCAAGGGTGACGGTAAGGACCACGAAGTCTGAAATCGTCATGGTTTTATTCGGAAGATATCAATCGAGGAATAATGGGCCAAGTTAAATGCTAATCAACACCCGCTATGTCGAGCAGCAGTGCGTAGAAAAATGCGAGTTCCGGTTCTTATATTTAGCGAACGCCTGCAAAATTTTTTCTAAGGTTGTACTGGCCTTCGCCTTATTGTTGGTATCGCAATTAAGTTGGGGCGTGCTGAACATCAGCGCGACCAAGACCTCCTTACCCATACTTCAATCCACATTTCCCGGCAAAAATATCGGCGTAAAAACCCAGGTCGGGGCTGAAAATCTTCCGGTCTGGACAATTCAAGATCAAGATCAAGTAGTTGCCTACGCTTTTGAAACAGCCGACATCGTTAGCATACCCGCCTATTCAGGCGCGCCCATAAACATACTGGTCATCATGGATGCCGAAGGCCGGTTTATTCATAGCGAAGTGCTGGAACATCATGAACCTATCCTGTTGGTAGGCATCCCCGAGCAAAAGCTGTTCGATTTCGTGAATCAATACACCGATAAAAAAGTAACCGATCGTATCAGGGTCGGCGCAGCCAATAAGGCGGAAGGTGTTATCAATGTCGATGCAATATCGGGCGCCACCGTGACGGTCATGGTCGTCAATGAAACGATCATGCGCGCTGCCAAAAAAGTAGGGCAAACGTTGGGCCTTCCCGGATTGGAGGCAAGCACAATACAGCCTCCCTCGACGATCAGGAAAGACGTTTTCAGGAAGGCCAACTGGTCTGAGCTTACAGGTGACGGCTCTATCAGGAAGATGGCGCTGACCCGTGAACAGGTTAACCAGGCGTTTGTTGGTACGAAAGCCGAACATGCTGGCAATCCTGGAGCAGGGCAAAGAAAAGGGCATTTTATCGAGCTTTATTATGCCCCCCTGAATATCCCCACCATTGGACTGAACCTGTTAGGTGAAGAGCAGTTTGCCTGGCTACAAAGCGAGCTTCAGGAGGGGGATCAGGCAATCGTCGTGCTGGGTAACGGGCACTATTCGTTTAAAGGCAACGGCTTTGTTCGCGGCGGTATTTTTGACCGTATCCAGCTCCAGCAAAACGGTAAGATCATTAGCTTCCACGATACCGATTATTACCGTTTCCAGGATTTTGTCATTGATGGATATCCCGGCTTCAAAGAGACCGCCATTTTTATTATCCGCAGCCAGTATGAGTTTGATCACGGCACGCCCTGGGATTTGGAATTACTTGTACGCCGGCAAGTGGGCGCTCTTGATAGCGTCTTTACCAGTTTTTACGGCGAGTATACGACGCCAGAAGCGTACATAGAGCGTCCTGCTGTGATCAGCCCTGATGAGGTTGATACTCAGCCGCTATGGGTTTCTGTTTGGAAGAATAAAATCTTTCAGATTTCTGTACTCAGCATTAGTCTTGTCCTGCTGACAGCAATTATCTTCATGCAGGACTATCTGGTCCGTTATCCTCGCTTTCTTAATCACCTGCGTCACGTATTTTTAGCTTACACCCTGTTCTTTATTGGCTGGTACACCCTGGGCCAATTATCGGTTGTCAATGTGTTTACCTTTGTCCACGCGTTAATGGGGGATTTTGAGTGGAAGTTGTTTTTGCTTGATCCCGTTATTTTTATCCTCTGGGGCTACGTTGCTGTGACGCTGCTGCTTTGGGGACGCGGTATTTTCTGTGGCTGGCTTTGTCCTTTTGGCGCGCTACAGGAACTGATTAATGTTCTAGCCAGAAAACTCAAAATCAGGCAATTCGAGCCGCCTTTTGGCCTTCATGAACGCCTTTGGGCCCTGAAATACATCATTCTGCTCGGTTTATTTGCGATCTCCCTGGAATCCATTGCTGAAGCCGAAAAGTACGCAGAAATTGAGCCCTTCAAAACCACGATTATGCTGAAATTTCAGCGCGAGTGGGGGTATGTCTTTTATGCGGCTATCCTGTTGGTCATCTCAATATTTAACCGTAAGTTTTATTGCCGTTATCTTTGCCCGTTGGGTGCCGCACTGGCTATTCCCGCCAAAATACGCCTGTTCAACTGGTTAAAACGGCGCAAGGAATGCGGTCATCCATGCCGGATTTGCGCTAATGAGTGCGAAATCCAGGCGATCCACCCCGACGGCAGTATCAATGCCAACGAATGCCACTATTGCCTGGATTGCCAGATGACCTATTACAACGATCATAAATGCCCGCCGCTGATACAGAAGCGACGTAAGCGAGAGCGAACAGCCACAAAAGACAGGATTCAGGCGGTAGAGATAAGTCCTGTTGAGACTTAGGAAGAGGGTGAGTCAATAAATTTAAAGATTTGGCGTTTAGTTAAATTTTGAAACGAACGGGGATTTGGCGCTCCCCCGCTTGATCGTGTGGTACAAGCCAAAACAGCCGCGATTCGGACTGGTATGCAACCCACTGGTACGGTTCTTTCAGAGATAGGAGTGCAAAAAATGATCAATCAAGAAGACAAAAATTTACCCGCCGTTGACCCCGAGGATGGAACGGTCAATGAACATGTCAAACTCAGCCGCAGGCTGTTTTTAGGTGGTTCTGCGGCCCTGATTGGCGCCGCAACGACTGGACTGGGAAGTGCTCTAACGTCAGCATCAGTTCAAGCTTCAGGCAACGAAAGCAAATCCAGTGGTAACCATGCGATCAATGTCGAACCTGGCGAGCTTGACGAATATTATGGCTTTTGGAGTGGAGGGCACTCTGGAGAAGTCCGTGTGCTTGGCTTGCCATCCATGCGAGAGCTGATGCGCATACCTGTATTTAATTTGGATTGTGCAACCGGCTGGGGACTGACCAATGAGTCCAAGGAAGTGCTGGGTTCAGACAACCCGTTTTTAGTCGGTGATTGTCACCACCCGCATATGAGCATGACCGATGGTCGTTACGACGGTAAGTACGTGTTCATCAACGATAAGGGGAACACCCGTGTCGCTCGCATTCGCTGCGATATTATGAAGACCGACAAAATTACCACCATACCCAATGTCCAGGCCATCCATGGTTTGCGTGTGCAAAAGGTACCGCATACCAAGTATGTTTTTTGTAATGCAGAGTTCCGCATTCCACATCCGAATAATGGCAAGTTAGCCAGCATGAATGACATTGAGGGGTATTACACGATGTTCAATGCGGTTGATGCTGAAACCATGAAAGTCGCCTTCCAGGTCATTGTGGACGGCAACCTCGATAACTGTGATGCCGATTACACGGGTAAATATGCCTTCTCAACCTGTTACAACTCGGAAAATGCAGTCACGCTGGCCGGTAGTATGCGAAACGAGCGCGATCATGTGGTTATTTTCAATATCGAACGTATTGAGGCCGCTGTTAAAGCCGGAAAATTTACCACGCTTCCAGGCGCAGACGATGTGCCGGTTGTGGATGGTCGTAAAGGCAGCCAGCTTACCCGTTATGTTCCTGTACCTAAAAGCCCGCATGGTATGAACACGGCACCTGATGGACGTTATGCCGTTGCCAATGGCAAGCTATCTCCCACGGTTACCGTCCTGGATATGCATAAATTCGATGACTTGTTTGACGATAAGATCAAACCCAGGGATGTCGTGGCCGCTGAACCCGAACTGGGCCTGGGGCCTTTACACACAGCCTTTGATGGACGGGGTAATGCCTATACGACGCTCTTTATCGATAGCCAAATTGTTAAGTGGGACGTTGCTAAAGCCGTTGAGGCTTACCAGGGCAAGGAGGTCAATTACATAAAACAAAAGCTCGATGTTCAGTACCAGCCCGGCCACAACCATACAACGATGGGGGAAACTCGCGATGCCGATGGCAAGTGGCTGATCTCCCTTTGTAAATTCTCCAAGGACCGTTTCCTGCCCGTCGGGCCGCTACACGCAGAAAATGACCAGTTAATCGACATTTCCGGCGATGTGATGAAGCTCGTTCATGATGGGCCTACCTACGCAGAACCTCACGACTGCATGATTGTGCACCGAAGCAAAATGAAGACTGCGAAAATCTGGAAGCGGGATGATCCTTTCTTTGCTAAAACGGTAGAAATGGCGAAAAAAGATGGTGTTAACCTGGAAACGGATAACAAAGTGATTCGTGACGGAAAGAAAGTCCGGGTTTATATGACGTCTGCCGCTCCTAACTACGGTATGAACGAATTCAGTGTGAAGCTGGGCGATGAAGTTACCGTTGTTGTGACGAACCTGGACAGAATTGAAGATGTCACCCATGGTTTCTGCGTGGTCAATCACGGCGTGCAGATGGAAATCAGCCCGCAGGCCACGGCATCTGTAACCTTTATTGCCGACAAACCGGGTGTGCAATGGTATTACTGCAACTGGTTCTGCCACGCGCTGCATATGGAAATGCGCGGCCGCATGCTCGTTGAAGCCTGATGGTAACCCTGCCTTTGCACTGAGCAGGTGCGAAGGCAGGAGTACCGAAATACCGAATCCGCGTATATCGCACCCTGAGTCTCATTCATTATCCCGAGCTTTACGCGTACAGGTCGATAACTGGGTTAAGCTCTGTAAAGAACCGATTAAATTGCATGAGGCGTGAATTTTGATTTTTGACGTTACCAAAGCAATAAACTTGCGAGTGAGCGTTGTATGGTAAGGCGCCAGCTATTACTCAGCCTGGTGTTTGGATGTTTATGTTTTGAAACACAGGCTGAGCTGCGTGCCGCCCTCTATAGGGTTGAGCCTGCTCAGTCGTTACAAACCGTCATCAACGAGGCTGGAAAGGGGGATCAAATTTTATTGGAGCCGGGTGTTTACAGCGGTAACTTTGTTATCGATAAGCCGTTGACACTGAGCGGCCGGCCCGGCGCAATACTTGATGCTGAAAGCCGTGCCAGTGCGCTGACCCTGAAAGCGTCGAATATTACGGTTGAAAACCTCACCATTCAAAACTGGGGCACTAACCTGACTGACCTGGATGCAGGTATCTTTGTCGGCAGGGAGGCCCGTTGCGCAAAAATCCGCCACAATTTTTTCCGTGGTATCGCCTCTGGAATCTGGGTGGATGCTGCTGAGAATATAGAAATCCTTAATAACCAAATCGAAGGGAATCCGGACGTGCGCTCTCAGGATCGAGGCAACGGTATACATTTATACGCTGTAACCGGTGCCCAGGTTAAAGGCAATGAAGTTTGGCATACCCGTGATGGTATCTATATTGATACCAGTAACAATAATGAGCTGATCGACAATTACCTGCATGACCTTAGATATGGCGTGCATTACATGTATAGCCACCGTAACCGATTAGAAGGCAATCATACCAAGCAGACACGTACCGGCTACGCACTGATGCAGTCGAAGTACCTGACGGTGGTTAACAACCAGTCTGAAAATGACCAGAACTATGGCATTTTAATGAACTTTATTACGAACTCCCGGATTGTAGGAAACCGTATTTCTGGTGTTCAAACAGGCCGGAATCCTCTCGACTCCCGAAGTTCAAAAACAATTGCGGGTGCGGAGGGGAAAGCCATCTTCATGTATAACTCCGTTTTTAATGAGATTGTTGATAATCGTTTTACGGCCAGTGATTTGGGAATCCACCTGACTGCAGGCTCTGAGGATAACGTCATTTCTGGTAACGCCTTTATCGGCAACAAGGAACAGGTAAAGTACGTTTCCAATCGCAAACAGGATTGGTCAAAAAATGGGCGCGGTAATTTCTGGAGTGACTACCTGGGATGGGATATGGATAACGATGGTATTGGTGATACCTTTTACGAGCCCAACGATGGGGTGGATAAGCTGCTCTGGAAGTATCCTGCTGCGAAAGTGCTCATTAACAGCCCTGCAATCGAAACACTGCGTTGGGTACAACGCCAGTTCCCGGTTTTTAAATCGCCCGGAGTGTATGATTCGGCACCGCTGATGAGTGCGCCTCAGGCGGAAATCATTAATGCCGAAATCAGCTCAGCGACGGAATCTCAAGGAAAATATGAAAGATACGGCCAGTGTGGTTGAGCTTAAGCAGGTCCATAAGCATTACAAGGGTGTTGACGCATTAAAAGGCGTTAGCCTGTCGATTAAACCCGGAGAAATCCTGGGGCTGTTCGGCCATAACGGGGCCGGAAAAACAACGACGATAAAGCTAATTCTTGGGCTGACCACGGCAAATAGCGGTTCAATTTGTGTATTTGGCAAGGATCCGGCGCTTACTGGAACCCGTGAATTACGCACCCAAATTGGCTTCCTGCAAGAGAATGTCGCTTTTTATGATCAGCTGACAGGGTTGGAGGTTTTGCAATATTTTGGCCGCCTTAAGCAGGTATCTAAAAAAGCATGCCAGGTGTTATTGGAACAGGTGGGGCTTCGACATGCTGAACACCGGCGCGTAAAAACCTACTCCAAAGGTATGCGACAACGCCTGGGGCTGGCGCAAGCCTTATTGGGCGACCCTAAATTATTACTGCTGGATGAGCCAACCGTTGGTCTTGACCCCATTGCGACCCAGGATTTCTATCAAAGGCTGCAATTGCTTAAGGCACGGGGTTGTACCGTGATTCTTTGTTCCCATGTGTTGCCAGGGGTTGAGAAATACATTGATCGTGCCCTGATTTTGGGAGGCGGAAGTGTGTTGGCTGAAGGGAACCTGCAGGATTTGCGTCATAAAGCCGATTTACCGATGACGATAACCCTGGATGGCGATGTCAGGTTACCGGAACAGCTGGCTAATTTGCGGTCCGGCGACGCTGAAAGCATTGAATTGTCGCTGCCGATCAGCCGAAAAATGGAAGTCCTGGAGGCAGTGATGGGGCTAAAGGGTTTACGAAATCTTGATTTGCACCTGCCAACACTGGAAGACATTTATACACACTTTACCAGTACATTACTTAACAAATCCGAGCAGCCATGAGCCCAATTTTTACTGTTTTAGGAAAAGAGTTTCGCGATGGCCTGCGTAATCGCTGGATAATCTCCATCACCGTCATTTTCGCACTCCTTGCCATTGGCCTGGCTTATTTTGGGACAGTCGGCGTAGGCCGGGTTGGTTTTACATCCTTGTCGACAACCATTATCAGTCTTGCCAGCCTGACCGTATTCATTATGCCGCTTATCGCTCTCATGCTTGCCTATGACAGCGTTGTGGGAGAAGACGAGAGTGGAACGCTGTTGTTGCTGATGACTTACCCGATTTCACGTTCGCAGCTATTGCTGGGGAAAATGCTGGGACACGGCGCCATTATTGCGTTCGCGACCTTAACAGGCTTTGGCATCACGGCAATTCTTTTGGGCAGTTTTGCCGCTGAAACGAGCTGGGGGGAAGTCATTCCTGCGTTTGCTTTATTTATTATTTCAGCGATTCTGCTGGGCTGGATTTTCATCGCTTTCGCCTACATTATCAGCACCGCTGTTTCAGAAAAGTCCAAAGCGGCCGGTATCGCGTTGATCGTCTGGTTTATTTTCGTCTTAGTGTTCGACCTGGGATTATTAGGCATTTTGCTGATGACCCAGGGTAATATCGATTCGGAGTTGTTCCCCTATCTACTGTTACTTAACCCCACCGATATTTTTCGTCTTGTTCATATCAACTATTTTGCCAGTGAGCAGGTTACCGGCTTAATGGCAATTGCAAAGCATGTTGATTTTTCAACCTATACACTGCTTGGCGCGCTTTTGGGTTGGCTGTTAATCGCCACGGGCATCGCCTTGGGCCTCTTCAATCGGAGAAATGTCTGATGACCGATCGATTTCTACGGGTATTAATTCTGCTGATGTCAGTTGTTTTTACGGGTTGCCAGGATAACGGTTCGGAAAAGCTTAACCTGCAGCAGGCGGTAGCCATAGAAAGTGGGGATGAATGTCACTTGTGCGGAATGATCATCACTCATTTCCCCGGTCCCAAGGGACAGTTGTATGAGCGTGGAGACATGTCTGTTCGGAAATTTTGTTCAACGAGAGATATGTTTGCCTACCTGCTGGATCCAGAGCACAGTCACCACGTTGAAAACGTTTTTGTGCACAATATGGCCGTTACGCCCTGGGATCACCCGCAGGCAGAAGCATATATCGATGCCCGGAAGGCCTGGTATGTTGTCAACAGTCGCCGTAAGGGCGCAATGGGGCCCACGCTGGCCAGTTTTGCGGACCAAAAAACGGCGCAGGAATTCATCAAAGAGTACGGTGGAAGCCTCTACCGCTTCGATCAAATCGATTTAGCGTTACTTTCAGAAATTGGCTTTTCAAAACCTGGGGAGCTCCATCAGCCAGATGGGTAATTGCTGTGTTGCATAAGTATGCAACACAGCTTCAGCGGTTTTATTTGAAGGTGGTCATATGAACAATGGCCGCTCGCAATTGTTCATCGGTGCAGCTCATACAGGTGCCCTTAGGAGGCATTGCGTTTAAACCGGTTTTTGCACTTTCGAGCAGGCCGTCAACGCCCCCTTTTGCATCCAAGCGGGGTTGCCAAACACTCTGGTCTCCAGCCATCGGGCCAATTCCCGTTCCATGGCAAGCCATGCAGTAGGTGTTGTATGTATCAAGGCCTTCGTCAGCCTGAACGGCAGTTGCTGTCATTATCAGGAAAATCGCGGTTAGAATTTTTTTCATAGTGCTACTCGGTTAACGTGTGGGGGAAGATAAAACAAAGCCAAGAGTAACCGATGTTCATCTCAAGATAAGTTGACTGAAATCAAGTGCATTGGCTTTATAAACTCGGCTCTCAAAAAAAGCTAACAGGGTTTTTTCATAATCACCTCCAACTCTTGTGATAACCGAACAGTGAGCAGGTTTCTCAAGGGTTTACTTTATGAAGCCGGACAGGGTTGCACAAACGATAAATAATCAAGGTTTGTATGAATAATTGTTATATCAAGTAAGTGGCGTCCAGCCGTTGGATTCATCAAAAAATACGGCATGGCGTTTCAAGGCGCTACAGCTCCGCCATGGCAACAACCTGGTGTAACACCGTTACCGCATGTGGAATCAAGGTATTAGTTGGTTTGTTTGGGGAAACCAGGTAGGGAGAGGCGTTTAAAGGAGGGGCTGACGTACCTGGAGCAGTTGACCCTGCGGTTAAACCGCTGCGCCTCCCGCCGATTGGATACGTGGCAAACCTAGGCGTTTTGTATCCTCAGTACATCCTTTTTGTATAACAATTATTCATACAAACCTTGATTATTTGTTGTTTGTGTAATCCCTGGAATGCCTTTAGAGTAAAAATAAATCGATACTGATTTTTTACTCGCCGGCCTTTATCGATGCCCGCGGAAAGAGGTGAACTTGCGTAGAAACGGAACCGGTGGCCCGGTCACAACGGGGCGAAAAACTGCGCCTCGTTTTGCGCCGTTTTGTAAAATTAAGGGAGCAGACTGAGATGACTGATGATTATTATCCGCATCAAGCGTTTTCCTCATCGCCCTGTTATGCACATGAGTTTGAAAGCCTATCAATGGAAGTTGATCCGCATGACAAACAACAGGTCAGCCAATGGAGAAAACAGGAACGCCAGCGCCTGCTACGTTTACGTATGCAGGAATTTGACAGTATTGAGCCCTGTGCCAAGCGTGTTATCTCTGAGTTATCCTCGTTAATTGAGCCGTATCCGGGGCTGGTCATCAGCGCCTATTGGCCCATGCGTGGCGAGTTCGATTTGCGAGACTGGTTTTATCAGTTGATCGATCAAAAAATGCGGGTTGCATTACCTGCTGTTGAATCCAGGTTTCAACCGTTGATTTTCCGGGAGTGGACACCGAATACAAAGATGGAGCCCGGTGTTTGGAATATTTCCGTACCCGCAGAAGGCGAACGGTTAACGCCGGATATCGTTATCGCGCCAGTGGTCGGTTTCGATGCCGAATGTTTCAGGCTGGGCTACGGTGGGGGCTATTTTGATCGGACGCTCGCGCAACTACCCGACAAACCACTGGTCATTGGTGTCGGACCAGCCTTTTCCAGGGTAGCGACCATCTACCCTCAAGCTCACGATATTCCAATGGATATGATTGTTACAGGCTCAGGGGATCCTTACTACAGGAATAAATGAATTGCCCTCAATTTGGCTAAGACGCGCTTATAGACCGCCCGGGAGCCGGGACGGACAACGTATTCTTGTTGACCGTCTTTGGCCTCGCGGGGTATCAAAGGCTGAATTAAAGATTACGTGCTGGGCTATGGATTTAGCCCCAAGTGAAGAATTACGCCGCTGGTTTAACCATGAACCAGATAAGTGGCCAGCATTTCAAAAACGCTATCATCAGGAGCTTGACCACAACCCTGAAGCTGTTGCGTTACTGCTTCAACGCCTCGAGAAAGGGCGTATAACCCTGGTATTCGGAGCCAAGCAGACCGCGTTCAATAATGCCGTAGCACTCAAACATTATTTACTGGAAACTTTGCGGGCCAATCAACAATGACCTTATCAAAAGCATTACACACACCTCTTTGCGATTTGCTCGGGTGCCGATACCCGATAATTCAGGCCGGTATGGGAGGGGTTGCAAGATCTGAACTGGCGGCGGCTGTATCCGCCTCGGGTGCATTCGGCTGTCTGGGCATGGTCAGGGAACCACCGGAGCTCATCCGGCGAGAAGTTGCCCAGGTAAAAGAACAAACCGATCAGCCCTTCGGAGTGAATATAATTCCCGCCGCGACAGAGCCCGCATTGCTTGACGAGCAACTATCGGCCTGCGCAGATTCTGGTGTTGAAACCCTGATCTTTTTCTGGGATGTCATGCCGGACATTGTCGCAAAGGCCAAAGAGGCCGGCATGAAAGTCCTCTATCAAGCTGGTTCGCTCAGCCAGGCCTTGGCTGCCGAAGCGGCAGGTGCGGATGCCGTCATTGCCCAAGGCGTTGAGGCAGGCGGGCATATACACGGGGGCGTTAGTTCTCTGGTTTTATTGCCCCAGGTGGCGCAGGCGCTCAGGATTCCGGTCGTGGGGTCAGGCGGGTTTTTTAGCGGTTCCAGCTTGATTGCTGCGTTGGCGCTTGGGGCACAGGGTATTCATTGTGGCACGGCTTTCCTGGCAACCCAGGAATCATTCGCACATGCATTGCACAAAGAAAAGGTGCTGGCAGCCCGTTCCGAAGATACGGTGCACACCGATGCCTTCGCGATTAACTGGCCCCCAAACTCTCCCGTCAGGGTGCTTCGCAGCGAGGTGACGGATTCACTGAATAATATTCTTTGGGGGTATGATCCGGGAAAAATTGAAAGAGAGGTTATTGCAGAGGAAGAGGGGCGCCCTATCTATCTTTTCAGTACCGACTCCCCATTGCGATCAATGACCGGCGACCTGGAGAGATTGGCTTTATTTGCCGGACAGGTTGCCGGGCAGATTAATCGCCAGCCTTCTGCCAGTCAGCTCGTTGGGGCCATGGTTAATGAAGCCGAAGCAGCCTTGGCTAAGTTAAAGCATTAAATTTATTTATCAATAAGTTAGATAGGGAAATTCATAAACTACCCTAGGGTAGTTTATGAATCAGGGTAGTGACCGTTGCTTACTTGAAGCGGGAGAATGAAAGGGGTTGGCAATCGTTGAGTTCTGCCCCAGCCACTTCGCTTCAGCATGGGTTCTGCGCATCATATCCCGGATAATATCGCTCAGATTTCCAGGTACATCGAGCATAATTAAAAATTTATTGCCGCGCACCGCACGTTTAAATGGGGCGATTCGATAATTGATAAAATAAGCACCGAAAATGCCTCCCCACCAGGTGCAAAAGCCGATGATCAATATCGTGATCATCGCGGCCGCAACGCCTTCCACCTCAATACCAAAGGGCTGGTATTGAATGGCGACGACTAAAAATAGCAGCCCCAAAATGATGCCAAGCAGGGCACCTCGCTCAGAAAAACGGGCAATATCTGTTTCATCAATTTCTCTTGCCTGATGCAGGTGGTGAGATTCAATTTCGTCAGCATTGCCGCCAACGATATGAATTTGGTTATCCTCCACACCAACTTTATGCAAGTCATCACAAATGTGCTCGACATTGTCGATATCTTCAACGAGGTAATAGTACTGTTTCATTGTGACCTCCATGGAATAACAGACGGATTGGGTTGCTTCCCGGCGGGGTTTGGAATCGATATAAACCCCGGGAGCGTTAAGTCTGGGTGATTGTTTCGCGTGAGCCCATGCGTTCTCGCTCCCTTTTTATTGTCCGTTTTTACTTTATAAAGATGTAAAGCATTACACAAACGACAAATAATCAAGGTTTGTATTAACAAATGTTATATATGTAACGTGGTGTCTGTTGCTCAAGTGTTGGCTTTTTATCAATAGGTTACAAAACCGCTATCGATGCGTTTAGAGCTTGGTCGAGGTTACAACCTGGTGTAAGGCATTGACGGCGTGAGGAATCATAGGGTTACTTGGTTTGCTGGGATAAACAAGGTAGGCGGGGAGCTTGAAACTTGGGGCTGAAGGTACGTGGAAGAGTGCCTCCTGTTGAAGGAAACCCTGAACCAAACGACGCGGAAAGAAACCTGATCCCCCCATGGATAAGATATGTTGCAGGCCTAACCAGCCAATACCGGCAATAATCTGGGGGCTGCTGTATTCTGGCAAACTGCAATTGAGCTGGGCCAGGAACTCAGGCCCCCAATCGACATGCACATAGCTGTCAGGAGAAGGCATCTGACTCTCCAGGTTGTTCGTCGTTACCAGAATCAGCTCTTCTTCCAGTAGCAGGTCGACCTGTAGCGTGGGGCGGTGCTGTGGGGTATACATGATGCCGATATCGAGACAGCCATCGACCAGGTTCTGCATCAGGCTTTCTTCAAAACCGATTTCTGCCCTGATCTGCGTATCAGGAAAGTCGTTGCTTATTTTCCTTAACCATACCAGTAACAGGTCGCTCCATAATCCAAAACGCCCGCCTATCGTCAGTGAACTGTTATAACTGGGGGCAACGCCAAGTTCATGTCTTGCTCGCTCGAGTGTTTGAACCATGTTGGCAGCATAACGCATGAAACGCCTGCCAGCTGGCGTTAAGGTGGCTCCCGCCTTATTGCGTACAAAGAGTTCGCATCCCAGGTAACTTTCCAGGGACTTTACTCTTCGGACTTATTGCCGCTCGGGTCAGGGTGCAGCTTTTTCGAGGCCCTGACAAAATTGCCTGTATCCACGATTTTCAAAAAACGTCTTTACGGCTTCGATATCCAGGAGTCCTTTTGGTATAACTTTTGTTAATACAAACCTTAATTATTTATCGTTTGTGTAACTTGTAGCATGCCGATAGATAAAAATGAAGCAAATGAATTTGGTTATTCATTCTCGAGGAGGACATTGTGTTCCGTTTCGCGAAAAAATCAGGTCGAAATATCCAGCCTTTTAGATGAACGCTTGTTAGCGGTTTTCAAGGGTGGCGACGGTTTTGGGCAAATATTTTTTGGGCGCTAATGCTTTCAATACTGGGTTTGGCCGTTTTCACTGTCATTGGATTTGCGTTTCAAAATGGAGTGGCCCGTCATTGTGCGGATTAGCGGCGGGGCGTTGTTACTTCTATCTCGGCAATATCGGTAAAGACATCCTGGCGGATATCCTTCCAGTCGACGGCTAGTCGGCTTTTAACGAAAAAAACGCATGTCTTAGTACGGTACATCTGTGGACACTCATCTCGTGAAGACCATTTTCCGTGCGCTCTATTTTTAAATAGATGCTTATCATCCCAAGGTGGTCATATAAACAACATTTGATGTTAATAACACAGCATCAAGTCTGTTGTTAAATTCATATCATCTTAAAAATACCTATATAAATCATAAAGATATGAGTTGGCATAAATCTTGACTACCTTAAAGTAAACAAAAACCATTAATACTGGTGCCGAAAAATATGGCGCAAGGCTGTTAATTTGAAAGCGGCTGAATCGGCTTCAGGGATTAGATCGAAGGCTGTATTCACAATTTAATACAAAAATGCTCATCATGGAGCTAAGGATAGATAATGACATCCACCGTATATGAGGTTCCCGCCTGCGAAAAAAGCGTCGATCAGAGATCAGCCTGGCGATCTTGCTGTGGATGCTGATTCTTATAGAAATCACCACCTTTGCTTTGATGTTTCTTGGCTTCAGCTGGGTGCGCGAATATGGACAGGGCATCATTTTTAATAGGACAGGCAAACCTGCACCCAATCGCAGGTCTCATTAAATACGATCTCGCTGCTTACGGCCAGTGGATTCGTTGCGCAGGCGGTTTCCGACAATCGCCGTAATCAACAGGCTCGAGCGGCTCGCTGGCTGCTTTTGGGTGTTGCGGCCGCATCGATATATGTGTTTGTAAAATGCTGGGAATTCTGGCAGCTGGGTAGCGCCGGTTACGGACTCTCCGGAAACCGCTTCTTTATGCTGTACTTCCTGCTGACCGGGTTTCATCTATTGCACGTATTACTGGGCGTTGCGTTTCTGATCATTATGTCGCGCAAGTTATACCGAGGCGGCTATGGCGCCGATAATACGACAGGCCTCGAGAGTGGAGCATCTTACTGGCATATGATCGATTTAATTTGGGTTGTACTTTTTCCACTTGTTTATGTGATCCGCTAATGATTAATCGTATTCCCTTCGTTTGGCTGCTACTGATTCTGCTCACCATCGGTAGTTATGCCCTGGCTGATAAAAGCACGCTTCCCTGGGTTACCGCTGCCATATTGGCGGTCGTTGCAATTAAGGGATACTTAATTGTCGACGGGTTTATGGAGCTCTACGGCTATCGGGGGATATTGCGTTATGCAATGAACCTTTATTGCCCCATCCTTTGTTTACTCATTTGGGCAATTCTTACCCTGGATTTTATTGGGTGAGGTGGCGTCCAGAACCTGGCAATCCCGAATCCCTGTGCTTGGGGCTTGGAAAAGGAAAAACGTCGAAGAAACAATGGATACTTTCATGGTACAGGTGGAAGACATCAGGCGGTTCGTTTAGCCAAGGCAACCAGGTATGAAATTAAGAAAATTTCTTAAATTTGAATGGGATGCGATCGCGGGCATCATCGCCGCGGTGGCGGCGATCATCCTGCATTTATTACATATCGTCGACGAGCACACCATTTTGCTCATTCTGCTGGCTCTTGTCGGTCTGTTGTTCATCAACTTTCTTCGCCATGCGCAGGCCAACGAGGTTACGGCAGAGGAGGTCAGCCAAACCGCACATCAAGTTGAAAAACTGCATTCGGCAATCAAGCCTGCAGATGTCGTTCTGATTGGGCCACGCCGTTTGCGCGCCACTCACGAAGAATTCCTGCTGAATTTGTGTGGTGAAACAATCTGGTTCAATCTCTGCCTCTCGATGTACAGGACGCAGCCTTTATTCGATGCTTTATTAAAACCAGCCCTCGAAAATAAAAAAGTGACATCAATAAAATTTGTGTTGGATAAATGCCAACAAAAGGTCTGGGAGGAAACTGTTTATCCCATGGTTCGGCGCACTAATTTTTCCTCAAAAATCCAGGAACCCCAGTGGTGCAGTATTAACAATCCCGTTTCTTTCATTCTTGCCGATAGCCAGGTGAGCGGCGAAACAGAAGCGTTGCTAAGTTTCTGGGGTGCTCCTTTTATGGCTCAAACCACCGAACACGAGATACCACGTTATATTTTTCATGTGCAGCAGCGGTCAGAGCTGCTCCCGCATTTGGAGGAGTTGGTAAATACCCTGGGCAGAGCTTAGCAAGAAGAGAAGGAATGGCTACCTAGCAAATGAGATTGTTGATTTAAACACCTGGGCCAACGACATGCCCGCAGAAAAAACTAAGGTCATTATCAAGACCAGGGACATGGAGCTTGCCCGGCTCGTAATACCGGCAGGTCATGAGTTCAAAGAGCACACAGTCGCCGGACCCATAACCGTCCACGGCATCAAGGGCAAAAAGGGAGCGGGTGAGCCGCCTGAAAGAGAAGGGCTGGTCGGCTTTTGCTAAACCATAGTGGGTTACAACATAGAAGTCTGCTCATTAGCTGACAGCAGATTACGGCGGCAAATCCTCAAGTGACAGCAACCCGTTCAAGTCTTCTACAAGAAACTGGCCACGCTGGCCGCTGATCAGCCCGGCAGCCCGGTATTTATTTAATAATCGGGATAAGGTTTCCGGCGCAATACCCAGCTGTACAGCGAGCTGCTGACGGTTAATTGGTAGCGCCACCGGCAACAACTGTTGCTTGCAACGATCAGCCATCCAGGCCACCAGGCGCCGTCCCGCACTGCTTGTGGAGAGCTGGTCAACCCGATTCACCAGAGAAAACAAACGCAGTCCCAAGGTCTCCAGCAACTTGACCGCCACTTCCGGTTTTGCCAGACAAATCCGTTGCAGGGCATTCCTCGGGATGGCGTAAGCTTCCGTCACCTCATCCGCCCGAGCGTACATCGGATAGCGGCCATGGCACATAAACATTGCGGCTTCTGCAACCAATTGCCCTTGCCTAAGCGTATGGAAAATCTTCTCTTCACCCTCCGGTGTCCAGCGATATACAGCCACCTGTCCACTCACCAGTAGATAGGTGTATTCCGCCTCGTCCTCAAAACAAAACAAGTGCTCCCCCGGCGAGTAACGCTTCAGGCTGGATACAGCAGCCAGTGGCTCCAGCTCGGCAGCACTAAGCTCCTGAAACAGGTAATTACGGCGTAAATAATCAAACAATGATTTGGACATGGTGCCTATGTGACAAATGTCATTTGGACGGGTGAGATCTGGATAGATAATACATTAAATATTAATCATTCTCATTTGCAATATAGGCGAAGGTGATGCGTGTATTATTTTTATTGCTTGGTTTGCTGCTGCCTCCATTGACAGCCCAGGCCACTGATGAGGCTCCTCGGCGAGACGAGCTGATACTGGCAGGCCCCGCGGCAATTGTCAGTTACCCCCTGTTTCGCATGATTGAAAGCGGCGCGTTGGAGGACTATGCCGCCAAGGTGCGTTTCCGCCACTGGCAGAATCCTGACCAGTTACGGGCCCTGGTGGTTAGCGGTCAGGCTCACGCCAGCGCCGTTCCCACCAATGTGGCGGCGATGTTCTACAACCGGGGAGAGTCGGTCAAGTTGCTCAACGTGTCGGTTTGGGGCCTGTTATGGCTGGTGAGCCGCGATCCGCAGGTCACGCGTTTAAAACAGTTGCAAGATCAAGCGCTATTGATTCCTTTTCGCAATGATATGCCCGATATCATTTTTCGCCGCCTCAGTGAGGCGATGCAGCTGCCTGCAGATCAAAGCTTCCAAGTACACTATGTCGCCAATGCCATGAATGCTGTTCAGATGGTAATGGCCGAAAAAGCCAACCATGCTGTGTTACCGGAACCGGCTGTTTCCGTACTACTAATGCGTAATCAACAGCGTGGCGATCAACCGCTATACCGGGCCATTGAGCTGAGTGCGCTCTGGGCCGAACAGTTTCCGGAGCAGCCTCACCTGCCTCAGGCCGGGTTAATGGCAACCCGACTGCTGGCCGGGCAGCCACAGTTGCAACAAGCAATCTCCGTCGCCTACACAGAGGCAGCCGGTTGGTGTCAGGAGCATATTGATGAATGTGCCCAATTGGCTCACAAGTACTTGCCTCAGACGCCCGTTAAAGCGGCCATCGAAGCATTACGCCACAACGGCCTGAAAAGCCGGTCGGCTAGCGAAGTGCGTGGTGAGCTGGAAGCCTTTTTCCGTCAAGTTGCCAAACTGGACCCAAACAAGATCGGTGGTCGATTACCGGCGGCAGAGTTTTACGGTCGATGAAAACCACGAAATACATCCTATTTCCCAGCAGCGGCATTCTGCTGTTATTGCTCGGCTGGCACCTGGCCGCTGAGCAGCTGGGTGAGTTGATTATCGCCACACCCGAACAGGCTTACAGAGCCCTGTTGCAACTGCTCAGTGACGCCCAGGCCCGACAACAGATCTGGATTTCATTGCAACGTGTGCTGGTGGGTATTCTACTCGGCGCCGGTTGTGGTTTTGCGCTCGGTCTGGCAGCAGGCTTCAATGCTACGGTGCGTTTGCTGGTCTCACCGCTGCGCTGGTTATTGATGTCGATTCCCCCTGTGATTCTGGTCGTCCTGGCGATGCTCTGGTTTGGGCTTGGAAATGAGATGGTGATTTTTATCACCGTCGTGCTGTTGGCGCCGGGCATCTATGTGAATACCGAAAAGGCAATTCGCGCCATCGATCCGAGATTGCAGGAGGTGGTTCGCGTCTACCAGTTTTCTCTGTGGCAGCGCCTTAACCGCTTTTACATTCCAGCTATTGCCGCGCCGCTCTGTGCCGCTTTGCTGATCGCCCTTTGTAATGCGGTGCGAATTGTGGTGCTGGCAGAAGTGCTGGGCAGCGAACAGGGCATAGGGTACGCCATCGCCACCGCGCGCAGTAATTTCGACAGCCATCAACTCTACGCCTGGGTGCTGCTGGTACTGTTACTGGTCGCTCTGCTCGAATGGTTGTTGCTGCAACCACTGCAGCATCGCCTCACCCGCTGGCAGCAGGAGCCTGCTTATGCTGCGACTTGATCAAGTGACCCTTGCGCCAGGCGGCAATCCAGTGCTGGTGGATTTCAATTTCGTTCTTAAGCCCGGTGAACGTGTTGGCCTGATTGGACCCAGCGGAGTAGGGAAAACTAGTGTGCTACAGGCGATTGCCGGCTTGTTGCCGATCCGTGTCGGTAAACACGAAAACAGTTTTCAGCGCATCGGTTACGTGTTCCAGGAGCCGCGCCTGCTGCCATGGCTTAGCGTCATCGACAATATTGTCTTGCCGCTGCAGGCTCGGGGTTTGAGCAGGAAGCTGGCGCGTGCACAGGCTGAGGCCTGGCTACCGCACCTGAATTTGCCCATGCAGCGGGCAGGTACGTATCCAGCTTCCCTGTCCGGCGGCATGGCGCAAAGGGTTTCTCTTGCTCGGGCGTTCGCCCTGCAGCCGGACCTGCTACTGCTGGATGAGCCCTTTAGCGCTCTGGATCCTGCCCTGCGCCAGGAGTTGACTGAGCTCTGCGATCGCCTGCTACAGAATCTCAACTGCGCCTTGGTTTACGTCAGTCACCATCCTGATGAATTGCAGGCTCTAACCCAGCGCTGTCTGCTGCTGGAGAATAAAACCAGTCACCGGCTAGTTGAGCCGATCGGCGATGTCCTGCTTGACCCAATGTAGATAACCCATTGAGAGAGAGTTACTTATGAGCTACGGCTTGGTACATACCCTGCATCTGTTGCTGGCCTTTGTTTTCATCGGAGCGGTGTTTTTCGAAGTCCTGATTCTGGAAAGCGCCCGCACCAGAGTTCCAAAAGAGTCGATGCGCGCTATCCAGCAGGGCATCATGCAGCGTGCCCGTCGCCTGATGCCGCCGGTGGTGCTGTTCATATTTATTTCGGGTGGCTACATGGCCTGGTTGCATCTCGGCGGGCTGGAATCCTTGTTCCAGACCAGCTTCAGCACCCTGCTGACATTAAAAATCGCCATCGCCATCAGCGTGCTGATCCATTTCATCTGCGCCATGTCGCTCTCCCTGCGTAACCGGATGACTTCATTTCGTTTCAAATTCATTCACCTCAGTGTCTTCTGCCACATGGTTCTGATCGTCCTGCTGGCAAAGGGCATGTTCTACATCACCTGGTAGCACCTTCTTTATAGGAGTAACTGATATGTATCGAGTCCCCACCACTTGCCTGTGGCTGGTTGTCGGCCTGGCAATACAGCCAACCCTGGCCTCTGCCATGGAAACCATCGAGGTTACAGCCCCTATTGAAAAGCAACAGGGGCATGCGGTGGCCGCCGAATTGCAGCAAACCGCCGGTGGTACAAACCTGATCACACCGCAACAGGAATCTCGCCTGAGCACCCTCAGCGATGCGCTAAACTACCAGCCTGGTCTTGTGCTACAGGATTTTTTTGGTGGCATCGATCAACCCCGCCTGAATATTCGTGGATCAGGTATTCAGAGTAATCCGGTTAATCGTGGTGTACTGTTGCTGCAAGATGGTTTGCCGCTTAACGAAGCGGACGGTTCCTTTGTGATCGGCACCCTTGAGCCACGGGACAGCGCTCTGATCGCTATCCGCCGTGGTGCGAATGCCCGTGAGGCTGGGGCTATCACCTTGGGCGGCAGCCTTAATTTCATTCCGCAATACGGTGGCAGTGAGCAACATCGCATTCGGTTTGAGGCGGGTAGCTACGAGCGTTATGGTGGGCAGGCGATCCTGAATCACAAGCTGACAAACGGTGATTTCCATCTTAGCGCCAGCGCCGACAGCTACGGCGGTTTCCGTCACCATTCCGAAGGCAAGCGCCAAGCGCTGCATTCCAATGTCGGTCTGCAACTTTCCGATGAGCTGTACAGCCGTTTCTATCTGAGCTACACCGACCTGGCGTTCGATATTCCTTTCGTTGTGCCCAAAGACCGGGTCACCAGCGATCCCAAAGGCGTGATGGGTGACGGGAATACGCCGCTGGACAATCTGCTGAACGTGTACAAACGCGATCCGTATCGCGAAACCGAACAACTTCGCCTCGCTAATAAAACACAATGGCAAACTGGCGCTGACAGGCTACATACGCTTGGGATTTATGCGCAGCAAACGGACGATATCTTTACCGACCCGCTCAGCCATGCGGATACGCAAAGCGATACCCTGGGGCTGTTGTGGGAATATGATTTCAAACTGGGAGCTACAGAGCTGCAATTGGCAGCCAGCCTGGATTACAGCGACATGCAGCGGAACTATCATGCCAACAATCCGGCTAATGGCAGCAAACTGCAGCAGTTTGGCGACCTGGATATGGAAGCTGCCAATAATAACCTGTCGCTGTTGATTCATCACCCTTTTAACAAACGCTTATCATTGGACAGCCAGTTGCGCTGGAACCGCGCTTGCCGAGACGTGCTGAACCGACTCAACAACGACGAGCTTGACCAATGCTGGAATGAAGGGAATATCAGTATCGGGCTTAATTTCCGAGCAACGGAAAATCAGCGTTGGTTCGCCAATCTCAGTACGTCCAGCGAGGCCCCCACGTTCTGGGAAATCACTGCGGTTACGGTTGCGCCAAACAACCCGGCGATGGCGGTTCTTGCCTTGACCGATTTGGAGCTGCAACAGGCCGTAACCCTGGAGGTGGGAGGGCAGGGGTATATCAATGATTACCTCAACTGGGACCTCGCCATCTATCGCAGCGAGCTGGAAAATGAGCTGATTTCCAGCGCCGATATGGTCGGAGGCCGTGGGCTCACCAGAAATTACAGCGACGACACCATTCACCAGGGAATTGAACTGGGTCTGCAGGGAGGCGATCAATTACACTACCGGATGGCCTGGAACTACAGCGACTTCCGCTTCGATGGCGGTATCTACGACAGTAACCGAATTGCCGGCATTCCCGAGCACCTGATCACTGCGGAGCTGGGTTACCGTTGGCATAGCTTGGATATCAGCGCCAATCTGCGCTGGTTGCCAAGCGATACCCAGGTGGATCATGCCAACAGCCTGGAACAGGACAGCTATGCCCTGTGGGGCCTTGAACTCGACTATGCGGCGGCAGCCGAGTGGCGGGCCTTTGTCCGGGTGGACAATCTGCTGGATGAGGAATACGCCTCAGCCTTTGTGATCCGCAACCAGTCCGGGGCTAACCAGCCCAGCTTTCTGCCGGGCAATGGCCGCAGTATCAGTGCCGGTGTTCAGTTTCTCTTCTGAGTTACCAGCGAGGCATGTAAACGCTGTGAGCGGGTCTGACTAAAGAGGGCCTGCCGGCTAACTCGAGCCCAAAACTGTTACGACGTTGCAGTGGCAGAACATTTTTTCAGCCACTGCCAGGTGGGGGTGGTTTCAGAAGCTGTCATAATGTTTAGCGTAATGTTGGCGGCTTGATGAAATCGAACAAAATATTTCACTTAAAACTCACCGGTAAGGCATTGAAATAAAACAATATCACTGCCTCTGTCAGGTGTTTATACCGACGCAATGTCGCCTTTGTTGCCACTAAGCAAAGGGATGTGTGCCATGTCATCTATTTGCATTGTTTCAGCATAGCTGCAAGCGTGCGATACACATACGAATAGCTGAACCTGATAAAATTACGTCACCTATTCCGCTGATTGATTAAAGTGAGGACAGCACGCTGGCCATCGGCATACCACTGGCTTATGGTATTGGAGGCTCTAATCTTCGCTTCCTTATTTTGATACCGCTTAAGTAAGACGATAAGGGACATCATGCTATGGTTAAAATCCACCAGGGTCAGCCTCTAATGGAAACGGGACAGGTCGATATTGATCAATGGATGCAACAGCTGCAGAAGAACGTCAATCTGCGTGATCCCGAGGTGTTGCGCCGTGCCTGTCTGTTAGCGGAAAAACTCGCCGGGGAGTCCCCGCACGCCGAAAACGCAGAGCATCATAACTACTCGAGCTTCCGAATGGGGCTTGAAATGGCAAACATACTGGCAGAACTGAAACAGGATCAAACGGCCCTGGAGGCTGCTGTTCTGTACCGTGCTGTTCGTGAAGGGCTCCTTGATGTTGATGCCGTGTCCAGGGAGTTCGGCGAAGAGGTTTCCCGCCTTATCAAAGGGGTTTTGCAGATGGCCGCTATCAGCACACTTCAAGTGACTGGCCATAAAATGAGTCAATATAACCAGCAGGAAAATATCCGGAAATTGTTGGTTAATATGATCGACGACGTGCGCGTTGCCCTGATCAAAATAGCCGAGCGTACCTGTGCGCTACGTCACGTAAAAAATGAGCCTGACGAAAAGCAACAACGGGTGGCCCATGAGGTATTCGATATCTATGCGCCTCTGGCACACCGTTTGGGAATTGGCCAACTCAAGTGGGAGCTGGAGGATTTATCTTTCCGATATCTTCACGCAGAAGAATACAAGACCATCGCCCGCCAACTGGATGAAAAACGCAATGACCGAGACCGATACATTGCTGAAACAGTGAAGACCCTGGAGGCAATGTTAGAGGCGCAGGGAATCACGCCCTATGAAGTCAGGGGGCGTGCCAAACATATCTATTCGATTTGGCGGAAGATGAAGCGGAAAGACATCAGCTTCGATCAGGTACACGATATCCGTGCGGTGAGAGTTCTTGTGCCTGAGGTCGCTGACTGTTACACCGCGTTGGGGCTGGTTCACTCACGCTGGCAGCATGTACCCGGCGAGTTCGACGATTACCTGGCTAATCCCAAGCCAAACGGTTACCGCTCACTTCACACAACGGTAAACGGCCCCGAGAACAAGCTACTGGAAATTCAGATTCGCACTTTTGCCATGCACGAAAAAGCGGAACTCGGTGTCTGTGCTCACTGGCGTTATAAAGGGCATGACACGAAAGTCAAAAGCTACAGCTATGAAGAAAAACTCGCCTGGCTGCGCCAGGTATTAGAGTGGCAGGAGGAAATTGGTGACCCGGGTGGCCTGCGCGCAAGCTTCAGCACAGATGTGGCGCCGGATCAGATTTATGTCTTCACACCGGATGGGCAGGTTATCAACTTGCCTCTTGTGGCTACGCCCATCGACTTCGCCTACCGGGTGCATACCGAGGTAGGGCATCATTGCCGCAGCGCCAAGGTCAATGGGCGTATTGTCCCCCTGACCTATAAGCTTAAAACGGGGGATAAAGTTGAGATCCTTACCACTAAAAAAGGAGGGCCGAGTCGTGATTGGCTTAATCCAAGCCTTGGCTATATCGCCACCGCCCGTGCACGCTCTAAAATTAAATCCTGGTTTAAGGAGCAGGCCCGTGAACAGAATCTCGAGGAGGGCCGGGCACTTTTCGATCGGGAGTTAAAGCGCCTTGACCTGGGAGACATGGACATTGATCGCCTGGCGCGAAAGGTCAATTACCATAGCGCTGATGATATGTATGCAGCCTTAGGGGCTGGCGACCTTCGTATTGGCGTGCTGTTAGGCCGCGCGCAGCAGTTATTTGGTGAAAGTGATGATCGGGAACAGCTTGATCGATTGCTGGCCAAACCCCGGCGAATGCTTGATAAGGGCAGCTCTGATATCACCGTTCTCGGCGTAGGTAATCTCAAGACCAACATGGCCAACTGTTGCCATCCTGTGCCTGGGGAGCCCATTGTTGGCTTTATAACACATGGCCGTGGCGTTACGGTTCACCGCCAGGGCTGTCCGAACGTTCTGCAACTTCACCTGGAAGAACCACAGCGCATTATTGAGGTGGCGTGGGGGGATCAGGCGCGTGCGCAATATACGGTTGATATCGAGATTCTGGCCTGGGATCGCTCTGGTGTGCTGATGGATGTTACCGGTGTGCTGGGTAGCGAGAAAACCAACGTACTGGCGATCAATACCCGAACAGACCCAAAAGCTGGTGTAACCCGACTGTCTATTACACTGGAAGTAAGTGGCCTGGAGGATTTGAGCAGACTCTTTACGCGTATACAGCAATTACCCAACATCATTGATGTTCGGCGTTTGCGAAGCGGCCATAAATTGTCTGCAGGATGAGCGGACTGGCAATCCAACACAGTTCGATAGTTTGGGAAGATACAAAACATATTGCTCAAAATTAAGTTTCCAGTCGTGCCATTTGAAAAGTTTTTGGTCTAACTAAGGAAACCTTGTACCAAGGAAAGGAGGGATAAAATGAGTATTAAGGTCGGTATCAATGGGTTCGGAAGAATAGGGCGCCTCATTCTACGAGCGTCTTTAAACAGGGATGATATACAGGTTGTCGGGATCAACGATCCTTTCCTGGAACCTGCCAATATGGCATACCTGCTTAAATATGACTCAGTCCACGGCCGCATGCAGGAAGACGTGTCCGCAACCGATAAAAGTATCATCGTAGGCAAAAGCGAGATTGCTGTTTTCAGCGAGAAATCGCCTGCCAACATTCCCTGGTCGGCATGTTCAGCCGAATACATTGTTGACGCTACGGGAAAATTCAAGCGTACAGAGCTGGCTCAAGCACACATCGACGCTGGCGCACGGCGTGTCGTTATCTCGGCGCCTTCAGACGATGACACACCCATGCTCGTGATGGGCGTTAACCATAAAAGCTATAAACCAGAGATGAGCATCGTTTCAAATGCATCCTGTACGACAAACTGCCTGGCACCCATATCAAAAGTGCTTCACGATAATTTTGGCATTTTGGAAGGACTGATGACCACCGTGCATGCAGTTACGCCGTCACAGAACGTGGCTGACGGGCCTGGAGGCAAAAAGTGGCGAAGCGGGCGTGCCGCATCTGTCAATATTATTCCTGCCTCAACGGGTGCGGCTAAAGCTGTTGGCAAGGTGATTCCAGAGCTCGAAGGCAAGCTTACCGGAATGGCTTTTCGTGTGCCTGTACAAAATGTATCGGTCGTCGATTTAACCTGCCGGATTGAAAAGGCCGCTTCTTACGACACAATAAAAGAGGCGATGAAAGCGGCTTCGGAGGGTCCGATGAAGGGAGTTCTGGGTTATACCGAAGACCATGTTGTTTCATCTGACTTCATTGGAGATGCTTGTACAAGCATCTTTGATGCAGGTGCGGGAATCTCCCTGAATCCAAATTTCGTCAAAGTTGTCGCCTGGTATGACAACGAGTGGGCATACTCCTGTAAAACTTTAGATCTCATTAGCCATATGAATACTGTCAATTGATAGCTGACGTCATTAAAAGCAGAGAACCGACCTTTTCACGGTGCGTAAAATAGGGAAAAAGAGTTATCTCGAATTGAACGTAGAAATATTCTGACGCGCTACAATTAGTCAGCAAGTTAATAATTGTTTATAAACATAAGACGATTATCTGGGGGGTATTATGCAGCATTTCAAAAGTATTCTTTGTGTGGTCGACAATGGTTCAAGAGACAATGCGACCTTGGAACAGGCTGCGAAATTAGCAGAAAACCATCAGGCGAGTCTTACTGTAATTGAAGTAATTGATCAAATACCCGCTTACGCAGAGTTATCTGTAAACTTCCTGTCATCTGAAAAACTCCAGGCAAAGATTGTTGGAGCGCATCAAAAACGATTGGAGGAATTGGTGGCTCCTTGGAGTAAAAGAGTCAAAATCAAACCTGTGGTGCTGGCAGGTATATTTTTTATAACCGTCATCCGTGAAGTCCTTGATAACGAACATGACTTAGTACTCAAGACGGTTGAAAGTGGGGGGCTGGTAAACCGTTTGTTCGGAAGTAATGATATGCACTTGCTGCGTAACTGCCCATGTCCGGTATGGCTGATCAAACCAACCTCAGCTCAGACCTGTCAGCGTATATTGGCTGCCGTTGATGTCAGTGATAACTATCCGCCAGATGAGTTAAAAATCAGAAGTCTACTCAACAATGATATTCTCGAAATAGCGGGTACGCTGGCACTTGCAGGCTCTTCCGAGTTGCATATCGTTGATGTGTGGAATGCTATAGGTGAAAGCGCATTGAGAAGCGGTTTCATAGCAAGACCGGAGGAGGAAGTTGTTGCTTATGTGAAAGGAGTGGAGCAGCAACATGCTCAGAACCTGGACGCACTGGTTGAAAAGGTATTTGATAGGCTAGGGCAAGATGCCCTGGAATATATCAAACCGGAAAAGCACCTGGTTAAAGGCTATCCCAGAAAAAAAGTTCCAGAACTTACAGAGAAAATCAAAGCAGATCTAGTCGTCATGGGGACAGTTGCCCGTACTGGTATTCCCGGGTTTTTTATTGGCAATACAGCTGAAAACATTCTTAACCAGCTTGATTGTTCGGTTCTTGCCATCAAGCCGCCTGGATTTGTAACACCGGTGACTTTGGAGAAATAAAATAATTCGATGCGGATAAGTTCCTAGAAAATTAGTATCAGTTAAAAACCTAGGTATTTATGACATGCCCTCGACTTTTAGAGTAGAACCATCTTTTACTCAGTAAACACCAGATACAAGCATCTAATTTCCTGTAATAAAGATTACAGGAAATATTATGGTTATACCTTGTATGAAATTACCCTGCTTTTGGGATGGACGACCAGGGATTTACAGCCGTGTATCCCATTGTGCCAGCATTGCGTCGATATCATCGACGTTTGAATCTGAAACCGACCATGAACGCCTGAGAATCGTCAGGGTCTCGATTAGGTCCTGTTTCGATGCCTTTTCCCTGTTGTCGAGCCACCAAAGTATGACGCTCAGCATCATCCCGATTTCTGCACGGGCTGCAATCAAGGGATTGATACTTCGGTTTAGGTTGCCGTTTTCCGCACCTTTCTTGAGCTGCTTTACACGCATCTCAACAATGGGTGCAAAAATATCAACGCCTTTTAATAATTCGCTCGAATCCGTATTCAGCGCAATCCGCATCAAATCACGATTTTGTTCCGCAAATTCAAAAACGACAGCGATTTCGTCGCGCTCTGCATTCGAGCTTGTTTCACCATAGCCGTGTACGGCAAATAAGCCTGAAGCAAGCTTGCCAACAGCCGACCGCAGTATTTCAAGAAACAGCTCCTGCTTGTCCTTAAAATGCAGATAAAAGGTTCCGTTTGCGATTCCGGCCTCACGCGCTACTGCCGCTACCTTCATTCCGTGATAGCCAAATTTGGCAAAGGCCCGGGTGCCTGCCTCTACAAGTCTGCGGCGTGTTTCCGACTTTAGTTGATCCTTAAGGGGTTTTCCCTCTTCATTCTGAGCGCTCATTTTTGTTTTCCAAATGCTCGTGAGTATTTTTACGGTTGAGAAAGCATAAAACAAAATGAGACATCTTTCATTAAATGAGATATCTCTCATTTAATTGCGGTGAGAGATAGCTCATTTGATGAGATATCTCTCATATTGAATTTAATAAAAGCACAAACAGATAGTGAGTACTTACACGTAAGCTTATGAATTAACGAAAGGCGTGTGTTTTTTGATGAAATTTTTTGTCGATGTCGGTGTAAAAACAGGAAAACGGGCCAAATGATATCCAACAGATCAGCCCGTAAAAGCGATAAATTGCGCGGCCTTTCTTTTCGCTACCAACTCAATTTCGTACACTAGAGCGAATAAAAATCTAATAACAACAACACAGGAAACCAGCTCAGGTCATGGCGGAACACGGGACGATCGCATTCTCCTTTTTCCTTATTTTTAGCGGCGCCGCAGTACTCGCATCGATAGCGCTTTATACGCGCCAGCCTCTCCTGGTCGCCTATATTGCACTAGGCGCACTCTTAGGCCCCTTCGGATTTGAGTTCATAACCAACACCGACCTGCTGACCGATATATCCAAAATCGGCATTATCTTTCTGTTGTTCCTGCTCGGGCTCGATATGCAGCCTAAAAACATGATCATCATGTTAAAAAAAGCGACCTTTGTCGCTTTAATCAGTTCGGCTGTATTTGCCGGAATGAGCTATGGCCTCGCACAGCTATTTGGCTTCAATCATATGGAAAGCCTGGTGATCGGGATCGCCATGATGTTTTCCAGCACGATTATCGGCATTAAATTGCTACCAACCACGGTCTTACACCACCGCCACACAGGCGAACTTGTGGTTGGCTTACTGTTGTTACAGGATTTAATCGCTATTTTTGTACTGTTGGTGCTTTATACCAATGAGACCGGAGAAGCTTCGCTTAACCAATATTTGTGGTCGATCGTGTCCCTGCCGATTCTTATTGGCGTCGCGATTGTTTTTGTAAAATATGTGCTTTTACCGCTGATTCAGCGTTTCGACCGATTTCAGGAATATATCTTTTTAATCGCGATCGGCTGGTGCCTGGGGCTGGCTGAGCTTGCCGAAGTGATGGGCCTGTCATCTGAAATTGGGGCTTTTATTGCCGGTATCGCTGTGGCAACCAGCCCAATCGCACAATTTATTGCGATCAGCCTCAAACCCTTGCGAGACTTTTTCCTGATCCTGTTCTTTTTCTCCATTGGCGCTGGGTTCAACCTGGGGCTGCTTGGCGAAATCATGCTTCCGGCGGTGCTTTTGGCAACCCTTATCATGGTGGTTAAGCCGGTAACATTCCGCTTACTGTTATCCAGGATCAGCGAAACAAACCAGTTAGCCTGGGAAATCGGTTTCAGGCTTGGCCAGATCAGTGAATTTTCTTTATTGATTGCCTATATTGCCACCAGCATTGCACTGATCGGCGAAAGAGCCTCTGCGCTTATACAGGCAACCGCAATCCTCACCTTCCTGGCCTCCTCCTATTTGGTGGTATTCCGTTACCCGACTCCAATCGCCGTTAAGGATGAATTACGGCGGGATTAGCTTTATTTTCAGTCGGTTATGTGCGAATCAACGACTGCTAGTTAACAGGAGCGCCTGCCCTCACCCAACGGTCAAGCAGAACACGCTCCTCATCCGTCATATTGGTTTTATTCATAAAGGGCATGGTCTGGGTATCAACTGCCCTGGCGCGGATTCTGGCTGCATAACGCTGCATTTGTTCCAACGTATCGAACATGACGTTTGAAGGCGCCACCTTAAACACATTATCTGTCGGCTTTGCTGAATGACAGGTTGCGCAGCGCTCCAAAATAACGGCTTCAACCATTGAAACATCAATGCTGGTTTCTTCGGGGAGCTTTTGTTGGGGGGCTTCTTTTTTTTCCGAGTCGCCCTCGGAAGTACCGCACGCACACAGGAAAACGGCCAGCGATAACAATAACGCCTGTTTCATGCTTTATTCCTCGTTATCTTACGCATAAAAAAACCGTACCTGCATTCAGGTACGGTTTTCTGTTTTTAGGATCGAATCCGCTTAAATATCCAGCACCAGAGTGCCTTTGGCCCGTGAGCAGCAAGGCAGGATGACATCACCGGCTTCTTTTTCAGGATCAGTCAGGAAATAGTCGTGATGCTCGATCTCACCCTCAATCACAGAGGTCATACAGGTGCCGCAAACGCCTTGTTCGCAGGATACGGGAATATTAATTCCGTGCTGTTCAAGCACTTCAGTAATGGTTGAGTCTTCAGGTATATCAATGAGTTGGCCGGTACTGTTAATCATAACTTTAAAGCCGGAGTCGTGCTCATGATCTTCCTGAACGGTGAAATACTCCCGATGTATCATGGTTGGATCCCACACCGATGCGGCGTTGATGACCGCATTCATAAATCCCTGTGGGCCACAAACATAAAGGTGGGTTCCCTCTGGCTGGCGGCCAACCAGGGCAGGAATATCAAGCAGCTGCTCGGAACCCCCGTCATCAAAGTGAAATTTAACCCGTGATTTGAAATCGCTGTTCTTAATCAGGTCGAAAAAGGCCGTCCGCTCTTTACTGCGAGAACAGTAATGGAGTTCAAAATCCTTGCCGATCGAGTGAAGCCGTTGAGCCATACTGAGTAACGGTGTAATGCCAATACCACCAGCAAGAAGGATAAAGCGTTCGGGATTCTCCTGAAGATGAAAATGATTACGAGGATGGCTGATTTTTAGCGTATTCCCCTCCCTGATAGCTCCGTGCATCTCCAGTGAGCCGCCACGGCTCTCCGGGTCACGCAGAACGCCCAGGCAATAGCGATGTGTTTCGGCGGGATCATTCCAGAGTGAGTATTGGCGGATATTTCCTGTATTGGGCAGGTGTACATCGATATGGGAACCGGCCGTAAATGCTGGCAACGCTTTGCCCTCCGGGTCCACCAACTCCAGGGTAATAATATCTTTGGCCTCTTCCGCTCTTTTAGCAACCTTTACGGTCAACAGCTCGCTACTCATGAATCAATTTTCTCGTTTGTTTGACGGAAAGCCCGAAGCACTTTCCCGATTATCGATGCTACTAGTATCACTCCAGCCTTAAAAAAAACAACCCCTGCACAGTAGCTGAGCAGGGGTTGCCGAATTACCCGAATAAAAACCGCTTATTTTACGGTTTCAATACGCAGCATATTCGTTGTGCCAGGTACACCGAAAGGAACACCCGCAGTGATGACCGTTTTGTCGCCAGGCTTAGAGAAGCCAGCTTCTACGGCTTTGGCCAAGGCGAAATCAACCATCTCGGACTGCAGTTCGAACTTGTCACTATAGAGTGGGTAAACACCCCAAACCAGCGAAAGGCGACGTGCCGTTTCGTGGCTGTGCGAAAGTGACAGGATTGGCGCAGCTGGACGCTCGCGAGACGCCTGCAGTGTGGAAAAGCCTGACGAGGTGTAATTGATGATCGCAGAAATATCGAGCAAATGCGTGGTGCTTTGCAGGGCAAGACCAATGGCGCTCTCTACGGTTGGCTCTGATACCGGCTCAGTAGTATCCAGAATTTGGTGGTAAAGCGGATCGGCTTCAACCTGACGAATGATATCGCTCATCATGGTCACAGCTTCAATGGGGAAATCGCCGGAAGCTGTTTCTGCCGACAGCATAACCGCATCAGCACCCTCATAAACAGCGTTGGCTACGTCACTCACTTCCGCGCGGGTTGGACGCGGCTTGTCGCGCATGGATTCCAACATCTGCGTTGCTACAATGACAGGTCTGCCGTACTGGCGGGATACCTTGATCATCATTTTTTGCAGGCCTGGAACCTCGTGTGGAGGCATCTCAACGCCCAGGTCACCACGTGCAATCATGATCGCATCGGTCACCTTAACAATTTCTTCAAATTGCTCAACCGCAGAAGGCTTTTCAATTTTAGCCACCAGGGTAGCACGGCCAGCAATCAGTTCTTTTGCGTGAACAATATCGGCTGGCGTTTGTACGAAGGACAGCGCTACCCAATCAACGTTCTGGCTCAAACCGAACTCAAGGTCGATCAGGTCCTTTTCAGTCAGCGGGTTAACTTTACCCAGGTTGCCGGGCATGTTGACGCCTTTACGCTCGCTGAGTTCGCCACCAACCACAACTTCAGTAACCACGCGATCGTCGGCTGCCTCAGTAACCACCAGGCGCAGGTTGCCATCGTCCAGAAAAACCTCAGAACCAACGCTCAGGGAGCCAATGGCCTCAGGGTGCGGGAAACAAACGCGGTTAACGTTGCCAGGCGTTGGATCGGTATCCAGAGTGAACTTGGCGCCGACTTCCAGTTTTACCGGGCCGTTCTCAAAAACGCCAACACGGAATTTAGGCCCCTGCAGATCCATCAGGACACCGACAGGCTTGCCCAGCTTTTCGCCCGCTTCACGTACCCACTGGATACGCTGGGCATGTTCTTCATGGCTGCCATGGCTGAAGTTGATACGGAAAACATTCGCGCCGGCTTCGATCAGGGCGCAAATTTTTTCCAGGCTGGAGGTTGCTGGCCCCAGCGTAGAAAGAATTTTGGTGTGTTTAAAAGACATAAAATTAGACTCAGTCAGTAATTAAAATAGCGCGGAAATCGTTCACGTTGGTACGGGTTTGGCCCGTAATAATCAGGTTATCCAGCGCTTTGAAAACGTTATAACCGTCGTTGTTATCGAGCATGGCGTTCAAATCCAGGCCAGCGTCGATGGCACGCTGGAAGCTATCAGGCGTCAGGATAGCGCCAGCATTATCCTCGGTGCCGTCGATGCCATCGGTATCGGCTGCAACCGCATAAACGCGCTGCTTACCCTTGAGACTGCACAGCAGGCTGAGCATGAACTCAGCGTTGCGACCGCCCTGCCCGTTGCCTCGTACCGTCACAGTCGTTTCACCACCGGACAGGATAACGCAGGGAGCAGCAATCGGCTGACCGTAGTTGATCACCTGTTCAGCCATCGCGGCGTGGAATTTAGCGATTTCGCGGGACTCACCTTCAACACAGTCACTCAGGATTAAGCTTGGAATGCCCATTTCTTTGGCCGCTGCTGCTGCAGCTTCCAGGCTTTTCTGCGGCGTTGCGATCATGTGGAACTCGGAACCCTGCAGACGAGGATCTTCAGGTTTTACGGTTTCCGACTCAGGGGACGCCAGCCAGTCGCGAACAGACTGGGGTACGTCAAAACCATAGCGATTGATAATCGCCAGGGCATCCTGGGATGTCGTTGGGTCGCCGATGGTGGGGCCGGAAGCAATAACATCCGGATCATCGCCAGGCACATCGGAAATGCCCAGGGTCACAACCTTGGCCGGCGCGCAGAGAGCGCCCAAGCGGCCACCCTTGATGGCAGAGAGGTGCTTGCGAACACAGTTCATCTCGGAAATCGTAGCGCCCGATTTCAGCAGCGCCTTGTTGATTTGCTGCTTATCAGCGAGAGTCAGGCCTGGTGCCAGTGCCAACAGCGAGGAGCCACCTCCGGAAATCAGGCAGATAACCAGGTCATCAGCTGTCAAATCCTGAACCATCTCGAGAATACGTTTGGCAACGGCTTCACCAGCGCCATCGGGAACCGGGTGGGCAGCTTCAACGACTTCAATGAAGTCGCAATCCAGGCCATGCTCGTAGCGGGTCACAACCAGTCCGGAAAGCTCTCCGGACCAGTGTGTTTCCAGTGCCTTAGCCATGGAAGCAGCAGCTTTACCGGCACCGATTACGACAGTGCGGCCCTTAGGCTGCTCGGGAAGGTAATCCTTAAGGACTTGCAGGGGGTCAGCTGCTCCGACAGCAGCTTCAAACAGACGGTTTAAGGTATCTCTTGGATCCATGACTTTCCTTTATTTTTCTCGCGTCACAAAAAGGGGGTAAGACTACACCGAAACCGAGTTAATTTCAAAGTTGGATAGCGTCTCCAATGCACGAATCAATGCTGAATGATCCCAGTTTTCGCCACCCTGGCTGCGGCAAACATTGAACAGCTGCTGGACGGATGCCGCATTTGGTAAAGCAACACCCATTTGCCGCGCGCCCGACAAAGCCAGGTTCAAGTCTTTTTGGTGCAGGGAAATCCGGAATCCCGGCTCGAAGGTGCGATTAACCATGCGTTCGCCATGCACCTCGAGAACCTTCGACGAGGCAAAGCCCCCCATTAAGGCGCCACGCACTTTAGCCGGATCAGCACCGGCCTTTGCGGCAAAGGTTAAGGCTTCGCTAACGGCTTCAATATTCAGTGCGACAATAATCTGGTTGGCAACCTTACAGGTTTGGCCATCGCCGTTACCGCCCAGGTGAGTAATATTTTTACCCATGAGCTCAAATAAAGGCCTTGCCCGCTCAAAAGCGGCTTCTGGCCCACCGGCCATAATGGTCAGGCTGGCGGCTTTGGCACCGACTTCGCCGCCAGAAACAGGCGCATCCAGGTAATCACAACCCAGCGCATTAATTTTTTCAGCGAACACTTTGGTTTGCAGCGGGCAGACTGAGCTCATATCAATGACAAGTTTGCCCGGCGAAAGTCCCTCGGTAACGCCTCCATCGGCAAACAACACGGTCTCAACATCGGGCGTATCGGGCACCATTGTAATGATGATATCTGCGGCTTGGGCAACAGCCTTTATGGACGGTAAGGTGATTGCGCCAGCGTCGACAAGTTCACTGCGGGCCGCGCGCCGGTGCTCCGATAAGAGGAGTTGGTGCCCTGCTTTCTGTAAATGCTGTGCCATGGGAAATCCCATGATACCTGTACCGATAAAACCTATGTTGCTCATGCCTGATCCTGTTAAACGAATACCGGCGCCTGAAGCGCCGGTATTGATGATTGATTACACGTGGTTGCTAGAGGCGAATATTACAATCTTCTATCCAGCCTAGGCCATCGTCCGTGAACTCCACGGGAATATACTCGCAACCGACCCAACCTTCGTAGCCAATTTCATCGAGGTAGTTGAGCAGGAATTTGTAATCAATTTCGCCGGTTCCCGGCTCATGACGCCCTGGCGTGTCGGCGATCTGGATATGCTTGATATTTTTCAGGTTTTCTTTAATCGTACCGGCGAGATTCCCTTCCATGATTTGCATATGGTAGCAGTCGTACTGGAAGGCAAAGTTAGGGCTGTTGACCTCTTTGATCAGGTCAAATCCCTGTTTGCTGGTATTCAGGAAAAACCCTGGCATATCCTTGGTGTTGATTGCTTCGGCTAGCAGTCTCACACCAGCGGTCTGCATTCTATCAGCGGCATATTTCAAATTTGCGACAAGGGTTTCGTGGGCCTGCTCGGGACTTACGCCCTCAGGCAACAAACCAGCCAGTGCATTACACTGTTTGCAGTCCAGCGCTTTAGCATACTCAATCGCCAGGTCGACACCTTCACGAAACTCATTGATACGGTTCGGGTCGCAGGCGGTTCCGCGATCACCGGCACGCCAATCACCGGCAGGCAAATTAAAGAGCACCTGCGTCAGCTGGTTTTTTTCCAGCAGTTCGGCAATTTCGCTGGCTTCACGGTTGTAGGGAAAGAGATATTCAACGCCCTTAAAACCCGCTTTTGCCGCTGCCTCGAAGCGATCAAGAAAATAAAAATTGGTGTACAGCATACTTAAATTTGCGGCCAGTTTAGGCATAATCACATCCCCTTAAATTGCTGGTTAATTAATGTTAAGTGTTGGATTAGGCAGAATAAGTCGAAGCCCCTATTTCATTTCCGGCGTATGTTAACGTGCCAGGAATGGTCCTAGACTTGTCCTGGATCAATCAATTCGCATTTCCTTTTCTAGGTAGTCAGCCCTATCTCTTAATAGGTAAGCGAATAAGGTCTCAGCCCCAACTTTTTATTCGATGAACACAAGTCATGACAGAAAAATATTTTATTGACGCACAAAGCCTTCAAGAGGACGCCTTTCGATTGGCTGCTGATATCCTGGACAGCGGTTTTCGGCCAACCTTTATTGTCGCGCTCTGGCGCGGCGGCGCCTCTGTCGGCGCAACAATCCAGGAGCTACTGGCCAGTTGTGGCTGCGATACCGACCACATTGCCATTCGCACCTCCTCCTACAAGGGCGTTGACCAACGTGACCGCAACATTCGCGTTCATGGTCTCAACTACCTGGTTGAACGCCTGACCGATAATGACAGCCTGCTTCTCGTCGATGACGTTCACGATACCGGCCTGAGCCTGCAGGAGGTTCTGTTTCAAATAAACCAGCGCTGCCAGCAACAGCCCAGGGAAATCCGTATCGCAACGCTTTATTACAAGCCCGCTCGCAACCAGGTTGATTTTAAACCGGATTATTACCTGCACGAAAACGATGACTGGCTGGTGTTCCCCCATGAGCTTGAAGGGCTAACGGATGAAGAAATTCGCAAACACAAGCCAGATATTGCAGCCATCCGCGAATGGCTGCTGAACTGGAGGAAGCAAACTA
>JAWKZQ010000004.1:0-185063 GCA_041395865.1 Pseudomonadales bacterium
GCTCCCCTTTAAACGCAACCTCAAGCGTATCGGTATCGATATGCAACTGCGCAGCGTTGACCGTACGCAGTTCAAGAATCGCCTGGACCACTTCAATTACGACATGATGGTCGAGGTCTTGGTACACACCCTGTCGCCCAGTTATGAACTCAAGCTCTACTTTCATTCCGAGCAACGCGATATGCCCGGCGCCCGGAACTACAGTGGTATCGCTCATCCCGCAGTAGACGGCCTGATCGAAGAAATTATCAACGCGCCGAGCCGCGAACAGCTGATTACCCGAACACGGGCCCTGGATCGCGTATTACTCTGGCATCACTACAGTATTCCACAGTACCATCTCGACTATCATCGCATCGCGCTCTGGAACAAATTCGGCCGCCCGAGCGTCTCACCCCCCTATGTTTTCAATTTCCGCGACTGGTGGTGGGATAACACTCGAGTAGCCCGCTTGATGAATAAACAATAACAAAACAGGTTACAATCAATGCTCAAGCCTTTGTTTTTAAGCATTTTATTATTGTTCACCGTATCCGGTCCGTTACAGGCAGCGACGGAGGTAAAAAATGTGCATGCCATCGCCATGCATGGCGCCCCCAAATACCCTGCCGACTTCAAGCACTTCGACTATGCCGACCCGGCAGCAAAAAAAGGTGGGCAATTGCGCCTGGCGGCAGTCAGCAGCAGCGGCTTTGACAGCCTGAATCCTTTTATCATCAAAGGCGTTCCCGCCGCCGGCCTGACATTGCTGGGGCATAGTTACTTTTACGATTCGCTGACCGTTCAATCGGACGACGAAGCCTTTACCCAGTACGGCCTGATTGCCGAACGCATGCAGATGCCGGAAGACCGCTCATGGATCATTTTCCACATTAATCCAAAGGCCCGCTTCCAGGATGGCCACCCCATTCAAGCCGAGGACGTTCTCTATACCTTTGAACTGCTAACCACCCAGGGTCACCCGCTCTACGCAGCCTATTATCGCGATGTTGCTAAAAGCGAGGCACTGGATGACCTGACCGTAAAATTCACTTTCAGTGATAACCAGAACAAAGAACTGCCCTTGATCATGGGGCAGTTACCTGTCCTGCCCAAGCACTACTGGGAAAACCGCAAGTTCAATCAATCCTCACTTGATATCCCCCTTGGCAGCGGCGCTTACCGCATAAAGTCGGTGGATCCCGGCCGTTCGATTGTTTACGAACGGGTTAAGGATTACTGGGCCGCCGACCTGCCCGTTAACCGCGGCCGCTATAATTTCGATGAAATCAGTTACGACTACTATCGTGACGGTAATGTGGCACTGGAAGCCCTGAAATCGGACGAGTTCGACCTGCGAGTCGAAAACACGGCAAAAACCTGGCACAGCGCCTATACCGGCCCCCAGTTTGAGTCAGGGCGTTTACTCAAAGAGGAAATTGCTCACCAGAACCCGACCGGCATGCAGGCCTTCGTTTTTAACACTCGCCGTTCCCAGTTCAGCGACCCGCGTGTTCGTCAGGCGCTTGCCTATGCCTTTGATTTCGAGTGGACCAACAAACAAATCTTTTACAGTTCCTATACCCGCACCGAGAGCTTTTTCTCAAATTCGGAACTGGCATCCAGTGGCTTACCGAGCCCGCAAGAGCTTGCTATCCTGGAACCCTTCCGGGAGCAACTGCCCGCACAGGTTTTCACGCAAGCCTATCATCCCCCGACAAACGCGGGTGACGGCAATATCCGCAAGAACCTGCTAAAGGCAATACAGCTGCTCGAACAGGCAGGCTGGGTAATCAAGGACAACCAGCTGACCCATCTTGCAAGCGGCGAAGTGATGAAGTTTGAAATGATGCTGGTCGTGCCGGAATTCCAGCGTGTGGTCTTACCTTTCAAAAAGAACCTGGAACGACTGGGCATCCAGGTCGATATCCGGCTGGTGGACCCTCAGCAATACATTAACCGGATCAACAATTTCGATTTCGACCTCATCGTTGGCAGCATTGCCCAATCCAGCTCGCCCGGAAACGAGCAACGCGATTTCTGGCTCTCCAGCGAAGCCGAGCGACCCGGTAGCCGTAACTGGATCGGCATTAAAAATCCGGTTGTGGATCAGCTGATCGAATTAATAATCAAGGCGCCGGATCGCGAAGCGCTCATCCATCGCACGCGGGCGCTTGATCGGGTGCTGCTTTGGGGGCATTATGTGATCCCGCTATACCACCTGCGCAGTTACCGGGTGGCCTACTGGAACCGCTTTGAACGCCCGGAAATCAATCCTAAATTCGCCCTGGGCGTAGATAACTGGTGGTTCAAAGGCGAAAATACCGCCGCTGAGACCCAACAAGAAAAATAACCGCCCACCATGCAAGCCTATATTGTCCGCCGCCTGCTGCTGATGATTCCGACCCTGTTCGGCATCATGCTGATCAACTTCGCCGTCGTACAGGTCGCACCTGGCGGTCCGGTAGAGCAAATGCTTGCCCGCCTGCAGGGGCTCGACAGCGGTGCCACCTCCCGAATCGCCGGTTCCACCCAGGCCGAAGTCCGCAGTGTCAGCCCCGCTGCCGGCTCGCAAAATACCAAGTACCGCGGTGCCCAGGGGCTTGACCCGGAGCTGGTGGAAAAAATCGAAAAGCTGTACGGCTTCGATAAACCGGCCCACGAGCGCTTCTGGTTGATGATTAAGAGCTATGCCACCTTCGATTTTGGCGACAGTTTTTTCCGGGATGCCAAGGTTACCGAGCTGATTATTGAAAAAATGCCGGTATCCATTTCGTTGGGCCTCTGGACAACACTCCTGGTTTACCTGATATCCATCCCCCTCGGCATACGCAAGGCGGTCAAACACGGTTCAGCCTTTGATGTCTGGACCAGCTCGGTTGTAATTGTCGGTTATGCCATTCCCGGCTTTTTATTCGCTATTTTCCTGATTGTATTCTTTGCCGGCGGCAGCTATCTCGACTGGTTTCCTTTACGCGGGCTGACCTCTTCCGACTGGGCGGATATGACGCTGCCCGGTAAAATCGGCGATTATTTCTGGCACCTGGTGCTGCCCATCAGCGCCATGGTCATCGGCAGCTTTGCCACCCTGACGATGCTCACCAAAAACTCCTTTCTTGATGAAATCAATAAACAATATGTCGTGACAGCCCGGGCCAAGGGACTGGAGGAAAAGCGAGTGCTGTACGGCCATGTTTTCCGCAATGCCATGCTGATCATCATTGCCGGTTTCCCCGGTGCGTTGATCAGTATTTTCTTCACCGGCGCACTGCTGATTGAAGTCATTTTTTCGCTGGATGGCCTGGGCTTGCTCAGCTTCGAATCCGTCCTGAACCGCGATTACCCGGTATTTTTCGGCACCCTGTTTATTTTCACCCTGATCGGCATGCTGATTAAGCTGGTAAGCGACATCACCTACAGCCTGGTTGACCCCCGTATCGACTTCGAGAGCAGGGACGTATGATCAAGCTAAACCCGATCAACCAACGCCGCCTGCAACTCTTCAAGGCCCATAAACGGGGCTATTATTCACTCTGGGTATTCCTGGCGCTTTTTTTCCTGACGCTGGGGGCTGAATTCATCAGCAACGATAAACCCGTGCTGGTTTACTATGACAGCAGCTTCTACATGCCCATCTTTAAGTCCTACCCGGAAACCGCCTTTGGCGGCGAATTTGAAACCGAAGCGGATTATCGAGATCCTTATGTCGCGGATTTAATCCACGAAAAGGGCTGGATGCTGTGGCCGCTCATCCGCTATAGCTACGACACCATCAATTATGCCCTTGAGCAACCCGCGCCCTCGCCACCCAGTGGCGAAAACTGGTTAGGCACCGACGACCAGGCGCGCGATGTGCTGGCGCGGGTTATCTACGGTTTCCGCATTTCTGTTTTGTTCGGCCTGGTTTTAACGCTGGTAAGCTCCGTTATCGGGGTATTGGTCGGTGCCATTCAAGGTTTTTACGGCGGGAAAATCGATTTGATGGGGCAGCGCTTTATCGAAGTCTGGGGCAGCATGCCCCAACTGTACCTGTTGATTATTTTATCGAGCATCGTGGTCCCCAATTTCTGGTGGCTGCTGGCCATCATGCTGCTGTTTAGCTGGATGACCCTGGTGGATGTGGTCCGCGCCGAATTCCTGCGTGGACGTAACCTCGAGTACGTTCGTGCAGCGAGAGCATTGGGCGTATCCAACCCCGGCATTATGTTCAAACACATCCTGCCGAATGCCATGGTCGCCACCATGACATTTCTGCCCTTCATCCTCACCGGCGCAATTACCACGCTCACCGCGCTGGATTTTCTCGGTTTTGGCCTGCCACCCGGTTCGCCATCGCTGGGCGAACTGGTGGCTCAGGGAAAAGCCAACCTGCAGGCACCCTGGTTGGGCATCTCCGCCTTTGTGGTGCTATCGCTGATGCTGACGCTGCTGGTATTTATCGGTGAAGCGGCACGTGATGCCTTCGACCCCCGGAAAACGCTCTCATGACAGAGAAAACGATCCTGAAAATCAGCGACTTAAGCGTTGATTTTAAATCCGACGGCAAGGCCTCCCATGCCGTCAGGAACGTCTCCTTCGATATACAACCCGGAGAAATCCTGGCGCTGGTTGGCGAATCCGGTTCGGGCAAATCGGTCACCGCGCTGTCCATTTTGCAATTACTGCCCTACCCGGCCGCCTCACATCCCAGCGGCAAGATCCTGCTGGAGGGAGAGGATGTGCTGCAGATGAACCCCGCCCGGCTTCGACAGATTCGCGGTAACCGAATCAGCATGATCTTCCAGGAACCCATGACATCGCTGAACCCGCTGCACACGATCGAAAAGCAGATTCGCGAAATCCTGTTATTACACCGAGGGTTAAAAGGCTCTGCAGCCACCGGACGCATTATCGAACTGCTGGAAATGGTTGGCATTCCAGAGCCACAGCGACGTCTCAAGTCCTACCCCCACGAACTGTCGGGCGGCCAGCGCCAACGCGTCATGATTGCCATGGCATTAGCCAACGAACCGGACCTGCTGATTGCCGACGAACCGACGACAGCCCTGGACGTCACCATCCAGTTACAAATCCTGAACCTGCTGCTGGGCTTGCGTGAGAAACTGGGCATGGCCATTCTACTGATCACCCATGACCTGAATATCGTACGCCACTACTGTGACCGTGTCTGTGTGATGAAACAGGGCGAGATTGTCGAATGTGCGGAAACAGCCCAGTTATTCAGCGCCCCCCAACACCCCTACAGCCAGAGCCTGCTGGGCGCCGAACCCTCCGGGAGCCCAATTCCGCGCGCGCCCCAAGCCGACACCGTTCTCAGCACTCAGTCACTCAATGTCTGGTTTCCCATCAAAAAGGGCGTGCTCAACCGGGTTGTCGATTACGTCAAAGCGGCTAACGATATCAATATCAAGGTACACCGGGGGCAAACGCTGGGCGTGGTAGGTGAATCCGGCTCTGGAAAAACCACCCTTGGTCTGGCACTGCTGAGACTGATCAGGAGTGATGGCGACATCGATTTTGGCGAAGCGAAGCTTAGCCAGCTCAATCAATCAGGCATGCGTCCGCTGCGCCGCGATATCCAGGTGGTTTTTCAGGATCCCTTTGGCAGCCTCAGCCCGCGCATGTCTATTGGCGAAATTATCGGCGAAGGGCTTAAGGTTCATGCTCCCGACGACCCGGCACTGCACGAGCAACAAATTATCCGGGCCCTCGAGGAAGTCGGACTCGATCCGGAAACACGGCACCGTTATCCCCATGAGTTTTCAGGGGGGCAACGCCAGCGTATTGCCATTGCCAGGGCGCTCATCCTGAAACCCCGACTCATTATCCTCGACGAGCCGACCTCAGCGCTGGATCGCACCGTCCAATGCCAGATTGTCGATCTGCTGCGAAGCCTGCAGGCCAAATATCAGATCAGCTATATCTTCATCAGCCATGACCTGGCTGTGGTCCGTGCCTTAAGCCACGATTTGATTGTGATGAAGGAAGGACAGGTCGTCGAGCAGGGCTCGGCCGAACAGGTCTTCAGCAACCCCCAGCAACCCTACACCAAAGCCCTTATCGCCGCGGCTTTCCAGTAATCGTAATTAGCAGACACTTTGGGTATACTTCGCCCATTAATTGCGGGGCCATGATTCCTGGCCGTCGCTCAAATTTAATCAAAAAGAAAGGATAAAACATGGGTTTTCTTGCCGGTAAAAAGATTCTGATTGTGGGTGTTGCGAGCAAATTATCCATTGCTTCGGGCATCGCCGCCTCTTGCCACCGCGAAGGCGCTGAACTGGCCTTCACCTACCAAAACGAGAAGCTCAAGCCTCGCGTTGAAAAGTTCGCCGAGGGCTGGGGCTCTAACCTGGTATTTCCCTGCGATGTCGCCAGTGATGAGGAAATTGAAGCCGTATTCAAGAGCTTGTCTGAACACTGGGATGGCCTGGACGGGATTGTTCACGCAGTAGGCTACGCACCGGCGCATGAATTGGACGGCAGCTACATCGATGTGACTACCCGCGAAGGTTTCCGCATTGCCCACGACATCAGCTCCTACAGCTTTGTCGCACTGGCCAAAGCCGGCCGGGCCATGATGCAGGGCCGTAACGGCTCTTTGCTGACCCTGAGCTACCTGGGTGCCGAGCGTACCATGCCAAACTACAACGTGATGGGGCTGGCCAAAGCAAGCCTTGAGGCCAATGTCCGTTATATGGCGCGAGGCCTCGGCCCAGAGGGTATCCGTGTCAATGCGATCTCTGCCGGTCCCATCCGGACCCTCGCTGCGTCGGGGATCAAGAGCTTCCGCAGCATGCTGGATTACAACGAAAACCAGACGCCACTGCGCCATAACACCACCATTGATGAGGTGGGCGATGCGGCAGCCTTCTACCTGTCAAACCTATCGCGTGGTATTACCGGCGAAATCACCTATGTCGATGGCGGCTTCAACACCACTGCCATGGGCGATCTGCCAGAGTAAAAACGCCGCACACAAAAAAAGCCGCTGCTGCAAATGCACCAGCGGCTTTTTAATGCCTGGCTATGTCAGCCGACGTTAAAACTTCTCAATGTCAGCGCTATCACGAATTCCCTGCTGGAACTCAAACAGGTCCTGACGGCCTCGTTGCTCAGCCAGGAACCTGGAAACCATTTTCATTTCCTGCTCACTGATGTTGGATGCATCACCCTCTGTCACACTGCTAAGGGCAAGCACAACAAAGTCGCCATCTTCCTTAATCAGTCGGCCATAACTGGCGCTGCTATCCTCGGGTTTAGGCATGCTAAATGCACGGCGGTTGATCTCGGCATCCATGTCTGCATCGTTTCTTCCCACCTGCTTTTTAACTGAAACGCTATAACCGTACTCTTCGGCAACCTGCTCCAGCGTTTTGCCATCGTTTAACTCAACAAGGATCTGTTCACCCAGTTTCTGCGCGCTCTGTTGCGCGGCACGGGCCACAAGCGTTTGACGAATGGAATCCTCCACCTCTTCATAGGCGCGCGCCCTGGAGGGCTTATATTCCTTCGCCCGGATAACAGCCACGTGATCCTTGCTAATCTCGATCAAATCACTGTTGTTTCCTTCAGTCAGCACATCGTCGCTAAAGGCAATACGACGAACCTTGGCATCGGCGGTAATGCCCTGCCCGCTATCGCGGCTAAAAAATTCACTGGTGTGAATCTGCAAGCCCTGATTTTTGGCAGGCTCAACCAGGTCGCCAGCGCTGAAGCTATCATTTTGCAGTTCTTCCGCGGCAGCAACAAACTCCTCTTCAGCCTTCTGGAAGCGTAACTCCTCCGTCAGGCGATCCCGCATCTCGGCAAGTGAAGGCGCTTTCGGAGCCCTGACATCCTCAAGTTGGATCAGGTGCAGGCCGAACTCGGTTTCAACGATGTCGGATATCTCACCCTCGTTTAAATTAAACAGTACCTCTTCAAAAGTCGGCACATAGGCCCCTTTCTCGGCATAACCCAAATCGCCGCCATTTTCAGCGGATCCCGTATCGTCAGAATAGGTTTTGGCGAGTTCGGCAAAGGACTCACCGTCGGCCAATTTAGCCTGAATTTCAGCAATCAGTGCTTCTGCCTCGGCAGCAGAACGCTCTTCGGTGCTAATCAAAATATGTGCAGCACGGCGCTCTTCCTGCCCGGACAAGGCGTCTACCTCCTGTTGGTAGCGCTGCTGGATTTCACTCTCTTCAATCTCTATGCCCGCCGTGAAATCAGATCGTTTAAGCTCGATATATTCGATATTGAGCTTTTCCTGTGTCATATAATCAGCCTGGTTCGCCTCGTAATACAAAAGGCTGTCCGCATCACTAATAACAATATCTTGGGCTAATTCGTCGGCATCGATAACCAGATAGGACAGATCGCGTTTCTGGCGATCGATTTGCGTCAGCTGTCTGACTTCATCCGAGGTAACAAAAGCAGAAAGGGTGAACCCCATCTGCGGCTGTTGGATAAGGTAATCACGCGTCAATTGCGTTTTGTAATCGACCGGCGTCATCTGCATGTTTCTCAGGCGGTATTCGTAGGTAGATCTATCGAAAACCCCGTTTGCCTGGAATTCCTTAGTGGCCAGAATTGTCTGGTCGACACGTTGCCCGGAAATATGCATTCCCTGCTCTGTTGCCGCCTGCAAAAGCAATTGACGGTTGATCAGGGCTTCAAGTGCCTGCGTCCTGACAGCCTGCTCGTCGATCAGGCCCGGGTCTGCCGACTCTCCCATGTTGGCAAGTATCTGGCGCGTGTAGAAGTCCGTAGCACGCAGCAAATCAACCTCGCTGATTTCTTCGCCATTAACTTCTGCTGCCGACTGGCTTTTACCGAAACCACCGATAATGGCGTCAACACCGAATAGAGCAAATGTTACGGCAATCAAACCAACGATAACCTTGGCTATCAGTCCCTGTGAATTATCCTTGATACTTTGAATCGACATGAAACTTAATTAACTTCCTGATTGATTGAGCAAAAAAAATGCGCACCTTTAGGATGCGCATTCTTGTTGTACTTCTAATGTTGCGTCAAAAACTTAGTTGCACGCGTCTTTCAGTGCTTTACCAGCTTTGAAGCTTGGGATTTTAGCGGCTTTGATCTGAATGGTTGCACCTGTTTGAGGGTTACGACCAGTGCGAGCAGCTCGCTCTTTTACAGAAAAGGTACCAAAACCAACCAGAGATACCTGGCCACCCTGTTTTAACTCATTTGTAACTGCATCAACCGCCGCATCCAGTGCACGACCTGCAGAGGCCTTTGAGATATCCGCTGCAGTAGCGATTGCGTCGATAAGTTCAGATTTATTCACACTAATTCCCCTTTTATTGTTAAGCGCGATAATGCTATGTACTTCGTATAGAACGTTTTGTAACGTGGTTGGGCAATTAGTGTAGTCACTAAAGGGCTTAAGCGCCAACCACTTCAAATTTTTGTTCCGGTCCTTGTTTCACGGCCAAACATTTATACCAACAGGCGAAATTGCCTGTCAAGCAAGTCAATCTATTAATCCGTGATTAATGCGTGCTGATCTGTTTTTTACCAGTCTTTTTCTTCGCCGGGCTTTTGATCTCCTCTTCCGTGGTTTCTTCCTCCGGGTTAGGCAGATATTGAAGCGCTATTTCCAACACCTCATCAATCCACTTAACCGGGCGGATTTCCAAATCCGCTTTGATATTATCAGGGATTTCTTTCAGATCACGCTGATTTTCATCGGGAATAATAACCGTTTTAATACCGCCGCGGTGAGCAGCCAGCAGTTTTTCTTTCAACCCGCCAATAGGTAAAACCTGCCCTCTCAGCGTGATTTCACCGGTCATCGCCACATCGGAGCGCACCGGAATATCGGTCAATACGGACACTAACGCTGTACACATACCGATACCTGCGCTTGGACCGTCTTTGGGTGTAGCACCTTCAGGCACATGGATATGCACATCGTTCTTCTCATAGAACTCGTCATTAATGCCTAACGCTTTAGCTCTGTTACGAACCACCGTTAGCGCCGCCTGAATCGATTCCTGCATGACATCGCCGAGGGAGCCTGTCTTAATGACACGCCCTTTACCCGGCATGACAGCCGACTCGATAGTTAACAGCTCGCCGCCCACCTGCGTCCAGGCCAAACCTGTCACCTGACCGACACGGTTTTCCTCTTCGGCGACACCATATTTGTGCTTCCGGACACCGGAAAAATCTTCCAGGTTTTCCGAATTAACCAGCAGCTTTTCGCTGGTTTTTTCGCCATCAAGGGCATTATTTTTAACAACTTTGCGGCACACCTTGGCAATTTCACGCTCCAATCCACGAACGCCTGCCTCGCGGGTGTAATAGCGAATCAGATCCAGGATTGCGCCATCGTCGAAAGCCAGTTCAGACTCATTCAGGCCGCTATTTTTAAGCTGCTTGGGAATCAGGTATCGCTTGGCGATATTCATTTTCTCATCCTCGGTATAACCGGGAATGCGAATGATCTCCATACGATCCAGCAGGGCTGGAGGAATATTCATGGAGTTAGAAGTACACACGAACATAACCTCAGAAAGATCGTAATCAACCTCCAGATAATGGTCGTTGAACGTGTTGTTTTGCTCCGGATCCAGCACCTCCAGTAACGCTGAAGACGGGTCACCACGGAAATCAGCCCCCATCTTGTCCACTTCATCAAGCAGGAACAGCGGGTTTTTTGCCTCGGCCTTGGACAGTTTCTGGATCAGTTTACCGGGCATGGAGCCGATATAGGTACGGCGGTGTCCACGAATTTCCGCTTCATCGCGCACGCCACCCAAAGCCATACGGATGTATTTCCGATTGGTTGCGCGGGCAATGGATTGGCCCAGCGATGTTTTACCCACACCCGGAGGACCAACCAGGCACAATACCGGCCCTTTAAGCTTGCGTACCCGCTTTTGGACGGCAAGGTACTCAAGGATACGTTCCTTGACTTCATCCAGGCCATAGTGGTCATCGTTGAGAATCTGCTCAGCCTTAGCGAGGTCGTGACGCACACGACTGCGTTTCTTCCAGGGCACGCTCAGCATCCAGTCGATATAGCTTCGCACCACCGTTGCTTCAGCAGACATAGGCGACATGAGTTTCAGCTTATCCAGCTCGGCCAGCGTTTTCTTCTCGGCCTCTTCGCTCATACCTGCTTCTTTGATCCGCTTTTCCAGTCCTTCCACCTCATTGGGCACATCGTCAAGGTCGCCCATTTCCTTCTGGATCGCCTTCATCTGCTCATTCAGGTAGTATTCGCGCTGGCTTTTTTCCATCTGCTGTTTAACACGATTGCGAATACGCTTCTCAACCTTGAGCAGATCCAGCTCAGACTCCATCAAACCAACCAGGTGCTCCAGCCGGTCACGCACATCGTTCATTTCCAGGATCTGTTGCTTATCTTCCACGGAAAGCGTCAGGTGCGACGCAATGGTATCCGCCAGTCGGCCCGCCTCTTCGATAGCGACAACCGAGGTTAAAATTTCTGAAGGGACTTTTTTGCTGATTTTTGCGTATTTTTCAAACTGGCTAATGACAGCGCGTATCAAAACCGCCTCTTCGGCTTCCGGCAACTGAGGGCAATCAAGCTCAGCCACCTGCGCGTTGCAGTAGCCTTCGGATTCTTCCATAGACAACAGCGTGGCACGATAACTACCCTCAACCAGTACCTTAACGGTACCATCCGGCAACTTCAAAAGCTGCAGGATCGAAGAAACGGTACCCGTAGTAAAGAGATCTTCCTCGGTCGGATCATCCTGGGAAGCATTTTTCTGCGCAACCAGAAAAATCTCTTTTTCAGACTCCATAGCCTGCTCAAGCGCTTTGATGGATTTTTCCCGCCCGACAAACAGTGGCGTAACCATGTTAGGGAATACCACCACATCACGCAGCGGCAACAGGGGTAACGCAAGGGAAACAGTTTCGTGGCTTTGGTTTTCTACGGTCATGAATCGCTAACCTTTTCAACAAATCAGATGATGCTGTTAATAGTGGGGACGCCGCATCCAAAAAACAACCCACGGACGCGCACCATCCAGCGATATTTTCGTCTTTTATGTCGGCCGACGTGACCGGGAGGTGACAAAAAAAGAGGGCCGAAAGGCCCTCTTTAGACGCGGTAAAAGGCTGGCCGCCCTACTCTTTTCCTACCGCAACATTATTGTCGGGAGTCTGGTAAATCAGCAAGGGCTCTGTTCCGTCCGTGATCATTGACTCATCAATGACCACTTTGCTGATATCGGTCTTGGAAGGGATTTCATACATGATATCCAACAATACCGACTCCAGAATAGAGCGCAGTCCCCGAGCTCCCGTTTTACGCTGCATGGCTTTTTGGGCCATGGCACGCAGGGCATCATCACGGAAATCGATTTCCACATTTTCCATGGCAAACAGTTTTTTATACTGCTTGGTCAGCGAGTTCTTCGGCTCTGTCAGGATTTTAACCAGCGCATCCTCATCCAGCTCCGCCAGTGTAGCGATCACCGGCAAACGGCCCACAAATTCTGGGATCAAACCAAACTTAATCAAATCCTCTGGTTCGATATCCATCAGGGTTTCACTGATAGATTTCTGGTCATCCTTGCTCTTCACGGTCGCAGAAAAACCGATGCTGCTCTTCTCGGAACGATCGCGAATCACCTGTTCCAGGCCAGCGAATGCACCGCCACAGATAAACAGGATATTCGAGGTATCCACCTGCAGGAATTCCTGCTGCGGGTGCTTACGTCCACCCTGTGGAGGAACCGAAGCCACCGTACCCTCGATCAATTTCAGCAGCGCCTGCTGAACACCCTCGCCGGAAACATCCCGGGTAATGGAAGGGTTATCAGACTTGCGGGAAATTTTGTCGATCTCGTCGATGTAAACAATACCGCGTTGCGCTTTATCTACATCGTAATCGCATTTCTGCAACAGCTTCTGGATGATGTTTTCTACGTCCTCACCCACATAACCGGCTTCGGTCAGCGTGGTTGCATCGGCAATTGTGAAGGGAACATTCAGCATACGGGCCAAGGTTTCGGCCAGCAGGGTTTTACCGCTACCCGTGGGACCAATCAACAGGATATTGCTCTTGCCCAGTTCGATATCGTCTTTAACATCTTCGGATTTGAGACGTTTGTAGTGGTTGTAAACAGCCACCGACAATACCACCTTGGCGCGATCCTGACCGATCACATAGTTATCCAGGTTTGCCTTGATTTCCTTGGGAGATGGAAGGCGGTCTTCGCTGTCTTCGGGATTTGCCTCCTCCATCTCTTCACGAATGATATCGTTACAAAGATCTACGCACTCATCACAGATGAATACAGAAGGCCCAGCAATCAGCTTACGCACCTCATGCTGGCTTTTACCGCAGAAGGAACAATATAGAAGTTTACCGTTATCATCTCCGTCGATGGTGTTCTCGTCGGACATTATGCTACCTCATTAAGGTTTGGGCGCCACAGCGGAGACGCACCAAACAATACCGATTAGTTTTATTCGTTGTTCTTAATAATACTGAAAAGACCAAATATTTGGAATTATTCAGCGATCAGCCGATTTTCCATCACCTGGTCGATCAAACCGTACTCAACAGCTGTCGGACCATCCATAAAGTTATCGCGGTCAGTATCAGCGGCAATCTTCTCGATCGGCTGACCTGTATGTTTTGACAACACACGATTCAGTTTTTCACGGATCGTTAAAATTTCTTTGGTATGAATTTCAATGTCCGTTGCTTGGCCCTGAAATCCGCCCAGCGGCTGGTGGATCATCATGCGGGAATGAGGTAGGCAGTAACGCTTGCCGGTAGCGCCCCCTGCCAACAACAGCGCACCCATACTGGCTGCCTGGCCGATACACATGGTGCTAACATCGGGCTTGATAAACTGCATGGTGTCGTAGATGGACATACCCGCAGTAACCGAGCCGCCCGGCGAGTTAATATACAGGTGAATATCCTTATCCGGGTTTTCTGACTCCAGAAACAGCATCTGAGCAACAACCAGATTAGCCATATGATCCTCAACCGGACCGACCAGAAAAATCACCCGCTCCTTAAGAAGGCGAGAATAAATATCAAAGGAGCGCTCGCCACGGGCGGTTTGCTCGATGACGATAGGTACCAGTTGACTGACTAACTCTTGATTAATGGCCATTTCGTTATAATTCATTCAGTTCCTCGTTATTCAAGCTGGTGGATTACCAGACCTCATAAATACTAGAACAAGATTGTACATTCGCCCATTTGAAAGCCCAGCTTTTTCGCAACGAAAATGGACTAAATAATAAATCGGGGCCATGAGGCCCCGACTTAATTTTATGACTCGGCGTCTTCTGCAGGTGCCGGCGGGTTCATCACATCCTGATAACTTCCCTTAACCTCTTTGACCTTGACAGTTTCAAGAAGCTTTTCGATCACCAGATCTTCCAGCGCAACGGTCTGGAAATGCTGAAGCTGTTGTTCGTTAGCGTAAACATGAGAAATAATTTCTTCCTTGTCCTCATAGTTTTCCGCGAAATCTTCAATGACGGAACGAACCTGCTCGTCACTGACAGACAGCTCGTTATCCTGAATGAACTTTTGAATAACCAGGCCGCTGGCAACACGCTTCTCGGCGCGATCCTTGAACAGTTCGGCTGGGAACATAGAAGGATCGATTTGCTGTTGTCCGCCACCGAACTGCTGAACCATCTGTTGGCGCAGGTTGTTAATTTCATCGTCAACCAATGCGCTTGGAATAGCAATCTCGTGCGCATCGACAATCGCGTCGATAAGATGGCTCTTAACCTGGTTTTTCAGGGCGCCTTCCAGTGCGTTTTCCATACTCTCACGCAGTTGGGAGCGGAATGCCTCTTCGCCGCCTTCAGTCACACCGTATTTTGCAAAAAACTCGTCATTCAGCTCAGCAGGTGCTGGTTTGAAGGATTTTTTTACATTAACGGTAAACTGAACCGCTTTTCCGGCCAGTTCTTCTGAATGGTAGTTCTCAGGAAAAGTCAGGTCCAGAACACGCTCTTCACCAGGCTTGGCACCCAGAAGACCGTCTTCAAAACCCGGAATCATCGTTTTGGAACCCAGGATTAAAGGCGTTTCGTCAGAGCTGCCGCCTTCAAAAACTTCACCATCGAGCTTGCCTTCAAAGGAGATCACAACCTGATCGCCCTCTTTCGCAGCACGCTTGGTGCTTTTCATTTCCTGCTGCTGTTCTTGAAGCTGTGTGATCTGCTCGTCAACGTCTTTGTCTTCAACCTGCGCCAGGGTCTTTTCAACTTCGATTTTGCTGAGGTCGGTAAACTCGATTTCAGGGAATACTTCAAAGGTCGCTGTGTACTCCAGATCCTTACCGGCTTCCAGCGCTTTTGGCTCAATGCTTGGCTGGCCGACAGGGTTCAGCTTTTCCTGGGTTACCGCCTCGTAGAAAGACTGGCGCATCACCTCACCCAGTACTTCCTGACGAATACCGGCGCCATAGCGCTGCTTAACAACTTTCAAAGGCACTTTGCCCGGTCTAAAACCATCAATGCGTGCTCGTTTAGCAGTCTCTTTCAGGCGGCCTTCGACTTCCGACTCAACACGTTCGGCAGGCACGCCAATGGTTAAACGGCGTTCGATTGAGCTAAGGTTTTCAACTGAAACTTGCATGAGGTTCCTCTTTGGATCGGGATGCGTCAAAACGGGAGGTTAAACTAAAAAATGGTGCGGATGGAGAGACTCGAACTCTCACGCCTCGCGGCACCAGAACCTAAATCTGGCGTGTATACCAATTTCACCACATCCGCATATATGAATGTTCTCTTAGTGTTTAATTTGGTACGAGGCTCTTACAGCGGCTGAGAGCGGCAATAGTCCGCCTTAGTGTCTGATGTCGGGAAGAATGGGGTGGGCGATGGGGCTCGAACCCACGACCACCGGAATCACAATCCGGGGCTCTACCAACTGAGCTACGCCCACCACTAATTCTTCTACCAACTTGCCCGGCTGCCCGGTTATTGGCACGCCCGGCAGGACTCGAACCTGCAACCCTCGGCTTAGAAGGCCGATGCTCTATCCGGTTGAGCTACGGGCGCAAATAACGCCCTAATGCTGACTAGGTAGGGCATTAAGGTGCATAAAAATTGGTCGGGGTAGAGAGATTCGAACTCCCGACATCCTGCTCCCAAAGCAGGCGCGCTACCAGACTGCGCTATACCCCGACGGCTTTCACATTAACGTTGCTGTCTCAGCGAAAGAGGGCCGCATATTACTCAGCGAAACGCCCCCCGTCAACCATTGAAACAGATAATTTTACCCTTCAGATCACTCCGCTTATCTACGAGGTCTGCCGGCGCCAACTGGTGCCCTCACGACCGTCGTCCAGCAGAATACCCATCTCGATCAGTTGATCGCGAATCTCATCCGCCCGTGACCAGTTTTTCTCGGCGCGTGCCGCATTGCGCTCAGCGATTAATTGCTCAACCGCTTCGGCACTGACCTCGCCTTCACCGGCCCCCTGCAGAAACACCTCGGGGTCCTGTTGAAGAATTCCCAGGGCACCGCCCAGTTCTTTTAGCAACTCCACCTGGGCAAGCGTTGCGGTTCCACCGCGATTGATTTCTCGAGCCAGCTCAAACAAAACCGCCAATGCCTCGGGTGTATTGAAGTCATCGTTCATCGCCGATTCAAAACGAATCCTGAATTCCGTTGTAGACTCCGCCTGCTCCGGGACATCAACAGCGGCAAAATCGGCAGCGTTACGCAAGGTCGTATAGAAACGCTCCAGCGCCTGCTGCGCCTGTTTCAGGCTATCCTCAGAGTAGTTAATGGCACTGCGGTAGTGACTGGCAACCAGGAAATAGCGCACCACTTCCGGGTTATATTTTTCCAGCACTTCACGGATCGTGAAAAAATTACCCAGCGACTTGGACATTTTTTCGTTGTCGACGCGCACCGCACCGGCATGCATCCAGGTGTTGACGTATTTCTGCCCCGTCGCCGCCTCAGACTGCGCAATCTCGTTTTCATGATGGGGAAACTTTAAATCAGGGCCGCCACCATGAATATCAAAGGTATTACCAAGACAACAGGTGCTCATGGCCGAACATTCAATGTGCCAACCCGGGCGCCCGGGACCCCAGGGAGAATCCCAGAAAGCCTCACCCGGCTTGGCGGATTTCCAAAGCACGAAATCCAAGGGGTTTTCCTTGAATTCATCCACCTCGATACGCGCCCCGGCCCGCAATTCATCCACATTGCGCTTACTGAGTTTACCGTACCCTTCGAATTGATCGATCCGGTAATAAACGTCGCCATTGGCAGCGGCATAGGCAAAGCCCTTGTCAATCAGGGTTTGCACCATCTTTAAAATGTTATCGATATGCTCGGTGGCACGCGGCTCACTACTCGGCGGCAGTACATTGAGGGCACGCTCGTCCTCATGCATTGCATCAATAAAGCGTGCGGTCAGCTCGTGATAGGCCTCGCCATTTTCGTTCGCGCGATTAAAAATCTTGTCATCTACATCCGTGATGTTACGAATGTAGTTCACCTCGTAGCCCTGCTGGCGCAGGTAGCGGGTAATGACGTCAAAGGCCACCATCACACGGGCATGTCCAATGTGACAGTAATCGTAAACCGTCATGCCACAGACATACATGCTGACCTTGCCGTCAACCAGCGGTTTAAACGGCTCTTTTGTTCCCGTCAGAGAATTATAAATCTGCAGCACGCCCTACCCCTTTTGCTGGATTTTTGCCCAGGAATCACGCAGGGCTACGGTACGGTTGAAGACGGGCTTTTCAGGCGTCGAGTCATAGCGGTCGCTACAGAAATAACCCAGGCGCTCAAACTGGAAACGCTGCTCCGGCTGCCTATTTGCCAGGCTTGGCTCAGCTTTACAGTGATCCAGTACAACCAGGGAATCGGGGTTCAAATGCTGCAGGTAATCCTCGGTATCCGGATTCTCCGCCAGGAACAGCTGATCGTAGAGGCGCACCTCGCAATCAACAGCGTGTTCGGCTGACACCCAGTGCACCACACCTTTTACCTTGCGGCCTTCGGGATTTTTACCCAGCGTGTTCTCGTCGTAGGTGCAACGCAGCTCAACCAGGTTACCCGCTTCGTCTTTAATGACCTCATCGCAGCGCACCACATAGGCATTACGCAGGCGAACTTCCTGCCCCGGCGCCAAACGGAAGAACTTCTTAGGCGGCTCTTCCATGAAATCATCCTGCTCGATATAAATCTCACGGCCAAAGGGCAAGGTGCGCACCCCCATGTCTTCATGATTCGGGTGAGCAGGTGCTGCCAGCTGTTCCACCTGCCCTTCAGGGTAATTGGTGATAACCAGTTTCAGCGGATGCAGCACACACATGGCCCGTGGCGCCGTTTCCTCAAGGTCAGAACGGATCGCATGGGTCAACATGGCCACATCGACGATGCCATCAGCCTTGGTCACACCCACATTTTCGCAGAACTGGCGAATCGCTGTTGGCGTATAACCGCGGCGACGCAGCCCGGAAATCGTCGGCAGGCGCGGATCGTCCCAGCTCGCCACAATACCATCGTCAATCAAGCGCTTGAGTTTGCGCTTACTGGTCAGCGTGTAATTCAGGTTGAGTCGTGCAAACTCAATCTGGCGCGGACGGGTCGGCCCCGGCAATGTCACATTATCAAGCACCCAGTCATACAGGGGACGGTTATCCTCAAACTCCATGGTACACAGGGAATAGGTCACCCCTTCAATGGCATCCGAAAGACACTGCGTAAAATCGTACATCGGATAAATGCACCACTTATCGCCCGTTTGGTGGTGTGCGATTTTACGAATACGATAAATCACAGGGTCCCGCATTTTGATGTTGGGAGAATTCATATCAATCTTGGCGCGCAGGGACAGTTCACCGTCATCAAACTCTCCGGCCCGCATACGGGCGAAAAGATCCAGGTTTTCCTCGATACTGCGGTCACGGTCAGGGCTGTTTTTACCGGGCTCTGTCAGGGTACCGCGGTATTCACGCATCTGGTCACCGTTCAGAGAACACACGTAAGCCTTACCCTTTTTAATCAGTTCAACGGCAAAATCATGCAGCTGGTCAAAATAACCTGAAGAGTGCTTTACATCGCCATTCCACTCAAACCCTAACCAGTGCACATCATTTTCGATAGCCTGCACGTATTCGGTGCTTTCTTTTGCTGGGTTGGTATCATCGAAACGCAAATTACAACGCCCGGCCGCTTGAGCATAATCTTCGGCAATACCAAAGTTCAGGCAAATTGACTTGGCATGCCCGATATGCAGGAAACCGTTAGGCTCTGGCGGAAAACGTGTAATCACTTCCGTGTTAACGCCCTTGGCAAGCTCCTCGTCAATAATATTGCGAATAAAGTTACTGCGACGCTCAGCTTTCACGTCCTTTTCAATTGGGTTTTCGGTGGTATTAGTCATAGCGTTAAAAAGCTAAATTCTCCGTTGCGATCTTGAGGTACGGCGCGTATTGTTTACCGCGTCATCGGCGGCGAGCCCGGCACGCCCAGTCGTCCGCTTGAATAAAAGGCCGTATTATAGCGGGAACAAGCCTTGCCGCTACAGTCCGTTACACAAAAATAGAAATAATTCAGCACACTAGCTGCGCTATCGTATTAAGGAGTTCATCAATGATCATTTTGCACACGAACCAAGGCGACATTCACATCAAACTCAATGCTGAAAAAGCGCCTGTTTCGTCCCAGAATTTCATTGACTATGTCAACGACGGTTTCTACAACGGCACCGTTTTCCACCGTGTCATCAAAAACTTCATGATTCAAGGCGGCGGCTTTGAAGCCGGAATGCAGGAAAAAAGCACCCGCAACCCCATTGAGAACGAAGCCAACAATGGCCTGAGCAACCTGCGTGGCACCATCGCTATGGCCCGCACAATGGTACCCCACTCCGCGACAGCGCAATTTTTTATCAACGTCGAAGACAACACGTTCCTGGATCACACCTCAGAAACGACTGAAGGCTGGGGCTACGCGGTATTTGGAGAAGTTGTTAAAGGTATGGATGTCGTTGATAAAATCCGTGAAGCCGATACGACAACCCGCATGGGCCATCAGGACGTTCCTGTTGACGACATGGTGATCGAATCTGCCGAAGTGGTTGATGACGAATAAGCATGACCACGCTTTTCATCTCCGACCTTCACCTCGAACCTGCGCGGCCAGACGTCGCGCAGGCTTTCTTCCGCTTTATTGAGCAGGAGGCCGCTGAGGCCGAGGCGCTCTATATTCTTGGTGACTTTTTTGAAGCCTGGATCGGGGATGACCTGCAACATGAATTTATTGACAGGATTAAGACGGCATTACGGGCATTAAGCGATCAGGGTGTTCCTGTTTACCTGATGCACGGCAACCGTGATTTTCTCATTGGCGAACAATTCGCCCGGCAAACCGGCTGCATTCTGATCCCTGATCCCTCCGTAGTCGAGCTTTACGGGCAAAAGGTGTTACTGATGCACGGCGATACCCTTTGCACCCAGGACGTGGATTATTTGGCCTTTCGTGAAATGGTTCGCAATCCGGCATGGCAGAAAGACTTTCTCAGCAAACCTTTAGCTGAACGCCTGGCTATTGCCCAGAACATTCGCGAGACCAGTAAAGAGAAAACCGGTCAGCTTGAATACGAAATCATGGATGTGACGGCATCCGAAGTTGAAAAGGTCATGACGGAACTGGGCGTGTCCCTGCTTGTTCACGGCCATACACACCGGCCCGCCATTCACCAACTTCAGGTTGGTGGCAAGCCGGCCGAACGCGTGGTCCTGGGTGACTGGCACAAAGCCGGCTGGAAACTTAGCTTTACGGACGAGGGCTACGAACTGGAGAGTTTCGAACTCTAAAGCAGCCCAAGGAAAGCAGCCTCAGGCGCTTCTCTTGAAATCCTGGTCCACCGGCACCCCACTATGAAACCTGAACAGGGGATCTGGTGTCAGAATAGCCTCCTTTTCAACCGCCAGGAAAAATGCCACACGCTCATCAATGGGCGCTTCTGAATAGGCCTGCGCCAACCCCAGGTAATCCTGGTAATGGCGCGCCTCCGACTTCAACAGGGAAACATAAAACTTTCCCAATTCTTCATCCAGGTGCGGCGCCAGCTTTTCGAATCGCTCGCAGGAACGCGCCTCAATAATGGCGCCCATAATAAGCGTATCCACAAAGGCTTCCTGCTGCGGCTTGCGTATGTGTTGCAGCATTGTGGAAGCATATCGGCTGGCCTTGAGCGCACGGTGTTTGATGCCGCGTTTTTTGAGTATTTTCAGCACCTGTTCAAAGTGCACCAGTTCCTCGCGCGCCAAGCGGGACATCTTATTCAACACATCCAGCTTAGTGGGATTTTTGGCAATCAGGGTCATAGCAGACTGTGCCGCCTTAAGCTCATTGGCGGCATGGTCGTTTAAGATAATTTCCAGCTGCTCGACCGCCTCCGCAACCCAACTATCGGGCGTTCGGCAATAAAGGAAATCCAAAATCGGCGCAATCAGTGCTTCGCTACTACTCATCGTTCATTCGCTGACATTAAACGGGCGTGCGCATTGTAACGAATTCTTCTGCCGATGTGGGGTGAATCCCGATTGTCTGATCGAATACGGCCTTGGTCGCACCCGCCTTCATCGCGATTGCCATGCCCTGGATGATTTCACCAGCCTCCGGCCCAACCATATGAATCCCGACAACCCTGTCCGTCTTAGCGTCGACGATCATCTTCATGAGAACTTTCTCATCACTACCGCTCAAGGTATGCTTGAGCGCACGGAATGAAGAACGAAACACCTGGATATCCCCAAGTTGTTCCAGGGCCTGTTGCTCGGTTAAGCCTACGGTACCGATGTTAGGCTGACAAAACACCGCTGTGGCGATCAAATTGTAATCCAACGTTTGCTGAGAGCCCTCATACTGCTGCGCCAAAAAGGTCATGGCCTCGGCAAGTGCGACAGGCGTCAATTGGATTCCGCCCTTCACGTCACCTAACGCAAAAATTGAAGGCACCGAGGTTTGATAGTAGTCGTCCACCACGATCGAGCCATCCTTACGCAGCTCGACTCCGACCTCCTCAAGACCTAACCCGTCCGTTTTGGCTTTACGCCCCGTGGCATAAAGAATCTGGTCCGCTTCCAGTGTTTCACCGCTGTTTAAAACAGCCTTAAGCCGACCATTCGGAAGTTTTTCAACCACCTCAATATCGGTATTGAATTTTAACGCAATCCCCTTTTTCTCCAGCTCTTGCGCAACAAACTCGCGAACGTCCTGATCAAAGCCCCGCAGGAACAACTCTCCGCGATAAAGCTGCGTGGTTTTTGCCCCAAGGCCGTTGAAGATACCTGCAAATTCAACAGCGATATAACCGCCGCCGACAACAATCACGTCCTTCGGGAAAGCCTCCAGCTCAAAGACTTCGTTAGAACTGATCACATGCTCCGAACCGGGGAATTCAGGTATAAAGGGCCAACCGCCCGTAGCCACCAGGATACGTTCCGCACGATAGCGCTGGCCATTTACTTCAACCTCCTGAGGGCCGGTAACGGTTGCCCGCCCCTGCACCAGGGTGGCTCCGGCATTATCAAGCAGTGACTGATAAACACCGTTCAGGCGTTTGATTTCATTGCTTTTATTATCTCGCAGCGTGATCCAGTCGAATTCAGGCGGGCTCGGCAAATTCCAGCCGAAACCAGCGGCCTCATGAAAGTCGTCCATGTAATGGGCGCCGTATACAAAGAGTTTCTTGGGCACACAGCCCACGTTAACGCAGGTTCCCCCCAGAAACATATCTTCAGCGACCGCAACCCGAAGGCCCTTGCCCGCAGCCATTCGGGCCGCCCGTACACCGCCAGAACCAGCGCCAATAACAAAAAGATCAAAATCAAACTGAGCCATTGCGAATCCTTTTTACAAATGAGTGCCTATTAATGAACCCAGCACTTTAAAATTGTTCATTACTGCCCAACAAATTCACGAATTTGGCTGGCGCTAAAGGGCCAACTGAGTTCCCGTTGTTCATTATCCATCCTTCTCAGAACAGGTATGGAATAAGCGTACTGCGCCATCAATTCGTCGGAGCTACTGATATCCACAACTTCCAGCTCATAGGCGGCTTCCGCCAGCGTGCCTTCAATCAACGCCAGCGCTTCGTCACAAAGCTGGCAAAAATCCGTACCGTAAAGTATCAAGCGCATTTCAAGTACCCGTTCAAAGTCCACACTATACCTGCTTGCTGAAAATAATTTTATAGCCCATAGCGGTTATTTTTAGGCACCAGATGAATTATCATGCAGGCAAATTTTACCCTGCAGCGGGCCTACTAAACTTAACAGCGCCCGGCAGAACAATCAGTTTGGAGACCCCCATGAGCGAAGTAAAACATTGCCGTCTATTAATCCTGGGTTCCGGCCCTGCCGGATACGCTGCCGCTGTTTACGCTGCACGCGCCAACCTGAATCCTGTACTGGTCACCGGCATGCAACAGGGCGGACAGCTCACCACCACCACGGATGTCGATAACTGGCCCGGTGATGTGGAAGGCCTGCAAGGTCCCGACCTGATGGAGCGCATGCGCCAACATGCCGAGCGCTTTGAAACCGAAATCGTTTTCGACCACATCCACACCACTGATCTCAAGCAGCGCCCCTTTACCTTAACCGGCGATGCCGGCACCTACACCTGTGACGCCCTGATTATCGCTACCGGTGCCTCTGCCCAATACCTGGGCCTGCCTTCCGAAGAAGCGTTTCAAGGCAAAGGCGTCAGCGCCTGCGCCACCTGTGACGGGTTCTTTTACCGCAAACAGAAGGTGGCCGTTATTGGCGGAGGAAACACAGCTGTCGAAGAAGCGCTTTATCTGGCAAATATTGCCGACGAGGTCACACTGATTCACCGCCGCGACAGCCTGCGCGCCGAAAAAATCCTGCAGGACAAGCTGTTCGAACGTGAAGAAAACGGCAACATCAACATACTCTGGAACCATACCCTCGACGAAGTGCTGGGCGATGATATGGGAGTAACCGGCGTACGCGTTCGTAACACGCAAGATGACAGCACGCAGGATCTGGACCTGGCAGGCGTATTCATCGCCATTGGCCACCGCCCCAACACCGAGATCTTTGAGGGCCAGCTGGACATGAATAACGGCTACATTAAGATCCAGAGCGGTCTCGAAGGTAATGCAACAGCCACCAGCGTTCCTGGCGTATTTGCGGCCGGCGATGTCGCTGACCAGGTCTATCGCCAGGCGATCACTTCTGCCGGCTTTGGTTGTATGGCCGCGCTAGATGCCGAGAGATTTCTGGACGAATGAGGCAACTAAACTAGTTGCGCCTGGGCTGATCAAAGTTACAGGCGCCATGAAAAAACCTCTGGAAACGGCGCTTTTAGGCGCCGTTTCTATTTAAAACACAAACACCAGGCACTATGTCAGACATCTTTTGGCTCGAAGATAACAATCTGAAATTTCCGGCAGTGGACGAGGCATTGACCGATCCCGATGGGTTGCTTGCGGTAGGCGGAGACCTGAGTTCCGCACGTCTGCTGGAAGCCTATCGTTCTGGTATTTTTCCTTGGTATGAAGAGGGCCAGCCTATTCTCTGGTGGTCCCCCAACCCGCGCTGCGTCCTCTTCCCCGACAAATTCCATGTTTCACGCAGTTTTAAAAAGAAGTTACGTAAACACGCCTTTAGGGTCACTTCCGACCAGGCCTTTTCAGCAGTCGTCGAACACTGCGCCAAGCTAAGGGAAGGTAACGAAGGCACCTGGATCACCCATAGCATGAGCGAAGCCTTCCGTAAGCTTCATCAGGCCGGCATCGCTCACTCGGTCGAGGTCTGGCAGGAAGAAAAGCTGGTTGGCGGGCTTTACGGCATTGCGATGGGTCGTGTTTTTTTTGGCGAGTCCATGTTCAGCCTATGCAGCGATGCCTCTAAAGTCGCATTGCACGAACTGGCTCGCCAACTGGGAAGCCTGGGGTTTAACCTGATAGACTGCCAGGTACATAACGACCACCTGGAAAGTCTCGGCGCCACAATGATTCCCCGACAAAGCTTTATCAACCATCTCAACAGGTATATCGAGGAACCGACGCAGTCTCTCTGGAAACCCTGGTCTGGCAATTAGGCAACTCCGAACCATGAGCAATACGAACAAGCAAGAACAGCAGCTAAAGCTGTTCCAAACCCACGGACACCCCTGCAGCTACCTGGATGACCAGGAAGCGCAAACACTGTTTGTCGACCCGGAAGCCCATTTAGACCAGTCGACCCAGACCCGATTAGCTGAAATGGGTTTTCGTCGTAGCGGAGATTTCGTCTATCGACCAAGTTGCGCCAGCTGCAAAGCCTGTATCCCGGCACGTATACCGGTTCGAAGCTTCGAACCGAATCGCACCCAAAGACGCATCTGGAAACGTCATAAGCAGCTTACCTGCGAAATGACAGAAGCGCGCCTGACCGAGGAAATCTACGAGCTCTACAGACGCTACATTGAGGCACGTCACCAGGACGGCGATATGTATCCGACATCCCCCGAACAATTTGAGGATTTCCTGGTAAACAGCCGGGCCAATACCCGATTCCTGGAATACCGCGACGACGGCCGTCTGGTCGCCGTGGCCGTAACGGATGTACTGGATAATGGCTATTCGGCGGTGTACACCTTTTTCGACCCGGAAAACAGCAAAGCCAGTTTCGGCGTCTATACGATTCTCTCCCAGATCCACCAGGCCCGCCGCGCAGGGCTCGACTACCTTTATCTTGGTTACTGGATAAAAGCCTGCCAAAAAATGAATTACAAGGTGAATTATCGCCCCGTGGAGCTTCTGGTAAACGAACGCTGGACTTTATTGACCTGAGACCAAAGCAACCCCAATTAGGTATTGCTTACTGGCCCTCATTTAGGCAGAATGCTCGCCACTTTTTTAATTACTCAAGCTCAAGGGGTTTATCTGTGGCAAAAGAAGGCCATATTGAAATGGAAGGTGAGATTATTGACACCTTACCGAATACCATGTTTCGCGTTCAACTGGAAAACGGACACATTGTAACCGCCCACATTTCCGGAAAAATGCGCAAGAATTACATCCGTATTCTGACTGGCGACAAGGTAACTGTTGAATTGACTCCCTACGACCTGTCAAAAGGCCGTATCATTTACCGCGCCCGGTAACCCCATCTTCCAATACCCTCGGCGGGGCCATAAACCCCGCACCGCACGACCTCTGCGATAAGTTCCACAGGTGCTGCAAACAGACTAGTCTGCAGCTACCGGCTCGTCCGCCTCGATTGAAAGCGACAGCTCACCGTCCTTAACGGAAACCTGCACTTCACCACCCTTGCTCTCCAGCTCGCCAAAAAGGATCGCTTCGGCCAGCGGCTTTTTGAGTTTTTCGTGGATCAGGCGAGCCATCGGGCGAGCGCCCATTTTCTCGTCGTAGCCTTCTTTAGCCAGCCAGGCACGGGCTTCGTCGTCGATCTCGATATGCACCTTCTTACTATCGAGCTGTAATTGCAGTTCGATAATAAACTTGTCGACAACATGTTCGATCACCTGTGGTGCCAACGCACCAAACTGGATAATGCCATCCAGACGGTTCCTGAATTCGGGCGTGAAGAGTTTGCGCACCTCCTCCATACCATCGGTGCTGTGATCCTGATGGGAAAAACCGATTGAACGTCGGCTCATTGCTTGCGCACCGGCGTTGGTCGTCATAATCAGCACGACATTGCGGAAGTCGGCCTTGCGCCCGTTATTATCGGTCAAGGTACCGTGATCCATGACCTGCAACAGCAGGTTAAAGACCTCGGGATGCGCCTTCTCAATTTCGTCCAGCAACAGCACACAGTGCGGTTGCTTGTTAATCGCCTCCGTTAACAAGCCACCCTGATCGAAACCAACATATCCTGGAGGTGCACCAATGAGACGAGAAACTGTGTGCCGCTCCATGTACTCGGACATATCGAAACGCACCAGTTCGACACCCATGATCTTAGCCAGTTGGCGTGTCAGCTCAGTCTTACCTACTCCGGTTGGACCCGCAAAGAGGAACGAGCCGATAGGTTTTTGATCTTCCTTCAAACCCGCTCGTGACAACTTAATCGCACTGCTAATGGCGTCAATGGCATCATCCTGACCGTACACGACTAGCTTCAGGTCGCGGTCCAGATTTTTCAGGGAATCACGGTCCGAAGCGGAAACGCTCTGCGCAGGAACGCGGGCAATATTGGCAACCACCTGTTCAATTTCCCCGACGCCGATAACTTTTTTACGCTTACTGGCAGGCAGCAAATGCTGGTGGGCGCCAGCCTCATCAATCACATCAATTGCTTTGTCGGGCAAGTGACGATCCGTGATATAACGGTCCGCAAGCTTGGCGGCACTGCGTAAGGCAGGATCGGTGAAACGAATATTGTGGTGTTCCTCAAAACGGCTTTTAAGCCCCTTGAGAATTTTATAGGTGTCCTCAACGCTCGGTTCGTTAACATCCACTTTTTGGAAGCGTCGCGCCAACGCCCGATCCTTCTCGAAGATACCGCGAAATTCCTGGTATGTGGTCGAACCAATGCAACGAACCGCCCCGGAGCTCAGCAGAGGCTTTAACAGGTTGGAGGCATCCATAACGCCCCCCGAAGCCGCCCCGGCACCAATAATGGTATGCACTTCGTCAATAAATAAAATGGCATGCGGCTGTTTCTTCAACTCAGCCAGCACAGACTTGAAACGTTTTTCAAAATCGCCGCGGTACTTGGTGCCCGCCAGCAATGCGCCCAGATCCAGCGAATAGACCACGCCATCTGCGATGATTTCGGGAACCTCACCGTCAACAATAAGCTTGGCCAGGCCTTCGGCTATCGCGGTTTTACCAACACCTGACTCCCCGACTAACAATGGGTTGTTTTTACGGCGGCGCGAGAGAATCTGCACCACGCGATTCACTTCCTGAGTACGGCCGATTAAAGGATCAACTTCCCCCTGCCTGGCCTGCTCATTAAGGTTGGTTGCAAAACTATCCAAGGGGCTTTGCTTGGCCTCATCCCCGATAATTTCGGCTTCATTGGAATCCGCACCCTCTTCGCCATGCTCGTCTTCCGACTCGCCAACACGGGAGATACCGTGGGCAATGTAGTTGACGATATCAATGCGGTTTATATCCTGCTGCTTAAGCAGGTATACCGCGTGGCTTTCCTGTTCACTGAAAATAGCTACCAGGACGTTGGCACCGGTCACTTCTTTTTTGCCGGAGGATTGCACATGGAAAACCGCGCGTTGCAGCACACGCTGGAAACCCAGTGTCGGCTGCGTTTCACCCTCAGCATTCGTTTCCGGAATGATGGGCGTCGTGGAGTCAACAAATTCATTGAGCTCTTTGCGCAACTGGTAAAGGTCGGCGCCACAGGCCTGCAATACATTTGCTGCCGACGTATTGTCGAGCAGGGCCAACAAGAGGTGCTCGACCGTCATATACTCGTGACGTTTGTCTCGCGCCTCTTTGAACGCCATATTCAGGGTGATTTCGAGATCTTTGCTTAGCATATGCGTCTCTCTTATTGCTCAAGAATGGCCAACTAATCTGTTGTTACAACTACGTACTGCCTAATCCACCAGATCAATACCACACAGCAGAGGGTGTTCGTTATCGCTGGCATATTGATTAACCTGTGCCACTTTGGTCTCTGCAATGTCGCGTGTGAAAACGCCGCAAACTGCCTTACCCTGTGTATGCACCGTGAGCATGATTTGTGTGGCCTTTTCCCGATTCATGTTGAAGAACATTTCGAGAATTTCAACCACAAATTCCATCGGCGTATAGTCATCGTTGTACATCACGACTTTATACATCGGCGGCGGTTTCAGCTTCGGCTTGGCCTGTTCCACCGCCAGGTTACCATCATCACTTTGATGATCTTGATTTAATGTTAGTTCAATCTCTAGGGTTTTACGCATAGCTATATACAAAATACCGCGGACACATCTACTAGCGAATATTATAAATAAAACCGCCTTAACGGGGGTACATCACCGGGTGAAAAAAGCGCTGCTGAAGAAGTGGATTTGAAGCGGGCCCGCAGCACAACAGGCCCGAACTTCTTACACGAAATTACATATTGGCGACAATGGCTTCACCGAACTCAGAACAGGACAGCAGCGTTGCCCCTTCCATCAAACGCTCAAAATCGTAGGTCACCGTTTTGGCGTGAATGGCGCCATCAATTCCCTTAATAACCAGGTCAGCGGCCTCGTTCCAGCCCAGGTGGCGCAGCATCATTTCTGCAGACAGGATCAGGGAACCAGGGTTCACCTTATCCAACCCTGCGTACTTGGGAGCCGTTCCATGTGTCGCTTCAAAAATCGCCACTTCATCGCTGATATTAGCGCCCGGCGCAATTCCGATACCGCCAACCTGTGCAGCCAGCGCATCTGAAATATAGTCACCGTTGAGGTTCAGCGTGGCAATGACACTGTAATCTTCCGGACGCAGCAGTATTTGCTGCAACATAGCATCGGCAATCACATCCTTAACAACAATATCTTTGCCTGTGTTAGGGTTTTTAATCACCTGCCAGGGACCGCCATCCAGCGGTGTTGCGCCAAACTCTTCAATCGCTAATTTGTAGCCCCACTCCTTGAACGCACCCTCGGTAAATTTCATGATATTGCCCTTGTGAACCAGCGTCACGCTCGGCAAATCCTGGTCAATCGCGTACTGGATGGCACGGCGCACCAGGCGTTCAGTGCCCGCTTTCGAAACCGGCTTGATGCCAATACCACAGTTTTCAGTGAAGCGAATCTTATTCACCCCGAACTCTGTTTCCAGGATATGGATCAGCTTATCGGCCTCCGGTGAGCCTGCCTGCCACTCAACCCCGGCATAAATATCCTCAGAGTTTTCACGGAAAATAACCATATCGGTTTTCTCAGGCTCTTTCACCGGGCTGGGTACGCCTTTAAACCAACGTACCGGACGCTGGCAGACATAAAGATCCAGCTCTTGGCGCAATGCCACGTTCAGTGAACGGATACCGCCACCAACAGGTGTTGTCAGCGGCCCTTTAATACCCACCGCAAATTCCTTGAAGGCTTTAAGGGTTTCTTCAGGCAGCCACTCATCGCCACCGTAGGTATTCACAGCCTTCTCGCCGGCATACACTTCCATCCAAGCAATGGAACGCTCGCCACCATAAGCTTTTTCTATAGCAGCATTGACCACCTCGATCATGGGCGGGGTCACATCAACACCAATACCATCGCCTTCAATAAAAGGCACGATGGGTCGGTTGGGAACGTTCAGGGACAGGTCACTGTTTATTGTGATTTTTTCGCCATCCACGGGAACTTGAATTTTGTTATATGCCATTAGGTATCTCCAAACTAAAGCGGGCATTTATTCTTTTTCGGTGCCGATTGCACCTGAACACCAATGATAGCTATGCTAGCGTTCTTTTGGGGCTAATACTACACACCGCCCCTAACTATAAGGCACAATTTTTATCGGGAAATGAATTATCAACGACTTAGCGCCACCATACGCCAGGGCCCTTGCCCTTTAAACGCTTAACAGGATTCTACAGGCGGCCGAAACCCGCACCCTTTTCCGAATTAGCCGATTAAAAGTAAGAACGATTACAATCGAAAACACAACGCAAAAACCTATAAACCCATTTAATTAAGCCATATAACTTACTGTTTTAAACAAGTGAAAACCAAAAAAATACTTATCATCGGCTATGTTTGGCCAGAGCCCGACTCTTCTGCAGCCGGCAGCCGCATGGTGCAGCTCATTGACCAATTACGCCTGCATAACCACCCGATCATCTTTGCCAGCCCTGCGACACCCGGAAGTCACCGCCTGGATCTTTCCAGCCGGGGAATCACCGAATACAGCATCCAGCTTAACAGCAGTAGTTTTGATTCATTTATCCTTGAATACCAGCCGGACCTGGTAATCTTCGATCGGTTTATGATGGAGGAACAATTTGGTTGGCGCGTTGAAAAAAACTGCCCACAGGCATGCCGTATTCTCGACACAGAAGATCTTCATTTCCTGCGCCAGGCTCGTCAACAGGCATTGAAACAAAAAAAGGAGCTGTCAACCGAGGACTTTAACGGGGAGCTGGCACTTCGTGAAGTTGCCAGCATTTTGCGCAGTGATCTTACACTCATGATTTCAAGCTATGAGATAGATCTGCTAACCCGTCATTTTAACGTGCCAGCCCAGCTGTTGCTGCACCTCCCTTTCATGCTCACGCCCGCCCCTACACAACAGGCATGCGAGGAAACCCCCTCATTTGGGCAACGGCAGCACTTCATTACCATTGGCAATTTCAGGCATGCGCCTAACTGGGATAGCGCTTTATACCTAAAGGAGAAAATCTGGCCATTAATCAGGAAGCAGCTACCGACGACCGAACTGCATATTTATGGCGCCTATCCACCGCCAAAAGCAACCGCCCTTCATAATCCAACGCAGGGTTTTTTAGTGAAAGGCTGGGCAAAGGATGCCCAGCAGGTCATGCGAAACGCCCGACTCTGCCTGGCGCCTTTACGTTTTGGAGCCGGCCTAAAGGGTAAGCTCTGCGAAGCCATGCAATGCGGCACACCCAGCATTACAACCCATATTGGCGCCGAAGCCATGTCCGCAGAGTTCTCCTGGCCGGGCATCATCGAAGATACGCCCGAGGCCTTTGCAGAGGCTGCTGTTTCGCTGTATCAGGCTCAACCCCATTGGGAGGTATGCCAAGCGCAGGGCTTTGAAATTCTTAACGCGCTGTATGACAGCAAAACCCTGGGCAAACGTTTTATTTCACGACTGGAGTCCCTCCAGGCCAACCTGTCATCGGAGCGCCAGAAAAACTTCATAGGTGCCATGCTGAGGCACCATAGCATGAAAAGCACCCAATACATGTCCCAATGGATTGAGGTGAAAAATGAATTGAAATGCCTCGCTCAGGAAAAGGAGGCATAACCCTCACGAAAACTCGAATAGTTGAAACGATAACCCGCCTTCTTAATCAGGCGGTTACTGCAGCGTTTTCCCTGAGGGGCGGAATCATCCAGTATCTGGCGCGGCGGCGGCTCCAACCCCTTATGCCCGGCAAGCCAGCTCAACACATCCCATTTGGGAGCCGGCTCATCATCGGATACCAGGTAACAACTTGCGAGGGTTTCGCCAGCCAAACGTTTCCCAGCCAAAAATAACAGCGCGCCAACACAGTCATCACGATGAATCCGGTTGGTGTAAAAGGCTGGCCTGTGCTGTATCGGTTGCCTGCTCTTCAGTTGCTTCAACAGATAACCCTCGCCACGGCCATAGATTCCCGAAAACCGGACAACGGTATTGCGGTCAGAGCACGTCAGCACCTGCTGTTCGGCAGCCAGCAGGATTCGCCCGCACTCATCCTGGGGAGTAGTTTCACTCGCCTCATCAACCCATTCGCCGCTATCCTGCCCATAAACCCTGGTGGACGACACATAAATAATGGGGGGGATATCACCCTGCCCGCCTAAATGACTGGTTAAATTACCGACCCCTTCCAGATAAATCGCCCGATAGCCAGCCGCGCTTCTGTCACTCGGCGTGACAATCACCAGCACCAAATCGAATTTCTCCTTCAAGGCAGACAGGGTTTCTGGTCGCGTCAAATCGACGGCTAAACAGGCAATACCAGCAGAGGCATCGTCAACGTGGCTACGACGCAATCCGGTAACCTGGTGACCAGCCTTTGCCAGCGCCGCACCGACGGCGGCGCCAAGATCACCACAGCCGGCAATTAAAATACGTTTTGTCATTTCACTCCTGCCCCCAGAGGCCTTACCGCTGAAAAATTGATTTCCTGCATGAATCCCGCATATTTTGAAATAAGCCTTTTGATTTTCAGAATCCTCCTGATACTCTTTAGCTTGTGGGCAACACATTCATTAAAGCCCACTGTCGCGTTAACCTTCAAGAAGGACCAGATCGATGCAAATTAATGTTACTGGACACCATGTAGAACTTACCGACGGACTCAATGACGCAGTCACCCAAAAATGCCAAAAAGTCGCCAGCCACTATCAGGATGTTAACACCATCAACGTGATACTGACGGTTGACAAAAATGCGCAGACTGCTGAGGCCACAACCCACTTCCTCGGCCAGGATATCGTTGCCAAAGCGAGCGCAGACGATATGTACCAGGCGATAGCCGAAATGGGTAACAAGCTGCAAGCTTCCCTTCAAAAGCGTAAAGAAATTACCAAATCCCATTCTCATAGCAAGCCGGTGATTGAGGATGGCGAGGCAGCCCTGGCAACCTAGCCAGGCAGGCGCCAAAGATAAAAAGGCCCGCAACAGCGGGCCTTTTTTATTGCGTCAGGCTTCAGGTTTTATCCCCAACGCCCGCAAATCCAGCCCCCCGCCGCCAGCTTGCATAGGCGGACACCAGAAATAAGCGCCGGCAATTGGTTTTGTAAATTTAAACAGGGCATCACAAATACCATCGTCCAGGCCCAGCATATGCTTAAGCAGGGTTTCGAACGCATCGAAGCCCTGGTTAAAAGCAACAAATTGCAGCCCTTCACCGGAAGCATTCGCCCAGGGCATGGAACGACGCAGAAGAAAAGCCTCCGGCGTAAAATCTTCCTGAGCGGTTCGCTTAACATGCGCCGACTCAGGCGCATCATCCAGCTCCTCATTATCGCTTTTGCGACGGCCAATAATGTTATCCTGCTCCTTGCCCGTCATGGCCCCAAAATAAGGCAGATCGTGCAACCAGGTCTGCACAGCCACAAAGCTCGAACCGTCCAACCCCGGGACCGCCCCGGATACAAAGGCAACATCAATGGCGTCCTGCCCTTCAGGATTTTCGGTGCCATCTTCATAACCGGTTAAATCACGCCCTGTGCCGTGTTTGAAGGCATCCAGCATACTGTCACATTCAAAGGCCTCTGCCAGCTCATCACAAACCCTATGGGTCAAATGAACCAGATCGCCCATATCTGTACCCCGCAACCAGCACCAGAGCATCGCCGGTGTGGATGGAACATCATGCCCAGCCTGCGCAAAAACCGGAAAAGTCTTCAGGTCAGGAATCGTCTCACCCATGGCCGAAACCAGGGACACCCCAACGCCAATCACCAGCGCGTCGCCGTCTACAATCTTGGCAAAACGCTGCAGCACCGGCGCCGGAAATGCGCCGGGGATTAGCGAAAACGTCAGGTACCTGGAAAAAGGAGGCACATCGGCAAGTATGCCGGGCTGAAAAGCGATCATGAAAATTGACTCCCGAAACTTAATTAAACGATTAACGATTTAGAAAAGCTGGCTCATCATGCACGAATAACCGGTTCCAGGAAAGCCGAAACAGGTGCCCAGTACCCCTGATAAGAATCTCGCGTCTGAGCACCCGATTCACTACAGATTTATTTGCACAATGCGCATAAAATGACTCACAAGAAACGGGCGTCATGACAAGGCTTCCCTTTTGGGCTAAAAACAAGCCTGCGCTTTACGCTGATTAACCCTGCTTTCAAGCAACTGCATTTCGAGCCAATACAAATGAACCAGTCTCCAGCAAACCCAACCCCCACCTACGGCCAGGGCGACACCTCTTTTCAAACAGCCGGCGGCCAATCGGGAATACGCAAATTAGTCGACGATTTCTACGATGTCATGGCAACTCGCGGCAGGGCCCATAAAATTCGGGATATGCATCCACTCGATCTGGAAGAGTCGCGGGACAAGCTCACTTTGTTTCTGTGTGGCTGGCTGGGAGGCCCTAAGTTATTCCGCGACAAGTATGGTCCGATAAGCATACCCCAAGCTCACCGCCATCTCGTCATCGGCCCCGAGGAACGCGATGCCTGGCTGTTCTGCATGGCAGAGGCCTTGAAATTACAGTCCTACCCCGACGACTTTAACGAGTATTTGCTAAGGCAACTTGCAATACCGGCCGAACGCTGCCGCACCACCGATTAAGGAAGGTAAAACTCATATCACGCAGAAGGGCTTGTGATTTACATGCGGGGCGTAAGCCCCGCGCTCCAGACTAACCTGCCGCCTTTTAGATAGCCGCCAGCCCGCGGGTCAGGTCGGCCCGCAAATCGTCTACATTTTCCAATCCGACAGAAAGCCGAATCAAGTTAGGTGTAATGCCTGCAGCCGCCTTTTCTTCGGGCGTCAGGCGCCCGTGCGTGGTTGTAGCCGGGTGCGTAATGGTTGATTTAGCATCACCGAGGTTAGCCGTAATGGACATGAACTGGGTTGCATCAATGAAGCGCCAGGCTTCACCCTGCCCCCCTTTCACTTCAAAAGCCAGTACGCCACTAAAGGCACGTTGCTGCTTAGCGGCCAGGGCGTGCTGCGGATGAGAAGGCAGTCCGTTATAGTGCACCCTTTCAATTTTCTCCTGGGCTTCAAGCCACTGAGCCAAATCCAACGCGCTTCTACTGTGCGCTTCCATCCGCAGATTGAGCGTTTCCAAGCCCTTTAAAAACACCCAGGCATTGAATGGGCTCATGCTGGGACCGCAGGTACGCAGTACACCGTAGATTTCCTCAATAAGCTCATTGCGACCCAACACAGCACCACCGACACAACGGCCCTGCCCGTCGAGGTATTTAGTGGCTGAGTGAATAACCAGGTCGGCGCCCATCTGGAAAGGCTGCTGCAACGCAGGCGTACAGAAACAGTTGTCCACCGCCAGTAAAACATCGTTGGAATGAGCCAAATCGGCCAACGCCTGAATATCGGCCGTACCGCCCAGCGGATTGGAGGGCGCTTCCAGGAAGAGAATCCGGGTTTCCGGGCGAATTGCTGCTTTCCACTGTGCCATATCGTCCAAATCAACAAAGGTAGTCTGAACGCCGAATTTGGCCATAAACTTATTCAACAACACCACCGTGGTGCCAAATACACTGCGTGAACACACAATATGGTCGCCGGCTTTAAGCAACCCGATAAAAGTGCTGAGAATCGCCGCCATACCCGAAGCCGTACCGACACAACGCTCGGCGCCTTCCATCGCCGCCAGCCGCTGCTCAAAAGCGCGAACCGTCGGATTGGTGAAGCGGGAATAGATATTACCGGGCAGTTCTCCGCCAAAGCGCGCAGCCGCTTCTGCCGCACTGGAATAGACATAACTGGAGGTTGGAAAAATCGGTTCTGCATGCTCCAGCTCATGGGTTTGCGAATGACCGGCGCGGACCGCCAATGTCTCCAGGGACAGTCCCAACTCCAGTAAATCTTTACGGCCGCTTTCGTTTGTCATTTTATTAACCTGTCAAAACTCAGTTTGGGCAGCGCCTGCCCGTCACACGATTCTCTTTACTGGCCCGCATTCATAATACTGCGGGCGATCTTGCTGAACAGGTCGAAGGACCACTCTTCCAGCATTAAAAATTCGGGGATAAGGGCAGACTCGGCCCACCACATCGCTTCAGTCAACGGGGTATGCTTGATAAGCGCCACCGCAACGATCACAAGCAACGCACCACGGGCAACACCGAAAATCATCCCCAGCAAACGGTCGGTACCCGACAATCCGGTCATCCGCACCAGGGTGCCAACCAGGTAATTGACCAGAGCCCCGACCATCAGCGTAGCCGCAAACAAAATCGCGAAAGCGGCCGCATAACGCACCGTCGCTACATCAATATAGTCGACCAGCAGGGTCGCCATGTTGGCACTGAACATGCGCGCTACGACAAACGCCAGTACCCAGACCAGCAGCGACATGGCTTCCTTGATAAAGCCGCGTTTAAGACTGATAACCCCCGACAGTACGATGATGCCAATAATGGCCCAGTCAGCCCAGTTCATTAACGTTCCTCAGCAGCATCAAGGCAGGTATCTCACCACGACACCATCAAGCTTATACTGTTTGCTGACGTCGACCTTCAGCTTATCGATCGATTCTCGCTCCAGGACCGGACCAATGAATACGCGGATCAGGCGTGGTTCAACATCCAGTCGGTATTTAATATAAGCCTTGAAACCATCCTTGCGCAGCTTATCCCGTAACTTCTCGGCATTCTCCCGCTCTTTGAAGCTTGCCACTTGTAACGCCCAGCTCACTGGTAAACCGCTGTCATCTACCTTCTTGTCTTTCAGTTCCTCGGCCTGCTGTTCAACCGTCACCTCCGGCGCTGGCGCTGGTGCAGGTTCAGCCTCAGGCACAGAATCTGCCGGCTGGCCACTCGGTTTTACCGGCTTACTGATATCAAATTCCGGTATCGGCGGCTTTTCAGGCATTTCGATCAGGATATCGACAGGCTCCGTTTCACTGCTGCTAAAAAACATCGGCAGGAAAATCACCATCAAGGCAACCAGGACGACAGCTCCAATCAGGCGTTGTTTTATTCCATCATCCACAGCCTTGTACCCTTTAAGAACTAGGGCGTGACACCCAGGTGTTCAAGCACCGCACCCACCGTGAAGAACGAACCAAATACCACCAGCAAATCCTCTTGGGTAACACGACTTTGCAGGTCATCCATGGCTTCGCCAGGTGTTTTAAAGCGGCGGCTGCCGGCAACATCGAGAGCCTTCAGCTTGGCTTCCAAAACTTCTGCCGGAATCGCTCTCGGGGTATCCAGGTCACAGACCGTCCACTCATCAACAACAGGGCTCATCAGCGCAAGTACTTCGTCGCTATCTTTGTCAGACAACATGCCCAGCAGTGCAAAAACTTTACCTGGCAGGCTCTCTTCCTTAAGCCGGTCAGCCAGGTAGGCAGCCGCTTCGGGATTATGCGCCACATCCAATAACATCGGCACAGGCTGCGTCAGTCGCTGATAACGCCCCGGCAGCGTTGCTTTAGCCAGCCCCTCTCGTATCGCCTTTTCAGGGATATCCATCCCCAGCTGGTAAAGCGCCTGCAGAGTCGTTGCAGCATTAACAAGAGGAAGAGAAGGCACCGGCAGGTTTTGCAACTCAACGGCTTCGCTGCCACGCGTGCCCCGCCAGTTCCACAGCTTAACGCCCTCGATTTGCGCATCCGCAAGTTTTTCTAAATCGTAAACTTCGCTACGACGCATTAAGTTCGCCGACAGCGCCTGCGCATGATTGATAACCGTCAATGGCAGGTCAATCTCACCACAAATTGCCGGCGCACCGGCACGAAAGATTCCGGCTTTTTCGACGCCGATTTCTTCGCGTGTTTCGCCGAGCCAATCCTGGTGGTCCAGCGCAATCGTTGTTAAAACAGCGACATCCGGGTCAATCAGGTTTACCGCGTCAAGACGGCCACCCAGCCCAACTTCAAGCACGGCCACATCAAGCTGTGAGCGGGAAAACAGGTCAAAGGCACACAGGGCGCCAAACTCGAAGTAAGTCAGGGGTACCTCGCCCCGTCCTTCCTCAACGCGAGCAAAGGACTCGCAGAGAGACGCGTCGGAAACAGGGACGCCGTTTATGCGCACGCGCTCGTTATAGTGGACCAGGTGCGGGGAGGTATAGGAACCGACACGATATCCCGCTTCAGCCAGGATCGTCGACAGCATGCAAACAGTGCTGCCCTTGCCGTTAGTCCCGGCCACGGTAATAACCTTGCCGGCGATCTTCGAAAGATCCATCTGGCGGCTCACCTGGGCAATACGGGCAAGTCCAAGGTCAATTTCCGCAGGGTGTGCAGATTCAATTTTATCCAGCCACTCGGCCAGCGTTTCAGGCGTTTGAAGACTCATAGTTTCCAATTAAAATCAAAACGTTAAATTTTTTTAAAATGATTCTAATTGAATCAGGCCTTCCCGGACGCCAGCGAAGGCATCAGCTTGGACAGGATGGATGCCAGGCGCTCCCGCAGTTCGCGACGCTCTATGATCATGTCCACAGCACCGTGATCCAGCAGGAACTCACTGCGCTGAAAACCCTCAGGGAGTTTTTCGCGGACAGTCTGTTCAATCACGCGCGGACCCGCAAAACCAATCAGCGCTTTAGGCTCAGCAATATTGAGGTCGCCAAGCATCGCCAGGCTTGCCGATACGCCACCGTAAACCGGATCGGTCAGTACCGAAATATAGGGAACCCCTTCCTTCTTCATGCGCTCGATTGCCGCACTGGTTTTCGCCATCTGCATAAGGGAGATCAAAGCCTCCTGCATCCGGGCGCCACCGGAAGTCGAGAAGCAAATCAGCGGAATTCGCTCCTCAAGGCATACATTGACCGCACGCACAAAGCGGGCGCCAACAACAGCCCCCATCGAGCCACCCATAAAGCCGAACTCAAAACAACAGGCGACCACCGGCAGACCCTTCACCTTACCTCGGCATACCACCAGGGCATCCTGCTCGCCGGTCGCTTTCTGGGCAGCAGTCAGGCGATCCTTGTACTTCTTGGAATCCTTGAATTTGAGTTTGTCCTCTGGCACCAATTCGGCTGCAATCTCCTCGCGTCCGTCCTTATCCAGGAACAGATCAAGGCGACGCCTGGAACCGATACGCATGTGGTAATTACACTTGGGACACACGTCATGGTTGTTTTCCAGCTCCGGGCGGTAGAGCACGCCATCGCATTTGGGGCACTTCTTCCAAAGCCCCTCAGGAACGGTGCTTTTTTTCTTTTTTTGTTCGGAACGCACGATAGAGGGAACAATCTTTTCAAGCCAGCTGCTCATTGCGTCAATTTATCCTTTGTAAAATTAACCTGAAAGTTAGTCGCTATTGTACCCATCTGCCCTTTATTAGTCGCGGCCCAGAAAGGCTTTTTTAGCATTATGTTTGGTTTACCGCGCTGACAAATCGTTGGATTTTCTCACGATTCTTAATCCCTTTTGCCGTTTCAACACCACCGCTTACATCCACGGCATAGGGGCGAACGGCATCAATAGCGGCCTGCACATTATCTGCCGTCAATCCACCAGCCAGTACAATCGGCTTACTTAGGTTGGCAGGAATTTTATCCCAGTCGAAGGTTTCACCAGTACCGCCCGGTTTATCAGGATGGTAGGCGTCCAGCAACAGGGCCGAAGCCGTGGGGTAACGCTCCAGCGCAGCAATGATGTCGGAGGTCTCGCGAACCCTGACCGCCTTCATATACTCCTTACCTACGGATTCGCATCGTTCTAGCGATTCATTGCCATGGAATTGAACCACATCAAGTTCAACTCGATCCAGCACCGCTTCCAACTCTGCCGGGGTGGCATCAACAAAGAGCCCTACACGCGTAACAAAGGGTGGCAACACATTAACAATCGCTACAGCCTGTTCAATGGTCACAGCGCGAGGGCTTTTCGGATAAAAAACCAAGCCAATGGCATCGGCACCGGCTTCGGCCACCGCCAGGGCATCTTCAGGTCGGGTGATACCACAGATTTTTATGCGGGTTCTACTGGGTGAGTTCAAAGGAGCTCCTCGCTGTCGAATTTTAGCCGATTCTAGCAAATGCTCACTTTAGCCGTCAGGTATGACAGAAAATTTAAATCCTGGCGTTATTCAGTCATCAGAAAAGGCAAATCGACCGAGGTCTGCGGCAGCTCAAATTCAGCAGGATAATCCACCTCAACCAGGTAGAGACCCTGAGGAGGTGCCGTGACCCCGCCTACCGTACGATCCCTCGCATCAAGTACTTCCTTTGCCCATATGGGTTCCGCCTTTCCCATTCCGACGGCCATCAGAACACCCGCCACGTTACGCACCATATGGTGCAAAAAGGCATTCGCTTTGATGTCGATGCTGATTAGGGTGCCCCGCTGTTGAACCCGAAGGTGATGTACCGTTTTTACAGGGGATTTGGCCTGACACTTAACCGTACGGTAGGAGCTAAAATCATACTCGCCCACAAGGTATTGGGCGGCCTGCTGCATACGCTTTACATCAAGCGGCCGATCCTCAAAGGAAAAATGTTGATGCATAATCGCTGAGCGCACGGGTCGATTATCGATCACATAGATATAACGTCTTGCCATCGCAGAAAAGCGGGCATGAAAGCTGTCGGGTACGTACTTTGCCCAACGCACCCTGATGGTATGGGGAAGATGGGTATTGGTACCTCGTACCCAGGCCTGCAAACTGCGGGGTTCCGGCGAATCAAAGTGAATAACCTGACCGGTACCATGCACCCCGGCGTCAGTACGTCCCGCACAGAATATGCGAACAGGCACTGCAGCAATCTTGCTCAGCGCCTGCTCTAACCAGGTTTGTACCGTATTGGATTCGTGGGGTTGGGATTGCCACCCGTAATAGCTGCTCCCCTGGTATTCGACACCGAGAGCAACCCGGGTGGCCTTTGGATTTTGCGACACCTTACTCAAGATTTTCGAGTAATTTCCGTGCTTCTTCCTTTTGCGGCTCACTGCCTTCGGTCATCACTTCGTTAAGGATATCCTGTGCAGCTTCTGTATCGGCCATATCAATATAGGCCTTCGCCAATTCAAGCTTGGTGGCAGACTCGTCCGTATCAACCAGGAAGTCCATATCGTCAGCACTGCTGACTTCACCGGAATCAACCGCTGCGCCTTCATCCAGGTTGAACTCAACGATATTGTCATCCAACTGCTCGGCAACATCCGCATCGACATCAAGGAAGTCTTCCTCGTCAACCTGATCGGAAGCCATATCAAACTCGACCAGATTATCATCGGAAACCACTGTTTCCTCTTCAATTGATTCTAGCGGCTGGTCATCACCAGGGAGTTCAAACTCAAGCTCATCCAGCTCGTCAACAGCTTCCTCGCCGGATTCCAACACCGCCGCCGCTTCATCAATCAGCGCTTCGGGCTCGGATGAAAACGCACCGTATTTTTCCTTAAGGCTTTCCAGGCTGGCTAGCGCATCGGCGTCACCGATGGCCTGCAGATCCATTTCCTGTTGCTCGAATCGGGAATGCTCGTTACTGGCCAGGAAAATTTCAGCCAGTTTTAAGCGCAAGGCCGTGTTGTCAGGACGATCGTTAACGGCAGGCTGCAGAATTTCAGTTGCCCGCTCATAGCGACCGTAAGCGATGTAAATATCCGCTTCCTCAAGCAGTTTCCGAGTATCGTCACCCGGTTCCTGAACGGGCGTTTCAGGCACTGAATCCGCAACGTCTTGCACCGCAGCAGAAGGCTCTTCCGCGTCCGCCAGCACTTCATCCAGATCTTCCGGTATTTCAATTTCTTCATCGAAGCTATCAGCAGCGGCAGCAACCGGCTCAGCGGCGAACGCCTGTTCTTCTTTACGACGGCGGGAGATCGCTCCCAGCATAATCAGGGCGCCCAGCAGCACGACCAACAGAATACCGATATAAAGGGGGTTATTCAGCAGGATGTCCAAAACGCCCTGTTCCGGCCTTTTCTCCTGCGCTTTCGCGCTATCCATTTGCGCTACTGCAGCCGCTTCGCTATCAACCGCCTGGGCTACCGCATCGGGAGCAGCCTCATCAACAACCGGAGTTTCGGCAGCTTCACCGCTCTCGGCGACGGCGATGGCCTCCTCAACGTTTTCTTCTACCGGCTCCAGTTCCGCAACTTCTGATAGCGGGCTTGCATCGGGCTCGACACTTCCAGCCGCAGCCTCTTCTGCAGCGGCTGCAGCTTCCGTTTCCTGCTCAGCCAGCGAGCTTTGCAGTATTGCCAGCTCCTGCTGTTTTAAGGTGACCAGGCGCTGCAAATCTTCAAGTTCTTTTTCCAGCGCATCGACATTGGCAACCGAACCTTCTTCTCCGGCCAGTTCGTCAGAACCGCTTAACGGCCCTTCGATGTCGGAGTCACTTTCCGCGCCGACACCTGAGGCACTGACACTCTGGTTATCTTTGGCAACGCCTTCACCCTCGGACGCCAAAAGTTTTACCATACCGCCCTGCTCGCCTGTGGCGGCGGCCCCGGACTCACGTTCCTCATAGGTTTGAGTGGCATCGATGGTTTTTTTGGAAGACCAGGCCTCATTTTGACGCGCTATTTCTGAATAAGCCTGTTGCGAAGAGATACGACGTATTTCTTCGACCTCTGGAATACGCAAAACCTGCCCGGATTTGAGCAGGTTAATGTTGTTATTAATAAACGCGTGCGGGTTTTCCTCTTGAATCGCCAGCATAGTCTGGCGCACGGTTACGCTGCGGTCAGGACGATTCTCCTCAGCTATGCTCCACAGCGTATCGTTCTTTTTTACGCGAACGGTACCTTCCTTTTTCCCCGGGGGCGTCGGCTGCGACTGTACTGTCGCCTGTGCAGGCGCCGTGTCACGTGTTGGAGTACTGTAAGCAGGCGCAGGTGCCGGCTGAGGCGCAGGCTGCTCAAAAACGGGCGTGGCTACGGCCTGCTGTACAGGGGCCGGAGGCGCTTCAGAAAACAACGGGGGATCCAGCAACGCCGTGTATTCGCGAAGCAGTCGGCCGCTTGGCCAATGCAGTTCAATCAGGAAATTCAGGAATGGCTCGCGAACGATTCGATCCGTCGTCAGGTGCAATGTGGCGCCGCCTTTGCCGTCCAGCTCAACATCAAACTTGATGCTGGTCAGGAAAAACACCCGCTCTACCCCTGCTCTGGCAAAGTCCTCATGGTTGGCAAGGTTTGGCAGAATTTCATTTTTGGAGAGATCGCCCACATTAAGCAGTTTTACCTCTGCATCCAGCGGCTGATTTAATGCCGAGTTCAGCTTAATTTCACCTAAACCCAACGCGTTCGCGTAACTACTACCAAGGGCTCCGGAAACAACCATTGCCATTGCAAGTTTACGAATCATACGACCTTCCCTTAATAAATGATGAACAACAATTTCAACCAACGCCCACTGCAACCGAGACCACCCTGACTGCTAACAGCCACACTCAGTCCACAGAAAATAAAAAGGGCTAAACCCTTACCATAACTTACGGTTATGAAAAGTTTAGCCCAGTCTAACGGGAGCGCCAGAAAATTGTCAGTAAAATACCGACCAGCCGCTACGACAGTTTGCTTTCAATTAGGATTTCAGCAATTTGTACACTGTTCAGCGCCGCACCCTTGCGAACATTATCAGAAACCACCCACAGGTTAATGCCACGCGGATGCGAGATATCTTCACGAATTCGACCCACAAAGGTTGGATCCTCGCCTGCCGATTCCGTCACCGCCGTCGGGTAGCCGCCATCAACACGCTCGTCCAGCACCTTAACACCCGGTGCTTTGCTTAATAAACTACGCACCTGTTCGGCGCTGATTTTTTCGCGCGTTTCGATATGAACGGCTTCGGAGTGACCATAGAATACCGGGATACGTACACAGGTTGGATTAACCTCGATACTTTCATCCATAATTTTCTTGGTCTCCCACACCATTTTCATTTCTTCCTTGGTGTAGCCGTTCTCCTGAAATACGTCGATCTGCGGCAGCGCGTTAAACGCGATTTGCTTGGGATAAACCTCCGCCTCTACCGGCTGACCGTTCAGCAATTTGGCCGTTTGAGAAGCCAGCTCCTCAATCGCCTCTTTACCGGTACCGGAAACAGCCTGGTAAGTGGACACGTTAATACGCTCGATGCCCACCGCGTCGTGAATAGGCTTCAACGCCACCAGCATCTGGATGGTGGAGCAGTTCGGGTTCGCAATGATGTTACGGTTGGTGTAGTTATCCAGCGCCTGCGGGTTTACCTCGGGCACAACCAGTGGAATATCATCGTCGTAACGGAAGTGTGACGTATTATCGATCACCACACAGCCCGCTGCTGCAGCCTTGGGCGCATACTCTGCGGAAATGCTGCCGCCCGCTGAAAACAGGCCGATTTGTACTTTTGAAAAATCAAAATCAGCCAAGTCCTGGACCGTCACTGACTTACCCTTGAACTGGATGCGTTTACCGGCGGAACGGCTGCTGGCCAGCGGGTACAGATTACCCACAGGGAAATCGCGCTGCTCCAGAATGGAGATCATGGTTTCACCGACAGCTCCGGTCGCGCCGACGACTGCCACATCATAGAGTTTAGTCATTTTGGATTGTCCATTTAGTACAGATTGAATAAAACGGCAGCCTCGCCGCAAAACCATTGAGGCTGCCGAAAAAGCAACGCAATTCTAGTGCAAAAAGCGTTTTAAATTAAGGGATTTAAGCGAATAAAACCCTATTTGGACAGTGCAGCGACTACCGCATCCCCCATCTGGGCCGTAGTAACCGTTTCTGCGGCATCACCCTTGATATCCGCCGTACGATAACCCTGATTCAGAACATCGCCAACCGCCGTCTCGATCGCATCGGCCACATCGGCACGGTTGAAGCTGTAACGGTACATCATGGCCACCGACAGGATAGTCGCCAGCGGGTTGGCAATCCCCTGCCCGGCAATATCCGGCGCAGAGCCATGGATCGGTTCATACATCCCTTTGTTATTACGATCCAGTGACGCCGAAGGCAGCATGCCAATGGAACCCGTCAGCATTGCAGCCGTATCGGACAGAATATCGCCAAACATATTGCCGGTTACCAGCACGTCAAACTGCTTGGGTGCGCGCACCAGCTGCATTGAAGCGTTGTCCACGTACATATGACTTAACTCGACATCAGGGTACTCTTTTCTGACTTCTTCCATAATTTCACGCCACAGGACGGTCACTTCCAGGACGTTAGCCTTATCGACGGAGCACACCCGCTTGCTGCGTTTTTGCGCCGCCTGGAAAGCCACATGCGCGATACGGCGAATTTCACTTTCCGAATAAACGTAAGTGTTAAAACCCTCACGCTCGCCGTTCTCCAGGGTACGGATTCCGCGCGGCTGTCCGAAATAAATACCGCCCGTCAGTTCACGCACAATCAGAATATCCAGGCCAGAGACAATCTCGGGTTTCAGGGAAGTCGCCTCTGCCAGCTGCGGATACAGCATGGCTGGACGCAGGTTGGCAAACAGCTCCAAATTGGAACGAATGGCCAATAAGCCGCGCTCCGGCGTCAGGGCGCGGTCAACACCCTCCCATTTGGGGCCGCCAACAGCACCCAACAAAATCGCATCCGACGCTTGCGCCAGTTTCAATGTCTCATCGGGGAATGGCGAACCGGTTTCATCGTAGGCAGCACCACCGATCAAACCTTCCGTCATTTCCATATCCAGGCCAAAGCGCGCTTTAACCACATTCAGCACCTTAATGGCTTCGTTGACAATCTCAGGGCCGATGCCATCACCCTTTAAAATAAGAATCTTATCAGTCATAGCTATGCTTCTTTTTAAATTTAAATTAGCTTAATTCGGTGAACAGCCAGGGCGAGTTTTCACGGCGCTTTTCTTCAAACCCACGAATCACATCCGCCTCCTGCAGGGTCAGGCCAATATCGTCCAGACCATTCAACAGACAATGTTTACGGAAAGGATCAATTTCAAAACCAAAGGCCTGGCCCGTCGGTGTAACCACCTGTTGGGCTTCCAGATCGACAGTCAGCTCATACCCCTCTTGCGCTTCAACCTCAGCGAAAAGCTGATCAACTATTTCTTGTTCTAAAACAATAGGTAAAAGACCATTCTTAAAGCTATTGTTAAAGAAAATATCAGCAAAACTCGGGGCAATTACCGCACGAAAACCGTACTCGCTAATGGCCCAGGGTGCATGTTCACGGCTGGAGCCACACCCGAAGTTTTGTTGGGCCAGCAGCACGCTCGCGCCTTGATAGCGCGGAAAATTCAGCACAAACTCTTTATTTACGGGGCGCTGGCTACAATCCTGGCCGGGCTGCCCAACGTCCAGGTAACGCCATTCATCAAACAGGTTCGGACCGAAGCCGGTCCGCTTGATAGACTTCAAAAACTGCTTGGGAATAATCATGTCGGTATCCACATTGGCGCGATTCAGGGGCGCCACGATACCGGTGTGCTTCTCAAACTTTTCCATAACTTTTCTCTATCTCTTCTTTGCTTGCCCTACCTACAGGGGTGAGGGCAAATAGAAATTCGTTTTACAGGATATCACGCACATCCACGAAATGGCCTTCAACCGCTGCCGCCGCAGCCATTGCCGGGCTCACCAGATGCGTACGACCACCAAAGCCCTGACGGCCTTCAAAATTACGGTTTGACGTAGATGCACAATGCTCACCCGGCTCAAGTTTGTCCGGATTCATCGCCAGACACATTGAACAACCCGGGTCGCGCCATTCAAATCCCGCCTCGATAAAGATTTTATCCAGGCCTTCTGCTTCGGCCTGTTCTTTCACCAGACCGGAACCCGGAACAACCATGGCCTGTTTAACGTTATCCGCCACCTTGCGGCCTTTTGCCACTTCGGCCGCCATGCGCAAGTCTTCAATACGAGAATTGGTACAGGATCCGATAAAGACCTTGTCCACTTTGATGTCAGTGATCGGCATGCCCGGCTGTAGATCCATGTATTTCAGTGCACGCTCGTAGCCTTCACGCTTAACAGCATCGGCCTGCTCGGCTGGGACAGGTACACTTTCATCAATCGCTGCAACCATTTCAGGCGACGTGCCCCAGCTCACCTGTGGCTTGATCTCTTCGCCCTGTAATGTAACAACCGTGTCAAATTCAGCATCACCATCGCTGATTAACTGTTTCCAGGATTCAACCGCACGGTCCCACATTTCGCCGGTTGGCGCGTAGGGACGGCCTTTGAAGTATTCGATGGTGGTATCGTCCACAGCAACCATACCAGCACGAGCACCCGCTTCGATCGCCATATTGCAGACCGTCATTCGGCCTTCCATGCTCATATCGCGCATGACCTGACCACCAAATTCAATCGCGAAACCTGTACCACCTGCTGTACCGATCTTGCCGATAATGGCCAGCACAACATCCTTGGCGCTCACACCCTTGCCCAATTTGCCATCAATGCGAACCAGCATGTTTTTCATTTTCTTCTGGATCAAACACTGGGTTGCCAGCACGTGCTCAACCTCGGAAGTACCGATACCGTGCGCCAGACAGGCAAAGGCACCGTGAGTCGATGTATGCGAATCCCCGCATACCACAGTCATACCCGGCAGAGTTGCACCCTGCTCTGGCCCAATCACGTGAACGATGCCCTGACGCACGTCCTGCATCTTGAACTCAACAATGCCGAATTCATCGCAGTTCTCATCCAGTGTGGTCACCTGGATTTTGGACACCTGGTCTTCGATACCTGCAACGCCTTTATCACGACCAGTCGTCGGTACGTTGTGATCTACGGTCGCCAGGTTGGCATTCAGGCGCCAGGGTTTACGGTTTGCAAGACGCAGGCCTTCGAAAGCCTGCGGGGATGTCACTTCATGCAGCAACTGACGGTCGATATAAATCAATGCCGTACCATCATCACGGGTTTTCACCAGATGATCCTGCCACAGTTTGTCGTACAAGGTCTGACCTGCCATGGTACCCTCCAAATAGGCTGGTTACTTAATAAGCTTGTTCAATTCCTGGCCGCCGCCTTCGGTGATAAAGCGGAACCCATTTCTAATTGACGGCATCTTACGCCCGCCCATAAAATAAAACAAATTCATATTTTTCATGCTTTTGATTCCCAAAAGGAATACTTAAAGGAAAGAGCCCAACATGGATATCAACAACCTCAACGCCTTTATTCAGGTGGCGGAAGCCGGCTCCTTTTCCGAAGCAGCAAACCGCTTGCACATTACCCAACCTGCGGTTAGCAAAAGGATTTCGGCCCTGGAGGAGCAACTGGGCACGCGCCTGATTGACCGTATCGGCCGCAAAGTGGAATTGACACCGGCAGGCGCCACCCTGCTGCCGCGAGCCAAATCAATCATCAGGGACCTCGAAGACATGCGGCGCTGCCTCGACAATCTCTCGGGGGATGTCACCGGCCGCCTGAATCTGGCGATCAGCCACCACCTGGGATTGCACCGGCTCCCGCCAATCCTGCAAGCGTTTACCCAGCGTTACCCCAAAGTCACCTTGGACATCCAGTTCCTGGATTCGGAGGTCGCCTATGAAGCCGTTGCCCAGGGCGAAATTGAGCTGGCCGTCATCACCCTCACCGAACAGGTATCCGAAAAAATCCATGTTCAGACTATCTGGCGGGATCCCTTGGCGTTTGTGGCATCCACCAACCACCCCCTGGCTCAGGAACACAAGGTCACGTTGGACACGCTCTCTCAGCACGGCGCAATCCTGCCCGAGCTCAACACCTTCACCGGTACGATCACCAAGCGGCTGTTTAACGAGCAAAAATTGCCGCTTAACACCACCATGACCACCAACTATCTGGAAACCATACGCATGATGGTCAGCCTGGGGCTGGGCTGGAGCGTGTTGCCCTTAACATTGATGAATGAGCAACTCTGCGAGCTCAAGGTGGGAAATATCAGACTGGAAAGACAGCTGGGCGCGATTCATCATACCGAACGCACCCTTTCAAACGCGGCCCTGGCCATGTTGGCGTTGCTCAAGCAGGCATCTTAGAACAATCGCGGCATTTGTTGCCCTCAGGGCACCTCTTACTTGGGCGGCCACCAGGGTTGCTGATCAGGAAAGTCGCCCAGGCGGAAGGCTTCCATACGCTGCCGTGCCGTTTCACTGCCCAAATAGTCGAGCAGGTGCAGCGCTTCACGTTCTGCAGGCGAACCTTTAACCGCCCAACCACTCAGGTTCTCAAGCAGTGAAGGATGCCCCAGGACAACCGGCGACAGCTCTGGCAATGGCTTTCGCGCATAGGGGTACAGGGACCACAAGGTGTACGCCTGCTCTCTGGATGCCACCTGCAGAAAATCCTCATTGCCAGGCTCAATCAGGCAGGGAGCCTTCATATCCGCGGCCTTAAGCCACGCTTGCTGTATCACCTGCATTCGATGATGGCGATTTACCACAAAACAGTACCCACTGCGTTGTATTTTTTTAAACGCACTAAGCGGGTCCGTTTCCTGTGCAATACCGGCTGGATCATTCCTTGGTCCCAAAAAGGCCATTGGATTAGCGAACAACACCCTCTGCGGATGCAAAACACCCTGCTTTTCTAATTTTTGCAGGGCCTTAACCTTACTATGCGTAATGGCCAGATCGATCCGCCCCTCCGAAACCGCTTTAGCCACCTCGCTGTGGTGTCCCTGGCTAAAGGTCACCTCTACATCCGTTGCAGCCAAATAAGGTTCCAGCAAATACGCCAGAAAGCCCTCCTGCTGCACAATAACCACACTCATGATGCGCAGCTTTTTAGGGGCGATATCTTGCTCAGAGGTGCTTTGAGCCGCCGCGGACGCAGCCACCGAGTATGCAAAAAACACGGCCAGCACCAAGGCTTTGATTCGATTCATGATAAAAACCACTAGCTTGACTCAGAAGCGGGCTTCAAGGCTGGCAACCCGCGGGCCATGGCTATTCCGCAAAGCCCGCCGATGGTGCCAAAAACAAAATGCGTCAACAACGGGAACAGGTAACCGTGCTTTGCAAAACTCCCCACATGCCAGTCAAACAATGAAACCAGCGGAATCAGCAAAGCAGGCTTGACCATGTAAATCAAGCCGCCCAGCAGGACACCCTTGAAAGCCAGCGGCAGGTTTCTGGGCGTGACTCGATACAACAGGTCCAACAAAATGCCATTGAGCAGGTAAAAGATCACGGCCTTCAGTGACAACACCGTTGCAAACAGTGCATTTTGCCCAAGGCTGGCTGCAACCGCACCCGCAGCAACAAAGGTTGCAGCCCAACGGTGCTGGGACTGAAAACGCCCCAACAGCAGCAGCGCCATCCACTCGAGCCCATGATGCCCGGGAAGATTCAAACCCAGGCGCAGGTGCTGATGCAGCAGAGCCCCTATCACGCCCAGCGTTACCAGCACCAATAACGTCAGGGAATTATCCTGCTCAAGGACGTATTGACTTAATGGCCTGTTTTTCCAGGACCTTGTAACCATTTTGCTCATTGCTTTTCTCCACTAACAGGACTGCCTGTTGGTTCATTCTTACGGTTCTCGGCCAACTGCCAATCTGCACGAAAACCTCAGCGCCACAAATTGCGTTTCCGTCTCTTAACGCCACCCGATCAACGCCGCGGCACTGCAAAAGCGTTTCAAGGGAAACCCTTGTATCTGTCAGAGCCCGTAGTTCCCTGGGCCAGAGATAACGTCCGTCGTCGCCAAAAACATGCAAACCCACGGCTGACAGCGCACCGATAATGCCCTGGAAATCCCCGGTCAGCCCCTCCAGGGCAATTCCGTAGGCGGCGGCTGTCGCCCTTGCCTCACTTTGATACAGGAGTTCCACTTTGGCCCGCTGACCGAAAGCCGTCACCTGGGCCGCCTGCTCAGCATCGGCCATGCATAGACCCACATCGGAGCCCGGTGCAGCGATCTCAAGCAGGAATCGGCGACAGCAGTCCAGTACCGCTGAGGGCTCAACGCCCGCCTTCGGCAATACCGCCAGACAGGCCGAGCTGTTATGAGAGGTATAAGGGACCCGGTCATCGACCAGCAGCTGATGCCGAGTAACCGCCAGTCCCTCGACCAGCTTCTCGGTCTCCAGCAACTCAATTAACTGACGCGCCCTGTAACCCGTTCCGCGGGTTTCCAGGTTGTCCGTATCATCGATTCCTATGTAGAGTTTTTTGGGGTGTGCCATCGTTTCACTTCGCCACTCAGGAGCCAAAGGCTAATTCACCGCCAATGACGAACCAGCGTCCTGGTGCCGGGAAACCGCCACTGTCGGCATAATCCTCGTCCATCAGGTTATGAATACGGCTATAGAGCGTCCATTGACCGAGCTGCTTCTCTATTTTCAAATCAACCACATCATAATCGCCGGTTTCCTGTGACGTCACCGGGGTTGCACGCGACAACTCCAGGTTGTTTTCAACATGTAACCAGGACGTATAAAGACTCACTCCGCCAGGCAGGTGGTAGCCCAGTTCCAGGGTGAATCGGTGTTCAGGACGATTTTGTAAATCATTGTTGCTGACGCCCGGCGAACGGTTTTCGGCATCCAGGTAGGTATAACCGCCGCGTAACGTCAGCTGATCCATCGGCGAATATTCGGTACTGACCTCAACACCTTTGAAACGGCTTTTGTCGGTATTCTGGGCGACGCTATTCACAGTCTCGATATAATCCTCCGCATCGATACGGAACAGGGTAACACCCAGCTCAACAGGAACATTCGTGAAGTTATGCTCCACGCCCATTTCATAATGGTAAGTCACCTCCGGCTCCAGTGTTGGATTGGCTCGACCGGGTTCAAACAGGTCACGCAGGGTCGGGAAACGAATTTTACGCGCATGCGACGCTTTCAATCGCGTCGCATCGGAAAGATCATAAAAAGCACCAAGCCGGTAAGTGCCATCCTTCTCCGTTTTTCCGGTGGAGCGGTCCTGTTTGGCATAGCCGGCTCCGGCGACAACACCCAGTTTGTCGGTAACCTGAAACTCCTGTTCGTAGGCCATGAAACAGACGTCGGCATGCTCGTCGATATCAATGACATTGGTGACGGTACCGCCACCGCCACCGCCACCGCCACCGCCACCGGCATTTTCTATTTCAAACCCTCTGGATTCCCAGGATTCGCGGCGGCAGTCGGTAGCCAAGGTAGCCAAATTACCCGCAGAAAACTCGTAGGCAACTTGCAGGTTCGCACCATAGATATCGGCACGATTATCTGCTCGGAGTGCCCTCCTTGCTACTTGCGTATTAAAGTTGGCGTCATCGTAATTATTCGTCAATTCATCCAGGCGGTTGAAATACAACGAGGGTTTCACGGTCAGCGCGTTATTGTAGCGGTGGCTGGCTGACAGGTTGATCGAATAGGCTTCATAGTCATCTACCCGCTCAAATTTTGGGGTTCGCGCAAAATCATCTCTATCGCCACCCGTAGAGTCTCGCGTTTCCGGTGGTTTACCGTACTCGCCTTCACGGTAACTCGCACTGATCCCCATCTCTGTTTGCAATGTGGGTGTCCAGATCAGGTTGCCTGAAATACTGCGATCTTCCCGGTCACTGTTCAGGCGATCACCGGTATCCTGAAAATTATCGACACTGCCTGTCACAGGCACCGGGTCATAATCATTGGAAAGCTCAAAATGGTCACGCTCATAGCTGGACAGATTAAGAAAACCCCGCCAGTTTTTACCGCTATTGCCGACGCTGAGCTGACCAAACCGGCGTCCCTCCTCACCGGCCTCGGCCCTGATGCGCCCCTGCAGTCCGGCACTGCCGGTTTTGGAGATAATATTAATAACACCTGCGTTGCCGCCGTCACCATAAAGCACCGAAGCGCCACCGCGCGTTACCTTAATGCGCTCAATGCTGCCCACATCGATAGTAGAGGGATCAAACTGCCCATCGATATTCGAATTAATGGGAACGCCATCAAGCAGAAGCAGCACCTGCCGAGTCCGCAAGCCGCGTATATCGATCCGGGCCGCCCCATCGCCGCCGGTTCGTGCGTTTAAGCCTGGCAGCAAATCAAGGGCTTCATTAAGATTACGCGCGCCGGACTCATTAATATCGGCCGCTGTCACCACATCCATTGTTGAAACCGCTTCCGTGGTTCGCTCAACGCCTTTTGTGATAATAATCTCACCCAGGCCATAACTGCCTTCGCCTGCAATGGCGCTACTGGTGATAACGGACGAAAGTAAGAGCAAGGTACTTTTATTGAGAGTGGTCAAAGAGGGTTCTCCCATACTGGTGCATCAAATAAATTTTTGCCGCACCATAAAGGAAGAGTAACTCCCCCCAAATATGATCAACTGTTCATATTTACCTTGATTCCCAACAGATAACAGTAAAAACCACTGCCTATTAGGCGGAACAAGGTAACATATAGCCGCTTACGCTTCGGTAAATATTTTCCTGACAACCTGATTCCAGCGATAGATAGAAACCGCAAAGATGGCTGTACAGATAGTCACCAGTATAAGAACAGACAGCGCCTCCCCCTCCAGCCCGAAAGCTTCCATTCCTGTTATTCGCGCCACCAACGCCAACAGCCAGTAAATAATAATAAACTTAAAATGCGGGCTGATCGTATGGGGTTTAAAGTCGAAGGCACTCACCTCGATTTGCGCCATGATATGCCAGAGCATTGCAGCAAGATGCCAGAGTGAAATCACGGCAAGGATCATTAACCAGTCCGGGTAAGGATAAATACGGAACGTATTTGCAATCAGCAGGTAGAGAAGAAAGGCCATGAAGAGATCAAGGTAAAAGCGAAAGAACCCCAGCCCGGTAAAGTTATAAGGAAATTTTTTCGCCAAGCCCTGATAGACGACAATGTCGTAAACCACGAACGAGGAAATAGCTGCCATAACAAAAAAAGACAGCAGCAGCGCTAGCACGTCAATATCATTCGGGCTTTGCAGCTTGTCGATGAACTCGCTGCCGTACCGGCCGATGCCAAGTGCAACGATGGCGCCAAAAACGACTTCAACAAACCAAATCCAGCGCTCAGCGTGCTTTTGTGTACCTGTCGCCATCTGCCCCTCCCCGTCAAATAGACTGAAAAGGAAATCACACGGCTAGATTAAACCCTCAGGGCAAGGAGAGGCAACGCTCAATGCAAGCAATATAAACAATTGCCATGGGTTCAGAACAACCGTCTTACCGGTACGCCCTGTTTGCCGTCACCGGCTAACTATCGGCCCCTTAATCAGTCCGGGTTCCTGGCGCGGCCAGCTGACCGGCCTGCTTCATGCTCTTATTAATCAGCGGGGAAATGGTCCCTCCCTGCACGATAATAGAAAAGATCACCACCATGTAAGTGATAATAATCATCAGCCCGTGTAAGTCGGTGCCATTGATTGTCACAACCCCGGCGGGTACAGACGCCGCCATTGCCAGCGCAAGCCCGCCTCGCAACCCGCCCCAGGTCAGAATACATACCGAGTACGCGTCATACTGGCGGAATCGGCGAAAGCCGAGATAGGGAATCGAAACACTGATGAATCGAGCCGCCAAGACCACTGGCACCATCATCACACCCAACAGAATCTCGGCTGTAGAGAGTGGAATGGTAACAAGCAACAAACCAATCAACAGAAACAACAAGGCATTGAGGTAGTTATCCATGGCATGCCAGAAGTTCTTCACGTAGCGTGTCGCAGAAATTCCCGTGCGTTTCGATGCGACGGATCGAGTGATATTGCCCATGATAATGCCGCAGGTAACCATCGCCAGGGCGCCGGATATTTCCAGGATATTGGCCAGGGCAAACCCTGCCGTGGGGAACATCAGGGTCACCAACAGGCGGATATTGCCGTCCTTACTGTTAATTGCCAGGAAATGACCGATGAGCGCCAGGACAAAACCAAAAGAGATACCGCCGACCGCATCGAACACAAAGAGTTTTGTAACGCTCTCAAAGCTGGGTTCCACGCCCGAAAAAGCGACCGCATAAATGGTTGTAAAAATCACCAGCCCCATCCCGTCATTAAACAACGACTCGCCTTCAACCTGTATCGAAACTCCCTTCGGGGCATTCATCTGTTTAATAATTGCCAGGACGGCAATGGGGTCGGTGGGGCTGATCAGGGCGCCAAATAAAAGACAGTAAACAAAGGGCACCGGCCATCCTACCCAACCCAGCAGCCAGTAACTCAAGTAACCGATCATAAAAGTTGAAAAAACGGTCGAAAAAAGGACCAATACGGTAATTTCCCAGCGCTGATTGCGTAGCGCCCGCAAATCAATTTCCAACGCACCGGCAAACAGCAGGAACCCCAGCACCCCCTTGAGTAGCAACTGATTGAAGTCCAGGCTTCCCACAATGTGGCTGATCGTTGTGGCAGTATCGGTTCCCAGAAGTTTGACGGCGACAATAATTAACAGCGATATCAACACCGCGCCACTGGTAATCGCAATGGTCGTTTGCAGTTTCAATACATATTGATTTGCGAAAGCAATCAGAATAGCCAACGCAGAAAGGAAACAAATAAGATACCAGGCGTTCATGGGGCAGTGTTTTAACCGTTATTATTGTGAAAGTCAGCTACCGTCGATTAAAGAAGCTATGGACTCTAATCCGAATAAGTCCCTAGTGATATAGGTAATACCCGTTTTTTTCGCGCCGCTACTCATTCCGTTTGCACCGATAGAGGATGGGCTCTTCGAGTCCTAAAAAACATAGCCTCGCATTTATACGGTGCCCAGATTTAAACCCAATCTCGAGGATGAAATATAGTTAATTTTCTGAAAAACTAGCCTTAACCGTTTCGTCGTTATACTGCAGGGAAATCTTAACAACAGCGAATGGAGATCTACGATGAAAAAAATCACCCTGTTAACCTGCCTACTGAGTATCAGTGCGTTTTCTTCAACAACCTGGGCCGATGACAAATCCGCGTTTTACAACTCGGCCCAACAGGCCATTTCAAAATCCGGCTTGACCGCAACGTCCGCATTAGAGCTTATTCAGCAGGACTACCGCGCAACGCCTTATGAGTACGAACTGGATAGAGACGATCACCGTCTTTACCACGAAATCAAGCTTGTGAACGGCGAGACCAAGGAAAAAATTGAAGTCAAGGTAGACATCGAAACGGGTCAACAGCAGGTCCGGCGCTCAACCTTATCAAAGAAGGATGAAGGCAAACAGAAAATTGCTGCGATTCTGCACAACGAAGTTAGCCTGATTGACGCCATTCAAATTGCGAACCTTAATGAAACGGCGTTACTTCTGGAAGCCGAGTTCGAAATCAAGGATGGCTTTACCTACTACGAAATCGAAATTTACGACGGTTCCCAGGAACGGGAGTTATTAGTCAATCCCGACACGAAAACTGTCATCCCGACTTTCGAAAAAAAGTAGCATGAAATTATTGCTGATTGAGGACGATCAAACCACGCTCGAATACCTGGAAAAAGGTTTTCGCGAGCACGGCTACAACTGCGACACCGCGAGCACAGGCCCCGACGGGCTTCATCTTGCGGTAACCGGCCACTATGATGCATTGGTTCTGGACCGCATGTTGCCCCAAATGGATGGTTTAACCCTCTTATCAGCACTGCGTGCCACCGGAGACACGACGCCGATTCTGCTGTTAAGCGCGCTGGCCCATGTCGACGAACGCATTAAAGGCTTGCAGTCAGGCGGTGATGACTACCTGGCCAAGCCTTTCTCTTTTCAGGAACTGCTGCTACGCATCGAGCTTTTAATCAATCGCCACCGGCCGGATGTAAAACCGGCCGGCATCCTGGGCCTTGCCGACCTTCAAATGGACTTAATTGCCCATAAAGTCACTCGAGGCGGCAAAGAAATCCTTCTCCAGCCAAAGGAGTTCCAGCTGCTACGCTATTTACTTGAGCATTCAGGTCAGCTGGTATCCAGAACCAAACTCTTTGAAGCGGTTTGGGATTACCACTTTGATCCCAAAACCAACGTGATCGATGTGCATATTGCCAATCTTCGGAAAAAAATCGAAGCCGGAGGACTGCCGCCGCTTATTCACACGATTCGAGGTGCCGGATATATGATGAGGGAAATCGCTTGAGGAGCTCGAATCCGTGGCGCATCACTCAAACCTCAAGCTGGCGATTAACCCTGTTTTTTTCCATTTTGATGCTATTCATCACCGTATCGGTTATTGCCGTAATCTACCACTTTAGCCTTGGGCAACAGGACCGCTACCTCAAACAAAAGGTCATTGATGTCAGCGTATTGTTTACCAACCTGGCTCTCACCGATTCGCTGGGTAAAACACAGTTCATCGAAGCCCTGCAACAGCAGTCGCACAGCAACTACTCCATGGTGCTGGTCCTGGAAGACCAGGACACCCCTGTTGGCGACTTAAGCCTGTTCCCGGAAAAGGTGGCAGCGTTCCCCGAAACCAGCACCTTTTACGTTGCCATTCGCGACAGGGACAACGATCTTGAGCCCGAGCCGGTGCTCGGCACACTGGTGCAAACGCCTTTTGGCCGGCTTTTGGTCGGCACCTTTTACGGCGTACAAACACAGCTGAAAGAGCGGTTTTTAACAACCAGCAGTATTGTGGTCATCGTCAGCCTGATGCTCAGCTTATTAACGGGCAGCCTTTTCAGCAAACAAATGCTGTCGCGCATCAAAACCATGAATCGCGAGCTGGATGCCATACAAAGCGGCCAGCTGGAAGCGCGGTTAAGCCTTTCCAAACGCGGGGACGAGCTCGACCTGTTAACGGGAAAAATCAACACAGTACTGGATGAAATCGATAGCCTGATCGGCTCCCTCGTCTCAGTCACAGACAATATCGCCCATGATTTACGCACCCCTATTTCTCGTATACGGGTGCGTCTGGAAGACTGTTTACAGCAAATTGACAGCAGGGATAAGATTTACCCGCAATTACAGCCGCTTCTGGTCGAGATTGACCATATCGTCGACACCTTTAATGCCATGCTTGAGCTGTCCCGGCTGGAAAAAGGGGCAATGCAGACCCAAAAGCAACCCTGCGAACTTGCTCAGATTGCTGAAGATGTTGCTTCACTCATCGAACCCCTTGCCACGGAAAAACTGCATTTTCACATTGAAATTGCCGAAGACAGAAAAACCGTCATCGGCGACCCGCACCTGTTATTTCGGGCAATCTACAATATCGTCGATAATGCCATCCGCTACACCCCGGCGGGCGGCCATGTCGAGATGAAGGTATCGGAGACGCGGGTCACCGTTAATGACAACGGCCCGGGTATACCGGAAAAGGATCGAGAACGCATATTCGAGCGCCTCACGCGACTCGACGAAAGCCGCCAGACAGAGGGCAACGGCTTGGGCTTGGCTATCGTTCAAGCCATCGTCAAACGGCACCATGGCACAATAACCCTGAGCGATAACAACCCGGGATTAAGTATCAGTCTCGACTTCCCGGCCAGCCCATCGGCAAACATTATTTGAACGGTGCCGAGCGGAACCAGAAAAAGGCAATCAGGGTTGCCAACATAGAAACCGCAGCCGCCACGGCGTAGGTCATACTGGGACCCGGCGTACCCCAAAGGTAGCCGCTTAAACCGGCACCGAACGCATTTCCGGCACCGAAACCAACGGCGATGTAAAGCGCCTGCCCCTGCCCTTCATGGCCGCCAGTAAAAAAACGTTGTACGGCTTCGATACCCGCCGCATGCAAAGCGCCAAAGCTGAAGGCATGCAAGCATTGCGCAAGGATAAGCATCCACCAGTATTCCGCCAAAAAAGCAATCATCAACCAACGCAAGGTTGTCAACAGCAGGCTGAACAACATGATATGGCGCAACGTGAAGCGCCCAATAATCCGGTGCATACAAAGCAGTAATGCCACTTCGGCCACCACACCCAGCGCCCAGAACTGGCCAATCACCGTACGGCTGTATTCAATGCCCTCAAGATAAATACTGAAGAAGGTGTAATAGGGTCCATGCGCTATTTGCAACAGGAAATAGACCCCAAAGAAAGCCATGACTGCGGGCTGCTTAAGAATACTCCACAATCCCGGTTTTTCCTTATGGCTATGGGCAAAGCGGCGTTCTGTTACCTTCAGGGTGGAAAGCCAGACCAACCCCAAAAAAACGGTCATGAAGATTGGCAAGTGAATGACATTAATATAGTCAAACACCACCCCCAACCCGATCACTGTGACGATAAAACCAATGGACCCCCATAGCCGGATATGACTGTAGGTACTGCGTCTATCGTGCAGGTGTTCAAGGGTTAACACCTCAAACTGCGCAAGAATGGCATTCCAGAAAAAACTGAAACTGAGGCTGACCAAAGCCATCCAGAAGAAGTCGCGCGCAACAAAAAGGCCGAAGCAAAAGGCAAACCCCAGGAAAGCACCAACCTGAATAATTTTGACGCGTTGCTGAGTGCGATCCGCAACCCAACCCCAAATATTGGGCGAAACAATACGGGTCACGGCCAAAAGCGCCGTAAGCCAACCGATATCCTGCGCACTGAAACCTGCTTCCTTTAAAAACAGGCTCCAGTACGAGACAACGGCGCCGAGCACCGCGTAAAAGAAAAAATAAAAGCGGGATAACCGCCAATAGGGAACGACATGGGGTGTGTCGGACACAGCTCGCTCCCAGGCGTGATTATTCTGCAGAGGCAGGAATGACCGGCGTTGCTGTTGAGACGTCGCCGTTCTGGCCGCGATGACGCAACAGGTGATCCAGCAGGGTAATCGCCAGCATGGCTTCGGCGATTGGCGTGGCGCGAATACCGACGCAGGGATCATGGCGACCCTTGGTAATCACGTCCAATGGCTGACCGTGGCGATCAATGCTTTTACCTGGAATGGTAATACTCGACGTGGGTTTCAGGGCGATGTGCGCAACGATGTCCTGACCGGTGGAAATTCCCCCCAACACGCCGCCGGCATTGTTGGACAGGAAGCCCTCCGGCGTCATTTCATCGCGGTGCTGACTGCCCTTCTGCTCAATCGCATCAAAACCGGCACCCACCTCGACGCCCTTCACCGCATTAATGCTCATCAACGAATGGGCAATTTCCGCATCCAGGCGATCGAAAACCGGCTCGCCCAAGCCTGGCGGCAGGCCTCGCGCCACGACAGTGATTTTTGCGCCAATCGAATCACCCTCTCGGCGCAACGCATCCATGTATTTTTCCATGCCCTCAATCTTGGTCGCATCAGGGCAAAAAAACGGGTTTTGCTCGATAATATCCCAATCCACCTGTTCGACCTTGATCGGGCCTAACTGGGACAGATAACCGCGCACCGTAATCCCCATCTTTTCCAGATACTTTTTAGCGATGGCGCCAGCCGCAACACGCATGGCCGTTTCGCGCGCTGAGGAACGACCGCCACCGCGGTAATCGCGAATCCCGTATTTATGGGTATAGGCATAGTCCGCATGGGCGGGACGGAAGGTATCCTTGATGTTGGAATAATCCTTAGAGCGCTGGTCGGTGTTTTCAATCAGCAGGCCGATTGACGCTCCAGTCGTCTGCCCCTCAAAAACCCCGGAAAGGATTTTTACCTGATCGGCCTCGCGCCGCTGCGTCGTAAAACGCGACGTACCAGGCTTACGGCGATCCAAATCCCGCTGCAGGTCTTCTTCGGTGATCGCCAACCCCGGCGGGCAGCCATCCACAATACAACCCAACGCGGGACCATGGCTCTCGCCGAAGGTCGTGACAGTGAAAAGTTTTCCGATGCTATTTCCAGACATAGATTTCCAGCTTCTTAAAATTTGTTCAGTTCAGCTAAATTAGGACACGTCAAAAAATCGTGCATTTTTAAAATTGGTCCCGGTATTGGAGCAACTGGCCGGCTGTCAGCACAAACACCCCGTGGCCACCCTTTTCCAGATCCAGCCACAGGAAGGGCACACTCGGGTAAGCCTCGCTCAAGGCTTCGCAGCTGTTACCCACTTCACCCACCAGCACACCGTATTCGCTGAGGTAATCCGGCGCATCACGCAGGATACGCCGAATGCAGTCCAGGCCGTCATCACCCGAACCCAGCCCCAGTGGCGGCTCATGGTGATATTCGCCCGGCATCGACGCCAAGTCCCCTGCATCCACATAAGGAGGATTGGTCACAATCAGGTCATATTTTTTGCCGGGGACGTTAGTAAACAAATCCGAAGCAATTGTATTAACCTGCCCCTGCAGATGGTGACGTTTGATATTAATGTCAGCCACCGCTAATGCCTCCTCGGAAATATCGGCCAAATCGATCTGGGCATCCGGGAAAGCCATGGCACAGGCGATTCCGATACAACCACTACCGGTGCACATATCAAGAATATTGTTCACTTCATCGCCACACAACCAGGGCGTAAAGCCCTGCTCGATCAATTCGGCAATGGGCGACCGAGGCACCAGCACCCGCTCATCGACATAAAAGGGAATACCGGCAAACCAGGCTTCCTTGATGAGGTAGGCAACCGGAACGCGATGCTTGGCGCGCTTTTCAATCAGCTCGCAGACACGCTCGCGCTCCTCTGGGGTTAAACGCGCATCCAGCGCCGTCGGGTCTGTATCCCAGGGCAAATGCAGCGCACCCAATACAAGGTATACGGCTTCATCCCATGCATTGTCGGAACCGTGTCCAAAGTACACTTGTTCTTGATTAAAACAGGAAGCGGCCCAACGAATGTAATCGCGGACCGTTTCGAGTGTACTGGTTACCGAGGCTGTTTTTTCCACACAAATTCCCTGAGCATTTCGAAAGAGGAGCAATTCTATCCAATATAGGTAAAAATATCCCTCCTGTTACGCCAAAATAAGCCGCTTCTACGCAAAAAAACTTTACCTTGAGCGCCCCTTGGCGTAGGGTTAGCACCCAATTTTTTCAACGGTTGGAAAGGTGATGGAAGAACATTTCGCAAAAATTATCGAAGCCATTGGTGAAGACCTCAATCGCGAGGGTCTGGTGGACACTCCTAAACGTGCTGCCAAGGCGTTTGCCTTCATTAACCGTGGCTACAGCCAGTCACTGGAAGAAATCGTTAACAACGCCTTGTTTGAGTCGGCCTGCGATGAAATGGTTATCGTCAAGGACATCGAGCTTTACTCGCTTTGCGAACACCACCTGCTGCCTTTTATCGGCAAATGCCATGTCGCTTATATTCCTAACGGCCGAGTACTTGGGCTCTCGAAAGTTGCCCGTGTCGTCGACATGTTTGCGCGACGCCTGCAGATCCAGGAAAAACTTACCCAGGAAATCGCTCAGTCCATTATGGATGTCACTGACGCGCGCGGTGTCGGCGTTATCATCGAAGCCAAACATATGTGCATGATGATGCGCGGAGTGGAAAAGCAAAACTCCCTGATGAAGACCTCTGCCATGCTGGGTATCTTCCGCGAAAATCACGCCACGCGTAGCGAATTTCTGTCGCTGATTAAATAAGCGCTTTGAGCCGACTCTAAAAAGGCTTTTTGGAGTCGGCACCTCACTTCACTCTTGTCTCACTTCACTCTTGTAATACCAGGCCGATCCGATCGGCATTATCACTGCCCTGCTGAACGGGTGCCAACGGCCCGATCCCCTGGGGAATCAAACGCTCAAGCTCGATTCCGGCATCAACCAACACGCCCCTAACGGCTTCTGCACGAACCAGTGAACGGCTTTTAAGCACATCCAGGTCATCAGCCCCGGACAAGTTGCCAACGATATAAAGCTTCAGCCGGGTATTTTTCTTTAACGCCTCGACGACAGCCGCCAATCGCTTATCCGATTCCTGAGCCAACCCATCGCTGGCATCAAACTTAAGGTTACGCAGATTAAAAACGCCATTGATTTTAAGCTGTTCAAGAATGGTATCCGGATTAACAGCCAAATCTCCAAGACGGCCGTCCTCAGGCTTGAGCAGATCAAGCTGAATATAGACACGCTTGTTCCCACGCTGAACAACATAGAGGGCAACAAACAGTGGCCCCTCGTCAGTTGTCAATTGGGCGGCAAGGTAGTGCTGATAACGCTGGGGACCGTAAAGTTTGCGTATGCCAAAAATACTATTAGCCCACAGGTTGCTGTCACCACACTCACGCGCATGACATTCATACAAGAGATTGTGAGAAAGCTGCTTTAGTTGGGAGCTGTAATGATCGAACACCTGATTCGAGGGTTCGGCGTCCGGAGCCCGATAGGTTATACGCGTTAACACCCCGGACAAGCGCTCAGCATACTCCAGCTCCATCACCCCGTTGACGGTTTTTGGCGCACTGAGGGAGAAAAGATAGTCGGCCGTATTACTCTGGCTATAGTCTTCAATTTTGGAGCGGGCGTAACGTTTAAAATAGTCGGAGTCCCTTGAACCCGCTACATCTTCGCTTGCATCGAACGCATAGCTACCTGGAACACCGCAGAATAGAAATAAGGAAACCAGATAAATAGCTGTCTTTTTCAATGACATCATCGATTCGGTGCCGCCCTCTTTTATTATCAATGGAGTTCGTTTGAATATAACACTGCCGCCCAATCGCTTAAACGCTCTGGCGGAGTTATTGGCTCAAAGGACCATACTTGCCCAGGCTACGTAAATCAGCAAAACGCCTAATAGCCAGGAGAGCAACATGATCAAACGCAGGCAGATTGCCGGCCGCTGCAACCACCAGCCAATATAGTGTTCAAGGTTTCTGGCGCCTAGCATGATGGCCGTCAGGGCGCCAAACAGGGCCAGCACCCCGACCACATAAAAAAGGGTAGGATACTGGCTCACCGGTGCCGCAATCAGCAAGAGACAACCCAGCAGCAAACGTGTCCCAAAAACCCAGTAAAGTCCTTGGGAAGTGCGTATAACACGCCGCATATAATCCATAAAGGAGGTCGGTAAAATAAAGCCCCAGAGTCCCATTCCAGCTATCAGCGCGCCAAACACAATAATGACGGCGAACATAATTCCCTCACTCAACTTTAAACCAGTACGAAATCTTCGACAGTGGATACAGGAAGATTACGCCCCAAACCGGGTTTCAAGCTACAAAAAGGAACTAAAAGTCACCTATCAGCAGTTTTTATTGCAAATTACCAGCCGGTAACTTCCGCCAGCGCTTCACCAATTCCAGCCAGGCTGCGTACTGTTTTAACACCCGCGGCTTCCAATGCTGCATATTTCTCACCAGCAGTCCCTTTACCGCCCGCAATAATAGCCCCCGCATGCCCCATGCGTTTTCCCGGTGGGGCCGCAACTCCGGCAATATAGGACACAACCGGTTTGCTGACATGGTCGCGAATATAAGCAGCAGCTTCTTCTTCAGCGGTACCGCCAATCTCACCGATCATGACGATGGCTTCCGTTTTAGGGTCTTCTTCAAAGAGTTTGAGGATATCAATGAAATGTGATCCGGGAATTGGATCACCACCAATACCAACACAGGTGGATTGCCCAAAACCGTAGTCGGTTGTTTGCTTCACTGCTTCATAGGTCAGGGTGCCCGAACGCGAGACGACGCCCACTTTGCCAGGCAGGTGAATGGCAGCCGGCATAATGCCAATTTTACACTCTCCCGGTGTGATGACCCCCGGACAGTTAGGCCCCACCAACCGCACGCCCAGCTGGTCACATTTTTCTTTTACGTACAGCATGTCCAGCGTCGGAATGCCTTCGGTAATACAAACGATCAGTTCGATGCCGGCATTGGCCGCTTCCAGAATAGAGTCCTTGCAAAAAGCAGCAGGCACATAAAGCACCGAAGCTCTCGCGCCAGTCGCCTGTTTGGCCTCCTTAACGCTGTTGAAGACCGGTAAACCCAAATGGGTTTGTCCACCCTTGCCCGGCACAACGCCTGCCACCATTTGAGTACCGCATGCCAGGGCCTGCTCAGTGTGGAAGGAGCCCTGCGCGCCCGTCAGCCCCTGGCAAATTACCTTGGTGTTTTTATCGATTAAAATGCTCATTGTGCGGCCTCCACTGCTTTCTGGGCCGATTCGGACAGACTGCCCGCCGGAATCAGGTTCATTCCGGCACGTTGCTCAAGAATTTTACGCCCCTCTTCTGCATTGGTTCCCTCCAGGCGAACCACTACGGGCACGGTCACAGCAACCTCTTCAACGGCATCGATGACACCGTTGGCAATCAGGTCGCAGCGCACAATGCCACCAAAGATATTCACTAAAACAACTTTTACCTTCTCATCGGAAAGGATGATTTTCAACGCTTCGGAAACGCGCTCCTTGGTCGCGCCGCCTCCCACATCGAGAAAGTTAGCCGGTTCGCCACCATGCAGTTTAATCATATCCATGGTGCCCATCGCCAAGCCTGCGCCATTAACCATACAGCCGATATTGCCATCCAGCGCGACATAATTCAGGTCCCACTTTTCGGCATGGGCTTCACGCTCGTCGTCCTGGGTAGGGTCATGCAGGTCCTTGAGCAACGGTTGGCGGAACAAAGCGTTATCATCAACGTTGATCTTGGCATCAAGGCACTGCAACCTGCCCCTGGGCGTCAGCACTAATGGATTAATTTCCAACAGCGAAAGGTCATAGGCTTCAAACATTTTCGCCAAGTTCATAAATATCTGGGTAAACTGACTGACCTGTTTACCCTCAAAACCCAGTTTAAAGGCCATTTCCCGGCCTTGGTAAGGCTGAGCTCCCGTTAAGGGATCAATGGTCGCCTTGATGATCTTTTCCGGTGTCTCGGCAGCCACTTTTTCAATTTCAACGCCACCCTCTGTTGAGGCCATAAACACGATTCGGCGGCTGGCTCGATCAATCACCGCGCCGAGATAATATTCCCGCTCAATTTCAGTGCAGGGTTCCACCAGAATACGGTTAACAGGTTGTCCTTTAGCATCCGTCTGGTAAGTCACCATCCGCCGGCCTAACCAGTTGCGAGCAAACTCCTGTACCCCTTCTTTACTGTTGACCACTTTCACACCACCGGCCTTACCTCTACCGCCAGCATGCACCTGGGCTTTGACAACCCACTTATCGCCACCGATTTCACCCGCCGCAGCGACCGCTTTCTTAACGGTATCCACCGCGATACCTCTGGAAACGGGTAAATCGAAATCCGCGAGCAGCTTTTTGCTCTGGTATTCATGTAGGTTCATGCAAACAAACTCCCGTGCACGCTGTTTTCTTGTTTTTGTCAGGTCGTTGCTGTTAGCGGTAAACCGTTAAAACCCAACACCCTTATTTATTAGGTATATGAATCGCATGGCCGCCAACCGCCAGGGCGGCTTCATGCAGCGCTTCGGAAAGTGTCGGGTGCGAAAACACCGTCATACCGAGATCTTCCGCACTGGAACCAAACTCCATGGCAATTACGCCCTGTTGGGCGATATCCCCCGCACTGGGCCCAAAAATATGCACGCCCAGTACACGGTCTGTTTCCTTATCGGCAAGAATCTTTACCATGCCTGCCGTGTCATTGGCGGCCTGAGCCCGGCCGATAGCGGCAAAGGGGAAGGTCCCGACATTGTACTCAACGCCCGCTTGCTGCAACTGCTGTTCGTTTTTACCGACCCAGGCGATTTCCGGGTGTGTGTAAATCACCGAGGGAATCAGCTCATAATTCGTTTGCGCGACTTTACCTGCGATCAATTCAGCCACCATCACGCCCTCTTCTGAGCCCTTATGGGCGAGCATGGGTCCCCTGACCACGTCACCAATCGCCCAGATACCCGGCACATCGGTACGGCACTGGTCATCCACCTGAATAAAGCCGCGCTGGTCTTTTTTGATACCGAGTGACTCTTCAAATAAACCTTCCGTAAAAGGCTTGCGGCCCACGGCAACGATCAGTTTATCAACGGTAATTTCCTGGTCGCCCTCAGCATCGGTGTACTGTACGGTAACCTGATTGCTCTTCACTTCCGATCCCGTAACCCGTGACCCCAAACGAATATCCAGGCCCTGCTTCTTAAAGGTTTTCTGGACATCCTTGGCTATCTGCTGGTCGACCATCGGCAAAAAGTCATCCAGCGCCTCCAGGATAACCACCTCTGAACCCAATCGCTTCCAGACGCTACCCAATTCAAGCCCAATGACGCCAGCGCCAATGACACCGATTTTTTCAGGCACCGTTTGAAAAGCCAGCGCCCCTTCATTATCAACGATCGTATCGCCATCAATGGGCGTCGGTGGAATATCCAAAGGCACAGAGCCCGTAGCAATCAGGATATTGTCCGCCTCGATTGTCTCCACTTCGCCCTCATGAGATGTGAATTCCACCTGATTAGCGGCAACAATCCGGCCGGTACCAGCCAGGCTAGTGACGCCATTAGCTTTGAATAACCCCTTAATACCCGTGGTGAGCTTCTTGATAATCAGGTCTTTGCGCTTGAGCATGGCGGATACATCAATGGAAACATCACCTGTACTAATGCCGTGCGCCTTGAAACCCTTTTGTGCCTCCTCAAACTTGTGCGTGCTTTCCAGCAACGCCTTGGAGGGAATACAGCCGACATTCAGGCAGGTTCCTCCCAGTGAGGGCTTTCCGTCGCTGCCAATCCACTTATCAATGCATGCCGTACTCAACCCCAGTTGGGCAGCACGAATGGCGGCCACATAACCGGCCGGTCCGGCCCCGATGACGAGGACGTTGAATTTCTGTGCCATTAAACGGGCTCCTTAAACCTGTAACAAAATGCGGGCCGGATCTTCCAGCAACTCCTTGATCGTCACCAGAAACTGCACCGCTTCACGGCCATCGATCATACGGTGATCGTAGGAAAGCGCAAGGTACATCATGGGCAGAATCTTCACTTCGCCGTCGACAGCCATTGGCCGCTCTTGGATCTTGTGCATACCCAGTATTGCCGTTTGAGGAGGATTAAGAATGGGCGTGGACATCAGCGAGCCGAAAACCCCACCGTTAGAGATCGTAAAAGTACCGCCGGTCATTTCCTCAATCGACAGTTTTCCATCCCTTGCCTTGACGCCGTACCCATTGATGGTGGATTCGATTTCAGCCAACCCCATGTTCTCGGCATTGCGCAACACGGGAACAACCAGGCCACGATCCGTACTGACAGCAACACCAATATCCTGATAACCGTGGTAAACAATATCGTTACCGTCGATCGACGCATTCACCGCGGGAAAACGCTTCAACGCTTCCGTGGCGGCTTTCACAAAAAAAGACATAAAACCGAGTTTAACGCCATCATGGGCTTCAGCAAATTGCGCTTTATAACGGCTGCGTAATGCCATAATAGGCTGCATGTTGACTTCGTTGTAGGTGGTCAACATGGCTGCATTTTGTTGTGCTTCCACCAAGCGCTTGGCGATGGTACTGCGCAAACGCGTCATGGCGACGCGTTTTTCCGGACGCTCCCCCATCATGCCGGCTTCCGGTGCCGAAGCGGCCTGAGTACCCGGCGCTGCAGAAGGCTCAGGTGCCTTGCTTTGCTGCTGTTGCGCTTTGAGGTAATTCACCACATCTTCTTTCGTGATGCGCCCTCCTTTTCCGGTAGGCGTTACCTCCGACACATCGACCTGGTTCTCCTCGATAAGCTTTCGTGCCGCCGGACTGGTAAACCCGTCACCGGCCGCTGCGGCGGTTTCCTGACCGGCAGCGGCAGGCTCCTCAGCCACACCCGCTTCCGCTTTTTCCTCTGCCGGCTCGGTCAGTGCAACGGGCGCATCGCCGGTGGCAAATTCAGCGATCAACTCGCCTCCCTGCACCGTGTCGCCCTCTTCTTTTAAAATCTTAACCAGCTGACCGTTACTCGGCGCCACTACCTCAAGCACGACCTTGTCTGTTTCAATATCAACAATCAGCTCATCGCGTTTCAGCGGATCCCCAGGCTGCTTGTACCAGGTGGCGATGGTGCCTTCCGAAATAGACTCAGGGAAATCAGGGGCCTTAATTTCTATTGTCATGCACAGTTCCTATAAGTTAATCGCATCGTCAATCACCTTGGCCTGTTGCTCCTGGTGCAACTCCATGTATCCCGCAGCGGGCGCCGCAGATGCTTCACGGGAAACCTGGCTCAGGGTGATGTAATTTTTGTGACGGGAAATGGTACGTCTCATGTGGTGTTGACTGCTGTACCAGGCTCCCTGATTTAACGGCTCTTCCTGCACCCAGGTCAACTCACTGAGCTGAGGGTACTCCGAAAGCACACTAAACAGCTCTTCTTCAGGGAAAGGGTATAACTGCTCTAAGCGAATGATCGCCAGATCATCTCTCTCCTGCTCGCGCCGGGCATTCAATAAGTCGTAATAAATCTTGCCGCTGCACATGATGACCCGCCGTACCTTATGGATATCCAGATCATCCACTTCGCCCAGCACAGGATTGAAAGTATCCTGCGCCAGTTCCTCAATGGGGGAACGCACATGCTTGTGGCGCAGCAAGCTTTTGGCCGTCATTACGATCAAGGGTTTGCGCAGCGGGCGCATCATCTGCCGACGCAGCATATGGAAAACCTGCGAAGGCGTCGTGGGAATACACACCTGGATATTCTGCTCCGCGCATAACTGCATGAATCGCTCCAGCCTGGCCGAGGAATGTTCCGGGCCTTGCCCTTCGTAGCCATGCGGCAGGAACAGGGTCAAGCCCGACAGGCGATTCCATTTATGCTCACCACTGGTAATAAACTGGTCGATGACCACCTGGGCATTGTTCGCAAAATCACCAAACTGAGCTTCCCAGATAACCAGTGCCTTGGGATTGGTACTTGCGTAGCCGTATTCAAACCCCATGACCGCCATTTCCGACAGCAGGGAATCGTAAATTTCAAAAGCCGGCTGGTCCTCATGGACATGTTGCAGAGGAATATAGCGCGTGCCATCGGTTTGCGAATACAGCGCCGCATGGCGGTGGGAAAAGGTGCCACGCCCCACATCCTGACCGGTTAAACGGACTGAGTAACCACAATTGACGAGCGAAGCATAAGCCAGCGCTTCGGCACAACCCCAGTCAACCGGAACCTCTCCTTCTATCATCTGCATCCGGTCGGTATAGATTTTATTGACCTGTCGCTGCAGAGCAAAACCGTCCGGAACAGTGTTGATGGTACGTCCCAGAGCCCGCAGGCGATCGAGGTCGATACTGGTATCGAAGCTATTGTCCCAGGGCTGGTTTACGTAGGGGGACCAGTCCACAAACATGGAAAAGTCCGGCTCTCGCTGCCAACGGAAGTGCATATGCCCGCCATTGTCCAGGGCGTCGCGGTAATCGTTGGCCATTTTTTCCACCGCTTCCGCCGTGACAACCCCATCCTCAACCAGTTTTTCAGCGTAAAGCTCTAAGGTCGTTGGCATCTTCTTGATGCGTTGGTACATCAAGGGTTGCGTAGCAGAGGGCTCGTCCGCTTCATTGTGGCCGCGGCGACGATAGCTCACCAGGTCAATCACCACATCGCGTTTAAACTCATTGCGGTAATCCATGGCCAGCTGGGTAACAAACAGAACCGCTTCGGGGTCGTCTCCATTCACGTGAAGAATGGGCGCCTCGACCATCTTGGCGACATCGGTACAGTACTCCGTAGAGCGCGTATCACGCGGGTCGCTGGTGGTAAACCCAACCTGGTTATTGATAATGATATGAATGGTGCCGCCTGTATAGAAACCGCGAGTCTGCGACATCTGGAAGGTTTCCATCACAACGCCCTGACCGGCGAAGGCGGAATCCCCGTGAATAATAATTGGCACAACCTGGTGCTTCTCAGCGTCGATACGCCGATCCTGCCTCGCCCTGACAGAGCCTTCCACAACAGGAGAAACGATCTCCAGGTGTGACGGGTTAAAGGACAGAGCCAGGTGCACATCGCCGTGGGGCGTAACCCAGTTCGATGAGAATCCCTGGTGATACTTCACGTCCCCTGAGCCATGTTCCACGGAGTTTCGCCCTTCGAATTCGTCGAACAGTTCCGAGGGGTTTTTACCCAGGATATTCACCAGCACATTGAGGCGGCCACGGTGCGCCATGCCGATCACCATTTCCTGGGCACCATAGGTTGCGCCCCGGTTGATCAGCTCTTCAATCATGGGAATCAGGCTTTCACCGCCCTCGACGCCAAATCGCTTGGTGCCGGGATACCGAGACCCCAGGTACTTTTCCAGCCCTTCGGCACTGGTCAGGGATTGCAGAATCTGGCGTTTAACATCGACGCTGTAATCCGGGTGAGCCTTAACCGGCTCAATACGCTGCTGAAACCAGACCTTTACACGCGAGTCGACGACGTACATGTATTCAAAACCGATGGTACTGCAGTAGGTCTTTTTCAGGCCCGCTAAAATTTCGTGCAAAGGTGCTTTGGCCGGGCCAAGCAACAAGGTACCCAAGCGAAACTCGGTGCTGAGATCAGCATCACTCAAGCCATGGTATTCCAGGCTCAAGTCCGGTACCGGAGCCCGCATTTGCAAGTTCAGCGGATCGAGGTCGGCGTGTTGGTGGCCCCGGGTGCGGTAGCTGACAATCATACGCTGCACGCACATCTGCTTTTTTTCGTGCGCCACATCGACCGTATCCACGACCTGGCAAACACGATTGCCCTGCCGTGCCAGCGTTAGGAAATGAGATTCAATGTCGGAATAGCTTTCCTCTAGGGTTTGTTCGCCATTAACCTTGGGAAGATTGTCAAAATAGCTGCGCCATTCGTCGGAAATGCTGTCGGGGTCGCGCAGATAAGCTTCGTAAAGCTGTTCGACATAGGAAAGGTTGCCCCCCTGCAAATGAGCTGTCTGCCACATTTGCTTCATGTTACTTTCGTGCACTGTCCAGTCCTGTGATCCAGATATTGAAAGTCGTTAAAGACAGCGGAGAATTGTCAATTAGACAGCTGTCCCTTGAATAATAGACGCTAGATTGACTCTTTAACAGCCTATTCACTCACTGTGACGCAGTCATTTCAGGCAGGCATAAAAAAACGGCTAAGGATAGACATCCTTAGCCGTTTTAAATTGCGCCAGCCTAACGTCTAGGTCGCGCGACGAATCAGCATTTCGCGGATATGACCGATAGCGCGTGTTGGATTCAAGCCCTTAGGACAAACACTCACACAGTTCATAATGCCACGGCAGCGGAATACGCTGAACGGGTCGTCCAGGTTCGCCAGACGATCATCCGTTGCCGTATCACGGCTGTCCGCCAGGAAGCGGTAAGCCTGCAACAGGCCCGCCGGGCCGATGAAACGGTCCGGGTTCCACCAGAAAGAAGGACAGGATGTGGAGCAGCAAGCACAAAGAATACACTCGTACAGGCCATCCAGCTTCTCGCGCTCTTCAGGTGACTGGCGACGCTCAATCGCAGGCGCCGGTTCGTTGTTGATCAGGAATGGCTTAACCTTCTCGTACTGCTTGTAGAAGATCGACATATCCACCACAAGATCACGAATCACAGGCAGACCCGGCAATGGGCGCAAAACCAGTTTGTTATTTTTAACCGTTTCCGACAACGCGGTAATACAGGCCAGGCCGTTTTTACCGTTCATGTTCATGCCATCGGAGCCACAAACACCTTCACGGCAGGAACGGCGGTAAGCCAGGGATGGGTCCTGAGCCTTCAGCAGTTCCAACACATCCAGGACCATCAGGTCCTTGCCACCGGTGTCGACCTGCACGTCCTGCATGTACGGCGCTTTGTCGGTATCAGGGTTATAGCGATAAAGACTAACAGTAAGCATAGTGTGTCTTCCGATTAATAAGTACGTACTTTAGGCTGGAATGTATCAACAGTCTTCGGCGAGAAGTTAACATCGCGCTTGGATACACGTTTTTCGCCCGGCGTGTAGAAGGAGTGGCACAACCAGTTTTCGTCATCGCGATCCTGGAAGTCTTCACGAGCGTGCGCACCGCGGCTTTCTTTACGTTCCTCAGCCGTGATAGCGGTTGCTTCAGCCACCTCAAACAGGTTCTGCAGCTCCAGTGCTTCAATACGGTTGGTATTGTAAGCGTCGCTCTTATCAACCAGCTCAATATTGGCCATACGATCACGCAGGTCAGCCAGTTTCTTGATACCTTCCTGCATGTAATCGCCGCGACGGAATACACCGAAGTGATTCTGCATAATGCTCTGCAGCTCAGTACGCAGCTCAGCGGCACTTTCACCGCCTGTGCTGGTATTCAGCGTGTTCAGGCGCGCCATGGAAGCTTCGTGGTCAGACTCACTCGCATCGCGGTAATCAACGCCTTCACGCAGCTGTTTTTCGATAAACAGGCCGGAAGCGCGACCGAATACCACCAGGTCAAGCAATGAGTTACCGCCCAGACGGTTAGCACCGTGTACAGACACACAGGCCACCTCACCGCAGGCAAACAAACCAGGAATGATTTGATCGTTGCCATTGGCATCCTGGGTAATCGCCTGGCCGTTAATATTCGTGGCAATACCGCCCATCATATAGTGACAGGTTGGTACAACGGGAACCGGTGCAGTAACAGGGTCAACGTGTGCAAAGGTACGTGACAGCTCACAAATACCTGGCAGACGGCTTTCCAGCACCTCTTCACCCAGGTGGTCCAGTTTCAGGTGTACGTGGTCGCCGTTAGGTCCGCAACCGCGGCCTTCCAGGATTTCACGAACCATGGAGCGCGCTACTACGTCGCGACCCGCAAGGTCTTTTGCGTTAGGCGCGTAACGCTCCATGAAGCGCTCACCGTCTTTGTTGATCAGGTAACCACCCTCACCACGACAACCTTCGGTTACCAGTACGCCGGCACCGTGGATACCGGTTGGGTGGAACTGCCACATTTCGATGTCCTGAACACCGATACCTGCACGCAGTGCCATGCCCACACCGTCACCCGTATTGATGTGTGCGTTGGTGGTGGAAGCGAACATACGACCCGCACCGCCCGTGGCAAACACAGTCGCTTTTGCTTTTACGTAAACGGTTTCACCGGTTTCCATGCAGATGGCGTTAACACCGACAACCACACCGTCCTGGTTCTTAACGATGTCGACAGCAAACCATTCATTCAGGAATACCGCTTCGTTTTTCAGGTTACCCTGGTACAGGGCATGCAACAGCGCGTGGCCGGTACGGTCAGCCGCTGCACAGGTACGTGCAGCCTGGCCACCTTCGCCGAAGTTTTTGGATTGACCACCGAATGGGCGCTGGTAAATACGGCCCTCTTCAGTACGTGAAAACGGCAGCCCCATATGCTCAAGTTCAAAAACGGCTTGAGGGCCTACGCTACACATATATTCAATGGCGTCCTGGTCACCGATGTAGTCGGCACCCTTAACGGTGTCGTACATGTGCCAGCGCCAATCGTCGTTTGGATCCGCACTCGCGATCGCACAGGTAATACCGCCCTGCGCAGATACCGTGTGAGAACGGGTTGGGAAAACTTTTGTAATAACAGCTGTTTTATAACCCGACTGAGCCAGCTGCAGAGCGGCGCGCATACCAGCACCACCGCCACCGATGATCACGGCATCGTAATTCAGCGTTCTGATATTCGCCATTATTTAACACCCCACAAAATATCAATACCCCAGATAAAGTAAACAAACAGCACAATCGCGCACGCGCACAGGAACAGGAAGCGTACTTTAGTGGCGGCTTTACCGAAGGACATCGGCGTCAGGTAGTCTGTCGCAATTGTCCAGATACCGATCCAGGCGTGGGCAATCAGGGACAGCAGTGAAAGCAGGCTGAAGATGCGCATTGCAGTGCAGGAGAACAATGCTGTCCACTGCTCGTAGCTGGCATCCGGTGTGCTGGCTACCCAGAACAGCAGGAAAATGGTGTAAGCGCCGAGAATGACCGCACTGACGCGCTGAACGACCCAATCAGACAGGCCGCTACGACCGAAACTAGTGACTTGAGTTACCATATGCTAACTCCCAACAAGATAATAAGAATTGCGGAAATACCCAGCACCAGGCGAGCACCTGTACGTGCGCCCTGCAGGGTCTCGCCCACGCCCATGTCCATCAGCAGGTGCTTACAGCCAGCTACCAAGTGATAAACCAATGCTGACAATACACCCCATAGAATCAGCTTGACGAAAGCGCCATCCAGAAAATCCTGAACCGCAACAAACCCCTCTTCAGACGCAAGCGTTTTATCCAGCACATACATCAACAACGCAATACCAGCGAAAACGATAATGCCGGAAATACGGTGCAGGATGGAAGCAATGGCAGGGAGCGGTTGTTTAATCGTAAAAAGATCCAAGTTGACCGGTCTTTTATTGTTCACCTTAATTACCCTAAGTAAATTAACGGAAGCAGGCTGCCCCAAGAAGCATTTGTAGTTATTGTCCGGCAGCCATGGCGGGGGCACTATACCCCACCCCCTATATAAACCCGAATTATTTATGCCTATAAAGATTATTCATCGGATTTATGGCGAGAGCGCATGCCCACAAGCGGCTTATAATACTATCCCGCACCCCTGAGATAAACTGAAAATTAGCTGACCCAGGTCATGATCTTAATCAGGATAATTGACAAATTTTTTTTCGCTTATATAGTGGGCGTCCTCCGCGTAAAAGAAGCGAATAAAACAGCTCTTCGCAACGTCGGCAAAACATGCTGATCGCCGACCCGCTTCAAGCTGAACAACTTTGATTTCTAAAGAGAGACACCCTATGAGTGATAAGAAAGCGTATCTGAGCATCGATGGCCTGGATCAAAAAATTGAACTCAGCATCAAATCAGGCACTATCGGCCCGGATGTTATCGACGTAAGCCCATTGAGTGCCAACGGATACTTCACCTACGATCCAGGCTTTGTGTCCACAGCAGCCTGCGAGTCCGGTATCACTTACATCGATGGCGGCAAAGGCGTACTGCTGCACCGCGGCTACCCCATCGAGCAACTGGCTGAAAAATCTGATTACCTGGAACTGTGCTACCTGCTTTACTTCGGCAAACTGCCAACTGCAGAAGAAAAAGCTGAGTATGTAAAAACCATCCAGCGTCACACAATGGTACACGAACAGGTCGGCCACTTCTTCAACGGTTTCCGTCGCGATGCTCACCCAATGGCTATAATGTGTGGCGTTGTCGGTGCACTGGCCTCTTTCTACCATGAAAGAACTGACCTGACCTGCCCGGAAGATCGTGCGACAACAGCCGCACGCCTGGTTGCTAAAATCCCAACACTGGCGGCCATGAGCTATAAGTACTCCATCGGTCAGCCCTTCGTGCACCCGCACAACGACCTGGACTATGCCAGCAACTTCCTGAACATGATGTTCAGCACACCTTGTGAAGATTACAAGGTTAACCCCGTATTCGCTCGCGCCATGGATCGCATTTTCATGCTGCACGCGGACCACGAACAAAACGCTTCCACATCGACAGTACGCCTGGCTGGCTCCTCGGGCGCCAACCCATACGCCTGTATCGCTGCCGGTATCACGGCACTGTGGGGCCCAGCGCACGGCGGCGCCAACGAAGCCTGCCTGAATATGCTGGAAGAAATCGGCGATGAATCTCGCGTTGAAGAGTGCATTGCTCGCGCGAAAGACAAAAACGATCCATTCCGCCTGATGGGCTTCGGTCACCGCGTTTACAAAAACCGCGACCCTCGCGCCACTGTGATGCAGAAAACCTGTGATGAAGTACTGGCAGAACTGGGCCGCACCGACGACCCGCTGTTCAAGGTTGCCCGCAAGCTGGAAAAAGCGGCACTGGAAGACGAGTACTTCATCGAGAAGAAACTGTACCCCAACGTGGACTTCTACTCCGGTATCGTACTGCGTGCTCTGGGCATTCCAACCAGCATGTTCACCGTTATCTTCGCGGTATCACGCACCATCGGCTGGATCAGCCACTGGAACGAGATGGTCAGCGAACCACACCGTATCGGTCGCCCTCGCCAGCTGTACACCGGCTCGCCAGAACGCGACCTGCCATAAAGCAAACCGCTTTACGGTGTCAAAAAAGGCCAGCATCTGCTGGCCTTTTTTATGCCTGATTAAATGTGCCCTTCCTCTACAGCTGGCAAAGACCGGTCTGGATTTGTAAAATTAAGCGTTAACAATGCCTTACGTCACAAACGCCATCAACCGGCACAGCCTACCGGTAGGGAGCAAAGCGATGAACAAGAGCGATTACGAGAAAAGGATTAAGACCCAGCTGGATGAAGTAAAAACCGAGATTGATAAACTTAAGGTCAAAGCGGAAAAGGCCGGAGCGGAACTCCAGGCAGAATACGAAAAGCGCCTCGAGACACTGAAAATAAAACAGGAAGAAACCAAGGAGAAGCTGGCCGAACTGCAACACAGAAGCAGCGACGCCTGGGAGGACCTCAAAGTCGGAATCGATATGGCTTGGGAAGACCTGAAGGAAGCCGTTAAATCAGCCAACGAGCGTTTTAAATCCCACTAGACAAAAAAGGCCAGCAAATACTGGCCTTTTCTTGTTCAACACACAGAACCGTTAGAAAAACTCGACGTAACGCTCCAGCTCCCACTCGGAAACCTGCTTCATATACTCCACCCATTCCATCCGTTTAATCCTGATGAACTCATCAATAACCGGCCCCATCTGCTCACGAAACAGCGTATCCGCCTCCAGCTCATTGACCGCATCGTTAAGGTTCTGAGGCAGGGTTTTCACACCGATCTCCTCCAGCTCCTCAGGCGTTTGGCCATAATGGTTAATGTTGTGAGGCTCACCGGGATCCAGGTTACGTTCGACACCGTCCATACCCGCAACAATGAGCGCAGCCGTCATCAGGTAAGGATTACAGGCTCCGTCTGGCAGGCGGTACTCAATACGCCCGTAAGGCACGCGCACCATCGACGAGCGATTGTTATCGCCCCAGGAGATATAAGCAGGCGCCCAGGTTGCCCCCGAAAGAGAACTGCCGACGGTTAAACGCTTATAGGAGTTGATGCAAGGGGCAGACAATGCACAAAGCGCTGGCGCATGGGCGAGAATGCCGGCCATGAACTGCTTAGCCAGTTTTGACAGCCCCATACCCAGCGGATCGTTATCGTCCTGGAAAAGATTTTCCTTTCCGTCAGTCATTGAGCAATGGTAGTGCATGCCCGCCCCGGCTTTGTCTGCAAAGGGCTTGGGCATAAAGGAACCGATCATGCCATGGGCATTGGCAATTTCGGAGACAGCCATGCGCACCAGGATAAAGCTGTCAGCGGAATCAAGCGCGTCACTGTAGGTGTAATTAATTTCAAACTCCCCGTTACCATCCTCATGGTCGATTTGGTACACATCCAGGCCGGCATCGCACAGGGATTCAGTGAGCTCTTCCAGGAAGCCTCGCTGGCGCGATAGGCCTTTGTAATCGTAGCAGGGTTTATCAAGACGGTCGCTGGGATCCGCAGGCACGATTTTGCCATTTTCATCGCGACCCAACACAAAGAATTCGGGCTCCAGACCGGTATTCAGCGTCCAGCCCTTCTCTTCCAGGCGCTCGGTCTGTTTCATCAGGACGGCCCGGGAGTCATATTCATAACGCTCACCGTTGACATGCCCAACACAGACAATCCGGGCATATCCGGGCTGCCAGGGCAGCAACGTCAGCGTGCTCAGGTCTCCCCGAGCCATAAAATCCGGGTCGTGAGGCTCCATACCCAGCCCCCAGGTTGCAAACCCGGCAAAGCCGGCACCCCCTTGTACGATATCTTCCAAGCATTTAACCGGTACCATTTTGGTTTTGGGTACGCCATGGATATCGACAAACTGTGCCAGCAGGTACTTAATATTGTTCTGGCTTAAAAATTGTTTCGCTTCCTCCAAACCCGTCTTTTCATAAGACATAAAATCTCCTGTGATTTTGATTTTCCGATAGTTAAAAAAAACCGAGAAAGACATACTGTCTTTCTCGGTTTTGGCCGCATTATACACGAATAATCAAAAAATAACACCCAACTAGAAAAACAGCTTTTCAATCACTCAGAAAAACCCACAAAACACGCTTTTAAATTTAAAAATATATCCAAAAATCCCACACAAAAAGACAGCCTTAAAATCCCCAGTTAAGCCCTTAGAAACAAGCACTTCCGAAGGTTTTAAACATCACAAAAAAACCGGCATTAGCCGGCTTTTTTGTCTGCGTTAGAAAAGGAGCCTACAAACTCAATTGCTGGTAGGTTTCACCATTTCGCAGTGCTTTCACGTTTTCAGCATTGCTGATAACAGCCGTACTGGCCTGCTCAGGCTTAAGGTAAATATTGGCAACCCGTTTGAGATCCTCCAATACCACACCCAGCACGCGCTGGCGAAAACGGGTGCGCTGCTCTGGCGTACGCCCAAAGAGGTTATTATGGAAAGCCTGCTTAGCCTCGCCAGCTGGCGAAGCCGGCTTGTCGATACTGCTTACTACGCCCAGAATAGCTTCCTCAAGCGCCTGGGCCTTATGATCAGTCTCCAGCAGCCAGCTTAGGGACGCATCAAAGTCATCCAGGGTTTCCTGGCACCGGGGGTCACGATAAGAATAAAAACGGAAAGCCGCACAGGCCGAATCCTGACTGGCACCGCCACCGTAAGCACCGCCCTGCTCCCGGATCACCCGATGCAGATAGCCATTTTTAAGAAACTCACCCAACACCGTTAATGCCGCGGCGTCCTCATGCTCAACAGGAACCGTTGGATAAGCTTTTGCACAGAAACTCACCTGAGTGCTTGTTGTCCAGGCCTGCCTGACGGGTTTTCTCACCTGTGCAAGCCCGAATGGCTCGAAGCTCTCTGTTTCAAAGCCCACCCCCTGCCAGCACTGGGCAAAGGTTTTGGCATAGTCCGCCTGATGCTCAGCCTCGCCGATCAAGAGCACTTGGCGCGGCGCCGCCAACACTTTTTTATGTAATTCCTTGATTTTGCCGATCAGGCCGGCAACGGCTTGATCGCCGTCAGCCTTAAACGCATCATCCAATTTCTTAAGGTTGCTGATACCCTGCAAACCGGTCAGGCGATGCGTCATTTCAGCTGCCGGGCTCATCCCGCTGCAGGCTGCCTGCATGGCCAAAGAATGGCCGTTACCCGTTACACTTTGCTCGGCCATTGCGCGACGCTGGGCAATGAGGTCACAGATACGCTCCGTCTCATCGAAACGCACCTGTGTCAGCGTATCGCGAACCAGCTCGCAAAGCCCCGGGTAATTTCGCGCCAACGCTTTGGCTGAAAGCGTGATATAGCCCTTAACATCCTGTTCATTATTAATTTTTCCCCGCACGCTGCTTGATGCATGAATGCTGCCGGCGACCTGAGACTGCCAGGCCTGCACTTCAAGATAATCACGCTCGCCAACACCCAGCTCCGTCAAACAGCTTGTGTAATAGGGCAAAATCTCAAGCAACTCAGGCTCCAGCCGGGGAAGATCAATCACAAGCTGCTGATAAGCCAGCCCATTGGTTCCCTGTACAAAATAGTGACAGGGCATAATGCCGATCTCCACCGCCTTGCCCTCGGCAATTTTCATCTCCAGAGGCACGTCCTCAATGGTAACCTTGGGCAGGATTTCCACATCGTCAACCTGCGCCTGACGAGCAGCCAGCGCCTTGGTTTGCTCGATGATTTGTTGCGCCTCTGCCTCTGTCAATGCAGCTTTCTTTTTTGCCAAACGTTGGGCCTCGGCAGCCGCCTTGCGTTGATCCAGCTCAGCATCGGGCAACAGGCTCAGGCGCACCCGGTGCATGTTATTCAGCAATTGCCGGGTAAGCCCCTTGATGTATTCAGGGTTTTTAATTTCTTCGCGTAGCTGCTCTAAAACAGGATCGATATTCAGCGCTTCAATGGTATCGCCGCGATGAATAGCTGCCGGCAAGCCGGACAAAATCAGCCCCAGGCCATAGGGCATACCATCACCGCGCACTTCGCGCTGTGTCAGCTCTAACTGATGCAACACGGCCTCAACACGCTCTTTTTCAACACCCTGCTCGGCAACCTGTTGCAAAGTATCCAGCACCAGCTTCTCGAAAGCCTGCGCCTGCTCAGCCGTACTGCCCTCCAGGCCGCACATAAAGCACATCTCACGATTGGAGTCCTCAAGTCCGCAGAGAGCCGAAGGCGCGCTGCCCAATTTGGTCACTTCCAGCGCATGGCGCAACGGGGAAGAACTATCGCTGAGCAGCACGTTGGAGAGCAAATGCGCCTCCATCTGGGAGTAAAGATCCGTACTCTCACCCAACAGCCAGGCCAGCACGTGATGAACCTTCTGTGGGTCGTTATCTTCCGCAGCATAAAACTCCTGAATGGCAACCGGCGCCGCATAACGCTTCTCAAAGGGCACTGAGATGGACTTATCCAGGCGCTTGAAACGCTGCAGGGCCTGTTCATGGAAACGCTGCTGCAATGCCTCAGCGGGAATATCCCCGAAGGTCATGAAAATAGCATTGGATGGATGGTAGTGAGTGCGGTAAAACGCCACCAGCTGCTCATAGCTCAGGTTGGGAATATCCTCAGGCTCGCCACCGCTATTGAAGTGATAGGTCGTCTCAGGGTACAGGTATTTGGTGACTGTTTGCCAAAGCGTGGAAACGGTAGAGCTCATGGCGCCTTTCATTTCGTTAAAAACGACGCCTTTGTAGACCAGGTCCGAGTTCGGGTTTTCCGGCTCGGCAAACTCGACACGATGCCCTTCCTGCGCAAAATCCAGCGGGTCGAGGCGCGAGAAAAATACCGCATCCAGATACACATCCAGCAGATTATTGAAATCCTTTTTATTCTGGCTCGCGAAGGGATAAGCCGTCCAATCCGAGCTGGTAAAGGCATTCATGAAGGTATTCAAGGAACGCCGCAGCATCATGAAGAAGGGGTCGCGCACAGGAAATTTCTCGCTACCGCACAAAGCGGTGTGCTCAAGAATATGCGCCACGCCACGGGAATCCATCGGCACCGTACGCAGGGCAACCAGGAACACATTTTCCGAGCTGTCACTGGCCAGGTGGTAATGCACGGCACCCGTTTCGGTATGCTCAAACTCCTGAACCTCCAGGTTCAGGGATTCAATAAACTGGCTACGCAGCCAGCGAAAAGCATGATGGGACTTGACGGCAGATTCGGTGCGACTCAAAACGGACTCTCCAGACGATGAATTTCTCAAACTTATTTGCAGCCACAGGAGCCGCTACCACAACCCCCCTTTTCTGCGGGTTGTTCTGGCTGCCAGCCTTTAACGCCGCCGGCCTGCTGAACAGGCGCATCCTCGCGTTCTTCGAAACTCAGCGCCAGTGAATTGATGCAATAGCGCAACCCGGTCGGCTCAGGGCCGTCTTCGAAGACATGTCCAAGGTTGGCATCGCAACAATTACAAACCACCTGCGTGCGCTGCAAACCATGACTATCATCCTGAGCTTCGCCAATAGCCTCAGCCTTTAACGGCGAAAAGAAACAGGGCCAACCGCACTTGTGTTCAAACTTGGCAGTAGAATCAAACAGGGGCTCCCCGCAACATGCACAGGAATAAACACCCTCTTTCTCCGATAAGGCAAACTCATTGGAGTATGGCGGCTCAGTGAAATTACGTCGCGTCACCATGAACTGCTTATGATCGAGAAGCGCCTGCCACTCCTCATCGGTTTTAATCACTTTTTTCATAATTCCTCCCAGGTTAACCTCGAACTATATCAGGTCACATTAGTAATTGCTTTAACAGGTAAAGCGGCAAATCCGCCCTGCTTAAAATGTAAAACTTTCAACGACCGCTGCTCATCGGCGTCGGCAAAAGCAAGCGGATTTGGCAAACGCTGCGCAAGCGTCAATGCAGGGCAATATTCGCTAACCAAAGCCTGCAAGAACGCTGGCGACTGATCAGGGTCATTCGAGCACGCCAAAATATCAGCCTGCTCGGCCAGCAGCCCTGATAACTGCCTGAACACCCGTGGATAATCCTTACCAGAAACAAAGCTCCCCGGCTGATAGCTTGGCGGATCAATAATCACCAAGTCGAAGGGGCCCAGCCGTTTTAGTTTACCCCACGACCGAAAAATATCGCGAGCAAAAAACTTCACTCCGTTCATCTCATGCTTATTTAACCGATGACTTTCCCGGCCTCGATTCAAAGACACCCTGCTCAGGTCCATATTTACGACAGAGTCGGCACCGCCCGCAATCGCTGCAACCGAAAAAGCACAGGTGTAGGAAAACAAATTCAAGACCCTTTTTCCGTTCGCATGAGTCCTTACCCACTGCCTGGCCTCAGCCATATCCAAAAACAAACCGGTATGCATACCGACCGAAAAATCCAGCGGGTATTGAAGCCCTCGCTCCGTAACAGCAAAGCGTTCAACAGGTTTACCCCAAAGCGTTTTAAACAGGGCTGGTTTTTGGGATCGATCCTGGATAACAATCGACTCAGCATCGGCGGGCATCACCCCCTGGAGCTGCCTTACCAAGGCCACTTCCCAACTGGCATCCTGTGTTTTATATAAGGTGACCAGGATGACCGGGCAAAGCCAGTCGATGCTTAAAAATTCAAAACCGGGGCACAAGCCACCGCGGCCATGAAACAGCCTTTGTGGCTCTCGATCAATAAATTTCAACCCTGCTATAACTGAAGCTATTTCCGGCAAAACAAACCTACATTTTTTTTAATTTCAAATAATTAACTGCACTACCTAATTTAAACGTCAGGAATTGTAATAAATACTTAATTTGCATTACATCAATCCAGGCATTAACGTTAAAGACAGGAGTGTTCTGGAGCAGAGCAATGTTATCAACCGAAGAAAAAAACGAGCAAAAAATGCAGGAAAATTCTACAACTGACTTTCATGGCGCCGCAATTATCGACAGCAATGGACACGAAGTCCCCATCACTGAAGAAATGGTCCAAAAAGCCTGCGAAGAACTGGAAGAAAACAGACAGAAATCCTGATCGTACAGGCCGGCCTAACAGTCGGCCTCGCATTTAAAGCCAAAAGCGCTTAATGCACCTTCAAGCGACTCATCCCGCTCACTCAACCTTACCTTTGTAACACCGAACTCGCGGCGAACCGGGTAATTTTTCCTTAATGCATCAAAACTTCCAGCCCTGTTTTTATTGTTTTCTGTCATGACCTGCCGGAAAGCATGGTCGTCACGCAGCACATCGTAAGCTTGCGTCACCATCTGGCAGGCTTTTTCAAAGTGATCCCCCAACGCCGCAGCAGCCTCCAGGGCATCCCCTTCAGGAAGCAATGTGCTGACATCCAGCTTCCGCGGCAAATTAAAATGCTGGCACATGGCCTCATAAACCAGTAAGGTGCCATTGACCTTGCCATCAAGGCTGTAGCCGGCAATATGCGGCGTTGCAACAGCGACTCGAGCCAGCAAAGGCAAGCTAATATCAGGCTCCCCCTCCCAAACATCCAACACAGCCGTCACGTCATCCCGCTCGTTCAGCAACTCGAGCAAGGCCTGGTTATCAATAACGGAACCCCGAGCAGAATTAACCAGGATAGTCCCAGGCCTGAGGAGCGGTAAATTCAACGCATTAAACAGGTGCCAGGTTGGATGTTCGCCGTTTTTTTCCAGCGGCGTGTGCAGGGTAATCACATCAGACTCGGCAATTAACTCATCCAGGTGTACCCGGCCCGGCAGTTCAAGGTCATCGTTCAAAGGATCGGTGCAAAGACATCGAACCCCCAACGCCTCAAGACGACTTTTCAGTCGCCCGCCGACATTGCCGACACCGACAATACCCACACAGCGTTCCCGCAAATCAAAATGCTGCTGCCGGGATAGCGTTACCAGCGCGCTCAGCACATAGTCGACAACGGCATTGGCATTACAGCCTGGCGCCGCACTGAAGGCTATATCATTAGCCCGCAACCAGGCTTGGTCTACATGGTCCGTACCAATTGTGCAGGTACCAACAAAACGAACTTTGGAACCCGCTAACAGCTGCTTATCAACCTTCGTAATCGAGCGCACCAGCAGGACCTCTGCATCGCGCACATGATGAGGAGTTATTGCACGACCGGCGCAGGTTTCCACCACCCCGAACTCGCCAAAAACTTCATTGACCAGGGGGATATTCTCATCGGCGATAATTTTCATTGGCAAGGTACAAAGCGTGTAGAGGGAAATTGCAGGCCATTATCTCTTTTTACAGGGAAATGGCCAGCCTGAGCCAACCGCATTCAAGAAAAACGTCTGTTTTTTTTACAAAACCAGTGCAAGCCCAGGAACAAAATACAGCAACCTATTGAAATAAAACAACTTATTAACAATGGCGCAGTTAATGCATTTCTATATAGTGTCAATGTCCGAAAGGGCAACTTAATGCCAGCACTCATTCGGGCATGGTGTAAAGATAAGAAGATTTACCCCCAAATCTCCTCATTCGACCAATTGACCTTCCCCTGCCAATTGGTCGTTTTGTATGTGAGGGAAATTAAACGCAAAAAAAAACCGCCCAATCATGAGCGGTTTTTTTATGATGGCGTCCCCTAGGGGAGTCGAACCCCTGTTACCGCCGTGAAAGGGCGGTGTCCTAGGCCTCTAGACGAAGGGGACAAATCCTTCTAAAAATGGTGGAGCTAAGCGGGATCGAACCGCTGACCTCAACACTGCCAGTGTTGCGCTCTCCCAGCTGAGCTATAGCCCCGAAAGAGGTGCGCATATTAAGCACTGGCCGGGGCGCTGTCAAGCGCTCCGGCCAGTAAAAAAGCACTAAAATCGGTTCACGTAAAACTAGAGGTTTTCTTCAGCAAATGCGGCCAGCCTGCTCCGCTCAATACTGCTGATATGCATGACACCGGCATGTTCAAATGTCTTGAAACGCTCAACGATATAGGTCAGCCCGGACGTCAAGGGCGTCAGGTATTTATTATCGATTTGCGCCAGGTTGCCCAGTACCACAATCTTAGAGTTCTTACCGACCCGGGTGATAATGGATTTCAACTGGAACTGGGTCAGGTTCTGGCTTTCATCGATAATGACATAAGCATTATTGATGGAGCGTCCACGCATAAAACTAAGCGTTTTGAACTGGATATTGGCTTTCTCTTTCACGTAGCTCATGCTGCCCACCGGCGACTCATCGCCACTGTGCAGAATCTCCAGGTTATCATCGAAAGCCGCCAGCCAGGGTGCCATTTTCTCTTCCTCAGTACCCGGCAGAAAACCGATTTCCTCGGCAATAGGCGGCGTGGAACGCGCCACGATCAGTTTGCTGTATTGCTTGTCCTCGATGATTGCCTGCAGGCCCGCAGCCAGGGCGAGCAGGGTTTTACCCGAACCCGCCGGGCCGGTGATAATCGTAAGATCGATATCCGGGGAGCGTAACAGGTGACAGGCCATCGCCTGTTGCAGGTTTCTGGGTTTAAGCCCCCACAGGTCCTGGTGCATCAAGCGTTCACGGTTTAAGTCACGAATCGCAATCGAATCGCTTGCCGCGCCTTCGACGATGCCAACAAAATCTTCATCGTCATGGATAAACATGTTGGGGAAATATTCGGGGAATTGGGACCGCTCCAGATGGTGAACGGTTTTACCATCCTCGCGTACCGTTTCAACATTGCTGACCTGATCCCAGAAGCTGCCTTCGATGTAATCATAGCCATCGGCCAGCATGTCGATATCATCGAGGATTTTTTCACGGCGGTAATCCTCAACATGGCGCAACCCGGAACCCTTGGCCTTAAGGCGCATGTTGATATCCTTGGTCACAAGGCACACATAATCGTCGGGATTGTGGTATTGCAGCGCCAGGGCCACATTAATAATTTTATTGTCCTTCAGCTCCTTGGTCAGGAAGTTTGCCGCGGCCTCATGCTCAAGCTGCTGGTCAGGGAAAATTGCCAACGTTCCGCTAGGCCTTCCCTCCTCGTCGCCTGTCGGCGCTATCTTTACACCCTCCTGAACCTGTTTGGTCGTTGCATGTTCCAGCAATCGGTCAATAGCGCCAATGGCAATGCGAGCCTCCCGACTCACGTCCTTATCCCTTCGCTCCTTGATATCGTCCAGCTCTTCGAGAACTGTCATGGGAATAATGACCTTGTGTTCATTAAAGGCGTAAATAGCCGCCGGGTCATTGAGAAGAACGTTCGTGTCGAGCACATAAATTTTACACATCAAATATTTTCCCCATTCTTTAAATCGGATGAAACGCTTTCACAGCTGATCTTTGTGATGACTTGCAACCTCCCTGGAGTGACTCATTGGTTTAGGCTGTCGCCGAAAATAGTAAACACCGGCGATGACAATTTTGCTAAACAACAGGCGCAGCACGGTTACGCCAAAACAAAACAGGCTCCACAGGCAGACATAGAAGAAAAAAATGAGTTGGTGAAGGGTGTTGGCCAGTTTATTGCCGGATTTGGCGGTAGGCAGTTTTGAAACTGGCCGGGGTTTCATTGCACGACCCAGGGCAATAGTTGTCGGGGCGTGCTGCTAGGGGTAGCAGCCGAAATCAGGTAAGGATGCAGGACAGGTATTGCAATATTCAGCTCAGGAAATCGCATCACTGGCAATATTTGACTCCGTAAGTTTCCATTTCTGTGACAACTCAGAAAAGCCTACTTAGTCTTCATACTAACCTAGCCTGATGACTCTGCAACGGTTTTTTTGGACTAAAAATAATGAAATTTTATGGTCGCCTTTATGCTCAACAGCTTAGCGACAAGAGTTGAAGTTTTTCTGCATGAGGTAGTGCCGGTTCCAACAGTAAAGCACCCGGCACTGCCCTCACGGCAATCAAAATCAAGCGAACTGCTGGTAGTCCTTTTCCCACTTTTTGGCTTGCTTCTTGGAGAGACCGCCCAGCACATTGACCGCATGGCGCAGACGCGCCCGTGACAAATCTGCACCCATTACGGCCATGGAATCGAACACCGACGTAGAGACATTGGTACCGGCAATCGCAATGAACAGAGGGAACAGGTAATCGCGAATTTTCAGCCCCATGGTTTCGCTCATCTGCTTGATAATGGCCTCAAGGTTATCGCGACTCCACTCTTGTTCGGCCTCCAGCCGCCACAGGGTAAACTGCAGGATGCGCTTACACTCTTCAATATCCAGCGTTTTATGCTTGAAATGCGGCTCGGTGATATCCAGCATACCGGCGCAGAAGAAGCCCGCCAACGGCGCAATATCGCTAAACAACTCAATGCGATCCTTGATCAAAGGCGCTATCTGCATGAAATACTCGGCATTGAATGCCCATGCCTTCACACGCTCGGCAAAATCCTCCAGCGACAGGTCTTCACGCACCCAGCTACCATTCAGCCAGCCCAGTTTTTCCACATCAAAAATCGGCCCGCCCAGGGAAACCCGTGACAGGTCGAAGTGCTCGATCATTTCCTGCAGGCTGAATTTTTCCGCTTCATTGGGCATCGACCAACCCATACGTCCCAGGTAGTTCACCACGGCTTCCGGCAAATAGCCCATTCGCTGGTAATAGTTGATACTGGTTGGGTTCTTACGTTTGCTGAGCTTGCTTTTGTCAGGGTTACGCAACAGCGGCATGTGACACAGCACCGGCGGTTCCCAGCCAAAGTATTGATAAAGCAGCAGATGCTTCGGCGCCGAGTTAATCCACTCTTCGCCGCGGATCACGTGCGTAATGCCCATCAGATGATCATCAACCACATTCGCCAGGTGGTAAGTCGGCATCCCGTCGGCCTTCATTAACACCTGCATGTCCACCTGCTGCCAGTCGATCTCAATATCGTCGCGCAGAAAGTCCTTCACTGTGCAGGTTCCCGCCTGAGGTACTCGCATACGCACAACATGGGCCTCCCCTCTGCCCAGTCGCTCCTGAACCTCCTGCTTGCTTAAATGCGCACAATGCCCATCGTAGCCAGGGGTTTGCTTATTGGCCATCTGCTCCGCACGCAACGCATCCAGACGTTCCGAGCTACAGAAACAGTGGAAAGCATGCCCGTCATCGATCAGCTGCTGGGCATGCTTGCGATAGGTATCGGTACGCTCGCTCTGACGGTAAGGCCCAAATTCCCCGCCGACGTCCGGCCCTTCGTCCCAGTTCAGGCCAAGCCATTTCAGCGATTCCAGAATTGCCTTTTCCGATTGCACCGTGCTGCGGGCCTGATCGGTGTCCTCGATACGCAGGATAAACTTTCCACCCTGGCTGCGGGCAAAGCACATATTGAAAAGCGCGATATAGGCGGTGCCAACATGGGGATCACCAGTTGGAGAAGGAGCAACACGGGTACGTACTGTCATGATTATTGGTCTTCTTTATTTGATTTGGATGAGCGGGATGTTTTCTGGCGCGCATTATACGCGCTATCCCCCCACGGCTGGAAGCCTTAAGGCTGGCCTATATCGCAAAGCCGGGACGGCAATTGAAGTGCAGTTCGCGGCCTGTCACGGGGTGTTTGATGGTCAGTTCGGCGGCATGCAGTTGCAGCTGTTGGGCGGCATTAAGTGCCTCCGGATGGGCATAAAAATCATCACCCAGGATCGGGTGACCGATGGCCTGCATATGAACCCGTAATTGGTGGGAACGCCCCGTATGGGGAAGCAGCTTGATCAAACTGCGGTTAGGCTCAAGCTTGATTCTTTGCCAACGGGTCAGGGCTGGTTTACCCTGCTCGAAATCCACTTTTTGCAAGGGCCGGTTGGGCCAATCGCAAATCAGGGGTAAATCAACCTCACCCTCCGGTTCGGCAACCCTGCCCCAAACCCAGGCATAATAAACCTTGCGCGTTTCGCGTTCCTGAAACTGACGGCTAAGCTCCCGGTGCGTTGTCTTATTCAAGGCCATTACCATGATACCTGACGTCGACATATCCAGCCGGTGCACCACCGTCGCAGCGGGAAAACGCTGTTGGACGCGAAACGCCAGGCTATCCTGGTTTTCCGGTGCCCGCCCCGGCACACTCAATAAACCCGAGGGTTTGTTCAGCGCCAGCAACGACTCATCCTCATAGAGGATCTCCAGGTACGGTTCCTGGGGCGGGCAATAGGTTAACGAGGCCTTCATCGAGGTTATTTAATGCCCCTGCTCTTCTGACTGCGCACACTCGAGCAGCAAACCCCGGATCCAGCGGTGGTCCGTACTGTGATGCAGCAAAGGACTCCAGGCCATTTTCAATTCAAAGGCCGGAATTTCAAAGGGAGGCGCATAAGAGACGAACTGATCGTAACCCTCAAAGAGTTTGGCCAGCCTGGTGGGAATCGTCACGATCAGGTCTGTTTCCTGGGCCAGGTGCACTGCCGTTTGGTAGTGGCGGGTAAACACCGCAATCTGGCGTTGTTTGCCGGCACGCCCCAGTGCTTCATCCACCCAGCCCAGGTGCTGAGCATCCTCCGGCGTAATGCCCACGCCCACACCCATGCCGGATTTACTCACCCACACATGGCGTCCGGCCAGGTACGCATCAAGGTTAAACTCACCGTTAAAAATGGCCTTATCCTTACACATCAGGCAGGTGAAGTCGTCCTGCCACAGGGTAATCTGGTGGAAGGACTGCGGCATACTGTCAAACCGGTTAATCGCCAGGTCAACCTTGCCCAACTCCACATCCAGAAAGCTGACGTCACTGGGCGTCATCACATCGATGCGCACCCCAGGCGCCTTTTCGCTGAGGCGCTTCAGCAATTTGGGGATCAGGGTGGACTCGGCATAATCGTTCGCCATAATGCGAAACACCCGCTCGGAGTCGTTTTCACTGAAGGTTTTGATCGGCTGGATAGCGCGTTCCGCCGAAGCGACTACCGTACGCACCAATGGTTGCAGCTCCTTGGCGCGATCCGTGGGCGTCATTCCCTCACTGGTACGCACCAGCAGAGGATCGGAAAACAGGATACGCAGGCGTTTCAAGCCATTACTCATCGCCGGTTGTGTAATACCGAGGCGGTTGGCAGCCTTCGTTACACTGCATTCGCGCAGCAATACGTCAAAATACACCAGCAGGTTCAGGTCGATTCTCTGGATATTCATTTGGATTATTCACAGCAAGTCAAAAATAAATTTTGCTGATAGTGCCACTGCCACACAACTTTGTCTATGGAGCTAGTGACCAAACGCGAGGCTTCTGGCATATTGGCGGTTAAGATCCTTCATTATTCGCTGCCCCAATACCCATGACCGAAAACACGCAGGCCAAAACGGTAACCCGGATTATTCGCCAGGGTTTCAAACGCCACTACTCACTTTTTTACAAATCCACCGAGCAGGCCAAGAGTTTTTTTGAAAACAGCAACTGGGAAGCCCTGCAGCATATTTCCGAAAAGCGTATCAACTTTTACGACCAGCGAGTTACGGAAACCGTTAAACGTCTGCGCGAAGAGCTGGGTATTTCGTCCTACGACGAAAACCTGTGGATGGAAGTACGTACCCTGTACGGCCAGTACCTTGCTTTTCACCCCCAGGCCGAGCTGGCAGAAACCTACTACAATTCCGTTTTCAGCAACCTCTTCCACCGTCGTTATTTCACCAACGAAAACATCTTTATAGAGTCGGCATTGGCAAAGCGCCTGCCTGCCCAAAAGGAAAGTGTCTACAGCAGTTACTTCCCCTCTATCAAGGGGCTGAAAAACACCATTCATGACATCATGCTCCAGTTCGACTTCAGCATTCCCTTTGTCGATTTGGACATGAACATCAAGCAATTAATCGATGCGTTCCGTCGGCAGTCCGACCACAGCGGTTTCGAAACGCACCAGTTGCGCATTGATATCCTGAACTCGATTTTCTACCGCAACAAAGCGGGTTACGCCGTGGGGCGTGTCGTCTCCCCGCGCGGTTTTCAGCCGTTCGTCATTCCCATTCTGACCAACAGCAAAAAGGAGCTTTACCTCGACGCCCTGATCACTGACCCCGACCAGCTGGCCATTATTTTCAGTTTCACCCGGGCTTACTTCTTCGTGGATGCCCAGGTACCTTCAGCGTTAATCACTTTTTTGCGTGAACTGATCCCCCATAAGACACTGGCCGAACTCTATTCCAGTATTGGCCTGCATAAACAGGGTAAAAACGAGTTTTATCGGGAGCTGCTTAACCACCTGCATACCCACGACGACCAGTTTATCGTTTCGCCGGGCATTAAAGGCATGGTGATGACGGTATTTACACTCCCCAACTTTCCCTATGTTTTCAAGGTCATCAAGGACAAGTTCGGCGGCTCCAAAACCCTGACCCGTGAAGAGGTCGAGGAGCGATACCAACTGGTCAAACGCCATGACCGGGTGGGCCGCATGGCCGATACCCTGGAATACTCACATGTAGCTCTGCCAATCGATCGCTTTTCTGAAGAACTGCTGGAAGAGTTGAAAACCACCGCGGCTTCCTTACTGGAATTCGACGGCGACCTGCTCATCATCAAACACCTCTACGCTCAGCGTAAAATGATCCCGCTTAACCTGTACCTCGACAAAGCGAGTCCGGAAGAGGTTGAAGCTGCTATTTATGATTATGGGCTGGCGCTCAAGGAAATGGTCTCCGCAAATATCTTCCCCGGCGACATGCTACTGAAAAACTTCGGACTGACACGCCACAAACGTGTTGTTTTCTATGACTATGACGAAGTGCAGTACCTGCATGACATGAATTTCCGCAGCATTCCCGAACCGCAGACACCGGAACAGGAAATGGCCAGCGAACCCTGGTACCACGTAGGCCCCAATGATGTATTTCCTGAGGAGTTCATCACCTTTCTGAGCACAGACCCAAAAATTCGGCGCATGTTCAAGCAAATGCACCCCGAACTGTTCGATGTGGATTATTGGCACAAAAAACAGAAAAGTGTCCGGGGAGGAACGATTGATGATGTATTCCCCTACCCCCAGCACCAGCGCTTTATTCGCCGCCGCCAGAAACGCGCCCAGGAGCCGACCGGCAAAGAATCAAAGGCGTCAGGTTAGGCTTTGCAGCACACGGCTTACCACCGCATCGCAGCGGTGGCCGGCAAATTCGTAAATACCCAGCCCGCTTTCCCTTAGCAGCACATTCAACTGGCGCTGTAAAAGTGCATTAGCCCGGAAATAACGGGTTTTAACCGTTGCCTCAGGAATATCCAGCACCTCAGCGGTTTCCCGCACACTGCAATGCTCAACAGCCCGCAGTACAAACACACTGCGGTAAGTGTCCGGCAATTTATCGATATACTGCTCCAAAAGCGCTGCAAGTTGTTGGTTTGCCACTTCACTTTCCGGGGGCAACCGGCTTTTCATTTGCGAATTCAACTCCACGACGGGCTCCAGTAGTTCGTGGGGCATGGATACAAGCCTCTGATTGCGGCGTAACTGCTGCAACGCCTCGTTACGGACGATGCGCGACAGCCACACAGGCAAAGCGACAATATCCTGAAGCGTTTCAAGCTGGTCGAACGCCTTTAAGTAAGCGTCCTGCATGGCATCCATAGCCGCGGCGTCATTATTGAGAATACTCCGGGCGATACGATACAGCCGCTGGTTATAGCGCCGCATAATCCCCTCATAGGCATTAATGTCTCCCTGCCTGATGCGCTTAATCAATTCGCTATCGGGGCAGGCAAGCCAATCCCGGATTGTCCGTTTTGTTTCCGTTGCTGAAGTCATTTTTCACCTTGGCACTCGGCCAGCCTGTTCATTGCAGCCAAATAGGCAATCAAATCCTGTCTATCCTGTCCGAACTGAATACCCGCAATAGCCATCCTTGTGCCAGGCATGTAGTCCATCGGTGCCGATAAAAAACCGTCCAGTGTTTGTATCGTCCAGGTAAAATCCGCCTGCTGCATCGCATTGGAGTAATCAAAACCCTTGACCGTTCCAACCTGACGCCCCAGCAAACCGCAATGCCTGGGGCCTGTTCTGTTACGCCCCGGGGAGTGGCAGGCACGACATTGTGCATATAACAGCTCACCCCGTGTCGCGTCCCCTGGCGCCTGTTTTTCAATCGCCTCGGCATTAAGGCAGCAAGCCGCCAGGCCTGCCACCAAACACAAACCTTTGCACAGCATCAGGAAAAAAAGGCGCCTGGCACCGGATCAAGACCCAGCGCATTGCGCAACACGGCCCAGTGCATCGCCTCGTCGGCAAGAATACTGGCCGCCGCCTTGGCAAGATCGCGATCCTCGAAGACTCCGATAGCCCCAGCATAGGCACTGACGGCCCCACGTTCCAGACCGGCAGCGAACTCCAGCACATCGGTTTGATTATTCAGTTTCTCCAGGGGAAAATCGTAATCCGTCTTCGGCCCGACAGAGCTACCGCCTAACGCATTGACAGCTTTCTCCAGGGCTTCGACATGGGCCTTATGATGCCCCTGGAACTGCAAGGCAATCCGCAGAACCCCTGCCTGCAAAAGTCCACTTTCAGCCCCGGCCTGGTAAGCTGCAACAGCCTCATGCTCTGCACTGATCGCTGTATTGAGGATCGTGATGTCTCGGGCCACAACCTTGCCCTCTTTATCGGGCCCGTAACTGGCATTCGCACAACCACTGAGTAGGGCAATGCCTGTCGCCGATAAGGTTGCGACACCTGTGCGTTGAAGAAACAAGCGGCGGGAATGGTCGGACATTTCTTCAAGCAGTCCTGACCTTGATGGAGTATGACGAAAAATTTTCATTATTGTGCTCCTGTGCACTTCGATTTAAGGGTAAAAAATCGCTTTCACACACAGGATGCAACGGTAAGAAAAAAGGTTCCCTAAAAGAACCAAGTGAAGAAAAGCAAAAACAGCAGACAACTCAAGGTTGATCATTCATCAGCCAGGGCAACTTATTTTCCTCCCTGGCCGCATAAGAGAACCACCCTGTGAATCGTTTAATGAAGAAAGCGCCACCAAAACCATCGTTTTTGTCATACACCAGGTAATCCGTACCACCGCCACGCAAGTTTGCCGGTTGGTCGTCCTGGTTTTCCCAGTAACTCATCGCTGTGAACAGGTAATTCTGGTTGACCAGGAAGCCGATAAAATTGGGCAGATGATGGTAACGATAGATGTCCACCTTGATGTTAGGGTATCCCTCGCGTGCCAGTTTTTTCTTAGTGAATTCGATCTCTTCGATGATGGCCTCTACTGTCGAGTAACGCGTTTTTCCGTCACCGAGCTGCTCTAAAACCTGCTCGTCGACCAATGCAATCCGGATCACGACCTCTCGCTTATTGAGCAGATTCAAGTCATTTTCCGGATCGAGGAATTTAGCCAGCACAGTGCTCCAGCCATGTCGGCCGGCTATAGCCACATAATCGATTTCAATACTTCTATCATTCTCAACCAAATTATGAATATCATGCAGTAACTCATTGGATTTTATTATTTTTATCCGTTTGTTACTTTCTTTGACCCGCGCATAGATATCAAACAAAACTTCCAGAATGATCAACGAAAGGGTGAAAATCAGACCAATTTGGATACTTTCTACACTGTTGCCAGGAAACAGCTCTGCGGGCAGCACATCCACCAAAAGAGCGGCGAAGATAATAGCCATCGCCAGCTCTTTTTTCATATTTTCGTAGGCCTGCCGGAGTCGCTCTAAAAAGCTTTGTTTCTTCTCCATACTGCCCGCTCCCGATCTATGCTCGACAGTCAGTCGTCCAGGTTTATTCCACCGGCGTCAGTTTTTTCGGCATGGGGTACACGGTATGGTCAAAGGGACGTGGATAACGCAGATAGAACAGGCAGGGATCGTCACCGCACACGATAGCATGAGGCGGCGTATTACCGGGCAGGCTGATAAAGCCCTGACCACTCATCTGCGCAGACACCCCGCCCTGCCCATCGATATAGGTGTAAGCGCCCTTAAGCCAGATATAGGTTTCTGCACTGGTGTGGTTATGGTTGGGAATCAGGTAACCCGCCGGAACTCGCACAATCAACTCGGAACTTACTGCCAGATCGCCGCGTAACACAGCCACTTCGGCGCCGGGGGCAAAACCGGTCAATTCCAGGGGCGCCCATTCGACCTTATTCAAATCGATGATGGTTTGGTCTTTGGCGAAGGACAGGGGCTTGCTGCTGGTGGCATATTCAGCGGAAGCTGAGGTCGCTATGCCGAGGGTCAAAAACGAAAAAGTGAGCGTCTTAAAAAAAGAAAATTTCATAACATCCTCCTAAGCTGACTGTTGAACCGCATCAGGCGTGAAAGGCCTACAACGTAAACAGCCCTCTGCATAGCGCTGTCAAATCGCCGACTATGGAGGGAAGGAACAACGGACACATCATCACGCCCCGAACCTTTGGTTATTCTCGAATGCCTAAAATAGAATTGCAACGCTTTGTTTTTAAAAGAAAGTGTTCCTTAACGAAATCAAGACTCAGCGCATCGAACGGTAAAAATCATCGCACATTCGCTGCCGGTTTCCGGATTTACCGGCTCCTGCACATTTTCTACGTTAAAACCGTGCTCATGAAATAAGGCCAGCCAGGAGGCTTTCGTCCTGAAATACCAGGGGGCAGGATCGACAAACTGCCGGCTAAAACCTGCCCAGCTTCCCTGCTGCCAACCGTCCCGATACTCGCCATTCACGCAACTCGCAACCGGATGCAATGTCTGCACAACAAAGTACCCTCCGGCTACCAGCAAATCGGGAACGGCCTTAAAAAGCTGCCTGACCGACTGGTCTCCAAATAAAGAAAAATTACAGACGGCCAAATCGTAGCGACTGCTCATCTTGCCCACGGCAAGATCCGCATAACTGAGGCATTGAAAACGGCCGCCAGCCTGTTCGGCATTGGCAATAAGCGCTGGAACACAGTCAACACCCGACGCGCCGATGTTCCGCTCCATGAGCGCCCTGACAAGCCAGCCTTCCCCGCAGCCGATATCCAGTACTGTTTCAGGCGCCAACCGCAAAATCGTCTGCAGGATAGCGGTATCCGTTATCAAACGTCGGCTGGTAATTTCCTGTTCACGCACCGCACGCGTCCAGGCGTCTGCATTTCTGTGCCAACTCGCTACAATCCGTTGCTCTTCGTTTTTACTCATTATTCCCTGCCTGAACCTGTTTAGTTTGCAAGCCCTCGCCTGGAATGGCATCGACAAACGCTGCCCTGATTAACGCTACCCGCTGACGGTTAACGCCAAAGTCACTGTGCCCGGCCCGGGAAGCCGAGCGCAGGTGAATTACACCCTGCTGCAAATCCAGCCTGGCCTCGACATCATCCACAAAGCCAAACAACCGGGATTGAAAGGTAGCCGCAAAGTAATCGTCTTCCTCACGACTTATTTTACCGCCTAACTGCGAAATAATGCGCTTGAACAACGGCCAAGCGCGTGTTGCCTCGAGAGTCTGTAAAGGTATGGAGTCGACAACCGCCGGTTCAGGGCTTGCGTATTCGCTGCAAACACAATTCGGCTTGTCCGGGCAAGGTGCAAGACGCCCACTCTGGAGACCTGGCGGACTACCGGAGCGGGACATGACACCCAGTAAAAACAGCAACGCGCACCCCAGAACAACCAGTAAAACTGCAGTAATTAACACCATTTTCACTGAATTTCCTCCTCTGTCACGAAATTTTAACCAAGTTGTAAGGGCTTTATCACAATCGACCATTAATTTTGCCCAAAACGAAAGAGGCCAGTGATCATGAGTCAAGCCCACTACCGTACCATCTGGATTTCCGATACTCACCTCGGCGACAAGAACACCCAGGCCGAACAACTGGAAGACTTTCTGCGCAACAGTTCCTCGGATTACCTTTTCCTGCTGGGCGACATCATCGACCTCTGGAAAATGAGCAAACGCGCACACTGGCCGAAGGCCCACCAGCAGGTTTTGAAAATCATCTTCGACAAAGCCAGGAACGGCACGGAAGTGATTTACGTACCCGGCAATCACGACCCCTTCTTCAAGGATTTCGATGGCCTGCACTTTGGTCACATCGGTATCGAAAAAGAGTACATCCATACGCTGAAAAACGGCAAACGGGTCTTACTGATTCACGGCGACCAGCTCGACGAAAAAGTGGAATGCTCACGCCTGCTGTACCGCATCGGCGATATGGCCTATGTCACTATCGTCACCCTCAACCGCTGGTTGAACGGCCTGCGCAAACGCCTGGGGAAAAAATACTGGTCGCTATCCGGTGCCTTAAAACTGAAAAGCAAAAAAGCCCAGTGTTTTATCGACCGCTTCGAGCAACAGGCAGTCGCCTATGCCAAATCCAAAAGCGTGGACGGTATTTTCTGCGGTCATATCCACCAGAGCAAACTGACTGAAATCGACGGCATCCTCTACGGCAACGACGGCGACTGGCTGGAATCCTGTTCGACGATTGTTGAAACGCCTGATGGCGATCTTAAGCTTATTAAATGGTCCAAAGGGCACCAGCTCACCAGCGAAACCCACCAAACCGACGGGCTGCTGGAATACCCACGCGGTTATTAATTTTCTTTTTGCCACAGGCGCGAGCCAAAATAACAACCAGTTAATGAAAAGCCCAGCGCAGTTGATTACACTGCGCCGATGATTTTCGAACAACTCCTCCTGGCCATCGTTTCGCTGCTCGCCAACACCCTGTCCTCGCTCGCCGGCGGCGGTGCGGGACTGCTGCAATTGCCTGCGCTATTGTTTCTGGGTTTACCCTTTCCCATGGCCCTGGCAACACACAAGATCGCCAGTGTCTTCCTCGGCGTCGGTGCCAGCCTGAATCACTGGAAAAACAGCAAGCTCAGCCTCTGGTTCTCCCTCTTTATTCTCGCCACCGGCTTACCCGGTGTCGTCATCGGCGCTTCATGGGTTCTGGCCGTACCGGATCAAGTAGCCAATATCGCGCTGGGCGTCCTGACCATCGGCCTCGCCCTCTATTCCTTCTTCAAGCCCGAGCTTGGCCAGACTCATCACGAAACGCACCGCGATATAAAAGGCCTGCTCATTGGCGGTGCCGGGTTGTTTTTCATTGGCGCCCTGAACGGTTCCCTGACCTCCGGAACCGGGCTTTTTGTAACCATCTGGCTGGTACGCTGGTTCGGCCTCGACTACAAACAGGCCGTCGCCTATACGCTGGTATTGGTGGGATTGTTCTGGAACGGCAGCGGCGCCCTGACCCTGGCTGTGCAGACCGACGTGAAATGGTCCTGGCTACCGGTCTTAATCGTAGCGTCTTTTGTTGGCGGTTACCTGGGTGCCCACTGGGGGCGTATCAAGGGTAACCGGGTGATCAAACGCGCCTTTGAAATCATTACGTTCCTGACCGGCCTGTCGTTGATTCTCAAAGTTGTATTGTCGTGAGCAGGGGTTCAGGACCTAAAATAAATACGTCCCCTTTTTTTGCTTTTTTTGTTTAGTCTTTTATGTTTGCTACTATGTCTAGATACTTCGTCTTTTTTTGAAATTTATCTTGAGTATTAAATTTGGTAATATCCGTGCATCTAGTGGACTGAAGTGCTCCAATCCCTTCCCACGTTTTATCTAAACGCGTATACATTTGATAATTACGAAACCCTCCCAACCTCTCTTTTGAACCCATGTGCTCTAAGAATTGGTTGGCAACCGTAATGTTCAAGTAATTCGGCCCCACTCGGGTTCTCGAACTTTCATATGCAATAATATATTTGCTCAAAAGCGTCGTAACTTTTATTGAAGTTAAATTAAGGTTCTTATTTAAAAAATACCGAAAGTAGTCTCCTTCTTGCCCCATTTCGATAAAATCAAACCCTCTTTTTAAAAAAGCTTTTGCTATATCGTCTCTAGGCCTTTCGTCAAAATAAATACCAGCAACACGTTCACTTCTATTGAGATATGTTCCTCCATCTCCTTCACAAAACTTATCCAGATAATATTTCCCTAAAATTGCATCCCATGTCGGCAGTAAAAACATCACAATTGATAAACAAGCCAGTAAAACTCTTCGAATCCATGTGCCCAATAAACCTTTTTTCAATGAGCGATTAACAAGCCATATCACACCAATACAAATTGGCAGATAAAAAACTACCAGCACCATCGCTGATACATCACTCATATACATAAACGTAGTTATCATTTAACGCTCCCTAAGACAGAACGAAATAGGGAAATAAGGGGACGCATTTATTTTTCATCATGTATTTCCCCCCTTAGTAGTGACTGCGTTCACTTAACACCATAACTATCGCTCCCGAATACTCTTCTGTGCGAACATTCCCCCCGTTAGGGAGTGTGTATCAAATCGGGGCAGGCTCAATGCGTTCCCTTTTTACGTTTTGCCGGTCTTAATCGTAGCGTCTTTTGTTGGCGGTTACCTGGCCGGGTGATCAAACGCGCCTTTGAAATCATTACGTTCCTGACCGGCCTGTCGTTGATTCTCAAAGTTGTATTGTCGTGAGCAGAGGTTCAGAGCCTAAAATAAATACGTCCCTTTTTTCCTGGCTAGTCATAATCAAATTACTCCTTTTCGATTATAAATATTTCTCTTGCGGTGCTTGTTTGAAAACTAGATACCTGTCTACAACTAAAGCTTGACGGATGAAAACCAACCGGTAGATCTCCACCTCTCCGGGAATAAGTAACCCATTTACCCAATGCCTTTTCATCCGTCTTTCTGTAAGTAACATATTCTGATCGAACAACTTGTGGGGTTGTTTTTTTTATTATTACTTCGGTGCTTTTCCAATAAAAATCATGATTAGGATTAGAAGTACTTTCTGACGCAACAGTTATCACTCCTTTATAACCATCATTTTTTTCATATTGCTCTTTTGTAAGATGAACAACTTCAAATACAGTCACCCCACCATCTTTCTCGCACATTGCCCTTACCTTACTGTCCCAGTAGGCCTTGTTCAGCTCAGTGCCTAAAAAGGCCAGCAGGACTAATCCGAAAAACCACTTTACGATTTTCATTTCAGTTACCCGCAACAGCGAAAGTATTAAGAGAATTTACCTTCCTCTGCCAATACGACAGACTTTTAGCTAGCAGCTCACCTGAAGCTTTAAATAAGGGGACGCATTTATTTTTCATCATATCTTGGCCTTCCTCTGCCTCGTCGTTCAACTCTTAACCCAGTCCGTCGCTCAATTTCATCAACAAATTGGTGGATTCCTGTGAGTTGATTTCGACTCACCGAATCTTGGATAAATTGCTGCTCAGATATTAAGATGGCCGTTTGGAGAAATTCTGCATAACGCCGTTTTCTGTCCTCAGAGGTTTTCCCCAATTCCAAATAATGGTCATCATTATCAAGGAGATTATCTACTCTACCCATAATACGTTCCTGATAACTCGACCAGGGATAATGAGCAGGGCTCGCCACCATGCCAGCTTTAACCGAATTGAGTTCGACATAGCGGCAACAGGCGAGTAAATAAATGTCTTTTGAATAGGACTGGCTTTATAGCGCCCTTCCCACAGAGCGCCACTTCGGCCTTCAAGTTTATTGACATAAGCGGTTTGTCTACCATTAACCCGCTTCATCATGGTTGAAATACCCATCGCATCCTTTCCCGGTTCCACAACAAGGTGGATATGATTTGTCATTAAGCACTAGGTATAAAGCTTGATGCCCAGTTCCGTTTTCCATTCCTGCAAATTTTCTAAGTAGTACTGATAATCCTCATCCGCTAAAAATACCGCTTTGCGGTTATGCCCACGCTGCACCACATGATGTGGACAATTTGGCACCAAAGCCCTCGCCTTCCGTGGCATGGTTTGCTCCTTTAATCCCTAAAAATAAATGCGTCCCCTTTTTCTTGGTTACAGTGTCGTCAAGTGCATAAGTTGCATCAGCAAGTAAGGCATTGATATAAGCTTCATTTATAGTTGTCACAATCAAATTCCTTTTTTAATCTTCAACTTTCGTGATATTCAGTTTCTCAAATAATTCGTAGTACTCTTTTGAGTCACAACCTCCGTCAAACGTATACGGGGGGCTGCCTTGGGGGAACCCGATGGAACGGCTTAGCCATCCACCTTTGGCTTGATACATTTTGTGCGTAATCAATACTTTCCCATCAACAGGATCAAGCCATTCTCGCGTTAGCTCTCGAATAGGGATGATTTTATTTATGGTTTTTACAGTCGATTCGTTAGTTATAACTCTTTTATTTCTAACTTTTTCTTCATCATAAACCAGTATATTTTCTGGCGTACACAATGCTCGAAACTGAAATCCCCCAGCAATATCATCAGCCACAGGCGCTATAAATATCAGCACAAACAAGACCATACCCACTAGTACTTTGGTCACCCAGAACTGTATTTTTCGAACAAAAAAGCCCGTTATTTTTACGGCCACAAAAATCCAAGCTGCCAACACTACTAAAAGAATAATGCCGCTCATTCAGTCGTCCTCTAATCCCAAAAAACAAAAATAAAAACTTTAATCTGTGTTTTATGCTTTAGCGGCACAATTAGCGCTCTCGAATACTCTCCTGCTTATACCGCAACAACGGACTCAGGAAGTACTCAATAATCCGACGTTTTCCAGTCTTGATTTCCACCGTTACCGACATACCAGGGCTTAAGTTAACCAACTTGTCATTCACCAACATTTGCGTTTCTTTAATCAATACCCGCGACAAGTAAACAAGCCCGAGCTTTTCATCGCTGATGGCGTCATTGGAAAGATGGGTAATTTCCGCGTTAATGGTGCCGTATCTTATGAAGTTAAAAGTGTCGATTTTGACTTCGGCAATTTGCCCTTCTTCCACAAAGCCAATGTCCTTGTTGAGTATTTGCGCTTCCACTTCCAGTTGCGACGCTTCCGGTACTATCAGCATTAACTCCTGGGCAGGGGTGACAACGCCGCCCACCGTATGGGTTGCCAATTGCTGGACGCTACCCTTAATGGGGGTCGTAATAACCTGTTGCTGATTACGCTGCTGGGCTTTAATAAGCTCTTGCCGTAATTGGCTTATGCTCTGATTGGTATCCGCCAATTCATTGAGAGCCGTTTGGGTTTCGGCTTTAAGAGTGGCGAGCTGGCCATCCAGGCTTTGCAAGGTGGCCTGTAGCTCTTCATATTCAACTTGAGGAAATAAGGGTACACATTTATTTTCCATCATACCTTGGCCTTCCTTTGCCGCGTCGTTCGATTCTAAAACCCGTTCGCCGCTCAATTTTATCAACAAATTGGCAGTTTCCAGTGAGTTGATTTCTACTTACAGAATTCTGGATAAATTGCTGCTCAGATGATGAAATGCCCGTTTGAAGAAATTTTGTATAGCGCGGTTTTCTGTCCCTTGAGTTGTTCCCTAATCCTAAATAGCGGGCATCAGTATCAAGCAAATTATCTGCTCTATCCATCATGCGTTCCTGATAACTTGACTATCGGTGATCAGCAACTCAGGAAACCATGCAAACCTTGACCGGGTTTAGCTTGTCATAGCAATAGCAAAGACTGGCTTTGTAACGCCTTTCCCATAAGGCGCCACTGAGGCCTCCCGGTTTGTTAACGTAAGCAATTTGCCTGCTGTTAACCCGCTTCATTAATACTGAAATATCCATCGCATCCTTTCCTGGTTCCAGCACAAAATGGATATGATTGCTCATCAAACACCGGGTACTAAGTTATATACCAGGTTCGGTTTTCCATTCCTTTATATTTTCTAAGTAATACGGGGAGTCCTGATCACTAAAAAATACCGCTTTACGATTATGTACGCCTGCATAACATAGTACAGACAATTTGGTAATAAAAGCCCTCGCCTTCCGTGGCATGATTTACTCCTTAAACGCTAAAATAAATTCGTCCCATTTTTTGTCTTGGAGAGATTCTTCTGGAACGGCAGCGGCGCCCTGACCCTGGCTGTGCAGACCGACGTGAAATGGTCCTGGCTGCCAGTCTTAATCGTAGCGTCTTTTGTTGGCGGTTACCTGGGTGCCCACTGGGGGCGCATCAAGGGTAACCGGGTGATCAAACGCGCCTTTGAAATCATTACGTTCCTAACGGGATTGTCTCTGACGTTAAAGGCTACCATCTTATCCTGAGTTGAGCGTTGAAGATGGGATTTCCTTGATATTCTGCAAGCCCACTGTGCTTACAAGGAAGTAAAATTGACCGTCGGATGAAACCTGTCTAAGAAAACTAAGTTTGAGTTGCAATTCGTCTGTTTTTTATAAATTAGATACGTTTTCACAGGGCGGGACTAAGATGTCATGTTCCCACTTCATATAAGCATCAAGGGGTTGCGGTCGACTAAAGTAATAACCTTGCGCATAATCACACCCCATGGCTTCTACAAGTTCAAAAGTTTCGCGATCTTCTACCCCTTCTGCCACAACTTCAAGCCCAAAGCTTTTCGCTAGTTGAACAATCAACCCGGCAATTTTACGGTCGGCCGGATTCGATTTAATGTTTTTAATAAATGACTGGTCAATCTTTACCTCATCAGCCTGGATATGTTTGAAATACTCCAGGGATGAGTAGCCTGTGCCGAAATCGTCGATAGAAATACGAACGCCCAACCTTTCGCGTAAACCAGCAAAAAGCTGCATTGTGTCTTGCAAATTCTGCATAAAAGCGGTTTCCGTAATTTCCAGTGTTAGCCGCTTGGGGTCAACGTTCCAAATTTTAATGTACTTCTCCACTTTATCGATAATGTCACCGATATCGCTACAGGCGGCGGATACGTTAACGGAACAACCAAAGCCTGCCATATTTTTTGGGAAGCGGCTCATCGCACGCAAGGTGTTCTGAATAACCCATAACGTTATCGGCTGAATCAGCCCGGTCTGTTCTGCAACAGGGATAAATTCATTGGGCGAAATAAATTGATCATCGGCAAGCTGCCACCGCAGCAGCACTTCACTGGAATTGGATTCTTTATTACTGATATTCACCTTCGGCTGATAAAAAAGTCGAAACTCATCATGCCCGATCGCCAGTTCCAGTGATTTTTCCAGCGCTCTTTTTTTTCTCACCCCGTCGCTCGAAGTTAATATCGAAACCCCCTGGCTGGACTGTTTGGCTTCACTTAAAGCATCTTCCGCCAACAAAAGCACATCAGTGGCAACAAAATTCTCCGGCCCTTCTAAGGCAACGCCCAGAACCGGCCGAACATGAATCTTTTTTTCTCCCCCAAAGCCCCTTTTGAGCAGCCTTATCACTTTATTGGCGGCCAGTTGTGCAACGGCCTGGTTGGCGAGTAACGGAAGAATCAAACAGAATTCATCGCCTCCGGTTCTATAAAGTCCGTTAATTGAGCGGATCGTCAGAAGTTCTTCATAAATTTCCATCAGGACTTTATCACCCACCTCAAAGCCATGGATTTGATTTACGGAGAGAAAGTTCTGAATATCGCAAAGCAGGATACCCGTCACACCCTTTTGGTTCGACAGGCTATTACCATGCTGCTCTAGAATGCCAATTAATTCTCGACGCTGGACAATGGGAGGGAGAGAAATCATAGGTACAGCGCTTCAGGATCAATATCATAGGCGCCTGGCTGCAGGCATTTATCAATAAATAAAGCGCTTCCATCAGCCGTCTGCTGGATCACTTTTAAATCAATAAACTCCATCGACTCCAGAGGGTTTTTATCGGCATCAAGAACCCGCATCACAACAGGTTTTAGCCTTAATTCACGGCCCTCTTCAATGACCACACACACCTCGCCCGTGTTGAGTTCCACCAGACTACCAACAGGATAAATACCAATAGCCTGAATAAACTCTTCAACCAGTTCGGCCTGAAACTCGTAATCTCGCCACTCATATAATTTTTTCATTGCATGACTAGCCGAGCAGCCCACCGCATGAGGTCTGTCACTGGTAATTGCGTCGTAACAGTCTGCAATAGCGGCTATGCGGGCAAAAATAGGAATCTCATCACCCCGCAAGCCTTTTGGATACCCTTGCCCGTTATGCCGCTCATGATGATTGGCGACGATCTCCACCATTTCGGGATCACAAACCTGGCCTTCATCCAGCATCGACAAACTATAATCCACATGTTTTTTTGCGATTTCGAATTCTTCTGCCGACAGGCTGCCGGTCTTTTTGAGGATGTCTTTCGGTAACTCGGATTTACCTATATCACAAAGTAACGTGCCCATTGCCAGGACTTTTAAGTCATCCTTCGGGAGACCAAGCTGGCGCCCGAGCGAAATGGCCCAAACAGAGGCACTAATACAGTGTTTATAGCTATAGCTGTCGCGTTGTTTAAGGTTGGCCATCCATATCATGGCATCGGGATTTCGGATGATGCTGTCAACCATCGGGTCTATTAATCCCTGAATCTCTTTGATGGTTTCTTTGCTGGGTTTACCGGCAAACTTAAAAAGCTTTTGGGAAAAACGATTCAAATCCAGGTAAATTCGGCGAGCAACTTTCAGCTCATTTTTGACACTGACCTTATTCTGATAACGGTTATGCCGACGCTGCGGCAAAATCTCATTTAACGTTTTGATTTTAGGTGGATTATCTTCAGTACGATTAGGTGTCTGCCTGGGGAGGTTTAACTTATTAATCGTCTTATCAATAACCACAAAATGGCAATACTGCCGAAGCATCTCGATTTCTTTTAAGCCATTTACCAAAAACCCTTGGAACATAAAGGGCGTTTCAAGCCATGAGCAATCAAGCTCTGCCACATACATCCCTATCCGAACTTCCGTGACAGGAATCTTGATTAACTGACTTTTCATATCAGGGACTCTACCCACAAACATTGCGATTACAATTTTGTTAAAAGTGTAGTACAGGAAAAGACCCGTGCTTATGCGGAAAGTACTTATTACTTGTTCTATTTAAGTACAAACTCCCCGTCGATCTGAATATAACCGTCTCCTCGACCACCTATTCAATTTCGTCAACAGGCCGGTTACTTCGAGTCAAATGGATAGTTTTCGACACGTATTACTATGCCTGCCTTAATCGAGCTCAGCTCGACATAACGACAACAGGCCAATAAGTAACGGTTTTTTGAACGGATCCAGCATTGTAGTGGGCGTTCCAACGTTCACCACTTTGCCCTTCAAGCCTATTAACGGAGGCAGCGTGCCTCCCCTTAATACGCCTCATCAAAGTTGAATAGCCATTGCATCCTTTCCCGGCCCCACGCTTAAGTGGATATAATTGGTCACCACGCACCAGGCATACCGCTTGGTACCCTAATGCCCAACTCCGTTTTCCATTTCTGCAGGATTTCTAAATATTCGGGTAATCGCCGACGGCCAAAGAAACCGTATTGCGGTTATGTTTGCGCTGCGCCACTGGACACGGACCCTGTGGCACCGGAACCTTCGCCTTCCCTGGCATGCTTCCTCCTTGAAGCATCAAAAATAAATACGCCCTCTTTCTACTTGAGGGCGCTACCCATGATGCCTCGAACCGCAGCCGGCAGGTCAGCAGGGATCAAAACCAGCTTACTGTTCTCGGATGAGGACATCTCTTTAACCGCATCGATATAGCGCTCCCCCAGCAAATACATTACCGGCAGCTCATTACCCTGTATGGCAGCAGTCACCTTATCAATAGCGGTCTGGCTGGCCTCAGCCAGGACAACCTGCGCCTGGGCATCTCGTCGGGAAGCCTCCAAGCGACCATCGGCTTCCAAAATAGCCGCTTCTTTCTGGCCTTCGGCCCGGGTCACCGTGGCCCGGCGGGCTCGCTCCGCGGCGGCCTGCTCCTCCATGGCTGCCTGCATGGTCGATGAAGGGTTAATATCCTGTATCTCTACTGTTTTTAACGTGATGCCCCAATCGGATATGTCATCGGAAATCATGGCCTTAAGCTTGGCCTTGATCTGGTCCCGCGAAGACAAGGCGTCATCCAGCGACATTTCGCCGACAATGGAGCGAAGCGTCGTTTGCACCAGTGTTTGAATCGCCAGGCGAAAATCCTCAACACCGTACACGGCTTTTTCGGGAGAAATGATATTGATGTAGGCTACAGCGTTAGCAATGATCACCGCGTTATCGCGCGTGATCACTTCCTGAGACGGGATATCCAGCACAATATCCTTAGTCGTGGCACGATACGCAACGGCATCGATATAAGGCACAATAATGTTCAAGCCGGGATTCAGCGTATTGTGATATTTACCAAGCCGTTGAATAACCCACTTACTACCCTGGGGTACCAGTTTTACCCCCTTTACAATGGTAAAAGCGACAAGCGAGAGAAAAACGCCAACCAGTATTAATCCTTCCATTGATACATCCTTTGCTAGTTTGAATTTATTTCTTTGTCACGATCAGGGTATTGCCCGAAACGTCCTGCACAACCACGCGGTCGCCGACAGCCACCGGTTGATCACAAATAAAACTCCACTCTTCGCTACCCATAATCGGCGTAGAAAAGCGCAGCTCTCCGCGTTTGTTTTCCAGTGGTGTCGAAATCACCTGGGCTGTCTGTCCAACAATCGCCTCGCGCGATAGCCCCGCTTTGGTTTTGTCGATGGATTTGGGTTTCAGGTATTTGAACCACAACCCGGTGAACGCCACAGAGGCAATGGTCCAGATAAGGAGCTGCAGCCAGATTGGCAGCTCCGGCAAAAACAATAATAAAACGCCGACCAGCAGCGCGCCCGCACCGAACCAGAGGGATACAAAACTGGGCAGCACGATTTCGATCATGATCAGTCCCATGCCCAACACCAGCCAGTGCCAATATAAAAGATTTAATTCCATTTCAAACGCTCTCCTGCCTCGGGAGTGACTGAGCTTAGACCAAAGCGCCGCATCAGGAAATGCTGCCGAAAAAAAAGTTATTCCCTCGAAGCTCAGGAGAGGCCGTGTATAATCGCTTTTTCTAAACATTCCTGCTGATGCCTGTGCCAGAAACCAAACCACACGCCCCCCTCAACCACCGCCTCTGCGTTGCCCCGATGCTGGACTGGACGGATCGACACGACCGTTATTTCCTGCGCCTGTTCAGCCGTCACACCCTGCTCTACACTGAAATGATTACAACCGGCGCGCTGTTACATGGCGACCGCGACTATTTACTGGGCTTCGATGACACCGAACACCCCGTTGCCCTGCAACTGGGCGGCAGTTCGCCGGCTGATTTAGCCGAGTGCAGCAAAATCGGCGAGGCTTGGGGCTACGATGAGATCAATCTGAATGTCGGTTGTCCCAGCGATCGGGTCCAGAACGGCGCCTTTGGCGCCTGCCTGATGGCCAAACCGGAGCTGGTGGCCGAGTGTCTGCAGCGTATGCAGGAAGCGGTGGATATTCCGGTAACCGTCAAACACCGCATCGGCATCGACGACCTGGACAGCTATGAACTATTACAGCGTTTTATGGAAGTCGTCAGTGGCTCAGGCTGTTCCACCTTTATCATTCATGCCCGCAAGGCGTTCCTGCAAGGCCTCAGCCCCAAGGAAAATCGGGAAATACCGCCTCTCAAATACGATTGGGTTTACCAAATAAAAAAGGAATTCCCGGCGCTGGAAATAGTGATTAACGGCGGTATTAAAACCCTGGCCGATGCCCAGACCCACCTTGAGCAGGTGGACGGCGTGATGATCGGCCGAGAAGCCTACCACAACCCCTATATTCTGGCCGAGGCGGATGCTCTGCTCTTTGGCGCCCCGGATGAAAAACCGGACCGACACGAAATCCTGCAAAATTTTCTACCTTATGTGGAACAGGAAGTGGCAAAGGGTGTCCGTTTAACACATATGAGTAAACACATACTGGGACTTTTTCACGGCCAACCGGGCGGACGAAAATTCCGCCAGTACATCAGCGAAAATGCCCATAAAGCCGATGCGACCGCCAAGGTGCTCGAAGAGGCGGGAAATTTGGTGCCACAGTGTCTATAATGCCAGATACGGCGTTAATCAGCCGTATCACCCCGTCGTAACCAAGAGATTTATCGCGTGACAATCAGCAAACTTGAACAACTCAAAGCCATGACCGTTGTGGTAGCCGACACGGGCGAAATTAATGCCATGAAGGCCTACCAACCGGAAGATGCCACCACCAACCCTTCCCTGCTTTTCAAAGTCGCTCAAAACCCCGAGTACACGGATTATATTGTCGAAGCCGTGGAATGGGCACATCAACAGGGCGGCACGGAAGAGCAACGTCTGCAAAACACCCTGCACAAGTTTGCCGTCAATATTGGCGTTGAAATCCTGAAGATCGTTCCGGGCCGTGTATCCACCGAAGTGGATGCCCGTCTTTCCTTCGACACCGAGGCCAGCATTGCCCAGGCGCAACGCATTATTGAGTTGTACGAACAGGCCGGTATTTCCCGGGATCGTGTACTGATTAAGATCGCCTCGACCTGGGAAGGTATCAAAGCCGCCGAACAGCTGGAAAAACAGGGTATCAACTGTAACCTGACCCTGCTGTTCAACTTCACCCAGGCAGTGGCCTGTGCGGAAGCGGGCGTTACGCTGATCTCGCCTTTTGTCGGCCGTATCCTGGATTGGTACAAGAAGAACACCGGACGCGACCACTACCCGGCTGCCGAAGACCCCGGCGTGCTGTCCGTGTCACGCATCTACAACTACTATAAGCAGTTTGGTTACAACACCATCGTGATGGGAGCCAGCTTCCGCAATGCCGGCGAGATTGAGCACCTGGCTGGCTGCGACCGCCTCACTATCAGTCCGCAATTGATGCAGGAACTGCAGGAAGACACAGGGACGCTGGAACGTAAACTTTCACCGGAGTCGACGCCCGATTCCGAACGTCACCCTGAAATTACCGAAAACAGCTTCCGCTGGCTGCTTAACGAAGATCCGATGGCAACGGAAAAGCTCGCCGAGGGTATTCGAAACTTCGCCATTGACCAGGGCAAACTGGAACAATTTATTATCGACATGGACTGCTACAGTGATCGAGCAAATCAAGCAGTTCTTTAAGCACAACCTTGCTATGGACGCGGGGGATAAGCCCCCCCGCGACGACACCCTCAAGCTGACCACAGCTGCATTACTGATCGAAGTATCTCGCGCCGACTATGACCTGGATGCCGCTGAAAAAGCGAGCATCGTTGACAGGCTCCGTGAAATCTTCCAACTCAGCCCCGTTGAACTGGATTCCCTGGTAAAGCTCGCCGAACAGCAGGTTCAAGAGAGCACGTCCCTTTATCAGTTCACCCGCCTGGTGAATGATTTTTACGATTACGAGCAGAAGTTAGCGCTGATTAGCGGTATGTGGCAGGTAGCCTATGCCGACGGCAACATTGATCGTTACGAAGAACACTTGATTCGAAAAGTAGCCGAATTGATTTACGTCGCCCATAAGGACTTCATCCGACTGAAGCTCAGCGCTGCACAAGCCAGCGAATAAGCGTGTTTAAAACAGGACCAAAGAAGCGCCTGGGTCAGGAAGACTCCAGCATTTTTACGAGCTCCTGGAATTTTTCCTTGTTGTCATCACTCAACCCCATTAGGATTTTGTGAGCTTCCAGCACCCGGTCTTTCGCCTCTTCCTCCGAAGACTCCTGCGAAGGCAACTCCGCCAATTGGGCCGCTTCTGAGATAGGCTGTTCAATAATGTTGAACACCTGATCAAAACTCATGCTCATCAACAAGCGGGTAATATCTTCGTGGGTAGAAACAATCGTTGGTTTCCAGCCAAAAGCCTTTTGGGTAAGAATCGACGTTTTGGCCAGGAAGCCCAGCGAGGTGCTATCAATTCCCTCGGTTTCGGTAAGGTCGATAATGACGGCTTTCAAATCGGGGATTGAAACCATCTTTTCCAGGAAAATATCGAGCGCCGCGCACAGGGTCAGGCGTACGTCACCCTGAAATTTGAGTACATACGCGCCATCGTTTTTCGCAACAAGTATCTTGCCAGAGTTCATGAGAGAAAATTATACCGTCCGCAGGCTCAACACTGAAATATCATCGGGTGCACGACGAATCTTATCTTCCCCCAGCGTATCGATGATTTTATCGACGCGGTGGTCTGAATCTTTAACCAGCTTCAACAGGTACTCTTCCTTTTCCTTGAGGCTTTGCTGGGGAAGAATTTCCAGGACGCCATCGGAAAAGACCGTCAGGCCGAACTGCTTTGGTAGTTTGAGATACCGGTCTTCGTATTCAGCCCCTTCGAACATGCCTACCGGCAAGCCCCGCCCTTCCAGAAACTTCACTTCACCCTGACAGGTCATAACCGCCTGAGGGAAATGGCCGCCGTAACTGTAATTAAGCTGTCGCTTTTCGCGATCAATGACGCCCAGGAAAATTGTCAGGTGGCGCCCAAGGTCCGCATCCAGCAGGTTTTTATTGATCCAACGCAGCATCCAGGCGGCCGAATTCACTTCGCGTTTTTGTTTCTGCTGGAAATGACGCCGCGAACGAACGGAAAGCTGTTTCATCAAGACCGTAACAAACGCCGACGAAGCGCCGTGCCCGGTCACATCTGCCAGAAAAAATACCAGTTTGTTGTCGCTCACCTGGTGGTATTCGACATAATCACCCGATAAATAATCGGCAGGGATGATACGGTGGGAAAACTGGTAGTTGAAAATCTTGTAGGGCGAAACCGGCAACATGCGTTGCTGGACCAGTTTACCGGCCTGCTGATCGGACTGGATTTCTTCCAAGCGCTTTTGCAATTCCCGGTTTGCCGTTTCAAGCTGGTGCCTGTAGTTGCGGTTTTCCAACATCAGCTGCACATGCTTCAGGCTGTTGCGTACCGAAAAAAGCACCATTTCCGGATGGAACGGTTTACGCAGATAATCCATCACATTGAGCTTGAGAGCCTCTGCCGTTTGCGCCGCGTTACTGTGATGGGATAACACGATAACCGGCATGTGCGGGTACTTGGCGCACAAATCCTTCAGTAGTTTCAAGGTATCGGAATCGCTGAGACCCAGATCCAGGATGACCAGATCAACCTGGTTCCATTGCAGGAACGTAAAAGCCGCGGGCAGGTCATTGACGCAGGAAGTTTCGTAACCGCTTTCAGTCAAACAATCGACGATCTGCTGCTCAGACTCCGGGTCATCATTGATGATCAACAGATGCGGGGAGTTAGCGGTTGAAGGGTTGAACATAAAGTATCGGGACGGGTTCCGAATTATCGTGATTTTTCGATAAAAAAAAGGCGTTTTTGGGAGCCCTGATTCATACCTGCCAACATACTCTCAAGCTCTGGCAGGTTCAAGCCTATGACTTAAAAAAACCGGCATCTCTGCCGGTTTTAATATTCTGCGCACTTTCTAGTAATCTTCCTCGAAATCGTCCGAGGTAAAGTCGTCTTCAACGTCACCGTCCGTTACCAGAAACGCCCGTCGCTGCAAGTAGACATCCCGGACAAAGCTATATTCGTCACCCTGCACCAACTCTTCCACGTCCAGCAGGTCCGCACGCGTATCAATAAAATCGGTCGCGTAAACCGAATAACGTGTCTGGTCATGATCGATGTAGGCCTGCGGCACCGAATAAATATCCGGTATCAGCCCAATGCCGTCCCGGACCGTACTGGGCCCTAAAAACGGCAATACGAGGTAAGGACCCGATTCGACACCCCAGGCAGCCAACGTCTGGCCAAAGTCCTCTTCGTTCCGGTCAAGCCCCCACCGCGAAGCCACATCAAAAATACCCAATACGCCAACCGTGGAGTTAATGACAAAACGTGCTAAATCCGTACCCGCATCAGCGAACTTAAACTGCAGCACATCGTTCAGAAAGTTTCTGGTTTCGCCGAGGTTATCAAAAACATTGCTGATACCATCGTCAACGGGCTTGGGCGTTACCCAGTCATATCCCTTGGCGACCGGCTTCAAAAAATAGGTATCGGCGGTTTTGTTAAACTTCCAGACCGCACGGTTCCACCCTTCCCAAGGGTCTTCAGGGTTATCGGCAGCTACCGTTGTTCCGAAGCCGAAAAGCAGCGCCGCACAAACAACACCGCAGATTTTATGTTTTCCTTTCATTACTTCTAACTCCTCCCCCCTTTTCAACCCAACGAAGTTTAGACCAATACGCCGCTTATGTTCAGTACGCCGATTAATAATTTTTAAACTCCGTATGCCAAAGCCGGAGTACCACCTAGGCTTTTATGTCTTCCAGCTTTTTCTGTAAACGCTTTGCAGAGACTGGCTCAGGCGTGCCTAACTGCTGCGCGTAAACAGAGACCCGGTACTCCTCGATCATCCAGCGAAACTGTTCGGCCGGCGTTGTATCAAGCCCCTGGGCAGCCAGTTTCTGCCGCAGCGTTTCATACTTCTGCCAGAATTGTTCCAACTCCGCACACCAGATGCGCTCCTTTGCCAACTGCCCCTGCAGCTTGTCCATGCGCTGCTCAATGGCTTTCAGGTAGCGCGGATAATGCTGTAAATGCGGCCAACCAACCCGGGCCAGGAAATGCTTGCAGAAAAGTCGTTCCAGCTGGGTTTTTATCTCGGCATAAACGGGCATCCAGGGCAACGGCACCTGGCCGTTAAGCTTTTTCGTGATTTGGTGATAGGTTTCAGCCATTTGATTCAGCTGCTCGGCCATTTTAGTGGCATTTGTAACCAGCTCTGCTCTGTGCGTTTCAATACAGGCCTTGAACGCATTTGCATTTGCCGGTTGAGGCCCGCCGCTCTCTAAAAAGGTTTGCTGGAACGCCGCCTTTAACAGGTCATCCACCAGCGTCTTTTTATCGCCCAATTTGCTGAAATAAAGCAGCGTCTTATCCAGCTTCGGCAAGTTCTTCTGGAGGTATTTCACCTGCTGGGCATTGGCCAGCATTAACAGCCTCAAAATACCACCGGCGGATATCTGCTGGGCACGCTCTGCCGTATCGGCAAGAACCAGGCTGACGCTATCGCCAGCATCCTCAATGGCCGGGTAGGCCTTGAGTTTCATACCCGCCTGATGAACGTCCACCGTTTTACCCAATTCCCCAAAATCCCATTGTGTAATCCCGCTTCGCTCCTCGGCATGCTGGGTAACACTCTGCAGACTCTCATTAACCTGTTGGCTGAAACGCTGGCGCAGTCTGTGCAGGTCACGGTCCTGCACCACAACCCGACCCGCTTCATCAAGCACACGGATATTAAAGTGGTGATGCGGCTCCAGCCGAGTTTCATCCCAGCTGCCGCCCGGTATCTCGATACCCGTCAGGCGTTTCAGCGCATGCCCGAGACTCTCGGTGAGGGGTACATTCTCAGGCGCCATTTGCGCTAATGCTTTACCCACCACGTCCGGGACCGGAACGAAGTGTTTACGAAGGTTCTTCGGAAGCGCCTTGACCAGCGCCACGCACTTATCCGCCAACATACCTGGTACCAGCCATTGCAGGCGATAGGCGGGCAGCTGGTTGAGAAGCCCCAAGGGGACACTGATCGACACACCGTCCTGATCCTTGCCCGGCTCAAACTGATAGTCCAGTTTAAGGCGCATGCCCGGCCACAGGAACGCATCGGGGAACTGGCTTTCGCTGACATGGCTGGCACTGTGCTGCATGAGATAGTCGCGAGTCACTCGCAGGCTTTTATCGTTGGCCGGCTCGCTTTTAAGCCATTGCTCCAAGTCCACTCGCGTATAAATTCCGGCGGGCAGGCGCTCGTCATAAAACGCGTAAAGCACCTGTTCATCGACCAGAATATCGCGTCGCCGCGATTTATGCTCCAGCGCTTCAATATCCGCCAGCAAAGCCCGGTTATGGCGAATAAATGCCGCCCGACTAATGAGTTCCAGCGGAACCAGCGCTTCACGGATAAAGATTTCACGGGCCAGCACCGGGTCAATTCTGCCAAAATCCACCCGGCGACGGTTAACAATCACCAAACCATAAAGGCTCACCTGTTCCAGCGCCAGCACCTGCCCGCGCTTCTTTTCCCAATGCGGTTCGGAATGGCTGCGTTTCACCAGGTGTTTTGCCAGGGGCTCCACCCAGACCGGGTCGATCTTCGCATTGATACGCGCATACAGTTTCGACGTTTCCACCATTTCAGCCGACATCAGCCACTTGGGCGACCGCTTGAACTGCCCCGAGCCGGGAAAGATGTAAAACTGGCGGTTGCGTGCCCCTTTATAGTCTTTTTGGTCCTGCTTTTCCCCCAGGTTACCCAACAGGCCGGTCATCAAGGCCTGGTGTACCGCTTCATATTCGGCCGGTTCCGAGTTCAGGGAAAACTTCATGTCTTTGCACACCAGCAGCAGCTGGCGGTGCAGGTCACGCCATTCGCGAATACGCAGGAAGTTCAGGAAATATTTTTTGCAGTATTTGCGGAACTGGTTGGTCGACATGGCCTGGCGCTGCGCCTCAGCGCTGTTCCAAAGATTGACGAAACTGAGAAAATCCGAATCCTCATGCACATAAGCCTGATGTTTTTCATCTGCCGCCTGCTGTTTATCCAGCGGGCGTTCGCGCGGGTCCTGGATCGTCAAAGCCGAGGCGATAATCAACACTTCCGTTAAACAGCCGTTTTCGTTTGCCGCAATCAGCATACGAGCAATGCGCGGATCAACGGGGAAACGCACCAATTGCTTGCCGATGCGGGTGATCTGCCGTTTGTCGTTAACGGCACCCAGCTCTGTCAGCAGCTGATAACCATCCTTGATAGAACGGTTATCGGGCGCATCGATGAAGGGAAAGCGCGAAATATCGCCCAGCCGCAAGCTGATCATTTGCAGGATCACCGAAGCCAGGTTAGTGCGCAGAATTTCCGCATCGGTAAATTCGGGACGGTTGTTGAAATCCTCCTCTTCGTAAAGGCGGATACACACCCCTTCCGCAACGCGGCCGCAGCGCCCTTTGCGCTGGTTGGCACTGGCCTGGGAGATCGACTCAATGGGCAGACGCTGGACCTTTGAGCGGGCGCTATAGCGGCTGATCCGCGCAAAACCGGGGTCGATTACATAACGGATACCCGGCACCGTGACGGAGGTTTCTGCCACGTTGGTGGCCAGCACAATGCGCTGCCCGCGGTGCGGCTGAAATACCCGGTTCTGCTCCGAGGCGCTCAGGCGAGCATACAGGGGCATTACCTCGGTATTGGCATAGTGCTGGTCGTTAAGCAGCTTGGAAACCTCGCGAATATCCTGCTCTCCGCTCAGAAAAATCAGGATATCGTTAGGCCCGCTACGTCGCGGCATGGCGCGAATCGTTTCCACTGCCTCAACAATAGCTGCGCCGATGCCCTCAACTTTTGTTTCCTCGCTTTCAATCGGCGGCTGGTAAATCAATTCCACCGGGAATGTGCGGCCCGATACCTCAATCACAGGCGCATCGTCAAAATGTTTGGAAAAACGCGCCAGGTCGATGGTGGCCGATGTGATGATGACCTTCAGCTCCGGCCTTTTCGGCAACAGCTGTTTGAGATAACCGAGCAGGAAATCGATATTCAGGCTGCGCTCATGCGCTTCATCGATGATGAGAGTGTCGTATTTATTCAGGTAGGGATCGTTCTGCGTTTCAGCCAGCAGAATCCCGTCCGTCATCAGCTTGATCAGGGTCGTCTCCGTTACCTGATCGGTAAAACGAACCTGAAACCCCAGTTGCTCGCCCAGTTTAACCTTGAGCTCTTCAGCGATTCGCGTAGCCACCGAACGCGCCGCCAGCCGACGCGGCTGGGTGTGGCCAATCATCCCGTGTATGCCGCGACCAAGATCCAGGCAGATCTTGGGAATCTGGGTCGTTTTTCCGGAGCCGGTTTCCCCGGCAATAACGACCACCTGGTTTTTAGCAATGGCAGCGGCAATTTCTTCGCGCTTTTGCGAAACCGGCAGATTATCAGGAAAAGCGATTTTGGGGGTATTCGCCGCCCGCTTTTCTGCCAGCGCGGCAGAAACGCCCACCGCCTGCTCCAATTCGGCCAGCGTGCAGGGTTTGCCTTTACCTCCCCGCTGCTTTTGCGGCTCGGTCAATTCGCGCAACTGACGCCGCAACCGATACCGGTCTTTGAGCATGCAATAATCGATCTGCTCTGTAATTTGTTGAGCAATTTCCGGAGGTATTGTGGTACTCATAGCAATGCGGGCTTGAATCTAAAAGTGCTGGCACCGGCCAGGTAATTTCTCTACATTACCCGCCAACAACCATAACGAAACGATGGGACAAACAATGCAGTATTTGGAAAACTTTACTTTCGATGAATTATCCATTGGTGACAAGGCGAGCACCGAGCGCACCCTCGTGGAAAAGGACCTGGTCCTTTTTGCAGCCGCCTCAGGGGATGTTAACCCCATTCACCTGGATGCGGATTATGCGGCCAAAACCCCTTTTAAACAACGTATTGCCCATGGCATCTGGTCAGGCTCGCTGATTTCAGCAACCATTGCGACGGTCATGCCAGGCCCCGGTTCCGTTTATCTCGGACAAAGCCTTAAGTTCCTGCGCCCGGTCTGTCTCGGCGATACGCTCAAGATAGAGCTGGAGGTCATTAGCAAAAACGAGCGTAAAAAAAGCATTGAGATGCAATGCACCGTCGTCAACCAGGACGGAAAAGCCGTTGTAAAGGGAGTTGCTGACGTCCTCGCACCCACAGAGAAACAAAAAATTGAACGCCCCCAATTACCGGAAATTTCCCTGGGCTAAAACGCACTCCCCATAAACTTGTCTTTACCAGCGGCAACCTGACAGGACATTCGTTATACTCAGAAGTGAAAGCGAGGTTTTTATCTACTGCATCAATAACAGGGGGTGCCATGTCCACTGTCGAGATCGTTCAAGCCGACCTAACCGCTTTGCCGCTGGATGCCATTGTCTGTCCAGCCCACAAACACCTGATCCGGGGCCAGGGCCTTTCCGCCCGGATTTTTGATCTTGCCGGCGACCCGCTCGTCGAGGAATGTCGCTTACTGGATGGTTGCAAGGTCGGTGAAGCCCGATTAACCAACGCCTATAACTTACCCGCTAATAAGCTGATTCACACCGTTACTCCGCAGTGGAGCGGCGGAGATCAGTGGGTTGCCAAAACGCTGGAACTCCTCACCCAATGTTATGAAAGCGTTATCAAATTAGCTAGGGAAAATCATATCCGCAGCCTGGGGTTTCCCGCGCTGGGAGCCGGAACCAATAAAATTCCACACCCGCTGGCCGCTCACCAGGGATTAGCCGTACTTGAAAAGCAGGCGCAACATTTCGACCGCCTGGTCGTTTGCCTGCGTAGCCAGGAAGCGCTGAATGCCTGGCTTGAGGCACAACAAAAGTTCTATGCCAAATAAGTAACTGTCGGCCAGCTGCTAACTGCCCTTTTTAGTTAAAAAAGCTGGCCTGTGGTTTACTGTGGACAGGAAAATTGTTCACGCTAGCCACAGCCACTCTTAAGTATCTTGGATTCAGCCATGCCGCAGCGCCGGACGACGGTTATTCGTCCTGGTGCAAGAAAGGCTACCCCAGCAAAACCGAACCTCAGGTATAACGCCCATATTTTGCGGAGATGAACCCACTTGACTTAGCAGCGGTTATAGCCAAGCGCTCACCAGCGTGTACCGAAAAGCACTCCGTAGGAATTACCTTCAGCATAGGGTTGAATTTCAACCCCCTTATAAGATGTGGTGAAATAAAAACTGCTCAAAATACCTATTGCAGCTCCAGCGATTACATCCTCAGTGTGATGTTCATCCTCTTCCACACGTCGGTGGCCAACATAGGCAGCAGCCAAATAACCTGGAATGGCGTATTTCCAACCATATCGCTTATGAATGAAAGCAGCGCCCATAAAAGCCCCAGCCGTATGCCCGGACGGAAAAGAGTCATCATTAGAATGATTGGGGCGCTCTTTATCAACCGCAGCTTTCAGTAAGTATGTGGTACCAACCGCTGTTAACAATGATTTATGGAACTCCGAGCGACCCTCTTTATCGTCCAGATAGAAGGTTACGCCATAGGCCGTAAGTGGCACAAGAACGTGAGTGACTTGGTCCTCGGCCTTAATACCGGAAACTGAAGCGAAGGTTAAAAGAAGCAAAAAAAAGATTCGGCAAGCGCAGCCGCCGTATATTGAGGTAGTCATTGTTTATTTCCTCTTTAGTTATTTTCTTTCTTTGCGAGGTCACAACAATGCTTTCCTTAGCCTATTACATTCTGCGCTTATTAAAAACTCTGGGCAAATTAATTAGTAAGCCCACTAGTTTAGGAGTCCTGTGTTTTCTTGCCTGAAGCCGCACTGCCCTCCGAATCCAATTCGTCATCCAAATCATCAAAGGCAATTTCAATGTGGAAGTCGTCATCCTCTTCTCCGGATTCATCGGCTTGCTTTTCCTCTAAATCCTCTGGTCTCAGGGTAGCTTCGGCGTCCAACTGGCTCCACTCTTCTGCCAAGGCCGTCTCTTCCTCCAGGATTTCATCAAGTTCGATTTCCACGTCAAGTGCAACAGAAGGGTCGTCTTCAACCGCCTGCTTGCGTACAGGAGCATTATTTTCTTCTCCCAAAACGGCACTTGGCTCTGGCTCCGGTTCTGGCTCCGGTTCTGGCTCCGGTTCTGGCTCCGGTTCTGGCTCCGGTTCTGGCTCTGGCTCTGGCTCCGGTTCTGGCTCCGGCTCCGGTTCTGGCTCCGGCTCCTGTTCTGGCTCCGGTTCTGGCGCCACGCTTTCAGAACGCAGGGCTTTGCCCTCGTCAGGAACCTGGCGCTTCTTCCAGGCATAGAGTCCGATCAACAGCAAACCCAGACCAAAACCTGCAGCCGCCACCACAATCAGCCACACAGGCCGGCCCTGCTCTTCTACGGGCGTGGAGCTTTGCGGTTGCTCTTCCTCGCTGTTATCGACAGCGACCAAATCAGCCACACTACGTAATTCAATCAGCATGGGCTTGGGTTTCAGGCGAATTTCCCGCCCGGTAAAAGTCACCCCTTTAAAATCAAGCTCAACACGATACTCCGCACTGACACCGTCATCGGGCAATATTAACTGCCAGTGATTCTTATCCGTCAAACTGGCGGTGCGTACTTTCCACTGGCCTTTTGAATCCGTCACGGTCGCAATCAGTGTCGAGGCAATCAGGTCCAGGTCCGTATCGACCGGCGCGACATCAATCAAATACTGCTTTTGGGTATCCTGCTCTATCGTGCTGACATCAATGTTCAGCAGGGAATACACCTGCACGGGGTAATTCAAGGCACGTGTGTAATCCAATGCCTGGGCTTTAAAAGCGAGATTGTAGAGGCCTGCGGTATTGAAATCCTGGACAGTGGTCTCGTAATGCCCCTGTTCGTTTTGGCTTATACGCTTGAGGGATGTCTCCTGTCCGGTTACCCCGAAGCTCACATCCACCTCATTGCCATAGCCTTTGCCCGGCGGATACGCCAAACGAGCCTCCACCACAGGACGTTCACCAACGACATAGCTGCCACTCATCGGCTGCAACAGGAACTTCTGGGTACTCTCGGTATAAATGCGGCTCAATCCAGACAAGCCTTTGGGCAGCTTCCAGTGCCCCAGTTCGGGTTTTTCGACACGCAGCCAGGCGTAATTTCCACTACCCTGCCACTTAACCTGCTTGCCGGTTGGGCTCAGAAGAAACGGCTGAGCCGCCTTATCGGCGCCGATCAGCACAGCGGTAAACGCCTTCACATCGGCATCTATCGCCACTTCATTATCATCCGTAAGAGGAATCGTATTTTGCGGCGCCAACCTGTCAGCCAGTACGGTGACTGCGCCATACAATTGCTCAGCGTCAAAGGCCTGCAGGGCTAAGCCCCCGGTTTCCTTAGCGAGGCTGGTTAATAATTGCTGGTCCTGTTGTTCTGTCAGTGCCAACGTATGAATGACAAACCCTGCTTTACGAAGCTCTGGCAGCTGTTTATTGAGCAGTTGGTAACGCTCCAGGCTGTTACGTGATTCTTCTTTGAAAAGGTTTATACCACCGGCACTGAGCAATAGGATGACTGTTGCATAGCGCTCATCCGGCTGCTTGATATCAAAGCTGGCCTGCCTCATGACAAAAGGAATATTACGATGCAGCGCAACCGACTTAACGGCTTCAAGCTTGCGTTTTGCATCACCTTTCCAGCCCTGGTCAACCACCCCTCCGGGCATCAGGTGATTCACGTACTTCCCATAAGTCCAGATGCCCGCGCGGCTGCCCTCTGGCAGGCGGTCAATCAGAAGCTCCAGTGCTTCAAGGTGTCTGCTACGTGGAAAAGTTGTTTTAACCGCCTGCGAAATATCGATAAGAATGCGCAAATCGACAGGTTTTGTATTGGCGTGAGCAATACCCACAACGTGAGTAACAAAGAGAAAAAAAAGAGAAAAAATAAAAATCTTATTATTATTTTTCATTAAGTTATGATTGATTGTTAAACAAAAATAGAGAATAAATTCAACTTTTTTATTCCCTGGCGCCAACCTCCTGATCGCCCGCTTGTGTCTCTGTGTTTCGATCGGGTTGCTGTTTTGGTCGAACCCAGGCTTTCACCAAGTGCAGCAATAACAGAATAGCCAAGAGCCCCAAATAAACCAGCAGAATATACCTGAAACCGCTCCACACCCCTGGCCAGCCCTGCGCAATACCGTCGAACAAAGCCATCACCACAGCCGGTGTCAAATCTGCCTGCTCCGGAATCGCCCTGGCAGGGGTAAGGAGTAACGCAGCAAAAAAAGCCAGCAGGGCGTGAGCGATAACGGAAACCCGAATCCGCCTGACCAACAGCCAGACCAGGTAAACCAACCCCAAAGCCGCTAGGCCATAGAGCCCCCAAACGTAATAATAGAACTCACTCATCATGGGAAATCGCCTTATGTTTCTTCGCGCGGCAAAATAAATTCCACGTCCGAACTCTGATCACTTTTCATCAGCCCGGCAACCACTTCCGGAATGGGCAACTGGTTAAATATCACCTGGTAAAGACCGTTTACCAACGGCATATAAACACCCATTTCATCAGCCCGATGCTTAACCAGTTTCAGGGTATTCACCCCTTCTGCCACTTCCCCCAACTCAGCGACGACCTGCTCAAGGTTGCCGCCTTTACCCAGTGCATAGCCGACACGGTAATTGCGGCTTAAAGGAGACATACAGGTTGCCACCAGGTCACCGACGCCAGCCAGGCCGATAAAGGTCATCGGATTAGCGCCCATGCAAACGGCAAAGCGGCTCATCTCGGCGAGGCTCCGGGTGATCAACATGCTGCGCGTGTTTTCTCCCATACCCAAGGCCGCCGCCAAACCGGAAATAATGGCATAGATGTTCTTCAACGCACCGCCCAACTCAACCCCGAAGGTGTCGTTACTGGCGTAAACCCGAAAATAGTCGTTAGCAAGCAGCGCCTGCACTCGCTGGCGCAGCTCCACGCTGTCGCTGGCAATCACCGTTGCCGTAGGCATGTGCTTGCCAATTTCCTTGGCCAGGTTAGGTCCGCTCAGGACACCAACCTGCTGACAGCAGGTTTCAGCCTTAAGCACCTCGCTCATTAACTTGAAACCATCAGCGACCACGCCTTTTGTGGTACTCACCAGCATTTGTTCCGGGTTCAGGTGTGGCGCCATGCTCTGCACAATCCCGACAAAAGCACTGCTGGGCAAGGACACTAAAACCAGCTCGCTACCGGTTACGGCCTCGACCAGATCCGTTGTCGCCGTAAGGTTTTCATGAAGCGGGTAATCGGGCATATAACGCTGGTTAACACGCGTTTCATTAATTTCCGCGGCTCGTAACTCATCGCGTAACCACAACCAAACCCGATGACCATTTTCAGCAAGGATATTGGCCAGCGTGGTACCGAAACTGCCACCGCCCAGCACCGCAACCTGCGAATTATTCATGCGTAGATTCCTTGTTAATTATCCCGAAGCCGCTTTCCAGTTAGCCGTCAGCTATCCCAAGATAGCGCACCTATCATTGAAATAACATCCGATAACGCGACTTAAAACAGTAAAAAGCACCCTGAAATTAGGCGCTTATAGCATTGTCACCTGCAAAGCGTTAGACTCTAATGCAAAATTTCAGGCTGCATTTTATTGGCAAGGCAAACACAATGCGAGCATCGGATATTCAAAAATCGCATCGTATCCTGGTTTTAAACGCTAAGGGCGGCTGCGGCAAAACAACCGTTGCCACCAACCTCGCCTGCCAGTTCGCCAGTGAAGGCCATAATACCGCACTGATCGATTATGACCCCCAGTGCTCCAGCACCCAGTGGCTTGAAGCCCGCCCAGAGCACCTGCCGCTCATACACAGTATTTCTGCGCCTCGCCAGAAAAGTCACGTCACCAGCGTTTGGCACTTGAAAGTACCGGCCGGCACAACACGAATAGTCGTCGATACGCCAGCTCGTTTGGAGGCCATGACAGCCGTCAAGCTGGTGCGAGAAGCCGATACCGTCCTGATTCCGGTGATCGCCTCCCCCATTGATATCCGGGCAGCATCCCAGTTCATCGAAACACTGCTGAAATCACCCGACATCCGAAACAGCAACAAACGCCTTGCCGTGGTAGGCAACCGGGTTCGGAAAAACAGCAAATCCTACAAAGCCCTGTGCGAGTTTCTGGAGTCGCTGGATATACCCTTCCTCACCAGCCTGAGGGATACGCAAAATTATGTGCGCGCAGCAGAAGAAGGCGTAGGCATCCAGGAGCTGAATTTAAAAAGCGCCCAACAGGACTGCCATCACTGGTACTCCCTGGCCCGCTGGATCGAAAACAACCAGCTTCCCCAGGTTTGCCTTTAAAGTGCCGTCAATCGCGCCACTTCACTTTGCAGCGAGACATTATCGCTGATACGCCTGAACCAGTTGTACATGGGCTTGGGGCCATCGTTATCCACATTCGGCGCACCGTTTCCTTCAAGCACCTCATGGATATTGACCGTACGCATTTCCACACTGAACCGGGTGCGATCCGTGGTGTTTTCCATACTGGCATGCAAATGGGCACTGGCAAAACACAACAGATCACCGGGCTCCAGCATGACTGGGCAGATACGGGCATCGTCAACGGGCTCTGTCGGCAGGGGAACCGAGGAATAAGGGACACTGCGCTCCTGGTTCGGCAATAAATTACGCTGGCGGATATATTCATCAATCGACCAGGTCGCGGTATCGTTGGCCAATGGCCGATGCCAGTATTCAGGGAAAAAAGCCATGCTGCGCGCTGGGGTTATCGGGTAAATCGGCGCCCACCAGTTGACCTGCGCGTCAATGGTCGAGCCCCAGCTGTCGCGATGCACATCCACCCATTCACAGCGCCCGCCCTTGTGCGTGCCACCGTAGGGCACAACGCGTAGCGGAAAGTGGTCCCAATAGGTGCTTTCCGGATCCACCCCTACTTCGCCCAGGGCTTTGAAAAATAGCGCCTTCGGCTCCCGACCGGTACGAAATGCCTGTTGTGCTTCTCCCATCAACTCTAGATAGTCGGCTTCACCCAATCGAGCCTGGATGGTGGTAGGGTCTCCTTCTCCCAGGTATTGCTGCAGTAGCGCGTCTGTATAAGCGATCAACTCATGCATTGCCGGTACATTCCTGAATACCAAGACTTCGCCGCGAAACAGCATTTCGCTTCGTTGGCGTTCGCTAAGATGAAAAGAACACTCTGTGAGTTGCATGGACAATCCTTTTAAACTCAATAATCAACCGCTACCATACCGGAGGTTAAATACGCGGGTAAAGAGTATCGGCGGTTTGTTTTTTACTTTCCGTGGCGCAAAAAAAAGCGCGAACAGGGGATGTTCGCGCTAAACAAAAACCGATAAACAAGGGGGGAAATTATCGGCATTACTCAAAGTTGCTAAATCACCCATAAACGCGGGTGGGATTTCAACCTTAATCCGTCTGGAACTCAACAATACTGCATTGAAGCAGCCGGTTCAGGAGATTCGATCCAAAGAACCTTTAATCAAGTCCGTGCATTATATTCACTCAAACAAAAGTGATAATCCCCTTTTTTTGAAAATCACCTTTACCAGATTGTAATAATCGAATTTCACCGCCCAAGGATAACCAAGCCGCCATTATTTTGTACTGATGGCATGCGTTTTTGGCAAAGCGCGGGCAATATCGGATTCCGTCCCGCCACATTCAGGATGAGCAAACCCGTTACCTGGCTGGTAAATAATATTGTCATCACCGGTTTCCGAAACGCCAGCCGGCACAAAGTCCAGTTTCAGCGCATCGCGGGCTTTCCAGGCCACATTATGATCGGCACAGGAAGTATCGCCACTGACGCCAAGGCCGCCCACAATCTCACCTTCGGCATTGTAGAGCGCTAGGCCGCCCCCAAAGACATTTACGCCACCGATTCGGCCTCCAACCATTGGATCTTTAGCTGTGCCGTAATTTTTCGCTTTGCCGCGATAGGCGACATCCGTATTCACGGGATTGCTGAATTGCAGTCCGAACAAACTGCCGCCTGGCTGTGTCGCTGTCCACAGGTTTGCTGTCGATAACGCCAGCTCCGGCAGACTGAAGGCATTGGCGGTATTCGCTTTTTGAGCAGAAATCACACGGCTGCCCGGCCACTGATCGCCAACGTCATCACCGCTGCGGGCAACAGCGCACACGGTGCCGTCACGATTCACCAGGGTTGCCCACATGTTCAGCTCCAGGCCGCCATTAACCTCATTACCCGTAGGTTTAACAACGCGCTGCAGCGCTTCTGTTAACGCCCGGTAATCGGGCAGTTGATCACAGCTATCAGCCATAGCCACGCTGGAGCAAATAAAAGATAAAACGATAGCAGAAAGAGTTTTCTTCATCACAAAGCCCTTTTTGATGTATTGATTAGATTAGGTCAGGTAAAACCTGATTAGCTCAATTTGTAATTAACCGGCTTGAGCGCCGCTGGAGGTGTTTCATTGAGTGCTTCGGCCACGGAAATTTCGTTAACACGACACAGCGCATTGAGCGGCAGGTCGTTTTGCTCGCAACCGAAAGGATTTTCGAGTTCCTCGGACAAGGCATCCAGGCCAAAAAACACATAGGCCACCAGCGCTGCGAATAAAGGAGCAAACCAACCCACAGAGGATGCCAACCCGAAGGGTACCAGGAAGCAGTAAATATACGCCGTACGATGGACCAGCAGTGAGTAGGCAAAAGGCAAAGGGGTGCTGGCAATACGTTCATTGGCAGCCTGGACAGCGGCAATAGCTGTCAGGCGTTCATCCAGCATACGTAACCCCATGGCATCAATTTCGCCATCACGATAGAGTTTTCCCAGGCGCAGTCCCATGCGACGCAATATAAAATCCGCCGGATTGGCTGTGCTGGCTGCCTGTTCGGCCACTTCCTTGCCGATAAAAGGTATCGTATCGTCAGTGGCGGACTTTCCTCTCAGGCTTCCACGCAGGAAATGCGAAAAGGCAACAGCGTCATTGAGCAGGCCACGACGTTCCGGGTGATCAAAACCCAGCAGATTTTCCGTGGTGCGTCCCAGGCTACGCACATCGTAAACCAATTGTCCCCAATGCCCTCGCGCCTCCCACCAACGGTTGTAGGCTGCATTATTGCGAAATCCCAAAAACAGAGACAGGGCGATACCGAAAACGGCAAAAGGTGCCACGGTGACGGAAGCCAGTTCGACATAACCGGCATGTAAAACATATTTAACGACCACAGAAAACAAAACGACAACAACAATCTGTGGAAGGATGAGCGGCACAATCGAGCCACGCATCAGGAACAACAACTGCCAGGCAGAGGGTTTATCACGAACGATCATGCTTATCTCCTGAACAAGTAAATGTGGATACCAGCTCAGTTACATACAATGACGGCATGCCCAATGCCGGTCAACATTAAGCATGCCGCTTAGGGAGGCAAATCACGCTACGTTGGGCAGCGTTTTTACCTCATCGTTACTTGCAGTTACGAGCTGTTGTTTTTGCAACACCAGCGCTTGATTTTCAAGTTTTTTCAATTTTCTAACTGGGATGTATTTTTCCAACTTAACATTTTTTATACTAGACATTAAAAGTCTCCTTAAACTTACTGATTTAATTTCTATTTCAACCAAGCTTTTGGCTAGATGTGTGCATTATATTTGTTTTTATAAAAGTGATAATCCCAATTTTTTGAAAATTACCTTTACCATATAGCAATAATTAAAGTTAAATAAAAGCCCCCGTTTCAACCCCTCTGAATAAGGAGTCAAAATGTTCAATTGGGAAGGCGTCACCGAGTTTGTTGCCGTCGCCGAAACCGGCAGTTTTACTGCGGCGGCAAAGCAGCTTGATATATCAACGGCCCAGGTCAGCCGCCAGGTCAGCGCCCTGGAAAGTCGCCTGGCCACAAAACTGCTGCACCGCACCACGCGTAAAGTCACGGTCACGGAGGCCGGCAATATTTATTTCCGCCATTGCCGCCAGGTACTGGACGGCCTTGAGCAGGCTGAATTGGCGATCAGCGATATGCAGAGCAAACCTACAGGGAAGCTCAAGGTCACCGCCCCCGTCACCTACGGGGAAGCAACGATTGCCCCGCTGCTGAACAATTTCCTGAAGCAATACCCGGATCTGGAACTGGAAATCCACCTCAGCAATCTGAGAATGGATTTAATTGAAGGCGGTTTTGATCTGGCCATCCGTCAAGGCAATCTGGACGACTCCACCATGATGGCCAAACGCCTTTCCACCCGGACATTCTATGTGTGCGCGACGCCCGGCTACCTGGAGCAGCATGGGACCCCACAAAAACCCAGCGACCTGGAAAAACATAACTGCCTGCAGAGCATGAACGATCACTGGTTTTTCCAGGTCGGCGGGAAGCCCCGCAACCTTCGCCTCAGCGGCAATATGCGCTCCAACAGCGGCCATGCCCTGCTGGATGCCGCACTGAAGGGAATCGGCATTGTGCAACTGCCTGGCGATTATGTTTGCCCCTATGTGGAAAGAGGCGAACTGACTGTCCTACTGGAAGACTACCGCGCTCCTGATCAGGGCGTTTGGGCACTTTACCCACACAACAAACACCTTTCACCCAAGGTTCGTATGCTACTGGATTACCTGAGCGAGGAACTGACCAGACCGGCGGAAATCGCTGCCCCCTAGCGAACTCAGCGGAGAAAAAACGGACCAATCTCAAACACCCAACTATTTCAAGGACGTACTATGTCGCAAAATACCAGAACCGGTTTAATCAGCTTAGGCATCTTTACCTTCCTGGGGTTGGCGGTGCTCGGCTATTTACTCGGCCATGCCGCCATCGAACACAAGCTCTATGACCGTAGTGTCACCGTGAAGGGGCTTTCGGAAAGGGAATACCCGGCAGATATCGTGATCTGGCCGATCCAGTTCACGGTAGCAGGCAATGATATCGGCACGCTTTACCGCGATATCGAACAGCAATCCAAAAGCATTCGCAGCTTTCTGGAAAGCAATGGCATTCCAGCCGAGGAAATCAGCAACGGCACCCCGGCCATTACCGACAAATCAGCACAACAATACGGCAACGGCGCTCGTCCCGAGTTTCGATATACCGCCATCCAGACGGTGACCGTCTATTCGCAAAATGTCGACGCCGTACGCAGCGTTATGGGCAGCCTGTCGCAGCTGGGTACGCAGGGCATTGTGATTACCGGCGATAACTACCAGGCTCGCACCGAGTATCTTTTTACCCGTCTTAACGAAATCAAACCTGAAATGATTGAGGAGGCCACCACCAAAGCCCGGGAAGTGGCAGAAAAATTCGCCAAGGATTCGAAAAGCCGACTCGGCAAAATCAAGCGCGCCTCGCAGGGCCAGTTCAGTATCTCAGACAGGGATAAACATAACCCGCACATCAAAAAAGTACGCGTGGTTTCAACCGTCGAATATTTCCTATCCGACTAAGCCCTTTTAAAACGGGCAAGCCGGAAATTGCTGCCAATATATTCGGCTTGCCCGCCTCCCCAAAAGTCACGCATCAATCCACCGGGACTTATGCCAGCCGGGTTTATTTTCTGGTATAGTCCGCCCAGCTTTACGACTTATCTGGGTACCCCGACTAATGAGTGATTTCATCGCAGACCTGACTAATAATCCGCTACTGGCAGACGGTGCCTCTGGCTCCTACCTGTTCGAGCGTACCGGACGGCTCTCCGAAGTGAACCACGTCTATGAAGCACTCAACGCTGACAACCCCGACACGATCCGCGATATCCACCTCGCCTACCTGCAATCCGGCGCCCGCTGCCTGACCACCAATACCTTTGGTGCCAACAATGCCTACCTGAAACTCATGGGCGAATCCGGGCGCGTGACTGAAATAAACCGGGCCGGGGTTCAGCGGGCACGCGAAGCCATCGAACGCTTCAAGGAACACACCCACTCCGAGAAATCTTACTACATCGTCGGCTCTATCGGCCCCAGCTGTGACGATGAACTCACCCCGGAACAGGTCGCCGATATCTACCAGGAACAGATTGAAGCGCTGTCCGCTGCCGGCGTGGATGCGCTGCTGCTGGAAACCTTTAACTCACTGGCGGAAGTTAAGGCCCTGCTGACACTGATCAACGCCCTACCAAATACCCCGCCGGTGATCGTGCAAATGGCGTTACAACAAAACGCCAACGGCGACTGGAACGTTGACCCGATATCCTATGTGGAAGCCGCCGCCGCGCTTGGCGCCCTTGTTGTCGGCGTCAACTGCTGCACCCCCTGGGATGCCTCGGCCTTTATTGAGCAGGCAAATACCCTGGCTATTGTACGCAACCGTAAAGTACTGCTCTCCGCCATGCCCAACGCAGGAGGCTTCCAACGTATCGGACACCGCTTCATGACCGCGGTAAACCCTGAGTTTATGGGCAAACAGGCACGCACCTTTGCAGCGCAAGGCGTGCGCCTCATTGGCGGTTGTTGTGAGGTACATCCCGAGCACATCCGCGAAATGAACAACTACCTGCAAGGCAGCCAGGTCAGTCGAAATACCATCTCGATCCACTCGCAGGACGCCCTGCCCGCCGCTGGCCCCGAAGAAAAGGCAAAAAACGGCCCCTTCTCCCGCAAGCTGATGGCTGGCGAGTTTGTCGTCAGCGTCGAAATGCTACCGTCGCGCGGCACGTCTCACGCGGTACTCGACAAGAAGATCGAATTTGTCCGCGAGCTGGCTGAATCCGGCCTGGCTGACGCGCTGGACATCACCGACGGCTCACGGGGCATTCCGCTAGTGCCACCCGGCGACTTTATCACCAGCATTCGCGAAACGCTGGGCTGGACAGCCGAAACCGGCGATCAACTGGAGCTGATTCCCCACTTTACCACCCGCGACCTGAACATCATGGGCCTGCAAAGCCGCTTGATGGGCTATCACATCCGACGGGTAAACAATATCGTCTTCATTACCGGCGATCCGCCTAAAATGTCGCCCACCTACCCACGCTCAACCGCCGTCTTCGATGCCAACTCGGTGGATATGGTGAAGTATGCGCAGAGCTGCCTCAATGCTGGCGTGGATTTCGGTGGCCAGCGCTTGGGGCGCCAGAAAAACCCACAGACCCACTTTACCATTGGCGCGGGCTTCGAACCCGAAGCGCTGGACAGCACCTCCGAGCTGAAAAAGCTCGAACGCAAGATCGAAGCGGGCGTTGATTACATCATGACCCAACCCGCCTTTCGCAACGATGCTCTGGCGATACTGGAACCCTATCGCCAACAGGTACCCGTACTGGTCGGCGTCATGGTCCTTACCGGCCTGGAACATGCCAAACGTGTCGGCCAGGTCCCCGGGGTAACGATCCCGGAAGAGGTTTACGAACGCCTGGCACGTTACGACAGCCTGGAGGATCAAGCTAAAGCCGGACAGGAAATCGCCATGGAGCAAATCCGCTGGGTACGCGACAATGGCTGGCCGGGGCTTTACCTCATGTCACCCGCTTCCCATGATCGGGTGATCGACACCCTGGGTGCTTTGAAGTAAGCAGTCATGTCCGACGAACTGCTCTTCGTATACGGAACACTACGCAGAGGGATTACCTCCCCCCTTGACGAACTCATGGCGCAGCATTGCGAGTTCCGTACCGATGCAACCATGCAAGGCATCCTCTTCGACGTGGCGGGCTATCCTGGTGTGACCGAATCGCTCGACCCCAGCCACCGGGTGGTTGGCGAAATTTACAGAGTCCTCGATGCCCAGGCGCTATGGCCCACACTTGATCACTACGAACAGTGCTCCAACGCCTACCCTACACCCCATGAATACATTCGCAAGAAACTGACCGTCTTAACACCTGACGGTGAAAACATCCTGGCCTGGGCCTATTTATTCAATTGGGATGCCAGTGGTTTACTCCGCATTGATCACGGGGATTTCGTAAAGTACGTGATCAACAACGGTTAAAAGTAGGTTTTAATTTCCTGAACCTAGCCAAACGACTTTGATAAAAAGCACTAATAAATATCGCGCTTAAGGGCTTGGAATTATGCTAATTTTGTCTGGCTAGGATGGTGCAGCTTGGGCTTACGTCAAATCAATAATCTAAAAGAGTCATGCCTAGGTCGAAGTCGACAGCATCAGCACGCGCAGTCTTGCTAACGCGCAAGATACAAATATTGTGTCTATTTAAGGAAACACAAAAATAATGGAAGAATTAAAACAAAAAATAGCACTGTTTATCGACGCAGATAATGCACCCGCGAGCAAGTTTGGGGATGTCCTGAGTGAAGTAGCCAAGTACGGTGTAGTGTCAATCCGGAAGGCCTATGGAAACTGGAAGTCGCCAACCCTTAAAGCATGGGAAGAGCTGCTTCATGAGTATGCAATCCAGCCCGTTCAGCAATACGATTTAACCAAAGGAAAAAATGCTTCGGACATTGCCCTGGTTATTGATGCCATGGATGTCATGTATACGAAGGATATTGATGTGATGTGCTTTATTTCATCGGATTGCGATTTCACCCCCATGGTCACAAGAGCTTTGGCGGAAGGCAAAGTGGTCTTAGGTTTCGGCGAACGTAAAACACCTTCGCCATTCGTTAATGCCTGTTCGAAGTTCCTGTTCCTTGATCAGCCTGGCTCTGCGGAAGAAAAAAGCACCACGAAACCTAACAGCTTGAAATCAGATACCAAGCTAATCGCGCTTTTACGCAACGCCATTGAGGCAACGGAGGATGATGGTTGGGCCGACCTCGGCGCAGTGGGTTCCAATATTTCCAATAGAACCTCCTTTGATTGCCGGAATCACGGATTCAAAAACCTGAGTAGCCTGTTTAAAGCAATCGATTTGTTTGAACTAAAACGCGGTTCAGGAAAGTCCTACCTGGTCAGGGATACCAGAAAGCCCAAAAAATCTTAAAACCAGGCAGGTTTACTCCAGCCTTACTGACTCAACGGATAAGTAAAAAAGGCCAAGTGATAGAGATTGAAGAAAAAATGCGCCAGGATGACAAGGTACAAACGCCCGGTTGCAAGATAGATTAACCCGTAGGCCGCACCGGCGAGCGTCGCCAGAAAGACGAAGGAAAGACCGCCGGCAAAGTGAGCAAGCCCAAACAACAAACTACTCCCCATGACCGCAGTAACAGTCCCGTAACGTGACAACACATTCTGAAAGTAACCCCGAAACAGCACTTCTTCAGCTACGCAGGTAAAGAGCAGGTTTTTAAACACAAACCAGCCCAGCCATTCCGGCAGGCTGAACTCTGGTTTTATTAAGTCAATCGCACAACCCAGGAAGGGCAATACCAGTAACAGAGCTACAGCCGAGATCGTCATCAGCTTAACGGCTTGATGCCTATGCCCTTGCAGCATACTCGGCATCAGCAGAATGAACCCAAAGATAATCAACGGCTTATCGAGATTCAGCATTAAACTGTAGGGCGTACTCTCGGACCCAGATAGAACCTGATCAAGCACCATCAAGGTATGAAAACCCGGTAAGAGATGTGCCGCCAGCGCCAAGGCCCAGAGAACTAGCAAAGCCTGAAACACCCAGCTCTGCCATCCACCTGTTTTTTTAACCAACCACGCTAGTAAAAATCCCGACGACGCGAACAACAGCCCAATCCACTCAACCAGCCCGAAGACCGCCGCCAGAATATAAGCAGCAGCAACTAAAACAGGCCAGAATTTTTGTTGGGTGAAAATGGCAAGTACAGCAAACGCGAGAACAAGCCAGACGCTTAATTCAGGAAATAAATTCATGGGAAGAAAAAACTAAAGGCTAAGAAGCTCAAATAATGCCTTTTAGTTTTAAGGCATCAATCACCATTTTCGCTCTTAACGGTAAATCAGCAGGGTCGTTAACAAGCATGTGATGCGCGAAAAACCAGACCTCATTCTCAGTCTCGACATAACCAACATACCAGCCATCAGCCCCTTTCCACCCGGTTTTGGCGCGTAATTTATAAGCCGGCTTTTCCTCAACAAGCATGATCTCCTTAAGGATTTGAATGTTGCTGGCTTTAATGGGCAACTGCCCCCAATACACTTTTCTTAGGAAGGCTATCTGATCGTTGGGCGAAACCCGTAAGTTACCCTCCAACCAGAAAGTGGTGATGTCCGCCCCCGTCTTTTTATTGCCATAACCAAACACATCGAGATAGTGCTTATACCGTGAATCACCAACCTCCTTTGCGAACTGCTGATAACACCAGACACAGGAGCGGGCAAAGGCCGTTGCCAACGTCTGATTCGAATTCCAGGGCGCATAGGCTCTCTCGATGCCGTCCCATTCAATAACTTCAAACTGATCGGTAATAACGCCCTCTTCCAGGGCTATCAGCGTATTAGGTATTTTGAAGGTGGATGCCGGGATGTGTGCTTGCCCGGCTTTCGCTGAGTTGTGGGTGTATTTAACCCGCCCATTCAGGGACTCAATGAGTAGCGTTCCATCAACACCCGCTTCAATAAAGCGCCGTTCTATATCAGCCTCATTTGCCGACAGGGATGAAGGGAGTAACAACAGGAAAAATAGAGTACAAAATACTCGGCGAGTCATAAGTTAATTCACAACGTAGTTTGCTTAAGCGGAATGATTATACGGAGCTAATTTTGCTCTGCCCCTAATTATTCATTTTTTATAGGGGTTAATCTTAAGCACTTTGTTTCGCCAGCCCCTGTTTCACCTTAACCAGATAGTCACGGGTTTCTTGCGGCATCTTCCCCAACCCTTTGCGATCGACATTTCCTTGCCCCCAGTTGTAAGCGGCCAATGCATAATCGAGATCGCCTTCATATTTATTGAGTAACTGCTTCAGGTAGCGGCTTCCTCCAAGCAGATTCTGTTGTAGGTCAAAACTGTCGGTAACCTCAAGCTCTCGGGCAGTAGCCGGCATCAGTTGCATCAGCCCCTGAGCACCGGTTGAGGAGACCGCATCAGGGCTAAAATTACTTTCGGTGCTTACCACCGAACGAATCAGCTCTGGTGCCAAGCCGACCTCCTGAGCAACTCCGTCGATCAGTTTCTCAATCTGCTCACGACTGTTTTTCGTCGAAGTCAGCGAGCCAGACTGATGTTCATGAGACACCGAGGCATACACGTCAAGTTTTTGACTAATCGCAGATGACATTTCAAACTGGCGGGCGGTCATTCCCAGCAATACTGAAAGTGAGTCTACCGGGGCCCCCTGATTCGGATCAAACAGCCCCTGCAGTAACTGCAAATTTGCCAGTCGGGCCAGCCTGTTTTCCTCTCGGGATACTGCCTGCGCTGATAAATCGCCGGCTATAGCGGCGCCGAGCAACGTTTCGAATGATTGCTGGTACGGCCGAAGCACGGCGACTGGTGATTGCGTGGAAATGTTGGCTTGGATGCCTGCGAAAGCATCTAACGGATCAATACTCATAATGATTGCTCGTGTTTTACCGTTGAATCATGTGCGCACCAAACAACAAAGCAAAAATCGCACCAGATACTCCCCTTCTGCGCGCCTAGCACTGGAAATTTTTGACTACATCTCTAATAAATTGGCTGCGGGTTTCGCCCTCCTGGACGAGTTCATTTTCTTTGCGGCCAAAGAAAACGGAACCAAAAGAAACGCCCCTCTGGTCCATCCTCGGCTGCGCCGATACCCTGCGCTACTCGAAAAGTAACGACCGCTGCGGAACTCGCCCAGGAAGGGCGAAACTAATTATTTAGATTGGCTGGAAGGCTAGGAGTAAGAAAACTCATCCAAAAAATTTTACTCTGCCCCCAATTATTTCTTGGAGTGCTAAAAGGCATGGGGCACCTTCTGAGGTTGCGAGCCACTTTGGGTTGACCTGTATTAAACGAAGAGATATTAAAATTAAACTAAGTTTGATGGGAGTCACTTCATGACAAAGACACAAGCAGAAATAGATGCAGCTATCGTTATGATCCGTAAAAAGCATGCGCAGGATGTTGCTGATTTAATTAAGAAATTTGGATATAGCAATGAAGAAGCAGCCGAACATTTAGGAGTGACGGTTAATAAAATTAAGCAAATTATTGCCGGTGATGTCGAGTTTGTTCCTACTCAGCATTTGATCGATATGAAGATAAAATTTGGCATGAGTTGCGGCTGTTAAGCTAACTAACTTGAACCCTGGAGTTACATCAAAGTTATTATTTCGCCCCCCTGGGCGAGTTCATTTTCTTTGCGTCCAAAGAAAACGGAACCAAAAGAAACGCCCCTCTGGTCCATCGTCGGCTGCACCGATACCCTGCGCTACTCAAAAACTAACGGCCGCTGCGGAACTCGCCTTTTGAAAATACTCAATTTTCAAAAGACTCAAACAGTCCTCGCTACTGCGTGCCGTTAATTTTCTCCGTTGCTCGGCGATTTCCAAGAGAATAAAAACAAAGCGCTCCGTAGCCGATTCATGGCATACCAAACTCCCCTTTAAGCGCAGCTGAGCCCGGAATCCATAGCTTCTAGAAACAGGATGCCGGATCAAGTCCGGCATAACGACATTCTTAAACCGGCACACCTTGCACAAATTTCAATTCTCCAAAGCCATGCCCAGCACCAAATAATCTCCCCTTCTGCGCAGCCAAGCATTGACTTTCAAATGGAAAAAGGGCGAGGCCGTTTTTGGCCGAGTTCACCCAGCCCCCCATTTGAAAGTGAAACGCTGAGGTAATCGCAAAGCAATCAAGTAACAGGGGCTGCTTTAGTTGTTAAGGCTTTTGGGCGGCCAAAAAGCCTTAACTCGTCCAAGAAGGGCGAAACAAATTGTCTAAAAAACAGAATTAAGAAAACTCATCCAAAAATTTTTATTTTGCATATATTGTTGAATTTTAAGGTTGCAGACACTTTATGTTGTGTTAGCCTGTACAAACATACAGTAATAATATTCAGGAAGAATTTTATGATTTTTGTTAAATCAAGATGGCGAAATAATCCGAATAGACTCTTGCGGCTAGGCTGATAGTAAGATAGGCCCGATTTAATTTTTTATAAAATTCGATGCTACGTGAAGAATTATCCTACATGAGTTGATATGTGCTGCATGTGCTTCATACAAGCTGCATGGAAGCTCTCCGTAGCTAATATCAGCCTTACACCTGATTTTTGAAACGGCATCTCTATCTACTGAAGGCAAACCACATCGCTCAGCAATTTTTACATGCTTTTTCAATTCATGATCCGTTTTAATTTCACCCTCATTAGCATGAATAAACGCTTTTAGTACTTTTTCTGTCGCTCTTAAAGAAGACCATTTAGATTGCCCATAATGGGGCGTTTTACTACAAGCATGATTTACAGCCGCATCAATATCAGAAAGAGCTTCTGATACAAACTTTAACTCATGGAGTTGTGTTAACTTCTGAATGGCAGGAAAACAAATCTGAAACTGCTCGCCTATAGAGGCTAAGTCAGTAGCTGTTAGAATCTTCTTTAGGCCACCTGGCATTTCATCAACAAGGCCCAAAATATTGACTTCAGGAATTCTGCGTAAACGTAAATCCTCGGCAACATCAGATGACGGTAAATTGGGGTGAGCAAAAAAGCCAACAGTTCCATAAATAAGTGGAGCTCTGACTATCCAAGGGTCATTCTTTATAAGAATGAAAAACCTTCCCAACAAAGGCATGTTTAGTGCATTACCATAAACCTCGTCGTACCAATTAAATATTCTCGCACTCAGGCTGTTTCCTGTATAACAACCTAACTTAACCTCCCGTTCCTTAGGCGTTACTTGAAGTCCCAATTGCAGCTCACCACTTATTTGAAGCAAAGCATTCATTGGCCTCTGAAATGGCTTTAAATTCCGCTCCTTAAGATAGCTGTCCACTGTTAGCATCATCGTTTTAAAATCATGCTCATTGGATGGCTGCTGGAGTCCTAGTTTTTTTCGCTCTGTCATCAATAACCTTGAAAGTACTTGGACCAAATAAAACTCATGCTCCCAAGTGCATTCAATAACACTTACTTCCCTCGCGCCTCAAACGCCGCCATCTGCTCAGGCGTTGCAGGCAGTTGGTATTTCTCTTTCCATTCATCGTAGCTCATGCCGTAAACCTTTTCGCGGGCCGCATCGTAATCAATCTCGATGCCCTTCTCCTTCGCCGCAGCCATATACCACTTGCTCAGGCAGTTACGGCAGAAGTCAGCCAGAATCATCAGGTCGATGTTCTGTACCTCTTTATGATCGTCCAGGTGCTTCAGAAAACGACGAAAAGTGGCGGCTTCCAGTTCAATTTCAGTTTGTTTATCCATTCTTTACTCCAATTATTTTGAGCTGCTCAGAAACCGGGAGCTTCCCGGATGTGGCGAGCAGGCTGCTTAGCTATTCAGTAATTCGTCCAGCAAAAGTGTATCCAGTTTATCGCCGGGCTTCACCTCTGTATGAGGCGGTACAATGGCCAGTGCATCGCTAAAGGCGGTAGACCTTAGCACGCCCGAATCCTGGGTGTGAAAACTTTCCAGCATGGGTTCACCCTGTGCATTTTGGACCATGCGCACACGCAGGTATTCCTGCCGCACACCGGAGCGTTTGCGGGAAAAATCGGCGGGAATTTTCCAATGCAGAGGCTCGGGCCAGTCCATACCTTGGCTGGTCTGCAAAAAAGGCCTGATCAGCACCAGAAAGCCCACGAAAACCGAGACTGGGTTGCCGGGCAGGCCAAAAAAAGGCGTGCCAGCAATGTGCCCAAAAGCCACCGGCTTGCCAGGTTTCATCGCCATGTTCCAGACATCCAGGCGGCCCAGTTCGTCCACGGCAGGTTTGACGTAATCGGCATCACCCACGGAAACACCGCCGCTGGTAATCACCACATCGGCCTGTGCAGCAGCGTCGCTGAGTTTGGCTTTGGTTATTTCCAGGTCATCCGGCACGATGCCGCCATCGATAAACTCGAAACCCAGTCGCTCGATCAGGCCCGCCATGATAAAACGGTTGGAGTTGTAAATTTGCCCAGGCGCCAACTCAGTGCCCGGATCAACCAGCTCATCGCCTGTACTGAGTGCAGCCACTTTCAATCGACGGTAAATGGCGACCTCGGTAACCCCCACCGAGGCGAGCAAGCCCAGATGCTGCGGGTGAAGCTTTTGGCCTCGGGTCAGCACCACACTGTCCTGTTTTATATCCTGCCCCTGCAGGCGCACATTGTTGCCTGGCTTGACCGTTTCCGGCAGCAGCACCGTATCGCCGTCGACCTCGCAATCTTCCTGCATTACGACGGCATTGGCTCCAACCGGCACATGACCGCCGGTGAAAATACGTACTGCCGTGCCCGGCTCAAAGGGCTGGCTTTCATAACCGGCAAAGACCGCTTGGCTGACTTTAAGGCGGGTACGTTGACCTGGAACCAGGTCGCCGGTATTGATGGCGTAACCATCCATCGCACTGCTATTTTCCGGCGGCACATTCAAGGTGGAACGTACATCCTCGGCTAGCACGGCACCCAGTGCATCGCGCACCGGCACACGCTGGATATCAGTAACGGGTTTTACATGCTCCCTGAAAATCTGCAGGGCACTTTCGACGGTACGTAGTGACATAGTCAGTAATTTTGCGTCAGTCTGGCGTCAGCCAGAATCCTTGTGAATGGGTTTTTGTCGCTCTTTTGAGCGACCAAAGGGCTAATTAGTGCGGCAACTCGCCTACCAGGTAAGCGGCAAAGTTACAGGGCCGGTGCCGGCTATCCAATTGTTCCAGCAGAATATTATCCCAGGCGGTACGGCAGGCATTGGTGGAGCCCGGCAGGCAGAAAATTGCCGTGCTGTTCACCAACCCAGCAATGGCGCGCGACTGAATGGTTGAGCTGCCAATCTGCTGGTGTGAAATCTGGCGGAACAGCTCACCAAAACCTTCGATTTCCTTATCGAACAACGGCTTCATGGCTTCCGGCGTACTATCGCGATGCGAAAACCCGGTGCCGCCCGTCAACAGGACCACATGCACCTGCTCGTCGGCGATCCATTGGGATACCACGGCACGCATTTGATACACATCGTCCTTAACGATCTTTTTATCGATATTGATATGACCGGCCTTTTCCAGGCGCTCCACCAGGATCGCTCCGGATTTGTCGGTTTCTTCCGTGCGAGTATCAGAAACCGTCAACACCGCAATATTCAGGGGGATAAACTCTTTTGCCATTATAAGAATCCAAATTGATCAATCGGATAGAAGGTCACCAGATCACCTACCTCTACCCCTGTTAAATCTTCAGCCAATTCAATCAGTCCATCGGCCTCAACCAAAGAACTTAAAATACCGGAACCCTGCTTGGGGTACCGATCTGCTTGCAAGCCCTGCTCAGACTGTTGCAGGGTAGCGCGTACAAACTCGGTTCGCCCGGCTTTCTTTTTCATCGCAAAGGCCGCCGGTAATTGATAGCTTACCGGCGCCTGCCAGCGCTGCCCCGACAGGCCGCACAGCAACGGGTAGGCAAACCGCAGGAAGCACACGCCAACCGCCACGGGATTCCCCGGCAGTCCAATAAAAGTCGCTTCGCCCAGCTGTCCCAGGGCGAGCGGTTTGCCCGGTTTCATCGCCAAACGCCAGAAATTCAGTGAACCTTCGGCCGTGAGCACCGCAGCAATGTGATCCGTATCGCCGGTTGAAGCACCGCCCGAAGTCATGATCACATCATGAGTTGTTGCCGCGTCGGTCAAGGCTTCACGCACGACATCATACTCATCCTTCAAGATGCCAAGATCCGTGACGTCGCACCCCATGCCCCGCAGCCAGCTCTTAAGCATATAACGGTTAATGTCGTAGACACTGTCCTTGGCCAACGGCTCGCCGGGTTCGAGAATCTCGTCACCTGTGGAAAAAACCGCTACCCGCAGGGAGTTATAAACGCGTAACTTGGAGCAGCCAATCGCCGCCGCCATACCAATATCCTGGGCGCGCAAACGCTGCCCTTTTTGACGGACCAGCTTACCGTTAGCGACATCTTCGCCGCGTGGTCGCCAGTTGCTACCGCCTTTGATGCCAGCCGGGAAAATAACCTCACCATCGCCCAGCTCAACATCCTCCTGCATCACCACGGTATCGGCGCCTTCGGGCAATTTGGCACCCGTCAGAATGCGCAGTGTGGTGCCTGTCTGCAGCGCTTCGTCAGTGGCATGCCCGGCTGTCACCTGCCCCACCAGGGGCAATCGGGTAGGGCCCTCCGGATTCAAGTCCTCCGCACGAAGCGCGTATCCATCCACCGCAGCATTATCAAAGCCGGGAATATCGCGGCCACTGATCAAGGGTTCAGCCAGAATTCGGCCCGATGCCGCAGCCAGTGACACCATTTCCGTTTCAACAACCCGCGCGCCCACATCGCGCAACTGCACCAGTGCCTCTGGCACAGACAGCAGTTTTTTGGCAGGCGCCAAACAATCGTTAATTGCCATCTTACAGGGCTACTCCCAAATCCAGGTAGTCACTGATAAAAGCCGCAATCGCGTCTACATCATTTAAATCCAACACCGGTCCGTCGACATTCATATCGGCCGCATTGACCGGCGTTTCGCCGGTTAATTCGGCGGCCAGAGCTACAATATTATTGGCTTTATCCCCGTTCATCGGTTCAAGCGTGACGGAGGGCCTGACCGCCTGGATTTTCGGGTGCGAATCGCCCTTATAGCCTTCCACCAGAACCAGATCCAGTTCACCAAATTCCTTAAGCAATTCGCTAAGAGGCTGCTCGCCTTCGTCCTGTAATTCGTGCATTTTTGCCCAGCGTTTGCTGGAGGCAATCATCACTTCCTGTGCGCCAGCTTCACGGTGTTTGTAACTGTCTGTGCCTGGCTGGTCAATATCAAAACCGCAGTGAGCCCGTTTGATCGTGCCCACCTTCAGGCCTTTAGCCACAAAGTGACTCACCAGCTTCACCATCAGGGTCGTTTTGCCGGAGTTTTTCCAGCCGGTGACACCAAAAACCTTATTCATTACCGGACTCCTTCTATAAGCGCTGAATCTTCCACCTGACAGCCCTCAATAACAAACTCACGACGAATAAACTCATAGGCTTCCCGACAGGCCGGGCGAGTAAAAAAGTCCTCGACCGGCTGCTGTGCCAGGACACGACCACCATCGATATAGATAATCTGCTGAGCCAGCCGTCGTGCCTGTGCCAGGTTATGGGTGCTCATCAAAATCTGGATGCCTGACTCATGCATGGCCCTGACATGGGCCTCAACAAAATCACAGGCACCAGGGTCCAGGCTCGAGGTCGGTTCATCCAGAAACAGGATTTCCGGCTGTAAAGCCCAGGCACGCGCAATCGCCAGACGCTGCTGCTGACCACCTGAAAGCACCGTGGCCAAGCGCCCCGACAAATCCTCAAGACCAGCCCACTTCAATGCTTCCCGGGCGCGCTCATCACGCTCGGCTTTCGGGCGGTTACGTAGCGCGTAGACAATATTATCCTTTGCCGAGCGGCGCAGCATCACCGGTTTTTGAAATACCATGGTTTGCGCCGGAACTTGCCCGGACTCCCAAGACAGTTGCCCGCTGCTGGGCGCTAACAAACCATGACAGAGCCGCAAAAACAGGCTCTTACCGGCGCCGTTCGGACCCAATACCACCGTAAAGGAGCCCTTTTCCAATGTCAGGTTCAACCCCTTCAGCAGCGCCGTGCCGTTAATGGCCAGATTGACGCGATCCAGCGTCAAGGCAGCACTCATGTGCGCCCTCCCCTGATGGAGGACCAATGACTCAAACCATGCACAGCGGCATTCACCAGTAATGCCATGGTTAACAGAACCACACCCAGGGCCACCGCCAGTTCCAGGTTTCCTTTACTGGTTTCCAACGCAATCGCAGTAGTCATCACACGGGTCAGGTGATCGATATTGCCACCGACAATCATCACCGCGCCGATTTCGGCGATGGCCCGCCCAAAGCCGGCGAGTACGACGGTACCCAATGCCGCACGCGTTTCCCAAAACAGGGTTGGCATGGCAGACAGTCGACCGATCCCAAAGGAGCGCAATTGTTCGCCTATACGTTCCCACTCCAGTTGCAGGTGCTGGCGGCTCAACGCTACCACGATCGGCGTTATCAAGATCGTCTGGGCAATAATCATCGCCGTTGGTGTAAACAGTAACCCAAATACACCCAAAGGCCCGGCTCGCGATAACAGGATATAAACCAATAGCCCCACCACCACCGGCGGCAGGCTCATTAGCGTATTAACCGTGACAGTAATCACATGTTGGCCGCGAAAACGCCTCAAGGCCAGTAAAGCGCCGATAGGCAACCCCAATACCGTCGCAATCGCCACCGCCGTCAAGCTGACTCGCAAAGAGAGGCCGATAATTTCCCACAGATCACCGCCCCACTGAAAAATCAGCAGCAAGGCCCCCCAAAAGGATTGCTCCTCTGTCATGCCTGCCCCAACAGCTCTTCAGCGGCCCGCAGGTCTTCAGGACGGTTGATATTAAAGAAGGGATCGAAAGGCACGGCAGTGAATTCAACAAGGCTACAGGAATAACGGTCTGTCCAGCGCATGATTTTGCGCATGTCCTCTTCGACAACAGCCCGATGCAGGTCTTCGATCAGCGCTAATGACCACAGGCCAAAGACGGGATGACTGCGTTCCTGACTGACGGCACAGGCCAAGGGCGCCTGCTCCTTCTCAGCCTGTTGCACCATCCGGCTCACCAGGTCCTGGGGGAAAAACGGCGTATCGCTGGCAAAACTGGCCAGCCACTGACACGCGGGCGCATGTTCACGCACCCAATGCATGCCGGTCAGGATACCCGCCAGCGGGCCGGCAAAGTCCGGAACGACATCGGCAACCACGGGTAATCCGTAACATGCAAAGCGCGCCGGGTCGCCGTTGGCATTCAGCATCAGGGTATCCACCTGCGGTGCAGCACGCTCAATCACTCGCGACAAAAGCGGCTTTCCGCCCAGTTCCAGCAGGCTTTTATCGCCACCGCCCATCCGGCTGGAAAGACCACCCGCCAGAATCACGCCAGCTACTTTTTTATCCTTCTGCAAATCAGTCATCTTTGGCCTTACGCGAGTATCTTTTCGGTTCGTCGGGCACCTGCGAGTGGTCAGCATCGTAAACTAGACGTTCATGTCCGGACAGCACCGTAAAACGCTTGCCCTTGGCGCGTCCTAACAGCGTCAGATTAGCCTGACGGGCCAACTGTACGCCCCAGGCCGTATAACCCGAGCGCGACATCAGGATGGGGATTCCCATCTGCACGGTCTTTATCACCATCTCCGAAGTCAGGCGACCGGTGGTAAAAAAGGTCTTGTTATGCGGAGAGATATTGTTCAGGTACATATACCCCGCCACCTTATCCACGGCATTATGGCGCCCGACATCTTCCATATAAATGAGCGGTCGGTCCTCCTCACACAAGACACAACCGTGAATGGCGCCGGACTTGAGATAAAGGCTGGGCTGGTGATTGATTTTGCTGAACAGCGTATAAAGCCAGGAGGTTTTCAAAACCGCATCGGCGGGTAATTTAACCGACTTAAAGCTCTCCATAATATCGCCGAAAATCGTACCCTGCGCACAACCGGAGGTACGGATTTTCTTTTGCAGCTTCTGCTCGTAGTTGGACTCTTCCTTGGTGCGAACGACCACGACATCCAGGTCCTCATCGTACTCGATGTCGGTTACCTCATCCTCCGGCTTGAGCATGTTCTGGTTAAGCAGAAAGCCGATTGCCAATTCGTGAGGGTGGTCGCCCACCGTCATCATGGTGACGACTTCCCGGTTATTCAGGTACAGGGTCAACGGGCGTTCGATAATGACATCGATTTCCACTTCATCGCCATTGTGATCATAACCGCGCAGGGACTCGGTCAGACGCGGGTCTTCGGGATCTGGAGTAACTTCAAATTCTTTCATTTCAAGCGATAAACCTTAACCTGATGAGGCAATAGTTAGACGTAAAATGTACCAGAGCGTGCACTCTAATGAATGGACTGGAATCAAGTCAAATCCACACGACATCAGCATTTCTGCTGTATTGCTTTTACAAAAAACAAACCCCGCAAAAGCGGGGTTTGTCCGAACTGAAAAGTGCTTTATGCAAGCCTGCAACAGGCTTGCAAATTAAGCGACTTTTTCAATCTTGGCAGCACAGAACTTGAACTCCGGAATCTTTCCGAAGGGGTCAAGTGCCGCATTAGTCAGCTCGTTAGCCGCGCCTTCCGAGAAGCAGAATGGCATGAACAGACAGCCATCGGCAATTTCAGGAAGAACACGTGCATAACACTCAACCGTACCGCGACGTGTCGCAACGCGAACCATGTCACCCGGCTCAACACCCAGCTTGGCAGCATCGCTCGGGTTAACCGATACGAAGGCTGCCGGCTCCAGGTCATCCAGTGTTTCTGAACGACGGGTCATGGAACCTGTGTGCCAATGCTCCAGTACACGGCCGGTAGACAGGATCATTGGATACTCGTCATCTGGCTGCTCATCCGGTGGAATCAGGCCAGCAGGTACCAGTTTCGCCTTGCCGGTTTCGGTTGGGAAGCCGTCGGTGAATACCACGTCCTGACCCGGTTGATCCGGCGCATGACAGGGATACATCACAGAGTTTTCACGAGACACACGCTCCCAGGTAATGTTGTTCAGCGATGGCATCGCCAGCTTCATTTCGTTGAACACATCTTCCTGGCTGGTGTAAGTCCAATCCAGCCCCAGGCGCTTGGCGATTTCCTGAATCAGCCACCAGTCCTGACGGGCATCGCCCGGCAGCGGCAGCGCAGCACGACCGCGTTGAACCTGACGGTTGGTGTTACTGACCGTACAGTCTTTTTCAACGAAGGCGGAAGCCGGCAGAATCACGTCAGCGTACTTGGCTGTTTCAGTGACGAACAGATCCTGGACAACCAGGTGTTCAAGTTTAGCCAGTGCTTCACGCGCGTGGTTGACATCCGGATCGGACATCGCCGGGTTTTCACCCTGGATGTACATACCTTTAATCACATCATCGTGAACCGCATCCATGATCTCAACAACGGTCAGGCCCTTGTTAGGATCCAGCTCAGTACCCCACAGCTTTTCGAACTTGGCCTTGTTCTCAGGATTGACAACAGGCTGGTAGTCCGGGTACATCATTGGGATCAGACCGGCATCGGAGGCTCCCTGTACGTTGTTCTGACCACGCAGTGGGTGCAGACCCGTACCAGGACGGCCAATCTGGCCTGTCATCATCGACATGGAGATCAGGGCACGCACGTTATCGGTACCGTGAACGTGCTGGGAAACACCCATACCCCAGAAAATAATGGATGACTTGGCTGTCGCATACAGACGTGCCACTTCGCGGATCGTCTGGGCATCAATACCGCAGACTTCAGCCATATCTTCGGGCTTATAATCCTGCAGGTGTGCTTTCAGCTGTTCAAAACCAACGGTCATATCATCCAGGAAGTCCTGCTTGTACAGGCCCTCTTCCAGGATGACGTTCATCATGGCGTTGATCAGGCTGACATCGGCGCCGTACTTAAACTGCAGCATATGCGAGGCATGCTCGTGCATACTGTGGCCACGCGGATCCATGATGATCAGCTTGGTGCCACGAACCGCCGCTCGCTTGAAGAAGGTCGCTGCAACCGGGTGGTTAGACTCCGGATTACAACCAATCAGGATGGCCACTTCAGCATTCTGAACTTCCATGAAGGAAGCCGATACCGCACCGGAACCCACACCCTCCAGCAGCGCCGCTACGGATGAGGCGTGACACAGACGGGTACAGTGGTCAACGTTGTTGGTGCCAAAGCCGGTACGTACCAGTTTTTGGAACATATAGGCTTCTTCGTTAGAGCCTTTTGCAGAACCAAAACCAGCCAGTGATTTAGGACCGTTAGCCGGGTCATCACGCAGATCGCGCAGACCTTTAGCCGCAAAGTCCAGTGCCTCTTCCCAAGTCGCATCGCGGAAATGGGTGTAAGGGTTGGCTGGATCCAAGTCTTCGACATCGTCTTTAGCTACGCCCTCTTTACGAATCAGCGGCTTGGTCAGGCGATCCGGGTGACGTGGGTAGTCAAAACCGAAACGGCCTTTCACACACAGGCGGTTTCTGTTTGAAGGGCCACCGGAACCTTCCACATAGATAATGTCGTCATCTTTAACGGCCAGCGTGATCTGACAGCCAACACCGCAGTAAGGACAAACACTGTCGACTTTACGGTCAACGTCTTCACCGGGTTCGAAAATACCCACACCGGCGTCATCCAGTGCTTTCTTCGGCATCAATGCACCGGTCGGACAGGCCTGAACGCACTCGCCACAAGCCACACAGGTGGAGTCACCCATGGGGTCATTGAAATCGAAAACGATTTCAGTACGTGAGCCACGCTGGGACAAGCCAATCACTTCGTTCACCTGAACGTCGCGACAAGCCTGAACACACAGCTGACAGGTGATACAAGCGTCCATGTTGACCGCAATCGAGGTATGACTGCTATCAGCTTCACGGGCAGGCGCCGCCGGGAAGCGCGCCGCGTCTACCGCCAGCTCATCGGCCCATTTCCAGAATTTGGAGTTTTTATCGTGGGTTACTTCACGTTCGGGCTGGTCGGCAACCATCAGTTCCATTACCAGCTTACGGGCTTTCTGGGCCTTGTCAGAGCTGGCACTGTTCACTTTCATGCCTTCCGTCGGTGTTCTCACACAGGAAGCAGCCAGTGTACGTTCACCCTCAATCTCAACCATACAGGCACGACAGTTACCGCTTGGCTCGTAATCGTCCTCCGGTGAGTAACACAGGTGAGGAATGTTTTCGTTATGGCGCTTTGCAGCCTGCCAAATGGTTTCGCCTTCCAGCGCCTCGACTTCGGCGCCATCAAGGAAAAATTTAACGGTATTTAATGATCCACCCATTGTCTTATCCTCGTGCGATGACGTCGTCTTTGAAGTAGTTGATGACAGAGTTAACCGGGTTAGCCGCCGCTTGACCCAAACCACAGATAGACGCACTGCCCATCACCAGGCTCAGATCGGCCAACAGCTCCAGATCCCACTCATCCTGTTCGATCAACCTAACGGTTTTCTCTGTGCCGTTACGACAGGGCGTACATTGGCCACAGCTCTCGTCTTCAAAGAACTTCATCAGGTTAAGCGCAACATCCTTCATGTCGTCCTTGTCGGACAGCACAACAACCGCCGCGGAACCGATGAAACAGCCGTACTCTTCCAACGTACCGAAGTCCAAAGGCAAGTCGCCTTTGCTCGCAGGCAGAATACCACCGGAAGCACCACCAGGCAGATAGCCTTTGAAGGTATGACCGTCTTCCATGCCACCGCAGTAGTTTTCAATCAGCTCATTCATGCTGGTACCGGCTGGCGCCAATTTAACGCCTGGGTTTTTAACACGACCGGAAACCGAGTAGCTGCGCAGGCCCTTACGGCCGTTAGCACCGTGAGAAGAGAACCAGTCGGCACCTTTCTCGATAATGTCGCGCAACCAGAATACCGTCTCAACGTTGTTGACCAGCGTTGGGCGGTTAAACAAACCAACCTGGGCCACATAAGGAGGACGCTGGCGCGGATAACCACGTTTGCCTTCCAAAGATTCGATCATGGCGGATTCTTCACCACAGATGTAGGCACCGGCACCACGACGCAGGTGGATATAACCTGGCTCGGCCAGGCCTTCAGCTTCAACGCGAGCAATCGCTTTTGACAGGATTTCACGCGCTGCGGGGTATTCATCACGCAGGTAGATGTAAACGGCTTCGGCTTCAACAGCCCATGCACCAATTAACATGCCTTCCAGGAAGCGGAATGGATCGCTTTCCAGATAATAGCGGTCTTTAAAGGTGCCGGGTTCGCCCTCATCGCCATTGATAGCCATCATGCGAGGGCCCGCTTCCTGGCGTACGAATTTCCATTTCAGCGCCGTCGGGAAGCCCGCACCACCCAGCCCGCGCAGACCGGAGTCGCTCAGGATAGTGCTCAGTTCTTCATAGGTACGATTGCCCGCTTTAATGTCTTTCAGCAGTGCGAAACCACCTTCAGCGGCGTATGTTTCGTAGCTGATAGACTCAGGGATTTGGGCATGGAAATCTTTGGCTTCAACAACCTGAACGATTGAATCAACCGTGGCGTTGTCCACGTGACGGTGACCCACCTCCGCAACAGGCGCGGTGTCACAACGCCCCATACACGGAGCGTTAACAACGCGAACCTGAGCAGGGTCGACCTTGGCCTCCAATGCTGCTTTCAGCTGATCCGCACCGCGCAGCTGGCAGCTCAAGCTGTCACAGACGCGGATGGTCACTGCGGGTGGCGCAGTTTCACCCTCTTTAATCACATCAAAATGGGCGTAGAAGGTTGCTACTTCATAAACCTCAGCCTGAGGTAGAACCATTTCCTGAGCCAGGGCTACCAGGTGGGCAGCTGAGATGTGGCCAAATTTATCCTGAATCAGGTGCAAGTGCTCGATCAACAGATCGCGCTGACGGGACTTGTCACCCAACAGTTCCCGCACCTCGCGCAGCGCTTCAGGTTGTACCTGACGGCCACGGTCAATGATTCTTCCCTTCTTTTTACGCCCTTTACCAGGGTGTAACCGCTTTGAATTCTCACTCATAAAAAATTACCGTGCTTTTCTATGTGCATTTTTAATTATCTATTTCGACGGATGATGATTCGTCTATTGCAGTCAAACTACATAAACGCTGCCGGTCCTATCCTCCGGTGGCGTTCATAAACCGCAATATCTGAGGTTCGTCATCCAAATCAAAATAATGGCGCTCGGGCTTGATTGTCATGGCATCGACAATCGCCTGCTTCAAGCGTTCTCTGTCACCGGGGTAGCGCCTTAATACCGCGCGCAAATCCACCGAGTGTTCATTACCCAGGCACAACAACAGCCGCCCCTCAACGGTTAACCGTATGCGGTTGCAGCTGTCGCAGAAATTCTCGCTGTGGGGCGAAATAAAGCCCACACGCGATTCATAACCTGGGATACGCCAATACCGGGAAGGACCAGCGGTCGCCTCCGATGTCGGCAGTAATTCATATTTCTGACCAATCATATCCCGTAACTCTGCGCTTGAGCAGAATGACAAGGCGCGGTCATGCTCGCTGATCTGACCCAGCGGCATTTCCTCAATAAAGGAAATATCGAGGCTATTATCCAGCGCATACTCCAGCAAATCGACAACTTCGTTATCGTTGCGGCCCTTTAGGATAACAGCATTTAACTTAATACGCTCGAATCCTGCGTTTTTTGCCGCCTCAATTCCTTTTAAAACGGTATTTAAATCGCCTGTGCGCGTCAGTCGCTTGAATTTATCAGTCTCCAGGCTATCGAGACTGACGTTGATACGTTTGACGCCCGCCTCACTCAATCGTTGCGCTTTTTGCTGCAACTGGGAGCCGTTGGTCGTGATCGTTAACTCCTTCAGCCCCGGCATATTGCCCAAACTGGCGACCATGCTTTCCATGTTACGGCGTATCAGGGGTTCACCGCCGGTCAGGCGAATCTTTTCGATACCCAGCTCGACAAAGGCTTTGCCGATCTCCGTCATTTCTTCCAGTGTCAGCACCCGTGCACGCGGCAGGAACTCCATATCTTCCGCCATGCAGTACACGCAGCGAAAATCACAACGGTCTGTCACCGACATGCGCAGATAGGTGATTTTACGGCCAAAGCCGTCGATTAATGCCACCGTGTCGCTCTCTCGTCGTCGGACGTCTTTGCATCCAGCCATTTACTACCTTCAGGACCCAGCTCTTTTTTCCAAAAAGGCGCCTTGGTCTTCAGGATATCCATTAAAAATTCAGCCGCCGCAAAAGCGGCGTCACGGTGCGCGCTGTTCACACCAACAAACACAATCTGGTCGGAAGGTTTCAGTTCACCCACACGGTGAACAATGAAAGCATTGATGATTGGCCAACGCTTGGCGGCCTCTTCAATCAGGCTTTCCAGCACTCGCTCAGTCATGCCGGGATAATGCTCCAGGTAGAGACTTTCAACCGAGGCATCATCGTTAAATTCACGCACAAGACCTGTAAAGGTGACAATCGCTCCGATGCGAGGCGCATCCACCTTCAGCGCTTCATACAAAGCCGCAACATCGAAGTTCTCAGTCTGGACAGAAACGCTCATCTTACCCACCCGTCACTGGCGGAAAGAAGCCCACTTCGTCGTTTGCCGAAATCCGCGTATCGGCATTTGCCATGGCCTGGTTTACCGCCGCCAGTAACTGCCCATCGTTAAACACCTTTCTCCAGGCATCACCACGATCAGCCAATGCCTGCTTCAACTCACTGACACTGCAGGAATCGTGAGGCAGGTCGAATATTTCTTCCGCGCAATCCAGTTCGTCGCGCAAACGCGCAAAATATAGAATTTTAACCGTACTCATGCTTATCCTTCGGCCACCCAGTGACCGGATTTGCCACCCTGTTTCTCAAGCAATCTCACCTGTTCGATGATCATGCCCTTATCAACGGCTTTACACATGTCATACAAAGTCAGTGCGGCAACGGATGCAGCGGTCAACGCCTCCATCTCTACGCCGGTTTTACCACCCACTCTACAAACAGCTTCAATCCGCACTTTGGATTCTGCCTCAATCGGCACAATGTTGAGTTTGATTGAAGTCAACATCAGCGGGTGGCATAGGGGGATTAAATCCCAGCATTTTTTGGCAGCCTGAATACCGGCAATACGAACAACGGCAAAAACGTCACCCTTTTTATGCTTACCTTCAAGAATCATTCGAAGGGTTTCAGGCAGCATTTTGACCGTTGCCTCAGCACGCGCCTCGCGCTCAGTCACGGTCTTTTCTCCCACATCAACCATGTGGGCTTCGCCTTGTTCATTCAGGTGAGTAAATTGTTTCATTAACCAATCACACAATATAAATCAAAGAGGGTTAGCCAGCGCGGAAACAGGCAAACCGTGCAATTTTAGCATTTCGGCGATGACAGATAAATAATCGCCCCGCAACAGTAGGTTTCCTGTACGCAACATTTATACCCATTGTTGCGGGCCGCATTGTATCATTTGCAACGCTAATTAACCCATAAATTTTACCAATACAAATAGACACATTAACGCCTAATACAAATACCCCTTTACCCTGTGCAGCCAGCTGTATACCATGCCCGAAACCACTAGCCTGGATACAAAACGATCGGCAATGACCGATGCACCCGCAGTTCAATGAATCAAACTAGCCAGCCAACGCCACAAAGCAGTTCCCTTCAGGAAAAACGCCAACGGATCGTTTCCGAACTTGGCGCTCAACTTCCCAAGGACTGCCTGTTACATAGTCCCGAAGATCTGGCGCCCTATGAATGTGACGGCTTGTCGATTTACCAGTCCACACCGCTGGCCGTGGCATTACCCTATTCGGTGGAGCAGGCTCAGCAGGTTGTGCGCTACTGCTACCAAAACCAGATACCGATTGTGCCACGCGGTGCAGGTACCGGCTTATCTGGCGGGGCACTCCCCCACGAGGAAGGCATCCTGCTGAGCCTGGCTCGATTAAACACGATTCTTGATCTGGATGTGCAGGCACGCACCTGCCGTGTACAGCCGGGTGTTCGCAACCTGGCGATTTCCGAAGCAGCTCGGCCACATGGCCTTTATTATGCGCCAGACCCCTCATCGCAGATTGCCTGCAGCATCGGCGGCAACATAGCTGAAAATGCCGGTGGCGTGCACTGCCTGAAATACGGACTCACCGTGCACAATGTCCTTGAGGTAACGATTCTCAGCGCCGAAGGCGAATTCATAACATTGGGCTCCGAAGCGCTGGACAGTGCCGGCTATGACCTGTTGGCACTGATTATTGGCTCGGAAGGTCTGCTCGGCATTGTGGTGGAAATTGTTGTTAAGCTACTACCCACGCCCCGCGAAGCGAAAGTTATCCTGGCTGCGTTTCATAGCGTCGAAGAGGCTGGCGCAGCGGTAGGTCAGATTATCGCCGCCGGCATCATTCCAGGCGGGATCGAGATGATGGACAAGCTTTCCATCCAGGCCACGGAAGACTTCGTTCACGCTGGCTACCCACTGGATGCCGCAGCCATTCTGCTCTGCGAACTGGACGGCATTGAAACGGAAATTATCGAAACCACTGGCCGGGTGACTGAGGTATTGGTTAATGCCGGCGCTTATCAGGTACGCGTTTCAGAAAACGACCAACAGCGGGAGCTTTTTTGGGCGGGACGAAAAGCCGCTTTCCCGGCGGTAGGCCGGATATCCCCGGACTATTACTGCATGGATGGCACCATTCCGCGCAAAGAACTGGCCAATGTGTTGTCCAAAATCGCTGAGCGCGCCGAGCACCACAATTTAAGGGTCGCAAACGTATTTCATGCCGGCGATGGCAACCTGCACCCCTTGATCCTGTTCGATGCCAACAAAGAGGGCGACCTGGATCGCGCCCATGAACTGGGCAACGACATTCTTGAGCTGAGCATTGCTGCCGGCGGCACCATTACCGGAGAGCACGGTGTCGGCATCGAAAAGCTCGGCGGCATGTGCAGCCAGTTCAACGCACAGGAGCTGACCCAGTATCACGCCATCAAAGCCGCTTTCGATGAAAGCGGCGTCCTCAATCCCGGCAAGGCCGTTCCTACCCTGCACCGTTGCGCCGAGTTCGGGCATATGCACGTCCATAACGGCGAACTGCCCTTCCCGGACTTACCCCGATTCTAGCCAATGACAACCCAAGACCTCAGTCAACAGTTCCAGGCCCAAATCCAAGAAGCCATCTCCAGCAAGCACCCGCTAGCTATCCAGGGCGGTGGCAGCAAAGCATTTCTGGGTCGCGAAACGAACGGTGAACAGCTCAGTACACTCAAACATACGGGAGTCATCAAATACGAGCCCGGTGAACTGATACTGACCGCACGAAGTGGAACGCCCCTGAAGGAAATAGAGCAGCTACTGGCTGAACAGGGGCAAATGCTGGCCTTCGAACCGCCTGCTTTTGCTGACAACGCAACACTTGGCGGAACGATTGCCTGCGGCCTTTCAGGCCCACGCCGCCCCTATGCCGGCTCGGCCCGGGATTTCGTACTCGGCACCCGGCTGATCAACGGCAAAGGTGAAATCCTCCATTTTGGCGGCGAAGTGATGAAAAACGTTGCCGGCTACGATGTATCACGACTGATGACCGGCGCCTACGGAACGCTTGGACTGCTTCTGGATATCAGCCTGAAAATCATGCCCTCGCCCGAACAGGAAACAACCCTGGTCTTCGAGATGCCCGCTGGTAAAGCGATTGAACACGTCAACACCCTGGCCCGGCAGCCATTGCCGCTATCCGCGGCCTGCCATATCGACAACCGGCTTTACCTGCGCCTGTCAGGCTTGACGGTCAGTGTCGAAGCCGCCGTACAACAGCTAGGGGGCGAAAAACTGGCTCACGCCGAGACCTTCTGGGCATCCCTGCGCGAGCAACAGCTATCCCTCTTTAAGACCGATAAACCGATATGGCGCATCTCTGTCCCCCCCACCACGCCGCCACTGAAATTAAGTGGTGAAAGCATCATTGATTGGGGCGGCGGATTACGTTGGCTGGTTTCGGACAACCCTATCGAAGCGGTGCGCAAAGCGGCACAGAACGCGGGCGGTCACGCCACACTGTTCCGCAATCACGACGGTATTGGCGAAGTCTTCCAGCCGCTCGCTCCCGGGATTCAACACCTTCACAAAAAACTGAAAGCCGCCTTCGACCCACAGGGTATCTTTAACCCGGGTCGCATGTATTTGGATATATAAAAGGCGCTACGCTTCGAACCTATGCAAACGAAAATCAAACCCGAAATTCTTGCCACCCCAGAGGGCCAGGAAGCTGATCGCATCCTGCGTGCCTGCGTGCACTGCGGTTTTTGCACTGCAACCTGCCCCACTTACCAGGTGCTTGGCGACGAACTTGACAGCCCTCGCGGGCGTATTTACCTGATCAAGGAAATGCTGGAAAGCGGTTCTTCAAGTGCCAAAACCCAGCTGCACCTGGACCGCTGCCTGACCTGCCAATCCTGCGAAACCACCTGTCCCTCTGGCGTTGAATACCACAAGCTGTTGAGCATAGGCCGCGCCAGGGTGGACGAACAAAACCCGCGCAACCCCGCTGAGCGATGCCAACGCTGGTTGCTGCGCCAAATCGTCAGCCGCAGGCGTCTGTTTGGCGCATTGCTACGCGGCGGACAGCGACTAAGGCCCCTGCTGCCCCCCAAGCTGAAAAGATCCGTTCCACCCGCACAAAAACTTGCGCCGTTCGAACCTAAACAGCACAGCCGAAAAATCATATTACTGCAGGGCTGCGCGCAGCCTTCTCTCGCGCCTAATATCAACCACTCGGTTGCCCGCGTGATGGATGCGCTTGGCATCGAAACACTCAAACTCAGCAATGAAGGCTGCTGCGGCGCCCTCAGCCACCACATGAACGCCACTGATCAGGCATTGGCGCAAGCAAAACGCAACATTGACAGCTGGTGGCCCTTTGTCGAGCAGAAACAAGTCGAAGCGATTGTCGTCAGTGAAAGCGGCTGCGGGAGCTTTGTGAAGGAGTACAGCTATCTTCTCAAGGACGATCCGCACTATGCACCAAAACTGACGCGCATCCAGGCACTGATCAAAGACCTCAGCGAGGTTCTATGCAAGGAAGATCTGTCCGCCTTTAACAGCAGGAAACCTCAAACCCTGGCATTCCAGTCCCCCTGTACACTGCAGCACGGCCAGGGTATCAAAGGCTCCGTGGAGAAGATATTGAGCGCGTTGGGCCATACCCTGACCCCAGTGCCTGATGGCCACCTGTGTTGCGGCTCAGCCGGCAGTTACTCCATTCTCCAGCGCGAGCTATCCCTCGAACTACGCGAACGCAAACTCAAAAACCTGCACAGCGGCGAACCCACCTTGATTGCCAGCGCCAATATTGGCTGTATTTCCCATCTGCGGGCCGGTACTGATACGCCCGTCAAACACTGGATTGAGCTTCTGGCCAGCGAACTGGATTAATCCCGGTTGACCAGGCAGGCCAGCAGAGCAGCCTCCACCCGATCCCAATCGACCGCTTCGGTATGGATCATTTCCACACGGCTGCCGGGAAGCTCCGGCGCCTGCTCCATGGCCCCGCTTGAAATAGTGGTACGCATTTTATTGACCGCCTGCCAGCCACGGGTAGTTTCAAACAGGCCTTTAATGCGAGGTATTTCGAGCGCTTTTACCAGGGCAACAAGCTTCTCGAAATCGAATCGCTGCCCGTCCGGGAAAATCCAACCGCAACTCTGTGCATACTCGGTTTCGCTCTGCAGCCGCTGAACACCGTCCTGACGGATCTCCAGCGGAGCCTCTTTGGCATGCACATGCGAAGCGGCATGACCACCAGCAACCTGGACCGAGGTATCTATTTCAATACGCGGATAATCCAGCCACTGCCAAGGCATCTCGCCTTCGCTGATGGCACCGACCTTTGATTTTTCGGGCTGCATGGATTCGGCATAGCTGAAAAAAGCCTCAAGATGTTCAGGCTCTGCCCGGTCGATTTTGGTCGCCACCAGCACATCGGCCATTTTGATCTGATCCTCGAAAGCCGCTATCTGACGAAAACTTTCATTGGCCAGACACCAGGGATCAACCAACCCGATAGTCGCACGCATATCCAGCACGCCCTGATATTCGTTGCCTGAAAACATGCTGATAACCTGCACAGGGTGTGCAAGCCCCGTGGGTTCGATCAGGATACGATCCGGGCTCTGCTCTTCAATTAATTGATTCAGCGCGGTACGTGAAGGCAAGCCAACACTGCAGCACATACAGCCCCCCGGAACCTCCTTCACAGCAATACCATCGGCCTGCATCAGGGCGCCATCAATACCCACCTCACCGAACTCGTTAACAAGCACGGCCCAGCGCTCCTGTTCGGGCTTGGTTTCCAGCAGGCGGCGAATCAAGGTGGTTTTCCCCACCCCCAAAAAACCGCTGATAATATTGGTTGGGATTCCCTTGCTCATGGCTGTACCTGTCGTGCGTTAAAATGAAAGTGCGCAAGTCTACTTCAAACCCGAAGCCCTGCAAACAGGCACTTAGGCATCAAAAAAATAAAGCATTTTATTTTCATAAGGTTAGGAAAAACTGATGACAAAATGCCTGAAGCACGATCTTGAAAGCCTCCTTCTGATAAAAAATAAATTTATATTTTTCAATCAGTTACAGGTATGTCAAAAGACAATAAAAAAAAGACCTGTTATAAGAAACAAATCGTTTAACCCCCTCTCATTTTCATTTTAAATGGTAAGTCCTGTGCGGAGTAAACAACCTCGCCGAATAGTTAACACAGCAACTATTTTCACAGCATTTCGTAATTAATTGCGGTCAGTTTTTGAGGTTTGACAGGTTAATTCAGTCAATCACAAACAAGAGGCAAGATCTTATGAAGACACACAAACGAGATACGTCAGTACGGGCTTACAAAAAAGGCTATCAAGCCGGATTAAACGGCAAAGCCAAAGATGCATGCCCCCTGCATCAGGAGCCCGCACGCCAGCAATGGCTTTCAGGATGGAGAGAAGGCCGTCAGGACAACTGGGATGGTCTAACAGGCGTGTCAGGCGTTTCAAAAAGTGCGCAATACATGCACTAGTTCGTGAGTTTCCAATAGGATGGAAGCCCGGTCCCGAAGTGACCGGGCTTTTTTATGCTCGGCCAAAAACTTAAGCGCTGACATTTTCTCTTCCCAGGCGCTCCACCAGGTAATCGATAAAACAACGCACTTTGGTAGAGAGATGCCGGCTGCTGGGGTACACAGCCCAAACACCCAGATCACGGGGCTGGAACTCGTCCAGCACGGAAATCAGGTTACCCTTTTCAATATCCTCCTGAACGTAGGAGGCAGGCATCTGAGACAAACCCAGCCCTAAACGCGCCGCTTCCAAAAGCGCCCGTGCATTATTACTCCGCCAATTTCCCTCGATTTTCATTTCGAGATGTCCTTGGCGACCAGGCTCAGAAAAGCGCCAGATATCGAGCGCCCCCGCCAGGCAATTGTGCTGTTTAAGCTCGTCAATACAGTGCGGATGATCATGGTTCTCAAAGTAGTCCGGGCTCCCCACTACGTGCAACTTACGCGTCGCAATTCGACGCGCAATCAGGCTGGAATCCTTCAGCACGCCAAAGCGGATCGCCAGGTCGTAACCTTCGGCAACCAGATCGATATTCCGGTTGGTAAAGGAAATGTCGATATGCACCTCCGGATTCAACTTCATAAAGTCGACGGCAATGGGGACCACATAGGTTTCGCCGAAGGCGCCGGCGGCGGTCATTTTCAAGGTGCCACGGGGCCGCTCCTGCATATCAAAAACCGCATGCTCGGCCTCCTCCAGACCGCTCAAAATTTCCCGGCAACGTGTATAGAAGCTCTTGCCTACCTCTGTTAAAGTTACCGTTCGTGTTGTTCGGTTGAGTAACTGAGCGCCCAGGCGATTTTCCAACTCCGTCACATGGCGGCTGACAAAGGATTTCGACACGTTCATCTGCTGTGCGGCTTTAGAAAAACTGCCCTGATCCACCACATGAACAAAGGCCTCAAAACCATCCCAACGACTCATACTATTGTTGCCTCAAAGAAACAGTGTTATCAATTCGACGCATCTTATCATTTGCAGCGCAACAATCTATAGTAACGCTATTTTTTCCGGCGGGCCTGAAATCAGTCGGTTTCGGGCCGGCCTATCGGTTTTAAGCTGTTAACCACAGAAAATTTGGAGTCATACATGAAAACGCGTGCTGCGGTTGCCTTTGAAGCAGGCAAACCTCTGGAAATTCTCGAGATCGACCTGGAAGGCCCAAAGGCTGGCGAGGTTCTTATCGAACTGAAAGCCACTGGCGTCTGCCACACCGATGCCTTCACCCTGTCTGGTGACGATCCAGAAGGCGCTTTCCCCGTTGTCCTGGGTCACGAAGGGGCCGGTATCGTCAAGGAAGTCGGCGAAGGCGTTACGTCCGTTAAGCCCGGCGACACGGTTATTCCACTGTACACGCCAGAGTGTCGTGAATGTGAATTCTGTCTGAACCCGAAAACCAACCTGTGCCAGAAAATCCGTGCCACTCAAGGCCAGGGCCTGATGCCGGACGGCACCAGCCGCTTCTCCTATGAGGGCAAACAACTGCTGCACTACATGGGTTGCTCAACCTTTGCTAACCACATTGTTGTGCCTGAAATCGCTGTAGCAAAAATCCGTGACGATGCGCCATTGGATAAAGTCTGTTACATCGGCTGCGGTGTCACAACAGGCGTTGGCGCCGTTGTATTCGACGCCAAGGTAGAACCCGGCTCAACCGTTGTTGTATTCGGTCTGGGCGGTATCGGCCTCAACGTTATCCAGGGTGCACGCCTTGCAGGCGCCAGCCAGATCGTTGGTATCGACCTCAATGAAGGCAAAGTACCAATGGCCGAAAAATTCGGCATGACCGATTTTATTAACCCGAAAAATGTCGACAACGTCGTAGACGCAATCGTTGAATTAACCGGTGGCGGTGCTGACTACAGCTTCGAATGTATCGGTAACGTAAACACCATGCGTCAGGCACTGGAGTGCTGCCACAAAGGTTGGGGCGAATCCTGGATCATCGGTGTTGCCGGTGCCGGCCAGGAAATCTCCACGCGTCCATTCCAGCTGGTAACAGGTCGTGTATGGCGTGGTAGCGCCTTCGGCGGCGCCCGTGGCCGTACCGACGTACCAAAAATCGTTGACTGGTACATGGCTGGCAAGATCAATATCGACGATATGATCACACACACCATGCCACTGGAAGATATCAACAAAGCCTTTGACCTGATGCACGCGGGCGAAAGCATCCGCTCAGTAGTGATCTACTAATCACTGATCAGATCATCAAGTGCTTGAAGGGGCTGGGTTTTACCCGGCCCTTTTCCATTCAAGGTCCCTAAATTTCGTTAAAGGTATTCCCATGAGTTTAGAAAAAGTTGGCTCCAACAAGTGTTTTGGCGGCGACCAGCTGCAATACACCCATAATTCAGCCGTACTGGGCTGCAACATGCGCTTCTCCATCTATCTGCCACCCCAGGCTGCCAACGGCAAAGTGCCGGTGATTTACTGGCTGTCAGGCCTGACCTGCACCGACGAAAATTTCGTACAAAAAGCCGGCGCGCAACAATACGCGGCGGAACACGGTGTGGCCATTGTTGCACCCGACACCAGCCCGCGTGGTGAGGATGTACCCGACGACCCTGAAGGCGCCTATGACTTTGGCCTCGGTGCTGGTTTTTATGTGAACGCCACCCAGGAACCCTGGAGCAAGCACTACCACATGTACGATTACATCACCAAAGAACTGCCTGACGTGATCAACGCCAACTTCCCGGTTGATGCGGATCGCGTGTCTATCATGGGCCACTCTATGGGCGGCCACGGAGCACTGACTATTGCCCTGAAAAACCCAGGCAAATACAAATCAGTTTCTGCTTTCGCTCCCATCGTGGCTCCGACCCAATGTCCCTGGGGTGAAAAGGCATTGGGCAACTACATCGGTTCAGATAAAGCCGCTTGGGCTGAATACGACACGGTCGAGCTGGTGAAAACCGCACAGGAACGACTGCCACTGTTCGTAGATCAGGGCGATGCCGACAATTTCCTGGTGGAACAACTGAAATCCGAACTGCTGAAGGAAGTATGCGAAGCAAACGGCCACCCGCTGGAGCTGCGCATCCAGCCCGGCTATGACCACAGCTACTTCTTTATGGCGACCTTTATGGCTGACCATGTGGCATACCATGCCAAGGCCTTGAAAGCTTAGCATTGTAACTGGAGGTGGCAATCTGCCGCCTCCTAACTCAATACAAATTGCTACGGAGAGCCACAACAATTGAACCCTCAAGCAGCTGAATACCTGAGACTTACAAAAGTTCTAAACGAAGATCCCGGCTATAAATACTTAAAGAAAAGAAAGCAACATGAGCAAAGCTTACTGATCTTTGGTGGCAACTTTGCAGATTTAATGAGAGTTTTAGACTTTATAGAAAATCAGGATAACATTTCTGAGGTTTGGCGTGTTGAAGCACGTGAAAAGCAATCCTTTTTACATAACGAAATAATTCGTCACCTCCACAACTTGCTATCATCATCGCAATCTCTCGTCTCGCACACTCGATCCTATATGAGAACCCATCATAAAGGGCAACCTATATTCAAACTTTATGAGACTGAAGTACAAAAAACCTTTGCTCAAAATCCCTTAGCTCTTTTTATTAAAGATCTTCGTAATTATTTCCTTCATAAAGGAATCCCAGTTTCAAAAATGGAGGTTTCATTCGATACAGAAACAAAAGAACCGCCAATATCGAAATTTTCTCTTAATAAATTAGAGCTAATAAGCTGGTCCCAATGGTGTTCAGGAAGCAAAACCTATTTAAACTCATGTGAAGATGATTTATCACTGCGTAACACCGTTCACAAATACCAGCAAGAAATTTCAAATTTCTACCAATGGTTCAATGATGCGTTGAATAATTTACACAAAGATGAATTAGCTGTATATGAAGCCTTGTGTGAAGAATACAGAACCTTTGAAACCCGCTACTCAAAATAATGAAGGCCTGCCGAAACCAGCAAGCCCTCAATAGCTTAATCGCAGTTAAAACTAATCCTGATAAATAACCGCCACAGAACCGGCAATTTTTGGCATGCTGACATATTTATCAGTTTTCGCCTTTTGAGCACTGCCATTACCAACCGTCAAGTCCATTTATTGTCATTATTGAAATGTCCTGTCGCCAGCGAAAAACCAAAATGCATACCTTTTCGGGGCAAATCAATACCTAGCAAACTATCTTCGCTAATGTAACGATGGTCGTTATGCGTCAAGCCCACTCCAGAGCCATAAAGCGCCAGCACAGCATCCGCAGCACGGTGATAAAATCACACCACTTCCTGATTCAGCCCTGCCTGTGTTGCCTGCATCGCAACAAAACCCGGCAATGTCTCTATACGCCCTAACCACGTACGAATATTTGGGTAATTTTCCAGCGATATATCACCTTCCGGCGCATGAGCGATATAAGCATAGTTGGCAACATCCGCAATAGTGGCATGATCCGTAGCCAACCAAGTTCGCCCAACGAGATGCGCCTCCAACACATCAAAAAGTGCATAGGCGGTGTCGATAGCCTTTTGGTGGTCAAGACCTGCGCCAAACACATTGACCAAACGCGCAGCAGCCGGGCCGGAAGCTACGGGGCCCGCTGCCACTGACAGAAAACGCTGAACGTCCGCGGCTTCCGCTGCATCCATTGGCAACCAAATTCTCTCCAAGTCGTACCTGGTTGCCAGGTAAACCAGAATCGCGTTGGAGTCGGCAACAGTCACACCGTCATCCTCCAACACAGGCACCTGTCCAAAACGATTTTTTTGTAAGAATTCAGGTGTTTTATGGGCACCGCTCATTAGGTCAACATCGATGATATTGGCCTCCACGCCAAGTAGAGAAAGCATCAGCTCAGCTCTGTGAGCGTGGCCAGATAAAGCGTGACGATATAAGTTAATGTTAGACATGGTTATCTCTCCTTTTCTAATGTGTTCTTTCAGGTGATTAGTGCATTTTTTTGAGTAAAGTCCGTGCCGGGCGAACGCTAAACATCCAGCACCAAGTGCTCGCTTTTAGCGCGCGACACGCAGGGGCACATCAACTGAGCATCGCTACGCTCAGCGTCAGTTAAGGCGCTATCCTGGTGATCGGGCTCACCTTCCAGCACCTTCACCGCACAGGATTTACAATCCCCGGTGCGGCAACTGAAAGGGATTTCAACACCAGCCTCCAGCACAGCATCAAGAATTGTCTGATCTGCAGCCACTTTCAGCTGCTTTCCTGAACGTTTTAAATTCACAAGGACGGGTTTGGCATCCACAGGGATAGCGGCAGAAAATCGCTCAGTGACAATCCGGTTGCTTTCAATATTGAGTGCCTCGGCAACTTTTGAAACCGACTCAACCAAACGCCCTGGTCCGCAGACATAAAACACGGCATCTGCTGGAGAGGACTGGAGAATCGATTGCAGATCCATACGCTCATTCTCTGAAGAGCGGTAGATGCGGATGGCATCGCCAAACTCCCTGACCAACCGATCCCGAAACGCCATTTCCGCATCGCTTCCACCCGCATAATGAATTTTCAAATCGTTTCCGCGAGACTGCAGAGCCTGGGCCATGGGTTTGATAGGTGTAATACCAATCCCCCCGGCAATTAAAACCGCTGGCCTGGCATCATCGTGCAATGAAAAATTGTTTTCCGGTAAGACACAATGAAGCGTCAAACCCAGCTTAAAAAGGTTATGTACCGCACGTGATCCTCCGGCACCTTTTTCGTCCCTGAGTACCGCAATTTCATAGGCATCACGGCGAGCCGGGTTTGAACAGATAGAATAATGACGCGTTACATCCTCACCGTTTTCGAGCTGAACAGGCACCTTCAGGTGGGCTCCTGCCTGTACCGCTGGCAAATCCGCTCCATTCAGATCACGCAGCTCGTAGGCACGCACATGGGGTGTCAGTTGACGAACGCCCGTTATGACCAGTTCCATAGGCCCTTCGCCCAGTTCGCGGATGCGATTACTTGCCGGTGACCGCTCCTTCAGATCGCGATTCTCCTTAAGAATCGGCGCAATCAATTTATCCACCTCGGCTTCTGTATAACGGGGGGTAATATGCTGCGAACAGTTCCAGTCAAACGCTTCAACGTGGATGAGCACCCCCCGTTCAACGCGCGCTCGGTAACCATCAACAGGCAGCTGCGCCTGCAAGCCTGAATCCTCTGGATTTACAACCGCTACACGGCCCAGTATTTTCAAACGACGCCGGTTTGGATAATCCATCAAGAACAGCGCCACTCGGTTGTTTTTCCGGAAATTGCCAACACTGACGTACTGGCGGTTACCGCTGAAATCGGCAAAACCCAGGGTCTGCTCATCAATCACTTTCAGAAACCCAACGGGACCACCACGGTGCTGCACATAGGGCCAGCCGGTTTCGCTGACACTGGCCATGTAGAAGCTATCACGCAAAGCAATAAATCCGGCTTCGCGCGGGCCAATCACACCATTGTAATCCGCTCCCTTGTCCATGGCGGCATAGCCATTGCGACTGCCTTCAACAGACTGGATTTCACGTACCGTATCGGTAAAGGCAATTTGTGCAAATTTGTGTCCCATGACCCTCTTCCTCGCCAAGGCTGCATTGGATAAAAAACCGTTTAATGAAGCGTGAGGTCACTTTGACAAATTCCAATTGAAAGAAGAATATCCATTTTTTACAATTCATTATTCCTATCAAAGGAATAATAAAAATGGACCGTTTTCACCTGATGAGTGTGTTTGTTGCTGTCGCTGAAGCCGAAGGCTTTGCGGCAGGTGCCCGACGCCTAAGCATGTCGCCGCCCGCCGTGACCCGCGCCATCGCAACCTTGGAAGAGCAACTTGGCGTTAAGCTCTTCAACCGCACGACCCGTTATGTCCGCACGACCGAAGCTGGGCAACGTTATTTAACCGACGCCCGCCGTATCCTTGCGGACCTGGATGCCGCCGATGAAGCGGCAGCGGGCATCAATGCCGAACCACGGGGGCACCTCACCATTACTGCGCCTGTCATGTTCGGTCGCATGCATGTCATGCCTGGAATCATCAACTACCTGGAGCGCTACCCTGATACAGAGGTTTCCGCCGTGTTTTTGGACCGTGTAGTCAATCTGCTTGAGGAAGGCATTGACGTAGGCATCAGGATTGGAGAGCTACCCGACTCGACAATGCAGGCTTTGCCTGTAGGTGCGGTCCGCATTGTCACCTGCGCTTCGCCTGAATACTTATCAGAGCATGGATCCCCTCGACATCCTGGCGAGTTAGAGGAACATTCCATCATCGCATCAAGCGCAGGCAATAACGCGGTGAACTGGCGTTTTCATCAACCCAGGGATTCCTGGACGCAACGCCTAAAACCGCGCTTGAGTGTAACAAGCAATGATGCCGCCATTGAAGCAGCCTTCCAGGGGCTGGGAATTACCCGGCTCCTGTCCTACCAGGTTGCCCCCTTTATTTCAGCGGGCAAACTAGAGATTATCCTTGAGGATTACGAACCGCCACCACGACCGGTAAATATCGTCCATCGAGAAGGCCGGTTTTCATCTGCCAGGGTGCGCGCTTTCATCGATTTGCTCGCAGAGCGCCTGCGCGCTGATCCCTCGATCCAATAAAAACAAAATCCACTCTTAATCCATGACGCTTTTATGCGATCATGGGGACAAATTTACAGACTGCCCATAGACAATGAATATCCAGGAAAATAGCGTTCCATCAATGGCCCTCTTCAACCTTGGCTTTCGCCCTTTCTTTCTGGGGGCCGGGTTATTTGCGGTCGTCTCAGTGGTTTTATGGCTGGCCTATTTCCTGAATCTGTTCACCTTGCCAACGAGCCCAATCTCCAGTTTTCAATGGCATGCCCACGAAATGATCTACGGCTATGCCATGGCGGTCATCGCAGGTTTCCTGCTCACAGCCGTCAGAAACTGGACAGGCTTACCCACGCCTACCGGGTTTAAACTGGCCCTGCTTTTCGGTTTATGGGGTGCCGCACGACTGTTCTTCAGCCTGGGCGAATCCTACCTGCTGGCCTCGGCGATTTGCGACCTGCTGTTCACTGGCATTTTGCTGGTGATACTCAGCCGCCTCGTTATCCAAAGCAAACAGCATAAACAGTTCGCTGTCGTCGCCAAACTGCTGATCCTGTTAGTCTGTAACTTTTTGTTTTTCCTCGGCGTATACGGAAAAATAGAGAGTGGCTTCCTGTGGGGAATCTATGGCGGCCTGTATACCATTATCGGACTGATCCTCACCATTGGCCGCCGTGTGGTGCCCTTCTTTATCGAACGCGCCGCCGGTAACGACGTACAGCTTTTCAATTCAAAGTGGCTGGACCTCGCCAGCTTGTTTGGCGTCTTGGGCTTTTTGATCAGCGAACTGATCATTAAAAGCCCACTGCTATCGGCGTATCTTGCGCTGCTGATTGCCGCCGTTAATGCGATACGCCTGATTGGCTGGCATCAGCCGATCATCTGGCAACGCAGCCTGTTGTGGAGTCTTTATCTGGCGCTGTGGTTCATCTGCCTCGGTTTTGTACTGTTCGCCACCAGTTACTTCTTCAATACACCCAGGCACCTTGCCATTCACGCCCTGGCCTACGGGGGAATCGGCCTGGCTACCCTCAGCATGATGTCGCGTGTCGCCCTCGGCCACACCGGCCGTAATATTCACCAGCCATCAAAAGCCATCGTGATCGCACTGGCGCTCTTTATCATGGGAACCGTGGCACGGGTCTTTCTGCCACTGCTAAACTTTTTCGACTACCTGAGCCTGATTAAAGCATCACAACTGCTATGGATTAGCGCATTTGTTATTTTTGTTTTTGTCTACCTTCCAATCCTGGCCAAACCGCGCCCTGACGGACAATTCGGGTAAACCAAACCAGAAAATATCCTGTGATAAAACAGGGATATTGATTGACACCCCCTAATCGCCCTCTATAATCAGGGTTGCTTGAAAGTACGCCTTACTATTTATGCACACCGTTTCGAAGTCTTCTGTAGTTAGTACCTCGTCCTGTATTTCATAAGTAAACAGCAACACTTCCAGCACAACCCGCTCTCGGGTGTTTATATACCCAGAGCTTGATTACTCTTGATTTAAATAGGATTACACATTATGTCTACTACTACAGGTACTGTTAAGTGGTTCAACGAAACTAAAGGTTTCGGTTTCATTGAGCAAGAAAACGGCCCAGACGTTTTCGCTCACTTCAGCGCGATTGTTGGTGACGGCTTCAAAACGCTGACTGAAGGCCAACGCGTTCAGTTCGAAGTTTCCCAAGGCCAGAAAGGCCCTCAAGCTTCAAACATCGTAGCACTCTAAGTCCTAGCGGCTTCTGATTGCGACCAGCTCCTTCGCCTTGTTGGAGCTTGGTTTAAAAGGGTAAGGCTCCGGCCTTGCCCTTTTTTATTGCCAGCAATAATCCTGCGCGCCCTAACCCAACCCTGGCTGACTCAGCAACCCATAAAGCCACTTCCCGCCTCCAGCGACCATTCAAACGTCCAAACGACTTAGCAGCCTGACAGCAGGCCGATATCCTGCGCATATTCGATACCGGCTATCAAAGCTATAAGTGCCATTTGCGTCATTAACAGGAACAACAACCGACACGCCCCTCCTTAGCCGTTACCAGAAAAGCCATCCAAAACTTGCATCGCACCGTCCCAAAACAGAAGATACAGCTAACTTTACTCACAACGTCAGGTGAGGCAGGCCCAACTACTGCCACCACATGGAGATTCACATAATGAAAGCTGCTCTGTATACCGGTATTAAACGAGGCCTAAATCGTTTCATGCTGTGCTCCAGCCTTGTTTTAGCCAGTCAATATGCTGCAGCCGAAGGCGATGCTGCCAAAGCCAGCGCCTACTACGAAAGTGCACTCAAGTACTACAACAGCGAGAAATTTGACGAAGCGGTCATTGAACTTAAAAACGCCTTTCAGGAAAACCCCAAGTTTTTACCCGCTCTCGTTTTACTCGGCAAAGCCTACCTGGAAACCGGAAAGCCAACGGCTGCTGAATCCGCTTTCAGCGATGCGATTGAGCTGGGAGCCGACCCATCGCTGCTGGCTATCCCCCTTAACAAAGCCTATTTGATGCAGTTCAAACACGATTTACTGCTTGCTCAAAAGGTTGATGAAACGCTACCAGCCAATACAAAACTCGAGTTGCATTTGCTTAGAGCCAGGGCGGCGCTGGAAACCAATAACCGCCCGGCGCTGAACCTTTCCTTGTCGGCCGCGGAAGAATTGGATCCTTTGGCTGCCGAACTGCTGGCGTTAAAAGCGACACTGATGATGAGGTCCGGCAAACTGGAGCAGGCCGAGGAACTCACCAATCGCCTGAAGGATATTTATCCGAAGAACACAACCGCCTGGTTAACCGATGCCTCTTTGAAGCATATTCAAGGCGATAGCAAAGGTGCGCTTGAAGGCTACGGAAAAGTCATCGAGTTAAACCCCAATCGCAGTGATGCCCGTATCGCACGCATTGGCCTGCTGATGGATTTGAATCTCGACCCAAACAGTGAAGGAGATTTCACGGTACTCAGCGAATCCGCTCATTATGACCCCCGTGTCAGTTATTTACGCGCGGTCACACTCGCCAAAGCCGGAGATGAATTCGGCAGCTCCACGGCACTTAACGAAACACTGAATCTTCTGGATGCCCTCGGCCCGGAAATTTTCACCCGGAATCTGCAACTGCTCATGGTTGCGGCTATTGCCAACTACAGCCTCAATAACCTGGAATCGGCCCGTGACTATCTGGAAGTCTACGTAGAGGCATCCCCCAATGAACTGGCACCCCAGCGTGTCCTTGCCAATGTTTATATGCGCCAGGGCGAATTCCGAAATGCAACCAGCATTCTGGAAAAAATGCGCGCGTTAAGACCCAACGACCCTGGCATTTTAAGCTTGCTGGCTCAGGCTTACGACAGCGCAGGTAACCATAAGCAATCGATTTTAACCTTTGAAAACGCACTCAATCAGAGCGGGGACGATCCGCAGCTGAAAACGCAACTGGCTATTTCGAAAATGAACGCCGGCTTCCTTGAGCAGGGCATGAGCGAGCTGAACAGCCTTTTTCTTTCAGAGCAACAACAAACCGCCTCCGGGATGGCCCTAGCCGTTACCCTGCTCAACCAGCAAAGGTTTGACGAGGCGTTAGTTATTGCCAGAAAACTGGCCGAACAGCACCCGGAAGATATATCAAAGCAGAACCTGCTTGCCATCGCGCTGGTCGGCACCGGAGAGCTCAACGAAGCGAAGTCTCGCTTTACAACCCTGCTTGAAACGGCCCCTGACAACGTTTCCGTACAACGTAATCTTGCAAAAATCGAGCTCCAACAGCAAAACTATGCCGCAGCCAAAGCTATTCTGGACCGGTTGATTAAAGCTTCACCTGATAACCCTCAACTCATGCTGGAAATGGCCCAGTTATTGCACGCCCAAAATAACTTAAGTGAAGCCCTGCGCTGGGCAAAAAGTGCTGCCGCAGCCGCTCCCAAGTCCTTTACCATTAACAGCTACCTGATCGATCTCTATATCGAAAGTGGCGAACTGCAGCAGGCCCTCAAACTATCTCTCGACCAGGAGGCGATCCACGAGGGCAACCTGCATGCACAGGAAGCGCAGGCAAAAGTACTGGCAGCTTTGCAGGAAAGGAAACAGTTGCTTTCCTTACTGCGTCGTATGGCCACCGAAGCCGACTTTAATACCCAATGGCTCTTAAAGATTGCCCGTTATCAAGTCGCCGCGGATTCTCTGGAGGAAGCCAGCTACACCCTGTTCAGGGGGCTGCAGGGCAACCCGGGACATTTTGAAACAAAAGTGATGTTAACCGACATCGAAATTCAATTGGATCGCCTTGAACCCGCCATGGAGCGGGCCAAACAGCTGATTGACGATTTCCCCGACAGGCCCGCGGGCTATATGCTGGTTGGCGATGTGCGTATGAAACGCGGCCAGTTCAGCGACGCTATTCCAAGCTATACCCGCGCCCTGGAGCTCGGCAAAAATACCGGACAACTGCTCAGCCTGCACATCGCGCTTCGCACCAATAACCAGGACGATCAGGCCGAATCAATTTTGGTCAACTGGCTGTCTGAGAACCCCCAGGACCGGGTAGCCCAAAATGCGCTGGCCGAGTTTTACCTGTCCAAGGGCAGGTATGCCGATGCTGTACGCCTCTACCAAACAATGGTCGAACAGCCCAATGTCGCGCCGGCATTCTATAACAACCTGAGTTACGCCCTGTACAAACAGGGTCAGCTCGATGAAGCAATTTCCTACGCTCGCAAAGCCTATGCGCTTGTGCCGAATGCTCCCTTGATCAACGACACTCTGGGCTGGCTCCTGGTTGAAAACAACACACCGGCTGAAGCCCTGCCTTTCCTCCGCGAAGCCGTAACACGCGCATCGGCCAATCCGGAAATCCGTTATCACCTGGCGGTCGCTCTCCATGCACTCGGCCGGAATAAGGAAGCCCTTGCCGAATTGCGCACAGCCATCAAATCCGCAACACCCTTTGAGGGACACGAACAGGCATTAACCTTGCTCGAACAGTTGGAGCAGGAAACCTGAAAAGAGCTGTCAAAAATTTTTACAAGAACGCTAAAGACGCATAAAAAAATGAGCAAGTACAACCGTAGCCCATTGAAAGTAAAAGCCTAATATTTTTAGGCATATAAATTGCAGACCAAACTGCAGACTGGTTATTTGCGTCGTGAAAACAAAACTTAAGGAAGGGTAAACAGCATGACCCCATTAAAAACATTAAAAAAAGCACTGGGAATCGGCTTTGCGTTGACTCTTTGCTCGGCATCAGCCCAAGCCGCGGTCACATGGACAACCTGGGACTTTAACGGCAGCATCAGCAGCAACCAAATGACAGTGGGGGCGGCAGGCAACAACGTTACAGCCACCGCATGGGACACCAACTATTCAGGTGCAAATGCCGAGTATGCCCAAACCAACCTGCGCCTGTTTTCAGGCGGTATTGGCGCTGGCCCTGAAAGCACACCTGAGCACGCCGTCGATAACCGTGGTGTTCATGAATTCCTGTTACTTGAATTCCAAATGCCCACCACCCTTAAGCAACTACAAATTGGCTGGCCCTCCAGCAGCAGCTACGACACTGATATGACGGTCATGGCCTTTACAGGTTCCGGAGCTTTCCCCACCTTTACCCGCTCCGACATGCTCTTAAGAAACTCCGACACCACGGACACCTCGGGCAGCACACGCGGGCTCACTAACGCGGGCTGGACCCTGATCAGCAACCCGGAGGACATTCGCCCCAGTGATGGCCTGACATCAATTGGCAATGATGGCGATGTGGCTTCAAGTTACTGGCTTATCGGTGCCTACAACCACTTCATTTCCGGGGACTCCCTGATCAGGGACGGTTATGACTACTTTAAGCTCAAAGCCGTGAGTGGCTATAAAGGCGACAATCGCGTCCCTCTTCCAGCTACAGCAGCGCTGTTAGGCCTTGGGCTAGTCCTGCTGGGTAGCCGTAAAAAGCTAAAAGCAAAATAACGGTTCGACTCAATAAGGGGGCATGAATTGCCCCCTTTTTTATTACGCTAATCTTTCCGCCTTCCGCCCTCCCCACTTTAGAAATCTCTACTACACTGTTCTAGATGCCCTGAATTTAATGAGCTCGGGGTTTTGCATTTATGCAGCAAAAAAGAACCAAAAAAATGCTGTGTAATTACCTTCTTCTTTAACACAGAACAAACAAGGGACAGTGTAATGACAACCGGAACTATCAGCCTATCGTCGGTTAGCGGACCGTCGTCCGGAGAGTTGCAACGATCAATCACCTGGAAAGGCGCCTTTTGGGTGGCCGCCGGTGTGCCGGCATTGGTGCTTTTTTCAATCGGCGGTATCGCTGCCACAGTGGGTTCTCCATCATGGATGGTTTGGGCCATTTCTGTAATTTTCGGCTTTTTACAGGCCTTCACCTATGCAGAAATCGCCGGCATGTTTCCCAGCAAATCCGGTGGCGCTTCAGTATATGGGGCCGCCGCCTGGCTACGCTACGGTAAAATTCTGGCTCCTATCTCAGTCTGGTGTAACTGGGTCGCCTGGACGCCTGTACTGGCCATCGGTACCGGGATTGGAGCGGGTTATATCCTTACTGCACTGTTTCCCGCCGATTCGATAATTAATACCTGGGAAATTACCCTGCTCAACCTTGATGGCATGAAGGAAGGCTTAAGCCTGCGGATTGATGCCACCTTCATTGTCGCAGCCACAATCCTGCTTGCCGTATTTGCCGTTCAACACCACGGTATTTCCAAACTGGCGAAAATTCAGACGATCCTGGCGATTGCCACACTCGTTCCACTGATGGTAATCGGTGTGGTTCCTTTATTAACAGGCGACGTGGTAATGGCTAACTTCCTGCCCTTTGCCCCGATCGCCTACGACGAAACAGGTGCCGTCATTCTCGATTCTTCGCAATGGCAGTGGAATATCGACGGTTGGACATTATTCCTGGGTGGCATGTTCATCGCGGCCTGGTCGACCTACGGTTTTGAAACCGCCATTTGTTATACCAGCGAATTCAAGAACCCCGCCACAGACACCTTTAAAGCGATCTTTTACGCCGGACTTCTATGTATCGCCGTATTTACGCTGGTTCCACTTTCTTTTCAGGGGTCGCTGGGCGTTGAAGGCATGTTAGATGAAGGTATTGTCGATGGAACGGGCGTTGCCGCTGCTATGGCCCACATGGTCGGCGGTGGCGCCTTTGTCGGCAACCTGCTGGTCATTATGCTGGTTTTTGCATTAATTCTGGCTGTAAGCACCTCCATGGCCGGCTCCTCCCGTACGCTGTACCAGGGCTCCGTGGACGGCTGGCTGCCCAAATACCTCAGCGAGGTAAACGAGCATGGCGCGCCAACCAACGCCATGTGGACAGACTTAAGTTTTAACCTGATTCTGCTGCTAATGTCCGACTACCTGTTTGTCCTGGCGGTCTCCAACTGCTGTTACATCGTTTTCAACTTCATGAACCTGAACTCGGGCTGGATTCACCGCCTAGACAGCGGGCACGCCCCACGGCCCTGGCGCGCGCCAACCTGGCTGCTGGCAATCGGTGTCGTTTTGTCTTTCCTGAACCTGGTCTTCCTCGGCGCCGGTGCAAACGTATGGGGCTCAGGTACCCTGATAACGGGGATAATCGTTATCACCCTGATTATTCCGGTATTTATGTATCGGCATTATGTCACCGATCGCGGCCAATACCCCCGGCGGATGCTTGAGGACCTGCATGTGGACATGAATGATTCCAGCTCTTTCGAGAGGAAAGCAGGCATATGGCCCTATGTGACCGTTATCGCCGGCATCCTGGTCGTTACAGGCTCTAACATCTATTTCGGATAACGGCTTTTCAACAAAACTGCCACCGACCCAACTGGCCCGGTGGCAGTTTTCATCCCCTCAGCAACATGCTAGAAATGCAGGATGACGCCTGTAAAACGTTTCCTCATCACGCTTTTTGGCCTTCTTGCAGGCTGTACCAGCACCTCTGGATACCTGTTAACCTGGTACGCCGATAAAAATCCAACTCCCAAACAGTTTGACCTGTGCCACGGTTATAGCTGCCGCTACAAAGCATCCGTATCCTTGCCTGACGCCACATGGCAAAAAATCACGCTACTATTTGCCGAGGAGAATTTGAGTGCCGAACAGGAACGGCAGCACATCGCCCAAGCAATCAGCCTGCTTGAACAACAGGCAGGTGAAATCAGCGGGATCAGCACAGACCTGCCTAAATCGCCTAACTTCAAAGACCCGTACGGGCAGCAGGATTGCATCGACGAAACGGTTAACACCAGCACTTACCTGAAAATGCTGCAGGCAGACCATTTACTGCGCTGGCACCGGATTTCCCCTCCGGCCAGGCGCGGTTACCTGGTAGACGGACGCTGGCCACACAATACCGCCACCATTGAAGCATTGAGTAGCGGTGAACGATATGCGGTGGATTCCTGGCCCGGAGCCAATAGCCAGGCACCGGAAATAAAACGGCTTTCTGCCTGGTACCAGGAGGGTCGGCACTGACTACACAACGCCCTCGTAGGCGCGACGAACTATCGCCGCGTAATCCTTGGCCTCGAAAGGTATTGGATTCGTGGCTGCCGATGGGTCCTGCGTGGCCATCGTACCGATTTCATCAAGCCGGTCCGCATCGGGAAGCAGGCCCTGTAAGGAATGGGGTATGCCAATACCCTGCCTCAACGCCAATACCCACGCCAGGAAGGCATCGAAACCCGCCGTTAACCCCAGATACTGGGACAAACGGTTAATCGGCTCGTTAATGGCCTGACGATTGGCGGTTAAAACATAGGGCATTAATACCGCGTTCAGCAGTCCGTGATGGACATCGTAAACCGCCCCCAAAGGGTGAGCCAAGGCATGCATCGCCCCCAACCCGCGCTGAAAGGCCGTTGCGCCCATGGAAGAAGCCGCCAGCATCTGCAATCGTGCCTCGATATTTTCTCCTTGCTTTACCACAACCGGAAGATGATCTTTGATCAGCCGAATTCCCTCTACGGCGATTCCCACCGCCATCGGGTGATAGGCTGGCGAACAGTAAGCCTCAAGATTATGGGACAGGGCATCCATCCCCGTCGCCGCTGTCAGTTGAGGGGCCAGCCCGGTGGTCAGCTCAGGGTCGAGAATCACCATATTTGGCATCATGTCCGGGTGGAAAATAATGACTTTACGCGCTTCATCTTCATTCACGATGACCGATGCCCGCCCCACCTCAGACCCGGTTCCCGCGGTTGTCGGCACGGCAATCACTGGCACAATTTTACTGGCATCTGCACGCTGCCAGTTATCGCCGATATCCTCCAAATCCCAGAGCGAACAGGCCTGGCGCGCCACAACCGCAATGGCTTTGCCAACATCCAGGCCACTGCCGCCACCCAGGGCAATGACACCGTCGTGCTCTCCTTGCCTGAAAGCATCCGCCCCGGCAGCAACGTTGCTGCCCGTTGGGTTGGATTTAACACCACTAAACAAATCAACCTTTAACCCCTGCGCTTCACAGCAGGCTAGCAGCTTTGCCACCATAGGCAACCTGGCCAATCCCGAGTCTGTCACCAGCAAAGGCGCCGTCATGCCCTGTTGGCGGCATAACATTGGCAACTCCCGAATACGACCGGCACCAACACGCATAGCCGTCGGATAATTCCAATTTGTAACCAGCATGATTAAAGCCTCTTCAGGTGATAAGACTTGGGACGGGTTAGCTGCTCAAACCCCAGGATCGACAAGCTGCATCCACGTCCGGAATACTTGATGCCACTCCATGCCAAAGCCGGATCCAGGTAATCGCAGCGATTCATAAAAAATGTGCCGGTTTGCAGTTGTCGGCCGATCCGCATTGCTGCGGCCTCATCCTGGCTAAATACTGCCGCCGTGAGGCCGTAGTTGCTGTCGTTCATTAATTGTATCGCCTCGGCATCGTCCCGCACCGGCATGATACCCACAACCGGCCCGAAGCTTTCCTCTTTCATCACACGCATACTATGATCGACGTCAATCAGTACCTGTGGCGAAAGATACGGGGTTCCCGACTGATCGCAGGCAAAATCGCTTTCATTGATCAGCGGCACAGCACCCGCAACCACTGCCTCATCAATCTGGTCGCGGACAAAATCCGCCGCGGCGGTTTTCACCAAAGGTCCAAGGGTTGTTTCCGGGTCATCCGGACGCCCCAGTTGATAATCATTCACCTCACTGACCACACCCTCGACAAAGGCATCAAACAGGTTTTCAGCCACATAAATACGCTCTATACCGCAGCAGGACTGCCCTGAGTTATAAAAGGCGCCATCGGTCAGGCTGGAAATAGCCGCTTGCAAATCGGCGTCATGGCGCACATAGGCCGGATCCTTTCCGCCCAATTCAAGCCCCAGGCCGACAAAACGAGCGCTCGCTACCTGCTGTACGGCTTTTCCGCCAGCCACTGACCCCGTAAAAGCAATAAAGTCGATTTCCGGTGCCTTTATCAGGCGCTCGGTGGCAAAGTGATCAAGGTGCAGGTATTGGAAAACACCTGAAGGCAAACCCGCTTCGCAGAAGGCCTGTTTCAGCCGTTCAGCACACAGAGGCGTTTGTGCTGAGTGTTTCAGAATCACACTATTACCGGCCAACAGGGCCGGAATAATTGAGTTCACCGCAGTCAGGTAGGGGTAATTCCAGGGCGCAATGACCAATACGATGCCAAGCGGCTCACGCCGTATAAAGCGGTTAAAACCTGGTTTTGGCTGAGGGTGGAAATCCGAAAGCGCCATCTCGCTGATGTCGATTAAATAGCGGGCACGCTCTTCAAAACCGGCCACTTCAGCGGGCGCCTGAGAGATGGGCCGTCCCATCTGCCAGGTGATTTCTTCGGCAATCTCATCGGCACGAGCCACAAAAGCGTCCACAGCGCGGCTGCACAGCGCCTTACGTTCGGACAGGGGCGTTTGCCTCCATAATTGCTGGGCGGGTACGGCAAAATCCAGCGCCATACGAATCTCGGCATCATTAGCCAACCTCCGCTCCACATAAAGGCTGCCGTCAATGGGGGTAATGCATTGAATCCTATCCATGTTTGCTTTAATTCCTCAAGTTGAAGACGTAACAAACTGCGAAACAACCCAGAACAGTTACAGTTATACTCCATTCATAAAAAAATTATCTCGTAATTTCCCCAATGAAGTGGACACCGCTTGCTAAGACTGCTTTAAATTAAATGCTTGAACTATTTAACACGGACAAAATCGTTAAGGACAACGAGTGGATAAAGCAAGACAGCATGGCCATTTCCAACAAATCCAGACACACTGTTGGGCTCACCTTCAGGCGCACCCTCGCCAAGTTTTCCCCCCGAATCAGTACACCGGGAGTTTACCAACCGCCCATAAACCCGCAGTAAATTTTTCTACGCTTACCTTCATTACACGCCCATTTACTATCCAGAAACGGCTAAGTTACTGGCGTTTCATCGCAGCAAGGCAAAAAAATGGAACAACTCACTGACCTCAAGGCTATCCTCCACTCAAAAAGAGCGAACATTTATTACTTGGACAAGTGCCGTGTGATGCAAAAGGATGGCCGCGTCCTCTACCTCACCGAAGCAAAGGAGGAAAACCAATATTGGAATATCCCCATCGCCAATACCACCTGCCTGCTGTTGGGTACCGGAACCTCTATCACACAAGCTGCTATGCGAATGCTGGCCCAGGCCGGCGTACTGGTTGGTTTTTGCGGTGGCGGAGCCACACCCTTGCTAATGGCGAATGACATCGAATGGCTGTCTCCACAAAGCGAATACAGGCCCACTGAATACGTGCAAGGCTGGCTAGGTTTCTGGTTCGATGAACATAAACGTCTACTGGCAGCACGTCAGTTCCAACGATATCGTGTCGAGTATCTTAAAATAGTTTGGTCTAAAGACCGTGACCTACGCGTCAATGGATTTTTTAGCGACGATCAAGACATCCAGCAAAGCCTGACTGGTTTTAAACAGAAAATCGGAACAGCCCCCAGTGTCGGCAAGCTGCTGCAAACCGAAGCCGAACTCACCAAACGCCTCTACAAAATCGCCGCTTACCGCACCCAACAAAAGAACTTTGTACGAAGCCGAGAAGCGCAGGACAACGCCAATGCATTTCTCAACCATGGCAACTACCTCGCCTATGGTCTGGCAGCCACCACCCTGTGGGTACTTGGCATACCCCATGGTTTTGCCGTCATGCACGGTAAAACCCGCCGCGGTGCCCTTGTATTTGACGTCGCCGATTTAATCAAGGATGCCCTGGTTCTCCCCTGGGCTTTTATTTGTGCTCAGGAAGGCGCCAGCGAACAGGAATTCCGCCAACAGTGCTTGCAGGCTTTTACCGACCACAAAGCCCTCGACTTTATGTTCGAGCAGGTGAAAGACATTGCCCTGAAATCTGACTGGGAAGACAGCTAGCCATGATGGTCACCTTTATTTCCCAGTGCGAAAAGAAAGCCCTAAACCGCTCGCGCCGAGTACTAGACGCCTTTGCTAACCGCATCGGTGACAACACCTGGCAAACCGTGATCACCGAAGAGGGCCTACTCGCAGTCAAAAAACTGCTGCGCAAAACGGCCAGTAAAAACACCGCCGTTGCCTGCCACTGGCTGCGCAGCCGATCACGTTCGGAGCTAGTCTGGGTGGTGGGCAATAAAGATAAATTTAATTCTCAAGGAATCGTTCCGGTAAATAGCACCAAAACCAACCACAGCTATCGAGATGATTTGGCTGACTGGCATTATCTGCCGGTGATTCAGTCACTTGCATCATTGGCAGCACTGCTTCACGACTGGGGTAAGGCCAGCGCTCGTTTTCAGGAAAAACTATCCAAAGATTACCAAGGTAAATACGGCGACGCACTACGCCATGAGTGGGTTTCCTGTGTGCTGCTAAAAGCTCTGATCAGCAGTACCGGAGTAAACACAGACGAAGGCTGGCTCAAACTGCTGGCATCGGGCGAAATTAACGAACAAACGCTATTACGTACCAACCTGCAAGCAATCGAAAAACCACTTACCGGATTACCTCCAGCCGCCAAACTGGTTGCCTGGTTAATCTTGACCCACCACCGCTTACCTCTACGAAAAGGCAAACCAAGCCAATTACTCGACAACTGCAAACCCGCCGAGACCATTGACCAACTGCTCGCACAGCTCGACGCAGAATGGGGTTATCGTAATGAATTTGATGGCTGGCGAGAGCAGGTCAAAGACTGCCTGAGTTTCCCCAAAGGCTTATTGGATAACGCGCAGCCCTGGCTGAAAGAACTCAAACGCTGGGCGAACAAGCTCAACGGTCAACAGACGCTGATTGAAAAAACAATGAATGATGGCAGCTACCGACTGATTCTGCATCACGCCCGTCTGAGCCTGATGCTGGGCGACCATTTTTATTCTTCGCTAACTCTGGAAGATTCAGGCCCCTGGAAAAACACCACGGGCATGATTGCCAACACACAAAAAGACGGCTCAGCCAAACAGGCGCTGGATCAACATCTGGTCGGCGTCTATCAGCAGGCAAAGCGCAATGTACGCAAACTACCACAGCTTGAACAGGCGTTACCGGATACCACTAATACCGCCGCGCTGAAGAAAAAAAGCCCGGCCACCTATGCTTGGCAGGATAGGGCTGTGAGCAAAATACGCCAGTGGCGCTGCCAGCAAAATGACCAGAGGCAAGGCTTTTTTGCCGTCAACATGGCCAGTACCGGCTGCGGTAAAACTTATGCCAATGCCAAGGTGATGATGGCCTTGTCCGAACATAACGACATTCTGCGCTATATTCTGGCGCTGGGCCTGCGTACCCTGACGCTGCAAACGGGCGACGAATACCGCGAGCGTATTTTTCAGCACAGCGATGGCAGTGATCTGGCAGTATTGATCGGCTCCAAAGCCATTGTCGAACTGCATGAACAGGACAAGCAGCAGGCGGTTCAAAAGCGAATTCTCGCAAGCTGTTCTGAATCACAGGAAACGCTGTTGGCAGATAACGATGCCATTGATTTTGACGGCGACCTGCCAGAACAGGGCATGGACACGCTGCTAACAAACCATAAAGATCGACAGTTCCTCTACGCTCCCATCCTCACCTGTACCATCGACCACATGATGGCGGCTACGGAAACCACTCGCGGTGGGCGTTATATCCTGCCCTGCCTGCGCCTGATGTCATCGGATCTGGTCATTGATGAAGTGGACGATTTCACCGGCTCCGACGCTATCGCCATTGGCCGTTTGATTCATCTGGCCGGCATGCTGGGTCGCAAGGTAATGATTTCCTCCGCCACCATTCCACCGGATTTGGCCGAAGGCTATTTCAACTGCTATCGCGAAGGCTGGCAGCTATTTGCCAAAACCCGCAATGCCAGCCAGCGCATCGGTTGTGCCTGGATTGACGAATTCTCCACACAGGTAACCGACAACGTCAGCCAGCAAGCTGCCGAGCAGTATCATCGCGAGCACACTGACTTTATCGAAAAACGAGTCGGGCATTTATGTAAACAAGCAGCGAAGCGTAAAGCCAATATCGTTGATTGCCAGCCCGTACTGGATGAGACGTCACAAACTGACACGCCAACCAAACAACAGGCCTGGTTTGAAACTATTCGCCGCGAGGCACTGCAAAAGCACAGCGCCCACCAACAAACCGACAGCAAAACCGGGCTGGCTGTTTCCTTTGGCGTGATTCGCATCGCCAATATTCCGCCCTGTATCGCCCTGACACGCTACCTGCTTGATTGCGACTGGCCTGATGATACTGAGATTCGCGTGCTGCCCTACCACAGCCAGCAGGTACTGCTGTTGCGGCACACGCAGGAACAACACCTGGATGACGTATTAAAGCGCAAGGAACAACCCGGCGCAGAGCCTAAAGCCTTTGCCAACAACCTAATTCGTCAGCACTTGGATGGCATCGCTAATGCCATCCAGCCCATTACCAACGTTATCTTTATGCTGGTTGCCACGCCGGTGGAGGAAGTCGGTCGCGATCACGACTTTGACTGGGCGATTGTAGAGCCCTCCTCCTACCGCTCTATTATCCAGCTGGCTGGCCGGGTGCGCCGTCACCGCGACAGTGAAGTCAGCCAGCCCAATATCGGCCTGCTGCAATATAACTGGCGCACGATTCGTGATGGGGAAACAAGTGACAAAGCGCGTTTTTGCCGCCCGGGCTTTGAGTCAGATAGCCCCTTAAGTCACGGCCGACCTCCACACTTTAAAACCCATAATTTGGCGGAATTGCTGGATTTACAGAAAATTGCCGAGCGCCTGGATGCCATTCCCCGCATCCAATGCGATGACAGCACGCCACTGTTCGCCTTGCTTGAACACGCCGTCATTACCGACCAGCTGAACAGCCCCACCAACAAAGGCCCGCACACACTGCAAGGCTATCTCACTCAGGCCTGGTTTCTGACTGCACTACCGCAGGCACTGAATCGCTTTCGCCAAAGTGAAGCCAGCATCCTGCTGTATCGTGGGCCGGGTGATGGGAATGAAATCATCTTCTGGCAGCGCAATGAACAGGGCGAATTATTGTGTGATAACAACGCCAACGAACCGCTTAACCAGGCCAGTGTTCATCGCATCGAAGCCGTCACCCTCAGCACAGAGCAGCGCAATCGCCTTTGGCTGGTGCGCAATTACGACGATCTGCTAACACAACAGGCGGAACTGCGTGATATCAACCTGCAAACCGCTGCTCTGCGCTACGGTGAACTAAACCTTCGGGAACAGCAAAGCGGCGACCTTTTTTATAACGATCAATTAGGACTTTTTACGGAAGAAAGGAGATAAGTTATGCCCGATCCAGCAATACAGGCGTTCTTTGCCGAACGTAAGGAGGCCTGGCTTAAAAAAAGCCTCAAGGCATCCATGTCCGATGAGGAAACCCAGGCCAAGCACGCGGAATCTGAAATGCTTTTTTCAGGCGAACAGTGGCTGCCGCATGCGGCTAAACGCGCAGGACAGATCAGCATTTCAACCCATCCATGCACCTTTAGTCATCCCAGTGCACGTAAAAATAAAAACGGTTATGTGACCTCAATCATTGCCGATGCAGTACGTCAGGCCGACGGTTACCTGCGCACCGGTAATGTCGAAGCAGAAAGTGACGCGCTGGGTAATGCCGCCGCACTGGATGTGTATAAGTTTCTCAACCTGACCATGCAGGACGGTGAGTCGCTGCTCAAGCACATTCAACAGGATAGCGACACGGCCAAGGCCCTGTTATCCATCCAGTCAGAAAACTATCAAACCCTGAAGGATGGTTTTTTGGCAATGGCGAGCAGCAGCCAGGAATCTGTCACCAGCTCAAAAATCAAACAGGTGTATTTTCCAGTCGACGACCATTACCACCAGCTCTCGATTCTCAGTAACTCCGGGATGATTTACGAGTTGCGCAAACGTATTGATAGGCTGCGCTTTTCCGAAGAGATCAAGCAACTGCGCACCCTTAAACGTAACAATGAGTATAGCGACCAGGGTTTTGCAGAAATCTATAACATCACCACCATTGGTTATGGCGGCACCAAACCTCAGAACATCAGTGTCTTGAATAATCAAAACGGCGGCAAAGCCCGGCTGTTATTGTCGACCCCTCCGCATCTGGCAAAACGCGATATCCGCTTCCCAACCCGCAATTTTTTTGTCGAGTCCATCCGTTACTACGATGTGCGAGATTCTTTAAACAAGCTTCACCATATTTTTCAAGCCGATAGCAATAGCGACATACCAAGGCGCAATCTGGAAGGCGGCCGCGACCAGCATATTCTGGCGGTATTTGACGCGGTGATTGAACGTATGGCCGTGCTGCGTCAGGTGGCGAGAGAGCAATACCGAGAAGACAGCAGTCATCTGGATCATTACCAGAAAGTCTGGTTATGCCCCGGTTTTGAAACGGAACGTGCCGAAGCCAATGACTGGCTGGACCAACTCTGCAAAAAGATCACCCATTGGCTTTTGGAGGCCTATAAAAAGACAATGAAAAAGGCTCTGGTACTGGGCGCTGCGGAAGTCAGCCACATTCGACAACTGATCGAAAGCCACCGGGAGGTGCTGCGATGAACACTGCAATGCTACGCATTCCCCACCTGCGTATCCACAACGCTAACGCCCTCTCCAGCCCCTTTACCATTGGTTTTCCTGCCATGACCGCCTGGCTAGGTGCGGCGCACGCGCTACAGCGTAAACTCAACGCGCAAGACATGCCGGTACAGTTTACGGGGGTCGGCGTTGTCTCCCACCAGTTTGACCTGCAAACCTACCGGGGCCCCGGTGACTATGAATATTCCATCATTGGCACTGGAAACTCTTTGGAGCCAGCACCAAAAAAAGACAAACCTAAAGGTAACGCAGAAAGGCCTTCATTTATTGAAGAAGCACGCTGCCATTTGGAGGTCAGTCTGGTCATCGAATGCCAGGGTATAGATGATCTGGATGAAGAAAAGCTGCTGAACCTCATCAGCCAGATTCTGAACGCCAATATGAAAATCGCTGGCGGCGATATTCTTGAGTTTGGCGACCCGGCTATTCATCGGGATTTCACTCAACTCAAAACCAGCTTGATGCCCGGCTATGCCCTGATCGAACGACGTGACTTGATGGCAGACGCCATGGCCCAAGGGCAGGATGCCATGGATGCGCTGCTGGATTATCTGGCCATCCACCACCAATGCAAACAGCAGGAACACAATGGTGAGTTAAAGGTCAGCTGGTCCAGCCACCGTAAAGAGCCCGGCTGGATCGTGCCCATCGCCACCGGCTTTCACGGCATCAGCGAACTGGGGCAGGCGAAAAACCAGCGTAACCCCGATACCCCGCACCGTTTTGCCGAAAGCATTGTCACGCTGGGCGAATTCAAAATGCCCTACAAAATGACCAGCCCCGATGAACTGTTCTGGCATTACCGTCACGAAGCGGACAACAACCTCTATCTGTGCCAGCAAGGCACCCCTGAGCAACCAACTGAAAGCACCGACCGTTTTTCAAAACTGTTTAATTAAAGGAGTAATTCCCATGGCTAAAAATGAAAACACTGCATCCGTACTGGCCTTTGAAAAAAAGTTAGTGCCCTCTGACGGTTATATGTACGGCACTCAATGGGACCAGCGTGAGCAGGCAACACCTCTCAGGCTCAAGGAAAAATCAGTACGTGGCACCATTTCCAACCGTTTGAAACCCGCGATTCAAAACGATCCGGCAAAACTGAACAATGAAGTGGAAAAAGCCAATCTGCAAACCGTTGACGCCTGTGCCCTGGAACCGGAGCAGGACACTCTGAAACTGCACTTCACCCTAAAAATTCTCGGCGGTATCCACCAACCCTCGGCCTGTAACAATGCCGCCTTCAAGCAAAGCTACAGCGCAGCAGCGAAAACCTACGCCGCCCAGGAAGGCTTTCGGGAACTGGCACGGCGCTATGCGCTCAACATCGCCAATGCGCGTTTTTTATGGCGTAACCGGGTCGGTTCAGAAAGTATCGATGTACAGGTAAAAGCCTTAAATAAAGGTGCAGAACAGACCTGGCAGTTTGATGCCAGCCAGTTCAGCACCCGCAACTTCGATGTCGACGACAGCCAGGTCAATGACCTGGCCTCCCGCATCGCCAAAGCACTGGCCAGTGACGACGATTTCCTGATGCTCGACATCACCTGCTACGCGCAGATCGGCAAAGCCCAGGATGTCTATCCCAGCGAAGAGCTGGTACTGGATAAGGGCAAAGGTAACAAAAGCAAAATTCTTTACTCAGTCGACGACGTCGCCGCCATGCACTCGCAGAAAATCGGCAACGCCCTGCGCACCATCGATACCTGGTACCCGGAGTTTGACGACCCGGAAAGCTCCGCAGGCCCCATCGCCATTGAACCCTACGGTGCTGTCACCAACCTTGGCAAAGCCTACCGTACACCCAAGGATAAGCAGGATTTTTACAGCTTTTTCGACAAATGGGCACGCGGTGAATCGCTGGAACGACTGGAGGATGAGCACTACGTGATGGCGGTATTGGTGCGTGGCGGCGTGTTTGGCGAAAGCGATAAATAGGGGATGCTATGAAAGCCTATCTCGATATCACCCTGCTGCCCAGTGATGACATTGGTCATCACTTCCTGTGGGGGAAGGTCTATCAACAGCTGCACCTTGCGCTGGTTGAAAACAAAAATGCCGATGGAGCTTCCCCCTTCGGCGTCACCTTCCCGGAATTTAATGCCGAAAAACATCGTCTGGGCCGTAAACTGCGGGTTTTTGCACTCGACGAGTCTCAACTGCAAAGGTTAAACCTGCCCCAATGGATGGAGCGATTAATGGACTATGTTCACATCACCAGCATTCGTGAAACACCTGAACAGGTAAAAAGCCATATTCGTTTCACAAGGCTGCGCACCAAATCCAGTAAAGAGCGACTCGCGCGGCGAGCCGCAAAACGCAAGGGGATCAGCCTGCAACAGGCGTTGGAGGAAAGACGTGACTTTCAACCCGAGTGGACGGATGCGCCTTTTATTCAACTTAAAAGTCTGGGTAACAACCATCCGTTCAGGTTGTTTATCAACGCTGAGCAAGTAGAACCCGTTAACAATGAAACTGGCTTTAGCACCTACGGCTTAAGCAAAGGACAAAGCCTGCCTCTATTTTGACCTTTATTTTTCTGCCCTTTAACAACCTGAAATAAATCAACAGGTTACAACAGCCCTTATTTTGATTGGTGTTTTCAACCAAAAGAAGCTAAGTGGCTGTTGTAACTCTTTTTTTAGGTGTTATAGTGCGGTTCCCCGCCGCACAGGCGGCTTAGAAAATCATTACCTTTTAAAATGCCCATACGGGCCAGTTCCCCGCCGCACAGGCGGCTTAGAAAGATCTATTGAATACAATTGAACGCTTCCCTGAGTTCCCCGCCGCACAGGCGGCTTAGAAAAATAGAAATCGTATCGAGTAGAACGCGCAAAAGGTCCCCGCCGCACAGGCGGCTTAGAAATTAGGCTTCACAGGGGCGCCGCTTGGCGCACCGTTCCCCGCCGCACAGGCGGCTTAGAAATATGCACC
>JAWKZQ010000005.1:0-178910 GCA_041395865.1 Pseudomonadales bacterium
TTGAAATCCTTGAGGATGAGTAACGGGGGCGGGGCCAATGGATATTGATCATATACGCAGGGAGTACCTGCATGGTGGGCTGACACGAGAAAACTTGAAAGATGACCCGATTGATCAGTTCCAGTTTTGGCTGCAACAGGCTGTGGATGCCCAGGTGCAGGACCCGACCGCGATGAGTATTGCGACGGTTTCTGCCGATGGGCAACCCTCGCAGCGGATTGTACTGCTGAAAGGATGCGATGAGCGCGGGTTTGTTTTTTACACCAACCAGGAAAGCCGTAAAGCGCAGGAAATTGCCGGTAATAATAAGGTGAGCTTGCACTTTGCCTGGCTGGAGCTGGACCGCCAGGTCAAGATCTGTGGTACGGCTGAAAAGGTTGGCGCTAAAGAATCGCTCAAATATTTTTTGTCCCGCCCTAAGGAGAGCCAGCTGGCTGCCTGGGCTTCAGAACAAAGCCGACCGGTTTCTTCGCGGCAGCTCCTGGAGCAGCAGTTTGCCCGTATGAAGCAGAAGTTTCATGAAGGCGAGATTCCTCTGCCAAGCTTTTGGGGCGGGTATCGAGTAAAACCGCATCAAATTGAATTCTGGCAGGGTGGTGCGATGCGCCTGCATGACCGGTTTCAGTTTATGCTCCAGCCTGATGGCGGCTGGGAGGTCAGGCGTCTGGCGCCTTAGCAATAAAAAACGCCCGTATCGGGCGTTTTTTTAGAGATGGTAGGTGGTTTTTGTCATTACCTTTGACATCAGCTTCATGCCTAGCCTGACCGGTAAAGGCAGGGTTGCTCCACCGGCTTCGGTAGCCATGGCGGCATGTTCTGACTCGTCTATTTTCATTTGCTCCAGAATGACCTTGGATTTTTCATCCTGGTCTGGAAGTTTGCTCAGGTGGCTTTCAAGGTGCTTGCAGACCTGGTTTTCAGTCTCAGCCACAAACCCCAGACTCCACCTGTCTCCAGCCATGCCGGCCAGTGCGCCAATACTAAAAGATGCACCGTAGAAAAACGGGTTCAGTACACTGGTGTGGCTGCCCAGATCTTTCAAGCGGCTGCGGCACCACGCCAGGTGGTCTTCCTCTTCGTCGGACGCCTTTTGCATCTTGCTGCGAACCTGTTCCAGTTTGGCGGTCAAGGCTTGCCCTTGATAGAGGGCCTGGGCGCAGACTTCGCCGGTATGGTTAATGCGCATTAATCCGGCGACATGTTTGGCTTCGCGACGATCCAGCGCCGGTTCTTCGATACCCTCTGCCGGGGAGGGGCGTGAGGTGGCCGTATTATTGCCGGCAAGGGTGCGCAATGCCCTGTCTGCCTGGTTAAGTAAATGGTCCGTGAGTGTGAGATGGCGATTTGCTTTGTTCATGCTGGGTTTTTACAAAATTTTTGAGTTACCATTAAACGCAGGGATTCCTCCCATTATAAGGGGAAGCTTGTGGAAGAGCGAAGGGAATATATACGCAAAAGCCTGCATAGCACGGTGAGCGTATTTGAGCGTGAAACGCATCAATGTATCGGCCTGTTGGCAGATTATTCGCCGGGCGGTTTTATGGTCGCCAGCAGTATACGGCCGATTGAAGTCGGGCGGCGCTGTGAGTATATGCTGCTGATTCAATCGCCGGTGGACGGTAATACGACCCGGGCTCCCTTTGATGCCGAATGTGCCTGGTGCGAACAGACCAGCCCGTCTTTTTACGGCATCGGTTTTCGACTCTACTTCATTTCCCCGGAAGTGCGGGAAATGCTGGAGTCCTGTGTTGATTGAGTTTGGCCGTTCGATAGGCGGGGTAACGGGGTAAGGTGACAGGTGTGCAGCGTAGCGGAGTCTTTCGCGGTGTGACTATTGTGCTTGCTTTGGTGCTGGCGCTGGCGGGCGTTCTGTTCGTTAAAGCCCTTTTTTACTCGGCGCCTTCGACTTCGATTGAGGCGGTTGATCGGGTTGATGTGCCGGCCGGTGCAGCCAGCCGGCTTTCCGAAGCAATCCGGATTCAGACTATCTCCGCATTACCGGATGAAGCGGTTCGGAAAGCCCGGTTCCAGGCATTCCAGGCGTTTCTGGAAAAGGCATACCCGCTTGTGCATGCTGCGTTGACGGTGGAAAAACTCAACGAGTTTGGTTTGCTCTATGCGTGGAAGGGAAAGAATCCAGGTTTAAAACCGATACTGCTTCTCTCGCATCAGGATGTGGTTCCGGTCGAAGAGGGAACCGAGGCGGATTGGACATATCCGCCCTTTTCCGGCGCAATTGAAGAGGGTTTTATCTGGGGGCGCGGTGCCTGGGATGACAAGAGCACACTGCTGGCTTCACTGGAAGCCCTGGAAAAGATGCTGGCGGAAGGCCGGCAACCTGAACGAACTCTCATGCTTGCCTTTGGTCATGATGAGGAGGTGGGTGGCCGGCAGGGTGCCGGAGAAATCGCCAAATACCTTGAAAATCAGGGCGTGCAATTCGAGTTTGTTCTCGATGAGGGCGGCGTTATCGGCAAGGGGCTGGTGCCTGGCGTCGCGCAACCGGTTGCGCTTATTGGCACGGCTGAAAAAGGCTACCTGACGTTGGAGTTGAGTGCCGAAGGGCCTGGGGGGCATTCGTCAATGCCGCCAAGCATCACGGCAATCGGCCGTTTGGCCAGGGCGATCGACCGGTTGCAGAGCAAGCCTTTTCCGGCACGATTGACGGAACCGGTCAGGGGAATGCTTGATTCGCTTGGGCCTCATATGCCCTGGCAAAAAAGGCTGGTACTGGCCAACCTGTGGCTATTCGAACCCCTGGTTGTCTCGCAAATGGCTGCGGGGCACTCGACCCAGGCTCATGTCAGAACAACAACGGCGCCCACCATCCTGGATGCCGGCGTAAAAGAAAATGTATTGCCCCAGTCGGCCAGTGCGACCATCAATTTTAGGTTGTTGCCTGGCGAAACCCGGGAGAGTGCGATTGAGACCGTCAAGCGCACGATTCGGGATGAGCGTGTGGCCGTGCGGGAAACGGGCCAGATAGGTGCGGAACCGTCAGCGGTTTCCAGCGGCGAATCCTACGGTTTCAAGGCGTTGCTGACTGCCATCCGGCAAACGAACGGGGATGTGCTGGTTTCGCCGGCGTTGTTATTTGGGGCAACAGACTCGCGTTATTATGCCGGCGTGACGGAGAGTATTTTCCGTTATACGCCCATCCGTATTGGCAAGGGCGATGTGAAACGGATTCACGGCACCAATGAACGTATCGCGGTGCCTGATTACGAGAATGCGATCCGCTTTTACTACCAGCTGTTGCTTAATACGGTAATTAACCCTAAACCCTCGGCTGACGGATAATTCTGGCCCGTGCTTTCCCATATTTGGTTTTTCTTCTTCCTGATCGCCTTTGTTTGTGGTCTTTATCAGTGGCTGGTGCTGGGCAACGGCGAGATTTTCTCCGACCTGATTGGTGCTACCTTTGATATGTCCAGGCTCAGTGTTGAAATTGCGCTGGGGCTGGTGGGGGTGCTGTGCCTGTGGCTGGGTTTTTTCAAGGTGGCTGAGCGGGCCGGCGTGGTTGCGGTCGTCGCGCGTTGGCTTGGCCCTCTTTTTGAGCGGCTGATGCCCGATGTTCCCAAAGGGCATGCTGCGGTGGGGTCGGTGACCATGAACCTGGGCGCCAACGTGCTGGGGCTGGATAATGCTGCCACGCCGATAGGTCTTAAGGCGATGAAGGACTTGCAGTCGTTGAATACCCGGACGCCCGATACGGCAACGAATGCGCAAATTCTGTTTTTGGTGCTGAATACTTCATCGGTAACCCTGTTGCCGGTAACGGTATTTTTGTACCGTGCCCAGCAGGGAGCGCCTGAACCGGCTTCCGTCTTTCTCCCCATTCTGTTGGCGACGACTGCTTCGACGCTGGTCGGCGTAGCTGCCGTGGCCTGGTTACAGAAACTCAGGTTATGGGACCGGGTGGTGATGCTTTATGTGGCGGGCTTCGTGTTGCTGCTATCCAGCCTTATGTATGGGCTGACGCAGCTGCCTGCCGAGGCGATGGCCGCGACCTCCACCCTGGCGGGTAATTTGACCTTGATGTGCGTCATTATGCTGTTTCTGGGGGTGGCCTACGTCAAAAGGATAGATGTCTACGAAGCCTTTGTGACCGGCGCCAAACAAGGCTTTGGCGTGGCGTTGAAGATTATTCCTTATTTAGTGGCAATGCTGGTGGCCATTGGCGTTTTTCGGGCCAGCGGCGCGCTTGACGGGTTGCTATATGGACTTGAGCGGGTTGTGGCCGGGCTCGGTTTTAATACCGACTTCGTTGCCGCCCTGCCCACGGCCTTTATGAAACCGCTCAGTGGTAGTGGCGCCCGTGCCATGATGCTGGAAACCATGAACACCTATGGTGTCGATTCCTTCCCGGCACTGGTTTCCGCCACGATTCAAGGCAGTACTGAAACCACCTTCTATGTGCTGGTGGTGTATTTTGGTAGTGTGGGTATCCGGAAGGTGCGACACGCCATCGCCTGCGGGCTGGTCGCAGATTTAGCGGGTATCGTGACCGCCATCGCAGCGGCGTACTGGTTTTTCTATTAAGAGAGATGTGACATGACAGAAACCCTGTTTACCAAGATTATCGAGCGTGAAATTCCGGCGGACATTGTTTACGAGGACGACACGTGCCTCGCCTTTCGGGATATTAATCCCAAGGCGCCGATGCATATCCTGGTTATCCCGAAAAAGGTGATTCCACGCCTGGCGGATGCCGAAGAAAGCGATGAGCGCCTGTTAGGCCACCTGATGACAACAGCGGCAAAGATTGCCGATGACGAAGGCTATGGCGATGCGTTTCGTACTGTGATTAATAACGGCGAAGCGGTGGGGCAGACGGTGTTCCACCTGCATATCCATATTCTGGGTGGGCGTGACTTTATGTGGCCGCCGGGCTAACGCCAGGCGCGTTTCTCCCTGCGCATGCTTGTGCGCAGGGGGAGCGCTTGGCCGTTTAGTGGCGGAAATGACGCATGCCGGTAAAGACCATGGCTATGCCGTGCGCGTTGGCGGCCGCGATCACTTCCTCATCGCGCATGGAGCCGCCGGGATGAATGATGGCGGTAATGCCTTCGGCGGCGGCTGCATCAATGCTGTCGCGGAACGGAAAGAACGCATCCGAAGCCATCACTGAGCCTGCAACCGTTAGGTCCTCATCCTGAGCTTTAATAGCGGCAATCTTGGCACTGTAAACCCGGCTCATCTGGCCGGCGCCGATACCGATAGTCCGGCCGTTGCGGGCATAGACGATGGCGTTGGATTTCACGAACTTGGCCACTTCCCAGGCAAACAGCAGGTCTGCCAGTTCCTGCTCGTTCGGTGCACGTTCGCTCACGACCTTCAGCTCATCTTCGTTGACCATGCCCATATCCGCGTCCTGTACCAGCAGGCCGCCTTTCACGCGTTTGAAATCCAGGCTCGGCACGCGGTTTTCCCAGCTGCCGCAGGCCAATACGCGCACGTTAGCTTTTGCGGACAGGACTTCGCGGGCACCCGCGCTAACCGCGGGAGCAATAATGACCTCCACAAACTGGCGATCAATAATGGCTGTGGCGGTGTTTTCGTCAAGCTCGCGGTTAAAGGCGATGATGCCGCCGAAGGCGGAGGTTGGATCTGTTGTGTAGGCTTGGTTGTACGCATCAAGGATGTCGGCGCCCAGGGCTACGCCACAGGGGTTGGCATGCTTGACGATAACACAGGCGGGTTCCGCAAAGGGTTTCACGCATTCCAGTGCGGTGTCGGTGTCGGCAACGTTATTGAAGGATAATTCCTTGCCTTGAAACTGAACGGCCGTTGAAACACAGGCTTCGGCAGGCGTGGCTTCGGTATAAAAGGCCGCGCGCTGGTGGGGGTTCTCACCGTAACGCATATCCTGCACTTTAATGTACTGGGCATTGAACGTGCGCGGGAAGGTCGCGGTTTCATCGCCAAGGCGGCAGCCCAGGTAGTTGGCAATGGCGCCATCGTATTGCGCTGTGTGTTCAAAGGCTTTGACGGCTAAATCAAAGCGAGTGGCGTGGCTGATTGCGCCATTGTTTGCGTTCATTTCATTGAGTACGGCGTCGTAATCGCAGGCATTGACGATAATGCCGACGTCGGCGTGGTTCTTGGCGGCGGCACGAACCATGGTAGGGCCGCCAATATCAATGTTCTCAATGGCCGTTTCCAGGTCGCAGTCAGGGTTGGCGACAGTTTCCTGGAAGGGGTACAGATTGACCACCACCATATCAATGGGAGGGATATCGTTTTCCGCCATCACGTCGTCGTCAGTGCCGCGACGACCCAGGATGCCGCCATGGATTTTGGGGTGCAGGGTTTTGACGCGCCCGGCCATCATTTCGGCAAAGCCGGTGTAATCCGAGACTTCGACAACCTCAACGCCATTCTCTTTAAGTAGTTTGTAGGTGCCGCCGGTGGATAGCACTTCCACGCCGTGGCCGGTCAGGCCCTTGGCAAATTGAACAATACCTGATTTATCGGAAACGCTAATGAGTGCGCGGCGAATGGTACGAAAATCCGTCATAACGTATGGCTAACCTTTGTGTTTGCTTTGCCGGTCCGCTGGCTGTGGATGGTGAGGCAATCCCTATTGCCTGAAAGGGGTTATTTAAAGTGTTTGGCTGGGAATTTACAAGAGATCGTACTGCTTAAGTTTCTTGCGCAGGGTGCCGCGGTTAATGCCAAGAATTTCAGACGCTTTGGACTGGTTGTCGCGTGAATGTCTCATGACGACATCCAGTAGCGGCGCTTCCACTTCGGCCATGACCATTTCGTACAGGTTTGACGCGGGCTGGCCGTCGAGATCGGCAAAGAAGGTATCCATGGCTTTTTCTACACACTCTTTGAGCGTGGGTTGTTGCTTTACGGGCTGCATGTTTTTGTTATCGTCGTGTCCCATGAGTCTTATCCATTAACTTTCTGGTTTACACCTGGTGTCAGGCTGCCAGCCTTAGGTTAGGGTCCAGTGACTGAAAATAATGATTAATAAAGTCCAATTGCTGTTCAGTTTCCTGCAGCTGATTAAAGGCTTTTTTCTGGGCAGGTCCCTGGGGTAATTTGTCCAGATACCAGCCGATGTGTTTGCGGGCTATGCGAACACCCAGAAAAGGTCCGTAGAAGTCATGCAGGGTACGTATGTGTAAATGTACCGTCCGCGAGACTTCGCCGATGGTTGGTTTGGGGAGGGCCAATCCGGTTTTCAGGTAATGATTGATTTCGCTGAAAATCCAGGGCGCCCCATGAGCGGCGCGTCCCACCATAATGGCCGCAGCGCCTGTGCGCTTAAGTACAAAGCTGGCTTTTTCGGCGCTGGTGATGTCGCCGTTGGCGATGACCGGGATATGGCTCTGTTGGACAACTTCGGCGATGGTGTCGTACTCGGCGTCACCGTTATATCGGCAGGCGCGGGTTCGGCCATGGATCGTGAGCGCCTGGATGCCACATTGTTCGGCGATGCGTGCTACGGTCAATGCGTTGCGGGTTTCAGGGCACCAGCCGGTGCGTATTTTCAGGGTGACAGGAACGTCAACAGCATTTACCACGGCTTCAAGGATGTTTCCGACCAGTTTTTCGTCGCGTAACAGGGCGGAACCGGCGGCTTTGTTACATACCTTCTTGGCCGGGCAGCCCATATTGATGTCGATAATCTGGGCGCCATTTTCAACGTTTGCCTGGGCTGCCGAGGCCATCATCTCCGGATCGGCTCCGGCAATTTGCACGGAGCGGGGGGCGGTTTCCCCGCTGTGATCAAGTCGCTGCCGGGATTTTCTGGAGTTCCAGAGGCGTTGATCCGATGTCACCATTTCGGAAACGGCCAGACCGGCGCCGAAATCTCTGCACAGGTTGCGGAAAGGGCGATCGGTTACCCCGGCCATTGGCGCGAGAACCGTATGAGATGACAAACTGTAGGGGCCGATGCTGATCACGATAGCAGATGGGTGTAGTTGATAAGGACAACCCGAGCCGTAAATTCAGGCCGGCCGGAAATAATAACGTGGCCCCCCGTTCGGATAAAGAGCTAGTTGATACTTTTATGATCTAAGGCAGGATTGTGACAGACACATTCAGGAGGCCGGGGTGAGGTTAATGCTGTAGTTTACGGCTTTGCTGCCCGGATCAAGAATGGCAAACGAGAGGTGGACAGGTGTTTTGGAGGGCATCGGCGGCGGGTATTTCAGGTGTTGCCCAAGGTATTCCTCCGGTTGGAGCAGGCGTTGGGCGATGGGCTGGCCATTCATCGAATAAAAAGTCATATCAAGCAGGGGTAAAGGTTGGGCTTGGCTGGCCAGGTTATTGATGATCATATCAACGATCAACACGTTGTCGTAGTCCGGGTGGGTTTTGATTGCCAGGCGTTCGGTCTTGATCAGGCTGACATTTTGGTAAGGCGGCAGTTTACAGTTCAGTACTTTGCAGGCATTCACATACAGGTTATGCCAGGGCGCTTTGTAGGCGTTGCTTTCAAAATGAAAGGTCAGCCATTGCGCGAACAGGCCGAAAGCGGCCAGCAGGCTTAAACAGGTCCATTTTAGCGACAGGCGCTGACCCCGTGTTGTTTCAGGCTTAACAAGATCGCTAATGGAGCTGCTTGCGATTTGCAATTGCTCGATATCATCGGGTGAGGGTAACTGTTCGCTGGAGAAATAATTGGTCTTGGCCTGTGTGCGAGCCTGGTTTGGGTCAGGCTCTGGCGAGGTGTCTACCGCTTCGTCCGTTTCCGGGAGCGCCTGTTCTTCATGGACACTGCTACGGCCAAAGGTTTTGTCGGCGGGGCTGCCTTCTCCCTGGCTGTATGCTACGCCTTCGTTCGAGGCGTCGAATACCTTATAGCAAACGCCGCAGCGTACTTCGCCGCCGGCCGCCGCCAGGTGATCCTGCTGGATGCGGAACAGGGTTTGGCAGTGAGGGCATTTGGTGAGCAGCGAATCGTCCATAAAGCAGGTGGCCAGGCAAGTAATTTAACGAGTATAGCGTTATGTGTGTTTAGTGCCTACTAAACGCACCCAGCCATCAAGCTCGGCAACCGGTTCAAAATCAAAACGCTCGCGGTAGGCGTTCATGACCATCTGGGACTGGCTGCTGAGGATGCCTGAGAGGACAAGCTGGCCACCGGGTCTTACCCGCGCACCAATGGCTTCGCTGAGCTCAACCAGCGGGCCTGCCAGGATATTGGCGATCACTGTTTGCGCCTGTTGGTCGGGCGCTGCGGTTGGCAGGAATACCTGGTAGCGGTTTTCGCCAATTCCGTTCTGCTCGGCATTCTGGCGTGTTGCTATTAACGCCTGGGGGTCGATATCGATACCCAGCATGGATTCTGCGCCCAGCAAAAGGGCGGCGATCCCAAGGACGCCGGAGCCGCAACCGTAATCAATAACCACTTGATCCTTGGGTGGGTTTGCATCGAGCCACTGAAGGCAAAGGGCTGTGGTGGCATGGGTGCCGGTGCCAAAGGCCAGTCCTGGGTCGAGCATCAGGTTTACGGCATCAGGCTGAGGCGGTTTTGTCCAGCTGGGGCAAATCCAAAGGCGTGTGCCGAATTGCATGGGTTGAAACTGGTCCATCCACTCGCGAATCCAATCCTTGTCTTCCAATATTTCTGTGCGGTGTTTGGGTAACGTATCGCCAAAGGTGCTTTCGAGTTGTGCAACGACTGAATCCATTGGCGCGTCGGCAGGAAAAAGCCCGACCAGTCGCACCGCATCCCAGATAGGTGTTTCGCCGGGACCTGGCTCCAATAGCGGTTGGTCGCCTGCGTCTACAAAAGTGACAGATAACGCGCCAAGCTCCAGTAGAGCGTCTTCCAATGCTTCACATTGGTCGCGTGAAGTTTCGAGGATAATTTGAATCCAGTGCATTTTGATTGCCTATAAACAGACAGGGCAGCCGTTGGCTGCCCTGAGGAAAAACGCTGGGGCGATTACAGCCCCAGTTTCTTCTCGAGATAGTGGATGTTGGTGCCACCATCCTGGAAGTGAGAATCATCCATGATCAGCTTCTGCAGTGCAATGTTTGTGCTGATGCCATCGATAATCATCTCCTCCAGCGCGTTACGCATTCTCAAGATCGCCAGTTCGCGGGTTTCCGCGAAGGAAATCAGCTTGCCGATCATTGAATCGTAATAGGGAGGAACCTTGTAACCGCTGTAGATGTGAGAATCGACGCGAATACCGGTGCCGCCTGGCATATGGACCATATTGATCGTGCCGGGCGAAGGCAGGAAGGTTTTAGGGTCTTCGGCGTTGATGCGACACTCAATGGAGTGGCCGTGGAACTTGATGTCATCCTGGGTTACGCTCAGTTTTTCGCCACCGGCGATACGCAGCTGCTCCTTGATGATGTCAAAACCGGTAACCATTTCTGAAACCGGGTGCTCCACCTGAACGCGGGTGTTCATTTCAATGAAGTAGAAACGTCCGTCCTCGTAGAGGAATTCGAAGGTGCCTGCGCCGCGATAGCCGATGTTGATACAGGCGTCCACACAGGACTTGAAGACCTGCTGGCGAGCCTCTTCGTCAACGCCCGGTGCAGGCGCTTCCTCGACAACCTTTTGGTGGCGGCGCTGCATGGAGCAATCGCGGTCACCCAGGTGAATAGCGTTGCCCTGTCCGTCAGCAATGACCTGAACTTCCACGTGGCGTGGGTTTTCGAGGAATTTTTCCAGGTAAACGGTATCGTCGCCGAAGGCGGCTTTCGCTTCAGCCTGGGTAATATGCTTGGATTTGAGCAGCACCGCTTCCGTATGAACGGTACGCATGCCGCGACCGCCACCACCGGCGGCGGCTTTGATGATGACCGGATAGCCGATTTCGCGGGCGATGCGCAGGGTGCGCTCGTCGTCATCGGTCAGCGGGCCGTTTGAGCCGGGAACCGTGGGGACGTTGGCCTTGATCATGGCCTTAATGGCTTCCACCTTGTCGCCCATCATACGGATGGTATCGGCTTTAGGGCCTACGAAGGTAAAGCCGCTGGTTTCAACCCGCTCGGCGAAGTCGGCATTTTCTGCCAGGAAGCCGTACCCGGGGTGAATAGCGCTGGCATCCGTGACTTCAGCGGCACTGATGATCGCAGGAATGTTCAGGTAACTTCCACTGGACGGGTTGGGGCCGATACAGACCGTTTCGTCAGCCAGGCGAACGTGCAGCAGATCCGCGTCGGCAATGGAGTGAACGGCAACGGTTTTGATGCCCAGCTCTTTACAGGCGCGCAAAATACGCAGCGCAATCTCGCCACGGTTCGCAATGAGAACTTTGTCTAGCATGTGATGATAACCTCTGTATGGGTGGATTAACCGATAACAACCAGAGGCTGATCGAATTCAACTGGCTCGCCATCCTCTACCAGGATGGCTTTGATAACGCCGCTCTTGTCGGCTTCGATCTGGTTCATCATTTTCATGGCTTCTACGATACACACAGTATCGCCTGCAGAAACGGTTTGGCCAACTTCTGCGAAAGGCGCTGCGCCGGGTGCGGGTGAGCGGTAGAAGGTGCCCACCATCGGTGAGTTTACGGTATGGCCGGCAGGTGTTGATGGCGCTGCTTCTGCAGGAGCGCTTTCGGCCGCTGGGGCTGGTGCGGGGGCAGCAGCTGGAGCGATTGGGGCCGGTGCGTAAACGGGTGCAATAGCGTTGGCAACACCGGAGCGACGGCTGATGCGAACGGACTCTTCACCTTCGCTGATCTCGATTTCTTCTACATCTGATTCTTCGATGAGCTCGATCAGCTTTTTGATTTTGCGTATATCCATGACCTTGTCTCTTGTTAGTTATGCATTAATTTGAAGTTGTTTAATGGCCGCCTGCAGGGCAAGTTCGTAACCTTGGGTGCCGAGCCCGCAGATAACGCCCTGGGCAATATCTGAAAAGTAAGAGTGGCTGCGGAATTCCTCACGTTGGTGCACATTGGAAATGTGGACTTCAATAAAAGGGATGTTCACGCCCAGCAGTGCATCGCGCAGGGCAACGCTGCTGTGGGTAAAGGCAGCCGGGTTGAAAATAATGAAGTTGACGCCCTCATTGCGAGCATCGTGGATTCGGTCAATCAGCTCATATTCGGCATTGCTTTGTAGCGTTAGCAGGTGATGACCTGCTTCCAGCGCCTGTTTGGAAAGTTGCTGATTGATGTCGTCGAGGGTGGTTGCGCCGTAGATTTCTGGCTCGCGAGTTCCCAGCAGGTTCAGGTTCGGTCCGTTCAGTACCAGGATTGTCGCCATATCGGCTGCTTTGCCCCCATTTTGCATACGATTGGTGTAAAACTTACCTTGCAGTCAAGTTTTGCGTATTTTGCCTGCATTTTTGGTGTTTTTAAAGGTATTTAGCACAAATATTGTATTTTGCGGCCTTTGTCAAAGTGACATGGTTGCGCAGTTTAATCGGCTAATATGTCAGTTTCTTTAACACCGTCGTTGAGTAATTCCGACAAGTGGATCTGCAACGGCTGGGCTGCAATCTCGCCCTGAGTCCTGTGGCCGCGCAGCTCCTGCTGGCCCTCGAAAAACAGCAGGCTGGGCGGTCCGAAGAGTCCGAAATGCTTCAGCAAGGCCTGGTGCTCTGCGGTACCCTTGGTGATGTCGGCGCGAAGAAGGGTCAATTGTTGCAGGCGTTTACTGACTTCCGGCTGAGGAAAAACCTCCTGCTCGAGAATCAGGCAGGATACGCACCAGTCAGCGTATAAATCGAGCATGGCCTTTTGACCCGGTGGCAGGGATGCAAGAGCGCTTTGCAGCTCGGCCAGGTTGTTGACGTTCTGAAACGCCAGCTCGACTACCGGTCCCTTCAACAGCTTAAAAGGCGTAAAAGGGTTGTAGTGGCCATGGCTGGCATTGAAAACCAACAGGCCGTTGAGCAGCATCAGGGCCAGGCCTGCTGCGGGTAATACCTTCCTGTGGCTGCGAAATAGCTTTAGCACACCCAGGTGTAAGGCATAACCGGTTAGCAGGCTGACCCACAGGATGACCGAGAGCAGCGGCGGGGTAATACGGTCCAGCATCCAGATCGCCAGGCCCAGCAGAAGGACTCCGAAAAAAATTTTAACCTCATGCATCCAGGGGCCGCTCCTGGGCAGTAACTGGCCGCCAAAGGTGCCAATCAATAAGAGCGGTAACCCCATGCCAAGCCCCAGCGAAAGCAGGGCTGTTCCGCCCAGTGCGGGGTCGCCAGTGCTGCTGATAAAAATAAGCGTGCCAGCCAGCGGCGCTGTTACGCAGGGAGATACGATCAGTGTTGAGATGATGCCTATGACGGCAACGCCGGCATAGGTGCCGCCGCGCTGGCCGTGGCTGATTTCGTGCAGGCGGCTTTGTAAACCGGCTGGCAGGCGCAATTCGTAGAGTCCCAGCATGGCGAGAGCAAAGGCAACGAAGAGGGCGGCAATGGTGATGATAACGAGTGGCGACTGCAGGTGAAACTGCAGGTTGAGGCCGGCGCCGAAGTAGCCGGTCAGCGTGCCTGCCAAGGCGTAGGTGCCGGCCATTGCCAACACATAGGTGAGCGATAGGGAAAAAGCGCGAAGCCGGGTGGGTGTTTGTGATTGCCCCAGCACAATGCTGGAGACAATGGGAATCATTGGTAGCACGCAGGGTGTGAACGTGAGCGCCAGGCCGGCAAGGAAAAAGATGCCGATGATGCTGGCAATGCCTGCCGTGGACAAAATGCGGGTGAAGTCGTTTTGCCCGGCGGCGGATGGGGGTGGCGTTTGGGTTATTGCCTGTGGTGGCGTGGCGGAGAGAACCACCGTTTGGTTATAGCGTTCCAGGTACAGGGTCTGCGGTGGGTAGCAAAGCCCGGCGTCGGCGCAACCCTGATAGTTTATCTGGAGGGCGCGATTATCCCGGGTTGCCTCGAGCGGCAGCTCCAGGCTAACCTGATCATAAAAGACTTCAACATCGCCAAAATATTCGTCATGTTTGGCTTTGCCCGGGGGGATTTCGGTTGTAACCGGTGAGTTGTCCGAAGTCGTTTTGACGGCAAAGCGGTGGCGGTACAGATAATAGCCGGGGGCTATCTGCCAATTGAGTGAAATGGTCTGTTGCCGGTCGTTTTGCGGGTTTGTCGTGATCCAGGCGTTGGCTTGAAAGGCTTCGTCAACAGGGAGAAAGTCCGGTGTTTCGCCGAGACTGCTGTTCAGTGTGTTTGAGCCGGGTGCCAAAAGGGCATTTGTGGGGTTATCTTGAACGGGGGTTGCCAGCCCGCCTGACGCCATCGCAAATTGGCTCAAAGCCAGTATAATCGTGAGGCAGTAGCACAGGTGTTTGAAAGCGCGTAGCAGCATCGGCATCAAGGTTGTGGTGTTGCAGAAAGTATGGCTATGACAGCGCGCAATATAATCGGTTCGTGATAGTTTGTCTGTGATTTAATTCTTTTTCCTGCACTTTGTTGAATTTTAGTGCTTTTTGGAGGTGAAGATGAGCTATAGACATAACGGTTGTTCGTTGCTGTTACTGTTGTGCGTGCTGTTGCCCGTGACGACAAATGCGGGCGAACTGGTTGTGAGCCAGGGCTATGTCCGGGCAACGCCGCCCGGCGTCTCAAGTTCGGCGGCCTATTTGACACTGCTCAACGAATCAGGCAAACGACGCGTGCTAGTGGCGGTGACATCGGATCGTGCCAAGCAGGTGATGATGCATCAAAACCAATGGCAGGGTGATATGATGCAGATGCGACATGTGTCGCAGTTGGAAATTGCGCCCGGAGCGCATTTTGATTTTGAGCCCGGCGGGTATCACCTGATGCTAACCGGGTTGGCTCAACCCCTGGTTGCGGGAGAGCGGGTTTTACTTAAATTTGCCTTTCAGCGGGGCGATACCTACGAGGTGAGTTTGCCAGTGCTGGACGTTGGTGCTGCAATGGATATGAAAGGTCAACATTAATAATGGAGTCAGGTAAATAATGCGGTTAATAACGGGAGCAGTGATAGGGTTAGTGGTGCTTGTCTTTGCGGGTGTTGCGCTCTATTGGAGTGATGAGCCTGACCGGTTTGATGTGCGGGAGCGGGCGCGAGCCAACGCAGAGGCAAATGGTGAACAGGTTGTCGTGGGGTATACCACCACCAATACGCTGATTGAGGTGGCCTCCACGTTACTGGAAAAAAAGGGCGGGTATATCTCCAATGACATCATGCCGCCCGGGGTCATGCTGGACAATATTTCCAACTGGGAGTTTGGCGTACTGGTTCAGGTGCGCGATCTGGCGCGGGCATTGCGTAAGGATTTTAGCCGTTCGCAATCCCAGTCCCGTGAAGATCCGGATTTGGCGCTTGCCGAGCCGGAGCTGCACTTTGATAGCCAGAGCTGGATGTTCCCGTCCTCCGAGCACGAATATGAAACCGGGCTGGCTTCCCTGCGCCGTTATCAGGAGCGGCTGGCGGATTCGGCATCCGGTGACGCGCAGTTTTACGCCCGTGCCGATAACCTGCGCAATTGGTTTGCTGATATCGAAACCCGCCTTGGCAGCTTATCCCAGCGTTTGAGCGCCAGTGTCGGTTCGCGTCGCCTGAATACCGATCTTGCCGGCGATAGTGTGGCAGAACAGTCTACGCCAACGGGCGAGGAGTTAACGGTTAAAACGCCCTGGAGTGAAATTGACGATGTGTTCTACGAGGCACGCGGAACTACTTGGGCCCTGTTGCATATGTTGAAAGCGGTGGAGGTCGACTTTGCCCAGACGCTGCAGCGCAAGAATGCGCTGGTGAGCTTGCGTCAAATTATCCGGGAGCTGGAAGGCACCCAACAGGATCTGAGCAGCCCGGTTATCCTGAACGGCAGCGGTTTCGGGCTTTTTGCCAACCATTCGTTGGTGATGGCATCCTATATCGCCCGTGCAAATGCGGCGATGATTGATCTACGCGAGTTGTTGGCGCAGGGCTAGAGCACCTTAGACCAGAATAAAAAAGGGCTGCGGTTGCAGCCCTTTTTTTGTGCTCAGCATAGCGAGTTAACGCAAAGCGGCATTAACCTTTGTAGGCGGCAACACCGTCTTCAATGGCTTTACGCGCGGCGGCTGCATCGGCCCAACCGTCAACCTTAACCCACTTGCCTTCTTCCAGCGTTTTGTAGTTCTCGAAGAAGTGAGTGATCTGGTCAACCAGCAGTTTCGGCAGGTCGCTGATTTCCTGAACGTGCTTGTACTCTTTGCTCAGCTTGTCGTGAGGTACGGCAACCAGCTTGGCATCTTCGCCTGCTTCGTCGCTCATGTTCAGGATGCCGATGGGGCGGCAGCGAATAACGGAACCTGTTACAACCGGGTATGGCGCAACAACCAGAACGTCCAGAGGGTCGCCGTCGTCAGCCAGTGTGTTGTTGATGTAGCCGTAGTTGGCTGGGTAGAACATAGGGGCCGTCATGAAACGGTCAACGAAAACGGCATCGTAGTCTTTTTCAATTTCGTATTTAACCGGGCTGCTTTCGGCAGGAATTTCAACGATCACGTAAATGTCGTTAGGGATTTCCTTGCCTGCTGGAACGCTGTTAAAGCTCATGATGATTTTCCTGATAATGGGTTGAGAATAGCATTGAGGTCATCCGAGGGTTGCCACGAATGACCGCAGAAAATTTGTGGCCGCGCATTATAAGACCTTGCGCGGCCAAATGCCAATTTGCCGCTGAAAACAGACGCTTGCGCTATTTGGACGGTTCAAAGGCGGGCAGTTTTTTCTCTGCCAGCTGGTTCTTCAGTTTTACGTACTGCGGTAAACCGTTCTCATAGGGCGGGTAGGCTTCGCCCTGGATTAACGGTTGCAGGTAGGTGCGTGCTTCCTCGGTGATGTGGAAACCGTCTTCAGTGATAAAGCTGCGTGGCATCATTTTCTCAACGTTGGCCACCTCTGAAAGCGGAGCTTCGCCAATGTGCCAGCTGTAAGGTGCATCGGCTTCGCGTACGATAACGGGCATTACGGCGTTTTTGCCTTCAATGGCCAGTTCTACGGCAGCTTTGCCTACGGCATAAGCCTGGTCCACGTCCGTTTTGGAGCTGATGTGGCGGGCTGAGCGTTGCAGGTAGTCGGCAATGGCGTAGTGGTATTTGAGACCTAGCTCATCTTTCACCATGGTGGCCAACGTGGAGGCAACGCCACCCAGCTGGGTGTGGCCGAAGGCATCCTTGCTGCCGGCATCGGCAACAAAGGTGCCGTCTTCGTATTGGGCGCCTTCGGAGGCGACAACCACGCAGTAGCCTTTTTCGTCGACTGTTGTCTGTACGCGTTTGAGGAATTCGGCTTTATCGAAGGCAATTTCCGGAAACAGGATAATGTGCGGCGGCTCACCGGCTTTTTCGCTGGCCAGACCGCCTGCTGCGGCAATCCAGCCGGCATGACGGCCCATCACTTCAATGATGAACACCTTGGTGGAGGTTTCGTACATGGACTCGATGTCCAGGCTGGCCTCACGGGTGGAGACGGCGATGTATTTGGCGACGGAGCCAAAACCGGGACAGGTGTCGGTGATCGGCAGGTCGTTATCCACGGTTTTGGGCACGCCGATACAGGTGATGGGGAAGCCCATCTTTTCGCTCAGTTGGGATACCTTGTAAGCCGTATCGGAGGAATCGCCGCCGCCGTTATAGAAGAAGTAGCCGATATCGTGGGCCTTGAAAACCTCTATCAGGCGCTCGTATTCGGCGCGGTGGGTTTCCATGTCTTTCAGCTTGTAGCGACAGGAGCCGAAAGCACCGCCGGGCGTGTGCAGCAGCGCGGCGATGTCGGCATCGGATTCCAGCGACGTGTCGATCAGGTTTTCGTTCAACGCACCTAAAATGCCGTTTGCGCCGGCGTAGACTGTGCCAATTTTGTCGCTGTGCTTGCGCGCTGTTTCAATGACGCCACAGGCGGTGGCGTTAATAACGGCGGTGACGCCGCCGGACTGGGCATAAAAGGCATTTTTGGGCATGGAGAATTACCTGTGATTCAAGGATTCAAAACAGCTGCGGATAATACTTGATTCTGTGGTTTTATGCATGAATCCGGGGTGTTATGGGCTAAAATTTATTGGGATTTAGGGTTTATCCTCGTCATAATGAGCAGCGTTACTGAACAGGTTTAATGATTAATGCATATTCATATTCTCGGTATTTGCGGTACGTTTATGGGCAGCCTGGCCATCCTGGCCAAGGAGTTGGGTTATCGCGTCAGCGGTTCTGACCAGAATGTTTATCCGCCCATGAGCACCCAGCTGGAGCAGGCGGGCATTGAGCTGATCCAGGGTTATGCCCCCGAACAGCTGAAAAACGGCGCTGACTTGATTGTGGTGGGAAATGCCATGTCGCGCGGCAATCCGGCGGTCGAATATATGCTCAACAACAATCTGCCTTATACTTCCGGCCCCCAGTGGCTGGCCGAGCATGTGCTGAAGGATAAGTGGGTGTTGGCGGTGGCGGGTACCCACGGTAAAACCACGACCGCCAGTATGCTGGCCTGGATTCTGGAGTATGCAGGCATGAAACCGGGTTACCTGATCGGCGGTGTCCCTAAAAATTTCGAGGTGTCGGCCAGGTTGGGCGAAACGCCTTTCTTTGTCATTGAGGCGGATGAGTACGACACCGCCTTTTTCGATAAGCGCTCCAAGTTTGTGCATTACCGTCCGCGAACAGCCGTTCTCAATAACCTTGAGTTCGACCATGCGGATATCTTTGATGATTTGGCGGCGATTCAGCGCCAGTTCCACCACCTGGTACGCATTGTGCCGTCGCAGGGGCGGATTATCGTGCCCAAGGCCGATGGCAACCTGGGCGAGGTGCTGGCGATGGGCTGCTGGACGCCGGTGGAAACGGTTGGCGAGGATGGTGCCAACTGGCGTGCCCGACCACTCTCAGCGGGTGCGGATCGCTTCGAGGTTTGCCTCGACAATGAAACCGTCGGGGAAGTGAGCTGGATTCATGGCGGGCGGCATAATATGAATAATGCGCTGGTCGCGATTGCTGCTGCCCGCCATGTTGGCGTCATGCCTGATCAGGCGGTTGCGGCGCTGAGTGAGTTCGGGGGTGTGAAACGGCGTATGGAAAAGCTGGGTGAGGTGGCCGGTATCAGCCTGTATGACGACTTTGCGCATCACCCCACCGCGATTGAAACGACATTGGATGGGTTGCGTAAGCAGGCTGGGAACAAGCGTATTTTTGCAATCATCGAGCCGCGGTCCAATACCATGCGCTTGGGCGTGTACAAGGACAAGCTGGCAGCGGTTTGCCGTGATGCCGATCAGGTGCTTTGGTACCAGCCGCCGGGTGTGGATTGGGATTTGCAAACAGTGGCAACGGCAAGCCCCGTGCCGGCTGAGGTGTACCGGACGACGGAAGCAGTCATTGAGCGGATTTGTGCCGATTGCCGTCACGGTGATCAGGTGGTGATTATGAGCAACGGTGGTTTTGAAGGCGTGCATCAACGCCTCTTAACGGCGTTGCAGCAAAAGCATGCTAATGCTGAGGCCGTCAATGGCTGACTTGAAAGAACCCATTTCCTTGGCCCTGACGGGCGCTTCCGGCGCACAGTACGGTTTACGGCTGCTGGAGATGCTGGTGGCGGCCAACCATCGGGTGTACCTGATGATTTCCAAAGCCGCGCAGATGGTGATTGCCACAGAAACCGATGTGGAATTGCCCAGTCACGGTAGTAAACTGGAAACGGCTTTGACCGAGCGGTATCGGGCGCAGCCCGGGCAGATTCGCGTTTTTGGAAAAGAAGAGTGGACGGCGCCGGTCGCCTCGGGTTCGAACGCGCCACGCAGTATGGTGATTTGTCCCTGTAGCACGGGGACCTTGTCGGCTGTGGCTCGCGGCGGTTGCGATAACCTGATCGAACGGGCGGCCGATGTCATGCTGAAGGAGCGTCGCCAGTTGATCCTGGTGCCCCGTGAAGCGCCTTTTTCGACCATTCATTTACAGAATATGTTGACCCTTTCGCAAATGGGGGCTGTGATTTTGCCGGCCAGTCCCGGGTTTTACCACCAACCCAAGTCGGTCGAGGACATGATTGATTTTGTGGTAGCGCGAATCCTTGACCAGCTGGGTGTTGAGCAGGCGCTGGCGCCTCGCTGGGGGGCGTAAGGGGCAAGTCGTGCAATCAGCACCTATTTTCCCGCTTAATGCTGTTTTGTTTCCCGGCACTCGCTTGCCATTGAAAATCTTTGAGCAGCGTTACCTGGAGCTGGTAAAACAGTGCCTCAGGCAGGATGCTGAGTTTGTCGTGGTGTTGATCAGCAAGGGGCAGGAAGTGGGCGTTATACCCGAGATTTTTTCAGTTGGTACCACCGCCCGTATCGTCGATTGGAGCCAACTGGAAGGCGGGATTCTGGGAATTACCGTCGAGGGCGTCGAACGGGTGAGCATTGCTGGCGCAGAGGGCGCTGTCGGTGAGGTGATGCAAGGCGATGTGGCGTTTTTTGATGATCAGGTGCCGCTGGAACAGACACATGATGATGAGCTGGTCGGCCTGCTTCGAAAGCTGGAACAGCACCCGCTGGTGCAATCTCAGGGGATGACAGTCGATTATGACGATCTGGTCTCGGTCATGTGGGGGCTTGCAGGCCTCTTACCCATTGAGCTTGAGAAAAAACAGCAGTTGCTGGAGGCTGATGATGCCCAACAACGCTACCAGTTATTGCATCGGATGTTGCAGTCGCTGGAGGGCTAGCTCGTCACGGCTAGATAAAGGCCAATGAATAGCAGCGACACGAGCGAACATAACCAAAACCCCGGATCGGCATGAATGGCTCGGGTGTTGTAACGGCTGAAACTAACCCGCGTTGCGCCGCAGATGGCGGAGCCCAGGAAAATGCCGCCCAGGGTGCTGCTTAAGGTGAGCTGCCCAAGGTAAAGCATCGAGATGCTGACCAGTAGAATAGGTAGCAGTGCGCAGGTGTACGCCCACCATCGGTATTGGTGGCTGACTTCCTGGGCGACGAAGGATGCCATCAAACCACTAACCAGGCTTATGCCGACAGTCGCTGTGCCGGGGAATCCCGAACCGGATGCCGACTGTAACCCCGCGCCCAGTAACTCGCCAGCGACAACGGCGGCGGCTACGTGAGTGGCTGCTGCGAAATGGCGTTTTAGTAAAAGCCAGACCACAAATATTACCGTGAAACCACGCAGGCAATTTGCCTCGCCAAGCTTTGCGCTCAGCATAAACAACTGATCCAGCCAGAGGTGGCGTATGCCGGCAAAGTAAGTCTGGGTGTAGTGGTTCCAGTAGTCGAAAAAAGCGGTGTTGCTGTTCAGTAACCATAACACGACAAATAGCAATGTGCTGAAAACCAGTAGTGCCATGGATATCAGGGGATAGGTGGTTTGGTGGCCGCGCCGTTCGGCCAGCCAGTGCCAGAACAGCCTTACGTTGTGTTGGCGATCAATCCAGGCATGGGCTGCTTTGTAAAGGCGCGAGTCGGGGTGCAGGTGCCAGTGGGTGAGGCGGATGACAATAAACGCAATGGCAATAATTCCGAGCAGTACCAGGCCGAGATTGCTGAGCCCTTCGGGGAGGCTGATACCCTGCTGGAGCGACAGGCCAAACAGATAGCCAGGTAGAACGTACAAAGGGGCCCAGCCCAGCGCTGAAAAGAAGTTAATGCCGACAAAGCGCAGGGATGGCATGTTGAGCATGCCTGCGACCAGCGGGAGTACCGGGCGAATTGGCCCGACAAAGCGACCGATGATAATGCTTTTCCCGCCGTGCCGGTGGAAGAAAGCTTCGCCGTTATCCAGCCACTGCGGATACTTTCGAAATGGCCAGAGATCGCGGATATGGTCTTTAAGCGTTTTTCCCAGGAAGAAACTGACGCCGTCACCCAAAATGGCGCCCAGCAGCGCACAACCCAATGTGGTCCAGACACCCAGTATGCCGCTACCCGCCATCGCGCAGGCGCCAAACAGCAACAACACGCCGGGTATGACGATGCCGGCAATGGCCAGGGATTCCAGGAAAGCAATCGCGACAATCGACAGGGCAACCCATTGCTGGTGACTGGCCAGCCAGTCAAGGAAGGGTTGTATGGGGCTTAGGTCCATTCGGTTTAACGTGCTCTGGGCCGGGTTGGCTTGTTTTCGGGAGTCGCATCATAAATCTTATTACGCTAATTATCAGCACATCCTTGGTGCGTTTCCAAGGGAGTCGTTTTGAATACAAAAAGGATTTATGATGAAGCGGAGCCTCAAGGATGAGGTTGATATCAAAATTTATCGATATTGGGGGTGTTGCAATGGACTGCAAAAACTTCTCAGGCCTGACGCTGGTTGAATTGCTCGTCGGCGTTGCCGTAGCCGGTATTCTCCTGCTGGTAGCGGTACCGGCCTTTACAGACATGCTTCGAACCAGTCGGCTCAATTCCCAGACTCACCTGTTTGTCGCTGCGGTTAATTATGCACGGACAGCAGCCATTGAGCGGCAGCGGGATGTGTTGATCTGTGCGCGTGATGGCAATGTGTGTAAACCGGGGCGCAACTGGGGCACGGGCTGGCTGGTGTTTGTTGATCATAACCGGAACCGAACCGCTGAGGATGATGAAATTATTCGGTTATTTGAACCGTTGTCATCAGGCTATACCCTGACGGTTAATTACCCGGCTTACCGATTAATGTTTTTATCCAATGGCGATGTGCGGCGAGTTAATGGCGCCTGGCCTATGATGAGTTTTCGCCTTTGTTCGCCGGATGCTGGGGATGGAAAGCTGGCTGAGCGTTCCAGGGAGATCAGGATGAGTGCCACGGGTCGAATGCGACTTCAGTTTGGGCGTGAAATCGCCGGCGCATGCTAACTGACAGCAACAGGTGTTTGGCTGTATAATCGCCCCTTTGATTTGAATTGTTTGCACAAAGGGTTTCAATGGACGTTAAAGCATACATGGCCGAAGTGGGCCAGCAGGCGCGTGCGGCGGCGCGTGAAGTCGCGAGAGCGGATACGGGTAAGAAAAACAAAGCGTTGCTGGCGATGGCTGAGGCCATTGAAGCTTCCCGTGGAAGTTTGCTGGAGGCAAATGCTAAAGACCTTGGTGCGGCGCGAGAAAACAACCTGGACAGTGCCATGCTGGATCGACTGGAACTGAAGGAGTCGACCATCGATGGCATGATAGAGGGGCTTAGACAGGTCGCCGCGTTGGCTGATCCGGTTGGCGAAATCACGGATTTGAAGTACCGTCCTTCCGGAATCCAGGTGGGCAAGATGCGAGTGCCTCTTGGCGTTGTCGGTATCATTTATGAGTCGCGTCCTAACGTCACCGTTGAGGCGGCCAGTCTGTGCCTTAAGTCCGGCAATGCGACCATCCTGCGCGGCGGCTCCGAAGCGATTCATTCCAACCAGGCAATAGCCGAGTGTATCCGCCAGGGGCTTAGCGAAGCGGGCTTGCCTGCTGAAGCGGTGCAGGTGGTCTCAACGACTGATCGTGCCGCAGTGGGTGAGTTGATTACCATGCCCGAGTATGTGGATGTGATTGTGCCACGTGGCGGCAAGGGCCTGATTGAGCGGATCAGCCGGGATGCGCGCGTGACGGTGATAAAGCACCTGGACGGTATCTGCCATGTCTACATTGACGATGACGCGGATTATGATAAGGCGACCAATGTTGCACTGAACGCCAAAACCCAGCGCTATGGCACCTGTAATACCATGGAAACCCTGTTGATTCATGAAGATGTCGCTGCTGATATCCTGCCGCGGCTTTGTATGCATTACACCGTGGCAGGGGTTGAGTTGCGCGGCTGCGAGAAAACCTGCGCTATCGTGGAAAAGGCCGTGCCTGCCAGCGAAGAGGATTGGCAAACGGAATACCTGGCACCCATTCTGTCCATTAAGGTGGTTGCGGGTATGGATGAAGCGATTACCCATATTAACCGTTATGGCTCTCATCATACGGACTCGATTATCACGGAAAATTACAGCCGTGCGCGCGCTTTCCTGAACGAAGTTGATTCCAGCTCTGTGATGGTGAACGCTTCGACTCGTTTCGCCGATGGTTTCGAGTATGGTCTGGGCGCTGAAATCGGTATTTCCACCGATAAAATTCATGCGCGTGGCCCGGTGGGGCTTGAGGGTTTAACGTCACAGAAATACGTGGTATTGGGTGACGGGCATATTCGCGCCTGACAGGGGTTAGGGCATGCGCAGCATCGCGATACTGGGCGGCACCTTTGACCCGATCCACTTTGGTCATTTGCGTCCGGCGCTGGAGTTGAGCCAGAAAGGGTTTGATGAGGTACGGCTGATGCCTTGCCATGTGCCGGCACACCGTGAGGCCCCTTGCTGTAGTGCCGAACAGCGCCTTGAGATGGTGCGTTTGGCGGTTGCTAGCGAACCGGCACTTTCGGTCGACGCGCGGGAAATTGATCGTGAGGGAGAGACCTATACAGTTGATACCCTGACACAGATGCGTGATGAACTCGGCGACCAGGTCTCGCTGAATCTGGTCATGGGTATGGACTCATTCCGTGGGCTGCATACCTGGCACCAGTGGGAAGCGTTGCCGAAACTGGCCAATATTCTTGTCACGGAGAGGCCTGGGTCGACAGTTCCGTTGCAGGGCGTTATGGCAAACTTCCTGGGTGCGAGAAAAGCGCGGAACCTGCACGAGCTGATGACCTCGGCGAATGGGCGTGTATGGGTTCAGCAACTGGCCTTGCTGGATATTTCTGCTACGGCAATCCGGGGCATGGTTGCCCGGGGCGAGTCGCCCAGGTATTTACTTCCCGATTCAGTGTGGGATTATATTAAACAACACCGGTTGTACCGGCCAATTGAGCAGTAACGAGGACTTATGCAGGGCGAAAAAATTGTCGATATCGTAATCGATGCGCTGGAAGACATGAAAGCTGTTGATATCAAAACCCTTGATGTCAAAGATCAATCGAATGTCACGGATTATATGGTTATCGCATCGGGAACATCGAAGCGTCATGTGAAGTCCATCGCTAACAATGTGCTGGAAAAACTCAAGGACAACGGGCTGCAGCCCAAGGGGACTGAGGGCGCTGATGCCTCTGAGTGGGTGTTGGTGGATCTCGGCGATGTTGTTGTTCACGTTATGATGCCTGATACGCGTGCCTTCTATGACCTGGAAAAACTCTGGTACCTTTTGCCGGAGGAAAGTCAGGATAGCGTTAACTGATAATGCGGATTCGCCTGATTTGTGTGGGTACTAAAATGCCCGCCTGGGTCACAAGCGGTTTTCAGGAATACGCGAAACGTTTACCTCCCGATCTTCGTATTGAACTGGTGGAGATTCCTCCTGGCCATCGCGGCAAAGGTGCGGATGTTAAGCGAGCCATTGAGAAGGAGTCTAAGCAGATTCTTTCCCTGTTGGGCAAGGATGAGCGGGTTGTCGCGCTGGATGTGCAGGGCCGAAACTGGAGCACCGAGCAGTTGGCCGAAAAGTTGAGCGACTGGCAAATGGGTGGACGCAACGTGGCATTACTGGTTGGCGGGCCTGACGGCCTGTCTGACGAGTGCCTTTCGTTGGCAGAGCAGCGCTGGTCCCTGTCTAATCTCACCTTCCCGCACCCGCTGGTGCGGGTTATTTTGGCAGAACAGGTATATCGGGCGTGGAGCCTGTTGAATAACCACCCTTACCACAGGGCATAGGCCGGCGGTCAACTGTCACTCAAATGAAAAACCGCGACTTTAAAGACCCTGGCCGGGAAACCCGGATATTTACCTTTCGAGCCATCCTGTTCTGGATAGCTGTGGTGTGCATGATCCTGGCGCTGGCGGGACGGGTGTTTTACCTGCAGGTGCTGGAGCATGAGCGTTATGCGACAGCCTCTGACAAAAACCGTGTCTTGTTGCAGCCGGTTGCACCTAATCGAGGCCTGATTTTTGATACAAGGGGCAAATTGCTCGCCCAGAACCGAGCCAGTCAAAGCCTTAATATCGTGCCTGAACAGGTGGGTAAAGCGTTGCCTGAGCTGTTGGCGACGCTGCAAACGCTGATTCCGATCAGTGACAGCGATATTGAGAGCTTTGAAAAGCGTCGTAAGCAGCGCCGCCGTCCCTACGAACCCGTGCCTTTACGCGGTAAGTTGAGCGAAGAGGAAATGGCGATTCTTGCTGTCAACAGCTACCAGTTACCTGGGGTGACCGTTGAAGCCGAGCTGGTGCGCTACTATCCGTTTATGGCCTCGACTGCCCATGTGCTGGGCTATGTCGGGCGCATTAACGAGAAGGAACTCAAAGTCATTGACCCGGTCAACTACAGCGGCACCAAGAGTATCGGTAAGCTGGGGGTGGAGAAATTCTATGAGGCCCAGTTACACGGCAAGGTGGGACTTCAGAAAGTTGAGGTAAATGCGCTGGGGCGTGTGTTAAAGGTATTGGAACGAGAAGATCCGGTGCCTGGCGCAGATATCAGCTTGTATCTTGATAGTGATTTGCAGCGTGTCGCCGAGGAGTCCCTGGGGGAAAGGCGTGGTGCCGTGGTGGCGATCGATACACTGACAGGGGGCATTCTGGCGATGGTCAGCCAGCCCAGTTTTGATCCCAATTTGTTTGTAACCGGTATCGATTCAAAAACCTATGCATCGCTGCGCGATTCGAAGGATCTGCCTTTATTTAACCGCGCGTTACGCGGGCAGTATCCTCCAGGTTCGACGGTAAACCCTTTGTGGCCCTGGCAGGGCTTGAGCTGGGGCATATTGACTGGAATTACACGATTAATGATCCGGGCTGGTACCAGATAAACCAGGGCGGACGTTTTTATCGGGACTGGAAGAAATGGGGGCATGGCAAAGTGGACCTGCTGCTGGCGATGGCCCAGTCATGCGATACCTATTTTTATGACCTGTCGCACCGGATGAAGGTTGATGATTTGCATGACTTCCTTTGGCAGTTCGGGTTTGGTCGGCGTATCAGCCTGGATGTTGCTGAGGCGGTGAGCGGTATCCTGCCCAGTACTGCCTGGAAAAAGGCGCGAACCGGGGAGCCTTGGTATACGGGCGATTCGCTCAACGTCGGTATCGGACAGGGGTATATGCTGGCAACGCCCCTGCAGCTGGCAACGGCGACGGCGGTGCTGGCGAACCGGGGCAAATGGGTGCAACCGCGCCTGCTGAAAAGTATTCGAGTGAATAAGACGTATATTGACAACCTGCCGGCGACCGAAGAGGTGGCCGCAACGCCTGAAGACATACACCTGAAGCGTGATGATAATTGGGAAAGGATGGTCGATGCCATGGAAAGCGTCGTGCATGGCAGCCGGGGCACCGCGCAGGGGATTGCCAAGGATCTGAGTTACCGCATTGCGGGCAAAACCGGCACTGCGCAGGTGGTGGGTATCAAGCAGGATGAAGAGTACGACGTGGAAAAAGTCGCCGAGCGTAACCAGGATCATGGCCTGTTTGTGGCCTTTGCTCCGGCCGATGCGCCGAGAATAGCAGTGGCCGTGATTGTTGAGAACGGCGGTGGCGGCAGTGTGTCGGCGGCGCCGGTAGCAAGGGATATTCTGGATGCCTATTTGTTACCGATACTGGCTGCTGAGCAGGCAGGGGTGAGTGACGCGGGGGGCGTAGCGAAAGATGAGTAGGGACTTCCTGCGCCAGTTGCCGGGCGCTACCCATGCCTTCCAGGCCCGCCGCAGCCTGCTGAGCCGGCTGCATATCGATGGCTGGCTGTTGCTGCTCTTGCTGGTGCTCTGTGGCATTGGCCTGGTTGTGCTGTACAGTGCAAGCGGTGGCAGCATTGAGACCGTTTACCGGCAGGCAACGCGATTTGGCATTGCCTTTGGGGTGATGTTTGTCTTCGCCCAGATCAGCCCCTACCACTATCGCCGTTGGTCGCCCTGGCTCTATGGGTTGGGAGTCATCCTGTTGATGGCGGTTTTGGTCATGGGGGTGGGCGCCAAAGGCGCACAACGCTGGCTGGCCATTCCGGGGTTGCCCCGCTTCCAGCCCTCGGAGCTGATAAAGGTGGCGGTGCCAATGGCGCTGGCGGCTTATTTTGCCGACCGCTACCTGCCTCCCCGGCTTAAGCATGTGGGTTTCGGGCTGGTATTTATTTTGCTGCCTACACTGTTGATTGCCAAGCAGCCTGACTTGGGTACTTCGCTGCTAATTTGTGCCTCCGGCCTGTTTGTGCTTTTGTTCGCCGGTATTCAATGGCGCTGGGTATTTGGCTTTTGTGGGGCGGTTGCGGCCTGTTTGCCGTTATTTTGGATGTTCCTGATGAAGGAATACCAGAAGCAGCGGGTCATGACGTTCCTGAATCCGGAAAGCGATCTGCACGGCTCGGGCTGGAACATCATTCAGTCTAAAATCGCCATTGGATCGGGCGGGCTTTACGGTAAGGGCTGGCTGCAGGGCACCCAGTCGCACCTGGATTTCCTGCCGGAGAGCCATACGGACTTTATCATTGCCGTGTTTGCCGAGGAGTTCGGCTTCTTGGGGGTGCTGTGCCTGTTGTTTTTATATCTGCTGATTGTGACGCGCTGCCTTTATATCGCCACGCAAGCGGATGATACCTATGGCCGCCTGCTGGCGGGTAGCCTGACCCTGACTTTTTTCTTTTACTTTTTTGTCAATATTGGCATGGTGACCGGGTTGTTACCCGTAGTCGGCCTGCCGCTTCCTTTGATAAGCTATGGCGGCACATCAATTGTGACCCTGTTTGTAGGGTTTGGTATGTTGATGTCGATCCAGACCCACAAAAAAGTGGTTCCCCGCTAACGCCTTAGAACGAGACCCGGAGTATATGCGTTTCAGTAAAGTTGCGGTTTTCCTGTTTGCTTCCTTTTTGTTTCTGCTGCTGCCTTTTAAAGCGGTGGCCAAACTCAGCTATGAGACTCATCCGCAGGCCCTGGCGCTGGTTGATGAAATGGTTGAGCAGCATGGCTTTGATCGCAAAGCCTTGCTCAAACTGTTTGCCGAGACGGAGTTTCAGGACAGTATCGTCGCCTTGATGGATAAACCCGCCGAAGCGAAACCCTGGAAGGATTATCGCCCGATTTTTGTGACCAACAAACGAGCTAAAGCCGGTAAGGAATTCATGGCGGCGCATCAGGAAACCCTGGCGCGGGCTGAAGCCCAGTTTGGAGTGCCAGCGGAAATTATTGTTGCCATCATTGGCGTTGAAACCCGTTACGGCGTGCATGCCGGTAACACACGGGTCATGGACGCGCTGGCAACCCTGGCCTTTGATTACCCTCGGCGCAGCGAATTTTTCCGCAAGGAGCTGGTTGCTTATTTGTTGTTGACCCGGCAAGAGCAACTGAACCCTCTGGAGCTAAAGGGGTCCTATGCCGGAGCGATGGGGTACGGGCAGTTTATGCCGAGCAGTTTCCTGGAGTATGCCATTGATTTCGATGGTGATGGCCGGAAGGATATTTGGCATAATCCCGTGGATGCGATTGGCAGTGTCGCTAATTACTTTGCTCGTCATGGCTGGAAAACAGGCGAACCCGTGGTCAGCCGCGCCAGCTTTGACGGGAATGCAGAGAGTCTCGAATGGGTCAGGGGACGCAGTGGCCTCAAGCCCAGTTATACGGTGGCCGAGCTGGCAACGGCTGGACTCCACACAAAAGAGGAGCTGGTTCCTCAACAGCCGGCGACGCCAATTCGTTTATCCGGCGCTTATGGCAGAGAATATTGGGTCGGGTTGCATAATTTTTATGTGATTACCCGCTATAACCACAGCGCGCTTTACGCCATGTCTGTGTATCAGCTAAGTCAGAAAATTGCCAATTAGGGCCGAGGAAAGGGGTTGTTGTAAAGATGGGGTTAAGATGTCATGCAACTGCAGGGATCAGCGCGCTGTGTGCGCTGTTGCTGGTGGCTGGCTGTGCGACCCAACCTGCCTCGCGTTACCAGCAGAAGCATGACTCGGCTCCCCATTACAGTCAGGATGTGCACAAGGTTCCCGATGCTGTTCCCCGGGTTGAACCCTACAGCAGAGGCGGCAATAAAAGTCCTTATGTGGTAATGGGTAAGCGCTATTGGGTTATGCCCAGTGGTTTGGGTTATGCTGCCACGGGCACTGCATCCTGGTATGGCACCAAATTCCACGGCCACCTGACATCCAATGGGGAAGTTTATAACATGTACGGCATGACGGCGGCTCATAAGTCGCTGCCGATACCGACCTATGTAAAGGTGACGAACCTGAACAATGGCCGCTACGTCATCGTCAGGGTGAATGATCGCGGACCTTTTCATGAAGACCGCCTGATCGATCTCTCCTATGCTGCGGCGACCAAGTTGGGATATGCCAAGCAGGGGACGGCTCCGGTTCGAGTGGAGGCAATTGACCCGGTAGCATGGCAGCGTAACCAGCGGGCGACGGTTCCAGTCGCGTACCAGCCGGTAACGACGACGGTTGGGTCAGTGCAGGCAGAGGGAAACTCGCAGGCACAATTGACGAAGGCCGCGCTGGAAACCCGCAGTTTAGCCGCTACCCTGGACAATATTTATGTGCAGGTTGGCGCGTTTGTCAGTTTTGATTCAGCGAATCGGCTTAAGCAACAGGTACAGGGTATGACAGACCAGCCGGTTACGGTTTTTCTTGATCAGCAGCGCACCCCTAATCTGCACAAGGTACAGGTTGGTCCTCTGAAGGATGTTACGCTGGCGCAGCAGCTGAGGGAGATGATCAATAGTAATGGCCTTGGTTCTGCAATGATTCTGGCTGTACCTTAGAAACCCTTAAAATAATTTTGATGGCTATAACGAAAACCATGATTAAATTTGCACAATGCCTTTTGCAGTTACAACACTGCTCATCAGCCAGTTGGCGCTCGCCTCCAATCCGCTTATTCCTGCGGCTCCGCAGATTTCCGCCAGAGCGTTCCTGCTGGTCGATGCCGATAGCGGTCATATTCTCGTATCGGAAAATGCCGATGAAACCCTGCCTCCCGCCAGTCTGACCAAGATGATGACCAGTTATATTGCCACCCATGAGCTGGATAAGGGCAATATCAAAGAAGGAGATAAGGTTCGAGTCAGCATCAAGGCATGGAAGACCCCAGGCTCGCGTATGTTCATCAAGGAGGGAAGCACTGTTTCCGTGGAGGACCTGCTGCGTGGAATCATTATTCAGTCTGGCAATGATGCGAGTGTGGCGATGGCAGAATTTATCGCTGGCAGCGAAGATGCCTTTGCCGACCTGATGAATCAGCATGCCGGCCTGCTGGGCATGGAAAATACCCATTTTATGAACGCCACAGGCCTGCCTGCCCAGCATCACTACACGACGGCGGGTGACCTAGCCAAGCTGGCGCGGTCGATCATTGTTGATCACCCCAATTATTACCCGATGTATTCGGAGCAGGCCTTCACCTATAACGGCATTCGCCAGCCCAACCGAAACAAACTGTTATGGCGTGATAAAAGTGTTGATGGACTGAAAACCGGTCATACGGAGGAGGCGGGTTACTGCCTGGTGGCCTCTGCGGAGCGGGGTGGTATGCGGCTGATTGCTGTGGTACTGGGAACCAAAAGCGAAGAGGCCCGTGCAACTGAAACCCAGAAACTGCTGACCTACGGTTTCCGTTATTATGAAACCCGTAAACTTTACGGGGCTGGCGATGTGCTGGAAGAGGCGCGAGTTTGGGGCGGTGCTGCCGACAAGGTTGACCTGGGCGTGGCGGAAGATATCTACATTACCGTGCCACGCGGCCAGTACAGCAGCCTGCAGGCCAGCAAGGAAGTGGATGAGCATATTATTGCCGGTGTCCAGTCCGGGCAGTCTTTCGGCAAGGTGCTGGTCAAACTGCAGGATCAGGTTGTGCTAGACCAACCGCTGGTTGCGCTCGAGGCTGTGGAACCCGGTGGTTTCTTTAAGCGCCTTTGGGACCAGCTTGTGCTGTTTTTCGTTAAGTTGTTCAGCTAATGCCTGTTTATCTGAATGGCGCCTTTATGCCTATCGAGGAGGCGCAGGTTTCGGTACTCGATCGGGGATTCCTGTTCGGTGATGGTGTTTATGAGGTTATCCCTGTTTACCAGGGTAAACCATTGCGACTGCAGGAGCATTTGGATCGCCTCCAGCAAAGCATGGATGCCATTCACCTTGAGGTAGATGAGGATTGGCATGGCATTATCGAAGACCTGGTGGAGCTGAACGGCAAGGGGAACCTGTCGGTTTATCTGCAGGTGACGCGTGGCGTCATGGAAAAGCGTGATCATGCCTTCCCGGAAGCGGCGATACCGACGGTGTTCTTGATGGCCACACCTTTTACGCCTGTCGAGGATTTAGAGGCGGTCAAGGGCGTTAAGGCGGTTACGGTAGAAGACAATCGCTGGCTGCGCTGCTTTATCAAATCCATTTGCCTGCAGCCCAATGTGCTGCTTAAGGAGCAGGCAAGCCGTGCAGGTGCCCAGGATGCCATCCTGATACGTGACGGCCTGGTGACCGAAGCAGCGGCGGCGAATGTGTTTGTGGTCAAGCAGGACGTGGTCTACACGGCGCCCAAGAATGATCTGATACTGGGAGGCGTGACCCGAGACCTCATCATTGAGTTGTTGGCACAGGCCGGTATTGAATGCCAGGAGCAGGCGCCTTCTGCCGCGTTGCTTGCCAGTGCCGACGAGGTATGGATTACCAGCTCCACCCGGGAAATTGTCCCCGTGATTGAGTTGGACGGTCAGCCTGTGGGTGACGGCGAGAAAGGAGCGGTATGGTACAATGCCATGCAACAGTATCAGTATTTCAAAAAAGCGTTGATAGCAGGTAAACCGTGACCGACCAAGAAGCACCCAAAATTGAATTTCCCTGTGAGTACCCGATCAAGGTGGTTGGCCCTGCTGCGCCGGATTACAAGCAATTTGTGATCGATGTCGTTGAGGTTCATGCTCCCGGAATTGATGTTTCTAAAGTGGAGGTTCAGGCGAGCCGTAATGGAAACTACTTTTCGGTTAGGCTGACAATCATCGCGACCGGCGAACAGCAACTTAAAGCCATCTTCGAAGACCTAAAGGCCAGTGGCCGTGTACAAATGGTGCTTTAGACGGGGCGATTGAGTACGTCTGGAAACTGAGGGCTTTTATGCCTGTTGATTCGGCCAGTCATGTTATTTTCCGCTCGCTAGGGCTTCAGCCTTATCAGGCTGTTTGGGAGAAAATGAAGCGTTTCACCGAGCAGCGAAACGCCAGTTCCTGTGACGAGGTCTGGTTGTTGCAGCATCCTCCGGTTTTTACCCTGGGGCAGGCAGGTAAAACCAGTCATCTGCTAAATTCAGAAGATGTCCCGGTGATTAAAACGGACCGCGGTGGACAGGTAACCTATCACGGTCCCGGCCAGTTAATCGCCTATGTTTTGATTGACCTGCGTCGCCGGGGACTGGGTGTCAAGACATTGGTCAACGAGATCGAAGCCCTCCTGATTAACCTGCTCAGCGAATTAGGGATTAACGCCCAGCGCAAGGAAAAAGCACCGGGTGTTTATGTGGCGGGTAAGAAGATTGCCTCGTTAGGGTTGCGGGTACGTAAAAACTGCACCTATCATGGACTTAGCCTGAATGTGCAGATGGATTTGTCTCCTTTTTCCGGCATTAACGTTTGCGGGTACGAAGGCCTGGAGGTCACGCAAATAGGCGATCTGGTGGCAGGCGTTAATGAAGCGACTGTATTTGAGCGGTTGCAGTTTCATCTTATTAATAGGCTGGGGTATACCAGCCACGAGACCCGCAAGGGTTGGAGTTAATCCCCAATGAGCCATTCGGATACGCCGGCACAACCCGGACAACGGACAAAACGGACTCGCGTTGAGCAGGGTGTGAAGCTGCGTGGGGCTGACAAGGTGGACCGTATCCCGGTGAAGGTTGTGCCGACGGAAAAACCCAAGCGCAAGCCGGACTGGATTCGCGTCAAAATGGGCAGTTCCCCTCAGGTTGCTCATATCAAGCGCATCCTGAGGAAAAACCAGCTGGCCTCGGTCTGTGAAGAAGCCGCCTGCCCGAATCTTGGCGAATGTTTTAGCCATGGTACGGCTACTTTTATGATTATGGGGGAAATTTGCACCCGCCGTTGCCCCTTCTGCGATGTGGCGCATGGGCGACCCATGCCGCTGGATGAAAATGAACCAAAACACCTGGCAGCTGCGATCGCCGAGATGCAACTGAGTTACGTAGTGATTACATCGGTTGATCGCGATGATCTGCGCGATGGCGGGGCGGCTCATTTTGCGGACTGTATCCGTGAAACCCGCCTGGCGATGCCGGGTATTAAGGTCGAGGTCCTTGTACCGGATTTCCGCGGCCGTATGGCGGTGGCGTTGGAGGCGTTAGTCCAGGAACCTGCTGACGTATTTAACCATAACCTGGAATCCGTGCCGCGCTTGTACCGGCAGATTCGACCGGGCTCCGATTATCAGTGGTCACTGGACCTGCTTAAACAACACAAGCAGCGCCTGCCGGAGGTGTTGACCAAATCCGGCCTGATGGTGGGGCTGGGTGAAACCGCCGAGGAAATTTACCAGGTGATGGAGGATCTGCGCGCCCACGATGTTGATATGATTACCATCGGACAGTATCTGCAGCCAAGCTTGAATCATTTGCCTGTGGAACGTTTTGTGCACCCTGATGAGTTTGCAGCCTATGCCGAACGGGCTCGTGAACTGGGTTTCAAAAGTGTGGCCAGCGGGCCGCTGGTCCGGTCATCCTACCATGCTGATCGACAGGCAAAAGGCGAGAGTTTTTAGGCCTCGAATGCAAAAATGTTGGATTTTTGCCCCTTGACCTGGGATATAATGCTTGGGTGATTGGGATATACACAACACTAGATAAAGACTAAAGCAAGGAGTTTCAGCGTATGAAAATGAAAAGTCTGGCATATTCATGTGCCCTGATGGTTGGCTTGTCCGGCGCAGCTCAGGCGCATGAAGAGGTTGATAATGAGGGGAAATTCACCATTCTGTTCGGTGGCGGTAAGTATTTCACCGACAGCAGCCGTGACTTGGATGATGGCAATGTTGCCGAAATCGGTCTGGGTTATATCATCGACAAGCATTGGGCCATTGAGGCGATCTACTCGCAAATAAATGGTATCGAGAGCGATATTTCCGGTGCCGATGTGGACGTCGACATGTATCGCCTGGATGCACTTTATCACTTTAACCAGCGCGGTGGACACTGGACGCCTTACCTGGCTGCTGGTATCGGGGAGCTGGATTTTGATGTTTCCGGCGGCAGCGACAGTGACGAAACGGCATTCAACCTCGGTGGTGGTGTGAAGTATGCGATCACAAAAGCCGCTTCCCTGCGTGCTGATGTACGTGCCGTTTACGGTGACGAGGACAGCGACCTGGATACGCTGGCAACTGTGGGTTTGACCTATGTATTTGGTGCCGAGTCTGCGGCAGCGCCATCTGACGAAGATGGCGACGGCGTACTGGATGAGAACGACCAGTGCCCAGGTACACCAGCAGGTGTTGCTGTTGACGTATTTGGTTGTGCGTTGGACAGCGACCGTGATGGCGTGCCCGACTACATGGACAAGTGCCCGAATACCAAACAGGGCCTGGTTGTTGATTCGGACGGTTGTCCGAAGATGATGAAAGAATCGGTCAGCATCGATCTGGAAGTGCTGTTTGATACCAACAAAGCTGAAGTGAAGCCTGCTTACATGGCTGAGATTCAGGGTGTTGCCGGTTTCATGAACAACTATCCAAAAACCACGGCCGTTATTGAAGGTCACACCGACAGCGTTGGTGATGCAGCCTACAACCAAGGCCTGTCTCAGCGTCGCGCTGATGCCGTTCGTGGCGTGCTGGTTGAGGACCTGGGCATTGATGCCGATCGTGTAACAGCGAAAGGCTATGGCGAAGAAAGACCTCGTGCCAGCAATGCAACCAAAGAGGGTCGCCAGGAAAACCGTCGTGTGACTGCGGTCATTAAGGCGAGCGTTGAAAAGGCGGTAGAAAAATAAAACCTGTAAGGTTTTGGCCTCAATAAAAAGCCCCGCCGGGTAACCGGCGGGGCTTTTTTTATGGGTAACAGGCTTATTGGTTGGGGAGCGGGGCCCCAGCCAGTTGCAACGTGATTCGCTCCAGCTGGTTCCAGAGGTTTCCCCGGTGTATCCCTTTCGCCATCTGGTCGGCTTCTGCGATCTGACGTGTCAAGGCATCCAGTCTGGTGGTCGAGAGTCGGCTAACGGCTTTCCCCACAAGGGGTTGCCGGTTGCGCCAGATGCCCAGTGACTGCATGGCCTGTTCGGCCTGCTGCCCGGATTGAATGGCGTGGGCGACCATGGCTAATTGGCGTACTTCACGGCTCAGGGCCCAGATAATCTGTAAAGGCTCGACGCCCTCCTGGTGTAATCCGGTGAGCATTTTCAGGCACTGACTGGCGTCGCCCTTCAGGGCGTTATCCACCAGGCTGAACAGGTTGTAGCGTGAGCTGTCCACAACACAATGGCGAATGGTGTCGGCGGTGATGCGGCTGTCGCCTTCCTGTAACAACAGCTTAAGCTTTTCAATCTCCTGGGAGGCGGCTAAAAGATTTCCGTCCACCAACTCCGCCAGCAGAGTAACCGCGTCGCGCTCCGGGGCTAGGCCGTTCCTGCGCATACGTTGCTCAATCCATTTGGGAAGCTGGTGAGCCTCTATCGGCCAGATTTCAATGTGATCCGCTTGACCGGACAGGGCTTTGAACCACTTGCTGTTTTTAGCGGCTTTATCCAGTTTGCCGGTGCTTATGAGCAGCAGGTTGCTTTCAGGCGGATTTTCCGCGTAACTGAGCAATGCCTTTGCCCCTTCGTTGCCCGGTTTGCCGCTCGCCAGGCGCAGGTCGATCAGCTTCTGGGCGGCAAACAGGGAAAGGGCATTGCCGGTACTTAACAGCTCATCCCAATTGAAGTTGCTGTCCGCGATAAGGGTTTCCCGCTCATCGAACTGCGCAGCTTTGGCGGCGCTTCGAATCAGTTGACAGGCTTCCTGTACCTGAAGCGGCTCGTCGCCTGAGACAATGTAGATCGGCTTCAGGCCTTGCTGGAGGTGTGCTTCCAGTTGATCAAGGCGTATGGCCATTATTTTGCTGAAACGTCCGTAGCCGGTTGCAACGCACGGTACCGGCGGAGCAGTTGCTGAATCAGGTCGCGCTGCATTTCTTCGCGGAGCAGGCTTTCCTCTTCATAGGCGCTTATGGCGTTATCGCGGTTATAGAGATAGGTCTTTTCGACACTGATACGGGTAGGATGTACCCGTTCTTCACCTTCCGAGTCGATGACCGAATAAACCAGTGATGAGGTGATCAGGTATTCGGCAACCTTGGCCGTACCTGTTGTACTCAATACTCGCCGTTCATTGTGAATCGGCGATACGGACAGCGTATAGGGCGCTTCGGCGGCCGTTTCGGTCAAATCAACATCCATGGCCGAGAACGAGCGCTTCAGTGCGCGGGTAAAGGTGTTGTTTGCCGAGCCAGCCTGCAGGTGCAGGGTTTGCAGTTCAGTGGGAATAGGCTCAGCCCCGCGCAAGTGCCAGCCACAACCCTGTAACAGCAGGGCAGCTGCCAAAAAAGGTGCAAACAGTAATTTGAATTTTGACAGCTGCATGCGGCTTAGCCTCCCACCACAATGTTGATCAGTTTGCCGGGAACCACAATCACCTTGCGGACAGTTTTCCCTTCGGTGAAACGCTGTACGTTTTCCTCAGCCAGCGCAGTCTTTTCGATGCTTTCCTTGTCGGCTTCCGCATCAACCGAGACACGGGCGCGAACTTTGCCATTGACCTGTACCACCATTTCAATGGTGGATTGTTCCAGGGCCGTTTCGTCAAATTGGGGCCAGGACTGGTCAATAATTGCCTGGGTATGTCCCAGCTGCTGCCATAGGGTGTGGCAGATGTGAGGCACGATCGGCGCCAGCAGTTGCACAGCCGCTTCCAGCGCCTCGCGCTCTACCGCCAGGCCCAACGGCGAGGAACGGTCAGCGAGCTTGTTGACCTCATTAAGCAGCTCCATCACCGCCGCAATAGCGGTGTTGAAGGTCTGGCGGCGACCGTAGTCATCGGTAACCTTGGCGATTGTTGCGTGTGTTTTACGGCGCAGATCCTGCTGGACATTACTCAGTTCACTTGTATTGAGTTCGCCCGGCGTGCCTGCTTCAAGGTGACTTGCCACGGCCTTCCAGAGACGTTTCAGGAAGCGGTTCGCGCCTTCAACGCCCGAGTCAGACCATTCCAGCGATTGTTCAGGCGGCGCGGCAAACATGGTAAACAGGCGCACGGTGTCGGCGCCATACTGGTCGATCAGCTCCTGAGGATCAACGGTATTGCCCTTGGATTTGGACATTTTGGCGCCGTCTTTGAGTACCATGCCCTGGCACAGCAGTTTCTCAAAGGGCTCGTCGCTGTTAATCAGGCCTTCGTCACGCATCAATTTGTGGAAGAAACGCGCGTACAGCAGGTGCAGGATGGCGTGTTCGATGCCGCCTACATACTGGTCCACAGGCAGCCAGTAGTTGGCTGCATCGGAATCCAGCATGCCCTCCTGGTAGTTGGGGCTGCAGAAGCGTGCGTAATACCAGGAGGACTCCATAAAGGTGTCGAAAGTGTCGGTTTCCCGCTCCACGGCCTGTCCGTTCAGCTCAGCTTTACGCCATTCCGGGTCGGCCTTAATGGGGGAGTGAACGCCGTCCATTTCCACATCTTCGGGAAGGAGCGCCGGCAGGCGGTCGGCGGGTACCGGTACTTCGCCGCCCTCGGGCAGGTTGAAAATGGGAATGGGTGAGCCCCAATAGCGTTGACGTGAAACACCCCAGTCGCGCAGGCGGTAGTTCACGGTTTTGCGACCCTTGTTGAGCCCCTGCAGCTTTTCGGCAATCGCATCAAAGGCCCGCTCTGAGGTCATGCCGTCAAATTCGCCGGAATGTATCAGCACGCCCTTGTCGGTAAAGGCAGATTCTTCCAGGTTGCAGGGTTGCTCGTCGGAGGCGGGTGCGATCACCTGTTCAATAGGCAGCCCGTATTGATGGGCGAATTCCCAGTCGCGCTGGTCGTGAGCCGGAACGGCCATCACGGCGCCGGAGCCATAGCCCATCAGCACAAAGTTAGCGGCATAAACGGGTACTTCGCGACCCGTTAATGGGTGGATTGCCTTAAGGCCGGTATCCATCCCCTTTTTCTCCATGGTCGCCATATCCGACTCGGCTACGGACTGGGTTTTGCATTCTTGGATGAAGGCGGCCAGTTCCGGGTTGTTCTTGGCAACCGCGAGAGCCAATGGGTGTTCGGCGGCAACACCCACGTAGGTAACGCCCATCAGGGTGTCCGGACGGGTGGTGTAAATGTCGAAGTGATCGGGCAACCCTTCGATTGGCGTGGCTAATTGGAAGGACATTTCCACACCTTCGGAGCGGCCAATCCAGTTGCGCTGCATGGTGCGCACCTGCTCGGGCCAGCCTTCCAGTTTGTCCAGGTCGGCGAGCAGCTCTTCAGCATAATCGGTGATCTTGATAAACCACTGGGGAATTTCCTTGCGCTCTACAGGGGTGTCGCAACGCCAGCAGCAGCCTTCAATAACCTGTTCGTTAGCCAGTACCGTCTGGTCGTTAGGGCACCAGTTAACCGCGGAGACTTTTTTGTAAACCATGCCCTTTTCGTAAAGGCGGGTGAAGAACCACTGTTCCCAGCGGTAATAATCCGGTTGGCAGGTGGCCAGCTCGCGGCTCCAATCGTAAGCAAAGCCCAACTGCTTGAGTTGGCTTTTCATGTATTCAATGTTGGAGTAGGTCCACTTGGCAGGCGCGGTATTGTTTTTAATGGCGGCGTTTTCGGCCGGTAGGCCGAAGGCGTCCCAGCCCATCGGCTGCATGACGTTTTTACCGAGCATGCGCTGGTAGCGGGCAATCACATCGGCAATGGTGTAATTGCGCACGTGCCCCATATGCAGTTTGCCGCTGGGATAGGGGAACATGGCGAGACAATAATACTTCTCTTTGCCTGGATCCGGTTGTACCTCAAAACTCTTTTGTTCATCCCAGAAGGCGCGGGCCGCCTGCTCGATGTCATGGGGTTGATAACGCTCGTCCATTGTCAAAACTGTACCTTAAAAAGCGAAACGCGTAGCATACTATATTGAGTGTTTGTGATTAAGAGATGAAAGGGCTTTATCCGCTTTAAATTCTTGGTGAGGACCACTATGACTGAACATCACGAAAAGGCTTATGAGCGTATTATTCATCGGGTCGAAGAGTCCCTGGACAAGGCTGAAGAGGTGACCTTCGAAACACTCAAGCAGGAGATCGACCAGGCCATTGAGTTTGAAGAAGAGGTGGAAGAGCTGACCAAGCAGGAAATTAGCCTGCTCGGCGCCTATCTCAAGCGTGATCTCAAGGATCTCAGCCGCTTTATGGGACAGACCGGAAAAGGACTGGCGGAGTGGCTCAAATTCGATATGGGGTTGCTGGAAAATAAGCTGAAAAGCCTGTTAAAACAGGTTGCTGACAAGTCCACGCTTGAGCAACACCAGCTTGAAGAGGAGCTTACCGAGCACGACCAGGAAGTGTATGCGAGCGGTGAGTACGTCCTGGTCGGTACCTTTGTTTGTACCAATTGCGATGCCGAACAGGAGTTTATCAAACCGGGTTTTTTGATGAGCTGCCAGGAATGCGGCGGCGACCAGTTCCTGCGCGCCAGCCAGGAATAGCCGGGATTATCCATGGATGAAATGTTCGTCAGGGCCTTCTTAAAGGCCCTGATACTGCCCCCGTTCGTCAACATACTTGTACTTGTCGCGGCGTTGCTGTTGCTGCGACGCTGGAAAGTGCTGCGAGCGCTGCTGGTTGCTGCGTCCCTAGGCAGTTTGGTGTTGCTGAGTATGCCGATTGTTTCCCAGTTACTGGCCAGCCAGCTGGAGCGCTATCCCGCATTGCAGTGGCAGGCGATCAACCCGGAGGATTACCAGGCAATTGTGGTGCTGGGCGCAGGGCGCTACCGGCAGGCGCCGGAGTATGGGGGTGAAGATATCCCCAAACACCTTGGGCTTGAGCGGTTGCGTTATGCGGCCTACCTGCAACGAAAAACCGGGTTGCCGATCCTGGTCTCAGGTGGCATGTGGTCCGATGATAGTGTCCCTGAAGCCGAGTTTATGGCGCGCATTCTTGAGGGGGAATTCCGGGGCCGTGTCCCCTGGCGGGAAGGCATTAGCCGAACTACCTGGGAGAATGCGGTTTATTCCCGCCAGATCGCTGAAAAGAACGGCATTGATAAGGTGTTGTTGGTGACTCACGCCTGGCATATGCCGCGTGCGGTCTACAGTTTCGAAAAAGCTGGCTTCAAGGTCACGCCAGCGCCTACTGTTTTCAAATCTGTTGATTTACCCGGTATCGGGGTCATGGATTTTGTGCCCGGGATTAACGCCCTCTACAACAGCACCTGGATGTTGCATGAAATGCTGGGGCTGCTCTGGTACCGGATTTCTTCCGATTAACAGGCTGAGTTTTTTCCTTTCCCTAATCCTGTGATTCGCCAGGGCGCAACGGTGGCAACGCATCAATAAAACTCGCTTGAAACAAGCCGTACTGACAGAGGGTCGTAAAGTGCGGTAACAGGCCCTAGAATAGCCGCCTGTTATTAACTGCTTCGAAGGAATTGGCTATGAGTCAGCAGCGCCCCACCTTAGGTTTTATCGGTCTTGGTTTGATGGGTACCCCCATGACCACCCGTTTGCTGGAGGCCGGTTACAGCGTTAATGTCTGGAATCGCAATGCCGATAAGATGGCTCCGCTTGTGGAGCGTGGAGCTTGCGGGCAGGCATCCATTGCCGAGCTGGTTCGGTGTTCGGACATCATCATGACCTGCGTAACAAACACCGAAGCCGTGCAAGCGGTGGTGTTTGATGAGGGCGGTATTGCCGACAGCGGGGCGGCAGGAAAAATCCTGATCGACTTTTCCAGTATAGAGCCCGATGCCACCCGCGAGTTTGCCGGGCAGTTGCAGGCCCGCTGTGGCATGACCTGGATCGATGCGCCGGTTTCGGGCGGGGTTGCCGGTGCCGAGGCAGGTACGCTGGCCATCATGGCCGGCGGTGATGAAAGGGTTATTGACAGCGTTCGCCCGATCCTGGAACCGCTGTCGGCCCGTGTCACGCGCATGGGACCGGTCGGAAGCGGTCAGGTGACCAAGGTCTGCAACCAGATGATCGTCAGCTGCAACGTGATGGTGATGGCTGAAGTGCTCGCGCTGGCGAAAAAGAATGGTGTGGATGCCACCCTGATTCCCCAGGCATTGAAGGGCGGCTTTGCGGATTCTACCCCTCTGCAAATTACCGGTTCACGCATGGCCGCGGAGGATTTTGAAGCCGTGACCTGGCATGTAAAAACACTGCTTAAGGATCTGGATATGGGCGTTGGCCTCTCGAAAAGCCGTGGTTCGGCGACACCCATGACGGGGTTGGCGGCTCAGTTGATGCGCCTGCACGGCAGCCAGGGAAACCTGGATAACGACCCCTGCACACTGATTCAAATGTATCAGGAGCAATCTGAGAATAACGCATGATTGGCCTGAATGAAGTCAGCCTGCAGCGCGGGCACAAGCCGCTGCTGGAAAAGGCAAACCTGTTGATACATGCCGGCCAGCGGGTTGGCGTGATTGGCGCTAACGGCACCGGTAAATCGAGTCTGTTCCAGTTGTTTCTTGGGCAATTGCACGCCGATCACGGTGAAGTGTTTTTGCCCAGGCAACTGCGTATTGCCCACATGGCCCAGGAGGTGGCGCACAGTGATCGCACTGCACTGGATTATGTATTGGACGGCGATCGCGAATTGCGCGCAACGCAGGCCGCTATTGATGCCGCCCAAGCCAGCCACGACGATCATGCGCTGGCACACGCATTCGACAAGCTGGACGCCATCGACGGCCACAGTGCCGCCAGCCGAGCCCAGCAGCTGCTCAACGGGCTGGGGTTTGGGCCAGGAGATTACCAGCGTGCCGTGACAGAGTTTTCCGGTGGCTGGCGAATTCGCCTGAACCTGGCCCAGGCACTGATGTGTCCCTCGGATCTGATGTTGCTGGACGAACCCACGAACCACCTGGACCTCGACGCCACGGTGTGGCTGGAACAGTGGCTGTTGCGCTATCAGGGCACGCTGTTGCTGATTTCCCACGACCGGGATTTTCTCGATTCTGTGGCTACCCATATTGCGCGGCTTCACCAGCATCAGATTCATTACTACAAGGGCAACTATTCGGCCTATGAGCGCCAGCATGCCGAGCGGATGGCGCAGCAACAGGCCAATTACGAGAAGCAGCAGGCTGAACGCGAGCACCTGCAGCGCTTTGTCGCACGCTTCAAGGCCAAGGCAAGTAAGGCCAAACAGGCGCAGAGCCGGGTTAAAGCCCTGGCACGCATGGAAGAGATTGCGCCGGCGCACGTGGATTCGCCGTTCCACTTTGAGTTCAGCGAGCCGCCAAAACCTTCCAATCCTTTGCTTTACCTGGAAAAGGCCAGCCTTGGTTATGACGACAAGGAAGTGCTCAGTAACGCAAATTTAAGCATCAGGCCCGGTAGCCGTATTGGTTTGCTGGGACCGAACGGGGCAGGCAAGTCCACCCTGATCAAGTCCCTGGTGGGTGATCTGTCACTGCGATCGGGGATTCGCCATGCCGGCGATAACCTGGCCATCGGTTACTTTGCGCAGCACCAGTTGGAGTCGCTGGATCTGAGTGTCAGCCCGGTGACTCAAATTCAGCGCTTGTCGCCCACAGTAACCGAGCAGGCAATCCGTAATTTCCTGGGTGGTTTTAATTTCCACGGCGATGTGGCGACCGGTTCCCCGGAAAATTTCTCAGGCGGTGAAAAGGCCCGGTTGGCGCTGGCATTAGTGGTGTGGCAAAAACCGAACCTGCTGATCATGGATGAACCCACCAACCACCTGGATCTGGAAATGTGCCATGCCCTTACCATGGCGCTGCAAAGCTTTTCCGGCGCCATGATTCTTGTTTCCCACGACCGGCACCTGTTGCGCAACAGTGTCGATGAGTTTTTGCTGGTGGCCGATGGGCAGGTACAGCTCTTTAACGGTGACCTGGACGAATACCAGCAATGGATGTTGAAGAGTAAGCAGGAATCGACGGACCCAAAAGCGACCGGGAAGGGCGAAGCGCCCAAGCTGGATCGCAAGGAACAGCGACGCCAGGCGGCCGAACAGCGGAAACAGCTGCAACCCCTGAAGAAGCAGGTTGCCAAAACCGAAACGGAGATGGAGGCGATTGCGGCAAAGCTGGACGCGATTGAGGCACAGCTGCTCGATACGGGGCTCTATGAAGCGGCCAGAAAGGATGAGTTACAGGAAATCCTTCAGAACCAGGGTGAACTCAAACAGCAAAATGAAATGCTGGAAGAGCAGTGGATGCTGTTGAATGAGGAGCTGGAAGCGCTGGAGTTGCTGTTACAGTCAGAATAAAGTGCTTTCCTCCCGCCGGTTTCGCCTGATGGATTTGGCAAATTTTTTCTACTTTTCACGAATTCTGATTTAAGTCAGAATGTCGCGCTTGTTTTGTTGCCTAATGTTTCATGGGCGGCAGGCAAAGCTGCCAATACAACAATAATAATTAAAAAATAAGTAACACGATTATTAAGGGAATTACATCTTATGATGAAGTTAGATTTTTTTGATATTGACGCCGCTGATGAAATTGCAAAACCAGAAATGGTAGGGAGGGTTACCGGGGATTCCTCAGCGCTGGAAGTTTTTACCGACTTCAATGTCTATATGCCCCTGGTACTGGAAGAGGGCACCTGTGCCGTTGAGGCCGAAAAACAAATGCAAAAAGCGCACGTGCGCCTGAAGCTGGTTGTGGACTCGAAGGAAAATTTCCTGGGCGTTGTCAGCCTCGATAACCTGAATAACCAGGAAGTTATTAAACGCCTTTCCGAGGGTTATACGCGGGAAGAGCTGACTATTAACGAGTTTATGATTCCCAAGAAGAAGCTGAAAGCCTTTGATTACGACCAGATTGCCTGCGCAACCATCCGCAATGTGATTGAGGCCCTAAAGGAAAATGGCCAGCAGCACTGCCTGGTGCTGGACCGTAAGGAGCACAAAATCCGCGGTATTATTTCCGCCAGCGATATCGTCAGGAAACTTAAACTGCCGGTCAATATCATGACCGATGCCAGCTTCCTGGGTATCTTCAACACGGTTTACCACCCAGACGCGGTTTAAGCGCTGGAACGTCGCGCCGGCCTGTCTTTGTGAATTCGCACAACAGGCCGGGGTCGTTATCTGGCAGGAAAGTTTTGCACACCTTGCTTTTCTGCATGCCTTTCAATTAGTCGGCAGTTTGCCCGGAAAACCTGCGCCGTCTCAGACGCCACCAACCCGCCAGCCCCAGGACGAGAAGAGCGAGAGAAGAGGGCTCGGGGATAGCGTTAATTTGAGCTGAAATAGTTACTCCATGTGAGGGTGTGTACTCTGGTGGAGCGAAGCCTAGAGCCAAAGCGCCAAACGCCTCGTAATCCGTCAGTTGTTCCGGGCTTGGTAAGGCATCGCTGGACAACATGAACATGCTGCTGTCCTCAATGGCGAGAAGCGCATAGAGAATGGATAATCCTGGCAGTCCCGGTAGTGATAAACCGGAGCCTGCATAACTGCCACTGATCAGGAAAAAATTGTCGGTATTCTCCAGATCGTTCTCAACAACGAGAGAGCCGGGAGTTGTAGCGCTTTGTGAGCCAATGGAGATGGTCATCAACCCGTTGTACAAACCAACGTGAGGATTGCTGGAATAAAGCGGATCCTGGGGCGTTTCAGAATCAAGCGTCATTTCAAACCTGACAGGAATCTCGCCGGCTGAGAAAGATTGCAGTGCGATATCGAAGGAAAAATTTAATGGGGTGGCGTTAGCAGAAGCGGCAAAAAGGGTGAGCAGTAGAGCAGATAGTCGTTTTGTCATGAAGTGGTCGTCCCTGTTGGTTGTTTTTCTTCCTTGTAATTGGTAAATGCAAAAAGCATTCCGCTTTTTAACGCGTTGTATTAATTGGGTTTTTTTGTTCCTTTATTTGCAGGTTGTAAAAAGAACTGACGTTTTCCGATAGGCTGGCGCGGCTTGAAAAACAGGGAAACGAGTCTAGCCGGCTGATGTTCGCACGCCCTGCCAGTAACGAATGAACTGCTCCGCAACCCGGCCGCTGCGCGAGCCCCTGAGCAAGGCCCAGCGCAGGGCTTCCAGGCGGGTTGTTTCGCATTCGGAGGTTAGGGGCAGGGCTATCGCCTGCAGTTCGCTATCGATGACGGCTAGATATTCATCCTGGCTGAAGGCATGAAATGCCAGCCACAGGCCAAAGCGTTCGGACAGGGAAACTTTTTCTTCGCTGGTCTCACCGGGGTGAATTTCACCGTCAATGGTTTGCATTTCGCGGTTTTCGCTCATGCGTTCCGGCATCAGGTGACGGCGGTTGGAGGTGGCGTAAATCAGGACGTTAGCGGGCGTGCCAGCTATGCTGCCGTCGAGCATGGATTTTAAGGCTTTGTAACTGGGGTCATCCTGCTCAAAGGACAGGTCATCGGTAAACAGGATAAAGCGTTCGGGGCGAGCCTCCAGCCGTTGCACAATGTCGGGCAGGTCAATCAGGTCGTGCCCTTCCACTTCGATCAGGCGTAAGCCCTGGTCCGCATACTGATTCAGCAGGGCGCGAACCAGCGTCGATTTGCCGGTGCCGCGCGCCCCCCACAAAAGCACATTGTTAGCGGGTTTTCCCTGCAGGAACTGCTCAGTATTACGCATGACCTGGGTTTTTTGCCGGTCAATGTTGAGCAGCTGCGACAGGGGTCCGCAGCGGGGCGTTTGTACAGCCTGAAGCGAGCCGCGACCGTTACGCATCCGCCAGCGGTAGGCTGCAGCGCTCCAGTCGGGGGCGGCGGCCTGGTCTGCGATGCCCTGTTGTTGCGCAAGGTGATCGATCAGGCGGTCGAGCTTATTCAGCAAGGCGGCTTGAAAATCCGACTTTTTCATTCTGATTTCCTTATGGCTGATCAATAAGAGCAGGGTTTAAAGCGGTGCTCACCGGGCGAACCGGATAGCCAGTGCGGTCACGACACCCCACACCCAATTAAAGAACAGCACTAATAACGGGGTCAACAGCCCCAGCTCCAACCCGGCGATGCCGTAACGGGTTTTGTAGGGAAAAACCACGAAAAGCTGCACCAGCGTTGGGAACAGGCTTAACAGGGTTCCTTTTAGCAAGGGGCGGGATTGCAACATCGGCAGGATGAACAGCAGGCCCCAAAGCCCGCCCCATACCAAACGAGGGTAGAGCCATGCCGGTGTCAGCGACGGGGAGATGGCAACGCCCAGCGAAGCCGAAATGCCCAGATCGCCGAATAGCCAGACGGTCAGGCTGTTTGCCAAGGCGCCGAGCGTGCCGGCGGCAAAGAAAATCATGAGTTTTTTCATTGTTAATCCTGAAGGGAAGTTAATGCGCCAGGGGCGTTCTGGTTATTTACAGCAGGTTAGACGGCTCATAGCGATTCAGCGCGCAATAATTTGGCGTTGATCGCTGCTTTCGAGAATCAGCGCGCCATCCTGGCGAATATCGAAGCGGATGACCTGGTTCAGCAGATCGAGGAAATGTGTTTCCTGATTATTCAATGCGGGGGCGCAGGCCATTTGGGTGGATGCTATCTTTTCAACGGTAAGCTGCTCCCCGGTGAGCTGGAAACTTCCCCGGTAGTTGTTGCAGCCGGCACGGCCGTAAACCTGGCGGTTATCGGTAAAATTAAGGGTAATGCGCGACATGTCGATGATGCCTTTGGCGTCGATATCCTCAACTACCCATTCACGGGCTTGCAGCAGGGAGGCGGGCGAACCAGCACAGCCTTTCAGGGTATGACCATCCTTGTTCACCTGAACGCTTTGTGGGTAGGGCATGCCGGACATGCTGTCATGACAGAGTGAATGATTAACCGTCACCTCCAGCTGGTTGGCGCTCGAATTTGCCGTATAACGGTAGCCATTCTCAAGCGGAATCGGCTGCGGACGAGGGCTGGCAAACAGTTTTTGCCCGTAATTCGTGGTCAGCTCAATGCTGCGCTCGGAAATTTCCAGCAACCAGGCGGGTTCGTTACCATACGCCCTCAAAGGCAGCGTTTCGAAATCCGTTTTCGGGGCCAGTTGCTGGCATATCGGGTAACGGTTGAGACCAACTTGCAGTAACGCACGATTGCCCTTGTTCCAGAACGACAGGTACTGGGATGCATTTTTTGGGGTTTCATAGCGGGCACCGGAGGCTGAAATCACTTGCTGCAAGTGGTAATTGACGCCGTCCATCTCCAGTAACAACCTGTTTTCGGCTGGGCGAATCCGCACTTTCTGGTTGCCGCAGATGAATACCCAGGGTTGGTTCGTCGATTCAGGAGCCGTACTGGCCGTTGATGTCCTCACCAACAGCAATGTGCCCATTGTGTTCCGGGGCTGGTTAATGTCGATCAAGTGAACCGTGTCGGTGGTCCATAACAGCTGGCCGGAGGGAGCATGAATCGTGCCGCGAACGGAATAACGCCCTTCGGGTTTGAGTCGGTCGCTTTTAACGCTCAGGGTAAAAGGGAGCGGTACCTGACGACCTTCGCTTAAAAGGATTGCTGTGCGAGAACCGGCGCTGAACGATCGGCAATGGAGATATCGCTCAGGGTGACGGTAATGCGGCTTTGCGGCGGGAGGGCAATGCGTTCTCGGTAGGCCAGGCTGCCTTCGATGGATAGCGAATCCTTGGCGGAGAGGGGCTGCGTTGATGTTGATTGGGGGAGTTGGCTACAGGCGCCAAGCCCGATCAGGATCATCATCGACAGGACAAAACGTATTTTTTTGGACACAGGCTCAGGCCTCCTTGCTAGGGTGTATGCATCAACGGCTTATTATGCGCCAGGGGGCCGGAAACGCAACGGCCACCAGCCTTCAAACGGATAGGACATATGTCCTATAGCCCGAATTAGGGGCCTTTTGCCCGATTCATCTTTTCGTAAAAGCCCTTAAATTACGTGATAAATGTTACGTTTGCTGGAGGGCAAAATGAAAGAACGCAATTACGACTACCCGCTTTACGCCAAGTTCCTGCATTTGGGGCTGGCTGTGTTTGGCGTGGCGGCTTACCTGACGGCCGAAATGGCAGAGGAGGGAGCCGGGTCCACGGGTTTCCTGGTGCATGCCTATCTTGGGCTTTCGCTGGCAGCCTTTATGTTGATGCGAATCTTGCCAGGGGTGGCAAGCCGGGGGCCATTGAAATTTTCCGGCTGGGGGCTGTTTTCCCGGCAGCAGTGGAAAATGGTTTTCGAGGATATAATCGGTCTGCTGAGACTGCGAGTTCCTGAGCGCGGCATGCACGAGGGCATGGCGGGTTTGGTTCAGGTTTTTGGATTGCTGCTCTTTGCCTGGATGGGGCTTACCGGCTCAGCAATGTTTTTTATTGGCATAGAACCTGAAACAGACTTGATCGAAGCCATTGAAGAACTGCATGAAATCGGCGAAGGTATGGTCCCGCTCTATCTGTTTTTACATGTTGGCGCCGTGATTGCTCACTCGCTGATACGTCGACCGGTGTGGCAACGCATGTTGTCTTTCAGGTCTGCCGATAACCGTAAAATGGAGGAGCATCGACCCCTGTAACTAAAGCGAGGCGCGGTGAAACTCAGTAATTATCTTCCGGCTGTTGTGCTGGTATTGGCAGCTTTATTTTTTGCCTATGACATCGTCGCCGATTTTTTCAGCCAGGATGAGGATACACTGCACATCCTGGTTGAAATGCTGGTGTTTATCGCCATGTCGCTGGTGTTATTTCGCGAGCTGCGCCATGTTACGGCCTTAAACCGGGCCGTTGCTGAACAGCGATCGCAAATGGCGCGGCTCTCCGGTGATTTAATGGCCGTGATGACAAGCCAGTTTGACCAGTGGGGGCTATCGCCTTCGGAAAGCGAAGTGGCGATGCTATTGATAAAGGGACTTTCGATGAAGGAAATTTCCGAGCTGCGCAATGTGAAGGAAAAAACCGTGCGCCAGCAGGCCACCAGCATCTATGCCAAATCCGGCTATGCCGGGCGCCACGAACTGGTGGCGCACTTTATTGAAGACTTGATGAATGCCGGTGAGAAAAACGGCTAGTTGTTGCTAGAAAAAATACAAACCGTGCGAGCCCGCCACCGCGCCCAACACCGCCAGCAGGCTCAGCGTCAGCAGCAGGATATGCATCCACTGCAGGCGTACAAAGGTTTTATGGCTGCGGGTTTGGGCCTGCTCGCGAAACCAGCGATGCAGAAACAGCGGCTCCAGTATAAACAGCACCAGTGTGAAGATCAGCCACACCAGCGTCATCAGGTGTACCCACCAGAATTGCGGTTGCAAATAGCGATCCCAGGCATCCATGTAGGCCAGCATATAGAAACCGGAAAGGCCGGTAATCAGCGTGCTGATTTTAGCCTGCCAGCCGAAACGCCCCTCCAGCCATTCAAACAGCGCCTGCCGGTCGTTGAGTTTATCAATTTTCCTTACCGCTGGGATCAGCACCGTTGTCACGAAGGCAACGCCGCCAATCCAGAAAATCACACCAATCACGTGAAGCACGCGGGCCAGAACAAAGGAGGTAAAATCTTCCATCGGTTTTTGTTGTTTCCTGCCAGAACCTTAAAACAGCCATCATAGCGATGTGTTTCGGTTTTTTCTTTGATCCAGGTCTTAATCGGGCCAACTACCAGTACTTAGGGTAACGGTCGTTGCGGCTCAGGTTGTTGTAAATTAGTGCCACCAGACCGACAAGCAGGGCGCCGATCAGCGTAGGGAACAGTAAAAAATCCCAACCGGGCTGGGTCAGGAAAACAATAACCGGGTTCGAACCGGCTGGGGGGTGAACGGTACGGGTCGCCATCATCAGTGCGATAGCGGTGCCGACCGCCATCGCCACCGACCACCAGGTGGGGCCGCACAGCGTCAGGAATATTAACCCCACCAGCGAACTCAGGAAGTGGCCTGCGATCAGGTTGCGGGGTTGCGAGAAGGGCGCCTCGGGGAAGCCGAACAGCAGTACGCAGGATGCCCCGAAAGAACCCAGCACCAGCATCATTTGAAGGTTCTGTGCCAGCCCGGCGACCAGTGCAATGGCTGCGAAACCGCCCAGCCAGGCCAACATAATCGCTTTTATGCTTGGCTTGGGGGGTAGTGCGATGCCTTCGCCCTGCAGTTTTTTAATGAATTCTGTCATGCGTCTTTCCTTATTCGATGATTGGAGACTGAGTTGTCTACCTGTGGTGCAAATGGTAGACAACTCGGTCTCCTCGTGTCAACATCACTTTTATTTGAATCGAGTTCGGTATGACGGAAAAGCGCCAGGCACTGGTCGAAACGGCTTTCAAACTTTTTTACCGTAAGGGCGTTCATGCGGTGGGTATCAACGAGATACTGGCTGAGACCGGCATTGCCAAAAAAACCCTCTATCACCACTTTGCCAGCAAAAACGAACTGATTTCTGCGGTTGTCGCCTACCGGGATCAGTGCTTCTGCAACTGGCTGACAGGCGAACTCATCAAGGCTGCGCCCGGCATGGCAAAAATCGAAGCACTGTTCGACGCGCTGGGTGACTGGTTTAACGACAGGGCGGAGGTCCTGTTACCCTTTCGTGGCTGTTTCTTTATCAACGTCAGCGGCGAGTTCAGCGACCCTGCCGATCCTGTGCATCGCCAGTGCCAGCAGCACAAGGAAAATATCGCGGCGCTAATCAAGGCGCAGGTCAGCACCCTGGATATTGCTGCCGACCAAATTCAACCGCTGACAGATTCACTGTGTTTGCTCAAGGAGGGGGCTATTGTGCTGGCGCATGTGCAGGGGGATAAAAAAGCGGCCCAGAAAGCGAAAGAAGCGGCGGAGGCATTGGTTAACCACCATTGATGGTCGAATCAATTATTTTTTTAAAGAGATAATTTCACGCTTGTTCTCATTGCTTCTTTCTTCAACCGTTACGAACTGACTTAACTCAGGTTTGCAGCGCCAAAATGCTCTAACTTTTTTCTTTATATTTCTAATGCTTTCATCAGAATTATTGTTAGAAGATAGACCAATGTACTCCGGTAAAATAGATTCAATAAGGCTGTAAGATATTTCAATATCGGATTTAAGCAGAAGCTCTTCAACATCTTCGAAGGAAATATGACCTGCAAGTGAATTCTTGATTGATCTATAGAGTTCAAAAGTATTTAAGGTAAGAGATTGCAGCTCGGTATTAGATGATAAAATTGGTTTTACTGACGTTAACATGGCACTAACCCAGAAACGCAGGTCCTTTGACTTAACACCAACACCGCTCATAAGTTTATTTTTATTGATCTGAGCTTTTTCAATTATTGAAATTGTCTCTGAGAGCATGGTTCCAACAATAAATAACCCCCAGTCAGTTAATCTCGTTGCGTCTTTTAATTGGAGAGTAATACCTATCAATACAGCAAGCTTCGATGTTTTGTTTTCGTTTGTTAAGCGGGGTGAGTTTTTGGGCTCAAACTTCCTTTGAGCATTATTTATATCGACTCCAACAGAATGAATGAAAGCTTTCCAAGGGCTCAGCAGTTCAAAATCATTTAGTTTGTTGTCATCTTTAGACGAGACATGGGAAATGAGAAACTGGATTAACGTCCAAGATAAGTTGCCTCCATATATCTCTAGAGAGTCATAAACACTTTTGAAAATAAAATTGCTGTTACCGCTCTCATTTATAAAATTTACTACCTCACTGTTAATTGAGTCAGATAAATCTTGAAGCTCTTTTGTAGACCATTGGGGTTTGCGAACTATGTACTCGGCCACAAGATACTCTTGGAAAGATCTATGGGAGAAATAAAAGTAGTCGCCACCTTTTGACTCTAAAACACTCCCAAGTACTAACTCTCTGAGAGTGTCTTGATAGAATGGAGCATCTTCAACTTTTATGGAAGACTCTGCAATTTCGGTATAGCTGAACCCACGCACTCCTCCTTTTTTCCATTGAGCCCAAGCCAAGTCTTCAATAAATTGCCTTCTTGTCGTTGAATCAATATTTTTTCTAGAAGGTTTTTGTAATTCGCGCTCTAAAAATAAATCAACAAACTCTCGGTATAGCTGGTAACGATTGAAACTAGAAAGGTCTTCAGGCGTAGACACTGATAGCATCGATAACATTCGGGCATGAACAGGCCTAGATATTAGCTCAGTATATTTTTTATCAAGAATTTCTAACTTTCTTTTTTCGATAAACTCTGGTGTGAGAAAGTCAGAGCTTCTTGTGGATCTTTCGCTGAATAAATAATTTAAATAACCAGAAACGAAACTCGACAGTTGTGCTCGATCAAAATCACTCACTTGAATTTCAGAGTAATCCACCATTTCTGCAGATTTGAATTCTGTGGTGCCAACTTTTCTAATTCCGTGTAACACAGAAGCTTTTTCATCTTCTGATGTAAAAATGTTTGGCCTGCCAAGAATTATTACTTTTGAGCCGGAAACAACCAGCTGATTGAATTCGGACATCATTGCTCTGAAACTTGAAAATGACATCGCATGTTTCATTTCATCAAATCCATCAAGGACTATTAAGAGACGGCCATGCCTGTTTAGCTCAAGAAACAGGGAGTATGAGAAACCCGGGACCTTGTATTTTGAAGAGAAGTATTTACAAATTAAGCCTTCGAGACCTTGCTCATTATAAATGTCGCCTAGTTTCAATAAGATAGGGATGCGTGTAGGCTCACCTTTCAAAAACTTATTTGCATATTCGAAAGCTAGTTTTTTAGCAAAACTTGTTTTTCCCATTCCGTAGCCAGCAAGAATCGCATTGGGAACGTTAGAGTTTGATTCAATCCAGTCGTTAATCTTATTTTCTATATCATTTCCAATAGTGTCTTTTATTGAAACGTAATAGTTAGATAGCCCTTCGTTACTGAAATTGGCTTTTAGTTCTCTAAGATAATGTGAAAAGCTCATTAACCAGTCACTAAACTGGTCAAAAGTGAAATGCCTAACCCATTCGTGGGAACTTAATGTGTTTTTAACAGCTGGTGTTAGTGGTACATCAGTTATTATCAATAGATAGTCAAATTCCGGTTTGCATGGAATATAGTGACTAAGGATCATGGAGATGTCATCACGGCCTAACGACTTGTTATAGGATTTGCACTCTACAACACACTTTTCAGTACCGTGAAAGCTGCTAGGCTGCTCAAAATAGACATCAACATTTTTTCCTGCGATTTCTTTTTCGGTAGTGCAATTATCTTTTTGTGCTGCTTTTACGAGACTAAAAACTGCGTCTCTTAATTTATTTCCTTTTTCGACACTGCTGGTCATTTGCAATCCATTTTTAATTAGCTATTTCTGAGCAACCGATAAAATCGATCCTACCCCTTAGTTTTCTGGTTATCCAGCCAAGAAGAAGTGTTTAATTATTTCATGTATAATGCCCACCCTTATTACTTCCCTCGCAGCACACCATGAAACCCGTTACCCCTCTTTATTCCTATCCCAAATACTGGGCTGAGTGCTACGGCACGGCGCCATTTTTACCGATGACTCGTGCCGAGATGGACGCGCTGGGCTGGGATAGTTGCGACATTATTATCGTGACGGGCGATGCCTATGTGGATCATCCGAGTTTTGGCATGGCGGTGATCGGGCGGGTGCTGGAGGCGCAGGGTTTCCGTGTTGGCATTATTGCCCAACCGGATTGGCGCAGTAAGGATGCCTTTATGGAACTGGGGGAGCCGAACCTGTTCTTCGGTGTGGCGGCGGGTAACATGGATTCCATGATCAACCGCTACACAGCGGATCGTCGTTTACGACATGACGATGCCTACACGCCGGATAATGTCGGCGGCAAGCGCCCGGATCGTGCGGTAACCGTCTATTCCCAGCGCTGTAAAGAGGCTTACAAACACGTGCCGGTGATTATCGGCGGCATTGAGGCGAGCCTGCGTCGTCTGGCGCATTACGATTACTGGGACGACACGGTGCGTCGTTCGGTGCTGCATGACGCTACGGCGGATATGCTGGTGTTCGGTAATGCCGAGCGGGCCATCTGTGAAATTGCCGACCGCCTGTCGCGCGGTACGCCTGTCGAGGAAATGACGGATATTCGCGGTACCGCCTTTTTCCGCGATCAGTTGCCTGAGGGCTGGGAAGAAATTGACTCCACACGGGTGGATACACCGGGCAAGGTCGACAAACTGGTCAGCCCCTATGTGGATACCTCCGCCAAGACCAGTAACTGTGCCAAGGAGGAAAGCGCGGGTTATGATGCCGAGGCGGATTCCGATGCCGAATCCGATTTTGAAGGCGCTCAGGTGGTTACCATCCTGCCGTCGACGGCGGCCGTAAAAAGCGATCCGGAGACCAGTTATATCCGCTTGCCGGCCTATGAAAAGGTGCGAAACGATCCGGTTTTATACGCCCATGTGTCGCGTATTTTTCACCGCGAAACCAACCCCGGCAATGCGCGGGCGTTGGTGCAGCTCCATGGCAAGCGCAACCTGTGGCTGAACCCGCCGCCAATTCCGCTCACCACTGAGGAAATGGACTGGGTTTTCGATTTCGACTACCAGCGGGTGCCGCACCCGGCCTACGGCGATGCGCGCATTCCGGCTTATGAAATGATCCGTTTCTCGGTGAATATCATGCGCGGCTGTTTCGGCGGCTGTACCTTCTGCTCTATTACCGAGCACGAGGGGCGTATTATCCAGAGCCGTTCGGAGGAGTCCATCCTCAAGGAAATTGAAACCATGCGCGACCGGGTGCCGGGCTTTACCGGTACCGTGTCGGATTTGGGCGGCCCTACGGCCAATATGTATCGCCTGAATTGCAAGAGTAAGGAAATCGAGGAAAGCTGCCGTCGGCCATCCTGTGTGTACCCGACCATTTGTAAAAACCTCAATACCGATCACAGCCCGACTACGCAGTTGTACCGTAAGGCGCGTGATATCAAGGGCGTGAAGCGGGTCGCGATTGCCTCCGGCTTGCGTTACGACCTGGCGGTGGAAGATCCGGAATACGTGCGCGAATTGGTGACGCACCATGTGGGCGGCTACCTGAAAATCGCGCCGGAGCACACCGAAGACGGGCCGTTGACTAAAATGATGAAGCCGGGCATGGGTACCTATGACCGTTTCAAACAAATGTTCGAGCAGTTCTCCCGAGAGGCCGGCAAGGAGCAATACCTGATTCCCTACTTCATTGCCGCCCACCCCGGTACGCGCGATGATGACATGCTGAACCTGGCGCTGTGGTTGAAGAAAAATAAATTCCGCCTGGATCAGGTGCAGAACTTCTATCCGTCGCCGATGGCCACCGCAACGGCGATGTACCATAGCGAGCGTAACCCCTTGAAAAAGGTGGGTTATAAGAGTGAGCATGTGTCCACGCCCAAGACGAAGGCTCAGCGTCAGTTGCACAAGGCCTTCCTGCGTTACCATGACCCGGCAAACTGGGACATGCTGCGCGAGGCGTTGAAACGAATGGGACGCGCAGACCTGATCGGCAGCGGCAAGCATCAGTTGGTGCCCGCCGAGCAGAAGGGCCGCCGTAGCAGTAATGCGCAAAAGCCGGGCGGTAAATATCGTGCTGCGCTGACGCAGCATACCGGTTTGCCGCCGCGCAAACCGGGCAAAAAAGCAGGAAACAGTGGCTCAAAAGCAGCGCCGAAAGCCGGGCGTAAACGTGCGCCGGTTAAATCGGGGCGGCGCTAAAGCGCGCTTTAAGCTTTGCCGGGCTTGCTTTCGGCGTAAAGGCGGGCCGGGCTTCTCAGGCAAATCGCGACCAGGGTTGCGCACAGCAGCAATACCGGCCAGGAGCCGGTGTGCGAGAAAGGCGTACGCCCCGAGACAATCCATACGTCACCAGACAGGTTTTCCTTCACAAAGGATTCGGCGCGTGCCGTTATTTGCCCGTGGTGGTCAATAATGGCAGTAACGCCGGTATTGGTGCCGCGCATCAGGTAGCGTCCGTTCTCAAGCGCACGCATCCGTGCCATTTGCAGGTGTTGCAGTGGGCCGGCGGAGGTGCCGAACCAACTGTCGTCACTGATGGTGAGTAATAGATGGCTGTGCTTGGCGAGGTCACGCACAAAGTCCGGGTAGACGATTTCGTAGCAGATAAAGGGTGAAACCGTTAATTCCTCACCGTGAGCCTTCGCGATAAGCGGGCTCTGTTCAGCCGGGCCGGTCCGGAAGGTGGACATGGGCAGGTTGAAGAAGTTGATCAGGCCGCGCAACAGGCTTTGCAGCGGTACATATTCGCCGAAGGGGACCAGCTTCTGCTTGTGATAAACGCCGTTCCCTGTGCCCAGCGCCGTGATGCTGTTGTGCAGTATCTCGTCGCCGTTATCGTCCCTGTGTCGCCAGGGAATGCCGGTGATAAGTGTTGTGCCGGATTGCCGGGTCAGGGCATCCATCTCGTCCAAAAAGGGTTTTGCCTGGTCCTGCAGGAGCGGCACCGCATTTTCCGGCCAGATGACCAGGTCGCTATCCAGGCTCAGGCGGGTTTGCATGTAGAGCTGGTTCAGGGTTTTGTTGCGCTGTTCGGGCTTCCATTTCACGTCCTGCGTGATGTTGGGTTGCAACAGGGTGACGCTGATGGGCTGCCCCTGTGGCTGTGTCCAGCTGACCTGGCTGAGCAGCAAGGCGCCAAGCCAGGGAAGCATGAACAGGCTGGCATAGAGCGCAAAGTAGCGGTCGAGCTGCTGGCCCCTAAACTGGCTAAGCATCAGATACAGGCTGCTGGCTGAGAGAGCGACAATAAAACTGATGCCGTAGGTGCCCAGCACCGGTGCCCAGTACGCCAGTGCGGTATCCGTGTGGGCGTAACCGCTGAGCAACCAGGGAAATCCGGTCAACAACCAGCTGCGCAGCCACTCGAAAAGAACCCACAGGGCTGGAAAGCCAAGCAATGCCCCCCAGCATTTCCCCCTGAACAGGCGGGCAAAGGTGTAGCCGAAGGAGGCCGTAAAAAGCAGGGCGAGTCCGGCGACAAACAGCAGGGTGAGGCCGCCGGCGAGCGGAGGCGCGGCGTAGCCGTAATCATGAATGCTGTGGTAAACCCAGGAAACGCCGGCCCCGTAAAGGCCAAGGCCGTAAAGCCAGCCGAGCAGGAAGCCGCGTTTAGGGCGGGCTTGCTGTAAACAGGCGAGTAACAGCAGCAGGGAAATAATGCCCAGCGGCCACCAGCCGTAGGGGGCCAGGGCAAAGGGTGCGAATGCGCCGGCAGCCGGTGCAAGCAGGTAGCACCACTTTGCAGGGAAGGGTTGCATCAGTCGCTAGTTATGGACGGGGGCAACCTGTAGGACCCGGATGCGGCGTTTGTCGGAGGTCAGCACCTTAAACTTCAGCCCGGCAATTTCAATGCTTTCGTTGCGGCTGGGAAGGCGGCCGAAATGCTGCATCACAATGCCGCCAATGGTGTCGAACTCCTCGTCGCTAAATTCCAGGTTGAAGTGTTCGTTAAACTCTTCGATGGGCGTGAGGGCGTTGACCAGTGTCTGGCCGTGTTCAATCGGGCGGATGAAGGCGTCCTCTTCATCGGTATCGTATTCATCTTCAATCTCGCCGACGATTTCCTCCAATACGTCCTCAATGGTAATCAGACCGGAAATACCGCCATATTCATCGACGACAACGGCCATGTGGTAGCGGCTGGTGCGGAATTCATTAAGCAGTTGAGTCAGGCGTTTGCTTTCCGGGATGACTGTCGCAGCGCGCAAAATGTCCTTAACTTTGAATTTTTCCGCGTTGTTGCTGAGGATAAGCGGTAGCAAATCCTTGGCGAGCAGAATGCCGACGACTTCATCCGGATTGTCGCCAATGACCGGAAAGCGGGAGTGGCCGGAGTCGATGATTTTGGGAAGAAACTCCGCCGGGCTGTCGGCTTCCTTGACGACCACCATTTGTGGGCGGGGGATCATGACATCCCGCACCTGCAGGTCGGAAATTTCAATGGCGCCTTCGATGATGTTGAAGGCGATGCTGTCCAGCAGGTGGTTGTCCTGGGCCTGACGCAGAAACTCACGGACGTCTTCAGGGTTTTTGGGCTCGGTACTGAAAGCCCGGGAAAGTTTATCAAGCCAGGAGCTGCTTTCCTGACTCTTGCTCGAATTCTCGTCGCTCATGATGGCTCTTGGTAAGGGTTGGGAAAGGCCAGTTGATTCAGTAGCTGGATCTCCAGACTTTCCATTTCTTCCGCTTCTTCATCGCTCAGGTGGTCATAGCCTAACAGATGGAGTACGCCGTGTACCACCATATGTGCCCAGTGCGCACGCTGGGTTTTTTGCTGCTGTTCGGCTTCGCGATTGACGACCTGTGCACAGATAACAATGTCGCCCAGCATTTGCCGGGCTTCTTCTTCCGGCAGGCCCGGGGGTGCTTCAAAGGGAAAGGAAAGCACATTGGTAGGGCCGGCCTTGTGGCGGTAGGTCTCGTTCAGTTCGCTGATGGACGCTTCATCGACCACCTGAATGCTCAGTTCGGGAAAAGACTCGGTGTCCAGCTGGTTGCTCAGTACACAGGTTACCCATGCCTGAATGTCAGATGCATCAGGCACGCCGGTGGCGCCGCTGACATCAGCGAAATCGAGGTTTGAATGGTTCATGTTCGGCTATTTCCGCTCGGACGGGTCCTGATTGTGATTGGGGCTGTCGCCGGTCGCTTCGTCGTGGCTGTCATAGGCCTCAACAATACGTTGCACCAGGGTGTGACGAACCACATCCTGAGCCTTGAAGTAGGTGAAGCCGATTTCCTTGATGCCGTCCAGCACCTCAATAGCATGCACCAGGCCGGATTTTTTACCTTGAGGCAAGTCAATCTGCGAAGCGTCGCCGGTAATCACTGCGTGAGAGCCGAAGCCGATGCGGGTCAGGAACATTTTCATTTGTTCCTTGGTGGTGTTCTGGCTTTCATCGAGAATAATAAAGGCATCGTTCAGCGTGCGGCCGCGCATATAGGCCAGCGGAGCCACTTCAATGATATTCCGCTCGATCAGGCGATCCACCTTTTCAAATCCGAGCATTTCGTAGAGGGCGTCGTAGAGGGGGCGTAGATAAGGGTCTACTTTTTGGGCCAGGTCGCCAGGCAGGAAGCCCAGCTTCTCGCCAGCCTCTACGGCCGGGCGCACCAGCACGATACGGCGTACCTCGTCCTTTTCCAGCGCATTGACGGCGCAGGCCACGGCGAGATAGGTTTTGCCGGTACCGGCCGGGCCAATACCAAAATTCACATCGAGCTGGTGGATGCTGCGCACGTATTTGCGTTGGTTTTCGCCACGCGGTTTGATGACGCTGCGTTTGGTATTGATAACCCAGTCTTTTTCGCCTGAGGAGGGATCGTCGAAGGACGGTGTCTTGCTACCATTGGTATCACCATTAGCGCCAGCGTCCTGCAAGGCCAGGTGAACCTCGTTTGGTGTCAGCATGATGTCATTGCCGGTCGAGCGGTAAAGCTTTTCCAGTACATCGCTGGCGGTCGCAACGCTCTCGGTATCCCCGGAGAGTTGGAATTTACTGCCGCGGTTATGGATTTCAATACCCAGTCGGTTTTCAATCAGTTTGATGTGCTCGTCGAGTTCGCCGCATAAGTTGGCCAGACGGCGATTATCTTCAGGTTTGAGTGACAGGCTCTGAGTTGCTGTCTGCAGGTTGGTAGCCAAGGTGGTTTCTTTCTCTCCGTATAAGGGCGTTACTGTCAGTATAGTGGGTTAAAGGGGCTATTTCACTAGTTATGCATTGCGGCGTAACGAGGTTTATCAGCCTGAAAAGAGAGGTAACAGGCTGATTTTAAAGACATATAACCAATGCGTGCCAGTGAGCGGGGTTGATAGACGAAATTGCTTTAAGAAACCTGATCCCGGTTGACCCATTCTCCACGCATTGAGTGAGGCATGGCTGCCTTGATTTCGATATCCACGAATTTACCAACCAGATCCTCACCGTTAGCGTCGAAAATGACCACACGGTTATTTTCGGTACGCCCCTGTAGTTGCGATGGGTCTTTTTTCGAGGGGCCTGCCACCAGGATACGCTGGGTGCTGCCAACCATCGCTTCGCTGATGGCCATAGCCTGTTGGGTGATGCGGCCCTGTAGAATATGCAGGCGCTGCTTTTTCACCGCTTCGGGTGTGTGGTCTTCCAGTTCCGCTGCCGGTGTGCCGGGACGCGCACTATAGATGAAGCTGAATGAAACGTCGTAGCCGATGGTTTCGATCAGCTTCATGGTGTCGGCAAAGTCCTCTTCGGTTTCGCCGGGGAAGCCGATGATAAAGTCCGAGGAGAGGCAGATATCCGGGCGGATTTCGCGCAGGCGCTCGATTTTATCAATGTACTCTTCGATTTCGTGGCCACGCTTCATGGCGGCCAGGATGCGGTTGGAACCGCTTTGCACAGGCAGGTGCAGGTGGCTGACCAGCTCGGGGACTTCGCCGTACACCGCAATCAGGCTGTCGGAGAATTCCACCGGGTGGGAGGTGGTAAAGCGGATGCGGTCGATGCCCTCAATGGCTGCAACGTAGGTAATCAGCTCGGCCAGGTCGATCTGGCTGCCGTCATGGGAAAGCCCGCGGTAAGCATTGACGTTCTGGCCCAGCAGGTTTACTTCGCGTACACCCTGAGCGGCCAGGTGGGCCACTTCGGCAATGACATCGTCGAAGGGGCGGCTGACCTCTTCGCCACGGGTATAGGGCACCACGCAGAAGGTGCAGTATTTGCTGCAACCTTCCATGATGGAGACGAAGGCGCTGACACCGTCGGCCTCGGGTTCGGGCAGACGGTCAAACTTCTCGATTTCCGGGAAGGAAACATCCACGACCGGAATGTGGTTGGCTTTGGATGCATCGATCATTTCCGGCAGTCGATGCAGTGTCTGTGGGCCGAATACCATATCGACGTAGGGTGCGCGATCACGAATTGCTTCGCCTTCCTGGCTGGCCACGCAGCCGCCCACGCCGATCATCAGGTCGGGATTCTTGGCTTTGAGTTGCTTCCAGCGACCCAGCTGGTGGAACACTTTTTCCTGAGCCTTTTCGCGGATTGAGCAGGTGTTAAGCAGGATAACATCCGCTTCGGCTTCGTTATCGGTAAGCTCCAATTCATGGCTGACGCCCAGCAGATCGGCCATGCGCGACGAATCGTACTCGTTCATCTGACAGCCGTGGGTTTTAATGAAAAGCTTTTTTGCCATGACGGATAACCAAGGTTGCTGGGCCAGGATCTGTAAAACAAGGCCGATAAAATGGGTGCGCATTATACTCGCAATAAACGTGTTTATTCAATGAGTTGCGCTTTGCGTCTGTCGACATTCATCGAGGATAGCCAAGGCTTTAGAATTTTCTCCAAAAGGGTAAAATGGGCGGTACGGAATCAGGGAAAAGAACCCCCTGCATCAACGGGGGTCTAACTTTTACCAGAGCGATCAAGTGATAAGGCGGTCGCGCTTTTAACGCCAGCGGATCGGCCGCCCGGATTAAGAAGGCATGACGCTTAATAAAGGGCAAGCCCTTGTATTGGTGCTGGCTTCGCTTGCTACCCAGCCAAGTGTTGAAGCCGCAGAAGGGGCGATTGAATCATCATTGACCCAGTCCACGGGAACGTCGCAGGAGCAGGCCCGGGGTACAGCTCAAACCGAATTTCATTTCAGGCAGTTTTCTTCCCTGAAAGACGCCATCCTGCTCTACGAAGCGATTCAGTATAGCGGGGACTGGCGTTCCTTCGCGCCGGGACCATCGCTAAAAGCGGGCGAACGGCATGCCCAGGTTGCTCTTTTGAGGGGGCAGCTTGCTTTGCTGGGCGACCTGCCGCCGCAAACGCTATACCAGAAAGGATCGCAATATTTTGATAAGCCGCTTGAAACTGCATTAAAGCGTTTCCAGAAACGCCATTCGATTAAGGCTGACGGTGTCCTGGGTCCGCAAACGCGACGTGAGCTTAACGTCCCTCCCTGGCAACGGGTCGATCAGCTGGTTCTCAATAGCTATCGGCAGGAGCAGTTGCACCCCTCCGCCGAGAGCTACCTGCATGTTAATCTGCCTGAATATCGTTTACGCCTTTACCATCAGGGTGAAGTAAAGCTGGATATGCGTACCGTGGTTGGTAAGCCTGATCGCCAGACGCCGGTCTTCAGTTCGGTGGTGAACCGGGTGGTTGTAAATCCCGACTGGAATGTGCCAAAAAGTATTGCCTATCGGGATATCCTGCCGAAGCTGCAGCGTGATCCCGGTTTTTTGGAAAAGCGTAACCTGAGAGTACTGTCCGGCTGGAGCGAGCCACAAGTTGAAGTTGCCAGGGAGAACGTGGACTTCGCGCAAATGTATCTGGGTAAAACCTACTATCGTTTCTGGGAGCCGCCGGGTAGAAGTAATACCTTGGGCCGAGTGAAATTCCAGCTTTCTTCGGACAACAGTATTTACCTGCATGACACCAGGGATAAGCACCTGTTTGGTGCCGAGAAGCGAGCTTTTAGCTCAGGTTGTATCCGGCTGGAAAACCCGCGCGGACTTGCCGATGCGCTGGTCCAGCTCTCCAACCGGTGGTCCCCGGACATGCTTGATCCGCTTTTCGAACAGGATGAAACCATCAAGCTTAAGCTATTGGAGCCGGTGCCGGTGTATGTGACCTATTGGACGGCCTGGCTTGACGAGGGGGGGACGCTTAAGTTTGCAAGCGACTTCTATGAGCGGGATGCGGCCGATTTCGAGGTCTATAGGGCCTTGCATCAACAGGTCGGCATGCTGGAAAACTGATCAAAAACTGTACAACTTGATGCGTCTTGACTATACTCCGGCAAGTTTTTGTCACACCCGGTTGTATTGCTTTATGCCTCATCAGATTTCTTCTTGCCGTCGCAATTTTCTACGCAAAATAGGCGGTCTGACCGCGGGTCTTGCGGTTTCTTCCACAGCATTTGCCAAATTACCTGCTACCCCTTACGAACGCAGTTTGCAGTTTTATAACCTGCATACGGGCGAGTCCTTGAATACTGTTTTTAGTATTGAAGGTCGTTTTGTGAAGGAGAGTCTGCAGGATATTAATCACCTGCTGCGCGATCATCGCACCGATGAAGTTAGAGCGATTGATCCTCGATTGCTGACACTGCTCGACGATTTGAAAAACCTGGTGGGAAACAAACAGCCTTTCCATATTATTTCCGGGTATCGATCCCCGGCGACCAATCAGATGTTGAACCAGCAAAGCAACGGCGTCGCTAAGCAAAGCCTGCATATGAAGGGCATGGCAATTGATATCCGTGTCCCCGGTGTCGATACACGCGCATTGCAAAAAAGCGCCTTGTCCTTGCAGGGCGGGGGGGTAGGTCTGTATACCCGCAGTGATTTTGTGCATGTCGATGTTGGGCGTGTGCGTAGCTGGGGCAGCTAAATACGAAAGCCAGCCTGTTGAAACCTGCTTTTTATCCTGTGCTGGTTTAGCATAGCGGCCACGAATGAGTGCTTGCAGCGCGGGCTATGTCGCGCTGCGGACCCGCCAAAATAAACGATTAAGAGGCTCGCGATGAAAAAAGTACTGGCTGTGGTTGCCGGCGTCACACTCTCTTCCCTGTTAATCGCCTGCTCGCCAGAGGTGGGGACAAAAGCCTGGTGTGAGGCGATGGGCGATAAACCGCGTGGCGATTGGACGGTCAATGAGGCAACGGATTTTGCTAAATACTGTGTGCTGAAAAACTACAAAGAGTAGGTTTTCCTTTGGCTCGCTAGGGCCGCTTCTTACGTGCTTGAGGCGATGTTTTCGTCAAGGGATGCAAGGGGCTCGACATTCTTTTCCGGGACGCCTTCCCTAATTTCCCCCGGTTGGAACTGGTTGTGAATGTAATAGCGATTCCTGCCGATCTGTTTGGCCTTATACATGGCTTTGTCGGCCAGTTGAATCAGTTCGTTACTGGTTAAGCTGTCATTCGGGCAGATGGCCACGCCTATACTGGCGGTAATTTGTAGTTCAAGGTCGTCTACAAAATAGGGGGTGCCGAGCTTCTCCAGTAGCTTGTTGCAGACCTGCTCGATGTCGAAGGTGCCGCCGCGGATATTTTTCATGATCACCAGGAATTCGTCGCCACCGAAGCGGGCAATAACATCGGATTCCCGGAACGTTTCCCGAATGCGTTCGCTCGCCATGCGGAGCACTTCGTCGCCCAACAGGTGGCCATGGGTGTCATTAATATGTTTGAATTTATCCAGGTCGATGAACAGGAGCGCAAACTCGCTTTTGTAGCGTTTGGTATTGAGGGTCATCTGTTCCAGCCGGTCGCTGAACAGGTTGCGATTGGCAAGGCCGGTGACTGCATCGGTAAAAGCCATGTCGCGGATTTGCTGCTCGGATGCGCGAAGCGCCAACTCCATTTGTTTACGCTCGCTGATATCCTGGATAAAACCATCCAGGTACTTGAGCTCGCCGGCACGGGAAAAAACGCCGCACCCGGTTTCTGTGACCCACTTGATCGATTGGTCCTTGGCGATAACCCTGAATTCAACGGAGTAAAACGTCTTTTGCGCTAAAGCATGCCTGACGGCCTGGTTAACGAGAGGGATATCGTCAGGGTGAATAATGCTGGAGAAAGCCCTGACTTCATTGCCAATAAACTCATGGGCAGGAAACCCCGTGAAGTTTTCAATGGCGTTGTTAATGAACAGCATTGTCCAGTTTTCATCGCACTGGCAACGGTAGAAAATTGCGGGAATATTTTGAATCAATCCTTCGAAAAAGTCGGCCATGACTCCGTGCCTTTGATGTGCTTTTTGCGCACAAGGTTGTGCAAATAACCGAGCAGTATAATTATAAATCGTTGAAAATCTAACTTTTTTGGATTGAGTTTTGGATTGAGGATAAATTTGCTTTTCCGGATATAGGCCATTTTCTGTTGTTTTATACGCGGAATTTATCGGTATCCAGGGGGTTGTGCCTGTTGTATTGCCAGGAATCCTTAGATCAATCAGGTCTAACGGAAGGCTCGTAATTAGTTTTCCTTGTGCTAAAATTTCGCGCCCTTCTTTCATATAGAGTAATTCGATGGCAAGCACACCGCTTTATAAAGTCATTTTTGTCAATCAGGACAAAGTCTATGAAGTCTTTGCCAAGCAGATTTTTCAGAGTGATCTGTACGGATTTATTGAGGTGGAGGAAATTGTCTTTGGTGAGCGCACCCAGCTGTTGGTTGATCCGAGCGAGGAAAAACTAAAAACGGAGTTCGACTCGGTGATTCGCAGCTATATTCCCATGCATTCCATCGTCCGCATTGATGAGGTGGAAAAGGAAGGTGTGGCTAAAATCACGGAAACCAGCAGTACGGGCGTTGCCTCGTCCCCGGTTGTTCCCTTCAAACCCAAAGAAGTTTGAGGTTATCCCCGGTTGGAAATACCGGCCGGGTTCTTCCATACTTGATATACAAAGCTGGCATAAATAAGCGCTGGCATCTTTTTATTCGGTTATGTTAAGTTGAAGTAAGTCTTTCGTTTGGAGGTGGTTTAGGCTACCCAAACGGTTTGACACAGTGGTTGTCAGAGGCGCTCAGACCGTTACCTGAACTACCGCCGGCACTGGTTGGAGGGAACGTTGATCGTGAACTCGGCAGTTGCAGGAACCTCAGAACTTTGGCCTTTGCTCATCTTCTTCTTCGCGGTGATGGGCCTCGTGTCATTTATGCTGGTGCTGTCCCATTTTCTCGGACAGCGCAGGGCTACGCACGCCACCAATGAACCCTTCGAGTCGGGCATCGTTTCTGTCGGTAGTGCCCGCTACCACGTCACCATTCCTTTTTACCTTGTCGCCATCCTATTCGTGATCTTCGATCTCGAAGCGGTTTTTCTCTTTGCCTGGGCGGTTTCGCTACGCGAGTCGGGCTGGGCGGGTTTTATTGAAGTGATTGTTTTTATCGGCATTTTAATTGCGGCGCTGGTTTACCTGTGGCGTATCGGGGCGCTGGATTGGAAAAAGGATCGTCCACGGCATGTTAAGGACGAATGAAATCTAACCGGATCGTTGAAGAGATGATCTATGCGATGGAGTCTTAGCCAAGCGGATTCTGCACCGGGTGCCGGGCCGCAACAGCAGTTTGACGAGGCGTCGATTCGCCGTGGCGTATTAATGGCGAAGCTTGATGACATGGTTAACTGGGGCCGCAAGAATTCGGTGTGGCCCTTTAATTTTGGCCTGTCCTGCTGTTATGTGGAAATGGCCACTGCCTTTACCAGCCGCCATGATATTGCCCGTTTTGGCAGTGAAGTCATTCGCGCCACGCCACGCCAGGCCGACCTGATCGTGATTTCGGGTACCGTCTTTCGCAAGATGGCCCCGGTGCTGCAGCGTCTCTATGAGCAGCTGCTGGAGCCCAAGTGGGTGATCTCTATGGGGTCCTGTGCCAATTCCGGCGGTATGTACGATATCTACAGTGTGGTGCAGGGGGTGGACAAGTTCCTGCCGGTGGATGTGTACGTACCCGGCTGTCCGCCGCGGCCGGAGGCCTTGTTACAGGGGCTGACCCTGTTGCAGGACGCCATCGCGCAGGAAAAGCGACCATTGAGCTGGGTGGTGGGGCCGCAGGGCGTTGAGAAAGCGCCCAAGCCGAGTCAGCGGGATTTGCTGATGGCAGAGCGGCAGGCCGTCAGGATACTTCGATCACCGGATGAGCTATAGGAGCTGAGCAGCGTGGAAACAAACGTGAGCGGCAACCCAGCCCTGGATAGCAGCAAAAAAGCGGAGATTAGCCACGCCCTTGAACAGCAGTTTGCCCAATGCCTGTTGGGCACCCAAACCACGCGCGACGGAATTCCCACCCACTGGGTGAGCCGGGAGGGCGTCCGGGCTGTGCTGGCCTGGCTGAAAGCCGGCGTTGCCCAGCCTTATGCCATGCTTTATGACCTGACGGCGATTGATGAGCGGGTACGTATTCATCGCCAGGGGCAACCGGACAGCGATTTCACGGTGGTTTATCACCTTATTTCCTTTGAGCGAAATGAGGATGTGCGTATTAAGGTGCCTCTCCGGGAAGGGGATCTGAAGCTGCCGAGTATCACCGCCATTTGGCCCAACGCCAATTGGTACGAGAACGAAGCCTGGGACATGTTCGGTATCGAGTTTACCGGCCATCCCTACCTGCGCCGTATTCTGTGTCCGCCCACCTGGCAGGGGCATGCGCTGCGCAAGGATCATCCGGCCCGGGCCACGGAAATGGAACCCTTTAGCCTCGACGAGGAAAAAACGGATATCGAACAGGAAGCCCTGCGTTTTGACCCCTCCAAATGGGGAATGCAGCGTGAACGTGATGGCAATGAGTTCATGTTCCTCAATCTTGGCCCCAATCATCCCAGTGTGCATGGGGTTTTTCGCATTGCCCTGCAGCTTGATGGCGAAGAGATCGTCGATGCCGTGCCCGATATCGGCTATCACCATCGCGGCGCGGAGAAAATGGGCGAGCGCCAGTCCTGGCATACCTATATTCCCTACACCGACCGGGTCGATTACCTGGGCGGCGTAATGAATAACTTTCCCTATGTGATGGCCGTTGAAAAACTGGCCGGTATCGAGGTGCCGCCCCGCGCTCAAACCATTCGCGTGATGATGGCGGAGCTGTACCGTATTGCCAGTCACCTGGTTTTCTATGGCACCTTTGCTCAGGATGTGGGGCAGTTGTCGCCGGTGTTTTACATGTTTATCGACCGGGAAAAACTGTTCGGCATTATCGAAGCGGTAACGGGCGCCAGGATGCACGGCAGTTGGTTCCGCATCGGCGGGGTGGCGGCCGATTTGCCGCGTGGCTGGGAAACCTTAATTCGCGAGTTTCTCGATTATATGCCGGCGCGCCTGAAAGAGTACGACGTCATGGTGATGCAGAACAGTATCCTCAAGCGGCGTACCCAGGGCATTGGTGACTACAGCACGGCTGAAGCGCTGGACTGGGGCGCGACTGGAGCGGGTTTGCGCGCCACAGGCCTGGCATGGGATTACCGTAAACAGCGCCCTTATTCGGGGTATGAAAACTTCGATTTTGAAATACCCACCGGCTCGCGGGGCGACAGTTATGATCGTTGCGCGGTACGGGTGGAGGAGATTCGCCAGAGCCTGCGCATCATTGAACAATGCCTGAACAATATGCCCGAGGGGCCCTATAAAGCGGAACACCCGGTCACGACGCCGCCGCCCAAGCCGCGCACGCTCAATGATATCGAAACCCTGATCCAGCATTTTTTGAATGTGAGCTGGGGACCGGTGGTGCCTGCTGACGAGGCCTGCGTCACGGTTGAGGCGACCAAGGGGCTGAACAGTTATTACCTGGTCAGTGACGGCAGCGGCATGTCCTACCGGACGCGTATCCGTACACCATCCTTTGCACACTTGCAGATGATCCCATTGCTCAGTCGCGGCCTCTACGTCGCCGATTTAATCGCCATTATTGCCAGCATTGATTTTGTGATGGCGGATGTGGATCGCTAACGAGGATTTTATGCAGATAATCAACGCACTCAGCGCCCAGGAAGTTGCCGAAATCGAGGCCGAAGCGTCGCATTATGCGCACAAACAGGCGGCGTCTATCGAGGCCCTGAAAATTATTCAGAAACACCGGGGCTGGGTCTCCGATGAAAGCCTGAGTGCGGCAGCGGCTTTGCTGGAAATGTCTCCGGCCGAGCTGGATGGTGTGGCGACCTTTTATACCTTGATTTTCCGTCGCCCGGTGGGCAAACACGTGATCATGCTTTGCGACAGCGTCAGTTGCTGGGTGATGGGAAGCGAGTCGGTTGCTGCCCGCTTGAAAGAAGCCTTGGGTATCAATTTCGGTGAAACAACCGATGACGGCGAATTTACCCTGTTGCCGGTGACTTGCCAGGGTGCCTGTGACGGTGCCCCGGTCATGTTGGTTGACGGCGAGCTTGAAAGACACCTGACGACGGACAAGGTGGAGGACATTATCAGCCACTATCGTGAAGGAAAGATGCGTCCAGGAGGCAGCGAAAACTGATGGAACGACCGCTAACCCGGAATATCGGCCCTGGCAGAACACCGCCCGATCTGGCGACTTATGAAGCCGGTGGTGGTTATCACGCGGCTCGCATGGCGTTGCTGGAAAAGCGGCCGGATGAACTGCTGGAAGTGCTTAAGGCTTCTAATCTACGCGGTCGCGGTGGCGCGGGTTTCCCGACCGCCATGAAATGGAGCTTCGTGCCGATGGGCAAAGAGGCCAAAATCAAGGGGGCTGGTGATGCGGAAATCGGTCCCAAATACCTGGTGGTGAATGCCGATGAGATGGAGCCGGGTACCTTCAAGGATCGTCTGTTAATGGAGGGCGACCCGCACCAGCTCATTGAGGGCATTATCATCAGCGCCTACATTATCCAGGCGCAAACGGCTTACATCTTTATCCGCGGCGAATACCTGCTTTGTGCGCAGTTATTACGGGAGGCCATTCGAGAATGCCACCAGGCCGGACTGCTGGGCGAAAACATTTTGCATAGCCGTTTTAACCTGGACATCCATGTTCATACCAGTGCCGGGCGTTATATTTGCGGTGAGGAAACGGCATTGCTGAATTCGCTGGAGGGCAAGCGGGCAACGCCCCGTGCCAAACCGCCTTTTCCCCAGGTCAGCGGTTTGTGGGGGCGACCCACGGTCGTTAACAATGTGGAAACCATTTGCAATATTCCCCACATCATCAAAAACGGTGCCGACTGGTATAAGAGCCTCAGTGTCTCAGAGGATGCGGGTACCAAGATTTTCGGTGTCAGTGGACGGGTCAAGAATCCGGGCGCCTGGGAGTTGCCCATGGGCACGCCGGCACGGGAGATTTTGGAAGAGTATGCCGGCGGTATGTGTGATGGCTATGCCCTGAAAGGGTTTTTACCCGGGGGCGGGTCCACCAATTTTTTGCTCGAACAGCACCTCGACCTTCATATGGATTTCAACACCATCGGTCAGGCAGGTAGCCGGATGGGAACCGGTACCATGATCATCCTCGACGATAAAACCTGTCCGGTTGGCATGGTGCTTAACCTGGAGCGCTTCTTTGCCCGGGAGTCCTGCGGCTGGTGCACACCCTGCCGGGACGGCCTGCCCTGGGTCGAGCAGGTGCTGGAGAATATCGAAATGGGGCGCGGGCGCCCCGAGGATTTGCAGGTGCTTAACGATGCGGTGCATGCGCTGGGGCCCGGTAATACCTTCTGTGCCCATGCGCCAGGGGCGATGGGGCCGCTGGAGAGTGCGTTACGTTATTTTGAGGACGATTTTAAAACGCACATCAAGGGCAAGGCTTGCCCCTGGTGCGAGAGCCAAGGGTTGCGAATGTAGAACGAGGAAGCGGGTCCTGAGATGGTTAACATCGAAATAGACGGCAAGATTTACAGCGTACCCGAAGGGGACAACCTGTTACAGGCGTGCCTGTCGCTGGGGTTGGATTTGCCCTATTTCTGCTGGCATCCGGCCATGGGATCGGTGGGCGCCTGCCGCCAATGTGCCTTGATCCAGTATGAGGACAACGCCAATCCGGAATCGGGTAAGCCCTCCGAGCAGCGAGGCCGGATTGTCATGGGTTGCATGACGCCGGTTAGCGAAGGCATGCGCATTGCCATCAATGATTCTCGCGCTAAAGCCTTTCGAGCCCAGGTTATCGAGTACCTGATGACCAACCACCCGCATGATTGCCCGGTATGCGAGGAAGGCGGCGAGTGCCATTTGCAGGATATGACGCTGATGAGCGGTCACACCGAGCGCCGCTATCAGGGGAAAAAACGAACCCATCGTAATCAGTATCTCGGCCCCTTTATTAATCATGAAATGAATCGTTGCATCGCCTGCTACCGGTGCCAGCGCTACTACCAGGATTATGCCGGGGGGCACGACTTGCAGGTTATGGCCGCCCATAACCATGTGTATTTCGGGCGTCACGAGGACGGCGTGCTGGAGAGTGAATTCAGCGGCAACCTGGTGGAAGTATGTCCGACCGGCGTCTTTACCGATAAAACCCTGAGCCAGCACTACAGCCGCAAATGGGATTTACAGGCGGCGCCTTCCATCTGCGTACACTGTGCGCTGGGTTGCAATACCAGCCCGGGCGAGCGTTATGGCGAATTGCGGCGCATTGTTAACCGTTATCACGGCGAGGTGAACGGCTACTTTCTCTGTGACCGGGGCCGCTTTGGTTATGATTTTGTGAACAGCCCGGAACGGATGCGTCATGCTCGACGGATTCAGGTCAATGATCAGGGCGAGCGGCTCGAAACGGAACTGACACGCCGTGAAACCCGCGACCGGCTATTGGCATTGATCGGCCAGGGTAAGCGTTTGTTGGGGGTTGGCTCCCCCCGTGCCAGTCTGGAGGCAAACTTTGCTTTGCGCGAGCTGGTGGGTTCTGAGAATTTCTGTTCCGGCCTGAATGCTCAGGAGGCCGCCTTATACCAGCTAACCCGGCAGATACTGCAGGCGTACCCGGTACGTATTCCATCGCTGAAACAGATTGAGCAGGCCGATGCCGTGTTGGTGCTGGGCGAGGATGTGTTAAACACGTCGCCGAGATTGGCGCTCAGCCTGCGTCAGACGGCGGCCAATATTGGTAAAAGCATCAGTGAAAAGCTCCGCGTGCCGCTGTGGCAGGATGCGGCGATTCGTGGCGCCCGGCAGGACCGGAAAACACCGATCTTCCTGGCGACCTTAAGCGCCACAGGTATCGATGACATTGCGGCTGAAACCTTTCATGCCTCGCCGGATCGTCTTGCCCGGTTAGGCGGGGCGATTGCGCATGTGCTTGATACCGAAGCCCCTGCCGTTGATGGGCTGAGTGAGCGTGAGCAGGTGCTGGCGGAACGGATCGCTGAAACCCTGGGGCAGGCAAGCAACCCCCTGGTTGTTTCCGGCTCGGGAAGCTACAGCGTCGCGGTGCTGAAAGCGGCGGCCAATATTGCCAAGGCCTTGGCCGGTAAGGCCGATACGAAGGTTGCGGACCTTTACCTGTGTTTGCCTGAGTGCAACAGCCTGGGATTGGCGCTGCTGTACGAGAATGAGTCGGTCTGTTCCCTGCAAAGGGCCATCGAATCCGCCGAAGCGGGTGAGGTGGACACGCTGGTTGTGCTGGAAAATGACTTAAGTCGTCATGCCAGCCGCGCCGAGCTGGCGAGGCTCTATGACAGCTCTCTACAGATGGTGGTGATGGATCACCTGTGTCAGGTTTCATCCTCCCGGGCTCACCTGATGCTGCCTTCGGCCACCTTCGCGGAAAGTGAAGGCACCCTGGTGAGCAGCGAAGGTCGTGCGCAACGGTATTTTGCCGTGTATCTGCCGGGCGATGATTGCCGTGCCAGCTGGGAATGGCTATCCGACATGATTGCGTTGCGCGAAAACCTGAAGGCGCCGCGCTGGCAATGTTTCGATGAGGTGACTCGAAGCTGCGCCGAGAGTATTCCCGGACTACAGGGAATGATAGGGGCGGCGCCGGATCAGGCGTTCCGCATTGACGGGCAGAAAATTAACCGCCAACCGCACCGGTACAGCGGGCGCACCGCGATGCACGCCGATGTGACGGTGAGCGAGCCCAGACAACCGGAGGATGCCGATTCGGCGCTGGGCTTTACCATGGAAGGCTATGCCGTGGCCGAGCCGGGTGAACGCCCTGCTGCACTGACGCCCTATTACTGGTCGCCGGGCTGGAACTCCAATCAATCGGTGGGCAAATTCCAGCAGGAAATCAACGGGCCCTTGCAAGGCGGCGACCCCGGGGTTCGCCTGCTGTTGCCGAGTAACTCCGCCAGTGAGCCCTGGTTTGAGCTGGCGCCAGATGAGCCCACGCTGGACAATGGCGAATGGCTGATAACCCCGCAGCATTTGATTTTTGCCAGCGAGGAGCTGAGCGCCCAAAGCCCGCCAGTTGCAGCGCGTAGCCCGGTTGCTTGTGTTCTGCTGAACCCGGATGCTGCCGCGAAGTTGTCGGTAACCGGCGGCGACGGGGTAGTGATAGCCTGTGCGGACAGGATGCTGAACCTGGAGGTGGCCATCGATTCATCCTTGCCGGCCAATTGTGTGGCTGTTCCAGTCGGACTGCAGGAAACCGCCGGATTGGCGTATTTGCGTGCGGTTTCGGTGGCAAGAGATCCGGACTGGCAACGCCGTCCGGAAGCCGATGTATTCGCGACCACAAAAGCGGGAGGGCAGCCATGAGTGGCGTCGGTTCCCTGTTAAATATTTTCGGCATTTTGCTGGTCGTCGTGCTGGTGTCGGCCATGCTGATCTGGCTGGAGCGCCGTTTGCTGGGTATCTGGCAGGACCGCTATGGTCCTAACCGTGTGGGCCCCTTTGGTTTGTTGCAGGTGGTGGCGGATATGATCAAGATTTTCACCAAGCAGGACTGGATACCGCCCTTTGCCGATAAGCCGGTGTTTGTCATCGCCCCGGCCATTGTTATGGTGACCATGTTGATGGCCTTTGCCGTCATCCCCTTTGCGCCGGGTGTCGGTGTGGCGGACCTCAATGTCGGGCTGCTGTTTTTCCTGGCGATGTCGGCTTTGGCGGCCTACAGCGTCTTGTTGGGGGGCTATGCCTCGAACAGCAAATATGCGTTGATCGGCAGCCTGCGCTCAGCGGCGCAAATGATCAGCTACGAAGTGTTTATGGGCATTGCGCTGATGGGCGTGGTGCTGATGGCCGGCACCTTCAATATGCGCGAAATTGTTGAATCCCAGGCCGGAGGCTGGTTTGTGGTGCCGCAATTTGTGGGGTTTGTGGTCTTTATGATTGCCGGCATTGCCGAAAGTCACCGGTTACCCTTTGATTTGCCGGAGGCTGAGCACGAAATCGCCGCCGGTTTTCATACCGAGTATTCCAGCATGAAGTTCGGCATGTTCTTTATTGGCGAGTACTTGGGCGTGACCTTGATTTCGGCATTGGTAGTGACCCTTTATTTCGGCGGCTGGCTGGGCCCGGTATTGCCTCCGCTCGTCTGGTTTGCCCTGAAAACCTTTGTGTTTATCTGCTTCTTTATCCTGCTGAGGGCTTCATTGCCCCGTCCTCGCTACGATCAGTTGATGAGTTTTGGCTGGAAGGTCATGTTGCCCGTGGCGTTGCTGAACCTGCTGGTAACAGGCGGAATCATTCTGGGAGTCGGTGATGCTTAGTCAGTTAAGGACCATTTGGACCATCCTCCGGCACACTTTCACCAAGCTGGACACCGTTCAGTATCCGGATGAAAAACCGCATCTTCATCCCCGTTATCGTGGGCGTATCGTGCTGACCAGGGATCCTGACGGTGAGGAACGCTGCGTGGCCTGCAACCTTTGTGCGGTGGCCTGTCCGGTGGACTGTATTGCCCTGCAGAAGGCAGAGGATGAAAGTGGGCGCTGGTATCCGGAGTTTTTCCGCATCAACTTCTCGCGCTGCATCATGTGCGGCCTCTGTGAGGAAGCCTGTCCGACCACTGCCATTCAACTAACCCCGGATTTCGAGATGTGTGAATACGACCGGCAGAACATGGTGTATGAAAAAGAGCATCTGCTGATTGATGGGCCGGGCAAGTACCATGACTACAATTTTTACCGGATAGCCGGTAAAGCCGTGGCCGGTAAGGACAAGGGGGAAGCGCAGCATGAGGCCAAACCCATCGACGTGAAGAGTTTATTGCCATGACCTTGGAACTGCTGCTTTTTTATATTGCGTCGGCGGTGGCCGTGTTTGCCACGGTCATGGCGATTTCCCGCCTGAATGCCGCCCATGCGCTCCTGTACCTTATCGTTTCGCTACTGGCAGTCGCCGTGCTCTTTTACCTGCTGGGCGCGCCCTTTGCAGCGGGGCTGGAGGTCATTATCTATGCCGGTGCCATTATGGTGCTGTTCGTGTTTGTGATCATGATGCTCAACCAGGGCAATAAAACGGTGCAGCAGGAGCGCAACTGGCTGCGGCCCGGTATGTGGGTTGGCCCCGGCATTTTATGCCTGGTGCTGTTCCTGGAGGTGCTGACCTTGCTTGGGCAGAGTGGTGAACTGGCCGGGTTGGAGGTGGTTTCTGCCAAGCAGGTGGGTATTCGTTTATTCGGGCCCTATTTACTGGCCGTGGAACTGGCCTCAATGTTGTTGATGGTGGGGCTGGTGGGCGCCTATCACCTGGGCCGGCCGCTCAAGGCAGCAGATGGGGAGATTAAAGAATGACCGGCGTACCCATTGAACACGGATTACTCTTAGCGGCGATACTGTTTTGCCTGGGACTGCTGGGCGTACTGGTACGGCGCAATATCATTTTTGTGCTGATGTCGATGGAAATCATGTTCAATGCCGTAGGGCTGGCCTTTATTTCCGCCGGTTCGCGCTGGGCTGAACCCGATGGGCAGATCATGTTCATGCTGGTACTGACGCTGGCTGCCGCCGAGGTGGCGGTAGGACTGGCGCTGGTGCTGCAGTTGTATAAACGGTTCAAAACGCTGGATCTGGATGTGTTGAGCAAGCTGAAAGGGTAACGGGAGCCTAATAAGGACACCGCAATGCTGGAATTGCTTTGGTTAGTGCCAACGCTGCCGCTGGTAGGATTCCTCCTACTGGTGTTCGGACGTTTGCCGCGCCGGTTGGCGGCTTGTGTGGGAGTGGGCTCCGTGGCGTTAGCGGCGCTGTTGACGCTGCTGATTGCGTTGACCTTCCTGAACTTGCCGCAGGGTGAACAGGTGTTCAGGCAGTCGCTCTGGTTATGGTTCCAGGCAGGCGAACTGGAGGCAGGGTTTAATCTTTATCTTGATCCCCTTGCACTGGTGATGATGGGTATCATTACCGGGATCGGCTTTTTAATTCATCTTTATTCGGTGGGTTACATGGCTGAGGATACCGCCTTTAACCGCTTCTTCGCTTATATGAATCTGTTTGTCGCCGCCATGTTGATACTGGTGCTGGGTGATAACCTGCTGGTGCTGTATCTGGGCTGGGAGGGCGTTGGCCTGTGCAGTTATCTGTTGATCGGTTTCTGGTACGACAATCCGGCTAACGGTTATGCGGCCCGCAAAGCCTTTATCGTCACCCGTATTGGCGACACCTCCATGGCGCTCGGCCTGTTCCTGCTGTTTATGCAGTTAAGTACGCTGGATATTCAGGGCATCACCGAACAGGCTCAAGCTAATTGGCAGCCAGGCACCGGGCTGCCGGTGCTGGCCGCTGCACTGCTGTTAGGCGGCGCGCTGGGCAAATCGGCGCAGCTACCCTTACAGACCTGGTTGCCCGATGCCATGGCGGGTCCCACGCCCATCAGCGCGCTGATCCATGCGGCGACCATGGTTACCGCCGGGGTGTACCTGATTGCCCGGATGCACGGATTGTTTCTGCTGGCGCCCCAGGTGATGCTTGCTGTGGCCGTTATCGGTGCGGCGACTCTGCTGATTTCCGGTTTTACCGCGCTGGTGCAGACGGATATTAAGCGGATTCTGGCCTTTTCCACCATGAGTCAATTGGGCTACATGTTCCTGGCGCTGGGTGTGGGTGCCTGGTCGGCCGCTATTTTTCACCTGATGACCCATGCCTTCTTCAAGGCGCTGTTGTTCCTGGCGGCAGGTGCGGTGATACTCTCGCTGCACCATGAGCAGAATATTTTCAACATGGGTGGGCTGCGCAAGCGTTTACCCTTGAGCTTCTGGAGTTTCATGATTGGCGGGCTGGCGCTGGCTGCCTTGCCACTGACATCGGGCTACTACAGCAAACATGAAATCCTGCTGGCGGCAGAAAGCTTTGAGCAGGCGGGTGACTGGCTGTGGCTGGCTGGTGTGTTGGGTGCCCTGATGACAGGGCTTTATACCTTCCGGCTGATTTTTATTGTCTTTTTCGGCGCGGACAAAACCTCCGCTCATGAAGGGGTTGGTCTGGTGATTCGTCTGCCATTAATGTTGTTGTGTGTGCTGTCGATTGTTGGGGGCTGGATTCCGCTGCCCTTTGCGGGCGTCTTCCCGGTGCTTGAATCAGGCCACGGCAGCAGCACAAAGGAATGGTTGGGAACCCTGGCGCCAATGTTGGGAATCCTGATTGCTTTTGCCTGCTTCTATCGCCGTAATGCTATTGTCGATGGTCTCAGCCGCTCATATCCCGGGCAGCTCATCAGGCGTTTCTGGTTTAGCGGCTGGGGGTTTGATTGGCTTTATCAGCTCTTCCTGATTACGCCCTTCATGTGTCTCGTGGCGATTAATAAAAAGGATGTCGTGGATGGCGGATACCGACTGCTGGCCTGGTTTATCAGCGGATTGCATCGCTTGCTAAGTTTCAGTCAGACCGGTCGCGTGCGTTGGTATGCCACGGTCATTTTACTGGGCGTGGTCGGTTTCGTTGCCATGGGAGTCGTCAGATGATGCTGATATTGCTCATTATGCTGCTCTTTGTCGGGGGGCTGCTGGTCTGGCTGGCTGACCGAGCCCGTTTGGCAGACGCCCGCTGGCTCACCCTGATTCTATTGGGCTGCGGTTTGGGACTGTTGCTGTTTGGCTATGCCAATGCGGGAAGCGTTGAGGTGGTCGGGCGGCAGTGGTATTTGGGATATCACATACCCTGGATACAGCGGTTCGGTATCAACCTGACGCTGGCTGTGGATGGCCTGGGGTTTGTGATGGTGCTGCTGACCCTGTTTTTAGGCCTTGTGGCGGTGCTGTCTTCCTGGCGGGAAATTGAACACAGTCGCGGCTTTTTCCACTTTAACCTGTTATGGACCCTGGCAGGCGTGGTTGGTGTTTTTACGGCGCTCGATTTATTCCTGTTCTTCGTGTTCTGGGAAGTGATGCTGGTACCCATGTATTTTATCATCGCCATCTGGGGGCACGAGAACCGTACCTATGCGGCACTGAAGTTCTTTATTTTTACCCAGGCCAGCGGCTTGTTGATGCTGCTGGCCATCGTGGGACTGGTGTATTACCAGTATCAGGCCTCGGGTATCCTGACCTTTAACTATTTTGTGTTGCTGGACACCCCGCTTACTGCACAGGTCGGATACTGGCTTATGTTGGGCTTCTTTATCGCATTTGCAGTGAAGTTGCCGGCTGTACTGGTTCATTCCTGGTTACCCGATGCCCATACCCAGGCGCCGACGGCAGGTAGTGTCATCCTGGCCGGTGTGCTCCTGAAAACCGGGGCCTACGGCATCATCCGTTTTGTTGTGCCCCTGTTCCCGGAGGCGTCGGCGCAGTTTGCCAGCCTGGCCATGGCGCTGGGTGTGGGCAGTATCATATACGGCGCGGCGCTGGCTTTTGCCCAAACCGATCTCAAGCGATTAATCGCCTATACCAGTATCAGCCATATGGGGTTTGTCCTGTTGGGCGTGTATGCCGGTAATGAGGAGGGCCTTCAGGGGGCGGTGATGACGATGCTGGCCCACGGAATGACCTCGGCTGCCCTGTTTGCCTTTGCAGGAGCGATTCAGCAACGCATTCATACACGCGATATGCGGCAAATGGGCGGTTTCTGGACGAGAGCCCCCCGTCTTGGCGCCTGGGTGTTATTCTTCTCCGTTGCAGCACTGGGAATGCCGGGACTGGCGAATTTTGTCGGCGAATTCCTGGTATTGATTGGCGCCTTCAAGGCCAATGCCTGGATAACGGTCGCTGCTTGCGCAGGCCTCATTCTGGCGCCTGTTTATTCGCTGCTGGTTATCCAGAAAGTGTTTCACGGTGAGCCTCAGCCTGAACGCCAGCTGACGGATGCCGGTACACGAGAGGTCGTTATGCTGGGAATGATGGCCGTGATAACGGTTGTGCTGGGGCTTTTCCCTCACTTGATCCTTGACCTGGTTTCAGGCGGATTGAGCCTGTTGCCGCCGGATGCGCCGGTATCGGGCGATCTCTCGGTTGGTTTGGGTTTGTTACAGGAGCCGATAAACTGATGAACCAAATTGAGTTGATCGCCCTGTCGCCTGTCCTGTTCGTTACCGCTTCGGCTGTCGGGTTGATGCTTCTGGCCGCTTTCAAAGTAAAACCTATTGTTTTGAATGGTTTTACACTGCTTGGCTTGGTGGCTACCTTGGCAGCCATGTTATGGGCGGATAATCTGGCGCCTGTTCAGGTGACCCCTTTGTTGATTGTTGATCGGTTTGCGCTTTTCTACAGTGCCTTGATCGTGTTGGCTGGTATGGTGGTGACGTTGTTATCCGGGCGTTACCTGCACTCGCTTGGGTTGCATGTTGTGCAGCCGGGCAGGCAGGCCCATCTGAGCGCTGAATATTATGTGCTGCTGCTAACCGCCGTATTGGGCGCCATGGTGTTGGTATGCAGCCGGCACTTTGCGGCGCTGTTCCTTGGCTTGGAGTTGCTGGGCGTTTCGCTTTACGTACTGGTAGCCTACCTTGCCCCGCTGAGTGAGCAACGAGCGGCTTCGCTGGAAGCAGGGATGAAGTATTTGATTCTCTCCGGCGTGGCATCCGCAATACTGCTGTTTGGCGTTGCCCTGTTGTACGCCGAGTTTGGCACTCTGGAATATAGCAGGCTGGGAGAAATCTGGAGCGTTTCAGGTTCGCACAACAGTAAGATCGTGGTGGCAGGTTTGGCACTGTTGCTATCGGGTATTTGCTTTAAGTTGTCGCTGGTTCCCTTCCATATGTGGACGCCGGATGTCTATGAGGGCGCGCCGGTAACGGTTACCGCCCTGGTGGCGACAGTTTCAAAGGGGGCTGTTTTCGCCCTTTTACTGCGCCTGGTTTTTGAAACCGGTGCTTTTTCCAGCTCGGCAATCATGAGTGTGATGGCCGTTATTGCGATTGCTTCAATGCTGATTGGCAACCTGTTAGCGTTGCTACAGCGCAATGTAAAACGAATCCTGGCGTATTCATCCATTGCCCATATCGGCTATTTGTTGGTGGTGTTACTGGCCGGAGCCAATAGGCAGACAGCCATCGACCTTATTAACGAGGCTGCCGGTTTCTATCTGGTCGCCTATTTTGTGATGACGCTGGGTGCTTTTGGCGTGATATCGGTGTTATCGCGGGCTGGGAATGCCTGTGACCAGGACCAGTTAGCGGAATACCGGGGATTATTTTGGCGCGCGCCGGGTATGGCATTGATCCTGACCGCGATGTTGTTGTCGCTGGCAGGTATTCCCCTAACCGTGGGGTTTATCGGTAAGTTTTATGTTGTGGTTGTCGGCGTGCAGGCCATGATGTGGCTCCTGCTAGGCGCGCTGGTGCTTGGCAGTGCAATCGGCCTTTTCTATTACCTGCGCTTTGTGGTGGTGATGTTTATGCCCGCAGAGCGGGAATCTGCAAAGACTGAGCCCAGGTTTGTTGCGCCGGGAGATCGGTTGGTGCTGAGTGCGTTGCTGGTATTGCTGCTGTGGCTGGGCGTTTTCCCGGATCCCTTGGTGCGTTTTATTCAGAGTACAACCCTGGGCTGGTTCTAGGGCCTGTTAGCCCTAATTCAGCTTGGCCCGATAAAGTAAACTTGCAGGACATAACAGATCAGCGCGATTATCGCCGAAACGCCGATGATAACGGCCAATAGAGCGAAGGGCCGGAATTCACGGCCATCGGTGTGCTCCCGTATGCCTTTAGGGTGAAGCGGTTGTTGGTCGCCTGGTTCGCTGCTCAATGGGTTATCCCTCCTCTGCATTCAGCTAAAATTCTAAAGTTAGCCAAGGTGTTTGGCCAGCGCTGTTGCGTCGGACGGTTATGAGAAAAGTTGACGGGCAAAAAAATGGGGAGCTATTGCTCCCCTGAGAAAACTGCCAGGGCAGTTGAGAATGAAAAACACATCCGGGTTATCAGGCATAGCGGTCGTCGAACAACCCGTGTACTGAAAGGCGTTGCCACCTGTAAGTACTGTTCGTGCGTAGCTTAGAGTATGTGAAAAGTGGCAGGGTGTAATTGACCCAGGTCAACAGATGAGAAACTGAACGTTTATCTGCGCTTTTTAAAGGGTTATTCGTGTTCGGGGCTGGTTTGACCAGCTTCGGGCAAGGTGTCGCCATAGGCCAGCCACAATCGATACTGGGGGAAAACGTTTCCCAACGCCTCGACTTCTGCATGGCGAAGCTTGGCTTTGCCTGCCAGCACATTGGCCCAACGGCTGTAGGCAATATTGGTCAGCGAGGCAAGCTCGTCGACCTTCAGTTGTTTTGCTCTCAGGAGCATTTTGATTCGACCAAGTACCATGTTGGTAAATATTACTTGTTATCCGTGGGGGCTCTACTTTAGTATTTATTGTGCTCAAAGTAGCAAATCAAATGCAGCTTTATGTCACAGTGAGTATTAATATGAGCAAGGACACAGAAAATAATACAAACAATTCTGTTCTTCAAGCGAATCAGGCCATCAACTTTTCAGTTTTGCCGCCACTTTTATCCCGCGAACACTTTGCCAGTTTTGTGGGCACTACCCTGGATACAGTCAGGGGCTGGGCACAGACAAATACAATCCCGACCGTCAAGGTGGGACGTCACCGGTTAATTAATGTCGTCAGGCTGATGGAGGATTTGAGTTCTGGCAAGTCCACCTTTAGCCAGGGTGACTATCGGGACGGCTAAATTTCCTCGACTCTTTTAATTTCAAAGGACTCAAGCGCGTTAAGCATCTCTGCGGCAGCTGTGCCTGTTGCGATGCCTAGCGTCAGCAATACAAAGAGTTGGTGGGGTTGTATATCCTTATAAAGGTGTGCGCCGGCTTCCACCAATGAAAGGCTGCTTGCGTAAGGTGTGTCCATATACCGAGAGGGAAGAGGGGATATCAGGAACTTGAGATCAGGCCTTCCCATGATGGCCTGTATCAAGCTGAGACGGCTATCAGTCGATGGGGCGGTTCCGCTGTGGTAGGGGTGTACAATAACAAAGCTGTCTTCCCTTAATCCGGCACACAGCTGCACGGCATCCATCCCCGGATAACAGACCATCTGGAAAATTTTGGATGACGCGGTTTTTAGTCCTTCCGCACTGATGTCGGCGGGGTTAACCGGAAACTCCAGTTTAAGTTGGGGTTGGCCTGGCTCGGCTGGCTCAAAGGTTGACTGTGCGTTTTGAAACTGGCCGATTTTTTGCCCAAAACACCCCTCAAACTCCTGTTTGTCAAACCCCATGGGTTTAACGTCCAGGGCAGGAATAATCTGTGCGGCCCCCTGTTGATTGCAGAAACTGAGATAAACGCCTGGTGCGATTTGTGGTTCGGTACAGGCTTTCAGGGCGCACAGCAAGTTCCGGCTGACATCGGATTTGGGGTTATCCAGGGCATAAAAGGAACCCGTCAGCATGATGCGTGCAGATAAATCAGCACAACAGAACGCCAATGCCGTCGCTGTATAGGCCATGGTGTCCGTGCCATGGGTGATGACAATGTTCTGGCAGCCCTTTGCTGCGATCTTTGTAACCTGTTCGATTAAATCCACCCAGTCCTGCGGTGCAAGGTCTTCAGAGTTTTTGTTGAAGGCCGGGATAATATCCAGTTGCCAGCCCTGTTCATTAGCGATCTGTTGAATCTGCATTTGCAGCTTCTGTTCGCCTTGGGAAACACTGACGGACTCGGCTGAAGTGGCGGAGCCAATGGTGCCTCCCGTGGTAATCAGGGTAATGGACGTCTGTGACATGGGGGATCTCGTGACTGTTTTCTGACTGTGCAATGTAAGGCCAACAGGGGCTTTATTCAATAGCAATTGATATCCATTCACATTTGGGAACCAGGGCGTGGGATACGGCACTAATACATCATGCGCAGTCGGTTGGCCTGTGTAGGAGGTGTAATGGCGAGTTTGAAAAATGGCCTGCTCGTGTTGGTTGTTCTGCTGACGGCCTGTTCCAAGCCGGAGACGCTGGTACGGGAGCAGCAGTATTTTGATCAGCAGGTGGCAGGGAATGCGAATATTGAACGGGTAACAATAGCGCAAGCTGGTTTTACACTCAAATATGCCCGCTCAGGCAACCGGCAAGCGCCTGCGATTATTTATATCCATGGAACGCCAGGCGGCTGGGATAACGGCGCTCGCTACCTGATGGATGCGGACTTGCAGGCGCAGGCTTACCTTATGAGTGTGGATCGCCCCGGCTGGGGCGGGTCTCAGTGGCATGGTGAAAAACCCGAGGTAGGTTTTGCCAGTCAGGCGGAAAGGCTCAGAACCCTGTTGGTCCAGGTTAAAAGGGAAAATGGCGGTCGGCCAATTATCCTGCTGGGCCACTCTTTAGGTGCGTCCCTGTCCCCCTACATGGCTATGGAATACCCTGAATTAGTCGATGGACTGGTGTTGCTGGCCGGTAGTCTTTCCCCTGAGCTGGGAAAACCACGGTGGTATAACCTGGTTGCCAGTATGGGGGTGGTTTCCTGGTTTCTGAGTGCCGAAATGCGGCATGCAAACCGTGAAATCATGCCCTTGCAACGTCAGTTGGAATACATGAAAGATCGTTGGTTGGAGATTGGGGTGCCGGTTACGGTGATACAGGGAGAAAAGGACAAGTTGGTATTTCCGCAAAATGCCGACTTTGCCGAACAGGTGCTGGGTCATACTGATTTAAAAGTGGTGCGAATACCGGGCGCTGGGCACTTTTTACCCTGGGAAAATCGCGCTCTGGTTAAGAGTGAGCTGCTGTTGATGCTGGATAAATTGGCTGAATAATGTCCTGTTTAAAAACAGCACCTGCCAGCGGTGGGGAGGTCGCTGGCAGGTGTGTTTCGCGGGTAATCAGTTAGCGCTTAATAGCCACCAGGCTTGGCGCATGGAACAGTAGGGTATGACCAGCGTTGGCCGGGATAAGGGGCTGAAGGCGCGCTCTTCGCGAGCGAATTTAATGTAGAAAGGCTTTGAGTCCGCCGCGTCGACGAGGAAGTCTGCTTTATCCTTTAAGGCTTTTGATACCGGTGTGATGTGGCGGATAGCCAGAAAGACCGGTCGGTTACCTCGGGAGCAGGGTATCCAGATGCCGCCTTCGTTAGTCCAATGCTCAATCCACTCTTCAGGCGTGGCGGGTTGGCTGCGCCAAATGTGCAGGTGAGCGTTCTTTGTCTGGGTATCGAATTTGTGTAGTTGCATACTGTATAAATATACAGTTATTTATACAGTATGCAAGTTTGTTGTGAAGATTTTTATTTCGGCTAGTTCAGTGTGCCAGGCGGGAATGCGTCCACGGCAATGATCGCGGCGCTTAAGTCCTCAGCTCGCTGGAGCTGTCCTGCGTCGGTTTCGCTGATAAGGCCCTGTTCGAGCGCCGCCTTAATTCGGGAGGACGCGTCCATTTTGCGATTCAGCCCCGTCATTTTGGATTCGATCTTTTCCGCGGTGATAACGGCTTCCAGGGCCGACTCCAGTCGTCGCAGGGGCTGGTCATCGCTGCTGCCTATAAATATCCCTTCGCAAAGACGCGCGCGGGTTGTTCCGGGTTGCTGCACGAGCTCTGCTACCTGGTGAGTCAAGCGATCCGAGGGTGGCAGGAAGCGCCTGCCCCAGGGGAAGATCAAGCGGCGCAGAAACCAGGCGATCGGCTTTGATGGGTAGTTGTCGAGTATTTGCTGAAGCGCTTCCTGGATATTGTGCAAACCGCGTAAGCAGCACCAACGAACAACGGGCAAGTCCTGAGAAGGAGAGCCTTGGTCGTGAAACTGCTTAAGTACGCTGCTCATCAGGTACATTTCGCTCAGTACATCGCCAAACCGGGCTGACAGGCTTTCCTTGAATTTGAACTTTCCTCCCAGCAGCATCAGGGTTACATCGGTCACGACGGCCAGTGAGGCGCTAACGCGACTCAGGTGACGGTAGTATTTATGTGTGCTGGAGACATTGGGTTTCGCGGCGAAGTATCCCCCTGAGAAGTTGTGCCAAAACGCTCGCCCGAAATTTTTGGCGTGCCAGCATAAGTGACCGAACAGGGCGTTATCGAAATCCTCAAGGCCCTGTTGTTGATCCGGGTTGTGGGCCGCCCGGATTTCTTTCTCCAGCCAGGGATGACAACGGATTGCACCCTGGCCAAAAATGATCATGTTGCGTGTCAGGATGTTAGCTCCCTCCACGGTAATACTGACCGGCAGCGAATAGTAGACATTGGCCAGGTAGTTGTTCGGGCCGTCGCAAATGGCCTTGCCGCCGTGGATATCCATGGCCAGGTTAAGCGATTCGCGCATTCTTGAGGTGGCGTGGTACTTCAGAATAGCAGAAATCACTGCGGGTTTTTGTCCCTGGTCCACCAGGGAGGAGGTCAGGTGACGGGCAGCTTGAAGCATGTAGCTGTTGGCTGCAATCGGGGCGAGCGCCTCTTCGATTCCTTCAAATTTGGCAATGGGAACGCCGAACTGTTTACGTACGCGCGCGTAAGCGCCGGCGCTTGCGGCGCAAAGTTTGGCAGCGCCGCTGCTGAGGGATGGCAGCGAAATGGAGCGGCCGGCCGAGAGTGCTTCCATCAGCATACGCCAGCCCTGGCCGATTCGAGCCTGCCCGCCGATGATCCAATCCATGGGGATGAAGACTTCCTGACCTTCGGTTGGGCCGTTCAGGAAAGCCTGGCGGCAGGGGTAGTGGCGGTAACCGGTAATGACGCCCGGCGTACTGGTGGGAATTAATGCCAGGGTGATGCCCAGGTCTTCTTTGTCGCCCAGTAAGCGGTCCGGATCATGCGCCTTGAAGGCAAGGCCCAGTAATGTAGCGATGGGGCTGAGAGTGATATAGCGCTTGCTCCAGGTTACCTTGAGCCCCAACGTTTTTTCGCCTTCGAATTCCCCGTAACACACCACGCCAAAATCCGGCATATTTGCAGCATCAGAGCCGGAAAAGGGGCCGGTTAAGGCAAAGCAGGGGATTTCATCGCCACTGGCAAGGCGCGGCAGGTAATAATCTTTTTGGGTTTCGGTGCCATAGCTCATCAGCAGTTCAGCCGGTCCCAGTGAATTCGGCACCATGACGGTCACAGCGGCAGCAATGCTGCGCGAGGCGATTTTCATCACCACCTGAGAGTGGGCGTAGGCGGAAAACTCAAGCCCCCCGTAGCGCTTCGGGATGATCATGCTGAAGAAGCCTTGCGCCTTAAAGAAAGCCCAAACCTCGTCGGGCAGAGCCTTGCTCTGGGTATTGATTGACCAGTCATCGAGCATTTCGCAGAGCTCCTCGACAGGGCCGTCGATAAAGGCCTTTTCCTCGGCGCTTAATTCGGTACAGGGAAAGGTGAGCAGTTTGTTCCAGTCAGGTTTTCCTGAAAAGAGTTCGGCATCCCAGCCAACGGTGCCTGCTTCGAGGGCATCCTGTTCCGTATCGGACAAGGGGGGGAGAACCTGGCGCATTTTTGCCAGAATGGGCTTGGAGATACGATCGCGTCGAAAAGCCTTGAAGCGACTGGGCATGGCTGTGCTCCTTACTAGCGGAATGTCCTGAGTTGCTTATTGCGTGTTTACTCAAGCATAGCTGCCTTTGGGTGGAGAAAAAAAGTAAAGGCAACAATATTTGCGGTTAAAGAATACTGACCAACCTCAAACCCAATGGTTTAACCATTGGGCAAAACGGCTCAAGGTTTTTTCTTGTTCGGCGTTTCTTTCTTTTGGTACTGCTTTTTAGGTTCGCAGACTTCGGGGCTGAATTGCCCGTTCTCGGGTTTTGTCATGCCACAGCCAATCCACATCTTAAACTCAGGCAGGGCGTTACACATTTCTTCAATGTGCTCTTCGTTGGCTTTTTGTTTGCCGAATTTGATGTTGTTCCAGGTGTCCTTGTCGATACGCGTCAGCTCGCCCAGTTTTTTGGGCATGCCGCGTATGGCGAGAATACTTTTTATGCGTTGGCCTATGGTCATCGAAAAATAAATTGTATTAAATACAATTTTGGCTATTATCTATGTGGTAAATAATACAATTTTTGCTGTTATTTGTTTCCATTTGATTCTAGCAAGCTTGCACGAATTGTCATTAGTAATAAGTGCATCTTTAAGCTTAAAAAGGGACTCTCCATGGGAAAGGACTCGATCATTAAGTTTGTCGCCATTCCACCCGTTATGTCGCAGGAGCAGTTTGCGATTTTTGTCGGTAAGGGACAGACCACCGTCAGGGGCTGGGTAGCTACCCGTGCAATACCCACGATTAAGATCGGCGGTTCACGGCTGATTAATTTTGAAAGGCTGCGAGCCGACCTGAGTGCAGGGAAAACAACCTTTAGCCGTGGAGATTACGATGACTAAGTGGATGTCGCCCAGGGATAGGGCGGCGGAAATAGACTTGTTAGCGGAGGTGATCTGCTTGGTCAAACATTACCTGAAGGACGCTTCAGCTGAAAATGAAGAGGCCATTTACAGGGCAATTAAGCGGTTGATTAGTGACCGGCCGGAAATAGCCCTGACTAAAAAATTGCTGCGGCTTCGCCTCTTCTTGTATCGCCATAAACAGCAGGAGAAAAACCGTGAGCAGTTTAAGGCGTATGTGAAAAAAGAGCAAAAGGTAGGGGTTTATAGCGGCTTAAATAAAAAAGGGCCCACATTGCTGCAAGCCCTTTGATATATGGTAGCTACGACTGGACTTGAACCAGTGACCCCAGCATTATGAATGCTGTGCTCTAACCAACTGAGCTACGTAGCCAAAGAGGACGCGAATTTTCGCGGTTTAGCCGGGTCTTGTCAAGCGGCTTAAACGTTAAATCTGAAGTGGATGACATCCCCGTCCTGAACGACATATTCCTTGCCTTCCAGGCGCCATTTTCCGGCTTCCTTGGCGCCGTTTTCGCCGTTATAAGCGATGTAGTCATCGTAGGCGGTGATTTCGGCCCGGATGAATCCTTTTTCAAAATCTGTGTGAATAACACCGGCGGCTTCCGGGGCTTTGGCGCCGACCCTGACCGTCCAGGCGCGTACTTCCTTAACTCCGGCGGTGAAGTAAGTATGGAGGCCAAGCAGTTCATAACCGCCGCGGATTACGCGATTTAAGCCGGGTTCTTCAAAGCCCAGTTCTTCCAGGAATTCGGCTTTTTCTTCATCTTCAAGTTCGATGATTTCGGCTTCCAGTTTGTTGCAGATGGCGACAACAATGGCGTTCTCGCTGGCGGCAATTTCTTTGACCGTGTCGAGGTAAGGGTTGTTTTCAAAGCCCTCTTCATCGACGTTGGCAATGTACATGGTGGGCTTGGTGGTAAGCAGGTGGAATTTTTTCACCAGCTTCTGCTCGTCCTCGTCAAGAGCCATGGCGCGCACGGGGAGGGCGTCATTCAGGTGAGGCAGCAGCTTTTCCAGTAGCGCCTTTTCTTTAATGGCATCTTTGTCGCCGCCCTTGGCAACACGTGTAACGCGCTGCAGTTGTTTTTCAACACTTTCCAGGTCAGCCAGTGCCAGTTCAGTGTTGATGACATCGATATCGGCGGCGGGGTCAACCTTGTTGGCGACATGGATTACATTGTCGTCTTCGAAACAGCGTACCACATGGGCAATGGCGTCTGTTTCGCGAATATTGGCCAGGAACTGGTTGCCGAGACCTTCGCCTTTTGATGCACCGGCGACCAGGCCGGCAATATCGACAAACTCCATAGTAGTGGGCACAACACGTTCGGGCTTTACGATTTCCGCCAGTTTGTCCTGGCGAGGGTCGGGCACGGGTACGACGCCGGAATTAGGCTCGATGGTGCAGAATGGAAAGTTTTCTGCGCCGATACGCGCGTCTGTCAGTGCATTGAAAAGTGTTGATTTGCCGACGTTTGGAAGGCCGACAATACCGCATTTAAAACCCATGCTTGTTCCTTTATTTACTGTTGGCGTTGAAGCCGTTCAGCAGTGTTTGAGCTTTGTTCCAGTTGCCTTGCTGCACCTCTGGCAGGGTGCGGATCGCTTCGTCAATGCTCGCTTCGAGCAGTTCGCGTTCGCCTTTGGGTGCGCGTTTGAGTACGAAATCCACTACCTGGGAGCGGTCGCCGGGGTGACCGATGCCCAGTCGCAGGCGTTTAAAGCCGCGTGTGCCGAGGTGGCTGATAATGTCGCGCAGGCCGTTGTGGCCGCCATGGCCGCCGTCGACTTTAAAGCGGGCGGTGCCGGGCGGGATATCCAGCTCATCGTGGGCGACCATAATGGCGTCCACCGGGATTTTGTAGAAGTTTGCCAGTGCCGCAACAGCTTGGCCGCTGCGATTCATGAAGGTTGTGGGAATCAGGCAGTGGCAGTCGCTATTGCCGAGGCGAATTTTTGCGTGTAAGCCGTGAAATTTCTTTTCCGGCTTGAGTTCGCCGTTGGCTGTTTTTACCAATTCAGAAACGAACTCGGCCCCGGCATTATGACGGGTTTGCTCATATTCAGGGCCTGGATTTCCCAGGCCTACAATAAGTTGCAAAGTGCCAGTCATCGTACCGGGGCCGAATGAGGAGCTGGGAGCTTACTCTTCGCCAGCGCCTTCGTCAGCCTGTTGTGTTGCTTCTGGAGCTTCAGGGGCTTCAGGTGCGCCTGCTTCTGGCTCTTCGGCAACTTTAGGTGCGTGGATGGACACAACTGGCAGGTCGTGTTCGTGCTCATCACCACCGTGGGCGAAGGCCATCAGCGTAACGCCTTTCGGCAGTGCCAGGTCAGACAGGTGAACGATCTGGTCGATTTCGACGTTGGTCATGTCAACATCGATGGATTCGGGCAGATCGCCTGGCAGACAGCTGATTTCAACTTCAGAGATGTTGTGGGAGATGGCACCGCCTTGCTCTTTAACGCCTTTACATGCATCTTCGTTGATGAAGTGCAGTGGTACGTTAACGTGGATTGCTACGTCTTTGCTCACGCGCAGGAAATCAACGTGCAGGATGACAGGTTTTGCAGGGTGACGCTGCATATCCTTAACAATCACGGATTCAGGGTTGCCGTCGATATTCAGGTCAATGATGTGAGCGAAAAAGGCTTCGTTCTCAGTTGCCTTGATAATATCTTTATGGGCAAGCGTGATGTTTTGCGGGTCTTTTTTACCACCGTAAACGATCGCTGGGATGTTGCCCTCGAGACGGCGCAGGCGGCGGCTCGAACCTTTCCCTGTCACGTCGCGTGCTTGAGCGTTCAATGAAAATTCGTTAGACATTTTTGCTTCCTCAGTTAGGAGTTCTCTTGGATATGCCCCGTTTTTTTCGACCAAAAAGCGGGGGCTTTTAAGTACCCTGCCGGATATTACTCCTGGAACAGGGCGCTGATCGATTCGGCATTGCGGACGCGTCGGATAGACTCGGCCAGCAGCGCTGAAATCGAAAGCTGGTGAATGCGTGAACACTGGGCTGCGGCTTCTGACAGGGGAATCGTGTCGGTAACCACCAGTTGGTCAAGCGTGGAATTAGTAATATTGTCGATGGCGGCGCCGGATAATACCGGGTGGGTACAGTAAGCAACCACTTTGCTGGCGCCTTTTGCTTTTAGCGCATCGGCCGCTTTGCAAAGCGTGCCGGCCGTATCGACCATGTCATCGATAAGGATACAGGTTTTACCGTCGACTTCACCGATGATGTTCATGACTTCAGAGACATTGGCCTTGGGTCGACGTTTGTCGATAATGGCCAAGTCGCAGTTGAGCTGTTTTGCCAGGGCGCGGGCACGAACTACACCGCCGATATCGGGTGAAACCACCACCATGTTCTCGTAGCGCTGGCGAGTAATGTGCTCAAGCAGTACGGGCGATCCGTAGATGTTGTCTACCGGGCAGTTAAAGAAGCCCTGAATCTGGTCGGCGTGCAGGTCAACGGTGAGAACGCGGTCAATGCCAACGGTGTCCATCATCATGGCGACAACCTTGGCAGTGATTGGCACGCGAACCGATCGTACGCGGCGATCCTGGCGTGCATAGCCGAAGTAGGGCACGACAGCCGTGATACTGGCGGCTGAGGCGCGGCGTACTGCATCCACCATCACCAGCAACTCCATCAGGTTGTCATTGGTTGGTGCGCAGGTGGATTGAATGATGAAGACATCCTTGCCGCGTACATGATCTTTGATTTCTGCGGAGGTTTCGCCATCGCTGAATTGCGAAACGACGGCATTGCCCAAAGACATGGACAGGTGCTTGACAACTTTCTTGGCGAGATCGGGATTTGCGTTGCCGGTGAAAATAGTTAAATTTGCAGCCACGCCGGAATACCTTTGGATGATGAATTCAATAAGTAGAGGAAATGGCTGGGGTGGGAGGATTCGAACCTCCGAGTGCCGGTACCAAAAACCGGTGCCTTAGGCCGCTTGGCTACACCCCAACATTATTCATTTGCTGTTACTTCAATGCAGTGTTCAGCTTTGCTGTCCGATGCAGTGGGGATACATTTTGTCCCCGGGCGATAAAGCCCTTCAGCGAATCGGGTAACTGTGCCAGAACCTCTTCGGCCTGAGCACTGGTTTCGAAATCAGCGAATACGCTTGATCCCGTCCCGGTCATCCTTGCTGCAGCGAACTGGTTAAGCCAGAGTAACGCTTGCTTAACCGGCGGGTAAAGTGTTGAAACTACTGCTTCGCAGTCATTTCGACCACCCCCCTCCAAAGCGGTCGCTATTGTGATGGCTGATGTGTTTCGTGTCAATTCCTTATGCGAAAAAATTTCTGCGGTGGCAACATGACAAGCGGGGGTTAAAACCAGATACCAGGGCTCGCTGAGAGAGACCGCTGTGAGCTGCTCGCCAACGCCCTCCGCCCAGGCGGCATGGCCCTGGACAAAGACCGGCACGTCGGCGCCGAGCTGGAGGCCTAATTCGGCCAGTTGCGGGAGTTCATAATCGAGTTCCCAAAGCAGATTCAGGCCGATGAGGGTCGTGGCAGCATCGGAGCTGCCTCCGCCGAGCCCGGCGCCCATCGGCAGGGTTTTATCCAGCCTGATTCGGGCGCCCTTTGAGCAGTGGCTGTCCTGCTGTAATAGTTTGGCCGCTCGGTAGATAAGGTTCTGTTCGCAATCCACACCGGTGATTTCACCGATCAGTTCGATCTTGTTTGTGGGAAGCTGCTCAAAGTGAAGCTGGTCCCCGTAATCAAGAAACTGAAAAAGCGTCTGCAGATTGTGATAACCGTCTTCGCGGCGCCCGGTAATATGCAGCATCAGGTTTAGTTTTGCCGGGGCCGGCAGGCTCAGTGTGGGCTCGATCATGGCTGTTGGCTTGTGTGCAGGGACCACTGTTTGATCAGCAAAGTCAGTTTGATGTCATCTTGTTGCAGCAGGATTTTACCCGGCAAAGGGAACGATCCAAACTGCTGGTAACGGCTGAAATGGAGTTGCCAACCCGCCTGGTGCAGGTTTTCCATCAGGCCCTGATCATTCAATTGATAACGGGCCTGGCTGTTGGGGGATGGAATGCCTCGAATCCAGTAGTTAAGGTCGTCTACGGGTAGTGTCCAGCCCAGTTCCTGTAGTAGTAATGCCTCCGGAACGGAGGTGTCGAACTCGCCGCGGCCGGCAATATTAAGGTGTACGTTGCCGCTGGTGCCCGAGAGTGTGGCCAGGCCCTGCCCGAGCAGCGAGGTGACGCGGATATCAAAATGTTGCGCCTGTTGTTGCCAGTTGAAACGTGCGCTGTTGGATTGGTCGGGCGTTCGGATGCCCAGTTTTCCCATGATGTCCCAGTCATCCAGGGCGCCGACCAGTTGTTGATGTCGAGGCCAGTCGACTCGCTGGCTGTCCGGCAGAGTAGTTTGCTGCGTTATCGGGGCGCAGGCTGCAAGAGCCGATAGGATAAGCAGGATGTTGCACCGGCCCAGCCGGTGGCTTGAAGCGGTCAACCAGGCGATCACTGATTCAGGTCTGGGCTGAGGCGCTCGATAACGCGTTTCAGAATTGGGCTGTCTGGCTGTCTTTCAAGCGCTTCTTGCCATATCTGGCGGGCTCGTTGCTGCTGACCGTTAGTCCACAATGCCTCGCCCAGATGGGCGGCGACTTCGTGATCCGGAAAGTCTGCGTGAGCCCTTTCCAGCAGGCGGATGGCCTCTTCGTAATTCCCCATACGAAACTGCGCCCAGCCAAGGCTGTCGGTAATAGCGGGGTCGTTGGGTTTCAGTTCATTGGCCCGGGAGATAAGCGCCAGGGCTTCCTCATAACGGGTGGTGCGGTCTGCCAGCGTATAGCCCAGCGCATTCAGCACCATCGCGTTGTCCGGCTCCTGTGACAGGATGGCGCGAAGGTCCATTTCCATCGCTGCCAGGTCGTTGATTTTCTCAGACGTCATGGCGCGCGTGTAGAGCAGGTTGATGTCGTCCGGGTGTTGCTCTAATGCCTGGTTGAGCAATTGCAGGGCGTTGTCAACGAGGTTTTTTTCAGCCAGTAGTTCGGCTTCGATGATATAGAGGCTTTTGCTGTGCTCTACGTGGGACTGGCGTGCCTGGGCGAACAGGGTTTGGAGGCGGGCGAGATTGCCCTGTTCCAGCGACAGGGTGCCGAGGCGGTGGTACGCTGGCAGGAACTTGCTGCCAGCGGACACCAGGCGGTAGTGATCAATGGCTGTTTCCGGCTGGCCGGCTTTTTCAGCCGATTGGCCCAGGTAAAACTGTACCTCGTCTTTCAGGGCAGGGTTTTTCAGCAGCATTTTCAGGTTGTCATTGCCTTTGCGGAAAGCGCTGTTTTCCAGTTGCAGCAGGGCCAGGGTGAGGCGCAGCTGATCATTTTCCGGCGATTGCTTAACCAGTTGCTCAAATTGCGTTTGTGCGGCCCGCAGCTGTTTGTCATCGATCAGCATTTGTGCGTAAAGCACACGCAAGACCTGATCGTCGGGGTGTTTTTTCAGTCCTTTTTTCAGGTCCTTTAGCGCCTGTTCGGTATTGCCCAGCTGGTGGTTGAGCTTGGCTTTAATGGAAAGGCTTCGGACGCTGTTTTGCTGGCGATCAAGTTCGTTGGCGCTGAGCAGAGCCTCTTCATTGCGTCCGTTGAGTTGCAACAGGACAATTTTGGCCGTCAACAGCTGGGTATTGTCGGGGTACTTGCCGAGCAAGCGCTCCAGCTCAATCAGTAAATCATCGCGCTGGATCGGGGTGAGCTGACGGCTACTGGCAGCCAGGTGATCAAAGCTTGCTTCGCCGGTTTCCTGAAGCAGCTCCTCCATCAGGCCTACCGCCTCGTGAACCTGTCCGTTGAGCAGAAGCTGGGCGGCGAGGACCTGCTTGGCTTCAGGATTGTCGGGGGCGACCTCATGCCACAGTTGCGCGGCCATGAAGGTGGCTTTTCGTGCCTTGATGGAAGCGGCAATACGGGTGGCGCGTTCTGCCAGGCCGGGGTCGCGGGTTTCCCTGGCAGCCGATAAATAGTTGCTGAGTAATATATCGTAGCGTTTACGCTGCCCGGCCAGCTCCGCAACCAGCAGGGTATACAGGGTTTCCGGCTCAAGGTCGGCTGCAGGCAACGGGGCTGCCCCGGCAACGCTTTCAGCCCCGGGCGCATCAGTTTTGCTGGGTGCTTGAGTTGTAGCGCAGCCGGAAAGCAGTACAGCCAGGCATGCGGGTATAAGCAAAGTCTTAAAGAGAGTCATGGGGAGTCATTTTATACGAGGCGGATGTTCCCCGGTAGACACTGCAAGCGGTAAATTGTTGCGATCTTGCTTCTTTATCTGCTTTTTAGCCCGGTTCTTGGCAGGCATTGCACTGGGCAGCTAAATGATTAGAATGGATCGAGTTTTAATTGATGGCGCAGGGTATCTTGGAAAGGTGCCTGATACTGACTTTGACTGAGCGGAGCAGAGTTTATGTTTTTGCAGCTACTTGAAAAAACGATTCACAAAGGCCGACTGAAAGTAGTCATGCCTGACGGGGCCGAGCATTGTTTCGGGACCGGGCAGCCGGAAGTTGTATGGCGTATCAACAATCCCAAGGTGCCGGGGCGACTGATCAGAAACGGCGATTTTGAGGTTGGCCAGACCTATATGGAAAAAGGGTGGGATCTGCTCAAGGGTAGTTTGGCTGATTTCATTAACCTGCTTTATATGAATTTTGAGGATAGCAACCCAGGCGCTGTTAAAAAGCTGGTGGGACGCACCCTCAAACAGTGGAACCATGCCAGTAAGAGTCTCCGCAACGTCTCTACACACTATGACCTGGACGAAACCCTGTTCCGCACTTTCCTTGATGAGGATATGCATTACTCCTGTGCCTATTTCCGGTCGCCGGAGGATGACCTGGAAACGGCGCAGCAGAATAAATGCCGTCATATCATGAACAAGTTGCGCCTTGAGCCGGGCCAGAAACTGCTGGATATTGGCTCCGGGTGGGGAAGTTTAAGCCTTTATATGGCGCGCAATGGCGGTGTCAGCACCCAGGGGGTAACGCTTTCGGTTGAGCAGTTGCGTGTGGCCAAGGCCCGGGCTGAACAGGAAGGATTAAGTGATCGCGTGAAGTTCGATCTGCAGGATTACCGCGAGCATTCCGGGAAATATGACCGCATCGTCTCGGTGGGTATGTTTGAGCATGTCGGCGTGCCTTATTACGAAGCTTATTTTCGCAAGCTAAATGACCTGTTGACCGATGATGGGGTCGTGTTGCTGCACACCATCGGGCGAAGCGGTTTGCCGAGCATTACAAACCCCTGGATCGAGAAATATATTTTCCCCGGCGGCTATATTCCGGCCCTGTCGGAAATGTTGCCGCCCATTGAAAAGGTTGGGTTGCTGGTTAACGACATCGAGATTTTGAGGTTTCACTATGCGGATACGCTGGCGGCCTGGGCTGAACGGTTTGCCGGGCACCGTGAACAGTTTGTTGCCAGTAAAGGCGAAACCTTTTGTCGCATGTGGGAAATTTACCTGGGGATGTGTGAAGCGGCTTTCCGCAACTCGGACCTGGTGGTTTACCAGCTGCAATTGACGAAATCCAAGTCCGTGGTGCCGAATACGCGCGATTATTTATATCAAAGCAACTGAAATTTGTTATATAGATAGCCTCTAACCCCAGCATTTTTATATAATTTGCCGCTTTTGAGCGCCCGGCCCGGTTGGCACTGAGTTTGTTCAGGTGGGCGCTTGCGGATTTTTTTCCTTTAGGCAAAGTCATTTCGAGCACTTCATGGGGCTGTTAGCACTCGGCATCAATCACAAGACGGCACCGGTCAATGTCCGGGAACAGGTGGCTTTTGCCCCTGAAGATATGCATAACGTGCTGCAACAGGCCTGCGCAGCGCTGCACCTGCATGAGCTGGCCATTCTTTCCACCTGTAATCGTACCGAGCTGTATTGCGTCACAGATATAAAAGGGAGTCGAGATGTGCTGGAGTGGCTTGGCAGCCATCATCAGCTCTGTCCCGATGAACTGGAGCGTTGCAGTTACGCCTATTGGGACGAAGAAGGCATCAAGCACATGATGCGTGTGGCCAGCGGACTGGACTCGATGGTGTTGGGCGAACCGCAGATTCTGGGGCAGATAAAGTCGGCTTATGCCGTGGCCAAGGATGCCAAAACCATCGGCGGCTACCTGGAAAAACTGTTCCAGAGCACCTTTTCCGTGGCCAAGCAGGTGCGTACCGAAACCGCCATCGGGGAAAGCCCGGTCTCGGTTGCCTATGCGGCGGTCAGCCTGGCGCAGCATATTTTTGCCGACATGAGGCGCAGCAAGGCGTTATTAATCGGCGCCGGCAAGACGATCGATCTGGTTGCACGCCACCTACAGCAAAATGGCGTGACCAATATGGTGGTGGCGAACCGGACACTGCAACGTGCCGAGGAGTTGGCGGCGAACTTCGGTGCCCAGGCGGTATTGTTGTCGGATATCCCCGAGCAGTTGCTGGATGCGGACATTGTGATTGCTTCCACAGCGAGCCAATTGCCCATTCTTGGCAAGGGTGCAGTCGAGCGGGCGATCAAAAAACGCAAGCACAGGCCCATGTATATGGTTGATATCGCGGTGCCCCGGGATATCGAACCGGAGGTGGGCGAGCTGTCCGATGTGTACCTCTATTCGGTCGACGACCTGAAGCAGGTGATCGACGAAAACTTGAAATCGCGCCAGAACGCCGCGCTTGAAGCGGAAAGTTTTGTCGAACTGGGCGCAGAGAACATGATGCGCGAAGTCAGGGCGCTGGATGCCGTTTCAACGGTACGGGCTTACCGCCAGCAGTCCGATAATATTCGCGAGCAGGAGCTCGGCAAGGCCTTGAAGCAGCTGCAAAACGGACAGGATCCGCAGCAGGTAATGGCGCAATTTGCACGGGCTCTGACCAATAAGCTGGTGCATACGCCCTGTATCCAGATGAAAAAGGCCTCCTCCGAGGGGCGCGCTGAACTGATGGACTGGGCGCAGGAATTGTTGGGGCTGGATGACAGCCACAAAGACGAACATTAAATGAGATTGCAATGAAAGCATCAATTTTGACCAAACTGGATCACCTGAAGGATCGATACGAAGAGCTTGCGGCACTGATGAGTGACCCGGATGTGATTGGCAATCAGAACAAGTTTCGCGACTACTCCAAGGAGTACGCTGAGATTGAGCCGGTGGTGAAAAGTTACAGCCAGTACCTGCAGGTGCAGGAAGACCTGGAAGAGGCGCAACTGCTTTTGAAGGATGATGATCCTGATATGCGCGCCATGGGCGAAGAGGAGGTCAGCACAGCCAAAGAAAGTCTCGAAGGGCTGGAGCTGGATTTGCAGAAACTGCTGTTATCCAAGGACCCGAACGACGCCAACAATACCTTTGTGGAAATCCGCGCCGGAACGGGGGGTGATGAAGCTGCCATTTTTGCTGGCGACCTGTTCAGGATGTACTCCAAATATGCCGAGAATAAGGGCTGGCGTATGGAGGTGATTAGCGAGAATCGCGGCGAGCACGGTGGCTACAAGGAAATTATTACCCGTATTGAGGGGCGTGACGTCTACGCTCACCTTAAGTTCGAATCCGGCGCCCACCGCGTTCAGCGTGTGCCGGAAACGGAATCGCAGGGGCGGGTACATACCTCGGCTTGTACGGTGGCGGTGTTGCCGGAAGCGGATGAGTTGGATGCCATCGAAATCAACAAGGCGGATTTACGCGTGGATACCTTCCGTGCCTCGGGCGCAGGTGGTCAGCACGTGAACAAAACCGACTCGGCAATTCGTTTAACGCATATCCCGACCGGGGTAGTGGTGGAATGCCAGGACGAGCGTTCGCAGCACAAAAACCGGGCCCGGGCCATGTCGCTGTTGCAGGCTAAGTTGCAGAATATGGCCCAGGAGCAGCAGCAATCGGAAGAAGCCAGTGCACGGCGCAGCCTGGTAGGGTCAGGTGACCGTTCCGAGCGTATTCGTACCTATAACTATCCGCAGGGGCGGGTGACCGACCATCGCATCAATCTGACGCTTTATAAGCTGCCGGAAATAATGGAAGGTGGCATGGATGAGGTTGTCCAGTCCTTGATTAATGAGCACCAGGCTGAGCAGCTGGCCGCGCTTTCCGGCAACGAATAGCTTGTTTGCTCAACGCCATGCCCTCATCCGTCGGTGATTTGCTGAATGACTTGACGCAGCAATTTGCAGGCGTCTCCGACAGCCCGAGGCTGGATGCCGAAGTCCTGCTCGGTTTTGTCTTAGCGCAGACGAAAACCTGGCTCTATACCTGGCCTGAGCGGGAGTTGTGTGAGTCGCAATTAGTCTCGCTTCAGGCCTTGGTAGCACGCCGCCTGCAGGGCGAGCCGATCGCCCACCTGACTGGGCAGCGCGATTTCTGGTCACTGGAACTGGAGGTGACGCCTGATACGCTGATACCCCGTCCGGAAACCGAGTTGTTGGTGGAGATCGTGCTGGCGCTTTTGAGCGATCGGCAGGCTGAAAAAATGAGCCTGCTTGATATGGGGACGGGGACTGGTGCTATTGCCCTCGCCCTTGCCAGCGAGCGACCCGCCTGGCAGATTGACGGCGTTGATCGAATCGCTGCGGCCGTTGAGCTGGCTGAGCGAAACCGGCGGCGCCTTAATATTCCTAATGCGACTTTTTTGCAGAGCGACTGGTTTTCCTGCCTGCGTAACCGGCGTTTCCACCTGATCGTCAGCAATCCGCCTTATATTGACTGTGAGGATGTGCATTTAAACCAGGGTGATGTGCGCTTTGAGCCGCGCTCGGCGCTGGTTGCCGACGAGCAGGGGCTTGCGGATATACAGCACATCGTTCGTGAAGCACCCGGCTACCTGCTGGCTCAGGGATGGTTGTTGTTTGAACACGGCTACCGGCAGGGGGATGCCGTACGGAGGTTGTTAATTGAGCGGGGGTTTAGTCACGTGGAAACACGCTGTGACCTGGCTGGACTCGAGCGGGCGACCTTCGGGTGCTGGACTGGCGGTTAGCAGGAAAGCCGCCCTTCAACTGCGTAATGCTTGCAGAAAGCACGGAATGATTCTGGCTTAACCGCCAATGTCTGCAGACGCTGATAATGGATACCGCTGGGCCTCCCCAGCGACAGCCAATCAATCGACGAGTTTATTGCAACTCATTTGCCTGGCGGATGCCCCTTCTGGTCGACTGGGCAGGCATCCTTTATTCGTGAAGCCTTGAGTGCGGACTCGATGGGGCCGAAATTGTTGACGAGCTGAACGCCCTGTTACGGCCCTGGCGCTGTTTAGAGATCCAGTATATTGCCGTAGGGCAGGAACTTGTTGTCGGTGTTTGACTTGATCCAGGCAATTAATTCGGCATCGGGAAATGCGCCGCGGTTTTTGAGTTCACGACACAGCCAGACGACAGGGGACTTGCTGCCCGCTTCCCAGCCGGGTAGTTGCATTTCTGCCAGGGTGAAAAAACGCACCAGATGAACCAGCGTATCCGGTTCAAGGTTGGCGGCGCTGCTTAGCCAGTCCTCCTTGTGATGCTTCATCAAGTGACGATGGGCATTGATTTGTTCGCTCGATAGCGTTTGCTGAAGCTGATCCAGTTTTCCATCCGCACTGATTTGTGCCAGTTGTAAAAGCACCTCTTTATCGATGCCGGGGGTGTCGCCTTGCTGACTGGGGTCCCAGGTGTCTACAGTGCTCATGTCTTTTCTACCCTCAATCTGTTGCCTTGGTGGATGCCGGTTCACGGCCCGGCGATTCTACACGTTTCCTGTTGGGAAGCACAGGAGGATTGTGCCTGTTACCAGCGTTTCAGTTGATTAACGGGAGTCGTCACCGGCCGGGCAATCAAACCGCTTTGGGTCATATAAACCGTATATTGCGCCTGATCGGACATGGGCAGGTAAACGGCGCTGCCGTAATAGGCATCAACGAGCGGTAGCCAGCTGGGGTAACGTTTGACATAGGACCACAGGTCGAGGCCGGGCTCGCTGTGAAGCTCATAGGCAGAGGCGGGTGTCGTGCGGGCTTGCTGCAGGTTTTGATAACGTCCGCTGAGGCGATGCAGTTTGTAAAGGGCGTCAAGCCCTAACAGGTTGGCGTAGCCGTGCCATTTAAGGACCTTGGCATCGAGCTGCCATTCATCGCCCCTGATTTCGAATTCCTGGACTCGGTTTTCGTCGATAAAACTGACGGAAGCGAGGTATCGTTGCGGTGCAAGTTTAGAAAAGTAGAACTGTGCAACCGGCTGCTCATGGGTCAAACGGCCGTAGCTGCCGATGTTGATCAGTACGGCCATCGCTGCGAGCCCCAGTGCGCAGAGCAGTGCGCCGCTGCAGCACTGGCTGCCGCCTCGAACAGCGTGGAGTTTGCAGCAGTGCCTGATGCCGCGGATGCTGAGCCAGATACCCAGCGCTGTTACCAGGATAAAGGCGATCAGCAGGGGGATGATGGGGAACTGACTGAGAAGCTGCATGTTCGTGTGAATAATTGATGGCGCTAAGTTAAGGGTAGTTCGACCTGAACCTGTGCGCCACCCAGTCTGGAGCGACCCAGTGTCAGCTTTCCGTGATAGCTTTGGATAATATCCTGGGCCACGGTTAAACCCAGACCCTGGCCTGGATGGCGGGTATCGGCACGATTGCCGCGCCCAAGCACCTGGCTGAGCTGCGCTTCGGGGATCCCGCCGCCATCGTCGTTGATGCTGATCACCAGTTGCCGCTGGTCACTTTGGGCAGTAATCGACACGTGGCGATTGCAAGCTTTAAAGGCGTTATCGAGCAGGTTGCCGAGCACTTCCAAAAGGTCCCGCTCGTCGGCGCGATAGTTGAAGTTGTCGGCGATGTTATTGACTGTTTCGACAGCCTTGTCCGCGTAAACCTTGCTGAGGGTACGCAGAAGTTTGTCGGCAAGCGGTTTCAGCCTGACGGGGGGTATGGATAGCGGGTTGCTGCGGCCGGTTTTAGCGCTGGCGCGTTGCAATTGGTGGCTGACGATTTCATCCATGCGGGCAAGTTGCTCGGAAAGACTTTGTTGGTCTTCCTCCCGGTTGCCCGATTTCAGTGTCAAGCCACGCAGGATGGCCAAGGGGGTTTTCAGGCTGTGGGCAAGATCGGCCAGCGTGTCGCGGTATCGCTGGCGCTGGTGGCGCTCATTTTTGATCAGCACATTGAGGTTGTGGGTTACGGTTGTCAATTCGGCTGGGTAACGGTCGCTGAGCTGCTCTTTTTGCCCGCTTTCAATCGCCTGAATTTCTTTAGCCAGTCGGCGAAGCGGGGCAAGCGCCCAATGCATGATGATTCCTTGCAGCGCGATCAGCAGTATCGCGATGCCGCAAAACCAGCGCCACAGTGAGGCTCGAAATTCGGCGATTTCAGACAACAGGGTTTGAGTGCTTTGTAATACATAGACCTGGTAATGGCGTTCGATGCCTTCCTCGGGCTCCCAGATAATACCGTAGCTGAGCATCAATACGGGCCCGCCCGCATTCAGGTGCTGTAGCCGGAATTGGCCGGTATCCGTTTTTGGCAGCGTTGGAATGTTTAGGCTAACGGCTGAGGGCGAGCGCCAGGTTTCCTGCTGTTCGGCCGTCGAGATAATGGCGTACAGGCCGGAGTCGAGTTGGTTAAACAGCGGGTCAGACAGCTGTTCGGGCATCACCAGCTTGCCGTTATCATCGTCGCTGGCGGCAAGCAGGGAATAGAAGTGGGCTTTCAGTTTCTCCACCAGCGCAGTTTCAGCACTGTGGCGAAAGGCATGGTCCAGTGCGTAACCGCTTAGGCCGAGCGACAGTATGATAAAGAGCGTCAGGGATACCAGTAACCGTTTGCGTATTGATGGCGCCATCAGTTAAGACTCAGTTGGTAGCCGCGTCCACGCAGGGTGGTTATGGGGTTTTCCTGGTTGTGCGGATCGAGCTTTTTCCGCAGGCGGCCAATAAGGACCTCAATGACATTGCTGTCCCGGTCATAGTCTTGAGCATAAATATGTTCGGTAAGTTCCGTTTTGGAGACAACCTTCTGCGGGTTAAGCATCAGGTATTCCAGGATTTTGTATTCGTAGGCCGTCAGGTTGATCGCCTGTTTGCGCGCCAGCACCTGCTGGGTACGTGTGTCGAGCTGAATGTAACCCGCACTTAGAACCGGGTTTGCCTGTCCGGCGGCGCGACGTATCAGGGCGTTGAGACGAGCCAACAGTTCTTCCATATGGAAGGGTTTGACCAGGTAATCGTCTGCGCCGGCTTCAAGGCCCTCCACTTTGTCCTGCCAGTTGGCACGGGCAGTGAGAATCAGGATAGGGTAGTTGTGCTTTTGTTCACGCAGGCGCTGGATTAACTCGATGCCGTTAAGCTTTGGCAGGCCAAGGTCTATGATGGCAATGTCATAGGGGTATTCTTGCCCGTAATACAGCCCTTCCTGGCCGTCGGCGGCTTGGTCAATGCTGTAGCCGGCATCACTGATTGCGTCAGCCAATTGTTGGCGCAGTTGAGGTTCGTCTTCAACGATGAGGGCACGCATACCGCTTAAACCTACCGGTTATTCGCCTGGGCGTTGATGTGCAATGTTTTGATGCGCCCCGAGTCAGTCAGCACCTTGATTTTATAATAGGCGTGCTGCTTCTTTTGGATCAGTTCTGCCGACAGGACTTTGCCGTTGGTGCGTTGCTGGGCGATGTCAATGGCCTGAGCCTTGGAGATGTAGGCCTGCTCGCGAGCAAGCAACCAGGGACGTGCAGGTTTCTCGGCGATAAAGGCATTGCCGGTAACTTCGCGAGTGTAGGCATTGTCGGTTGTGTAATGCCCGTCAAAATGCTGAGCTTGGGCCTGCGGTGTCAAACTCAGGCAGGAGAGCAGAACGAATAGGGTTGAGAAAGGTTTCATGGCGTTTAGGCTGCGTGAGTCGGGTTATCTTTGTCAGGCAGTTTAGCTTTAAATGAGTGACCCTGTTAACTCTATATTGGATTGGCTTCCTGGCGACAGCTTTGTTACAGGTAAGCCGCAGCGGGGCAAGCGGCTTACCTGCAGAACCAAAGCCAAGAACACTTAATAGTGGTTTGCCGGTGTGACGGAAACCCTGACTTTGATGCGATCGCCGGGATGATGCGGCATTTGGGTGTGATAGACATTGCCGTGGTATTTATAGCTCACGCGGTAGCCGGTGATGTGTTCTTCCTCGTGGTAATCCTGGTAGGTTTGGCAAACCTGCTCGGTAGTGTAGTAATGGTGACCGGGGCCGGCGTTTTTGCGGCCGATATCACGACCAATCGAGCCGCCCAGGACGGAGCCCACCAGAACGCCGGCCTTTTTCGCATCGCTATGATGGCCCAGCTCGTTGCCGATCAGCCCGCCAATGACGGCCCCGACAATGGTGGGGGTGGCGGAACGCTGTCTGGGCTCCTGGTAATGGGAAACCTGTTCGTCCCAGCATTCTTGACGAGGCGTGCTGACACGAACAATTTTTACGATGGGCTCGGCGCTGATGACGCGTGCATAGTCATGGCTCTGTTTGTGTCCTGCCATGGCCGCAGGGCTGATCAGTGTGGCAGCCAGTAGAAAAGCTGTTGTTTTTTTCATTTGCTTATCCTCTCTCGGGGACGGTTTATTGATTCTGGCTATAAGAATAAGCGGGCGTAACTGAACCGGAGCTGAACCAAAATTAACAACTGCTGCAGTTTCTTGCAGGTTTGCCAATTCAAGGGCATGGGGGTAAAGTTCGTCGATTAATTTATGGATGGATTTAATGGCATTATGACCCCCTTAGAACGTTATCAGCATGACCTTGATGATGGTGTTTTGCAGCCCGATGTCGCTCAGGCGGAAGCCGTGCAGCAGCTACAGCGGCTCTATGAGGAATTGGTGCGCAGCGCACCTGCAGAGGGCGGCTCCCTGCTGAAAAAACTGTTTAGAAAACAGGAGGCAGCCGTCGTACCAAAAGGGCTGTATTTCTGGGGCGGTGTGGGTCGTGGTAAAACCTACCTGATGGATGCCTTTTACGACAGCCTGCCTTTCGAGCAGAAAATGCGTGTCCATTTTCACCGTTTTATGCAGATGGCGCACCGCCGCCTCAAGGATTTGGCTGGTGTGAAGAACCCGTTGCAAATTCTGGCGCGGCAAATGAAGGCGGACAACCGGGTTATCTGCTTTGACGAGTTTTTTGTTTCAGATATCACCGATGCCATGATTTTGGGCGGCCTCATGGAAGAGTTGTTTAATCAGGGCGTTACCCTGGTGGCGACATCGAACATTGTGCCCGATGACCTTTATAAGGATGGTTTGCAGCGGCAACGCTTTTTGCCTGTCATTGACCTGCTTAAGCAGCATACCCGGATCCTCAATGTGGATGGTGGAATAGATTATCGATTGAGGGTGCTTGAACAGGCGGAAATCTATCACTACCCGCTTGATCGTGAGGCTGACAAAAGCCTGATGAGCAGTTTTATGCAGTTAGCGCCCGATCTGGAAACGATCACCGAAGGCGAGCAGATAGAGATCGAAGGCCGAAAGCTGACCACGGTTCGCTGTGACGATGATATCGTTTGGTTTGAGTTTGCAGAGTTGTGCGATGGGCCGCGCAGTCAAAACGATTATATTGAGATAGCGCGTATGTATCACGCGGTGCTGGTGAGCAATGTGCCGGTACTGGGCGGTAATAAGGATGACCAGGCGAGGCGTTTTATTAATATGGTCGACGAGTTCTACGACCGTAAGGTGAAACTGATTATTTCCGCGGCGGCGCCGATTGTGGAACTCTATTCGGGGGGACGGCTTGGCTTCGAGTTTGAACGCACCCAGAGCCGTCTGCTTGAGATGCAGTCGCACGATTATCTCGCACGGGCGCACAAGGCATAATTGCTTGAAAATAAATCAAATCTTGGCTTGTGCGGGGGTTGTGATTAGCGTAGAATCCGCGCCTCACTTGTAGGAATGAAACGAAGACTAATTATTACATGAAAACATATACTGCAAAACCACAAACCGTTACCCGCGACTGGTACGTTATTGACGCGGCCGATCAGACCCTGGGTCGTCTGGCCACTGAAGTAGCGCGTCGTCTGCGTGGTAAGCATAAGCCTGAATACACACCTCACGTGGATACAGGTGATTACATTGTTGTTATCAACGCTGAGAAAGTTCGCGTTACCGGTAACAAGGCTTCAGACAAGATGTACTACCGTCACACGGGTTTCCCTGGCGGCCTGAAGTCGGCTTCTTTCAATGAGCTGATCGATGCAGCGCCTGAGCGTGTGATCGAACTGGCTGTTAAGGGTATGCTGCCTAGAAACCCTCTGGGTCGTGCCATGCGCAAAAAACTGAAAGTTTATGCCGGCACTGAGCATCCTCATACGGCTCAGCAACCTGTTGCTCTTGAACTTAACTAATCGGTAGGCGAAAGAATATGTCAGCTACTCAATACTATGGTACTGGTCGTCGCAAAACGTCTACGGCCCGTGTATATCTGGTTCCTGGAACCGGCAAAATCACTGTCAATGGCTCTCCTTTGGATGAGTACTTCGGCCGCCCAACTGCCCGCATGGTAGTGCGTCAGCCGCTGGAATTGACTGATAAACTGGAAGCTTTTGATGTTAACGTGACTGTTAAAGGTGGCGGTAACACGGGTCAGGCAGGTGCAATCCGTCACGGTATTACCCGTGCGCTGATGGCCTATGACGAATCGCTGCGCCCAGATCTGCGTAGCGCGGGTTATGTAACTCGTGATGCGCGTGAAGTTGAGCGTAAGAAGGTCGGCCTGCGTAAAGCGCGTAAGAGACCTCAGTTCTCGAAACGTTAATCGCCGGTATCTGATACAGATCAAAAAAGCCCGAATTCACATGGATTCGGGCTTTTTTATTGTCTTGATTCGGGTCAATAGCCCGTCTAATTCCTTGTAAGAAATGTTGGTTTTCTTTATCATACGCGGCTGCATTTTGAGCTGTAAAAAATAATAGTAAGAACATTTTTTTGCGTTCTCTTTATTTAGGTTGGGAGTAACCCTTTTATGACGACCGATAACGTTAACACCAGTCGGCGACGTTTCCTGATCGGCGCTACATCGGTAGTGGGTGGTGCCGGTGCAGTGGGTATTGCGGTACCATTTGTTGCGTCCTGGAATCCAAGTGCCAAGGCGAAAGCCGCCGGCGCCCCTGTAAAATACAACCTGGGCAAGATTGAGCCGGGCGCGATGGTGACCGCTGAATGGCGTGGTCAGCCGGTTTATATCGTTCGCAGGACCCCTGAAATTCTTGAGTCAATCAAGCAAAGCGACGAGATTGTTTCAGACCCGACTTCCGAGCGTCCTCAGCAACCTGGATACGCTAAAAATGAGTACCGCTCAATCAAGGAAGAGTTTTTGATTCTTGTCGGTACCTGTACGCACCTGGGTTGTGCGCCTAAGTTCCGTCCGGAACCGAATACCGTTACGCCGGATTGGCGCGGGGGCTTCTTCTGCCCTTGTCACGGCTCTAAGTTTGATTTGGCCGGTCGCGTGTACAAAGGTGTTCCCGCACCTTCCAACCTAGTCGTTCCACCACACATGTATCTGTCGGATACCGTTGTGCTGATTGGTGAAGATGAGGAGTCAGCCTGATGAAAAAAGCATTAACTGGCCTGGTGGGCTGGGTTGATGACCGGATGCCGGTCGTTTCCACCTGGGAAAAACACCTGAGCAAATATTACGCGCCAAAAAACTTTAACTTCTGGTACATCTTCGGTGTGCTTTCAATGCTGGTGCTGGTCAACCAGATTCTTACCGGCGTTTGGTTGACCATGAGCTTTGAACCTTCTTCTGAAGGTGCCTTTGCCTCTGTTGAATACATCATGCGTGATGTGGAGTACGGCTGGCTGATTCGCTATATGCACTCAACCGGTGCTTCGGCCTTCTTCATCGTGGTCTACCTGCACATGTTCCGCGCCATGCTCTACGGATCCTACCGTAAGCCGCGTGAACTGGTGTGGCTGATCGGCATGGCCATTTACCTGTGCCTGATGGCCGAAGCCTTCATGGGCTACGTACTGCCCTGGGGCCAGATGTCCTACTGGGGTGCGCAGGTGATTGTATCCCTGTTCGGTGCCATTCCAGTGATTGGTGACGACCTGGTAACCTGGATTCGTGGTGACTTCCTGATTTCCGGCATTACCCTGAACCGTTTCTTCTCGCTGCACGTTATTGCACTGCCGCTGGTACTGGTGCTGCTGGTATTCCTGCACATCATTGCCCTGCACGAAGTGGGTTCAAACAACCCTGACGGTATCGAGATCAAGAAGAACAAGGATGCTAACGGCATTCCTCTCGACGGTATTCCGTTCCACCCGTACTACACCGTACACGATATTTTCGGTGTGGCGGTGTTCCTGTTCGTGTTCTGTACGGTGATCTTCTTCTTCCCTGAAATGGGCGGCTACTTCCTGGAGCACGCTAACTTCGAGGAAGCGAACAACCTGAAGACGCCTGAGCACATTGCGCCGGTTTGGTACTTCACACCTTTCTACGCCATGTTGCGTGCGGTGACATCGCCATTCCTGGGGCTGGATGCGAAATTCTGGGGCCTGGTTGTCATGGGCGGTGCGATTGCCATTCTGTTTGTTCTGCCATGGCTGGATCGCAGCAAAGTTAAATCCATCCGCTACAAAGGCTGGGTTAGCAAAGTGATGCTGGCGATTTTTGTGGTCAGCTTCGTGGTGTTGGGTTACCTGGGTGCAATCGCCTCTACACCAGGCCGTACCCTGGCTGCTCAGATCTTTACACTGCTGTACTTCGTGTACTTCCTGACCATGCCTTTCTACACCCGCATGGAGAAAACCAAACCCGTACCAGAGAGGGTGACTAGCTAATGAAAAAACTTATCATTGCCTTTTGTTTAGCATTGTTGCCGACTGCGGTATTTGCTGCTGGCGGCGAGGTTCACTTGGATCACGTTGAGCTGGATCCAAAGGATACAGCCTCTCTGCAGCGTGGTGCGCAGGTTTTTACCAACTACTGTATGGGCTGTCACTCGGCACGTTTTTCACGTTACGAGCGTGTTGCTGACGACCTGGGTATTCCGCATGACCTGTACCTGGAAAACCTGGTGTTTGATGACTCCAAAATCGGCGACCTGATGACCATTGCGATGCCAAAGGATCAGAGCAAGCAGTTCTTCGGTGCTGCGCCACCGGACCTGACGATGGTGTCCCGCGTGCGTCAGCCTGAATGGCTCTATACCTATTTGCGCAGCTTCTATCGCGATGACAGCCGTCCTTGGGGCGTTAATAACAAGGTTTTCCCTAACGTGGGTATGCCGCATGTATTGATGGAGCTTCAGGGGCTGCAGGAATGTGCCCCTGGTGGTCATAAGATCGATCCTTTGACCGGTGCGTCAATGGGTGAAGATCCTTGTGGCAGCTTGAAAGTTGGCGAGAAGGGTTCGCTGACGGCCGAGGAGTATGACCAGGTGGTTTACGACCTGGTGAACTTCCTGGCCTATACCGCTGAGCCAATGGCAAAGGAAAGAAAACGCCTGGGTGTTTATGTCCTGCTGTTCATTTTGCTCTTTGGTATTTTTGCTTATCTGTTGAACCGCGAATACTGGAAAGGAATTCACTGATCACGCTTTGTTTCGCGGAGCTAATTGAAACGCGCGGCTATAGGCCGCGCGCTTTCGTTTTTATGTAATTTGTAGACCTGGAGTGTTACATGGGTGTTGTTGCCAAACGTTCTTCAATGACTTTTTTCTCCGATCCCGCTGACCATTACAGCCACCGCGTGCGTATTGTGCTGGCTGAAAAGGGCGTGGCTGTTGAAGTAGTGGAAGCTGAGAAGAGCAATAAGCCTGCTGAGCTGGCTGACATTAATCCCTATAACAGCTTGCCTACCCTGCTTGATCGTGACCTGGTGCTTTATGAGCCAAATATCATGATGGAGTATCTGGATGAGCGTTTCCCGCACCCGCCTTTGTTGCCGGTTTATCCGGTAGCCCGCGCCCAAAGCCGACTGTGGATCCATCGCGTCGAGAAGGATTGGAGCGTACTGGTGGACAAGATTCTTCATGGCCGCGGGGATCACAGCAAGCAACGTCAGGAGCTGGAAGAGAGTATTACCAGCATCACCCCTATCTTTGCAGAAAAGCCTTACTTCATGAGCGATACTTTTTCTGTGGTGGATTGTTGCGTGGCTCCAATTCTGTGGCGTTTGCCTAAACTGGGCATTGAGCTGTCACCGAAGAAAGTGAAGCCGCTGTTTGACTATATGGATCGCCTGTTTGAACGTGAGTCTTTCCAGGCCAGCCTGTCCGAAACTGAGCGGGAAATGCGCGATTAGGGCTGACCTGACGCAGTTTTAGCAAGATGAGTAGTATGACATCCAGCCGGCCTTATTTATTGCGGGCGCTCAACGAGTGGATTCTTGATAACGATTGTACGCCCTATATTGTCGTGGATGCCTCGGTTGAAAACGTGCATGTGCCGCAAGAGTATGTCAACGACGGGCAGATCATTCTCAACATTACCCCGGCGTCGATCCGTAACCTGGTTATGGATAATGAGAGTGTTTCTTTCGATGCCCGTTTTGGCGGCCAGCCGCATCATCTTTATGTCCCTATTTCGGCCATTACCGCGATTTATGCCCGTGAAAACGGACAGGGGATGGTGTTTGGGCAAGAGGCCGGGCCGACAGAGCCAACGCCGCCTGGGGGCGGGAAGGCAAAGTCCCCTGATGCTGGTAAGTCGGGGGGGAATAAGCCAAGGCTTAAGGTTGTTAAATAAAAAAGGGCTGCATTAGCAGCCCTTTTTTTATTGGATCGCAGCAGCGTTCAATTGGTGTACTCAAACACTTTGACGATTTTCTGCACGCCGTATGTTTGGCGGGAGATTTTGACGGCCAGATCGGCCTCTGCATGGGAGACCATGCCCATCAGGTAGACGATTCCGTTCTCAATCACCACTTTGACCTCCAGCGGATTAATTCCTTCGGTAGCAAGCATGCTGGATTTGATTTTGGTTTTCAGCCACTGGTCATTGGTTCTGGCAGGAATCGAAATGGGGCCGGCAACGGTGATTTCATTGTGCACGCGTTTTACATTGCGAACCTGGTTGGCGACTTCGGTGGCATTGCCCCGCAGCTGTTCGGACTTGACCTGTCCGACCAGCAGCACAATCCCGTTGAAGCTGGTTACCCGGATATGGGCTTGCCCGTAGCCTGGGTCGGCTTTCAGCAGATTGGCGCCAATGTAGGTTTCGATGAGTTCGTCGTCAATGAAACGGCCAAAGCTGCGATCGGTCTTGTCGGTTCCAACGGGCCGATCGCCGGTTGTTTTGCTGACGATTGTGCTGCAGCCGGTCATGACAATGACCAGCGCCACAGTAATAAGCCGGATGCTCAAGTTTTTCATTCTTCGCTTCCAAACAGTTGGTGATCGATCAGGTCACACAGGCAGTGGATGGCCAGCAGGTGAACCTCCTGGATGCGGGCAGTGCTTTTTGAGGGCACACGAATTTCAATATCGCTGCTTTGTTGATGGTGGCGCATTTCACCGCCGTCACGGCCGGTGAGCGACACGACCAGCATGCCGCGCTCGTGAGCAGCCTCAATTGCGTGTATGACGTTGCCAGAATTGCCGCTGGTGGATATGGCGAGCAGGATGTCGCCTTCATTACCCAGCGCCATGACCTGTTTGGAAAAAACTTCGTTGTAGCTATAGTCATTGGCAATGGAGGTCAGTGTCGAGCTGTCGGTGGTGAGTGCGATTGCCGGCAGGGCAGGGCGCTCGCGTTCAAAACGGTTAAGCAGCTCGGAGGAAAAATGTTGCGCATCACCGGCTGAGCCGCCGTTACCGCAGCTGAGAATTTTTCCGCCGTTAATCAGGCAGTGGACCATTTTCTCTGCGGCTTCAGCGATTGGGGCAGGTAATACGTCGGAGGCCTTTTGTTTGGCCTCAATACTGGCCCGGAAATGGCCGTGAATGCGCTGTTCTAAATCCATGTATCTATCCTGTAGTCACTATGCCTGGAAGGCGTTTTTAATCCAGTCGAATTGTAACGAACTTTTTTCTGTCCCCGAAGGGTAAATTGCTACCACATCAAAGCGGCAGGCGGGCGGCTGGCCGTCTATCTCCCGGGCTAAATAATGCCGGGCACAGCTGATCAGCTTCTGCTGTTTGGTAACGTTAACGGACTCTGCCGCGCTGCCGAAGCGTGCGTTGTTGCGATAGCGCACTTCAACGAACACGAGCTGCTGACCTTCCCGCATGACCAGGTCGATTTCGCCCGTGCGGCATTGGTAATTGCGAACAACGGGATTAAGACCCTGCTGTTTGAGAAAGTTCAGCGCCAAGTCTTCGGCTTGTTGGCCGCTTGGCTTGCCATCCTTGGCTTTCAGGGTAAATCGCATTTCGCTATAAACCTCTATTCCAGTGCCTGGATTCGACCATTCATGATTTCTGCCCATTGCAGCGTGCGTACGACGCGACCGCTTTTATCGAGGGTTAGCAGGCCGGTCGCGCCTGATAGCTGGTTGTTTCCGATGCCGGAAAGCAGCTGGATGCGAGGGTAGAGTTGATAGGCGTCAACCCCCAGCGCATAAAGGCGACCCAAGCGTTCGGCGGTGGCCGGCCATGCGCTATCGACGGCTCTTTTGACGGGGTCGTTATGATTACCCAGCATCCAGGGGGTTTCCGTAAAGGTAATGCCGTCCAAGTCGCTGTCCAGCAGGGTTGACGTGCCGCCTGCATAGATATGTGAGGTCGCATAGACAGGGATGTTGCCGGCAAAATGGAACGCGAGTGTTGGCTTGATTTGGCGGGCCTGTTTGGGTGTGGCTGCGATAAAGATAAAATCCACATCCTGGCGTCGGCGTGCGGTGAATTCGATATTCCGCGCAATCACTGCCTGCACACGCTTGGCGCGTTGTTTGCTGCTGTTGATATCAAACAGCGTTTCGATGGCCTTCGAGTAGCTTGTTTCCTCATCAAAAAATGCGTTTTCCAGTACCGTGCCGCCGAGCTTTTGCCATTCGTCGTTAAAGGCAGTGGCGATACGTTGCCCCCAGCTTGATCCCGGTGTCAGCACCAGGCTGGTTTTGTAACCCGAAAGCCAGGCTTTCTGGGCTGCCTGGCGGGCCTCATCCTCAGCCGATAGGCCGAATTGATAGAGCTGTTCGGTATTGCTGTTGTCGAGGCCGTAGTTGAGGGCCAGTGTCGGTATTGCCAGCGAGCGCCTGCTTTGCAGCGTTTGCACATGGCTTTTTTCCAGTGGCCCGATAATAAAGTCGGCGCCCTGTTGAGCGACATCATCGTAGGCCTGATTGAAATCCGCAATGTTGGTCGTATCGATAATACGAACTGCGGGCAGTTTGTCGCCGGCGTTAAGCGCGGCATAGTAGCTGGCCAGGAATCCGTCACGGATGGCTTGCCCCGCCAGCGCATTGCGTCCTTGCAATGGCAGCATCAGCACAATATTGCTTGGGCGCTCGGTGATAATTTGGCTCAGCAGGGCGAGCTCTTTGGGCAGGTTTGCTGCCGCTGGATGCAGGGGCCAGCGTAATTGCCAGCGTTGCAGGGCGGTCAGTTGCTTGTCGAGATTGTCCCGGTTGGCCTGGGCAACCAGGGCCAGTGCTAACCAGCCCTGCTCGTCGCTGATGCGACTCTGGTTTGCCGCTTCCTGCAGTTGCGCGGTTGGCACCTTGATCAAGGAGGCCCACAGGGCGGTTTCGTTGGCGGCCCGTTCCTCGGGATTGAGTAGCGGTGCAATGTGAATGCGCTCGCGAGCACTGTCCAGATAGCGTTCCAGCAGGTCGAAGCTGCGGGCGCGCAGTTTTGAGCTGCGTAGCTGTGTGTCCTGATCGAGCTGCAGAATCAGCTCATTATGCTGATTGAGTGCGCTCAATGCCGCTTTGCCGTCGAAACGGGAAAGGGCGAGCTCTGCTGTGACGATGGCATAGGTGGCACGGGAGCGGTTAGGCAGGTTGGCGAGCGTCAGGCCCTCAAGAATTGTGGCGGCTTCTGAGTAGCGTTGTTGCTGGCTGAGCAGATCGGCCGCTTCAATGCGGTAGATTTCGGACTCGGTTGCATCGCTGTTTTTTGCCAGCCGGTACAACTCTTCCAGCCGCTGCTCCAGGCTGGTGTCCTGGCTAGGAGCGGTGGGGGTTATGCTACAGCCTGTCAGCAGTAGCTGGTACAATACGACGGCTAAGATCAGTAGGCGTGTGATGATTTTATGCATGTTAGAAGAAATCGCGTCCTTACCTGGTGATACTGCGAATAGCCGCTAGTTTAACGTGCTGCCCATAAGAGAGCCAGCGCGGGGCAAAGTTCACCTGATGGCTGCTTCAATGAGGGGTTTATGAGCGAATTGTATGTGGTGGCAACGCCTATTGGTAATTTATCGGATATCAGTGCGCGCGCTGTTGAGGTATTGAAACAGGTCGACTTAATTGCCTGTGAGGATACCCGCCACAGCGTGAGGCTGCTCAATCACCTGGGTATTCAGAAACCCCTGTTGAGTTATCACGACCATAACGAAGTTGAACAGACGCAGCACCTGATTGCAAAGCTGCAGGAGGGGGTTCGTGTTGCCCTGATTTCTGATGCGGGTACGCCCTTGATTTCCGACCCCGGCTTTCAACTGGTGCGAAAGGCTCGCGAGTGCCGGATTAAAGTGGTTCCCCTGCCAGGTCCCTGCGCGCTGATCGCCGCGCTATCGGCCTCCGGTCTTCCTTCGGATCGTTTTGCCTTCGAAGGCTTCCTGCCTGCCAAGCGGCAAGCGCGGATTGAGTGCCTGGAGAAGCTTAAAAACGAATCGCGTACCCTGATTTTTTACGAGTCAACCCATCGCATACTTGCCAGTTTGCAGGATATGAGTGCGGTTTTTGGTGTCGGCCGCCATGCCGTGCTTGCCCGTGAGCTGACCAAGACCTTTGAGACGTTGCACGGCGATTCTTTGCAAGGGCTGTGTCAGTGGGTGGCTGAGGATGAAAACCAGCGCAAAGGGGAAATGGTCGTGTTGGTGCACGGAGCGGAGCCGCAGGCTTCGGATGAAACCTCTGTCGACCGGGAACGGGTGTTGGCTGTATTGCTTGAGGAGCTGCCGGTCAAGCAGGCCGCCCAGCTGGCCGCGAAGATAACCGGTGCCAAGAAAAATGCACTTTATCAGCAAGCCCTGCAAATGAAGTCAGAAACCCCTTGAGGCGCTGTGGCTTTAGCATTACCCTGTCGCCAAGAGCTGGCCAGGCAGTCGCTGGTCGTATCCGCAAGGGTGTGGCTGGAGGAAAGTCCGGGCTCCATAGGGTAGAGTGCCAGGTAACGCCTGGGGGGCGAAAGCCTACGGAAAGTGCCGCAGAAAATATACCGCCAGCTTGCTGGTAAGGGTGAAAAGGTGCGGTAAGAGCGCACCGCGCGGGTGGTAACACGCCGTGGCAGGGTAAACCCCACTCGGAGCAAGACCAAATAGGAACCTGATTGCGTGACCCGCGCAGGGTTCGGGTAGGTTGCTTGAGGCGCACGGTGACGTGCGTCCTAGATGAATGACTGTCCACGACAGAACCCGGCTTATCGGCCAGCTCTTGCTTTCATATTTATGCTGTTCCCGCCTTAAAAAATAATCTTTATGACGAAAAATTCTAGAATTCTAGAATTTACATTAACTTTGTTTATTACGCTTCTGTTTTAAATATTCTTCCTGTCCCAGTGCTCCGGTTGGTCGCCATGATGCTTACGTAAGTTGTTGTCTTTTAAGGGCAAATCCCCTGTTTAGCCCGGTTGCAAATGGTTGACACTGCCTCTGCGTATTTCTATAGTGTCGGTAAGTGGGTAAAAGTGGGTAAAAGTGGTTTTTTTATCCGTATTCAATCCGATTAGGATTATCAGGGGACGCCGGTGTTTCGTGGGGTTAACAACATCAATCTGGATGCCAAGGGTCGTATGGCTGTGCCGACGCGCTATCGTGAGCGTTTGTCCGAGCATTGTGGCGGCCAGATGGTGGTAACCATTGATACCGAGGAGCACTGTCTGTTGATTTACCCGCTGCAAGAGTGGGAAGAGATCCAGCAAAAAATCGAAGCCCTCCCAAGTTTTAACCCTGCTGCACGTCGAATTCAGCGTCTGTTGATTGGTCATGCCACTGATGTTGAGGTTGATGGCAGCGGAAGACTGCTGTTGACCCAGCCGTTGCGTGAATATGCGCGACTGGATAAGAAGGCGGTGCTATTGGGGCAGGGTAAAAAGTTTGAATTGTGGAGTGAAGAATTGTGGATGCAGCGTCGTGATGCCTATATCGAAGATATGGGTGCTACAGAGGCGTTGCCAGATGAACTTCAGTCATTGTCGTTGTAAAGGATGAGCCAGTATAACGCGCACGATTCAGTACTGCTTGAGGAAGCGGTTGACGCATTGGTCGTCGATCCTGACGGCTTCTATGTGGACGGCACCTTTGGGCGTGGCGGCCATAGCCGTTTAATCCTGAGTCGTTTGGGACCTTCAGGGCGTTTGCTGGTGATTGACAAAGACCCGCAGGCAATCGCCTATGCCAGAGCGCATTTTGCCCAGGATGAGCGGGTTATCATCGGGCACGCCTCGTTTGCTGATATGAAAACACTCGTCGAAGAGGCCGGCATGGCTGGTCAGGTGACAGGTGTGCTGCTGGATTTGGGGGTTTCGTCACCGCAGTTGGACGACCCGCAGCGTGGTTTCAGTTTTACCCAGGACGGCCCGCTGGATATGCGGATGGATACAACCCGTGGACAAAGTGCGGCCGAGTGGATTGCCAACGCGTCCGAGCAGGATATCACCACGGTTTTAAAAGACTATGGCGAGGAACGTTTTGCCAAGCGCATGGCCAAAGCCATCGTCGCAGAAAGGGCGCGCAAGCCTATTGTGACCACCGGACATTTGGCGGAGCTTGTGAAACAGGCGAATCCAGCCTGGGAAAAGGGCAAACATCCGGCGACACGTGCCTTTCAAGGTATTCGTATTTATATCAATCGCGAATTGGATGATCTGGCGAGTGTGCTGGATCAGGCGGTTGATCTGTTGGCGGACAAAGGCCGTTTGGTGGTGATCAGCTTTCACTCGCTGGAAGACCGCATTGTGAAGCTTTTTATTCGCAAACAGGAGCAGGGCGAGCCTTTGCCGCGGCACTTGCCGGTGACGGCAGACCAGATCAACCAGCGCCTGAAGCGCGTTGGTAAAGCCGTTAAGGCTTCCGAGCAGGAACTGAAAAATAATGTGCGGGCTCGCAGTGCCGTGATGCGCGTCGCCGAGAAGGTAGGCTGACATGACGGCCTCGAGAGACATGAGTAAGCGTTTTGTGCTGACAGCGGGTTTGCTCGGATTAATGCTGTTGTCTGCGCTTGCGGTGATTTATGTCAGTCATCTCAATCGCCATGCGTTTAGCGAATACCAGGCGGCATTGGATGAGCGTGACAGGTTGGATATCGAATGGGGGCAGCTGCTGTTGGAGCAAAGCGCATTGGCTCAGCATGCCCGCGTTGAACAGATAGCCAGAGAGCGGTTGGCTATGAAAGCGCCGGCCGCAAGTGAAATTATTTTGGTGCAATGGTGAAAAAACGTCATTCAGCTACACACAAGGTTACGGCCGCCTGGCGTTATCGCTGCGCGGTGGGCTTGCTTGTGTCTGCCTTTGTGCTGACCGGGTGGCGTGTGGTTGATTTGCAGATTTTTGACCATGATTTCCTGAATGGGCAGGGTAACGCAAGAACCCTGCGTGTCGAGGAAGTGAGCGCCTATCGCGGTATGATCCTGGATCGGCATTCCGAACCTCTTGCTGTCAGCACCCCGGTCGTCTCTATCTGGGCCAACCCGCAGCAGATTGAAGATGCCGGTACCACGGCATCTTTGCTTTCTGGCCCCTTGGGTGTGTCCACCAAAACGCTTCGTGAACGTTTGGCGGTTAAAGGCAGCCGTGAATTTGTTTACCTCAAACGGCACCTCAGCCCGGGGCGCGCCGAACAGGTAGCTGGCTTTAAGCTGCCTGGTATTTATACGCAGCGCGAGTTCCGGCGTTATTACCCGTCGGCTGAAGTCGCCGCACACCTGGTGGGTTTTACCGACATCGACGATCAGGGACAGGAAGGCTTGGAACTGGCATACGATAAGTGGCTGCATGGCGAGGCAGGCAAAAAGCGTGTGCTTAAGGATCGCTACGGCCGGATCATCAAGGACTTGCAAGAAATCAAAAGTGAAAAGCCCGGCCAAAATTTACAGCTGAGCATCGATCTGCGTCTGCAATACTTGGCTTACCGGGAACTCAAGGCTGCTGTTGAAGAGCATCACGCCAAGTCCGGCCACCTGGTGTTGTTGGATGCCCAAACGGGCGAAGTGCTGGCGATGGTTAACCAGCCTTCCTATAACCCCAACAACCGTACCACCATTAATCACACCAATTTGCGTAATCGCGCCATGACGGATGTGTTCGAACCTGGGTCGACGATGAAACCCCTGACGGTGGCCGCGGCGCTGGAGTCTGGCAAATACAATGCCCGTTCTGAGATCAATACCGCACCGGGGTATCTGCGAATCGGCCGCAATGTGATTCGGGATCACCGCAATTACGGCACTATCGATCTTTCCACACTGATCACCAAGTCCAGCAATGTCGGTGCGAGCAAGCTGGCGTTGTCCATGGATGCCGAAAATATCCTGGGCATGTTCAGCAGCGTTGGGCTGGGGCAGGATACCGGCAGCGGTTTCCCCGGCGAGCGTATCGGATTGTTGCCCTACCACAGCCAGTGGCGGGACGTTGAAAAGGCGACCTTGTCCTATGGCTATGGTTTATCCGTAACCAGCTTGCAGTTGGCGCAGGCCTATACGGCCTTTGCCAATCACGGCTGGGTTAAGCCCGTGAGCCTGCTGCGCCAGGATAAGCCGGTGACGGGGCGGCAGGTGATGAGCGCCAAAACGGCAGCGACGCTGGTGGGCATGCTGGAAGGCGTTGTGCAGAAGGGCGGTACCGGTACCCGAGCGTCGATTCCTTTCTATCGGGTGGCCGGGAAAACCGGCACCGTACACAAGTTAAGCGAAGGCGGTTACCAGGACGATAAATACATGGCCCTGTTTGCCGGTTTGGCGCCAGCCAGTAATCCGCGCGTTGTCGCCGTGGTGGTTATTGACGAGCCCGGTGGTAGCGAATACTACGGCGGTGAAGTGGCGGCACCTGTTTTCTCCCGGGTCGTGGCCGGGGCGCTGCGGCTAATGAATGTGTCGCCCGACGATGTCGCCAGTGGCGAGCGGGTCGTGAGCGCTAATAAGGATAAGCGGGGGGCGCGGTCATGAATCAGCCGGCTCCGCGTTTTGATATGTCCCTGCAACAATTGTTCGACGGGTTTGTAAAAACCCCCGTCGATGCCCACATACGGGTCAGGGATATCAAGCTGGATAGCCGCCAGGTGCACCCTGGCGATCTCTTTGTCGCGTTGCGCGGCAGCGAGGTTGACGGTACGCGATTTATCCATCGAGCTATCGAGCGCGGCGCGGTGGCGGTTGCACTGGATGCCGAGCAGACAAAGCTAACCGGCGATTGCCCGGTTCCGCTGGTGCGAGTCGAGAACATACGCGCCCGCCTGGGCGATATTGCGGACCGATTCTTTGCTTCCCCTTCCAGGCAACTCTGTGTGATTGGCATTACCGGCACTAATGGCAAGACCTCCTGTTGCCAGTACATTGCCCAGAGCCTGGCGGCATCTGAAGTGCGTTGCGGCATGATCGGGACCTTGGGCTGGGGTGAGCCCGGAAAACTAATAAATACAGGGCATACCACGCCGGATGTGGTCTCTGTCCACCGGATGCTGGCGCACTTTGTGGCGGCTGGCTTTGAGGTGGTTGTGATGGAGGTGTCCTCCCACGGACTGGACCAGATGCGTGTTAACGGCGTGCGGTTTGATACCGGCGTTTTCACCAATCTGACCCGGGACCACCTGGACTATCACCAGACAATGCAGCATTACGGTAGCAGTAAGCGCAAGCTGTTTGAAATGTCGGGTATGAAGCGAGCCGTGCTGAATGTGGATGATAATTTCGGCAGCCAGCTCTATCGCGAGCTGGGCGGCGAACTGCAGGTGGTCGGTTATGCGCTGGATGAAGCGGCCCAAGTACGTGCGACCAGTATTCAGTTGACCGCGCAAGGTATACGGGCTCGCGTCAGTTCGCCGTGGGGCGAAGGTATTTTGTCCAGCCAGCTGCTGGGACGCTTTAATCTGAGCAACCTGCTGGCGGTATTTACGGTGTTATGCCTGCAGGGCTTGAGCGTTGATAAGGCGCTAGCTGTGATAGCAGGCCTGGAAAATGCCCCTGGGCGTATGCAGCGCTACGGTGGCAGGGGCTTGCCTGTGGTGGTGGTTGATTACGCCCATACAGCCGATGCCCTGATGGTTGCCTTGGCGACCTTGCGGGAACTGAGTCGCGGGCGTTTGATTTGCGTTTTCGGCTGCGGCGGTGAACGAGATAAGGGTAAGCGTCCGCAAATGGGTAAGATGGCCGAGCGTTTCAGCGACCAGATTATCCTGACCAATGACAACCCGCGCCGTGAAGCCGGCCAGCAGATTATTGACGAAATACTGGCGGGAATTACCCGGCCCCAAAAGGTACGGGTCTGCCTGGATCGCTCAATGGCGATTCAGCAGGCGGTGAGCATGGCCGGGGTTGATGATGTCGTGCTTGTAGCAGGCAAGGGACATGAAAATTACCAGGAAATTGGTGGCGTACGCATGGCGTTTAATGACGGCGAGCAGGTCAAGCAGGCGCTCTATTTGAAGGCCCATAAAGGACGTCCGCAGCCAGGGGATAAGTCGTGATTAAGGCCTTGAAACTTTCCCGGATTTGCAAGCGCCTCGAGGGCGACTTAAGCCATGGTGACGCGACGTTTAATGCCGTGAGCATTGATAGCCGAACGCTTAAGCGCGGAGATCTGTTTGTTGCCATCAAAGGACCTAATTTCGATGGGCACCGTTTTGTTGATGCCGCTCAGAAAGCCGGTGCCAGCGCTGCCCTGGTGCAACAGCCGGTTGTCAGCGATTTGCCGCAATTGCTGGTCAAGGATACCCGGGATGCCCTGGGTATATTGGGCGTGATTAATCGCGAGGCCTTCCAGGGGCCGATGCTGGCAATGACCGGCAGTGCGGGCAAAACCACGGTTAAGGAAATGTCGGCCGCTATCCTCGGCAAGTTGGGTAAAACTCTCGCTACGCGTGGCAACCTGAATAACGAGCTAGGGGCTCCCTTGACCCTGTTAGCGCTGGATGCCAGTCACGAATATGCCGTTCTAGAGCTGGGTGCCAGCTCCATTGGCGAAATTGCCTACACGGCAGCGCTGGTGAAGCCCGATGTCGCCATTATTACCAATGCGGCAGAGGCGCATATCGAAGGATTTGGCAGTCTTAATAATGTTGTCCAGGCCAAGGGCGAAATTATCGATGCGCTCGGCGATCAGGGCGTTGCGGTATTGAATGCCGACGATTTGAATGCTTATAAATGGATTGCCCGCTGCGGAAGCCGCCAACGCCTGATGTTCAGTCTCAAAGCGGATCGCGGCGCTGACGTTTATGCGCGCAATTGCGAGTGTCAGCCGACGGGGGCCTATCGTTTCGAACTGGTCGCGCCTGAGGGTTCCATTGAAGTGACCCTGGCTCAGTTGGGCTTGCATAACGTGGCGAATGCGCTGGCTGCAGCGGCTGCGACCAGCGTACTGGGTGCCAGCCTGGCGGATATCAAAGCCGGATTGGAAAGCGCCGTAACGGCGGCGGGGCGATTGACCAGCACGACATTGGACAGCGGCGTTCGCATTATCGACGACAGTTACAACGCCAACCCGGAATCGTTACGTGCCGCTATTGATGTCTTGAGCCAATGCCAGGGGCATAAAGTCCTGGTGCTGGGTGATATGGCCGAACTCGGCGATGACGCGTTGCATGATCACTGTGAAGCGGCTCGTTACGCCCGATCCCAGGGCATTGACAACCTGTTTACGGTGGGAAGCCTCAGTGCTCATGCCGCCCGCGAATTTGGGCCGCAGGGTCATGCCTTTGAGAATCAGGCCAGCTTAATCGAATCACTAAAAACGCGTATTAACAGCAATACAACGGTACTGGTGAAGGGATCACGCAGCGCACAAATGGAGCGTATTGTGCAGGCCCTGACTGGTGGAGAAGAATAAATGTTATTAAGCCTTGCTGAATATCTATCGCAGTATGTCAGCTTTTTTGGAGTCTTCCAGTACCTGACGCTGCGCGCCATTCTCGGGGTTATGACAGCACTGGCTATTTCGTTGCTGGTGGGGCCTGTGATGATTCGCCGGCTCAGTTTCCACCAAATCGGCCAGGCAGTACGCGATGACGGCCCGCAGAGCCACTTAAGCAAAAAGGGTACCCCTACGATGGGCGGCGCCTTGATCCTGGTTGCCATCATGATCAGCACGCTGTTGTGGGGCGACCTTTCCAATCGCTACGTTTGGGTGGTCATTGGCGTGACCTTCGTATTCGGAGCCGTTGGCTGGGTGGATGATTACCGTAAGGTGGTGGAAAAAAATTCGCGGGGCCTGCCGGGTCGCTGGAAGTATTTTTGGCAGTCGATCGGCGGTTTTACCGCAGCCGCTTTCCTTTTTTACACGGCGACCACGCCCCAGGAAACGGAGCTGATCGTGCCCTTTTTCAAGGATGTCGGTATTCAGCTGGGCGCGTTTTATATCCTGTTTGCCTATTTTGTCATTGTGGGAACCAGTAATGCGGTCAACCTTACCGACGGGCTTGATGGCCTGGCGATTTTGCCGACGGTGCTGGTGGGAGCGGCGTTGGGTATTTTCGCTTACCTGAGCGGTCACAATGTGTTTTCCGGGTACCTGAACATTCCATACTTGCCGGGCGCCGGCGAGCTGGTCGTGTTCTGCGGCGCGATTGTCGGGGCCGGACTAGGTTTTCTTTGGTTTAACACCTATCCCGCCCAGGTTTTTATGGGCGATGTGGGTGCGCTGGCGCTGGGGGCGGCATTGGGCGTTGTGGCCGTGATCGTCCGCCAGGAGTTTGTGCTGTTCATTATGGGTGGCGTGTTTGTGATGGAGACTGTTTCGGTCATCCTGCAGGTGGCGTCCTTCAAGTTAACGGGTAAGCGTATTTTCCGGATGGCACCGATTCATCATCACTTTGAATTGAAGGGCTGGCCGGAGCCGCGTGTGATTGTACGTTTCTGGATTATTACGGTGATATTGGTGCTGATTGGGTTATCGACCCTGAAGCTGCGCTAATTGACGAATTATGTCGAACGCATTGGCTGAACAGATGATGGGAAAACAGGTTGCAAACATCGTGGTAGGGCTGGGCAAATCCGGCTTTTCCTGCGTGCGCTATCTGGCCGCCCAGGGAATTGACCTGATGGTGGTTGATACCCGTGAGCACCCGCCCTATCTGGCGAAGCTGCAACAGGAATTTCCCGATGTGGCCGTAACACTGGGGCCGCTGGATGGTGAATTGCTGAGCCGTGCCGAGCGTTTGATTATGAGTCCGGGCTTGTCGCTGGATCAACCGGCTATCGCTCAGGCGGTTGCCGACGGTGCCCGCATTAGCAGTGATATCGAGCTGTTCTGTGAAGCGGTAAAAGCCCCTGTCATTGCGATCACCGGGTCCAATGCCAAAAGCACAGTGACGACCCTGGTGGGATTGATGGCCGAGCAGGCCGGCAAAAATGTCGGCGTGGGCGGCAATCTCGGCACGCCTGTGCTGGAGTTGCTGGCTGAAGGCGAGAAAGAGCTTTATGTGCTGGAGCTGTCGAGCTTCCAGTTGGATATCTGTTCGCAGCTGAATGCCGAAGTGGCGGTGGTGCTGAATGTCAGCGCCGACCATATGGATCGCTATACGGACCTGGCGGCTTACAGCTTGTCCAAGCAACGTATTTTCAGGGGCTGTCGCCAGGCTGTGATTAACTTGGATGAGGCGCCTGTTCAGGTGCCTGACGATGCTGTGCAGTGGCGTTATAGCGTCCATCAGGCGGCCGGCACACGTTACGAGTTTGGTATCAGTCAGGATGAAGACGAACGCTGGTTGATGCGAGGCGAAAAGCTGTTGATGCCGATCAGCAATATCCGAATCAAGGGGCTGCATAACGTCAGCAATGCCCTGGCTGCATTGGCGCTGGGTTCGGCAGTCGGTTTACCGATGCCGGCCATGCTGCAAACCTTACGGGAGTTTCCCGGGCTGGCACACCGTTGTCAGTGGGTCGCCAGCAAGTCCCGCGTTGATTATTACAACGACTCCAAGGGAACCAATGTCGGCGCCACGGTTGCGGCTTTAAACGGGTTGGGACCGGAAACCAAAGGCCGCATTGTGTTGATTGCCGGAGGCGACGGTAAGGGTGCGGATTTTGATGAGCTTCAGGAGCCTGTCGCTCAATATTGCAAACAGCTGGTATTGCTGGGTAAAGATGCGCAGCGCCTGGAGGCCGCGCTGGCTGAAAGCGCGCCGGTGCAGCAGGTGCCGGATATGGCGGCCGCTGTGCAATATGCGGCGCAATGTGCCAAACCAGGCGATGTGGTGCTGTTATCTCCCGCCTGTGCCAGCCTGGATATGTTTGCCAACTTCGAAGCCCGCGGTGAAACCTTTGTGCAGGCGGTGGAGGCATTATGATGGCACTCATCAACCGCATTAAACTGCCTTCCCTGAGCCTGCCGCACTTTCCGGAGGATGTGGTACGTCGTCTGGACTGGCGCCTGATAATGATTGCCGGCGCGCTGCTGCTGATCGGGGTTGTTGTTGTGGCTTCCGCCTCAATGGAGGTGGCTAATGCCAAACACAATAATCCCTTCTATCACGTTATTCGGCATTTGGTTTTCCTGGCGATAGCGCTGGTGATCGGCAGTTTCAGCTTCCTGCTTTCCACGCAGAGCTGGAACCGGTTGGGCTGGCTGCTGTTGGCCGCGGCCTTCGCCCTGTTAATTCTGGTGATCATGCCGGGGGTGGGCCGTGAGGTGAATGGCAGTATGCGCTGGATCCGTATAGGCCCGATTAATGTGCAGACGTCGGAACTGGCGAAACTCTTTATGGTGGTTTACCTGGCCGGTTACCTGGCGCGTCGCCTGAAAGAGGTGCGGGTGCAGTGGTCAGGTTTCCTGAAGCCGATGATGGTGTTGGTTTTAATGGTTCTGCTGCTGCTGATGGAGCCGGACTTTGGTGCCGCGGTTGTGTTGATGGGCGCAGCCTTGGGCATGATGTTTTTAGGGGGAGTGAGGCTCACGCAATTCCTGGTATTGATTTGCGTGAGCCTCACAGCTATTGCAGGGTTGGCGGTTTCGCAGCCCTATCGTATGCAGCGCCTGATTACCTTTATGGATCCCTGGGCCGAAGAGAATGTCTTCGATAGCGGTTACCAGTTGACCCAGGCGCTGATTGCCTTCGGCCGCGGCGAGTGGTGGGGGGTTGGCATTGGTAACAGTGTGCAGAAACTGTTTTACCTGCCGGAGGCGCACACGGATTTCGTGTATGCCATTCTGGCGGAAGAAACCGGCCTGATCGGTGCGGCGCTGGTTATCGCGCTGTTTTTCCTGCTGGCCTGGCGAATCATGCAGGTCGGACGGCAGGCAGAGAAACTGGAGCAGTTTTTCTCCGCATACATGACTTACGGTATCGCCTTCCTGTTCAGCGCCCAGGCGTTGATCAATATCGGGGTGAATACGGGCCTGCTTCCCACCAAGGGGCTGACCTTGCCGCTGCTGAGTTATGGCGGCAGCAGCCTGATCGTATGCTGTATTGCGCTGGCGATGGTGTTGCGCGTTGACTATGAAAACAAGCGCCTGATGGATGAGCTGGCCGTGCAAGGGGAGGCGGAGCAATGAGCCGCGGTAATACGGTCCTGGTGATGGCTGGCGGAACCGGTGGGCATGTGTTCCCGGCCCTGGCGACGGCTGAGGCCTTGCAGGCACAGGGAATGCGTATCGAGTGGCTGGGTACCGAGCGTGGTATTGAGTCGGATTTAGTGCCGAAAGCGGGCATTCCCATTACGTATATTCGCGTCGCGGGCTTGCGCGGTAAGGGCAAGCTAAGTTTGCTGCTGGCGCCTTTTAAATTGCTGGTGGCGCTTTGCCAGGCGTTGGCTGCCGTGAAGCGCATCAAGCCGGTGTGTGTGTTGGGTATGGGGGGATTTGCCTCCGGCCCCGGCGGCTTGGCAGCCTGGCTGTTGCGCAAACCCCTGGTGATCCATGAGCAAAATGCGATTGCCGGCATGACGAATACATACCTGGCCCGTTTGGCTCGGCGTGTACTGACGGCTTTTCCAAATGCGTTGGGCGACAAGGGAATTCAGGTGGGTAATCCGTTGCGGGGAAATATTGTTGAAAGTCCGGAACCGGAACAGCGGTTGTCAGGACGTAGCGGAAACATTCGGTTGTTGGTGCTGGGCGGCAGCCTGGGCGCCCAGGCCCTGAATGAAACAGTACCAGCCGCCCTGGCGCGTATGGCCGAAGACGAACGGCCTGAGGTTTGGCACCAGGCGGGCAAACGTAACCTGGCCGATGCTGAGCGTGCCTACCAAACGCAGCAGGTTGCCGGCCGGGTTGTGCCTTTTATTGAGGATATGGCGGCCGCCTACCAATGGGCGGATGTCGTGGTTTGCCGGGCTGGGGCGTTGACCGTTTCTGAGCTGGCCTGTGTCGGCTTGCCGGCTATTCTGGTGCCCTTCCCCCATGCGGTGGATGACCACCAGACCGCAAATGCCCGTTTTCTCGAGAACAGTGGGGCGGCCGTGATTGTGCCGCAAGTTGAATTAACAGCCGAGCGTTTAGCCGGCCTGTTGAAAGATGAATTTTGTGACCGCCAGCAAATTCTGGAGCGTGCCCGCAGGGCGCGTTCAGTGGCGCGTCTGGATGCCGCCGAACAGGTGGCGTCGCATTGCCTGGAGTTTTGTCATGGCTGATATTAAACATACCGCCGGTGTGGTGATCCCTGAAATGCGCCGTATTCGCCAGATTCACTTTATCGGAATCGGCGGGGCAGGCATGAGCGGTATTGCCGAAGTGCTGTTAAACCAGGGTTATAGCATCAGTGGCTCCGACCTGCGCGAAAGCCGGGTTACCGATCGCCTGGTTGCCTTGGGCATGCAGGTGTTTATCGGGCACCAGGAGGAGAATGTAAAAGGGGCTGATGTGGTGGTGACCTCCACCGCCATTAACGAGCAGAACCCGGAAATTATTTATGCTCGTGAGCACCGCATTCCGCTTGTGCCCCGTGCGGAAATGCTGGCTGAGCTGATGCGCTATCGCCACAGTATTGCCGTGGCGGGTACGCACGGTAAAACCACTACCACCAGTCTGCTGGCTTCACTGCTGGCCGAGGGCGACCTGGATCCCACTTTCGTGATTGGCGGACTGCTTAACAGTGCCGGAACCAATGCCAAGCTGGGCGCCAGTCGCTTCCTGGTGGCTGAGGCCGATGAAAGCGATGCTTCGTTTCTGCATCTGCAGCCCATGACAGCCATTGTGACCAATATTGACGCTGACCACATGTCCACCTACGGCGGCGATTTCTCCAAGCTGACCGATACCTTTATCAGCTTCCTGCATAACCTGCCGTTTTACGGTTTGGTGGTGGCCTGTATCGACGACGACAATGTGCGCGCTATTTTGCCGGATGTGAGCCGCCCGGTTATTACCTATGGCATCAGCGAGGACGCGGATTATCAGGCCGTGAATATTTCCCAGAGCGGTTTGAGCATGAGCTTTACAGCCAAGCGGCCAGCCGAGTACCGGGATCTGGACGTTACGCTCAATATTCCAGGTCAGCACAATGTGCTGAATGCGCTGGCGGCCATCGCTGTGGCAACCGACGAAGGGGTGAATGACGAGGCGATTTGCTCGGCATTAGCGAAGTTTGAAGGCGTTGGCCGACGCTTCCAGATCTGCGGGGAATTTGAAACAGCCAACGGCAGTGTGTTGATGGTGGATGATTACGGACACCACCCGCGTGAGGTAAAAGCCACTATCGACACCGTACGGGCGTCCTGGCCGGATCGCCGCCTGGTGATGCTCTACCAGCCGCACCGTTACAGTCGAACACGTGACCTGTTCGAGGATTTTATCCAGGTGCTTTCAGAGGTGGATAGCCTGCTGTTAATGGAGGTTTATCCTGCCGACGAAGAGCCTATTCCAGGAGCCGACGGTCGTAGCTTGTGTCGTAGTATTCGTCAGCGCGGCCTGGTCGACCCGGTTTTTATTGATCATGGCGAAGATGTCATGGCGGTTATCTCCGGGGTGCTGCAGGACGGTGACGTGCTGTTGACCCAGGGAGCCGGAAACATCGGGGCCCTGTCCGCGCGTTTGGCGGACATGCAGTTGAAAATGAAGGGTGAGTAATGGGGCAGGCAATGAGTGACAAATTTGCCCGTGTGAATCCGGCTGAGTTTGGCCGGGTCGCGGTGCTGATGGGCGGGCGCGCGGCGGAGCGTGAGATTTCCCTGATTAGCGGCAAGGCCGTGCTCAAGGCTTTGCTGGACAGTGGAGTTGACGCCTTTGCGATCGACGCCTTTGGACCTCATGGGGACGAATCGCTGGTGGCGCAATTACAGGCCCAGCCTGTCGATACCGTGTTTAATATGGTGCACGGCGGTGAGGGTGAAAATGGCAGTATTCCGGCGATGCTGGCGATTCTTGGCTTGCCTTGTACCGGCTCGGGTATGGCGGCTTCTGCGCTGGCAATGAATAAATCGCAATGCAAATTCCTCTGGCAGGGCATGGGCCTGGCAACGGCGCCTTTCCAGGTGCTCACCGCCGCAAGCGACTGGCAACAGGTTGTTGCCGAACTGGGTTTGCCTGTGATGGTGAAACCCGGCAGTGAAGGCTCCAGTATCGGTATGAGCAAGGTGGACCGGGTCGAGGATTTGCAGGCGGCCTATGAAGAGGCCGCCCGCTATGACCGCACGGTAATTGCCGAAAGCTGGATCAGCGGTGGTGAATACACGGTTGGCATCATCAAGGGGCAGCCTTTGCCGGGCATCAAGCTGGAAACGGCTCGCGCCTTTTATGACTATCAGGCCAAGTATGTTGATGACGATACCCGGTACCTGATTCCCTGCGGGCTTTCCGCAGCGCATGAAAAGCAAATGCAGGCGTTGGCGCTGCACGCCTTTGACAGCCTCGGTTGCGAAGGCTGGGGGCGTGTCGATGTCATGCAGGACGAGACCACCGGTCAGTTTTACGTGCTGGAGGTCAATACGATTCCAGGGATGACCGACCACAGCCTGGTGCCGATGGCGGCAGGGGCGATGGGACTGGATTTTGAAGCACTGGTTTTGCAGGTGCTGAGTACAGCGAACTGAGATGAAGAAGAGCAAGCGCAAACCACAGGGGGCAACCCGCACCCAGGTAGAACAGAAACCGGCTCGCAGGCCGATTTCTGACTACCTTGATGTGCCCCTTAAGCTGTTTAAGCTAATGGCTGTTTGCGCTGTATTGGCGGGGGTTGTGCTGGGCGGTCAACGCATGCTTGACGGCCTCGATCAACCGATAACCCGCGTGGAAGTGAAGGGTGACCTGAAACAGCTCGATAAAGCGGCAATTGCGGCCTGGGTGCAATCGCAGATTACGGAAGGCGTGCTGAGCACCGACCTGCGCAGTTTGCAGGCCCAGTTACAGGGGCGACCCTGGATTGCCGGTGCAACAGTGCGCAGGAAATGGCCGGGCGTCTTGGCGGTCAGCCTGGTTGAGCATGAGGCGGTGGCGCGCTGGAATGAGAAAGCACTCATAACGGAAAAAGGCCTGGTGTTCGAACCGGCACAGCTGCCTGTCTTTGAGGAGCTGCCGCACCTGTGGGGCGCCGATAGCAGTGCCCAGGAAGTGTTGCGGCAGTTTCATTGGCTGCAACAGCAGTTCGATGAGCTGCATCTGCAGGTGACAGGTTTGAGTAAGGCCCATCGCGGAGCCTGGCAGGTTGAGCTGTTGGCGGAAGTGGATGAGCAGGGCCAGCAGGCAGGAATGGTGGTGGCGCTAGGCAAGCAGGATATCGCCGCCAAGCTGGAACGTTTCAGAATACTGTATGACAGCGTGCTGAAGGCACGTTTTGCGGACATAACACGTGTTGACCTGCGTTACACCAATGGTGTCGCGGTGCAATGGAAGGCTGCCGAAGCAGCCGGCGTTTAAGTAACCAGTAAAGGCAGGATAAAAGAGAACAGCTTATGACCGGGGGTACGGCAAGCAAAATGATAGTGGGTTTGGATATCGGAACATCCAAAGTGGTCGCCATTGTCGGAGAAGTGACCGCTGACGGCCGTATTGAAGTGGTCGGTATTGGCAGCCACCCCTCTCGGGGACTGAAGAAGGGCGTGGTGGTGAATATCGAGTCCACAGTGCAGTCCATTCAGCGGGCTGTAGAGGAGGCCGAGTTGATGGCCGGCTGCCAGATTCACTCGGTTTATGTGGGTATTGCGGGTAGTCACATCAGGGGCATGAACTCCCATGGCATTGTCGCGATTCGCGACCGAGAGGTAGTGAAGGGCGATATCGAGCGCGTTATCGATGCCGCCCAGGCCGTTGCAATCCCGGCGGACCAAAAGGTGCTGCACATCCTGCCGCAGGAATACATCATCGATAACCAGGAAGGGGTCAAGGAGCCGCTGGGCATGTCCGGTGTGCGGCTTGAAGCAAAGGTCCACTTGGTTACCGGTGCGACGACGGCAGCGCAGAATATCGAGAAATGTGTGCGCCGCTGCGGCCTGGAAGTGGACGATGTGATTCTGGAACAGCTGGCTTCGAGCTACGCGGTCCTGACCGACGACGAGAAGGAGTTGGGGGTCTGCATGGTGGATATCGGCGGCGGCACCACTGATATGGCTATTTTCATTGATGGCTCCATCCGTCATACCGCCGTGATTCCCATTGCCGGAGACCAGGTTACTAACGATATTGCAATGGCGCTGAGAACCCCGACCCAGAATGCCGAAGAAATCAAGATTAAGTATGCCTGCGCCCTGACCCAGTTGGCGGGTGCGGAACAAACCATCAAAGTGCCGAGTGTCGGCGATCGTCCGCCGCGTGACCTGCAACGCCAGTCATTGGCCGAGGTGGTCGAACCGCGTTACGAGGAGCTCTTCACGCTGGTGCAGGCAGTTACGCCGTAGCGGCTTCGAGGACAGTTGCCGCCGGTGTCGTGTTGACGGGCGGAACCTCCAAGATGGAAGGGATGTGGTGGAGCTCGCTGAGGAAATATTTCATATGCCGGTCAGGCTGGCAGCCCCGCACCGGCCAGCCGGACTGGCAGAAATCGTCAAAAACCCGATCTACCACGCAACCGGCGTGGGATTGTTACTGTACGCGCAAAAGCAGCTGCAGGATCAACGAAACGCCGGAAGAGCGTAGAAAGTGAATGTGGGCTTTCTGGCCCGCATGAAAGGCTGGTTTAAAGATAACTTTTAACAATTGTTCAACCGCTTGGAAAAGCAAATAAAGAGGGAGATGGCCATGTTTGAACTTGTCGATAGCATTCCACAAAGTGCTGAAATTAAAGTCGTCGGTGTTGGCGGGGGTGGCGGTAATGCCCTCAAGCACATGCTGAACAGCAATATTGAAGGTGGTAAGATTTATCTGTGCAAACACGGATGCGCAGAGCCCTGAAGGATATTCCTGCTAAAACCGTACTGCAGTTGGGTAACGATGCCACTAAAGGGCTGGGCGCAGGCGCTAACCCTGAAGTCGGCCGTCAGGCAGCGATTGAAGACCATGTGCGTATTGCCGAAGTGCTGGAAGGCGCCGATATGGTATTTATCACCGCCGGAATGGGTGGCGGAACGGGCACCGGTGCGGCACCGGTATTTGCCCAGGTGGCTAAGGAGCTGGGCATCCTGACCGTTGCCGTAGTTACCAAACCCTTCGCTTTCGAAGGACGCAAGCGTATGCAAATTGCTGAAGCCGGCATCAAGGCGCTGGCTGAGCATGTTGACTCGCTGATCACGATTCCCAATGAAAAACTCAAGGATGTCATGGGTGAAACCACCAGCCTGTTGAAAGCGTTTGCCGCTGCCAACGATGTGCTGCTGGGTGCCGTGCAGGGCATTGCCGACCTGATTGTTCGCCCTGGTATGATCAACGTGGATTTTGCCGATGTGCGCACTGTAATGTCTGAAATGGGTATGGCGATGATGGGTAGTGGTCATGCCAGCGGTGAGAACCGTGCCCGTGAAGCGGCGGAAGCCGCCATTCGCAGTCCACTGCTTGAGGACGTTAACCTGCAAGGCGCGCGCGGTATTCTGGTGAATATCACGGCTGGGCCTGACCTGTCGCTGGGTGAATTCTCCGAGGTGGGTGAGACCGTTGAAGACTTTGCCTCCGACAACGCCACCGTAGTAGTCGGTACGGTTATTGACTCAGATATGGGCGACGAACTGCGTGTTACCGTCGTGGCCACCGGTCTGGGTGAAGCCCAAGCCGAGAAACCGAATATGACGGTTGTTGAACAGCCCCAACAGGCGCCACAGCGTCCAGCGGTTGATGCCTCGGGCAATGTGGATTACGGCTCGCTGGATCGTCCGACGGTGATGCGTCAGCAAACCGTTGGAAATACGGCGGTTAAGCAGGCGCCGGATGGCAGCGTGCAATACAAGGAAGATTACCTGGATGTTCCTGCCTTCCTGCGTCGTCAGGCAGACTAGGTGAAACTTCCTTAGCGTTCGAGGGTCTCTGTTGGGTAACGGAAAGGAACCCGGCCTGCCCGAACGCAGGAGAATGCAAAACCGGCATGGTGAGACGGCCATCTCCGCCGTGCCGGGTTTTTGTTAACAATTTTGGCCAACCGGCTGTTTTTTTGGTAGCATCCGGGGTCAAATTTTAATCCAACCTTTGGACCTACTCGATGATCGGACAGCGTACGCTCAACAACACCATCCGTGCCACAGGCGTTGGCCTGCACTCTGGTGAGAAAGTTTATTTGACGCTCAAGCCTGCGCCCCCTAATACCGGCATCGTTTTTTGTCGAACGGATCTTGATCCGGTCGTGGAAATCCCGGCGCTGGCAGAAAATGTCGGTGAAACGACCCTGTCCACCACCCTGATCAAGGATGGTGTGCGTGTCGATACGGTCGAGCACCTGCTGTCGGCAATGGCCGGACTGGGCATCGATAATGCCTATGTTGAGCTGAGTGCCGCTGAAGTGCCTATCATGGACGGCAGTGCGGGGCCTTTCGTATTCCTGATCCAGTCCGCTGGCCTGCAGGACCAGCCGGTACCGAAGAAATTTATTCGCATTAAAAAAGAAGTCAAAGTTACCGACGGTGACAAATGGGCCAGTTTTGAGCCTTTTGATGGCTTCAAGGTAACCTTTACCATCGACTTTGATCACCCTGTATTCAAGGATCGCCTGCAACAGGCCAGTGTCGATTTTTCCAGCACGTCCTTTGTGAAGGAAGTGAGCCGGGCCCGTACCTTCGGCTTTATGCGTGATATTGAGTACCTGCGTTCCAAGAACCTGGCGCTTGGCGGCAGCATGGATAACGCCATTGTGGTCGATGATTACCGTGTGCTCAATGAAGACGGGCTGCGTTATGACGACGAGTTCGTTAAGCACAAGGTGCTGGATGCCATTGGGGATTTGTACCTGCTGGGTAACAGCCTGATTGGCGAGTTCAAGGGTTATAAATCCGGTCACGGTTTGAACAATCGCCTGTTGCGAGCCCTGATTGCCCAAGAAGATGCCTGGGAAGTGGCAACCTTCGACAGCTTTGAAGACGCCCCGATTTCCTATTCGCGTCCGCTGCTTACAACCTAGTCCCCGTTTTTATTCCGTTGCGCTGTTTTCGCCAGGCGATGCAGCGCAGCGCTCAGTTTACCGTCCTCGGTACTTTCTGCGATATCTTCCAGCTGTTGCGCATTGGCCGCAGAAATTTCTTTTGTGCTGTGTTTGGGTTTGCTTGCTTTGGCGTGCGGCACGATGCTTACCTTGACCGCTCGTATATCCTGAAAGGCCGGAAGGGATTGCAGTTGCCGAACCAGCTGCCGTTGCTGCATGCGAATGCGGGTGCCCCAGGCCGATGAATCACTTTGCAGGTAAAGGGTGCCACTCCGGTAGTTGGCCAGCCAGCAGTGTGGGCGGCAGGAAGGCTCAAGTGCGGAACGGACAGATTCCTGGTAGCTGAGAATGCCGTTTGCCTTGCGTAGCAGTTTGCTCAGGACAGAGTCTTTGTCCTGAATATGCTTAAACTGTTTAAAGTGGCTATACTTGTTTGGCTGCATGGGTGAAAGTCTATGTCGCCCGTTGCATCAGCTCAATAATAACTTTGGTAATTCAGTCGCAATGAACCTGATTTTTGTCAGCCACCGGCACGGTAAAGCAAAAAGCCTGGCGCTCAGCCACCGCAAGGTATTGCTGAGCCTTTTGGCGCTGTTGATGATTATTACCGCGGCGTTTGTTGTTGGCTACCAGGTGGCTGGACGTTCGGATACGGCCGAGCAGCAGCGTGCATTTGTGCAGGCCTGGCAAAAGGAACTGGATCAAAAGCGCCAGGAAATTGAGCGGATTAAGGAAGATTCCCAGGAGCAGGTGAAGGCCTTAACCATCCGAATGGCGGAACTGCATGCCAAACTGATTAGGCTGGATGCCTTGGGCGAACATTTGATTACCACCGCCAATATCGATGCGGATGAATTTGATTTCTCGAATCCGCCTCCGGTGGGCGGTATTGCCGATACAGCTGACGAAGAGGCCTACCAGCCACCGGGCTTTTTACGGGCGGTTGAGGCGTTGGCCTTTGGGATTGAGCAGCGCGAGCAGAAGCTGGAAATGCTTAACCAGGTGCTGGGCAACCAGGAATATGAGAGCGACCGTTATCTTTCCGGTCGGCCGATCAGGAAGGGATGGCTGTCCTCCTATTTCGGCCGCCGTAACGACCCCTTTACCGGTAAACTGGCCTGGCATGAGGGTATCGATTTTGCTGGCCGGGAGGGCTCGGACATTATAGCTGTAGCGGCTGGCGTGGTGACCTGGTCCGGTGAGCGTTATGGCTACGGTAACCTGGTGGAGGTCAATCACGGCGGCGGTTACGTTACCCGTTACGCCCATGCCCGCGATATTCTGGTTAAGGTGGGGGATGTGGTTGAGAAGGGCCAAACGGTGGCTTTGATGGGCAGCAGCGGCCGTTCCACGGGGCCACATGTTCACTTTGAAGTGTTACGGGGAGGGAAATCCGTCGATCCGCTACGATACGTAAACCGCAAAGCAAAATAAGCCTGAATTTCCCCGATTTCGAGATTTCTGCCTTGTTAAATCCTTGGCTGTCCTCATTATTAGTACATCTGTAATATTTTCGGGTTTAAAATAGCCCGTTTAAATGCCCACTGATTATTCTGGAAAAATTGATACCCATGTTTGGAACCATTGCGAAGAAAGTTTTTGGCAGCAAAAATGACCGTGAATTAAAACGAATGGGCAAGCTGGTCAAGAGGATCAATGCGCTTGAGGAAAGCCTTGAACCCCTGTCCGATGAAGAGCTGAAGAATAAAACCCTTGAGTTTCGCGAACGCCTGGAAAATGGCGAAACGCTGGATCAGTTGCTGCCCGAAGCCTTTGCGGTGGTTCGTGAGGCCGGAAAGCGCACGCTTGGTTTACGCCATTTTGATACCCAGTTGATCGGTGGTATCACGCTTCACGAAGGGCGAATTGCGGAAATGCGCACCGGTGAAGGTAAAACACTGGTGTCGACGTTGCCTGTATACCTCAATGCCTTGAGCAGCAAAGGGGTGCATGTGGTGACGGTGAATGATTACCTGGCCGGGCGCGATGCCAGCTGGATGGGGCCTATTTACGAATTTTTGGGGTTGAGTGTCGGCGTTATCCGCTCCCAGCAGGATTATGCAGACAAGCAGGCCGCGTATCAGGCCGATATCACCTACGGAACCAATAACGAGTTTGGTTTTGACTACCTGCGCGACAACATGGCCTTCTCCGTCGAGCAGAAGGTGCAGCGCACCTTGAACTATGCGGTTGTCGATGAGGTAGACTCAATCCTGATTGACGAAGCCCGTACCCCCCTGATCATTTCAGGCGCCGTGGAAGACAGCTCCCGGCAGTATCAGCAAATCAATACCATCATTCCTCGCCTTGAGCGTGGCGAAGAGCCGGAAAATAAGGAAGAAGTCCCCTCAGGTCATTTCCTGGTTAACGAGAAAAACCGATCGGTGGAATTAACCGAAGCCGGCCACCTGTTTGTCGAAGAGCTGTTGTCAGAAACCGGGCTGTTGCCCGAAGGCGAAAGCCTCTACGCCCCCCAAAACCTGGGCCTGCTGCACCATGTGCATGCCGGGCTGAAGGCGCACGCGATTTTCCAGCGCGATGTGGATTACATCGTGCAGGAAGGCCAGATCGTCATTATTGACGAACATACCGGGCGTTCCATGCCGGGGCGCCGTTGGTCCGAAGGGATTCACCAGGCGGTTGAGGCCAAGGAAGGGGTAAAAATCCAGAATGAGAGCCAGACACTGGCGTCCACAACCTTCCAGAACTACTTCCGTATTTATGAAAAATTGGCCGGTATGACCGGTACGGCTGATACGGAAGCCTTTGAATTCAAGCAGATCTACGGCCTGGATGTGGTGGTGATTCCCACCAATAAACCCATGATCCGCAAGGACAACAATGACCTGGTATACCTGACGGTACCGGAGAAATACGAAGCCATTATCAAAGAAGTGCAGTACAACCGGGAACAGGGTTGCCCGACCCTGGTGGGCACGGCGTCGATCGAGTCCTCAGAACATCTCTCCCAATTGATGAAGAAAGCGGGCATCAAACACAATGTGTTGAATGCCAAGCAGCACGATAAGGAAGCGGAAATTATCGCCCAGGCTGGACGTCCGGGTGCAGTAACCATTGCCACCAACATGGCTGGCCGGGGTACTGATATTAAACTGGGCGGCAACTGGGAGGCGGAAGTGGCTGCGCTGGAAAATCCTAGCGAGGCCCAGATTGAAAAGATCAAGACAGACTGGGAAGAGCGCCACAAGCAGGTGCTTGAAGCCGGCGGTTTGCATATTATCGGCTCCGATCGCCATGAATCACGCCGTATCGATAACCAGTTGCGTGGCCGTGCCGGCCGCCAGGGTGATCCGGGTTCATCCCGCTTCTTCCTGTCGCTGGACGACAACCTGATGCGTATTTTCGCCTCCGAGCGCGTGCGTAATATGATGAAAGCACTAGGCATGGGCGAGGGCGAAGCCATTGAGCATCGAATGGTCAGTAATGCCATTGAAAAAGCCCAGCGTAAGGTGGAAGGGCATAACTTCGATATCCGTAAGCAGTTACTGGAATACGATGATGTGGCCAACGACCAGCGCCGGGTCGTCTACCAGCAACGTAACGAGCTGATGGAGTCGGAGGATGTTTCCGATATCGTCGATTCCATTCGTGCCAAGGTGGTGGGTGATGTGATCGATGAGTTTATTCCGCCACAGAGTCTGGAAGAACAGTGGGATGTGGCCGGGCTGGAAGCCAAGGTGCGTTCTGAGTTTGCTATCGACATGCCGATCCAGCAATGGCTGGATGAGGATGACGAGCTGCATGAGGAGAGCCTGCGCGATAAGGTCCTTGCTGAGATAAAAGCAACGTACGACGCCAAGGAGTCGGTGGTTGGCGCAGAGGTGATGCGCAGCGTTGAGAAGCAGGTTATGCTGCAGACGCTGGATGTTTTGTGGAAAGAGCATCTGTCAACCATGGATCATTTGCGTCAGGGTATCGGCCTGCGGAGCTATGCCGCGAAAAACCCCAAACAGGAGTATAAACGTGAAGCCTTTGCGCTGTTTGAGCGATTCCTGGATAACATTAAGCATGACGTGTTGCGTATCCTGAGCCATTTGCAAATCCGCGAGGAATCCGACGTGGAAGCCATGGAGCGCCAGCGTGAGCAGGCGGCCCAGCAGGAAATGCAGTACCAGCATGAGGATGCCTCCGCAATGGCTGATCATGACGTGGCGGCTGAAACGCCTGAAGGCGAGCCTCAAACGCCCTTCGTTCGTGATGGCGTCAAGGTTGGACGTAATGATCCGTGCCCCTGCGGTTCGGGTAAAAAATACAAACAGTGCTGTGGAAGTCTTTCCAAAACGGCTTAATGGCACTGTTTTTTATCGTTTGATGGCAAGTCGGGCTTTAGGCCCGACTTTGCGTTACTAGCATAGAGAATTTGTTATGGCGGTAGGTGCGGATAATTTTCCGGAAATGGCGGTGATTGAAGGCGTGCGGATTGGCACGGCCTGTGCGGGTGTTAAAAAACCGGGTCGCAAGGACCTGGTGCTGTTTGAGTTGTCGGCGCAAAGTCGCGCTGCCGCGGTGTTTACCCGCAATGCTTTTTGTGCGGCGCCAGTTACGCTGGCAAAACAACATTTATCCGAAGGCTCGCCGCGCTATTTGCTGATTAATACCGGTAACGCCAATGCCGGTACCGGCGAACAGGGCATGAAGGATGCCGTTGCCTGCTGTAACAGTGTAGCTGAGCACTGCGGCGTTTCGCTTTCGCAGGTACTGCCCTTTTCGACGGGTGTGATTGGGGAAAAACTGCCGGTTGAAACCATTGTCAGGGCGATTCCCCAGGTTTATTCCGCTTTGTCCGAGAACGGCTGGGCGGATGCCGCAGAGGGTATTATGACAACCGATACCCGCCCCAAGGGTGCGACAGCCAGCTTCGATTATCAGGGCGCCAGGGTCAATGTGACGGGCATTTCCAAGGGCTCGGGCATGATCTGCCCCAATATGGCAACTATGCTGGCTTTTGTCGCGACCGATGTCGATGTGCCGCAGGATATGCTGCAGGAGCTGGTGAGTGAAGCGTCGGAAAAATCCTTTAACCGTATTACCGTCGACGGGGACACGTCCACAAATGATGCCTGTGTCCTGGTGGCCACGGGTGCCAGTGCCGTGCCGGCCGTGATTGCGAACAGCGAACTGCACGACGCCCTTAAAGCGGCGCTGATCCAGGTATTTCGTGAACTGGCGCACGCCATTGTGCGTGACGGGGAAGGTGCGACGAAGTTTGTCACGGTTACCGTGGAGGAGGCTGGCAGCACCGATGAAGCTCTGCAGGTGGCCTATGCCATTGCCCATTCGCCCCTTACGAAAACGGCCCTGTTTGCCAGCGACCCTAACTGGGGGCGGATTCTGGCCGCGGTTGGTCGCGCCGGGCTGGCTGATCTGGATGTGAGCCGCATCAGTATTTACCTTGATCAGGTGTGTATTGTTGAGCAGGGCGGTGTGGCGGCGAGCTATACGGAAGCGCAGGGGCAGGCGGTCATGAACCAGGAGAATATTCTAATCCGTGTGGTTCTGCAGCGTGGTGCCGCCTCTGAAACCGTGTGGACGACCGACCTGTCCCATGACTACGTCTCGATTAATGCCGATTATCGCTCCTAATGAGCCAACGGCCTGAGCGCGTCCATGTGGCGGTTGCCGTGATCAATAATGGTCACGGTGAAATCCTGATCGCCAAGCGCCCTGAGCATGTGCATCAGGGCGGGCTCTGGGAATTTCCCGGCGGTAAGGTCGAGGCGGGTGAAAGCCTGGAATCGGCGTTGGCGCGAGAGCTTAAGGAAGAGCTCGGTATTGAGCTGCTCGCTTGTGAACCTCTGCTGGAGGTGCACTATGATTACCCGGACAAGTCCGTCCTGTTGGATGTGTGGCGGGTCACGGCTTTCTCTGGCCAGGCCTGGGGGCGGGAGCAGCAGCCGATCCGCTGGGTGGCTGCCAACTCCCTGGCGTGTTATGCGTTTCCGCAGGCGAACCAGCCTATCGTTGAAGCGCTTATCAGATAAAGCGCATCGACAAATCGATGGCCTTGCAGTCCTTGGTTAGGGCGCCGATGGAAATATAATCAACCCCGGTCTGGGCAATTGCCAGCAGGGTTTCCTTCGACACATTGCCCGATGCCTCCAGCTTGCTGCGACCTTGGGCTATTGTGACTGCCGCTTGCATGTCGGCAAGGCTGAAGTTATCCAGCATAATCGTGTCGGCACCGGCATCGAGGGCTTGTTCAAGCTCGGACAGGTTTTCCACCTCTACTTCCACCGGTTTGCCCGGTTCATTATGTCGAGCAGTGCTAATTGCCTGGGCAATGGAGCCGCAGGCGGCGATATGGTTTTCCTTGATCAGGAACGCATCATAAAGGCCGATGCGGTGGTTGAAGCAGCCGCCACAGCTGACGGCATATTTTTGCGCAATACGCAGTCCGGGCAGGGTTTTTCGGGTATCCAGCAGTTTTACACCGGTATCGCGGACAATGTCGGCGTACTGACGGCACAAGGTGGCTGTGCCAGACAGGGTCTGCAGGAAATTCATGGCACTGCGCTCGGCGGTTAAAAGCGCACGGGCAGAGCCGTAGAGCGTCACCAGCTTGGTATCGGCGGCGACAGCATCGCCATCGGAGACATGCCATTCGATTTCAATGCCGGGATCTACCTGGACAAAGACCTCGTCGGCCCACGCTGTTCCGCACATCACCATGGCTTCGCGGGTTATGATCGTTGCAGTGGCCTGAGTGGTTTCGTGAATCAGCCGGGCGGTAATGTCTCCACTGCCGACGTCCTCGGCCAGGGCTGCGGTGACATTTTGTTGAATGGCGCTACGAAGAATTTCTGGGTTCATTATCAATAAAAGATTAATTGCCGGGGTAATACCTGAGGGTCAGGGTATCGCCACGTTGTGTTAATTCGACCTGTTTCAGGGCGCTCATGCCCAGCAGGATCATATCGTCCATTCCCGGATTGATACTGGCGGGAACCTGGTAAAGATGAATATTACCGATGCTCAGCTGGTCAATTTGGGTGGCATACACGGTGACGTTTCCATTAGCCGTGCTGGCAATGCTGCGACGCCCTCGCTCCAGGCCGTAAGTTCTGGCAAGGTTGGCGGAAATCACCACATCGGTGGCGCCGGTATCCAGCAGGAAAGCCGCTGGTTTGCCGTTAATGTTGCCGGAAACCACGTAATGCCCCTGGCGGTTACGTTGCAGCATGACTTCCTGTGCGCCGGAGGCCGTTGTGCGAACCGCAGGCTGCTGGTTGGGATTCATCCAGCCCTTCTCTTGTTCGGCAAAAAACAGGGTAAGCATCCCCAGGCCGACAACCCAGGCGGCAATCCACATCCCCTTGCCAAGTTTCCTTCCTGGAGCAGGTTGTTGAGAGTTTTGCATAGCTTAATTGGGGTCAAAGAAAAGGTTTGATGCCGAGCAAAAATTTGAGTTTGAACTATACTCGTTTAGTACTTGCAAGCCCAGTTAGTTCATCAGGTAGTTTAAAGGAATCCTGCGTCAAGGTAGACCACCCTTCCAAGCGAACATGTTTATGGATTCAGGCGCAAGTGGTCACCACCGGGGGCGGTAAAGAATGCCTTTGAAATGCTTAAACCGGAATTAACAGAGCGCGATTGGGCGTGATTGAATTGAGATTATTGAAATGGTTATAGAGTTGAAAAGCGCGAAGCCTATGAATGTTACATCCATAGACCTTTTGCCGGCACCCTTGAAAAAGGTGCGTAGCCATTCATCCAAGCTGTTTCTCAATATGTTGGCCAGCATGTTCGATAATGCTGACGATACGCTTTTTGAGTTGGCCGATAAGGCGATTAATAACGCTGACCAGACGATGTATTTTGACTCCATGCGCGAGGTGCGTATCAAGCGTCAGATGATGGAGAAGCGTTTTGCCCAGGCGTTACAGGATAGTTTTAAAAATTTACAGCGCAATACGGTTGCTCAAACTGCAGATTCAGGCCAACAGGCGTTGAGCGATGAATCCCTGACCCTGGTTCAGGATGATGAGCTGGAAGAAAGTGTCGCTATTCGGGGTATGGTGTCGAAGGTAAACAACCTCTTTGGCGACGCCCTGCAGCAGTTAACGCAGCGGATGGATGCATTGCTCAACAACACATCCTTAAGCGCTGAGGCGAACCCGCTTGGTCCCCAGTGTCTTTGCGAGGCTTTCCAGCAGGCATGCCTTGAGCTGGAGATCAATATTCGCGCCAAGCTGGTCATCTATAAGCTTTTTGAGAAGTTTGTGTTAAGCGAGCTTGCGGATGTTTATGACTGGACCAACAAATTCCTGGCCGAGCAGGGGATTTTGCCGCAAATAAAGCCGCAAAGCAGCAGCAAGGCCAAACCCTATCGACCCACGCCCTCGAGTGTTTCCGCCTCGCAACAAACCGCTCATTCGCCTGCGGATGAAGACTCTGGGCAGGACGAGGTGTTCAGCCTGCTGAGGGGCTTGCTGGCCACGGCAAAAAATAAGCAATCCACCGAGCCGGGGCCTTTACCTGTTGCCGAGAGCGGACCCGTGTTGGCACCGAGTGAGCTGGTGCAGATGCTGTCAACGGTTCAGCATAGTGTGCCTGCCAGTGATAACTTGGTTTCGATCGAACCTCAACCGTTGAATGTCCGGCAGGCGCTGCACCAGCAGGTTGAAAAGCGCGGCGGCAGTGTACAGGCCGTGGGACGGGTTGATGATGACAGCATTAACCTGGTGACGATGCTGTTTGAGTTTATTCTCGATGATCATAACCTGCCGGTTCCGATGAAAGCCCTGCTGGCGCGTCTCCAGATTCCAATGCTGAAGGTGGCCTTGCTGGATAAAACTTTTTTCAGCCGAGGGGCGCATCCGGCGCGAAAACTGCTGAACGAGCTGGCGAGTGCGGCAATGAGCTGGAACCCGCCGGCTGATCTTTCCCGCGATGCACTCTACAACAAGGTTAGGGCTGTTGTTGGTACGGTGCTCGATGAGTTTGAGGACGACGTTAACCTGTTTCCGGGGTTGCTGGAAGATTTTACGGATTTTGTCGGCAAGGAACGCCGCAAGGCTGAGCTGATTGAGCAGCGCACCCGTGATGCCGAGGAAGGGCTCGGTAAAACACAGAGGGCGCGTGCCGAGGTGGGTAAAACCATCAATGAAAAGGGTGCTGGCAGGGTGCTTCCTCCGGTGGTCCTGGCATTGCTTCGCGAAGGCTGGGCTAACTATTTATTCCTGCTGCATGTCCGTGAAGGGGCTGAGAGTGAGGCCTGGCAGGCAGGGGTTCAGGTGGTGGACGACCTGATTTGGAGTACGGACAGGAACGCCAGCTTCAGCCATCGCAGCGCCCTATTGACGATGATTCCTTCCCTGCTGCAAAGGCTCCGGGAGGGACTGAACGCGATCTCCTTTAGCAAAAACCGGATGCGAGAGCTGTTTGTCGAGCTTGAAGCGGAACACATGAAATGCCTGAGGAGTGAAGACGCGGAGGAGACGGATGATCTTGGCGGAACCCCCGCGGGAAGCCTGACGCAGGGTAACGACTCAGCGGATCACGAGGAAGGCAGTCAAAATAGGCGGCCGGAAGAGGCCGCTGCCGAGGTGATCGTTGAGGCTCCCGAGCTTGAGCCGTTGGACGATGACAGTGCCGCAGTCGTTGCGGAGGAAAACGATGCGATTGCTGACCTGGTGGACTCCATGGCCGTTGGCGCCTGGGTTGAGTTTCATAATAATGAAGGCGAAAAAAACCGCTGTAAGCTGGCGGCCATTATCCGGGTTAGCGGTAAGTATATTTTTGTTAATCGCCTGGGAATTAAAGTTGCCGAATATACGCGTTCCGGGTTAATTGAGGCCGCGCGGGCCGGGGTGATTAGCGTGCTGGATAATGCGCTTCTCTTTGACCGTGCGCTGGAATCGGTGATTGGGCACCTGCGTGAAATGAAGGATTGATGGCTGTGGTGTGGATGGGTTAAGGTGCGGTTTGGTTTTTGACGCGCTTTTCACTTTCCCGAGGTTCTGAATTGCAGCTATCCATTCGTGACCACTGGTTAACCGGGGCCGAACGTATTGCCTCCCCAAATTGTAATGAGCGCCCGGACGGGCGTATCGATTTACTGGTGATTCATTGCATTAGCCTGCCGCCGAACGAATTCGGCGGGCCTTATATCTCAGAACTTTTTTGCAATCGGCTTGACCGCAAAGCCCACCCCTATTTCGAAACGGTTGCCGACCTGCAGGTTTCGGCGCACCTGCTGGTGCGGCGTGACGGTTCACTGATCCAATACGTCCCCTTCGATAAACGCGCCTGGCATGCGGGTGTTTCCTGTTTTGGGGACGAGCAGGCCTGTAACGATTTCTCCATTGGTATTGAGCTGGAAGGCGCGGATGATACTCCCTACGAAGCGGCGCAATATCAGCAGTTGGCCGAAGTAACCCGTTGTCTTATGGCCGCCTATCCCGGTATAACGCGGGAGCGCATTACAGGCCACAGTGATATCGCCCCCGGCAGAAAGACCGATCCGGGCAGCGCTTTTGACTGGCAACGGTTTCGCAGTCTTGTCTCACACCCTGATTCTACGAGAGGAAAGTTATGACCTTTCTGGTTTTATTGTTAACGATTGGCGCCTACAAACTGCTTGGCTGGCACTTCAGGCCGGAGCACGATCGTTGGTTCGTGAATTTTAGCGAGCGCGTATCAACGACATTCGGCGGCTCTTCTCGCCTGACCATGCTGGTTAGCGTATTGTTGCCTTTGTTGGTCGTTGCGCTGGTCCTGTCGGTGGTCCAGGACTGGGTGTTTGGGTTTGTCGGCCTGGCGTTGCAGGTGCTGTTGCTTGCCTATGCGTTCGGGCGCGTTAATTTGCCTCGGGAGGTTACGACTTACCTGCACCATTGGTGCGAAGGGGATTTTCAGTCGGCTTATCACCATGCGCAGGAATATTTCAAATTGGAGCAGGGTTTTGATGCCGGCGATCGTGCTCAATTGCATGAAAAGGCGTGCCGGGGCGTTTTGTATCAGTGGTTCGAACAGGTGTTTGTTATTGTTTTCTGGTACCTGTTGCTCGGTCCTGTCGCGGCGCTGTTTGTACGCCTGCTAAACCTTTATGAGGAGCTTGGCGATCAGGATGAAACTTCTCGCCTGGTGCATGTTCTTGAATGGTTGCCAGCGCGGTTGCTGGCAATCACCTATGCGGTTGCCGGTAATTTCACGCAGTGCTTTAAAAGCTGGCTGACGGTGTTAACCGAATATCGAATGACCACCGAGCAGGTGTTGTTCAAGTCTGGCCTGGCATCCATTGCGCTGGGTGAAAAGCAGCTGCCGACGGCTGAGGCTGACGTCCAGGCCGAGCAGATACAAATGCTCGAGGCGCTGCAAATACGTTGCCTGGTGGTTTGCCTGATTCTGGTTGCGCTCTTTACGATTTTCTAATGCGCATTGGGATTGATTTAGGTGGTACGAAGATCGAAGGGATTATCCTGCAAGCGCAGGGGAATATCGTCAAACGCTTACGCCTGCCGACGCCAAAAGGCGATTATTGGGGCACCCTGCAATGCATAGTTGAGCTGGTTGCCCTGCTGGAGCAGGACCTCCCGAGTGACGCCGGAAGTATACCTGTTGGCATTGCCGCACCAGGCAGTCTTTCTACGCTGACAGGCTGCATGAAAAACTGTAACTCAACCTGCCTTAACGGAAAACCTCTACGCCAGGACCTTGAGCTGCTTCTTGGTCGGGAGGTTCGCCTGGCCAATGATGCGGATTGTTTCGCGCTTTCTGAAGCTATTGATGGCGCCGCTGCAGGTTTTCTTAACGTATTTGGCGTCATTCTTGGTACCGGCGTCGGTGGGGGAATTGTGGTTGATGGGCAGCTGCTCTCGGGCCCTAACGGTATCGCCGGTGAGTGGGGGCATAACCCCATGCCTCCCAGCGGTTTGGGTGACGGTTCTTTGGAGGCTCGTGACTGCTACTGTGGCCGCAAGAACTGTATAGAAGCGCACCTTTCCGGACCGGCGCTGGCGCAGCGCTATTTTGAGCAAACCGGGCAGCAGCTGCCTGTGGAGGCAATTGTCAAGCGAGCGAATGAAGGCCAGTCAGAGGCGTTAACCTTGATGGATGCTTACCAAGAGGGGCTTGCAGCGGCTTTGGCAACAGTGATTAATGTGCTGGACCCGCAAGCCGTGGTGCTTGGGGGTGGTTTGTCTAATATTGACAGTTTTTATCTTGAGCTGCCAAAGCGTTGGGAAAAATATGTTTTTTCTGACAGCTGTGAGACAGCTTTATTAAAAGCCAAATACGGCGACTCCAGTGGTGTCAGGGGTGCGGCCTGGCTGTGGCCCTGACGGGGCGTCCCCTTTTCTCTTTCCGTTGAAATCGTTTGCCTGGTTGAGCCCAGGCGTTGTTTCCAGAACATGGTTTCCTGAGCTTAGTTGCCAGAATTTATCCTTAGCGCTGAACGAAAAACGCCCCCTGCAGATTCCTGCAGGGGGCGTTTGTTTTCTGGTCCTGGTAAGGAGCAGGCGATTTTAGTTGTCGCCGTACTCCTCGCCCGGTAAGGGTTGACCGGCCAGCACGCTAATATCTTCTTTCCACTCGTTGTTCTCGATTACAAGGCAGATCATATGCCAAAGTAACCAGGAGGCTAACAGCAGAATGAACATTAACATCTCCGATCCCACAAACGGATAGATGGCACCGATTGTTTCAGGGTTAGACCAGTTTTCAAGTCCGGTAGACATAATCTTTCTCCTATTTCGTTATTCAGGAATATCCGTTATTAGCCGTCGATGGGCTCTTTGCGCAGAGCCGCTCGAAGCTCTTCTTTCTCTTCGTAACGAGTGTGGATTTCTCTCAGGTCAAGACCCGCCAGCTCAATACCGCGAGGTACACGCAGCACGCCGAAGGCTTTCAGGATGTGTGCGATGATGAAGCCAGGCAGGAAGCCCAGGAGACCGAACATGATGGCTGCGCCCGCCAGCTGACCCAGAGGTGAGATGTGAGCGTAGTCAGGGTTCATGGATGCTGGGTAGCCCCACAGCATGAAACCAACAACGATCAGACCGTAAACGCCCGCATAACCGTGTACACCGACCGCGCCCAGAGGGTCGTCGATTTTGAAAACACGTTCAGCGAAGAAGTGGCCTTTGTAACAAACCCATGCGCCGCCCATGCCGATGATGCAAGCCTGGATCGGGTGGTACAGGTCGTTACCGGCAGAGGCACCGATGACACCCGCCAGACCGCCGTAGTAGATCCACAGAACGTCGCCTTTGGAGACAACGAAGGCAGCCAGCATACCGCCTGACAGGGACATCAGGAAGTTAAAGGTAATGGCCGACAGTGTTGTTGGAGTCAGGTAGATGTTGGTCGCCGTGAAGTAAGAACCACCGTCGCCAGCACCCACATCCAGCATGGGGATGTTACAGGCAACATAGAAGCCCCAGAAACCGGAGAAGATCAGGAACAGACCGACGGTTACCAACCAAGGGTTGTGGGGGTTAATGTTGCGAGGCGTGCCGTCAGCGCGGAACTTACCAATACGTGGACCCAGAACGATGATGACGCCCAGTGCGAAACCACCGGCAATCGCGTGAATTACACCGGACGCGTAAGCATCGTGGTAACCCAGCAGTTGCACCATCCAGCCATCTGGGTGCCAGCCCCATGCTGCATCGATAACCCAGAAGAAGGAACCGATAGCGACGGCCAGAATCCAGTAAGCGGAAGGACGGATACGCTCCAGACATGCACCGGATACGATGGATGCCGCTGTCCAGGAGAACAGCAGGAACGCGGCGAAGAATACACCGTTGATGCGAGACCACCAGCCGTCGCCGTCAAGGGTCAGGCCTTCCTGGAATACGGAACCACCCAGGTGTGCGCCCATCAGCTCACTCCAGGGAGTTGCCCAGGCGGCATCCAGCAATGGACCGGTGATGCCGGGACCATTTGGAATGGCAAAATACAGCCACCAACCAAACAGGTACCAGGTCACGGTTACCAGCGGAATGATCATGGTGTTTTTTAGCAGGGTGTGTTTGTGGTTACGCCAGCGCGATGCACCTACTTCATACACACAGAAACCTACGTGAATGAAGAACATGAATACGACGGTAACCCAGTAATAGAACTCGGTAAAGATCGTTATTAATGACGCTAACTCTTGATCCATGTGGTTGCCCCCTTGGTAATTAGCATGGTTTTATTATTAGATTTCCGGCTTCTCGGCACGGGTGCGCTTTGTTACCGGAGTTGTTATGCAGTTTGGGCTGGTTGCCCGGGAAAGCTGCAAAATTTTGATTCAGCAAGTGGTTTCCGGTAGTGCTGAAAACGCAACTCATTGCCGAGGTGTAACACTTCATGAGAGTGCGAATATATTGTTATACATACCTGGAGGTATGGGTTTCGTCGCACGCACATTTGTTTACCCCAGTTATATTGATCTTCATTATTAGTGGTTGTCAACGGTTTTTTTTCGGAAACTACGTATTTCTAGGTAGGAAAAATAGGTGGTTTTTCTACTTATCTAGGGGTATGTATTGGATGCTCTTCAGTCTTTTGTTACCTATATATAGGTATTTATAGGTGGATATTTGTGATGTTGGCTGTGGGGCTTGCCGAGGTTTGCCACAGGGATGGCTGGAAATCTGTTTTCCGGGGTGCCGGCAGGCATGGTTTTTTGAGGGAGATTTTATTGGCGCAGAGCGGCTGCCCAATTTAAGTTGTTCTAATCTTATAAATAAGTAATGTACGGCGTTACAGTGTGCTTCTATAGTGAGTAGGAATATTGAGTCGTGACGAGCAGGGAATACGGTTGATGACAAAGCAAATACCTCAAAATCCGGATATTGATCCGCAGGAAACGACCGAGTGGGTCGATGCACTGGAGGCGGTCATTAAAAATGCGGGCATGGAGCGCGCGCATTTTATTCTCAAACGGCTATCCGACCATGCGACGCGTACCGGAGCCCAGCTTCCCTATGCCCTGACTACGCCCTTTAGGAATACCATCCCGGTACAGGACGAAGACCCCATGCCGGGCGATGTTTTTATGGAGCGCAGAATCCGCTCCATGGTGCGCTGGAATGCGCTGGTGATGGTGATGCGTGCCAACATGAATGACGATGAGCTGGGCGGCCATATCTCCACCTTCCAGTCGGTGGCAACCCTGTTTGATGTCGGCTTCAATCATTTCTGGCGGGCAACGAACGAAAAACAGCTGGGTGACCTTCTCTATATACAGGGGCACTCTTCACCCGGTATCTACGCCCGCTCATTTCTGGAGGGGCGCCTGGATGAACAGCAGCTGGATAACTTCAGGCGCGAGGTGGACGGCAACGGCCTGTCTTCGTATCCGCATCCGTGGTTGATGCCCGATTATTGGCAGTTCCCCACCGTGTCCATGGGGTTGGGACCCATTCAGGCGATTTACCAGGCGCACATCATGCGTTACCTGTCGGCCCGCGATCTGGCGGCCCGCGATGATCGCAAGGTTTGGGCTTTTCTGGGCGATGGCGAGATTGATGAGCCGGAATCGCTGGGCGCGATTTCACTGGCCGGCCGCGAGCAGCTGGAAAACCTGATTTTTGTTGTGAACTGTAACCTGCAACGCCTGGATGGACCGGTTCGTGGCAACGGTAAAATCATTCAGGAGCTTGAGGGTGTTTTCCGGGGCGCGGGCTGGAACGTTATAAAAGTGGTCTGGGGCGGACTCTGGGATCCGCTGCTGGCGCGTGATAAGGGCGGACTACTGCAAAAGCGCATGGATGAGTGTGTCGATGGCGAGTACCAGAACTACAAGGCCAATGGCGGCGCCTATACGCGCGAGTATTTCTTTGGTGCTTACCCTGAACTGGCGGAAATGGTCGCGGACCTGACGGACGAACAAATCTACAAGCTGAACCGGGGCGGGCACGACCCCGAAAAGGTGTATGCCGCCTATGCTGAGGCGATGCGCACCAAGGGACAGCCCACGGTGATCCTGGCGCATACGGTTAAAGGCTATGGCACAGGTAACAAGGGCGAAGCCCAGATGGGCACCCACTCGCTGAAAAAACTGGATATGGAGACGCTGCGGGCCTTCCGTGACAAGTATGTGATTCCGCTCAGTGATGAAGAACTGGAATCGGTGCCTTATTACCGGCCACCGAATGACCGGCCGGAAATGGAGTACATGCATCAGCGGCGCCAGGCTCTGGGAGGCTACCTGCCTTCAAGGGTGGAGGATTACGAACCGCTTCAAATCCCCGGGCTTGAAGCCTTTACTTCGCCACTTGAGGGGACTGGCGAGCGGGAAATATCGACCACCATGGCTTTTGTGCGCATGCTCTCCAACCTGACCAAGGACAAGCAGATTGGTAAGCGGATCGTGCCCATTGTGCCCGACGAGGCACGCACCTTTGGCATGGAAGGCCTGTTCAGGCAGTTGGGAATTTACTCATCCTCCGGGCAGCTCTATGAGCCTGTCGATGCCGGCCAGGTGATGTATTACAAGGAAGACAAAAAAGGGCAGATGCTCGAGGAGGGCATTAACGAGGCTGGTGCCATGTCGGCCTGGATGGCGCTGGCGACCGCTTACAGTAATTACCGATGCCCGATGATTCCGTTTTATATCTATTATTCGATGTTCGGGCACCAACGGATTGGCGATCTGTGCTGGGCCGCCGGGGATATCCAGGCGCGAGGCTTCCTGGTGGGCGCCACCTCTGGCCGTACAACCCTGAATGGCGAAGGCCTGCAGCACCAGGATGGGCATAGTCATATCCTGGCCAATACGGTACCTAACTGCGTCAGTTACGATGCAACCTTTGCCTATGAGGTGGCGGTGATCGTACAGGACGGCATGCGGCGTATGTACCAGGAAAAACAGGCGGTCTACTACTATTTAACGCTACTTAACGAGAATTACCCGCACCCGCCACTGCCGGATGGCGCGACAGAGGGCATTATCAAAGGCATGTACCTGTTCCGTTCAGCAGAAAAAGCAGGGAAGCACCGCGTTCAGCTGCTGGGTTCCGGAGCTATTTTGCGTGAGGTTATCGCCGCTGCTGACCTGCTACGTAGCGAGTACGAGGTGGAGGCCGATATTTGGGCGGTGACCAGCTTCAACGAATTGGCGCGAGAGGGTCAGGCGGTTGAACGTTGGAACATGCTGCATCCCGAAGAGGCGCCTCGCGAATCCTATGTCAGCCAATGTCTGGGTGCGCGATCTGGGCCGGTGATTGCTGCCAGCGATTACATGAAGAATTACGCTGACCAGATTCGAGCGTGGGTGCCGGCTTCTTATCGAGTGCTCGGTACCGACGGTTTTGGGCGAAGTGACTCGCGACGCAAACTGCGCCATTTCTTCGAGGTGGATCGCTACTTTGTGGCGCTGGCCGCGCTTAAGTCCCTGCAGGATGAAGGGTTGGTTGACGCGGCCTTGGTCAGCCAGGCGATGCAGCGCTTCAACATCGATCCAGATAAGCCGAATCCTCTGAACAGTTAAGGAATAAACGTGACGGAAACAGTGATTAAGGTGCCGGATATCGGCGGTGCCGAAAACGTCGAGGTGATTGAGGTCAACGTGTCTGAGGGGGATCGGGTTGAAACGGAGCAGACCCTGATCGTTCTTGAGTCCGATAAGGCCTCAATGGAGGTGCCTGCCCCCGCGGCCGGAGTGGTCAAATCGGTCAGTGTGGCAACGGGAGACAGGGTTTCGGAGGGCAGTGCCATTGTCACCTTGGATGTGGCGGATTCGGTGGATTCAGAGGCCGCACCAGAACAACCTGAGCCAGAACCCGAAGCAACTGTGCAGGAAAATCAGGGCGGCCAGGAAGCAATTGAAGACACGGCACCGGTTAACAAGGCTGAGACTGTTACTTCGACGCAAAAAGTCAGTGTGCCTGATTTGGGCGGCGCCTCCGAGGTTGAGGTGATTGAGGTCAGTGTATCGGTCGGCGACAGGGTCGCGCAGGACGATACCCTGGTGGTGCTGGAATCCGATAAGGCATCCATGGAAGTCCCTTGCCCCTTTGCGGGCGAGATTAAGTCGCTTTCTCTCAAAGTGGGAGACAAAGTGAACGAGGGCAGTGAGATTGCGGTGCTGGAAGTGGTTTCGCAAGAGTCGGCGGAGGAAGAAACTGAAACTCCCGAAGCGGTGAAGACGGCGCCGTCTCCCCAAGAGGCAGCGCGTCGTTCAGAAAGCCAGCCTTCAGCATCGGTTGCTAGCCAAACCAGTGGCGAGGTATACGCAGGGCCGGCAGTCCGTTTGATGGCGCGGGAGTTGGGCGTAGACCTGAGTCAGGTAACTGCAACGGGCCCCAGGGGCCGCATTCTCAAGGAAGACGTACAGGCTTATGTGAAAAAAGCCCTGGCGCAAGGCAGCGGGGCTGCTGGCGCGGGCATTCCTCCGGTGCCTGACATTGACTTTGCGGCGTTTGGCGAGATTGAAGCGCAGCCCTTGTCGCGCATCCAAAAGCTCACTGCTGCGGCGATGCAGCGCAGCTGGTTGAATGTGCCCCATGTGGCGCATTTCGACGAGGCGGATATCACGGATCTTGAAGAGTTTCGCGCCCAGAATAAAGAGAAAGCGAAGGCGCGTGAATTGAAGCTCACTTTTTTGCCTTTTCTGCTAAAGGCCTGTGCGGTCGCTTTACGCGAGCATCCGCAGTTTAACGTATCCCTGTCGGCGGATGGGGATACGCTGATCCATAAAAAATACTGTCACATCGGCATTGCCATGGATACGCCTGCAGGCCTGATGGTGCCGGTGATTCGGGATGTGGATAAAAAGGGTATTTGGGAGCTGGCCGAGGAAATGACGGCGCTCGGCGAGAAGGGTAAAACGGGCAAGCTCAGCAAGGCTGACCTGACCGGGGGGTGTTTTACCATTTCCAGCCTGGGCGCCATCGGCGGTACGGCCTTTACACCTATTGTCAATTTGCCGGAGGTGGCGATTCTTGGGGTTTCCAAAACCCAGGTCAAGCCTGTCTTTATCGAGGATGCCTTTGTGCCGCGCAAAATGTTGCCGATTACGCTGTCCTACGATCATCGTGCTGTTAACGGGGTGGATGCCGGTCAGTTCATGACATGCCTGACGCGCCTGCTGGCGGATATTCGGCGCCTGGTCATGTAGGTGCTATTGCTCGGGATTGACCTTGGCCGGTTGCCACAGCACTTCGCCCTCGTCGCTGTGCTTGCTGAGCCAGCGTGCGGTAATAAAACACAGGTCGGATAAGCGGTTTAGATAGATGCAGCTGTTGGGGTTAACCGCTTCGACGTGGGACAGGGTGATCAGACGGCGTTCGGCACGCCGGGTTACGCTGCGAACGACATGGCAACGTGACACCACTTCATTGCCGCCGGGCAGGATAAAGTTTTCCAGGGGTGGTAAATCGGCATTTAGCGTTGCCGCCTGCTGCTCGAGTTTTTGCCAATGAGCGTCGCTGATGAAGCTGTGCCCAGGCATTGCCAGCTCGCCGCCCAAGTCAAACAGGTCATTCTGGATACTGCGAAATAGCGCCAGTAGTGTTGGCTGTTCCTCGAGCGCTGCGTTGAGCAGGCCGATAAAGCTGTTGAGTTCGTCGATGCAGCCAATGGCTTCAATACGCTCCGAATCTTTGGGTACGCGATTGCCTCCCGCCAGGGACGTTTCGCCTTTATCGCCGCCGCCGGTAATGATACTGGTAAGCCTGTTAGCCATAATCTGTTGCCTTCTTTACACGTTAAGATGCGAAAAATTATACACCCCGATGCCGTTGCAGCTTTTTTTATTTATTGCCGGCATGAAATGGGTAGAATGCAGTCTTAATCTCGATGATGAAAGAAGGAGAAGTTTGAATGCCATCATTTGATGTGGTTTCCGAGGTGGATAAACACGAAGTCACCAACGCTGTCGATCAGGCCAACCGGGAAATTGCGACTCGCTACGATTTTAAGGGCGTCGATGCCAGTTTCGAGCAAAATGAACTGGTGGTGACCATGATTGCCGATTCGGATTTTCAGCTTGATCAAATGCGCGATATTTTAGTCAGCAAATTGGTAAAACGCGGCATTGATACGAATTGCCTCGATATCGGCGATCTGGTCAAGTCCGGCATGAAAGCGAAAAAAGATGTGACCCTGCGTGCCGGCATTGATGCGCCATTGGCTAAAAAAATTGTGAAACTAATCAAGGACAAAAAGCTGAAAGTACAGGCGGCGATTCAGGGCGATCAGGTACGCGTGACCGGTAAAAAGCGGGACGATTTGCAAGAGGTGATCGCTTTTTTGCGTGAATCGGATATCGAGCTGCCGTTGCAGTTTAATAACTTCCGCGATTAACGAATCAGTTAGCACGTTATTGCGATGTCACTGCTAGGGCTAAACATTCGTCAGGCAAGGCACGGAGAGAGGCGCTCGGTGGCGCCAACTCAACGATGCATGGCGCCGCATGATGAATGTTTGGCCTACCCCCTTGGTACCGCGGATTGTTTTCTGTTTTGCGGCGACATTGACCCTTCGAGCGGGCGCCTGTGTCAGGCTCATCATGCCTGCTTGAAGAAAGAAACTGCTTTTGGCAGCCATACCTTAAATCGTCTTAATCGGCTTTAACCGTGCCTTCTCCCCAGCCCGAAAACGCAGACCTGAAAGCAAATTCATCACGCTTGAGTTGGCGAGAATCCATTGCCCTGTACGGCAAGCCCAAGGTTCTTGCGCTGCTGTTTCTGGGGTTTTCGGCGGGACTGCCTTTCCTGCTGGTTTTTTCGACCCTGACGGCCTGGTTGACCGAAGCCGGGGTCACCCGCACCACCATTGGCTTTTTTAGCTGGATCGGCATCACCTACTCCATCAAGGTAATTTGGGCGCCGGTCGTCGACAAGCTCAAACTACCGGTGCTGCACCGCATGTTTGGCCAGCGTCGAAGCTGGATACTGCTGGGACAGCTGGGCATCGCATCCGGGTTGGTATTGATGGCATTAACCGATCCCGAGGCCGACGTGGGCTTAATGGCGGTTTTTGGCCTGTTGGTCGCCTTCTCCTCGGCTACCCAGGATATCAGTATTGATGCGTATCGCATCGAGTCGGCAGAGGATAAATACCAGGCGGCGATGTCTGCCGCCTATGTTTTCGGGTATCGCCTGGCGTTGCTGGTGGCAGGGGCCGGAGCGTTATACCTGGCTGAATATCTGGGCTGGAGTCCGGCCTATTTGGTGATGGCGGCACTCATGGGCGTTGGTGTGGTAACCGTGTTGCTGGTCCAAGAGCCGAATGGTCTTCGTCCGGCAGCAGAGCCGGTTATTCATAGGGCAAAACAGGCCAGGCTGGCCCAGCGTCTCGGCGGCTGGTTTGCCGATGCGGTGATCGGCCCCTTCGTTGACTTTTTTAAGCGTAACGGCTGGTATGCGCTTTTGATCCTGCTGTTTATTGCCGTTTATCGCATCAGCGATATTACCATGGGGGTGATGGCCAACCCTTTTTACCTGGATATAGGATTCAGTAAAACCGAGATTGCCGATGTGACCAAGGTCTTCGGGTTTGTCATGACGATTGTCGGTTCTGCGCTGGGTGGCGTACTGGTGGCCCATTATGGCATTCGCCCTATCTTGCTATTGGGCGGCTGCATGGTCGCGTTAACGAACCTGTTGTTTGCCTGGTTGGCAACAAGCGAGCCCGGGTTGACCAAACTTGCGCTGGTGATCAGCGCCGATAACTTAAGTGGTGGGCTGGCCATCGTGGCTTTTATTGCCTACTTATCGAGTTTAACCAGTAGCGCCTATACGGCCACCCAATATGCTTTATTCAGTTCCTTGATGACCCTGCCCGGCAAATTTATTGGCGGGTTCGGCGGTATCGTTGTGGATACGGCGGGCTACCCCAGCTTCTTTATCTATGCCGCTTTCTTGGGCATTCCTGCCATCATGCTGGTTTGTGTGCTGATTTACCTGGATCGTTCCGGGAGGGCGGGGGCCAAACAAGTTGCGGTGGCGGGTTCTTCATCAACATCAACCTGAAGACTGGAAATGCCATGAGTACGATGACCGATCTGGCGAGAAAAGTATTGCTCGGGCAAGATGCTGGAGCCTTGTCCACACACTCTGTGGACTGCCCGGGTTATCCCTTTGGGTCAATCGTGCCGATTGGCTTTGACGAGAATAACCGCCCCATACTGCTGATTAGCCGATTGGCGCAGCACACACAGAATATTTCGAAAAACCCCAGGGTAGCCCTGCTGTTGAGCGATGTGGCTGAACGGAAAAGCCTGGATGTTCAAACCTGCGCCCGGGTAACGCTGATGGGGGAGGCCAAAAAACTGGAGGCCGGATCGGACTCGTCCGCCATTGCACGTTATTGCCGCCTTTACCCTCAGGCCGAAGCCTATTCCCGCGAGTTGGATTTTGATTTTTACCGGTTGGAGCCGGTAAAGGTGCGCTTTATTGCGGGTTTTGGCCAGATTCACTGGGTTGAGCCGGATGTTTTATTTACCGCCAACCCTTTAGCGGGCCAGGCGGAGATTGATATTTGCGACCATATGAATGCTGATCATGTCGATGCTCTGCAGCGTTATTGCCAACAGTACGGCGTACAGCTGACTGAAGACGCGGGGCCGGTGATGGTTGGTGTGGATGCTTTTGGCTTTCATCAACGAGTCGGTGAACGAATCTTTCGGTTCGAGTTTCCGGAGCCTGTCAGCTCGCCTAATGAAGTGCGCAAGGCATTGATTGCCATGCTGAAATGCGCTGACGATTGAAAAACCAGGGTTAGCCCCCAACTTGGAACGTTATGATACCGGTCTACCCCTATAGGTCTTTTCCATGAAATTTCTATTTCTTCTCTTTATTGTGATGCCCGTTGTGGAAATCACACTGCTGATCAAAGTCGGCCAGCAGATCGGCGCCCTCAATACCGCAGGCCTGGTGGTATTAACCGCCATTATTGGCAGCTTTATGTTGCGCCAGCAAGGCTTGTCCACGCTGTTTCGCGCCCAGGAGCGTATCAACAGCGGGCAGATTCCGCTGCAGGAAATGCTGGAGGGTATTTTCCTGGCTGTCGGTGGGGCTCTGTTAATTACGCCCGGTTTTGTCACGGACCTGTTTGGCTTCCTCTGTTTGATTCCGGCAACCCGTCGAGGGATTGTGCGGCTGGCGGGGCGGCATATCAAAGTGCAGTCCGCTGCTTCGATGCATCAGGCGCAGTTCAGCTACCGGCAAGGCCCGGGCCCTTTTGGCCCGGACGACCCTATAGAAGGTGAATGCCAGCGTGACGAAGCCGGGAAATCTAATTCCACAAAAAAAATATCAAAATCTTAAAAATTTACCGTTGAAATTTATTTGGCGGCCCCCATTAATCGACTCAAGGTTGAACTCAATGGGTTGGTTAATTGCTGATTTTTAATCGATTTTTCGACCTGTTTGCAAACGAAACGCTGTGCAGGCCAAACCGCCTGCGTAGCTTTTATTGTGTTTAAATATGATTGGGAGTAAGTGAAAAATGAACGTGCGTCCTTTATACGATCGCGTAATTGTTCGCCGTAAAGAAGAAGAGAGCACTACGGCGGGCGGTATCGTTCTGGCTGGTGCAGCAACTGAAAAGCCAAGCGCTGGTGAAATCCTGGCTGTTGGCGAAGGTCGTCTGTTGGACAACGGTGAGTTGCGCCCTCTGTCTGTGAAAGTGGGTGACCGTGTCATTTTCAACCGTTATGCAGCGAGTGAAAACACCATTTCCATCAATGGTGAAGAGTTGCTGGTTTTGCGTGAAGAAGACCTGTTTGCGGTTTACGAAGGTCCCTAAGATACATCGCTAGGTTTAGTTTGATTCTTTCATTGATTTAAATTTCAGTTATTTAAGGTAAAAAAAATGGCTGCTAAAGACGTATTATTCGGCGACATTGCTCGCCAGAAAATGGTAGACGGTGTAAATATTCTTGCCGACGCGGTAAAAACCACTCTGGGTCCTAAAGGCCGTAACGTGGTTCTGGACAAGACTTTCGGTGCGCCGACGGTAACCAAAGACGGTGTTTCAGTTGCCAAGGTTATTGAGCTGAAAGACAAATTCGAAAACATGGGCGCGCAAATGGTTAAGGAAGTGGCTTCCAAGACCTCTGACGTGGCCGGTGACGGTACAACAACCGCGACTGTTCTGGCGCAAGCCATCATGGCCGAAGGCCTGAAAGCGGTTGCCGCGGGCATGAACCCAATGGATCTGAAACGCGGTATCGATAAAGCGGTTGCTGCGGCCGTTCAATACCTGGGCGACATCTCCCAGCCTTGCACCGACAGCAAATCCATTGCGCAGGTAGGTACCATTTCTGCCAACAGTGATTCCTCAATCGGTGAAATCATCGCCGAAGCCATGGAAAAAGTAGGCAAAGAAGGTGTGATCACGGTTGAAGAGGGCAGCGGCCTGGAAAATGAGCTGGATATCGTTGAGGGTATGCAGTTTGACCGCGGTTACCTGTCTCCTTACTTCATTAACAACCAGGAAACCATGAACGTTGAGCTGGAAGACCCCTTTGTTCTGATGGTTGACAAGAAAATCTCCAACATTCGCGAGCTGGTGCCGCTGCTGGAAGGCGTTGCCAAAGCCGGTAAGCCTCTGCTGATTATCGCAGAAGATGTGGAAGGCGAGTCTCTGGCTACGCTGGTTGTCAACAACATGCGCGGCATCATGAAAGTCGCAGCGGTTAAAGCGCCAGGCTTTGGCGATCGCCGTAAAGCCATGCTGCAGGATATTGCTATCCTGACAGGCGGTACTGTGATTTCTGAAGAGGTTGGTCTGTCTCTGGAATCTGCGACCCTGGATGACCTGGGCCAAGCCAAGCGTATTACTGTTTCCAAGGAAAACACCATTGTTGTGGGTGGCGCGGGTTCTTCAGCGGATATTGAAGCGCGTGTTGCTTTGATTCGTGCTCAGATCGCTGAATCCAACTCTGATTACGATAAAGAAAAACTGCAGGAACGTGTAGCCAAGCTGGCTGGCGGTGTTGCTGTGATTAAAGTGGGTGCGACCACTGAAATCGAAATGAAAGAGAAGAAAGCCCGTGTTGAAGATGCCCTGCACTCCACCCGCGCAGCGGTTGAAGAGGGTGTTGTTGCCGGTGGCGGTGTTGCCCTGATTCGTGTGCTGCAACACATCGAAGACCTGAAAGGCGACAATGACGACCAGACTGTAGGTATTCACCTGGCACGCCGTGCGATGGAAGGTCCTCTGCGCCAGATCGTGACCAATGCTGGCGAAGAAGCCTCTGTGGTTGTCGACAAGGTTCGCAACGGTGGCGAAGGTAACTTCGGTTACAACGCGGCGACCGGTGAGTACGGCGATATGCTGGAAATGGGTATTCTGGACCCAGCGAAAGTAACCCGTAGCGCCTTGCAAAATGCGGCTTCTGTTGTTGGTCTGATGATCACCACAGAGTGCATGGTTACGGATGCGCCTGTTGATGCGGCTGCACCGGCTGCACCTGATATGGGTGGCATGGGTGGTATGGGCGGCATGATGTAAACGCCCTCTGCACCTTGCAGCTATCAAAAACGGCTACTCGTATGGGTAGCCGTTTTTTTATGCCTGTCGTTAGGGTGTCATCATGCCGAGGCCTGTTTGATGATTAATTGGAGGACAAAAGCTTCAACCAATCATCAAACAGGCGTGCTATTGCCATTTTACAAAGGATAAATGGTCTTTTGGGTTTGTAATTGCGGCCCGAAGGTTTAAAATGCGCGCGTTATAAAAATAAGGCGATTTCTGTTATAACTGTTTACGGTTTTATCAAGAAGTCCCACCACAGTTGAGAATATAGAGGATATAACCATGTCACTGTTTTTTGAGTTTTTGTTCCGCTGGGCGCACGTACTGTTCGGTATTTTATGGATTGGTCTGCTGTACTACTTCAACTTCGTTCAGACTGAATACTTCAAGGAAGCGGCTGCAGACGCCAAGGCTGACGCTGTTAAAAAACTGGCTCCACGTGCACTGTGGTGGTTCCGTTGGGGTGCGATGTTCACCTTCATCACCGGCGTTGTTCTGCTGGCAAATGTAGGTCCTTCGAGCAACGGCTACCTGCTGGTTGGTGCTCTGGCGGGTACCTTCATGTTCCTGAACGTTTGGCTGATCATCTGGCCGAACCAGAAAATCGTTTGTGGCATCAGCCAGGGTGATGCGGCTAAAGCAGCACCTAAAGCTGGCTTGGCTTCCCGTACAAATACGCTGCTGTCTTTCCCAATGCTGATGGGCATGCTGGGTTCCAAGCACGGTCTGGGTATTGATGCGCTGACCCCTGTTTCCAGCGCAGTATCTGCCGGCTTCATCATTTCAATTGCTGTTGTTATTGCCATTGAGCTGAACGGCATCTTCGGAAAAACAGGCCCTATGACCAGCGTTCGTGGTGTTATTCACTGCGGTATCGCGCTGGCTGCTGCACTGTTCTGTCTGCTGTACTTCCTGTAAGGCATAGCGACTTCAAAAAAGCCCCTTTTGAGGGGCTTTTTTTATGCCTGTTAGAAATTTCTTACTGGTATATAATACCCCGCCTTTTTAAGCCCTCCGTACCACGCTATTTTTGTAGAAACCCTATGAGCAAAATTGAACAGGAAGTGGCCAGCCGCCGCACTTTCGCGATTATTAGTCACCCCGATGCGGGTAAAACCACCATGACCGAAAAGCTGTTGCTGTTCGGTAATGCGATTCAGGAGGCGGGTACCGTAAAGGGAAAGAAAACCGGGCGCCATGCGACCTCGGACTGGATGGAAATGGAGAAGCAGCGGGGCATCTCCGTCACATCTTCTGTCATGCAGTTTCCCTATAAAGACCGTATCGTAAACCTCTTGGATACGCCCGGGCACGCCGACTTCTCTGAGGATACCTATCGGACCTTGACGGCGGTGGATTCGGTATTGATGGTTATCGACGGTGCCAAGGGTGTCGAGGAGCGCACCATCAAATTGATGGAAGTCTGTCGCTTGCGCGATACGCCGATCCTGACCTTTATCAATAAGCTCGACCGTGAGATCCGCGACCCGGTTGAATTGCTTGATGAGGTGGAGGAGGTGCTGAAAATTAATTGTGCCCCAATCACCTGGCCCATTGGCATGGGGAAGGCCTTTAAAGGGGTCTACAACATCTATACGGACACGATCCACCTGTTTACACAAGGACAGGGTAATACCATTCCCGACGACAGGCGGATCGAAGGCCTTGAAAGCGATCAGGCCCGGGCTGCGCTGGGCGATCTGGTGGATGAATTGCGTGATGAGGTCGAGCTGGTGCAGGGCGCCAGTCACGAATTTGACCTTGAGGAATACCTGGCAGGGCGATTGACCCCGGTTTATTTTGGTACAGCCTTGGGGAACTTTGGCGTGCGTGAAATGCTGGATGGCTTTGTGGAGTACGCACCCGCCCCCTTGGCTCGAGCAACAAAAGAGCGCTCTGTTGCGCCGAATGAAGATAAATTCAGTGGCTTTATTTTTAAAATCCAGGCCAATATGGATCCCAACCACCGTGACCGTATTGCTTTCCTGCGGATTTGCTCCGGGCAGTACGCCAAAGGCATGAAAATGAAGCATGTGCGCATTGGCAAGGATATCCGGATTTCCGATGCGGTGACCTTCTTTGCCGGCGAACGCTCTCATGTGGAGGAGGCGTGGTCAGGCGATATTCTGGGGCTGCACAACCACGGGACGATTCAGATTGGCGATACGTTCACCAGTGGTGAAATCATGCAGTTCACGGGTATCCCACACTTTGCCCCAGAGCTGTTTCGCCGAGTGCGACTGAAAGACCCCTTGAAAATGAAACAGCTGCAGAAAGGCCTGACTCAGCTTTCCGAAGAGGGCTCGACGCAGGTGTTTATGCCTGAACGCAGCAACGATATCATCGTCGGGGCGGTGGGGATGTTGCAGTTTGATGTGGTGGCTTACCGGCTGCAGGACGAGTACAAGGTGGAATGCAGTTACGAAGCCGTGAACGTCTACACAGCGCGCTGGATTGAGTGTGATGATCCGAAGATGCTGGCAGATTTTAAAAAGAAGGCCTATGAAAACCTGGCGATTGACGGCGGTGGGTATTTAACCTATCTGGCACCAACGCGTGCAAACCTGTCCCTTATGGAAGAACGCTGGCCGGATGTTCGCTTTAATACGACGCGGGAGCACTAATAGTAATCGTCGTGATTTTCATCGACGTAGGGGTTAACGGTCTCCCCGGGAATATTGTGCTCCTCGTTGGCCCAGGCTCCCAGGTCAATCAGTTTGCAGCGCTCGCAGCAAAAAGGGCGGTGCGGGTTATCTGTTGACCAGGCGGTGGACTTTCTGCAGGTTGGGCAGGCAACGATAGCGGCGGTTTTTGTTTCTGACATGACTCTACTTGGCCCTTTGGGCAAGTTTCTGATAACGATGGTGCAATGATAACACCTTTCCCCTGAGTTCACTTTCACTGACGTCGTTTAGGATAATGTCGTCAGCCTGAGCGCAGCGCTCCTTCCGGCTCATTTGCGCAGCCATAATGGCCTTGATTTGTTCCCGGTTATTGCTGTCTCGCTCCGTGGCGCGGGCAAGTTGTAATTCCTCGGGCAGGTCGACGACAAGAATCCTGTCAGCCAGTTGGTGCTGGTCAGTCTCCAGCAACAGCGGGGATGAGAGAATCACGTAGTCGGAGCTTGCTTGTTCCAGTTGCTGTTTCAAGCGTTGTTTGATCAGCGGGTGTAACAGCTTTTCCAGCCAGACACGCTCCCCTTCATTCTTGAAGATGCGCAGGCGTAATGCCTGACGGTTGAGGGAGCCGTCAGCGTTGATCACCGAGTCACCAAAATGGGCCTGTATGGCATTGAGTGCGGGGCAGCCGGGTTCGACTACCTCTCGTGCGGCGATATCAGCATCAACGACTGTGATACCGAGCGCCGAGAAAAGGTTGGAAACCGTGGTTTTGCCACTGCCTATGCCGCCTGTGAGGCCAATAATCATCATGGCGCAATGATAAGTGACATGGGCGCTATCGGGTAGGGGTAGGCGAACTTTTAAAGGCCGGCGTAGTTGAGGTAGGCTTGAGTTAGTTGTTCACCCCATACCGCTGCAATCCAACCGGCGGCGGCCAGGTAGGGGCCAAAGGGAATAGGCACACTTTTGCCTTTATTTTTCAGTACCAGCAGGAAAATGCCGATAATGGCGCCAACCAGGGAGGAAAGCAGAATAATCAGCGGCAGCATCTGCCAGCCAAACCAGGCGCCCAGCACCGCGAGCAATTTGAAATCGCCATAGCCCATGCCCTCTTTTCCCGTCACCAATTTGAATAACCAATAGACGGCCCACAGGCTGAGATAGCCAAAGACAGCACCCCAAAGGGCGTCCGGAAGCGAGCAAAAAGTATCGAAGCTATTAATAATCAAGCCGAGCCATAACAGGGGCAGGGTGATGTTATCGGGTAGCAATTGATGATCAAAATCGATCATGGTGAGGGCAATCAGCGCCCAGGTTAGTAGCAGCATCGCGCCACCCTGCCAGCTGAACCCAAAGTGCCAGATGGCCAGGCAGGACAGAAGCCCTGTCACAAACTCAATGATCGGGTAGCGCTTTGAAATGGGTGTTTTGCAGTTGGCGCATTTGCCTCCCAGTGCCAGGTAACTGACAACAGGAATATTCTGCCAGGGCTTAATCGCGGCATCGCATTTCGGGCAATGCGAGTTGGGTGTGACCAAGTTGAAGGGAGGTTGTGTAACAGCTTCGGTGCCTGTATTACCCGACTGCAAAAGCGTTTGGCACTGGGAAGTCCACTCGCGCTCCAGCATCAGCGGCAGGCGGTAAATAACCACGTTCAGGAAACTGCCGACTAGTAAGCCCAACATGCCGGCAACAACAATTGTCACCAGCAGATTGGACGCGAAGAAATCGAAGAGAGTCATGTATTCGATAATTTGCTTTAAACCACGGAGCCCATTTTGAAAATAGGCAGGTACATGGCAATAATCAGGCCACCAATCAGAACACCCAATACCGCCATGATCATGGGCTCCATCAGGGCGGTCAGGTTGTCCACGGCGTTGTCGACTTCTTCTTCGTAGAATTCAGCGGCTTTATCTAGCATTTCATCCAGAGAGCCGGACTCTTCACCAATGGCGGTCATTTGCAGCAGCATATTAGGGAATACGCCGGTGTTTCGCATGGAGAAGTTTAACTGCTGGCCGGTGGCAACATCCTCGCGTACCCGTTCCACCGCGGTGGAGTAAACCACGTTACCGGTCGCGCCAGCGGTGGAGGATAAAGCTTCTACTAGTGGTACACCAGCGGCAAAGGTGGTCGCCAGGGTGCGGGCAAAGCGGGCATAGACTGATTTGATCAGAATTTCACCGGTCACAGGTATTTTCAGGACAAATCGATCTACCGCATCAGAAACTTTCCTGGACCTTAATTTGGCCTCACGAAATGCGAAGATAAACACAATGATTCCTAGCAGGACGATATACCACCAGGCCTGTAGAATTTCAGAAATATGGATAACAAACTGGGTGAAGGCGGGGAGTTCAGCGCCAAAGCCTTCAAAAATTTCAGCAAAGGTTGGTACCACTTTAACCAACAGGATACCCGTCACGATGACAGCAACTACAATTACCGCGATGGGGTAGGTCATTGCTTTTTTGATTTTCTTCTTCAGGCTTTCGCTTTTTTCCTTGTAGGTTGCCAGTCGGTCCAGCATGGTTTCCAGCGCACCGGACTGCTCACCCGATTCAATGAGGTTGCAGGTGAGGTCGTCAAAGTGGCGCGGGTGTTTTCGCAGGGCCGTAGCAAAGTTGGTGCCGGAGGCGACATCGGTTTTAATCGTGCCAATCAGCTCTTTTAACGACAGGTTGTCCAAACCATCAGCAACAATGTCGAAGGACTGTACCAGTGGCACACCGGCTTTCATCATGGTCGACATTTGGCGGGTGAAGAGGGTGATATCGCCGGGCGTGATTTTCTTTTTCTTCTTGCTACTGAACAGTGATGACTGTTTCTTTCGGACTTTGGTTGGGTTAATGCCCTGCTTGCGGAGCTGGGCTTTCACCAGTGCGAGATTCGTCCCCGAAATTTCACCGCCGGCTTTCTGTCCACGCTTATCGGTGCCCTGCCAAGTAAAGATATAACTTTTTGCTGCTTCGCTGGCCATGCTTAATCCTTGGTAACTCGGTTTACTTCTTCCAAACTGGTGATGCCCTGTGCTGCCTTCATTAACCCAGAGGTACGCAGGTTCCTAAAGCCTTCATTTTTTGCCTGTCGGGCGATTTCGAGGGAATTACCCTCTTCCATAATAATTCTGCCAATTTCCGGGGTGACTTTAACCACCTCGTAGATGCCAACCCGGCCCTTATAACCGTTCAGGCACTGGCTACAGCCATCGCCGGCAGCCATGATTTTTGCATCCTTCAGCATTTCCTCCGTAAACCCCTCGGCAAGTAGGGTGTCGTGGGGAATGTCTGCTGGGTGCTTGCAGTGTTCGCATAACCGGCGTGCCAGCCGTTGCGCAATAATCAGGCTGACTGACGTAGCAATGTTAAAGGCCGGCACACCCATGTTACGCAAACGGGTTAAGGTTTCCGGTGCACTATTAGTATGTAGTGTAGAAAGTACCAGGTGTCCAGTTTGAGCGGCTTTAATTGCAATCTCTGCCGTCTCAAGGTCACGAATCTCACCCACCATCACAATGTCGGGGTCCTGGCGGAGGAAGGAACGCAGCGCTTCGGAAAAATCCAGCCCGACCTTGTGGTTTACATGAACCTGGTTAATGCCTTCGAGGTTGATTTCGACCGGGTCTTCGGCCGTGGAAATATTTCGTTCCGGGGTGTTCAGGATATTCAGGCCGGTATAAAGGGATACGGTTTTACCGGATCCGGTCGGACCGGTTACCAGGATCATTCCCTGGGGTTGGTGCAGCGCTTCCATGTACATTTCTTTCTGGTCATCCTCATAGCCCAAGGCGTCAATGCCCATTTTGGCGCTGCTCGGGTCCAGGATACGCAGTACGATTTTTTCCCCCCAGAGGGTCGGCAGGGAGTTAACCCGGAAATCGATCGCGCGTTGCTTGGAAAGCTTCATTTTAATGCGTCCGTCCTGGGGGACGCGGCGCTCTGAAATATCCATGCGCGACATCACCTTAAGGCGGGCGGCCAAGCGAGGGGCCAGGTTTTGTGGTGGCGCCGAGATTTCGTGTAGTACACCGTCGGTACGGTAGCGGATACGATAGCTTTTTTCGTAGGGCTCAAAGTGAATATCGGAGGCGCCGCTCTTGATTGCATCGAGGAGGATTTTATTTACAAAGCGAACAATGGGAGCTTCATCGCCACCTTTTGCATCATCCTCGTCACCTTCCTCAGTTGTGTCCTCAAGGTCCAGGTTTTCCAGGTCCGCATCGTCCAGGTTGCCCAGAGCGTCATCCGCATCATCGAGAAACTTCTCAATTGCCTCGGCCAGTTTGTTTTCTTCAACCAAGATCGCGTCGGTGGTTATGCCCGTGTTGAATTTGAATTCATCCAATGCCTGCAGGTTGGTTGGGTCGGAAACTGCTACATGCAGGCGGTTGCCCCGCTTGAATAACGGCAGGGCGTGATGATTGCGAATCAGCTTGGCATCTACCAGCTCCTTGGGAAAGAGCTCGGTATCGAAAACGGCCAAGTCAAGCAGAGGAGTTCCGAACTCGTCGGAGGCTGCCGTAGCAATGGATTTGCTGTTCGTGAGGCCGCTTTGCACCAAGTGAGTCACAAAAGGAATGCGGTTCTGCTTGGCGTATTGATAAGCCTCGACGGCTTGGCTTTCGCTGAGGATTTCATCGTGAACCAGGCGTTTTGCCAAGCCGCTCAGATGAATCGATGCTGTGTCTTGAGGAGCCATATTATTTTCAGGTGCTTAACTTTTCAAAGTGGGTATTAAAAGCAAGCATAGCAGTTTTTCTTCAAATTCCTATGAGAGGCTGCGCTATATATGTTGATTCCGTAGGTGAGTGAGTAGGAGGTTTACCAAAAGGGTAAAAAATGACAAAAATTGTCACTGTTTTCGAGCTTCTTTTATTGGAGGCGAATGAGGGTGTTACAAAGTTTAATCGGGTTTAAATCCAGTTTTTTCATTGGGTTATAAAAAAACAAACTTGATTTCTTGCGTTTGGCACAGGCGTTGCTATACCTGTTGTGACGACAAATTATTCTTACAATTTGTTATTTGAAACCAAGGAGAGAACAACATGAGAAAAATGAAAACATCCCAGCAGGGTTTTACGTTGATCGAATTGATGATCGTAATTGCAATCATTGGGATTTTGGCAGCAATTGCTTTGCCAGCGTATCAAGATTACACAATCCGAGCACGGGTATCTGAAAGTGTAAATATTGCTTCTGCGGCTAAGACTACAGTTAGTGAAAATATTTCTAACAATGGTGGAGTAATGCCAGCTAATGCTTGTCTTGGGGTGAACACTTTTGCAGCGGCGATTGGTAATGTGGCAAGCTTAGCATGCGCCAATGCTACAGGAATTATTACAGTCGTTACTACAGCTAATGCTGGAGCTGTTACTCTAGACCTTCGACCTGCTGCACCTGGCGCTGCAGGAGCAGCAATTACGTGGACATGCGTAAGAACTGCCGGTTCAAACAACCATGTGCCAGCAAACTGTCGAGCGTAATAAATATAGGCTCAGACCTTTTTAAAATGAGCCCTTAAAAAAATGGGGTCAGACCCCGTTTAGAAAAAGCCCCGGTATATCCGGGGCTTTTTTGTTTCACCCGAGTAGAAATGGGGACAGACCCCATTTTATAAGTTTTAGATCAATAGTCTAACGGTTTGGTCTTTGTTATCGTCGGCATTAAAAAGATCACAAGGAGGTTATTAATGCCGAGACGTTTTCGGGGAAGCCTGCCCAATATTCCGCATCACATTATTCAGCGTGGCAATAATCGTTCTGCCTGTTTTTATGGTGAGGAGAATTACCTGCTTTTTCTGGAATGGTTGTCCTGCTATGCAAAGGAGACAGATTGTGAGCTCCACGCCTATGTGCGGATGACGAATCATGTCCATTTGCTGATTACCTCGGCACGGTAGAGGGTGCTGGACAGTTAATGAAAAGCCTTGGCCCGCGTTACGTGCAACATATAAACCGAACTTATCGGTAAACCTGCGCACTATGGGAAGGGCGATTCCGCTTATGTCTGGTGCAAGAAGAAAATTATGTGCTGGGTTGTTATCGCTATATCGAGCTTAATCCGGTCAGGGCTATGATGGTCGATCATCCAGCGGTATATCGCTGGAGTAGTTGTCGCTCCAATGCGCAAAGTGAAGCATTGGATTTTATTAAGCTGCATTCAGTGTAGCAGTCATTAGGGTTGACTGTTGATGATCGTGTCAGTGCTTATCGGGGACTGTTCGGTGAACGTCTTGATTCGAGTTTGGTAAATGAGGTTCGGCAGGCAGGCAAAGGCGATTATGCTTTGAAAAATAAAAGGTTTTAAAAAAGTAGAGACCGCCTTGGGGGGCGGGCTTTACTGGGGCCTGCCGACAGGCCATGTCAAAGAGAAGGGCGCTGTGAAATCGGGCTTGGTAGCTTAGCTTGACTGAAGCTAGTGAATGTTTTTCAAAGTTATTTAACTAGCATAATTTATGCCTTTTGAAGAGACTGCTCGAACATTTCGTAAGATACTGGCTTGCTAAAATAAAACCCCTGCACAATCCTCACCCCTTGCTCAGCAATAAAACCTAACTGCGCTTCTGTTTCCACACCTTCGGCAACGACTTCAAGCCCCAGGTTTTTGGCCATGGCGACAATGGCGGTGACGATGCTGGCATTATGGCGGTCTGTGTTCACATCCACAATAAAGCTTTTATCGATCTTGAGTTCGTCCAGCGGGAATTTGGTTAAATAGTTAAGCGACGAATAACCGGTTCCAAAATCGTCTACGGACAGGCGAACACCCATATCTTTCAGTGCATGCAGTACCTCAACGGTGCTGTCGGCATCGTTCATGATTATGCTTTCGGTCAATTCCAGTTCCAGAAATTTGGGCTCAAGGCCGGTTTCCTTAAGTACCTTTTGTGTCTGCTCAAGCAGGTCGCTTTGTTTAAACTGCAGGCTGGAAAGGTTGACGGCTATTTTTTGAAGCTCCAGGCCTTGTGACTGCCAGGCTTTCAGTGTGCTGCAGGCCTCGGTGAGAACCCAGTTTCCGATCTCGATAATCAGCCCCATTTCTTCGGCAAGCGGGATAAAGTTAGCGGGGGAGATCAGCCCGTGCTTGGGGTGATTCCAGCGCACCAGGGCTTCGGCAGAGACGGTTTTGCCGGTATGGATGTCAACCTGGGGTTGGTAGTAAACCGATAGCTCGTTACGCTCCAGGGCTCTGCGCAGGTCAGCTTCCAGGGCCAGTCGTTCGCGTCCGCTGGCATTCATGGTACTGGAGTAATACTGGAAGGTGTTTTTGCCCGTTTTTTTTGCATGGTGCATGGCCGTATCGGCATGCTTGAGCAAGTTCTCCACATTGTCACTGTCCAGCGGGGCGATGGCGATGCCGATGCTGGGCGTCACGACCAGCTCGTGCCCTTGCAGAAGCATGGGGCGGCTCAGGGTGTTCAGCAGGTATTTGGCAACATCGGCAGCGACAGCTGTGTCCTCTAGCTGGTCGAGGACTACTGTAAATTCGTCGCCGCTGAGCCGTGAAACGGCAATTTCCGTGTCTGGTTTAATGTGCCGCGTTAAGGATGCGCTTTCTTTAATACTGGTCTCCAGCCGTTTGGCTATTTCCTGCAGCAACAGGTCGCCTAGGGTATGGCCGAGTGAGTCATTGATGCGTTTGAAGTTATCGATGTCGATGTAGAGCACCGCGATCTTCGCATGAGCCTGTTCAGCTTGATGCATCATGTCAGCCAGTTTTTCAGTGAATAACTGGCGGTTTGGCAGCCCCGTTAAGGTGTCATAGTAGGCCAGTTGCCGCATGCGCTCCTGGGCTTCGGAGCGTTCGGTAATATCCTGGGCGATCCCGACGAGTAAGGTGGTGTCCTGCTCGCGGCTGATTTGTAATGAAAGCTCGGCCGGGTAAGTGCTGCCATCCTTGCGCTGAATGTGGGTGGTCAGCAGCTGTTCGGTAAATTCGTTGCGGTAAAGGTCGGTAACAATTTCTTTCAGGCGGATGTCGCTCAGCTCAGGTAGCAGTTGGTACAGGTTTAGGCCGGTGAGCTCCTCATCACTGTACCCCAGGTTGGCGCGTGCCCGGTAGTTGGTTTGCTCCAGCCGAAAACCGCCGACATCGCAAATATAGACTTCATTGGAGGAGCTTTCGACCACCTTGCCCAGGCGGATTGCAATCTGTTGTGCCGCTTCGTGATCGCGGATGGCTTTGGCCGCTCGCAGCATATAGCGGATGCGGTGCCCGAAAATGGGCCAGTTCAGGGGTTTAACGATGAAGTCGGTGGCGCCTGCTTCATAGGCGTGGTTGATGGAGTCGGTATCGTCCATGCCTGTCGACATAAGAATGGGAACCAGCTTGCCATCCGCTTGCTTGCGGATTTTGGCGCAGGCTTCGAGGCCATCCATTTCCGGCATTTCAATATCGAGTATCACGATATCGGGAGGCTCGTTGGCGAAGCTTTCCAGGGCCTGGATGCCGTTTTCGGCCTCGTTCACGCGGATACCGTGGCTTTCCAGTACGCTTCGCATGACGATGCGTACGGTGGTGTCGTCGTCGACAATCAGTGCCAGTGCGGTGTCAGGCGGTGACGCGCTGTTCATATTCCCTGCCAAACTCCTTTTGCAGTTCCTGGGCCGCTTTTCGGTAGGTGCTTTCAATCGAGCACATCAGCGGCGTAATGCCGACGGTTGAGCCTTCGCGACCGATGGCTTCCAGTTCTTTACAGTATTTTGCCAGTTCCAGAGCCCCCACATTAAAGCTGCTGGACTTCAGGGCATGGGCGGCTTGGTAAAGGGCCTTGGTGTCCTGCTCGGTTTCGGCCTTTGCCAGTTTTTCCAGAAGTGGGGGCGCCTCATCCAGGTAGGTGCGGATGATTCGTTTGACCATATCAGGCTGTCCTGGCTGTTGCAATGAGCGCAATGTTTCCAGTGTGGAAAAATCAATGATGCCTTCTTCGCGTAGTGCGGTTTCGCTTTCCTGCTCCGTTTCTTCGGGGGGTTGTACGGCCTCTGTTTTATCCTTTTCCGCACAATTGTTGCCGAGAACACTGATGAGAATCTGTTCGAGCTCGGCATGGGTGTAGGGTTTGGTCAGGTACTCGTCCATGCCGGCTGCCAGGCACTTTTCACGCTCGCCTTCGATAGCATTGGCGGTGAGCGCAATAATGGGGATACGGCTGTTTGTGCCACGTGTCGCATTGATGAAGGCTTCGTGCTTGCGAATGGCTGCCGTAGCGGAGTAGCCGTCCAGTACAGGCATTTGGCAATCCATCAAGACCAGGTCATAGGGGGCAGCGGAAAATTCCTCGACGGCTAACTGGCCGTTGGCAACGACGGTCACATCACACCCCAGCCAGGATAGCATGGTTACGGCAACTTCCTGGTTAACCACCGTGTCTTCCGCCAGAAGTACTTTGGCGTTTAACTGGACCGCACTTTCACTCTCTGAAGCAGCCAGACTGGGGACAATCTGCGCCAGCGGATCATCTTTGTGTTCGGTGCTGCTGATAATCACGTTATAGAGCTCGGACTGGTGCAGCGGTCGATTGAGAAGCTGTACGACGTTAGCGGCTTGAAGTGAGCGCGCATCGGGCGCGGAAGCGTGGGTGACCATCAGGACGAAGGGCGGCACCTGCAGGGTTTCTTTTTGCCGTAGTTTCAGAGCAAACTCCAGCACGTTGATGTCCTGGTCGATGTCCTCCTGAAGGAAAATAAGGTCGTAGGCTGTTTGAGCGCCACAAAGGCTCCCTTCGATCGATTCAAAATCGTCAATATGCTGGTAGCGGATATGCCAGAAATCGAGGTGTTCGAAGAGTGGGGCATACTCTTCTTCATTATTGCTAACGACCAGCAGGTTCAAGTTTTTGAAGATTTCGACATGTGAATCCGGGCGATTAATGCTCTCGGGCTGCATCTCTGTTTGCAGCTGGAACCAGAAACGGGTTCCCTGGCCAACGGTACTACTGACCTGGATTTCTCCGCCCATCAGCTCAACAAGCTGCTTGCTGATGGCCAGGCCCAGGCCGGTGCCGCCAAATCTGCGGGTCGTTGAGCTGTCAGCCTGGCTGAAGGGGCTGAAAATCTGTTCCAGCTTCTCCCTTTCGATGCCCATGCCGGTATCGCTGACCTCGAAGAAAAGAATGCCCGTGGGCGATTTTGGATGATGGTCAGCTTTTACCGCCAGGCGTACCGAACCGGCTTGGGTAAATTTGATGGCGTTACTGAGCAGGTTGGTCAAAACCTGGCGCAGGCGCACGCCGTCGATATTGATGTCCAGAGCCAGCGAGGGGGGGAGTTCATAGGTCAGCGCGAGCCCTTTTTTCTGGGCCAGTCTGGCGAACATGTTAATGATATCTTCGATAAATTTTCTCAGGTTAACCGGCGTGGGGTTCAGTTCCAGTTTGCCCGCCTCGATTTTGGAAAAATCCAGCACGTCGTTGATGACGCCCAACAGACCGTTGCCGGACTCGGTGATTACGTCAACGATGCGCTTTTGTTCCATGCTGAGATCGGTTTTGGATAACAAGTCGGCCATGCCGAGAACGCCGTTGAGCGGTGTCCTGATCTCATGGCTCATGGTGGCCAAAAAGTCGCTTTTTGCGCGGTTGGCTGTCTCCGCCAGATCCCGGGCGGTATAGGCTTCATCCATGGCGCGTGTCAGCTGCTCGTTGCTTTGGGTTAATTGCCGGGTGCGGTCCCTTACCTTGCGAGCAAGCAGGTTCTGGTTCGCTTCCAGTTTTGCCTTGTAGGTGCTGATGCCTTCCAGCATGTAAGCGAGGCTGGAGGCGACCTCTTTGATTTCGTAGGTGCTGTCCTTGGGAAGTTTCTGGTCAAGATCGCCTTCGGAGATGCCGTGGGCGACTTGCACCAATGATTTCAGGGGCGTGGTGATGCGGCGGGTCATAAAGAGCGCTGTGAAGGCAAAAATCAAGACAAACAGCAGACCGGCGGTGATGACGCCGGTGCTGAATGTGGTGAAGGCTTCTTTAAACAGGGTTTTGTCCAGACCCAGGCGCACGTGTCCCATGACGTAGCGACTTTGGGCATCGTCGCTGCTCAGCAGGGTGGTGATGAAAACTTCGGGCTCAATATCCCTGTAAACAGGGTTGATCGCTGAAAAGACCGGAACAACCAGGTCTACGTATTCGGTTTGGGTCTGCGGGTCGATAAAAGTGTTGCTACTGCTATCCACAGCACTCAGTGATGCGCGCTGGCTAGGCAAATCCGGTAGTTCGGCGGGTGCCAGTGTGCGATCAAATAACAGGTTTCCCTCGGTATCGTAAATCTGCGCATAGGTGACAGCCGGGTTTTTAAACAGCGCCTTGACGGCTTGGCTTAAGGCGATATGTTCCCGGTAGTAAATCGCTTTTTCCAGTGCGTGATCCCTGGGGGTGGCTGTTTCAATGCCCTGGCTGATGAAGTGCCGATAGTCCCGTGCGTGGGTGGTATAAATCATATAGGTGCACACGGTAACGGCGGCAAACAGCGCCAGCGTGATAACAACACGGTTGAACTTGGTTGCGATGGTCGCACTTCTGATTGAGAGCATGAGTTTTGTTTTCAATTACCGGGAAGATTCAGTCACAGCAAAGCCCTTCCGGGTAATTCGGAAGGGCTTTTTAAGCATAGTTGCTTTTGCGGGTTGTGCTAACGTTGCCTGTTCTGGCAGAGACTTACGCTAGGGAGTGTCCGCTTTATTAGCCATTAACAGGCTTGGGTCAATGCGGGCATTATTGAGGCTGACGGACCAATGCAGGTGCGGGCCGGTAACGCGCCCGGTTTTGCCGACCAGGCCAATGGTGTCGCCGGGTTTTATCCGATCACCTTCTGCTACATCAATCCGGCTCATGTGGCAGTACATGGAGACCAGGCCGTGGCCATGGTCGAGCAAGACGGTTTTACCATTGAAAAAATAATCGCCAGTAACGCTGACAACGGCCTCGGCAGGCGCTTGAATCGGTGTGCCTTCCGGGGCCGCAATATCCAATCCGCTGTGGGGATTGCGTGGCTGATCGTTGAAGAAACGGCGCAGGCCGAAAGGGCTGCTGTAGGGCCCGCTGGTGGGCTTGGCCATTTGCAGGGTGGGCGTTATTTCGGTATTCCAATGCTTGAAAGCCGCAACCATGATGCTTTTTTCCGCGTTGATGCGTTCTAGGTCGGTCGTCAGAGGCGTCACCTGCCGTTTGTTGCTGAGGGTGATGCGCTGCTCCCGGTAGGCCTTGGGTTCCACTTCAAAGGACAGTAACTGCTTGCCCTTGGCTTCGCTATAAACAGCCAGGTTGTGCGTGCCCGGATTGACCGAAAGCGGAATACCAACCACTGCTACCCAGTAGGATTCATTTTCTTGATCGACTTTCTGCAGCATAACCCGGTTGCCGCGATACCAGGCATTGGGCTCGTTATTGGCCGGGGCCAGCTCCTGGCTTAACGGCAATACAGCAATGCCGCCAGGCACTGGAGTGTGCTTGGGCAAGATTGTCTTATCGGCCCAGCTTTTCGTTGGTAACAGGAGGCAAAGTAAGCAAAAAACGATACGTATGCCGTTGCTTACAGAAGAAAAGTGCGTTGCTTGATGCATGGCGGTTACTCAATGGTGTCGACGATACAGTCGAGTTTGCCCTGGCTTAATTGGGCGCTTACCCTGTCGCCGGGTTTGACCTGGTTACTGTTACGGATAATGCGTTGTTGTTGGTCCTTCACGATGGCATAACCCCTGCCTAAGGTTTGCAGCGGGCTCAGGGTATGCAGGGCCTGGGCGTTACGCTGCAGGCGCTGCCGTTGTTTTTCAAGGTAGTGCTGCATCGCATGGTGTAAGCGTTGCGACAGCTGGCGGTTGCTGAGGTTCAGTTGCGAGATGGCGTGATCGGGCCGGAACCGATTCAGGCGAGCGGTTAAGGTGTCGAGGTGGGCACGGTTTAGCCTGAGCTGCTGATTGGCTGCCGTTCTCAGGCGAGCTTCCATATCATCCAGCCGTTGGGCTTGCTCCTGAAGCCGTTGGCCGGGATGGCGCAGGCGCTTGCGTAAATAGTCCAGCTGTTGACGGGCCAGAATTAATCGCCGACGCAGGTTTTCCGTCAGCGAGAGCTGGGCCTTGCGCAACGCGAGCTGCCACTGCTGCTGGTCCGGGCTTAGCAGTTCTGCTGCGGCGGATGGCGTCGGGGCGCGCACATCGGCAACAAAGTCGCTGATGGTGAAGTCGATTTCATGGCCGACGGCTGAAACGACCGGGATGCGGCTGGCATAAATGGCGCGGGCCACAACCTCCTCGTTGAAAGGCCACAGGTCCTCTAGCGAGCCGCCGCCGCGGCCAACAATCAAAACATCAATGGGATTGTTTGTTTGACTGGTACGGTTTGCCAAGGCAATGCCGGCGACAATGTCGGCGGCGGCTTCTTTGCCCTGCACCAGTGCCGGGATGACCGAAACCGGAATGCCTGGGAAGCGCCTGGCCAGTACGGTCAGAATGTCCCGGATTGCAGCGCCTGTCGGCGAGGTGACGATGCCGATATGGGTAGGCAGATCAGGTAACGGTTGCTTGTGGGCCGCATCAAACAGGCCTTCGTCAGCGAGCTTTTGCTTGAGTGCTTCAAACTGGCGTTGCAGGCGCCCTTCGCCCGCATCGATGAGGTTTTCTACAATCAGCTGGTAATCCCCGCGGCCTTCGTAAAGGCTGGCTTTTGCGCGCACGATGGCATGCAAGCCATGGTTAACCGGGAAGCGCAGGTTACGGTTACGGCTGGCGAACATGGCGCAGCGGACCTGGGCATTGTCATCTTTCAGGGTGAAGTACCAGTGGCCGGAGGCGTGCTTGGTCAGGTTGGATATTTCGCCTTCGACCCAGATTTGCCGGAATTCGGACTCCAGCAGCACCTTTGCCTGGCGGTTAAGTTGGGAGACGGTCAGGACCTCGCGCTGGAGAGCGGGTGTGTTGTTCATAGTGATCAGGTCAGAACTCGGCGCAAAAGGAAGTCCCGAGTATATCAGCCCGGTTGAGTGATGAAAGCCCCCAAACCTTTACACCGGGAACGCTCAATTTGTGTATTTTCCTTTAATTAAGCGGCCTTCATCCCTATAATATCGGGTCAATTTTTAACTGGAAAGGTTGTCCTCGCCATGTTGCGTATCGCTGAAGAAGCATTGACTTTCGATGACGTTTTGCTCGTCCCTGCCTACTCGGAAGTTCTGCCCAAAGATGTATCCCTGAAAACCCGGCTAACTCGCGAAATTGAGCTGAATATCCCGTTGATTTCGGCGGCCATGGACACTGTGACCGAAAGCAAACTGGCCATTGCGATGGCTCAGGAAGGCGGGCTCGGCATCATCCACAAGAACTTTTCCATCGAACAGCAGGCCCGTGAAGTCCGTGCGGTTAAAAAATTCGAAACAGGGGTGGTGAAAGACCCGGTTACGATTAAACCGAATACCCCCGTGCGGGATTTGCTTGAACTTAACCGCGAACACGGCTTTTCAGGCTTCCCCGTAGTTGATGGCAGCTCACTGGTGGGTATTGTTACTTCCCGGGATTTCCGTTTTGAAAGCAATCTCGATCGTCCCGTTTCCGAATTGATGACGCCAAAAGACCAGCTGGTTACCGTGAAAGAGGGCGCTTCGCCCGACGCGGTCAAGCAACTGCTGCATAAGCACCGTATTGAGAAGGTGCTGGTCGTCAACGATAACTTTGAATTGACCGGCCTGATGAGCGTGCAGGATATTTTTAAATCCAAGGCGTTCCCCAATGCCTGTAAGGACAGTTCCGGCCAATTGCGCGTCGGCGCGGCCGTTGGTACCGGGCCGGAAACGCCGGACCGTGTCAAAGCCCTGGTTGAGGCCGGTGTGGACGTGATTGTGGTGGATACTGCACACGGCCATTCGAAGGGGGTGATCGACCGCGTACGCTGGGTGAAGGAAAACTATCCCCAGGTTCAGGTGATCGGAGGCAACATCGCCACTGCCGCCGCTGCCAAAGCGCTGGTTGAAGCCGGTGCGGATGCGGTGAAAGTGGGTATTGGCCCCGGTTCAATTTGTACCACCCGTATCGTTACAGGTATTGGCGTTCCCCAGATTACGGCCGTTGCCAATGTTGCGACCGCACTGGAAGGTACCGGCGTTCCCCTGGTTGCCGATGGCGGCATCCGTTTCTCCGGCGATCTTTCCAAGGCGCTGGTTGCAGGTGCTTCCGCGATTATGGTGGGTGGCCTGCTGGCGGGTACCGACGAAGCGCCCGGTGAGGTAGAGCTTTACCAGGGCCGTGCTTTCAAGGCCTATCGAGGCATGGGATCGCTGGGCGCCATGGGGCAGTCGAACGGTTCCAGTGACCGTTACTTCCAGGACAAGGACGCCGGCGTTGAAAAACTGGTGCCTGAGGGTATTGAGGGCCGTGTGCCCTGCAAGGGGCCGATGGCGGCCATCGTGCACCAGCTGATGGGCGGCGTGCGTGCCACGATGGGTTACACGGGCTGTAAAGATATAAACGAGCTTCGCACCAAGCCCGAATTTGTGCGTGTCACGAATGCCGGCATGAGTGAAAGCCACGTACACGATGTGACCATTACCAAGGAAGCGCCTAACTATCGCATCCGGTAAACCCCTAAACCCTCTTTGAATTAATATGATGACCCCTGCAGCTTACATTGAGCGAGCAGGGGTTATTGCTTAACAGCCTTCAAACGCAGACTAGCTTCTATGACTCAAAATATACACGCCGAACGCATCCTCATTCTTGATTTTGGTTCACAGTACACCCAGCTGATTGCACGTCGTGTGCGCGAAATTGGTGTGTTTAGCGAAATTCATGCCTTTGATATGACCGAAGCGGATATTCGCGCCTTCGCGCCAAACGCTATTATCCTGGCCGGTGGTCCGGAGTCGGTGACGGAGACGAGCACGCCACGTGCGCCGCAGGTGGTGTTCGAGCTGGGCGTGCCTGTGTTGGGTATCTGCTACGGTATGCAGACCATGGCCGAGCAGCTGGGCGGCAAGGTTGAGGGCTCCAATGAGCGCGAGTTTGGCTATGCACAGGTAAAGGCTGAGGGGCACAGTTGCCTGCTGGCTGACATTGCCGACCATGTGGATGACCATGGCAATGCCATGCTGGATGTCTGGATGAGCCATGGTGACAAGGTCACGCAGATGCCGGAAGGTTTCAGCCTGATGGCTTCTACCGGCAGTGCGCCGATTGCCGGGATGTATGACGATGAGCGACGTTTCTACGGCGTACAGTTCCACCCTGAAGTGACGCATACGTTGCAGGGACTTCGGATGCTGGAGCATTTCGTCAAGAATATTGCCGGTTGTGAAGGTCTGTGGACACCGGCGCAGATTATCGAAGACGCCATCGAAACGGTGCGCAAGCAGGTAGGTAGTGACCATGTGTTGCTGGGGCTGTCCGGCGGTGTCGATTCTTCGGTTGTTGCGGCCCTGCTGCATAAAGCCATTGGCAACCAGCTGACCTGCGTGTTTGTGGATAACGGCCTGCTGCGTAAGCACGAAGGCGATCAGGTGATGGACATGTTCGCCAAGAACATGGGCGTTCGTGTGATTCGCGCCGATGCGGAAGAACTTTTCCTGACCCGCCTCAAGGGCGAATCGGATCCCGAAAAGAAACGCAAGATCATCGGCAATACGTTTATTGAAGTCTTCGATGAAGAGTCCAATAAAATCGACAACGTGAAGTGGTTGGCGCAGGGCACAATTTACCCGGACGTGATCGAATCCGCCGCGGCAAAAACCGGCAAGGCGCATGTGATTAAATCCCACCACAATGTGGGTGGCCTGCCGGAGGACATGAAGCTGGGCCTGGTTGAGCCGCTGCGAGAGCTTTTTAAAGACGAAGTGCGCAAAATCGGCCTGGAACTGGGCCTGCCCTACGATATGGTTTATCGCCACCCCTTCCCGGGGCCGGGGCTGGGCGTCCGTATTCTGGGCGAGGTGAAAAAGGAATACGCGGATATCCTGCGCGATGCCGATGCCATCTTTATCGAAGAGCTGCACAATGCCGACTACTACCACAAGGTCAGCCAGGCCTTTACCGTCTTCCTGCCGGTTAAATCGGTGGGCGTTGTGGGCGATGCGCGCCAATACGAATACGTAGTGGCGGTTCGCGCCGTGGAAACCATCGACTTTATGACGGCGCGCTGGGCGCACCTGCCCTACGAACTGCTGGAAAAGGTATCGAGCCGTATCATCAACGAAGTGAAGGGGATTTCACGGGTCACCTACGATATTTCCTCAAAACCGCCTGCAACCATTGAGTGGGAGTGACGGGCA